>NZ_JACNMO010000009.1 GCF_020622345.1 Roseobacter weihaiensis | reverse complement strand
GCCATCGACCTTCGCATTGGTCTTCCCGAGGCTGCGACCTTGCGCGCACCGGCGGCCAGATATTCCCTCTGGCCGGATGATCCCTTTGGGGCATCCGCAGATTACAATGTCTGGCCAAGTGCGTTTATGTGGCCTGCGCCTTGGCGCATGGCACTGGCTGGGTTCGTGATCCACAATACGGTCGAATCCTGTGCGCAATCAAAGGAGCCGACAAGGCCTCTCACCTCACGGATGATCTATCTGCGATTTACAGCAAGATTGTCTAATGGGGGAGCACCCACAAAGCTTCGATAGTTTTTCGACGGCAACCCAAGTGGCAGCGACTCAGCCGAACACGCCGTTGGCCGAGATCTGCGAGCCGTGTGCGGCCCGCTTCCGTGTTGAGGCTCACTACGATGATCGGTGGAAAACGCCCATAACACTTGCACCGTTACGTGTGCAGTATCGGGACGGGCCGATCACTCTGAAGGGGGTCGAACCCGCGCGTTGGCAACCTTTGGATTGCAGGACGGAGAGCCGATTCAAAGCGTGTTGCCCGAAGTCGGAGCTTAAGATGATCGTGCGCCCGAACCGGGGCCAATCACAGCACAACTTGTGCCAGAAAACGCTGGTGATCCCGCAGCATTGGAAGAGCAAATTGTCGCTGAACTGGCGGCGTTTGCGCGGACAATGGAAACGGCAATGCAGCCCTGGATCATCCAATGGGAAGCTGATGGCTGGCTTGGCCTGTTCGGCAGCCTCTGGGGTAGTATTAAGTCTGGAGCCTCCGCCTGGTGGGAAGGCGAAGGGGAGTTCTGGAACTCTGTTGGGGAGTGGTTGTCGAACCTTCCCGATATGCTGGGCGACGCCTGGGACAGCCTGTCGGAGAGTGCCAAGGCGCTTTGGGAAAACCGTGACCAGATATTGGCGCTGTTACAGAGCCTTGCCGAAGGATCCGTTGCCGCCTTTGAAGCTGGGTTGGAGGCGATTGCACGGGCGCTCCAAAGCATTCCAGGCCTGGAAGAGATTGCGCAACTGCTGAGCGATATTGTTGAGGAGAGCGCTGAATGGGCAGGTGCCATGATCGAGATGGCCACGCAGACCCGCGTTTTAGCGGTGCTGGGTGGGACGATGCTTGGCACCATGATGATGATCCCGCCCAATTTCTGGAGCGACATGGTCGGGTTGGGCGTGGGCTATCTCATCCCGGAACTGTTTATCGCAATTGTACTAGCGATCATCGCGTTCTTCACCGCCGGCGCTGGCGGCGCGGATTGCGACCTACATCGCAAAGGTGACAAAAGCACTGTCTGGTGCCGGTCGCGCTGGTCGGGCTTTGTTGCGCGTGTTCACCCTGTTGAAATCCATAAGTGGCAAGATGGTCGACCTCATCAGGGCTCTGAAAGGCAAGATCCACGAGATCGCAGAAGGGGTGACAAACGGGGTCACACGGATCACGCGCTCTTCCTCGCGCCGTGTGCTCCGGACAAAAGATGACTTTCTGGCCAAATACGGAAGCCGTTATAGTTCCGACACAGAAGCTGACGCAGCTTGGCGCTCCTACCAGCAAACGGCGAATTCGCGAAATGACATCATCATGGGGCGCTTGGAAGACACAGAGGTTGGAGATGCTTTGGGCATGACGCGTCTAAACAAGCCCGATTGGGCGATCAATGTTAATGATGCATGGATTCAGGGTGGAATTGACCCTGGAAAACCATTTTATCTTGGATCGCCAATCACCATGTCCAATTTGCGTTCAGGCAACCCAACGTACCCAACTACGGTTTTTTATCGAGAACTGAGACAACTCAGAGATGCCAGATATCGCCGTGTGGGTGACTACATGGTTCTTCCAGGTAGTTAGAGCATGCTTGAAAAGCTACTGAACAATATTGAAAAAATTGACGCTAGCAGCGTTCGCTTTCGCAAGGGCATGGACGAGATTATTCAGGATGTTTCTGAAGTACTGTTGGGCTGGGGTCACTTAAGCGCTGCCGAACGCAAGGTCTTTGATGGACATCTGAGTCGAGAGACCGGAGCCAAGCTCTTGGCAATTTCTTGTCGGTTTGCTGAAAAAGCCCTCGACACTCAAAACACAGATTTTGTCGATCTTGCGGTTTTATCCCACATAGCGGAAGGATTTAGGTCCGACTACCGCGAGAACTATCGCTATCTTGTCGTAGCAGATCACGCCGCACGACGCCTTGGGTACTCGTTGCAAGACTCCTTCGCTAAGTCGCAAAATGTCGCAAGTGAACGAACCTCTTCCCGCATGATGGACTTTTTTGCCCGAGACCCGGATCTCAATCAGCTTTCAGTGTTTGGACTGGCTGAAAAACAAACACCGGACGGCGTCCATATCTCTGCTGTGTAATTCAAACCTTGATCCCACGACAGCGCGGCGGTCTTCGCGGCACATTAGATATAGACCCCCGCTCTTGATTCTTGAGCTTGCTAAGGATCGTAGCATCGACACGTTACGAGTATGGTCTGCGGACCAGTTTGAAGCGCAAATACTGGGAAGCGGTCAGTTCAGCACATGCCGTTAAAAGCAACGCGGCGGCAAAAACAAATCTCTTCAAAACAATATCTTTCAAAAATATCTAAACATGACAACCGACCCAGATGACTTTGCCGATGATTTCAGTCTCCCCTGCCCTTTCAGGTAACACAATTGAGCTCTTCGAATTCCTTCAGGATGCCAATGATCTGCTCTTCGCTGAAACGGCTTCTCTTCATCGTCTGTCTCCTCAATTGGAGAACAGGCTAACCTCAAATCGAGAACTTTTCAGGGGAGCAGGTCAGGGTGTTTGACCAAACACAGCAACTTACGGAGACCTAAGGACTGCGTATGATCACGGCAAAGAACTAATTCGATGCATGGACCGTGGGATGCGGCTTTGAGCTTATGTCGGACTTCTTCTGTACTGTTTTTTAGTCCCAGAGAAACTCAGAATCCGATAAGTTCTTGTATGTTGACTAGCTGAGACACAAGGGCTTGGCCAAATTTCGTCAGTTAAATGTTCGCTTCTACACCGTCCCGGCTTGGCAGATAACATTTTTCAACACATTAGGCCTAATTTGGTTGCCGAAACGAAGACCGACCCTCGCTCCGCGATCCTGAAAATAGCATCCATATTGCCGCGCAACTGCGCCATTGTGATGTCCGCATTTTGTTTAGGGCTTGTTAAGCTTGATCTCGTTTTCTCGGATCTCAATCGATCCGTGATGCGAGGGCTTCTCATTGTTCAGGACATCGTTCAGAAGGTCTTTTTCTGCGACAGGCGTACTGTTGGCACTTGCCGTCGCCATCTCTCTGCTTTCCTCGGTGGGCCGTGCAGATGTCCAGTCCATCACGATCAAGGGTGCATTGAGTGTGTTTGACGGTGACACGTTGGAAATCGGGCCCGTGCTGATCCGATTGCACGGGATCGATGCGCCGGAGAACGGGCAAACCTGCTTCTCTCCAGATGGCGGGAAATGGCAGTGCGGTGCGGCGTCTGCGCGATCGCAGAGGCCCTTCTTACGAGAACATGCGGATTTCCGGATCTTCCCGGTACATGTACGTCGAGATGAACATGGAGTCCGGCATCATTTGCAAAGGCGCGAAGCATGGCAGCGTAGCCTTGCTCGCTTTCCCCTTCGCAAGCCAAAAAAAGAGATCTGCGCCGTTGCCTGATCGGAACTGCTCCTTCACCCGACCTGGGGTACAGCGCCGTATTCGCCGCTCATGTATTTCCCGTAGAAGTTTTCTGATCGGCGGACACCTTCGATCTCAGCGAGCTTGAAAACAGAGGTCTGCCCTTTCCGGTCTTTTTCACAGAACAAAATCTCCTCTTTGGTCAGCTCCGACAGCAAGCTGGCTGAATGACAGGTCATCCAAAGCTGCGCTCCATGCGGATTCCGAACCTCATCGCCGAACCAGCGTACAATCTCTGGGAGGAGCATAGGGTGTATTGTCGTATCCAGCTCATCAATGATGGCAATCCCACCTGTTGATAGCGCCTGCACGAGATAGGGAAAAACCGACACCAAATTACGAGTCCCATCACTCTCACGCCGGAGCGTAATGATCTGGTCAAGCCCAGCGTGTTGAAAATGCAAGGTAATGTCATCCGCATAGCGATGGATTTGAACGTCCTCAATTCCCAAGTCGATCCGCCTTGCGAGATCCTTGAGTGCGTCAAAGAACGACGGGTGATCACGATAGAAATTGGATAGGTCACGCTCGCCGATGATCTTCCGATCAATGAAAATGTCGGAAAAAATCAATGCTGTTGACTTCAAGAAGTGACCTGCAACCGGATTGTTCAATTGACCGAGTGTGGCGATGATGCTGGCGCGCTCGCGGAGAACCGACTTCAAGGCGAGCCGGGTGCCTTTGTCGATCAGACCAGGGGCGGCCTTTACAATCTCCAAGCCACGTCGCTCCAAAATGGTGATTGGTTTCCCGCGTCTTTTGGGCTGATAAGTGATCTTCTCTGACAGCACGATATCCTGCAACCCATCTCCTTGGGGTGCTCTTCGAGGTCCCAATATCACTTCATAAGAATAGGGGCATTGTTCGCCCTCGATGCTGGGGTTCAGAAAATCCACAAACCCTGCAAAGCTGAACGCGAGTCGTGTTCTTTGCTCCAGTTTTTCCATGGAGCCGAATTTTTCGTAGGGCAGGGATGTCTCTGGGCTCCAATCAAAGCTTCGACTGACGAACCAGGTTGCGAAGGTGATCGCGCGCAAGACGTTCGTCTTGCCGGCCGCATTCGGACCGAACAAGGCAACGACGTTCGGTGATCGGTCGTCCGAATCTTTATAAATGGGCGATAATCGACCAAGCACATCGTCTGTGCCTTTCCGCGCGCGGAGATCGATCGTGATCGGATCGCCGATGGACAGAAAGTTCTCAATCTCAACCTTGAATAGCATATGCCTCTCCAAACATCGTAGAGGATAATGCCCATAACAACGATTGCAACAAAAATTTGTTACTTTCTGATTTATAGGTCTTCAATACATGATTTTGTGGAGCAGAACGACGCTGAGATGCGTGCGTTTACTCCAGAGTGTACGCGTACATGCCAGTATAACCCCGGCAGATTTTTGCAATAGCACGTTAGGGGCTCTTGGTGACTTAGCACTTAATTCGATAATCGTGGCTCCGATTTTGTCGGGACTTCGCCATGACCGAACCACTTCCAGACGAGGTAGACGACGCCCAGTGGGCAGAAGCCTGCCGCCGTGCGGCCGCGATACGCAGGTTCCTGGACTCCAGTTCCGGTGAATCAAGCGTGGCCGCTATTGCCGATCTTGCCTCCGAGCTGCAGGTCAGCCAAGCGACGACATACCGCTTGCTGAGACGGTTTCGGGCGAACGGAACCGTCATGTCGCTCGTTGAAACCAAGCGCGGACGTCCGATGGGCCATCGCGCTTTGGATGCTCAACGGGAAGAGATCGTCGAGACGGCAATCCGCAAGTACTATCTGAAACCGACCCGCCCGACGGTCTCGCAGTTGGTGCGAGACATTGAAACGGATTGCACCGCGGCAGGATTGAAGCCGCCGCATCGTCGAACGATTGAGCGGCGTCTGGGTGACCTGGACCTGCGCCACCGGGCGCAGCGCCGGGGCGAGACGCAGATCATAAAAGAGACGATGCCGGTCCCGGGAACACTGAGCACCTCCCGACCCCTCGAGATTGTTCAGATCGATCACACAAAGGCCGACATCTTTGTCGTCGATGAGGAAACCCGCGAACCGATCGGACGACCCTGGCTGACCCTGGCCATGGATGTCTTCAGCCGTATGGTGACGGGGTTCTACCTGACCATGGATGCGCCATCCCGGCTTTCGACGAGCCTCTGCCTGCTGCATTCGGTATATGACAAGACTGCCTGGCTAAAAGCGCGCGAGATCGAAGAGCCTTGGCCTGTGGCCGGCCTTCCCGACCGGGTTCATGTGGACAACGGCGCGGATTTCCGGAGTCGCGCCTTCAAGCGTGGCTGCGAGAATGCGGGCATTGCGATCGACTGGCGGCCGCCGGGGACTCCGCGCTTCGGCGGACACATCGAGCGGCTGATCGGCACCCAAATGGGACGGCTGCACCTTTTGCCCGGCACGACCTTCAGCAACGCGCAGGACCTCGCGGAGTATGATTCAAGGAAACATGCGGCGCTGACCTTGCGTGAGTTGGAGCGTTATATCGCCCTCGACATTGTCGGGTCCTATCATCAATCCATCCACAGCTCGCTGAGCCGCCCTCCCCTCGCCGTCTGGCGGGACCACGGAGGTGAGACCCCTCTGCGGCTGCCGCAGGATCGACTGCAGTTCTGGGTCTCTTTCCTGCCGGAACAGGAGCGGACCTTGCGCCCGACCGGCATCCATCTGTTTGGTTTGCGCTACTGGTCTCCCGCGCTCAGCGCCGATGTCGGCCGGACTGAGCGGCGGCTTCTGGTGAAGTACGATCCGCGCGACATGTCGCGCGTGTTCGTGCGGCGGCCCACGGGCAACTTCGTTGAAGCCCGCCACGCGGACCTGACCCTGGCACCCATTTCCCTGCACGAGGCTTTGACGGCGCGTCGCACCCTGCGTGAGAAAGGGCGGCGTGAAGTCGATAGCCGCGCGGTCGTGAGGACCGCGCTCGAACAGCGGAAGTTGGTTGACGAGGCCGTAAACAAAACCGCGACCGCGCGGCGCGGCAAGGCTCAACCGAGGCGGGGCGATGACTTCCGGAACACGGGCACGCTCCGTGGTGTCGACTCCACCAAACCGGTGCCCTTTGTTGAGGATACCGAATGAGCTGGAGCCAAAATGACAAACGATCACCCTCATCTGACCGCCCACGCGGCGGCCCTGCTGTCTGAACCCCAAGCAGGACGCATTCGCGCCATCAGGTCCCGCCGTTGGGTTCTCTACCCTCGCGCAAAGCAAGCCCTCGATCGCCTTGAGGCGCTCCTTGATCATCCAAGAGGCCCCCGCATGCCGTCTGTCGCGATCTTTGGCGACAGCGGGATGGGCAAGACCATGATCATGCAACGCTTCCGCGATCAGCATCCGCTGCATCTCGCTCGCCGGACCGGTATTCTGAAGACACCGGTCCTGGCCATGGAAATGGTCAGTCGCCCCGGCGAGCGGCGCTTCTATGGTGAACTGCTTCCCCTCCTCGGCGCGCCCCAGGCACCGCGGGCCGATATTGCTCAGATGGAACAGGCGACCATGCGGATCATGAAGGCCATCGGCGTCCAGGTGCTGGTCATCGACGAAGTTCACAACATCCTCGCCGGGACCTATCGAGAGCAACGTATCGTGCTCAACATGCTGCGCTTTCTCAGCAATCGGCTCCAAATCTCACTGGTCTGCTTCGGCGTGAACGACGCCCGGGAAGCCATCGGCGGTGACGTTCAGCTTGCGCGCCGCTTTGAGCAGCTCACCCTGAACCGCTGGGCCGCCAATGAGGACTTCGAGACGCTGGTCGCGTCGATCCTGCGCAACACTCCATTGCGGCAATCCTCTGTGCTGACGCCGAAATCCCTGCGGCGCATTCTGCAGATCACGGATGGCATTACGGCCAACATCTTCCAGATGCTGGGCAGCCTTGCAATCGAGGCCATCGAAAGCGGTACCGAACACATCAGCGACAGCGCCGTCGAGGCCTGGGTGCCTGCATTTGATACCGAGGCGGCCTTCGCATGACGGGACCCCTGCCCGTCACCTTGCCGCCCATGCGCGGCGAACTTCTTTCATCCTGGATCAGCCGCCACGCGGACTTTTATGGGGTCA
This sequence comes from Roseobacter weihaiensis, assembly GCF_020622345.1. Classification (GTDB taxonomy): domain Bacteria; phylum Pseudomonadota; class Alphaproteobacteria; order Rhodobacterales; family Rhodobacteraceae; genus Roseobacter; species Roseobacter weihaiensis. Next base: position 196,141 of record NZ_JACNMO010000009.1, on the reverse strand, counting down.
CGCCGTTAACCATGCTGCGTCATGGATTGCCGGAGGCGACGTCGCTTGGTGCAATCGACCTGTCCCTGACCAAAGCCCAGGCAGACCGGATTGCGGGGATGTTTGGCGTTAGCCCGAAATTTGTACGCAGCCTGAGCTTCGCAGACGCCCCGAAAGCAGCTCGCCGGTTCATCGCCAAGAGTCCGGTGCAACATTGCGCGCATTGCATTGATACCGACATTGGCTCGCCGCCAATCCTGCGGAGTGAATTGCAAGGTTGGCGGATCACCTGCCCGCACTGTGGGGAACTATTCCAGGACAAGACCACCAGCGATGGCGATCGAACGCTTGCACCGTATCGCGTAGCGGCACGTCGCGGTGAGACCTTGTTGCACAACCACACAGAACGCGGCGTTGAAACATGGTTGCCACCTCTGGAGATTGCGCGACTCCTGCTCATGCGCCGCATCCCCTGGCCACCCCCTCGCGATTGCGATTTTTGGCGCTACCGGCTCCTCGGCGCCATCGTTCCCGATTTTGATGACCTTCTGACCAAAGAGTCCGCGTCCGCGTTCTCGCCAAAGCACCCCATTCTGCCGCTACACATCCGTCCCGCGCTCCTAGCAGGCGTGGCAATCATCGACCACGCAGGGCCGCCGATGCTGAAAATGTTGCAAGGGCACATGATGGGAGACAACAAAACCCGATTTGTCATGGCGACCGACCATTTGGTAACCCCGGCGATCGAGTGGGGACCACCCCAACAGATGCAGTTGATATGAGACTCAGGCTCGATGATTCTCAGATTGAAGTGCCAAAAATCTTCGAAACGACCGCATTCTTACATTTAAGTGCTAAGTGACACCTAAGTCATCGTACCGACGGCCATTGCACAATCTATCCCTCGCGCATTCTCTAACTCAACTTTTTAACCGCGATCTTATTGTCCAGAATTAGGATTTCACCGATTCTTTTTGCTAAGGTATCAACGGCATCGTCAAAGTCTAAATTCTCTACTTCACTCAGACTAAACTCCGCCAAGATGGCAGCTTTCCCATCCCTAACCCTGTGCACCACAAACCTACCCGAGTTTTCATCAAAAAAAACGCTATGCGATTTCATATCAATTCCACCAAACGTTCAAGGGCGTAACGGGATATCCGTATCTTTCGCACTCATTTCTTCTCAGTTCAGCTGTACCGTAGCACATATTGGCTTGAGCAAGTCGCGATTTTCGTTTGCCCAACGCTCGGCAAACATCCAAATCGTCTTGGTACTGTTTTTCGCAGTCTACGCCGTCGTCTTTTTCGCAACTCCCGTCACCCTCGGTGGCATCATTTTTTGCGTCTTCGCCAGCAGTTCCATCGCCTGGCGTAGTTGGCGTGACTGCGGCCCCGATGCCAAGTGCAATTGCCAAGCCTGACCCTGCACCGGAAGGAATGCTGATCCCGCCGCCAAATGCGCCAGCGCAAGCTACGGCAAGTGGCCCGATGCAGGTTCCCCTTGGATCTATGTACCTGTTCGGGTTTTGGAGGGCATATCCGTAGACGCTAGCGCCATCGACGAGCCCGAGGGGATCTGCCTGGATGTAGCGTCCTGTTGTGGGGTCATACTCCCGCATCCAGTTCTGGTGCAGGCCGCTTTCGCTTTGGAACCACTGACCCGGGAAGCGCAGGTCAGGGTTCGATCTCGTGGCGGTCTGCACACCGCCGAAGGGCAGGTAACTGGCCTCCCAGACTTTGACACCAACGTCGTCTGTGACAAAGACAGGCCGAGCGACGTGATCGGTACGGATGAAGGCGATCGCACCTGTCGCACCGTCAATCACGGCGACAGGGGCACCGTCCAGCCAGATGTACTCCTGCAGCAGCGTCGCGGTGCCGGTCTGCGGGTCATAGTCGTATTCCGCCAGTCGGTTGCCATCGAGATCATGGACGGAGTGGATGGTCTGGCCTGCCTGGGTTAGGCGGCGTACGACCTGTTGGCCCATGGCGTTGTAGAGGTACTCCGCCTGCACCACGCCGTTGATCGCAAAGCTCTCCATCCGGCCCGCGGCATTATAGGCATAGCCATAGCCACCGCCATTCTGGTTGTCGTATGTGACATTGCCCGCCGCATCATAGGTCAGCACACGGCCGCCCCCCGCCCCCTGCGCGATGCTTTCCAGCCGGTTCGAGGTCAGCGGGTAGGTATAGATATCCGTGACCGTCGTCGCAGAGGCGGTGATTGCACGGGTCGCACGGTTGCCAACCGCGTCGTAGGTATAGTCGATCTGGTCGTAGGGACCCGAGGCCTGCGAGAGGAATTCACGGCTGGAATATTGATAGATCTCGTTGTTCAGCGCGTTCAGCCCGTCGGTCAGGGAGGCGAGATTGTCCCGGCTGGTGTAGCTGTGGGTCACATCCCGCAGGGTGGTCAGGCCGACCTGATCCAACAGCCCGGTGAGCCGGTAGGAGGTGTCATAGGTTCGCGTATGGGTCGCTCCGTCGCCATAGATCATCGAGGCCAGCGGCCCGGAGGGTTTGTAGGTGACCTGATCCACGACCGTCTGAGGCGGTGGATATTGCCCCGTGCCCGGATCAATGATCAGGCGCTGCGCTGTGATCTTGCTCACCCGGTCGAGCGCGTCGAAGGTGTAAGCGATTTCGAGCGCGCCCGGATAGGTCACCTTCTGGAGCCTGCCATAGCTGTCGTGATCATAGAGCACGTCATATTGCGCGGCGTCCGTGACCCGGCGATCCAGGGCAACGTAGCCGTCACTGCCATATTCACGGGTGATCGAGCCGCTCTCATCGTTGATCTGGCCGATCTTGTCCTCGCCCGTACTGCCATTGACGGTCGTGTCATAGACGAAGGCCTGGTCTTCACCCGGCGCTGAGGGGAAGGATCGCGAGGTCAGACGACCACCATCATCATAGGCATAGGTTGAGAGGACGCCCCGCGCGTCAGTCATCGAAGTGACCAAGGCGAACCTGCGCACCATGCCAAGGCGACGGGACCATGTGTTATCGTCTGCACCGCCGTAGTTTGCCTTCCAATCAAGGAATAAGGGTGCCGATATCCGATCGAACCCGTTTTCATCGCCATAGGTCGTGAACTTGCGCAGGACCCGTTCATCAAAGGAGAGATCAAGACCCATCGACCGGCGCAGTGCCAAATATTCATCAAGCCGTTGAGACAGTGTTTTCATTGCACTTCCTCCAACGTCGGTCAGGAACGTGAGATCGAGCGCAAGGCATCCACATCGTATTGCGCATAGATCGTCGTGGTCATCGCCGACCGGTGACGCAGCACATCCCCGATCTTCTCAAGCGAAGCGCCTTTCCGCAGCATGTCGGTGGCCAGGCTGTGCCGCAAAATGTGCGTGCCGATATAGGCTTGTGGCGGACTAATGCCGGTCGCATCATAGGCATCCCGCAAAATCCAGCGCAGGATTTGCGCGTCCTTGAACCGCTTGAACGGCGGTTTGACGGAGACGAACAGCGCCCGATCCGGACCTCGGCGCTCATTCTTAATGTAATCGACGATCGCCTCGCCAACCTCCGACGACATTGGCATCCGATCGTGCAACTGCCTCTTGCCGCGGATCAGGATTTCTCCGGCCCGCCAGTCGATATCATCCAGTTCAATGGCCGCCACTTCCGGCGCTCGAAGGCCAAGCCTGGCAATCAACATCAGCATTGCATAGTTGCGTCGGCCCGTTTTTTTGTGGCCGCGCACCACCTCGATGAGACGATTGACCTCTTCCGGCTCAAGATACCGCGGAATGCCGGTTGGTTTGGGCTGGCGCGCTTTTGGCACGGCGGCACTCAGGTTGCGCTCGGTCTTTCCGCTCCAGAACAGGAACTGGAAGAGGTTGCGAAGATGCGACGGGCCTGTCTTGTCCCGCGGCGCGTTTTGTTCCTTGCGCAACCAGAGTATGAACCCCGTGATGTCGTCGGGCTCGATGCTATTCAGATCGCCTAGACCGGCGCCGAACTTCGCTGTCAGGAACCGATCAAAGAACCGCAAGCAATGGTAGATCGTCTCCTCGGACAGGCCGCGTTGAACGCGCAGGTAGGTTTTATATTCGCGACAGAGAACCGCCCGCGGCGACATATCGATTGGTTCCGGTTCACGCGGCGGCGCCCCGTGTTCAGCGATCAAATAGTCCCGGAACCGTTCCAGTTGGTACTTAACTTGGCTTCGACCTGACGCCCAAATTTGTTGTGTAATCTGTGAGATCAGTTCTTCTGCGGTTTGGTCATCCAACTTCATAAGCGGAACACCAGAACACTCGAGCTTGGCTGCAAACTTCCGAGCGTTGCGCGCATAGTTTTCGACCGTGTGAGTGCTATATCCCTGAGCTGTGATCATCGCCACAAAATTGGCGGCGGCTTCGTCCAGAGTGCTTTGAACTGTTTGATCTGGTTTTTCTTTTGCCATTTTGGCCTCCTTCGTTTCAACGAAGAGGCAGTGTGGCCAGCGAACGCTTTAGTTACAGCCTGTTAACCAAATCTTGAGACATTGACGCCCAATCAGTTCCGGGCACCTTGCATGCATCAATCATTTTCAGATTTTATCCGCACCGGCGGAGAGGGCGAGTTTCTGCTTCGGAAGTCCGACGGTCGCGTTCTCGGCCAGCGCGTCAACTGGTCCGTCAAGAACAACTTTCCAAACTATGGCGCACTGCGGAGCAGTTTTGAAGACCGCCTTGATACCGTCGGCCGCGACAATGCCACCATGCTGCTGGATGCTTTGGCTGATGCCTATGACCCACCCCTAGATGAGCAGGACCTCCCCAGCATTGCTAGCGCGGCCGACGAGACTCTGAACGAGTGGGATCAAAGACTGGCAGCAATCTGGGCCGAATGGAACACACATCCTCAAAGGCTCCGACCTGTTCGGCAAGCCATGGAAGAGCGGCTGCTGCGGAACTTTGCTGGTCTGATCAATGAGATCAGGCAACGTGACCTCGGCATTGAACAGTATGTTTGGCAAACCGTAGGTGATGAGAAGGTCCGGGCCTCGCATTCCGCTCGCGGCGGTGGCGTGTATAGATGGGATTCGAACGGTGAGAAGCCTGGCGAAGCGCCAAACTGTCGTTGTTCCGCGCGCCCGGTGCCGCCCGGAGCCGACATTGGTCTGCTGGGACCCGTTGGTTTGCTTGACAGGTTCCTGAGCGATCTCGGGGACGATTTTTCAGCAGGTATAGGCGTTCGACCTCAGACTTTCGGTGAACGCTTACGCGACCTATTCCAACCAGAACCGGGCATCACGATTGATGACGAGATGCTCGACGTCCAGACGCAAGGCGACTTGGCTTTAGCGTTCCAGCAATTGGGAGACGCCATCAAAGATAACCCGGACGCCTTCCTCAATCTTCTGGAGCGCCACGGAGACGGACTGGGACGCCTGGCATCGGTCTTTGGGATATCAAATCCCGACGCCCTGGCGGCGGCAGCCACTCTGGCAGCGGCCGGAGCGTCAAATGAACTTATCGATCAGGCACTCACCCAAGCCCGCAGCCCAATAGACCGGTTCGTCGGGGGCACCGCCACATCGCTGGTGGATGTCGCTGAGGCGATACGAGGAATTCCCGACATACGTCTGGACGACCTGCGCCGTGTGGCTGAGGCCATCTATGCCGATCCATCGTCCTTGCCCGAAGCGATGGTGGAGCCGTTTCGCGAAAGGATCGCTGTAGGCGATTATGCCGGCGCTTTGGGTTATGGGCTGCCAGAAGTCCTGGCCGGAGTCGCCGCCCTTGGCCGTGTTCGGCGTCGCGCCGAGGGGCTAACAGCACCCGAGGAACTCACGCTCGACCGCCTTAGAACCGATCCGGACTTCGAAGGCGTCACCAATGCGGGACCGTACTCGCCAAAGTTCGAGAAGTGGATCAATCGGGGCGGCACAGTTGAACTGATGCCAGAGGGACATTTCCGCTATACAGCGGACATCGAGCTTCTGGGACAGCCTCAACGGGTCTCTGTAGAGTATCCGGGTGGATACCCCGACTTCCGTCCGTTTATGACTCATCCAAGTGGTGTGCGGTCCGTTGAGATTGATGTTTCTGGGACTGGAAGGACCGACAACCGCTGGGCAAATGTCGCCGCTGGAAAGCCGGAATGGGGACGCGATGCACCTGAAGACTGGGTTTGGCACCATGTTGAAGATGCACGTACGATGCAGCTGATCCCCCGAGTAATAAACCGAGACTTCTTCCACCAAGGCGGCGCATCCAGAGCGAGAAATCAATGAACTTCGAGAGGCAGAATGAACCAATTGATGATGCAAAAATCAACGGATTTGAGGTAACCAGAGCCCTCAGGTTACCTGCTGACTACAGAGCGTTCCTCCTAAAATGCAATGGTGGCCGCCCCGCCGATTCCAATGCCTTTTTTCAGGTGCAAGGTCTCATCTTGCTGAGCATTGAGGAAATTTATGGTATTACCAGTAATACCCTAAATTCCATCGAAGACGATCCTTACAACAATTTTTCGGCCTACATCCATTCGCACCTGCTTCAGATCGCCTACACAGGCTCGCAAGGCATCTACATGGATCTTCGGGAAGGCCCAATGCATGGCAGAATTTACATCTTGGCGCGCCCCGCAAACGAGACGCTAAAGGTAGACGACGCAGGCTTTCAAGACGAGGATGACTACGAAGAGGCTCTGTTCCTCCATCCAGTCGCGAATACGTTCTCGGAATTCATAGCGATGCTTGGGCCTGATCCGAACGAAGTCTGATCTTTCGCCTCAGAATTATCCTCGATTATGCCGCGCACAAGCAGCGCATCCGCCAATTTTCGTAGGTGTTTTTGATCAGGTCGGCATAATCTGAACATCGGCATTATGGGTCAGCTCATGCGCCAGGGTGCCGTAGTATCCGATCGGCGGCATGTGGATGCGGTCGGTCTTGATGTTGTAGTAGGCGCGCGGCTCCCCGGTCACGTCGATCCGCGCGCCGGACGCGGCAAAGAACGCCTCCAGCACAGGGTCGGCCACGGTGCCAAGATCACGGGGCGGATCGGGCAGGATGTAGAACTCGGCGGGCAGGCCCTCGATCTGGTCGGAATTGAACACCCGGTAAGCCCTAGCATAGGGGATTTGCCGTTCCTCACCTTTCTCGTCCTCGCGCGCGACGGTCCCGTACTTCACGACGGTGGCGGATTTCTCGCCCTTGCGGACATGCCCCCCGAGCTGCTTGGCCTGATTGAACGTCATCCAGCGGGCCGAGCTGTAATCTTTGCTCATCGCCTTGGCCCAAAGCACAAGGATGTTGAAGCACAGGTGAGCATCTCTGACGCAGCAGAAGCACAGGTCGATGTCACCCAGGAAGAGGCGCAGGTGAATGTCGAACAGGGCGAGAGCGCCGATGTGTCTGTCACCAGCGAGGAGGCCGAGGTCAACGTCGTCGATGGCGGCGAAGCGAATGTCGAGGTCGAGCAAATGCAGGCCCGCGTTGTGATGGAAGACTTCAACGCGGATGAGGCGGGTAACATGGCCGACGAAGACCGCGCACGCTATCAAGAGACTGTCCGCGTTCTGCCGATCTTCGACCGCACGGCTGAAGACCTGATTGGGCGCAGCATCACAACCGAGACAGGTGAGGACGTGGGTGAGGTCGACTTCATCGGTATGCGCGGTCAGACGCTGGTTGCCATCATCGGTGTCGGTGGTTTCCTCGGCATGGGTGAGAACGAAGTAGCCGTGCCGGTTGAAAAGCTGATCCTGCCCGAGTTCACCCAGTCTCAACTGGAAAACATGCCCGAGTACAATGAGAACGAAGTGCGTGTGCTTGACCCCGGCCTGCGTTTGGCTGAACAGCTCGGTCTTGATTGAACCTCTGAGCGATGCGGGCAATGACCCGCATCGCTCCAGTGTTGTTAACGAGTTCCGCTGCCGCCGGCGTCCCTCCGGCGGTAGCGCTTTTTTGTTTTCGTCCATAGGTCTGGCATGAACGCGGATATGCCGCTCACGCATCAGCTTCACTCAAATCCCAAAGAAGGACAAAAAATGACTGGAATAGGATGGATCGGCTCACTGATCATTGGCGCGCTTGCGGGCTGGATCGCTGAAAAGATCATGAAATCGGATCAGAGCCTGCTGATGAACATCGTGCTGGGTATCATCGGTGCGCTGGTACTTAACTGGCTGCTGATTGCGATCATCGGCACGACGCTTGGTGGCTGGATCGGTCAGTTGATCGTTGCCGCAGCGGGCGCATGCTTGCTGATTTTTCTGGGGCGACTGATCCGCCGCAAGACCTAACCGACCACGAGTTGGCAGCTTAAGCCGTCGGCTGACTATGTCTTCTCCGCGTCGGTGGAGGCATCTTCGTCCAGGTCGCCGAGAAACCGTGCGAGCGTCTGCAGCGACTTTGTTTCGTCACACGCGATCTTGAGCACAATAAGGATCGGTAGCGCGACAATCATGCCGATAATCGACCAGATCCAGGCAAAGAACGCGACAAACAGAAAGACGACTGGAGTGTTCAAACACATCCTTTTCGAGATGACGAGCGGTGTGATAAACTGACCCTCCACGGATGTAAGGGCGATTTAGGTGGCAAACACTCCCGCTGCAGCCCAGGTCCCGTCCAGACTTACGAACGCGACGGCTGCAGCAACTGTGGCCCCCATCAGACCGCCCAGAAAGGGCACGAAGTTGAGACCGAAGGCCATGAATCCAAAGAGGACGGCGCTCGGCAAACCCCAAAGATACATCGCCAGTGCCACGGCGGCACCAAGGCCCGCGTTGATGATTGCAATGCCACCAAGATAGTAGCCGAGACGATCTTCAATCGAATGCACCACCTCGACGGCGCGCCGCTTGTCTGTGAAGCGCGCGAAGCTTTGAACAGTCTTCGTCAGGAACATGTCCCCCGACGCAATCAGGAATAAGAGCAAGATCAAGGCGAAAAGGATCCGGCTCAGGAATTCAGGTGCCATACTGAACAGCGTTGCTGCGATCCCTGTATTCGAGACGACTTCGACCTCGACTGTTTCAGCATTTTGATCCTCAATGATCTCTTCTGCGGCAACGGTCGCGTCATTGATGGCCTCCAGTGTCCCACCTGCGGAAGACAGCTTTTCCGTGATCTCGTCCATCAGCGACGGAAGGTCTTCGATGAACTGCGCTGCCGGTGCGCTGAGCTGCACCAGTAAAAGGACAATGAGAGCTGTCAGAATCGCGGCAAACAAAGCGGCCGAGGCCACTGGTGGGATCCCTGCTTTTGCCAACACCCTACGCGGCCTGTTAAGCACAAAATATCCCAGGCAAGCCGCCGTGACCGGGATCAGGAAATCGCTGGCCCAGACCAGCCCTTGTAGAAACAGCAGACTGAATATCCCGATGGTCGCGATTTCGACACGCTTCGGATGGGCCTCTGGCATGCATTTTGATTGCTCCGGGTTCGACTGTTCTTCCTGATCATTCTCCATTATTTGCCTGTTCTTCCGACGGCAGAAAAACGGTCGCCGTTATCGGGAAATGATCGGATCCGAAGCTCTCTAGTCGGCGGAACGAGACCAGCCCGACGTCCTTCGTCATGAAAAGCTGATCGATTGGCAATCGCATGAAGGGATAGTCCGCGTGAAAACTAGAGATCATGCCCCGGCCGACACGTGGCTCTAGAAGATTGCCGTATCGCTTGAACCGCTTCGTGGTCCAGGACCAGGCAACGTCGTTGAAATTCCCCATAACGATCGTCGGGCGTTCCGATGATTGCGTCATCAGTGCGGCGTCCTTGATCTGCTTGTCGCGCACAGCCGTCGTGTTGCCCGGCACGGGAGGTCGCGGGTGCAGACCGATGAAGTTGAAATCGATGCCGCTAGGAGATGCGAGTACCGCACGGACCGCAGGAGTATCATCGGCCAGAGGCCAAAGTAGTTCGACTTGAGACGTTGGTAGCCGCGTGGCAAAGATCAAGCCATAGTGATCTCCGGCGATGTGCTGCTTGATGGTGGGATACTGCCACAGCGTCTCGGCCAAAGCGGCATGCCAGGTGTCGTCGGTCTCCATTAAGAGTAAGACATCCGGGTCTTGCCGCTCGATAATCGCAATCAGGTCGCTGTGTCGGGTGTTTTCCATCAAGACGTTCACCGACAACAGCGAGATTTCCTCAGACGAAGACGGAGCGGTGGTTATGGCGATTTCCAGTCGCGCCAACGGGGTGTAGGGAAAAATCTGAACTGACTGATAGGCTATTACTGCGACCAAAACCGTTGCCAGCATCGGTTTCGATGAAATCGCAAAGGGCAGACATGCCAAGAGGGTCAGGAGTGCAACGCCAGCGATGTGAACGCGCGGGAAATCCCACATGCGCACCCACCATGTCACGCTGTTGGTCAGCGGCAAGAGTGTGGTAACCAAAACTGCGAGGGCTGCAGCCCAGAAGACCCAGCTCAGCATGCTGAAGAACCCGACATCATGAATTTGCGGCTTGGCCAAGATGGTCCGCTTTGACCGCGTCACGCGATCCTATGGGTTCATCAGGCCCTCTCGTCGTGTCGGCGCGCGTTTGCGCTTCCATCTCCGCGTTCAGCTCTGAGCCGAGCAGGATGATGAAGGCGGAAATCCAGAACCACATCAGGAGAACAATGACTCCGGCAAGCGTCCCGAAACTTTCGTTGTATGAACCGAAGTTGCCCACGTAGAAAGCAAAAACAGCCGAGGCGATGATCCAGATCAGACATGCAACCATGGCACCAGGAGAGGCCCATTTCCATTCCGGTTCATCACGGGATGGTGCATAGCGGTAGAGAACGGAGAGGCCAAAAACGGTCAAGCAGAGCAATCCGATCCAAAGTCCGGCAGTCATGACGGTCTCTATGAGCGCCCCGAAATCAAAGACTGCTAGTATCGCGGGCAGACCAAGCGTGGGAGTGGAAAAATGTGGGGATTCCGGACGTTCCTGACTTAAAATCTCGCCGTTTTTGCAGGAGGCATAGAGATGAAATTCAGGATCAAGTTGGAGACAGAATTCGGATGGGGTGAGACGCGGTCACACGAAATTTGTACAGTGGAACGTCAAACGTTAGATGCCTCGAGCGAAGACCTTGGGCTGTGTATGGCCGAGGCAAAATCGCTGTTGAAGGAAGTTCAGTGCGCGCTACTACAGGATCAGATCGAAGAGATCCGCGAAATCGAGCGCGTCTGTCGCTTCTGCGGAACATATCTACCGGTTCATGATCGCCGCCAACGCCGCATCGACACGCTCTTCGGTCGGGTGACCGTCGACGTACCGCGGGTTCGGATGTGCATGTGTGGGCTGCCTGGGTTTCCCACGCTGAGAGTCGCGCGGTCTCCTCTGACCCGTCTCTTGCCGGACAACGCCACTCCGGAGCTCCGACGACTGCAAGCAGAACTGGGAGCGCGCCATAGTTTTCGGGAAGCTGCGAGGCTTCTGAATGAACTGACACCTTGTGCTAAACAGAACCACGTAACGATCCGAAACCGACTCGCGACCATCGCTGATGACCTTTCCAGCAGCGAACTTATTGTGGCCACAGAAGCCAATCAACGCTCTGAGTCACCTGAGATTACGGTATTTTTGGATAGCGCATATGTCCGATCAAGACCGGAGTATCAACGCCGGAACTTTGAAGTCATTGTTGGTTCTATCTAGAGCAAAGGATGCGAGAAACGCCGATTTGGCTTGAGCGTGATTGGTGCGAACAATCCGCGCGAACATCTGCGACGAAATCTGGAAGCTGCCGGATGGCGTGAGGATTTGGTGGTGACGGTGCTGTCCGATGGCGATCCAGCCCTACCGCGATTGGTGCGGGAAGCCACAGGTGCGGAGGTCAATCACATTCTGGACTGTTGGCACATTTCAATTCGCATCCGACATGTGGAAACGACATTCCAAACCTTGTTTTCGTTGCTGGACGACCCAGAGGAGGTCGAGGCACTGGTGCAAAACTTGCGCTGGCGCATATGGCATGGCCAATCGGAGCGTGCGCTTGATACCGTTGAAGCGCTGTTCAGATTTGGCATGCACGTGCGAAGCCAAACTGTTGGCAGAACGAACGATGCGGCGTTCTCGGCAGTTGCACGAACAATGGAGCTGCAAACCTATCTGCAATACAATCGCGCCGCATTGGTCGACTATGGTCATCGGCGGCGCAACGGTAAACCAGTTTCGACTTCTCGAGCCGAGGGCTTGGTAAATGATATTGCCAACGCCCGGATGGGCAAGAAGCGTCGGATGCGTTGGTCCCCGCAAGGTGCCCACCGCGTGGCAACGGTACGAGCGGCAGTCCTGGATGGAAGGCTTAGCAAAGCGCGGCTGCTCGCGGCTTGATCCCCAGGTTCTTTCCACTCCCCAAAATTGCTACTGAAAACAAACGAAAAACCATGCTTGAGTCTCACGAATTACGTGACCACGACATCAACCCTCAGAACCGATGTGCTGACCACCACGCGGTTGCCGGAGGCGTCCGTGCTCTCCACCTGATCCACCCGGTAGCCCTGCGCCTCCGCCACCAGCATCGCACTGGCCACCGTGCCGGTCGTGCCGTCGGCCCGCGTGAAGGTCGTCTGCCCGGTGATCATCGAGCCGTCGGGAAGCTCGATCCGCGTTGCGTCCGCCGTCAGGTTGATCGAGGTGATCCCCAGCTCCGCCAGCGTCTTGGCGGTGGTCGAGCCATCCGGGTTGGTCACAAGCAGTTTGAAATCCGCGAAGCGGGCATCGCTCGCGTCCAGCACCCCGTCGTCATTGCTGTCAAAGACGGCCCTTAACGCGGCCAGATCATCCGTCGCCGTCGGGTCCCACTCGGTGAAGACATACTCCTTCTTCTCAGAGACCGCACCGTCACCATCGTCGTCAATGAACAAAACCCCATCGCCAGCCCCCGCCCAGGCCGTCCGGTGCAGCAAGCCATCCCCCCCGCATCCATGAAGGTCGTGGATCTGGAAAGCTCCGTGATGTGGATGCCGTCACCGTCGAGATCAAGGAGGATCGGGCGCTCAGAGCCATCCTGGTTGCGCGTTGTGGAATCCTGCGAATCTCCACCGCTACGACCGGGCGTGCCACCGCCGCCACTTCCTTGATCGTTGTCCGCACGTCGGCTCTTGTCACGCGCCTCCAGTGCAGCAGCCTGCTTCGGGTTGTACCCCGCCATTTCACGCGCTGAATCCGGTGGCACGCCATCCGCAATCAGCCGTTTGCGAAAGTTGTCGGAGAAAACCCCGCCGTCAATCTTGTCCTGAGCAATACTGGCAGCATAATCGCCCCGTGCAACAGCCGCGGCCAATTGCGACGGGCTAAGTTCTGATGGGTGTTTGATTTCAGGCGTCAGATTTGCCGGGCCGAATAGGCTGTCCAGAAACCTGCTGAACACGGTGCTGGGCAGATTAACAGAAAGAGCCCCCTGAGCTCCTGCCATAAAACGCATGACGGGCGTGCCAGGAGCGAAAGTGCTGGGGTCTATGGTAATCCAGAGGGGATCGTTTGGGCCAATCCGAAACTCTGGAGGGAACTCCAGACCGAATTCATCTGCAGCCCTCGCTTGCAGAAACGGATCGTTAACTGCCTCATAGATATCGCCTGCGGTGGCTCCGCTCCACCAGCTGTCTGAATGCACCTGGCCCTGAAGGCCTGTCGCCTCGGGGCCTTCTAAGGCTTCGACCCCGCGGTCAAAAACCCTTTGCCCATCTGCAGGGCTGTAAGCACTTGTGGGGACTGAGAAACCCTCAGGAGCACCGCGATAAGGGTCCGCCGGTACACTAGTTTTCCAACCAATCCCTGCAGTCTCATATTCGTAGTAGACATTATAGTCTTTTGATCCCAAACCGATGCGGACGGAAGCAGCTAGTTCAAACGGATTGAAAGATCCGCCAACTATGACCGGTGTTTCTTTTCCTTTCAACACCAATGCATGGTCAATCTTGAATGAGGAAGGCTCAAAATCCCAAGTTCGGTATATAGAACCAATTAAACCCAAAATGCCATCATCAAAATCCGGATTTAAGGTTAACGCCGAAAATTCAATTATGCCTCCGCTTTTTGAAACGCCAAACTTTAGCGAAAAGTCGTAGCCGTTTGAAATATCCCATTCAGGTCTAACCGCGACGCGCCAATTCTCCGAGGTGGGAACTGTCATCTTTATTCCAAACTTGTGAGTACCCATGCCAATATCCATTTGTTAAATCAGAAATATTATTTCTCTCGGTTACGCCAAAACCAATACCACCCCAAAAACAAGTAAAGGCATATCGTTACAACAATATCCCACTCATCAATATTATCGTAAAAAAACAATCGTAGCATAGGCGCAAGGGCGATAAAGAAAGTGGCTAGTATTCCAGTTGCCTTTAGTATTTTGACAGTCAAACTATACATTGAGGGAAGTTCATCTTTGACCTAGCTTGAAGTTCAATAGGCAAGGGAGCGCCGTCTCTTCTGACTTTACAAATGTCAAATATTTCAATTGACCAACAGCCCATTGAGTGCATCATTAGTTACTAGTCCAGTTTCTTGTATAAATTGTAACTTGGCATCACTTCAGTTGCTTCCCATAGTTCCCTCCCACCACTTTCATCCCGATCTTCCGAAAGAACCGATCCGCGCGTGCGATCTCGATGCCCACCGTGACGTGATAGAGAATATGCGTTGCCTGCTGAGACCGCGCCCAAATCTCTATGCCCTGTGCCAGCCGCAGCGCAACCTTCCCGCCAAGCAACCCGCCCGATACCTCCGGATCGACACAGATCGTGTGAACCGACACGATCTGCGCGCCGTCTCCAATGAAGTACCCGCCTATTGAGCAATAGCAACAGCCCAGAACACGCGATCCAAGTGCCACGACCAGCCCAAGGTGCCGCTCCGGGACTTTCAGCGTTTTGTCAAAAGCCCGGTTGAGCTTCGCGTCGGAGAACGGGATGTCACCGAACAGGCTCTTCTCATGCACACTCCGGGTCAAAGCACAGACCTGCGTGCGATGGGCTTCCACAGTGCGGGCCGTGGCCAAACCTGCACGTTGCAGACGGTCATCTGTAACAAAGGAAGCCACAGCCAGCTCTTTGAAATATATTGTAAAAGCCTCCAAAGAGCATTGGTCGCCCCGCAAACGTTAATGGCGAACTCATGGATGCCCACCAATACCGCCTGCGTGCCAAGTTGCTGTCTCTCCAATTGCATCTTCCAATTTGTTGCTTCCTCTATATCGGCAGAAATCAGCCTATCCCCCAATGCGTCTGTCGAACCTTGATCCAGATCAAGGAATGGAAAAACCCGCAGTTCACGCGCATGCGGTCTGAGCGCGGATTGACGGACGAGAAGAGGCTTTGTATCGGCAACATCGTTAGACCTCGCTTTCTGTCTTGCTTCTCTCTCAGCCTGCCGCCCCGCGTCGCGCCATTTTGAATTGAGATCACCGCGCTCCATCTTCTGGCGGGATATGAGATCGGCGCGCTCCTCTTGCAATTTGGCGTATAAATCGCGGTAGCCCTTTGAGCGCGCTTGCCTCAGTTTTTCCAAGCATTGGTTGAGCGGTCGGTCATACCATTTCTTGAATGCCTTTAGCTCGTTCTTCTCTAACGCTTGGATCGTCGCATTCCGCAGCTTGGCATTGCGAAGGTTAACCCATGCAAGTCTGGATAGCCCAACGTCCTTAAAAGCGGCATCGCCCGATGCACGCTGCAACTGCGCGGCCTGTATCGATAGCGAAACCCTGCCATAGAACGTGCTGTCCAGCTTCTCAAACTGACGTTTACGACGCCACTTGTCCCGCCCGTATTGCTTCCACACACCCTTGTTTACCGCGTTGTAGACCTTCCGTTCATTTCGAAACCTAGCCTATCCCCGGCCCTATCCCAGACCTCGATGGCGCCGTCGCCAGAGAGGGATCATTCTCGCCATCGCCGAAACACCCAACTCTCCTACTCGGGGACTGTTGCGATCACAGCAGGGACAGGTCCGGCTTGCTGCGGAGATTTCTTCGATCTGGTGTCGTAGAATCGACCCTTGGATTCGCGCCAGAAGTGCCTTCCCTTGCTCGAGCTTGAGCCCCAACTCGCTATGACACTGGTCGGTCAGACTGAGACAGAGAAGCTTTTCCATCCGCTTCTCTCCCGTTTCAGCAATGGTTTCCACGATAATCCGAACGTCCATGTCAGCCCCCAGTGGTCAAAAAAACTCCTGTAGCTTACCCGAACACCCCCAGCTTTTGCCCACTCCCACTGTAGGGAGAGCGGTCGTTCGTTGTATCGTAGTGAAGTCGCACACTGGCGGGACCTTCCAGACCTTGACCTATTCTGAACAAAGAACCGGTATCGGCTAGACCGCGGACATTGAGGCCGTCCATAGTGCTTTGAAGCAGATGCTCTGGCCTCAACGCGGCTTGCGTTTTTGATCGCAACCTAAAGAGGCAGCTGCGAAATCGGAATGATAATTTGGCCCTCGCGCCATTCTTCTGCTCTGGTATCCTTTCCACCTGCAATCTCGCCAATCAGCTTCAGGATCGTATTTGCCGCATCGTCATAGTCTGAGCCGCCAGTAATAATTTCTGACACATCCAAATCGATACCGTCGGGCCAATTCGACAACGTCTTTGGATTGCCACATATTTTTACGGTTGGTGCCAGTGGCATCCCCGACGGATTATAGACACCCATTGCAAACAGACTGATCTGCGCCCCGCCAAGCACCATCCCGGTAAGTGATGTGGGGCTAAAGAACGGGGTGTGCATGAAGTGGAGCCCTGCGACAGGCGGCCGTTCTCCAAACGGCAGAGCCCCGGCAAAGCGATTGCTACCGATCTTGCAAAAAGCACCCATCGTTTTCTCGGTCAGTGTGCTTAACCCGGCCTCGATATTTTCGGCGGTTGGGTTGACGCCCCGGTAGTTCGTTCCGTCGCTCCGCATCATCTGCTCTTCGATGCACAGATAGCCAAGGATATCCTGTGCGATCGCTTCGCTTTGGCTTTGCGCACGAATGACGGCTTCGCCTCCCAGAAACTCGGCCGTTTCAGAAACAATCGCGGTGCCGCCCGCCGCAATCAACCGGTCAACAAACCGGCCAATCGCCGGATTGGCAGCAAGGGCCGACGTGGCATCTGATCCGCCACATTCCAGCGCAACAGTGAGGTCCGAAAAATGCAGAGCGGTCTTTGGACTTTCCGCAATTTCTGCCTTGAGAGCCTGCAAATGCGCGACCATCGCATCCTGGGCAGACTGCATTCCGGCTTGCGCGATCAGCGACAGGACAATAATCGGCTTTCCCAATTCCAAACAGTCAGCCTCTAGGGTTTCAGCGGCGGCGCGGTCATGTGTAACAATCAGCGCTGCCCCCACATTAGGATGGGCGATCACCGCCTTTATCATATTCGCCTGAAGGGCTGCATCCGCCCCACGCAAACCACGTTGGAAGGCGGGGCAGATGGGCAGAACGCCCTTAACGCGCGCGGCTGCCAAACTTGTGATCCTGTCGGTCAGGGCCACCGTCGAGAACGCAATAACATGGTTGCGCAGGCCGACGCGGCCGTCAGAGCGACGCCAGCCGGATCCTATCGGGACATCATGCGATATTGTGGACATGTACATGTTCCCCTTGCCGGATGGCGGACGTCGCACGACCGATAACCACACCGTATTTGATCACTTCGCTTCCTTTCGCGATCCGGCACAGTGCGACCTTGTGGCCAAAGGGGATACCTCGATCGATCGCCAGCCCGCTGGCAATCGTCGCGCACTCCAACTGCGCGTCGAGCAGAGTTGCCACGTTATCCCTTGAATGCGCCTGCAATGACAATCGCGCACCCAAAGCTGCGGAAGGCTTGGCTTTGGTCATGCCTGCCCTTTTCGAAAGACGGTGTGTTCCTGCGTATAGAAATGCAGTGTCGAAGCACCGTTGGAACCGCCGACGCCAAGCGAAGAGTTCTTGACCCCCACAAAGGGCGCATGGTCTTCGGGAAAGCTGCCACTGTTGACATGTAGCATCCCGCTTTCCGCCTCGGCGAGGAAGCGTTCGACCATGGGGGTCTGCTCGGAATAGAGGCACGCCGAGAGCCCGAATTCGACATCGTTGCAAATGTGCAGCGCCTCATCCGGCGTATCATAGGGGATCACCGCAAGCACCGGTCCAAAGACCTCATCCCGAGCGACTTCCATATCTGGTGTCACCTCGGACAGAATTGTTGGGGCATAGAAGTAGCCGCCGTTCTGTTCGATCAATTTACCACCGGCGGCTACATGTGCACCGGCGGCAACGGCGCGGTCGACAAACCCTGCCACGTCTGAGCGCGCCTTTTCCCCCGACAGCGGGCCAATGTTGGTTGCAGGATCAAGCCCATCGCCAATCTGCGCCGCCTTGGCGCGCTTGGCCAGCCCGTCCACCACTTGCGCCTCAAGTTCGCGGCGCACGATCACTCGGCTGATTGCCGTGCAGCGCTGGCCACAGACGGCAAAGGCCGCCGCATAGATTTGATCAAGCGCTGCATCCAGATCGCTTGCATCGTGTAGGATGACCGGGTTCTTACCACCAAGTTCTAGGCTGATTTCCGTCAGATTGGCAGCAGCCGCTTGTGCAACGATGCGCCCGACTCCGACAGAGCCGGTAAAGCTGATACCATCGACACCCGCAGCCGACGTAAGCGCGGCGCCGAGATTGCCAGATCCGTTGGCGATCTGGAAAATGCCCCTAGGCAGCGTCGCATCGGCGACTTCCTGCATGATAAACGCCGCCCCGGGTGTGCTGATCGACGGCTTCAGCACGATCGCGTTGCCGTAAACCAACGCTGGAATGGTCTTGCGGACGGGTGTGCTGAAGGGAAAGTTCCACGGGTTGATCCCGACGATGACGCCGCGCGGGCGGCGGGTGGAATATGTCACCGTGCCGGGTTTCTGAGAGGGCAGAACCTCTCCGATCGGGGCGGAGGCGCGCCGGGTCGTGGCGCGCCCCTCGCCAAGCGCTTTATTCACTTCACCTCGGGATTCACCGATGATCTTGCCCATCTCGCGGGTGATCGAGCGGGCGATATCCTCGGTGCGCGCCTGTAGACCGTTGAGAAAGCCGTCGACGATCCGGCCTCTCTCTGGTTGCGGAGTTTTCGCCCATTCCCTTTGCGCTTTTCGAGCAGCTTCGATCACGCTTGGCACTTCGTCGGTTGCCAGTGTCGGAAAAGAACCGACGACCTCGTCAGGATTGGCGGGATTGCGTATTTCAACTGTCATGGCATTACCTCAGGCTTCGCAGGATTTCAGGCAGCCAGAGGCTGATTTGCGGGAAGAAGATCACAAGCAGCATCGAGACGATCAGCGTGAATACGAACGGCAGGATTGCCACGGCCACCCTTTCGAACTTGATGTTGGCGATTTGACTGGCGACGAACAAGTTGACCCCAAGCGGCGGTGTCAGGAACGCAATTTCGATGGTCACGATCAGAATGATACCGAAGTGGATCGGGTCAATTCCAAAGGAAACGACCAGCGGAACGAGAATCGGCGCCAAGATGATAATTGCACTGATTGTTTCCATGAATGTGCCGATCACAATCAGAAAGACACAGATAATCAGCAGGATGATGACAGCACTTTCTGTCACCCCGCCGAAGGTCTCCAAGACGCTTTGCGGGATCCGTTCCAGCGTGATGACCGTGGCGAAGACGGTGGAACATGCGACGATAATCATGAGCGCGCCACCGAGCTTGATGGCGCTGTCAAAGGCGTCCATCAGCGTGGCCCAGGTCAGTTCGCGGTAGACGACGACCGAGACGACCAACGCATAGACAACAGCGCACACCGCGGCCTCCACCGGTGTGAAGATACCGGAGTAGATGCCGCCCAGGATAAGGACTGGCAGAGCGAGCGCGAATTTGGCTTTCCAGATCAGCCGCCAGATCGAGGTGCGCGGCGCATCTGTGTCCACATCCATAACCGCACCCATACGGCGCGCGAGAATATAGGCGACACCGGCCAGCATGAAAGCGGTCATCAAACCGGGCAGCATACCTGCCGCGAAGAGATCAGCGATAGAAACATTCGCGATGATCCCATATATGATCAGTGGGTTGCTGGGCGGGATCATGACGCCAAGCGTGCCACCCGTCGCTGAAACAGAGGCGGCATAGGCCGGAGGATATCCGTAGCGGATCATCGCAGGGATCATGATGGCGCCGATGGCAGCGACCGTGCCCGGACCCGAGCCGGAAATCGCTGCAAAAAACATGCACGAAAAGATCGTGACGAGCCCCAACGAGCCAGGAATATGGCCTAAAGCATGACGGAAAATGCTGATGATATCGCGGGTGATACCGCCTTTTTCCATGATGTTACCCGCCAGAATAAAGGCGGGGATCGCGAGCAGCGCGAACTTGTCCAGACCGTTCAGGACGTTTTGGCTGGCGAAGACAAGCGGTGCATCGGTCACATAACTGACCGCCAGTCCGGTGATGCCAAGAGCGGCATAGATCGGAATGCCCGCAATCAGCATCAGGGGGAACATGACGGCGAGGATAAGATGTGCGTCACTCATTGACTGGCCCTCCTTCGTCGAGCGTGCCGCCACGCATCAACGCCCAGAGGTCGCGCAGATGCAGCAGGAAAATCAGGGTAAACCCGCCGCACATTGCGATGAATAGAATGTTCTGATTGAACCGCAGCGCGGGCGAGACATTGGGAAACTGCAACCCTTCGACGAAATTGATGGCCGAGAAATAGACCATGACAGCCGCAAACCCCAACAGAACAAGGGTGTGGAATGTTTGCACCGGACGCGCGCCAATCTTGCGTGCGACAAGGTCTGAGAACACACTTACACGCAGATGCGAGCGATTGAGCGTCGAGTACGCGGCGGCCATAAACACCATCGAGATGAAGGCGAACCGTCCGATTTCTTCTGTCCAATCCACGCGCCAGTTGAACTCACGCGCGAGCACCTGAAGAAACAACGAGGTCACCATTGCCGTCATCCCGACGGCCGAGAGCGTGAATAGTGCCAGCCGCAGAGCGGAGGTCATGACAAGACGTCCTGAGTACAAGGCTCTGCTCGGTATCCAGCTGAAGATGCCGTGGTATGGCGCAAGAGACGTGAAATCGCTGTGGTCTGCATGGGGTCAGCTCCGAAAAGTGGAAGAGTTTACTGTTCGCACCGGTGAAACGGGCGAAAGTAGGTGTCCGGACGGAGCAAAGCCCCGCCCGGAAGCTTTCATTTGTCGCCCGGATAGGCTTCGAGCAGTTCCATAACCTTCGCGACGACTACGTCTCCGTCTGGTCCGATGGCCTCGTAGTAATCCGGCCAAATCGCACGGGCTTTTTCGACCCATTCGGTTTCATCCTCGATTGCGGTGATTTCGACACCGGCATCGCGGGCTTGCTGCCACCAGCGCTGTTCGTCCATGGGCTGCCACCAGCGGATGTAATCGGTCGCTTCGCTGCCGGCGCGCAAGATCACCGCCTGATGCTCTTCGCTCAGGCCCTGGAACCAACGTTCCGAGACAATGATCGGATGGGTCAGGATCGTATAGTGGAAGGTGGTCATCCGGTTGATGACCTCGTTGAACTTCATCCCGATCACGTCAGTCACCGGATTGTCGCCGCCCTCTACAACACCTTGTTGCAGGGCACCGTAGAGTTCGGCCCAAGCGATGGGAGTAGGATTGCCGCCCCAGGCCTCATAGGTCGCGATCATGATCGGATTGGGCGGCACTCGCATTTTGAGATCAGCCAGATCGGACGGCTTTTCGATGGGCTTGTCGGACTTGTAAAAGAAAGCGCGCCAGCCTGCATTTTCCCAGCCTACAATCCGAACGCCAGCTTCTTCGATCACGCGCGGATTGAGGAATTCGGTCAATTCATCCTGTAGATAATTCACCTGTTGGGTAGATGTGGCGAGGTAGGGCAGGATGAAGACGTTGAGCGATGGGGCAAGGGCCGCAGCATTGTTTGTGGCCGGGAAGGTCACCTGAAGCGCACCCTGCCGGGCCTGCTGCATCATCTCGCGCTCACCGCCAAGTTGCGCTCCGGGAAAGATTTCGGGGCGGATTTCGTTGTTCGAGTAGATCGCCACCAACTCGGCAAAGCGTTTGAGAGTGGCGGTGTGGCTGGACCATTCCATGTTGACCGAGTGACCAATTTTCATGGTGATCTGGTTGTCCATCTCGGGCACGGATCGCCAGTCGATCGGGTTTGCTTCTTGCGCGGAGGCAAATACTGGCCCCAGAGCGAGAGCTCCGGCAAGCCATGTGCTTCTTGTCCAATTCTTCATGTTGTATCTCCTCCTAGGTGATTTTGCGTCAGGACCGGATGATCCCGGCTGCTTTCTCCGCGATCATGTACGTCGCGGCATTGGTGTTGGCGGATGTGATTTTTGGGATGACGGAGGCATCAACGACACGTAGACCCTCGACGCCGTTCACGCGCAGTTCAGGGTCGACCACGGCGTTCGCATCACTGCCCATGCGGCACGTGCCCACCAGATGGTAAACGGTGGTGGCATGGGTGCGGATTGCGTTCATCAGTTCTTCGTCGGTGCTGTTGGCATCGCCGGGGATGACTTCACGGTTCCACAGGTCACGGAATGCCGGTTGCCGATAGATTTCGCGCAGGGTCTTCAGACCCTCCAGCGTCACGTCGCGGTCCCGTTGGGCTTCGAAATAATTCATGCGGATCGTCGGATCGCGCGATGGATCGACCGAGTTGATATGGATGCTTCCCCGGCTTTCCGGATGGCACTGCCAGAATGACGTCGTGAAGCCGGAATAGGGGTGCAGCGGCTTGCCGGGTTTGTCGACTGACAGTGGCATAACAAAAAGCTGGATATCCGGGCGGCCGCCTTCAGCATATTTGGTGCACATGGCCCCGCCGACCTGTCCCGCACCGACAGACAGCGGCCCTGAGCCATTTACAAGCCACTCCAAACCCATCTTGGCCAGACTGATCGGATTTCTCATGTGATCGTTCAGCGACAGCCCACGTTCTGACAATTCGACGATGGTGCGCATCTGGATATGGTCTTGTAAGTTCTCGCCGACCTCTGGTGCATCATGGCGCACTTTAACTCCAAGGTCTGCCAGCCGTTTCGCGGGCCCGATCCCTGCCAACTGCAACAGTTGAGGAGTTTGGACCGAGCCACCACTCAGGATCACTTCGCTATCGGCAACAACGGTCCTGTCTTTTCCGTCCTGCCGGTACGTGACGCCAGTCGCGCGCGTTCCTTTAAATGTCAGACCAGTCACTGCGGCACGCAGCTTTACAGTCAGGTTGGGGCGCTTCATCGCGGGCTTCAGGAACGCTGTTGCGGCACTGTCGCGCCAACGCCCGCGCAACGTCAACTGATACGCCCCGACGCCATTCGTGGTTGCGCCATTGAAATCAGGATTCTCTGGCAGGCCCATCTGCCGCGCGGCTTCCAGCCAAGCATCGCAAGACGGGTTTTGGTTGCGCAGGTCACTGATTTGCAGCGGTCCATGTGCGCCACGATACTGCGACGGTGCGCCAGAATAAGTTTCAAGTTTGCGAAAATGCGGCAGAACGCCGTTGTAATCCCAGCCCGTCGCGCCAAGCCGCGCCCAGTCTTCAAAATCTTCGTGCTGGCCCCGAATGAAGATCAAACCATTGATCGAGCTCGACCCACCGATGACGCGCCCGCGCGGGCAATCCATTTGTCGGCCATTGATGCCGTTATCAGGTTCGGACTTGTAGAGGTGTGCATTGGCAGAATTGTAAATCGCCTTGTAGTAACCGACCGGCAGCTTCAGCCAGAAGTTCCGGTCAGACCCGCCCACTTCCAGCACCAGCACGCGGCACGAGGGGTCTTCGGTCAGCCGTGCCGCCAGAGTGGCCCCTGCGGTTCCTGCACCCACGATGATGAAGTCGTAGCCTGACAAGAAGACCGTCCCCTCCCAAGAATCTAAAGTCCTGCTTATAGGCATAATGAGCGTAGGATTTTCGGTCAATTAAAAAACCTATAAATAGGACTTTAAAATTTTTGATCGCTAAGCCCACGGACATCGTCTAGGTTACAAAGCATGAGTCAGCAGAGATTTCGAAGAGACGGCACGCCGCTTTATATGACGGTTGCAGAGGTCCTGCGGCAGAGAATACTACGTGGAGTCTGGAAGCCAGGGCAATTTCTACCTACGATCGAAGCTCTGATGAAAGAATTCATGGTCGCGCGAGTCACGGTGCGCGACGCAGTGAAGATTCTGGAAGCCGAAGGCCTGCTGGACCCCCGGAGGGGACGCGGCACCATGGTCCTGCCGCATCAACCACCCACCAGACCCCTGAGTGTGGTGACAAGTCTGTCCCAACTGGTCGACCTCTATCGGGGCGACGTTCCCGACCTGGTCAGCCTTGACGATTGCGAAACCGATCTGCCGGAGGGCGTGAGCTTTGGAACGGCGGCACCGAAGTACCACATGTTGCGCCGTATCCATTCGCGCGATGAGCAAAGGTACTGTGTGATCGCGCTCTATGTTGCCAAGCATATCTTTGACCGGCACGAGCCCGCGCTACGGGCAAAGCTGGCTTTGCCGGTGCTGTTTGATGATCCGGAATTACACATAGAAACAGCACGTCAAAGCCTGATCGTTACCAAGTGCGATATGGAAACTGCGGAGTTGCTTGACTTGACCGTCGGTGAACCGATGGCCGAAGTGCGGCGGATCATGTGCGAGCGGGACGGAACGATTTGTTATCTTGCCGATGTGATTTACCGCGGCGACTATATCCGGCTCGACATGGACCTTTTGGCGTGACAGGCGGTGTTTCGATCGCCCGCATTGAAGCATTTGCCTTTCGCAGCCCGATCGAAAAACCTGTTGCAACCTCCTTTGGAGTCATGCGGAACCGTCCCGCGACTTTTGTTCGGGTCGAAGATCAGGATGGCACTTTTGGCTGGGGAGAGATCTTTGCCAATTGGCCAGCCGCTGCGGCGGAACACAGGGTCAACCTTCTTGCACAGGATATCGCCCCGCTTGTCTTTGATCGTTCGTTTTTTCGTCCAGGCGAGCTTTTTGAAGTTCTAACCGCGCGCACGCACATCGTGGCGCTTCAAAGCGGCGAGTGGGGTCCATTCCGGCAGGTCATCGCGGGGCTGGATATCGCGCTATGGGATCTATTCGCGCGAAAAAATGGGCAGACTTTGCGACATTTCATGACTCAAGATGCAGCTGACTTAGTGCCCGCATATGCAAGCGGCATCCACATCAAGGACGCCCCGGCACTCATGCAAAAAGCGCGCGATATCGGTTTTGACACTTTCAAGGTGAAGGTCGGTTTTGATAGGAAGGACGACCTGAAAAGACTAAACGAGGTGTTCGAGACCAAGCTGGCAGCTGAAACCATCGCGGCGGATGCAAACCAAGGCTGGGACCGCGGGGCTGCGCTGGATTTCATCACGCACACGCGGTCGTTGCCGTTGCTCTGGCTGGAAGAACCGATCAAAGCGGACGCAGCGCAAGCTGACTGGGCCGCACTTGCCGAAGTCAGCCCTTACCCTTTGGCCGGAGGGGAGAACCTTGTCGGTTTCGTAGAATTCGATAAGGCCATAAATGAAGCTCACCTGAGCGTTTTCCAACCGGATATCATCAAATGGGGTGGACTGACGGGATGTCTGAGCGTGGGACAGAGCGCGATTAAGGCCGGACTACGATATTGCCCCCATTTTCTTGGCGGTGGCATTGGGCTGCAGGCATCGGCGAACTTGCTGGCGGCAGTCGGGGGCGACGGGTTACTTGAAGTGGATGTGAACCCCAATCCGCTTCGGGATGCCTTTATGCAAACCGAAACCTACGTTGCTGATAATGGATGGCAGTGCAATGAGGTACCAGGCATCGGTGTCACCGCCTTGCCAGAAGCTTTAGCTCCGTATTTAACGCATAGAGCGGAGATATTATCTTAAAATTCGCTTTGACAGTTGCGGCCTATCATTCCCTTTCAAATATTTGTTTAGGATTGCGAGCCCCGATATACGCTCCGATTAACTAAAAACGCAGCGTGAAAAGTATCTTCTCCCACCAAGCAGCTTATGGGCAAGAAGATTATGCGGTTCTGTCGCAAACTTTGTCTGGATGATCTATGGGGAAGCGTCGAAAGCTGGTGAGGCTGTGTCCATGATGTTGTTCAAAGGTGCGCAATTTCCGCGAGATGTCATCTTGCACGCCGTTTTCTTCTACGTCCGCTATGCCGTCTCCTTTCGCGATCTGGAGGAAATCCTGGCCGAGCGCGGCGTCCGGGTCGACCATGCGACGCTGAACCGCTGGGTGGTGAAATATGCCTCAGTTCTTGCTAAGGTCGCACAGAAACGCAAGTTGCCAACAGCGCCATCTTGGCGGCTGGATGAGACCTATGTAAAAGTCCGCGGCGACTGGTGCTACCTGTATCGGGCCGTTGATCGTGACGGCCAAACCCTTGATTTCATGCTATCTGAGCATCGCGACGAGACCGCCGCCCTGCGTTTCCTAGCAAAGGCGATTTCGGCAAACGGTGTGCCGCGCACCTGTGCAATAGACAAGAGCGGCGCGACTACGGCGGGCTTGAAGGCGATGAACAAGGCTCTTCAGGACGTCGGTTCAATGCGACGGATCAGGGTGTACCGTTCGAAATACCTGAACAACATCGTGGAACAAGATCATCGCGGAGTGAAACGGCGAACGCGACCGATGATGGGCTTCAAATCCCTCAGAACAGCGACGGCACCTCTGGATGGGATCGAAACGGCGCATATGATCAGAAAGGATCAACTTGGCAGCGGATGTCCGTTCGCAATCTATGCAAGCCTTGCTGCCTGAGGTACGGGCGAGGTAGCTCCATCTTGGTGCAAAGAGAACTTTGCGACGGAACCCCCGGACCTCAAGTTCGGACACGGTATGCCGCCACCACATCGGTGCGCCGATCGTCGACAGGATATGCTGATAAAACCGTCGTTCGTCTGGGGCCGGCGGCGCCTGAACCAACAGGATTGGGGTTTTAGTAATGCCTAGTTCAGCATTGTACTGTGTGGGGTACTTGCTCGCCATGCGTTTGGCGATCATGGTCTTACCGATACCGGAACTCCCATAGACCATCAGGCCAGGCATCCGGCTCTGCTGAGCATTTCCATGAGGGAAGTCAATCTGTTGAGAACAATCGTGGCACGGTCAAACGCGATCCAATGGTCGCTGCGGATGCGGTCAATTCTTTCTTCTGGGGTCATCAAACTCTTCAATAGGATAGGTTGGAAGGTCGGGGTTGCCAGTATCGGTCGCAAACATCTCCCGAGATGGATCACGGGTTGGCTTTTGCTTGGGAAGTCGTACCGCGCGTTCGCTTTCGAGACGGGCGATCCTCGTCTTCTGGCGCGCCGCCTCTGCCAACCGGCGCTGCGCATCAATGACTTGGAACAGGGCCTTCTCGTCGATCCGGCCACCATGCCGATCATGCCATTCCTTCCGCGCCCGCCGGCTCTCCCAAAGCGATATCCTTGGGCGACTCAGATCCCGGTAACGCGCCGGGATCATGCGACCGTCGTCGACGAGGACCCAAACCTGCGACAGGTCCCTCGGGTCGTACTTCACTTGAACCTTACCCTGCCCACGTCCAACCAACGACGCAAAGATATCGCTCCAGTAATGTACCCCGAATAGCGTGATCCTGGTACGACCGAACTTTCGCCATTCGAAGGGAAGGAAGCTTGTCCGGAACGCTTCGACGTCAACGACCTGCCGTCCCGCGGTGTCCTCGCCTAAGTCGACCCAAGCGGCCAGCGGTGTTCTCCCGAGAGCTTCGTGAACCATATTGTGATAGCGGCATACTTCCAGATGAAGCCAGTCCTCAAACTCGGCCAAAGTCAGGGCAGCATGTCTCTCGCTGTCGTAGTCTCCCTTCTCAGCGGCAGAGGATTGGGTTGTACCGGGCAGCACATGAACAGCCCCCATAGTCGTTCCGATCAGACGTTCGATGTGGCCACCGAAGTGTGTGGCGCCGGGCGGACGGTACTCGACGGCGATGCCCCAATCCTCGCTGGCTGATTTGAAAGCCTCGCTATGGAAGTCCTGGCCATTGTCGACATGGATTGCTTTCGGGATACCGGATGTCGGCCAAACCAACTCTTCCAACGTCTCTGGGACGTGGATCGCTTTCCGGCGCACGCAGTGATCGAGGCAGAGCGCGATAGATAATGCCGACGGCGCATCAAAGCTGACAAACACCCCAAGAACAATCCGGGTCGCGACATCGATGGCCACCGTCAGATACATCAAAGGCTGCATCAGCGGCTATGACAAAGTGCGCTGCGGCGTGGCGTGGACATCGATCGGCAAAGACGACCGTTTTAGGTGAAAAACCCGCTCTACCAAATCTTGTGCCTGCCTTGAGCGAAGATTCCTAAACCGCTTAGATTGGGTTCAGAATCAGTGTTCTTGGCAGTTGCAGGTATGGAATGCCGGCGCAGTCCTTTTATCTTGTCCGATCCGGCGCAGCGGCATCTCGTAGCCTTCGAGACAGGTGAGCTGTGCACGCCTAATCGCCGATGCCGACCGTGGATGAGCCCGCTGCCGCTGCGCCACCGCAATCGATCGCGTCGCCGACCCTCGCGGCAGGTCGGCCGTTGATGAACACGGACCCTGAGCCCCCGCTGACAGCGCGATCATGGGTGCTGTGACGCTGGCAGCCGTGTGCTCCACAGCTATCGTCTTGCCGGACCACTCCAAGCCCTTCAATGAAAACGTCACCGCTACTCTCTATCGCAGTCGTGGGAGGGCAGCGATCATGGCCGGATGCTGCATCGCCAAGTCGAAATGCCCGTTTCGTCATTTGGCACCCATCTCTCGTTCGACCTGACGTGTGCTCCAGAATTTGTGGAGCGCCGTCTCCTTGGGCGTCAGTTCCGGTTTAGCGCCGATGGTGGTGGTAAGGAAATCCGCGATCCGGGTATCGGCAGCTTGCAACTGCTGTTCTGGCAGGTCGAGCTCGAGCGCGTACCCGACGGCCATCACATGAATACAAAGGACGAGCCCATCGTCTTCAGCGTATCTGGCGAGATCCGAAAGCCGCTTGCTTGGTGGAGCGACAAGTGGCGACAGAAGCTGTGTGGGACGGATAAAATCCGCTGTTGGCGCGAGCGGTGGGTCCGCCTCGCGCCAAAGATCCCAAACTTCAGTGGCTGTAGCGCCAGCACACCACGACAAGGCAGCAGCACCAAGGCCCGTCGCGCCAGCGGCGCGGCACAACGCGCTCCAGCGCTCTGCGCTGCATGCCTCCAGCATTGCGAGGTTCCGACGATCCACAGTGTCAAGCCGCCCAAGATTGCGATGGCGTGGCGCAGCGTCATGGAGCAGCGCCCAGTGTCGTGCATTGTTGTGCAGCCAGTCCCAGAGTTGTGGCAGCGTCGTTTCATTCTCCAGCATGAAAGGCAATCCTGGGCTCATTGGCGCTTGATCGTCAGCAGGCGTGCTCAATCCGTGGTCTCCAACTCGGGAAAGTAGCGCCTTATCAAGGCTTCTGGCACCGGGTAGCTGCGCATGGGAAGTTGCCGCAGGAACGGATGAATCTGGTTGGGTACATTGGCGTTTGGTTGAATATCAGGCGTCTCCGCAGGCCAGGCGTTAACGCCAAGCTCGGCGAAAGCGGCTTCGGTATTCTCATGCCAAAGATCGTATGTCCGTCTGACGACCCATTTGCCTTCTAGAATGCCGGCGCCTATGCCAACGGAACCATCGTCAAGGTTATAAACCTGCTGATCGGCCACATAGAGCTGCTCCGCGTTCCACGCGAACATCGTTGGAGATATCGTGATGTAGTAAATCTGCGCACCAGCGAGCATTACATCGACATTAAATCCTGTAATTGACCCCCACGCACGCGTCAGATCGGTAAATGACATCGGGATATTTGTGTCAAATTGAGTGGGGTTATTGTTCATCAGCGCAAGCAAAGCGCGCCCAGAATCGGCGTCATCCACGTTTCGCACATCCGCAAAGTAGTCACTGTTGTTGATTGCGTCTTCAGTACCTTCAATAGCGCGCTCAATCTGGCGGTCTGGTATCTGCCCTCCTGCACCACGGCCCCTGCGCATATCCCCGGTACCCCGGCTGACGGTTGGACCACATCCTTGAATTTCAACGACGCCGATCTGCAGGTTGTCGTGACCGAAAAAGATCATAGTATGCTTGCCGCATAGAAATGTGAGGCCAGCGTTGTATGAGACCGACCATCGGCGTGATGGCGTGTCACGGCGGCCAAGCCACGACGTGACACGCTGCGGGTCGTTGCCAAAGGGAAAGGTATCGCTCATTACCAAGCCTCCGGACTGAGGACGCACAAAAGTGTATCATCGGCACGGATTGCGTAAAGTTCGCACTGGGCTGCACCGGGCGAGGGCGCAGCATTGGCGCATTCGCGCCTTGATGCCAAAATCTCTTCGTAGTCACAGACTTCGGCTTCGCAATATGAGACATGCAGCCGCCCGGACTCAAAATCCGCGTAGACCAGAGGGGTGCGGGTCATATCGACGTCGAGGTCCTCCATGTTCGCTCTGAGCACTTCGTGCATGGATTTCGAACCAAGTATGCCGAAAAAAGATGCGACATTCTCGCCGTAAGACGCGCGGGCAGTTTCTGCGAGCGTCATGTGTGCTTCACTGAAACCGTTCCCCGCATCGCTGAAAAAGGTTGCGTAGTCACAAGTGAAGCCTTCGCCGGATACGGCATCGGCGCTCGACAACCAGATCGCACCCACTGTTGCCAGTGCAATCCCAATTAAAATGCGCGCTTGGAATGCGGTTATGTTGATCATGGCGCGGTCGGCCTTGGCCCGGCAACGCACAGCAGCGTAGTGTCAACCCTAATGGCAAATGGCAAGCAACTTCGAGACTCCAGAGCCCGCGCGCAGTCTTCCAACTGGCGCGCAACATCATGACGCGTACACGTCATGTTTGGGCAGTATGTTACGTGAAGGTCTCCCGTCTCCATATCGCCATAGATGATCGGTGTACGCCCTAGGTCGAGCTCTAGTTGGGCCGCTGCAGATCGCATCCGTTGGTGTGCTTCTTCCGATCCTTGCATCATCAAACCGAAGAAACCTTCGTAGTTGTCTGCGAGCTTCAGCTTTTGAAGGTGGGTGCCGCTGCCCTCATAGCTGTCGATGTCGCATCGGAACTCATCGTACGCTGCGGCGGGGCACGCCGTCACAGCAAGCACCCCAGCGAAGACTCCAGCAAACATGTGGTCAATTGATATCAACGCGCGCTCCTTTGATTGTGAAACCGGTGTCCGATTTCTGCGAAACGTCATTTGCATCCAAAGATACCAAACCTTCGCTATTGATCTCGACGTCGCTTGTAAAATTGAGCGAAAGCTTGCGCCCAGAGAGGTGCACATCTCCGTTGCGGAACATGCGCAGGGAGGAAGCGCCGCAATAGACTGTCACTTCTCCATCTGATGCGATGGACACAGACGTGTCAGCGCGCACGCTAACCACACGTCCGCTTTCTATCTGTACCGCCTTTCCGGCCGCGATGTTCTGAGAAACTCCTGCAAAGGATTGATTCGAATGGCCCACATTCTGGGCTTTCATGCCCATTGTCGTTTCCGTGATGCCGCGCTCGGTCGTGATTGAAAGCATGCCGCTGCCAAGAGTGTTGATTGCACGTGCGCCGAGAAACTCGGCGGCTGCGGGCATGCCTTGCCAGTTGGTTTTGGTTGCAAACTGCGCCGCGTTGCGCGTGTTGAGGCTACCTACGTGCAGGTTCATGTTGCCGGCCACCACCTCGTCGTGACTGCCTTCGACCTCAACGGCCTTGTGTGCTCCGACTGACTGAACCCAATTCTGGTCGATTCTCTCCGTGTGGTGACGCAATGTCTTTTCGTTGCGGTCACGCTGCGCCCTGATGAAGACCTCCTCTTGCGCGGCCTGGTCCTCGAAGCGTAGTTCATTGAAGCCGCTCGACTTGTGGCTGTTCGTTCGCAGCACC
Organism: Roseobacter weihaiensis; assembly: GCF_020622345.1. GTDB lineage: Bacteria > Pseudomonadota > Alphaproteobacteria > Rhodobacterales > Rhodobacteraceae > Roseobacter > Roseobacter weihaiensis. The sequence continues at coordinate 164,287 of NZ_JACNMO010000009.1, read as the reverse complement.
GTACGTGTCTTATTCCCCGGCAACTCGTATGGCACCTTCTGGCGGGCATTCGGCACGACGCCCGTGACCACAGGTCTGTCGGGGTCGCCGTCGAGGTAGGTGACCATGACTTCCATGCCGATGCGGGGGATGACCTGGCCGCCCCAGCCGGCGCCCGCCCAGTTTTGGGCCACGCGCACCCAGCAGGTGTCCGAGCCGTCCTTGGCCGCCCGCCTGTCCCAGGGGAACCACAGCTTGATGCGGCCGTATTCGTCGGGGTGGATCTCTTCGCCCTCGGGGCCCGCGACGATCGCCACCTGGGTGCCGTCGATCCGCGGCTGTGGCACCGTGCGTTGCGGCGTCGCGGGCACATCGGCGGTCAGGGCCAAAAACCGGTTCACGTATTCTGGCTGGTTCTCGACGCTCTCATAGCTGGTGTCCACGACGTCGTGGTGGATCGACAGGATCACATGCGGCTGATACGCGGCGTCGGGATCCGCCAAATCGTAGGGCGTAAAGCGATGCCCCGGTGCCAGCGTGCGCACCGTTCCGGCGCCCTCGACCCGGGCGTGCTCTGCCTCATGCGCTTGCATGCGCAGCTTTGAGACACGCTCGACCTCGGCGTTGTCGATGCCCTCACTGGCCCGCGTGCCGGTCCCGTAGCCCGCCTGCACCGGGTATTCAAAGAGCTCATAGCCGCCGTTCTTTGGCAGCGTCACCAGCCCAAGCGATGCCGCACCCGGCACCGTCCCCGGCGTGGTGAAGTTCCAGTCGCGCCCCGCGTGGCTGCCGGGAATGTAGCGGAAGGTCGTCTCGAACCGGTTAATCTGGTTGCGATCCGTCGATCCAGCGGCAAACCGCACATCACCATCGTCTTCGAGCGCGGCCAGATACCCCGCCGGGTGCGATGCGATGTGCAGGGTATGCGCACCTTCCTCGTGCCGCCAGAAAAAGAACAGCCCATCCTCCTGCAGCCGTCGCATCAGGTAGTCGAGATCCGTCTCGTTCCATTGAACAGAATAGTGTTGCCGGGGCACTGGCTCGACCACACCCGCGATGACGGGGGTCAGCAACCCGTGCTCCTGGCAGAGGATCTCGGCGACCTCGGTGGCGGATTTGTCAAGCCAGATGCGGCAGTCACTCTTCTGTGTGAGCATCCACAAGGCAGGGCGCAGCACCAGCTGGTAGGACCGCAACCCCCGGCTGGCACGCGGACCCGCGACCAGATTGGTCACGATGGCGTTCCAGGTGCGGCGGACGGGCGGTTGCTGGCTGAGCTCGACGCTCACATCCACCGTCTTTCCCAGGAGTTGATCGGGCGCGATCTCTGGCTCTTTCGAACGTACAGCCACGGTGATCTCAAACAGCGCGGAGACATGTTCCTCTACCGTGAGCCTCTCGGCCAGCAAGGCATCTTCGCCCAACGGGGTCGCGATGCGTAGGATCCGGTCAGCCTGGAGGAAATCACTCTCCGCGTTCATAAAAAACTCCCGCATCATTACTTCAAACAATTTAGCAAAGACCTGCCATGCCCACGTCCGCCTGGCGAGTCGATTATAGCCAGCGGGCGACCATCGGCGTATCCTTGCGCGTATTGCTTGCAGCGGGACTGTTGCATTGTTTCCGCTGGTGCACAGTAGCCCAGCAGGACGCTAGGGTCGCGCAGCGGTTTCGAACAGCCCGCGGATGAATTCGATCTCGCCTTTGACGCCTTGTTGCTTGTTATAGATGTGCCCTCGTTTGATGGTCCGGATTGTCTCAATCCCGCTCAGGGTCGCCTTGGCCGTTCGCAAGGATCGGAAGCTCTGCCGGTATCCGAGCAGCCGTTTCATGGCCGCGTGATCGCTCTCGATCAGATTGTTTCGCCACTTTCTGTCGATATGTCGGATGCTGTCAAAGTGAGGGTCATATCGGTGATTGATCTCACGAATGACGCGTCGATAGCTGTGCGCCTTGTCCGTCACTATCGTAACAGGCCGGTGCAGCCGGACGCGCTCGATCGCCTTGTGCAGGAAAGCCCTTGCCGCCTTTACATCTCGCCGTGCGGTTAGCCGGAAATCGACCATTTGACCGTTCGCATCGACCGCGCGCCATAGATAGCGCCATTTGCCTCCGACGCGGACATAGGTCTCGTCTATTACCCGGCAGGCGATCACGAGGTGATCTGCCGAAAGGGCACATGCCAGTCGACACTCGCGCGGCGCAGGTGTTTCTCGGTGCGCTTGGTCAATTCAGGCCCGAACTTTTGAATTTTGAACCCAGCGATAGACGGTCGACCTGTCGACTGTGATGCCACGCTCCGCCAGAAGATCGACGACATCCCGATAGGACAGCGGGTAACGCAGGTACCAGCGCACAGCGCAAAGGATGATATCGCGCGGAAAGCGGTGATGCTTGAACGGTGATGGGCGCGGCATGTTCAACCTCAAAGATCCAAACTTGTCCGCACATCCCGAATAATGCAACAGTCCCGGAAAAGATCATCTTGAGAAGAGAAACCTGTAACCCTAGTCAAAATGTACTGCGCTGCAGTTTCACCCTGTTAACCTATTGCCTGGGTGGACAAGTTGTGATCGCTTGCGTCAACCTTAGCATAGGCGCGCCACTACTCGATGGCGCCGTCGAGGGGCGGTTACAGCATCAGTCCCCCATCGGTCTAAGGGCCCGACTTCAGGGCCTTTGGTGGGCTCCCAACCCCAATCCGACCACGCCCTCATGCTGCAATAGATGCGGTCGACATGACGCGGCAATGTCCATCCCTGAGCATCGAAGTAAGCGGCCACAGACGGGCAGCGGACACGGATCAACTCATCGGCACGCGTCCCGAGATCTCTGCAGTCTGATCGCTTGAACGGCGTCCTGGCGACCGCGATGACGGGTTGAGGGTCGGAGGACGTCGCCTGCGCCGCCTTGATATGGGCCCAAGCAGCGTCTTCCTCGTCAATTCCGCGCGAAAGGCGGTGCAAGATCATGGTGCTCCGACTCTCGGGGAAACAGCGCCCCAATCTGACAATTGATGCCGGCAGGCCGTCTTGCGCCGCAGTCCGGACCAAGTGCTCCGCTTCGAGTTTCGTCTCATGATAGATCGTTCGAACCCGCACATCACTGTTGTCTTCAATCCAGCGCGCGTCCTCACCGGCTGCCGAACCGCCCCCGTAAAGCGCTGTCGTGCTTGTGAGGACCAGCCTCTCGACGCCAGCAAGCCGTGCAGCCCTGATGACACTGAGCGTCCCCCCCACATTGATCGACCGAAAGTCCTCATCCGGGACCTTGTCGACATGCGGGGCGTGCAACCCCGCGCAATGAATCACCAACTGATGTCCTTCGAACAAAGATGCCAGTTGATCCGTATCACGGATATCGAGTGCGCGGATGTCCGCGGCCCCGTGCATGTCGATCCCGGTGCACCCTTCCGCACCCTGGCGAAGGCCGACCATGATCGCTTTGCCTATGCGGCCGGCAGCGCCGGTAACAACCGTCTTGGGAAGGTGACCGCCTATCATTCCATGCTGCTGCGAAGACGTCCTGCGCCGACGAGCTTTTCGTACTTGCTTTGCGAAACCTGGAACTCTTCTTTCAACCACTTTCGAAAATGACGTGCCGCAGCTGACGAGCTCCGCGATTCCGGACCCACCAACCAATAGGCTTCGCCGGTTTTGACAGTGATCGGAAACGGAACCACCAGATCACCTGCATCAAGTGCGTCCAACGCCATGGTCTGCCATACCAGAGTAACACCCATACCTGAGATCGCCGCTTCGATACACAAATCGGGAGAAGACATCATCGACCTCTCTTTCAGGTTCAAATGCGATGCACTCGCGGCCGTAAGCCAGAGAGGCCAGCCAGAGCCCCCTTCTTCTCCAAAGATGATTGGCACTTGTTCGAGATCCTGAATGCTTTCCAGTTTGCCAAGCAGGGCCGGAGCGCAAACAGGAAACAGTTCCAGGTCCATCAGTTTGCTTGCTCGCAGGCCGGACCAACTGCCCAACCCGAATTTGACACCATAGCTATACTGGCCATTACGCAAATCTGTCAGGTCGTGGCTGGAGTCGACCGTCAGATGTATGTCATCGTTCGTCGAGCAAAAGTTGCCCAACCTAGAGACCAGCCAGCTTTTCGCCAGGCCAGGCGCAACCGTGACACGCAATTCCTTGCTCTTTCTCGAATCCAGAAAGGACAAGGCCGAGTCTATCCGGTCAAATCCGCCGGACAGTTCCTCGAGTAAACCCGTGATAGTCCTGCACAGGTACGAACCCGTCAGATGTGCGGTCAAACACGCGGTGTCCCAACTGCTCTTCAATTCGCACGACCTGTTTGCTGATCGCGCCGGGTGACACACAGAGATGCGAAGCGGCCTTGCTAAGGGTGCCGTATCGGCTCAGCGCAGAAAGCGCGCGCAACCCGTTCATCTGGAATCTCGCGATATGGTCCATGGCAGCCCTCCGGTTCGTATGGAAAAGCGGATCGAACTATTGTCGATTGTTGGTCAGACGCACCCAAGCATATGATACCTCAAAGAAGTCTTGAAACCAGTTATTCCCGTAAGACGGAAAATCGGCGGATATCCGAAATCTGCCAAAACCGCTTCGGTCGAGACAGGAATATACCATGAAGTGTATCGTTGTCGGCACAGGGTTTGGAAGCGTTCATGCCGCATGGCTCAGGGCCATCCCGAACGTTGCAACGGGACTGTTGCATTATTCGGGATGTGCGGACAAGTTTGGATCTTTGAGGTTGAACATGCCGCGCCCATCACCGTTCAAGCATCACCGCTTTCCGCGCGATATCATCCTTTGCGCTGTGCGCTGGTACCTGCGTTACCCGCTGTCCTATCGGGATGTCGTCGATCTTCTGGCGGAGCGTGGCATCACAGTCGACAGGTCGACCGTCTATCGCTGGGTTCAAAATTCAAAAGTTCGGGCCTGAATTGACCAAGCGCACCGAGAAACACCTGCGCCGCGCGAGTGTCGACTGGCATGTGCCCTTTCGGCAGATCACCTCGTGATCGCCTGCCGGGTAATAGACGAGACCTATGTCCGCGTCGGAGGCAATGCTCGTTTGATCCGCGTTTCGTCAACAGCACCCGATGGTTCGAAATAGTGGATGTGATCTGGCGCTTCAGAAATACGAAGCCAATTGGATGTTAGACGTTCGGGTTCCGCGACCAGTGGGATCGCGCCACGTCTTCGAAAAAGTTCCCAATTGGGATTGATGTTGACATTGTCTGCTCGCTTAGGAAGCTTTTGCCTCTGAAGTGCTTTGAAAAGAGAAGTAAGGCCCTCGCCCCAACCCGCACGAAATCTACCGGTAAAGCATCTCCGATGCCTTTGACCTTCTGTCCATCTTCCAAACGCAAGGGAATGATAAAACGCGGGTCTTCAAGCCGTTTGCCTAAATCAATGGCAATATCAATGTCATCTTGGACCGTTTCGTCTGCCAGTGTTGAACCTCTGCTGAGCAGTAGCACTTTCACCGCTCGATGGTCGAGCGCCTGGTTCACCTCACGTCGCCATCGATCTCCGGGTTGAAGTGTCAAGATGTCTGCAAAGACTTGGTAGCCTTCCGCCTCCAGTTTGGGACCAAGCCAGAACACGAATTCATCGTCGACCGGCGACGATTTGATGAAGAAGACGACGTTGCGTGGATTATCTAAGGATTTTCCCGAACCGGAATCTGGCGCGTCGGGGAGTATGGATTGGATTGCGGGAGGCAATGATCCTCTGTTGGCAAGTGCCTGCTCAACTGCCTCGGTCATCACCGATTTCATCACCCCCGTACTCTGTTTCCAGAGATTGGAATGAGCTTGTTCAATGTCTTCAAACTTGCGCAAAAGCGCGTTTAGATCGTCGGAACCATAGATATCGCCCTGCGATTGCAGCGAAGGACCGATGACCTCGGCCAGGTCAGATTTGTTTCTTGGCATGAGCGGTGTGGAGGTCGCGAGAATGTAGCGGTCGGCCGCGAGCGCATCAATTGAAGTGCGTTCGGTCCGCATTTTCGATTTTAGTGTCGATAGACCTGAACGATAATAGTGCTTCGCCTGAAGGATTGTTTTGTTCTCGCCTGATGCGTGCCGGCCGTCCATGCCGTCATCGCGTCCTTCTGGAAAAGCCTCGAACCTGATGCCGAGTTCCCGTCCGATAAGGTCTCGGTTGAGTTCTTCGAATTCATTGGCTGAGAGTGTGGTAAAATCATAATTCATGTGTTCTAGGCTTTGGCTCCGAGAGTGGAGCGCACATCGGCCATTGAGATAAACACGCGATGTTTGTTGGCTGGATCGCCTAGAGGTTCAAAACCAAGATCTGCATAGAATGCCCATCTTTTGTCAAACGCATCGTCTTCCAAGACGTCCAATACAATAGCGGCTGCGCCCATCTGCTCGGAGATGGCGTCACATCGTTTCATAGCATCTATGAAAAGGGCCGAGCCAAGGCCTTTACCCTGCATATCTTTTCGAACGGCAACAGCGCGGATGTAGATGACGGGCACATCTGGAACCCTGGCACGTTGCCATTTGGCCGGACCGAATTCGGATCGAACGGCCATTGCGCCGAGCGTGTAGAACCCGAGCACAGCTGGATCGTCTTCGGCCGTGGCGATCCAAGCTGTAACCATCCCGGCTTTTATTTGGTCCGTCAGAGACGATTTGAGAAAATTATCGATTGGCTTAAAACCGCAGCTAAATTTGCTGCGGTCGTGAGCTTTTTTGTCAAATGTGGTGAGTGTTAGATTAGCCGCTGGTGCCGTTGCATCAGCTGGCATCCTTGAGAAGGCCTTTCGATGCCTCTGCGGCTTTTTGCAAGCCAGGCACGACCTTGCCCGAAGCTTCAACTGCGCCCTTGAACGCATCAAACGCCTCTACTGGTAGAACGGACAACGAAACGCGTTGCTCTATTTCTTGAACACGCAGAAGCGCTGCTTGACGGATGAAGTCAGCCTCTTGTAGGCCGGTCGCTGCAGCAGCAGCCCGAATACGTTCTTCATCTGCACGATGCATACGCAACTCTTTACGCGCTTCCATCTTGCCCGCTGTCGGGGTCACTGTTTCAATGGCAAACATATCATTCTCCTTACCCGCTTAATGTACGGTATAACGCCGTACATGTCAATAGTTGACAACTATCTCTCCTAAATCCTCATCGACTGTGGGGAAAGCGAAGCGAGACACAGAGTGCTTACACAAAAACTAAACATGAATCGCATGTGGTTCTTCAGGCGCAAATTCTAGCTCTGGTAGGTCACGCAAACTCTGCAGATCAAACGTCGCCAAGAATTCATCCGTCGTCACAAATGTATGTGGCGCACCGGGCCGTGGGCTTTTCGGCCCATTGCCGATCAAGTTCTTGTAGCGCAGGCGGCTGAGCAGATCGCGATTGATCTCCTTGCCAAAGATGTCGGCAAGACCGGCCCTGTCGATTGGCTGGTGGTAAGCGACGGCGCACAGCACCGCCATCTCCTCCTCCGAGAAATCATGAGCTCCATCTCCAACATCGGCCGCCGTTCGGATCGCCGTCGCATAGTGTGAACGCGTCCGAAACATCCAGCCGCCCGCCACGAGAACGATCTCGTAGGGCTTGGCTTTCAAGTCGGCCTGAATGTCTTCGATCAGCAGATCGATCTTGGCGGCCTTGCCGACCACCAAAGACAAGGCGTCCCGCGCCACCGGCTTGCTGCTGGCAAAAATCACGGCCTCGATGCGGTTCATCCATTCGCGCCACCTCAACTCGGCGGGCAAATCCTCCAGCTCAATATCGAGCATCTCCACTTCAGCATCTTCCGATCTGCGCGCTGCCACCATCACGCCACCCCGTAAAGCCGGAAAGAAGCGCGGCCGGTCAGCTCCTTGGCGACACCCAATTCGACCAGGCGTTCGCAGAGCCGCCGCGCTGACCGGGGTGTCATGGCCGTGTTCGATCCACGGATGGTGGGTGACAACATCGTTGAGGGCAGAACGGCGTCTTCCGACAGGAACAGACGCACTGCGTCTTGTGACCCCTTCGTGCGCAGCTTTGGTTCGATCGCGCGGAAGTGCGCTGCACGACGGGCCAAATCATGGACCAATCGCACCACATCTTGCGCAGCGCGCGCAACGGCGTTGTGGCACGCGATCTGAACGTCTGTACCGTCCGCGATATCCCGAAACACTCTGCGGTTCAGATGAAGACCAAAAAGGGGAAGCGGTCGTTCCCATCCCAAACCGCGCGCCAGAACGGTGTCAGCACAGACAAGGGCTGCCGCCTCCTGACGCGGAAAATCCCGAATGATGGCTGAGAGAACCAAACAGGCATGGGCAACGGGGTTGCCCGGACCTTCGGTCAGCAGATCGACCCAGTCGGGCCACTGCTCCTGCATGTCTTCCGGCAACAGGCTTCGTAGTCGCTCTTGCCAGTTGGCCAGTTTCAGGGAAATCGCCGATCCCGCTCTCCAGAGCGCTAACATGTCGCCAGATGGCCCCATGGTATCTCCCGGGGCGGTCAGCAGGTAGGCATCACGGATGTCGGCTTCTGTTTGGCCCCTGTCCTCCAGTTTCAGACAATGCGCGGCAGCGCGCAGCGCCAGCCGATTGCGTAACAATTCGAAAGGGACATTGATGTTACGATCTGCAAGGGCGACATGCAGCAGAGCGAGCGCTGATCCGCTGGCAAAGCCAGCCATTTCTGGGGTTTCGGCACCGGAACCACCCATGATCCACTTTGGTAAAAGGGGTGGCAAAATGGCGTCAGGTGCTTTTCGTTTTGCTGCATGGGTCGTCTTAATCATGCAAACAGTGTAAATTACCACGGCGCTTTATGCTATCGAATAGATACATAACCGCCCCGCCTTTAACATCTTTTCTATGTCCAATAAGCTTGCATTATCGTTTATTTACTCTGGCTCAAAGGCCGCGCGTTGCTGCTCTTTCGGAGACCCCAGGTGTTCGAAGCCCAAATTCACCGCGCGATACGATTTGAACTGGCTGGTGAGTGCAATGCTAGACTGTTGCGGAGTCTAAACATTCTGGCTTTGTTCCTCGCCATTCCAGTTGATTTCTAAACAAAAAGCTGTTTGTTTTCATGGATAAGCTAACTCTTGCATAGCCGTCCATCGCGGCGTTTGTAAAAGGCGGTGAAGCCTGCAGCGCACATATTGGAGGCGCCAATATCGGCGTGTGCATGTCATGCTGGAACGACAAGGCTGGCAGTTGAACCAGAAGAAGCTGAGGCGGCTCTATCGCGAAGAGAAGCTGCAGGTGCGCAAACGCGGTGGTCGGAAGCGGACCCTCGGGACGCGCAGACCGATGCTGGTTCCGGAGCATCCCAATGAACGCTGGAGCTTGGACTTCGTGTCTGACGCCTTCACAAATGGGCGACGGTTCCGGGTGCTGGCCATCGTAGACGACTTCAGCCGCGAATGTTTGGCGCTCGTCGCCGATACGTCGCTCTCCGGACTGCGCGTCACACGCGAACTCACCGCGATCATGACCCGACGCGGAAGGCCCAGAACGATTGTCAGCGACAACGGCACGGAACTGACCAGCATGGCGGTCCTCAGGTGGTGCCAGGAAACGCAGATCGACTGGCACTACATCGCACCGGGAAAGCCCATGCAGAACGCATTCGTGGAAAGTTTCAACGGTAGTTTCCGCGACGAGCTTTTGAACGAAACCCTGTTCTCATCGCTGGCCGAGGCCCGCGATAAGATCACTGCCTGGAAGGAAGACTACAACCGACACAGACCCCACTCATCGCTCGGCAATCTCACGCCGCGGGAATTTGCAATGAAATCGAGACTGGAAACCAAGGCCGCATGAGGCCAGAAACCAACCGACGGATTCTCCCAAAAACTGGAGGGAAGTCGGGTCTCAGGTCAAAGCCCGAGAGACACTGGCCGAGACGGCATCGAAGCTGGTGCAACCATCGTTGCCAAAGAATACATCTGCTGCAATGATGTGGAAGGATTATTGCAGTCGGATATGCAAATGGATGACACTGTCCCGACAGACTACGAAGATTTCATGCGTCTTGTGCATGAAAGACACGATGGCATGTCAAAGACATATCAGCATATTGCCCTTTATCTTACACAAAACACCAACGAGGTTGCCGTCAGATCATTGAACGCTATCGCAAAGGACAGCGGCGTTCACGCATCCAGCTTCGTCAGGTTCTCACAGTCTTTAGGCTTCGGTGGCTTTAAGGATCTGCAACACCTGTTCAAAGCTCGGTTGACCACAGCAGCGCCCGGTTTCACAGCCAGACAGGCCGCGCTTACATCTGAGCTTTCGCGGCCAGAAGTTGTTGAGGGCGGTAGTTTTTTAGAGCAGTTGGTAACTAGGGATCAAGCGTCTTTGCAAGAATTGCTAGAGTTGACCCGGCAAACCGACCTAGATCGGGCAGCGCAAGTTCTAAACAAAGCAGAAACGATATATTTGATTGGGCAATTGCGCTCTGCTCCTGTGTCCGAACTCTTTCGTTACATTTTGACTATGTTAGGAAAGAAGGCGGTACTGTTAGATGCCAGTGGTGGCCTTAGCACGCATATGTCAAGAGTGCTCAGTTCAAGCGATGCGCTTGTTGCGATTTCGTTCCGTTTCTACGCTAACGAAGTTGTAAATATCGTGGAAGAGGTCGGGCAGAAACAAATACCAATCATCGGCATTTCCGATTCAACCCTCTCTCCAATCGCTAAGTATTCAAATCCGTTGTTCGTAATCCCAGAGCGTGAGTATGTGTTTTCTCGCTCGCTGGCAGCACCGGTATGTCTTGCGCAGGCAATACTCTTGAGCCTCGCGGCGCTTCAACAGGGGCAATCGGAGCCAAGAATCCCCACCGTTACGACGGCTTAGTGACTTGGCAATTTATGATGAAGCACCTGTTCGCATCTGCGTCCCGTGATCGCAGTCAAAACACGAGGCACCAACTTCAAAAAACTAGTGGTTCGTTAGCGCCTCACTTGCGACAAATCACTCTCGTCACTGCGTCATCACCAACGTTCTGGTCTGGAAGGAAAATCGTGTGTGCAACCTCAGGACGCAATAATTGCGAACGCTCAGGGACATCGACGCAATCAGGGGAAATCAAAGTAAGTGTCGCCTGACACCCCAGACAGACGGTCAAAATTGAGCGCCAAGATAATCACAGCGGCCAAGGCCGCTGTGAAAACCAAAGTAAACTGGCGCTCCGTTGTCACGCTGCATTGGCCACAGTGTACCCTGCTGTCCTCATCACCCGCAGCAGTTCGCTATGGCCCTTTTTGGCCATTTCCAACGGCGGATTGGCGAACGGATCTTGTTCGGCCTCAACGACAAACCAACCCTCATAGCCACGACCAGCTAATTGCTTGACTATCTTTTCGAAGCCCAAGGAACCATCACCTGGCACCGTGAATGCGCCGTCAATTACAGCGTCGAGGAAACAGTCGCTATCTCGGTCAATCGAGCCGATAACGGTATTCCGGACGTCCTTTGTATGAACATGGTTGATGCGTGCGTGGTGCTTGTCAATCACTGCTTCGCAATCTCCACCGGCAAACGCCATATGCCCTGCGTCAAACAGTAGTGGCACTGAACTGTGCTTCATAAACATATCAAGCTCATGCTCCCGTTCGATGACGGCACCCATATGATGATGATAGCTTAGCGACATCCCTTCCGCTGCGCACCAATCGGAAAAGTCCGAAATTTTACGGCCGTAAGCTTCCATTTCAGCCTCAGACAACACTGGTTTTGTATTCAAGCTACGGTTACGCTCGCCTTGAATTGAACGTGCTGTTTCACCATAGACAATGCAAGGAGCGCCTGCTGCCAAAAAAAAGCAAGTTGTTGAGCGATGCGATCTTTCTCGGCCTCGATATCTCCGTCGAGTAGCAGACCTGAAAACCAACCGCCACAAACCGACATACCGTAGCGGTTCAGAATTGGACCCAACTTATCCATGTCCATCGGAAATCGGCGGCCGGTTTCCATTCCTGTGAACCCAGCAACAGAAGCCTGACGCAGAGCTTCATCTAGGCTGACATCATCAGACAATGATGCGTCATCATCATTCCACCACGCAATAGGAGCGATGCCAAGTTTTGCCTTCAACATATTAGACTCCTTGACGCTGCTTTTGGCGAAAGGCTTCTTGGCCCTTTCGGGCCTTTTGTACGCTCTCGCGCGGACTAACCTCGGGTACGCCGACATACCAATCTGCACCGCCCGGTGTCCATTTGTGTGCGTCGGTTGCAATTGAAAGCACAGTGGTTCGATCTGTCGTCTTCGCCCATTCCATGGCTGTTCCTAGATCAGCCAAGCTGTCGCAATGGCGCGCGAGTGCTCCCATTGCTTCGGCATGTTTTGCAAAATCAACATGCAATGGGTCGTCTTTGTTTTGGACCCTGCTGTCTTTCAGGAGATTGTTGAATCCAGGTACGCCCATCCCGGTTTGCAAACGATTTATGACGCCAAAACCACCATTGTCACAAACTATTACGATCATTTTGTGCCCTGACAAAACCGAAGAATAAATGTCAGAGTTCATCATCATGTAGGAACCGTCGCCCACTAGCACAATTGGTGTTCCGGTACCCTCGGTCGCCATTGCTGTGCCCCAAGCGCCAGCGATTTCGTATCCCATGCAAGAGAAGCCAAATTCACAGTCAAATGTGTTGGCGCCTTTCGTACGCCAGTTTTTTTACTGTCTCTCCTGGCAAGCCGCCTGCGGCTGTAACAACGGTATCTCTGTCACCCGCAGCTTTGTTCACAATTCCAATAACTTGCGAATAGCTCGGAAGGAGATCGTTTGTTGGATTCTGATACTCGTCCAACATCTTGTTCCACGATGCGTATTCCGCACTAGCCTCTTCCATCCGAGCCGCAGGTGCAGACCAATCACCCAAGGCAGCATCTAGATCACCGAGCGCTTCCAGCGCATCACCCACAACGGGAAGAGCCTTATGCTTTGCAGCGTCAAATCGCGCAGCATTTATTCCAATAAATTGCGTCTCTGGGGAAAACGTTGTCCACGAGCCAGTGGTGAAATCCTGCATCCGCGTACCAACTGCTATTACCACACCCGCGTTTTCCGCCAGTGCCTTTGCTGCATCCGTCCCTTCGATCCCAAGAGGATCTACATAAGCTGGATGGTCATGTACCACTGCTCCCTTGCCGGCGATCGTTTCCGACATTGGTATACCGCGCTCAACTGCAAAACTGGCCAAGGCCTCCCCTGCCCCCGAGTAACGCACACCGCCGCCAGAAATGATCAATGGTTTTTTCGCTGTTTTCAACAGCTCTGCGGCAGCGAAGACCTGGTCGTGAGAAGGCCGCGGGCGGGGAATAACCCATGTCTTTTCTTCGAAAAACGCGATGGGGTAGTCATAGGCGAGTTCTTGGGTGTCTTGAGGTAAACCTAGAAAGGCCGGGCCGCAGTCAGCTGGGTCAAGCATTGTCGCCAGCGCCTGCGGTAGACTGGAGAGGATCTGTGCGGGATGCGTTATGCGGTCCCAATAGCGTGTAACGGCATGGAAGCTGTCATTTACTGTAGTCGAAGGGTCACCAAAATGCTCGACTTGCTGAAGAACCGGATCTGGAAGACGGTTGTTGTAAGTGTCTCCGCTGATCAAAAGAACGGGCAAACGGTTCGCATGGGCAACCCCCGCAGCTGTCACCATGTTGGTAGCGCCTGGTCCGATTGAGGTGGTTGCGATCATGATTTGCCGGCGCAGTTTGGCCTTGCCATAGCCGATCGCCGCTAACGCCATCGATTGCTCATTCTGCCCTCGCCATGTCGGAAGCTGATCCTGAACGCGCTCCAACTCTTCAGAAAAGCACGTGACATTTCCGTGCCCAAAGATCCCAAAGACGCCCGCAAATAGCGGTACTCGCTCACCTTCTATGTCTGTGAACTGATTACAAAGATAGCGTACGACAGCCTGCGCCATCGTCAACCTGATTGTCTTACCGGCCATGTTTTCCTCCCAGCGGTACTAGCGTTCATGAATTGTTTATTGACAGATTAGTTTTCTTGCAACATATATTGCATGACTCGTTTCGCAGAGTAACGAGCCGGGAGGAAAGTACATATGTCAATCACTGGATGCGAGCGTTTGGGCGCTCCGCACACGAACGCGATTATGCTGTCTGGGCATAAACGTCGCCTGATGAGCGTAGCCGCAAGCGCGAGCTCCGCGGCATACGTACTGACCGAGCTCAGTGAAGCTTTGCCGTTGAGGCTCAACGAGCGCCCAATACCACTTCAGGAGGTTGGATAATGTACGCCGAATACGGTCTTTTCATTAGTGGCAAATGGTCTGAAGCAACCAGTGGCGCCACGATACAGGTGGACAGCCCTGTGACTGAGAATTCGATTGGTGACATGCCCGCCGCCGAGATTGAGGACACCAATCGTGCCATTGAAGCGGCAGAGCGCGGTCTTAAAATCTGGCGCAAAACAGCAGCTTTCGACCGGGCCGATGCATTGCATGCCATCGCCGACGAGTTAAAACTGCGCACAGAAGATGCCAAGCAAATGATTTCCACCGAAACGGGTAAGCCTTTAGTTCAGGCTGGACGTGAGTGGGGCCTGGTTGTCGATCAGTTCCGTTGGTATGCAGAAGAAGCGCGCCGCATTTATGGCCGTTTGGTCGAAAGCCGAGTTCCGGGCGGCCGGTTTGAAGTGGCTCGAGAGCCCGTCGGTGTCGTTGCAGCCTTCACTGCCTGGAACTTTCCTGCAGCATTGATCGCTCGTAAAGTGGCACCCGCCTTGGCGGCCGGGTGTTCGATAATCGTGCGTCCGTCATCTCAAACGCCGGGTACAGCGATGATCATTTTTGACTGCTTGCAGGCAGGTCGTCTTCCTGCAGGCGTCGTGAATCTTATCACCGGTTCAACCCCCCAAACTTACGACCCAATTATGGCGGCAAAGTCAGTCCGCAAAGTGTCTTTGACCGGTTCGACCTGGGTTGGTCAGAAAATGATCCGAGACTCAGCAGATACAGTCAAGAAAGTGTCGATGGAGCTTGGGGGCAACGCGCCTATGATAGTTTATGACGACGCTGATCTAGACGCAGTGCTCGACGCGGCTGTGCCAACCAAGTTTTCAAATTGCGGGCAAGTCTGCGTGACCGCGGATCGCATTTTTGTACATGATGAACTGCATGACGCCTTTGTCGATGGTTTTGTGAAAAGAGCCGAGGCCTTAGTCATTGGAGATGGATTGAAGGACCACGTTCAGATGGGACCTTTGATCAACGCACGTTCACTTGAGACTGCTTTGGGTAACATTGAGGCCGCTGTAGCCAAGGGAGCAGTGTTGCACACAGGCGGAAGACGTCCTGCACATCTGAATACGGGGCATTTTCTTGAACCAACGGTTTTATCGAACATCGCTGATGATGATGCGGTGTTTGCTGACGAGAATTTTGCACCCATTGCAGCCATTACTAGTTTTGCGACCGATGATGAAGCGCTGGAACGTGCCAACAACTCCGACATGGGGCTCGCGGCATATGCGTTTACATCAAGCCCCGAGCGCGCACGCCGGGCTGTATCAGAGCTGAAGTCTGGGATGATTGGTATCAATTCCTTTGCTCTAGCTGCTGCTGAAGCGCCTTTCGGTGGCAGCAATTTTTCAGGGCTGGGCCGCGAAGGCGGAACGGAAGGAATCGAGGATTACCTCGATACCAAATTGGCACAGATCGTTTTTTAAGAGGCGCGCGATGGTTCCTAACAAGGTAAAAGAGCTTTGGGCCGCGGACATGCCAGCGTTAAACGGCTGGTTGTCCATAGGTAACTCCTTCACGGCAGAGATTATGGCCGCGCAGGACTATGATAGCATTACAATAGATATGCAGCATGGCGCGCTTGATTACAGCGATGCTCTGCCGATGATGCAATCGATGCGCGCCAGCGGCAAAACTCTGATGGCTCGTGTGCCATGGAACGACCCAGGCGTTATCATGAAGGCCCTTGATGCGGGTGCCTACGGTATCATCTGCCCGATGATCAACTCTAGAACTGAAGCCGAAGCTTTTGTTTCTGCCGTGCGATACCCTCCATTGGGCAGCCGAAGTTTTGGACCAACACGCGTGAGTTTTGCAGCGGGTGGCGGTTATGCCGATGAAGCCAATGCTGAAATGCTGGCCATAGGAATGATCGAAACCCGAGAAGGGATCGAAAATCTCGAAGAAATCGTCGCAACTCCTGGACTTGATGCGATCTACATTGGCCCGGCCGACCTTACGCTTGGTGCAAAACAGGGGGAACTGCCCCCAGGATTTGATCGTGAAGAACCTGAAATGGTGGAACTCATCAAAAGCATCCTTAAGGCCGCCAAGGGTGCCGGAATACATGCATGTCTTCATTGCGGCACACCAGAATACGCTGCCAAGGCCATTGGCTGGGGTTTCGACCTGACAACGATCTCAGGCGATAGCCGTTTGCTTGCTGCAAGTGCTGCAACAAGCGTTGGAAGAGCGCGTACATTGCTCGGCGCCACCGAAAAATCAAACGAACACAAGGCGGGATACTAATGCCCCACGTACTTGTCGCTGGCAAACTTCATCCCACTGGGATCGCTCTCTTGGATCAAGCTGAAGGTATCACTTATGATTATGTCCAAGACATCAGTGAAGAAAGCTATGCACCGCTCATCGAGCAAGCCGATGGCATTGTGCTCCGCACACAACCAATGACCGCTGCTACGATTTCAAAGGCAAACCAACTACAAATCGTATCTCGACATGGAGTTGGCTATGATGCGGTGGATATTGATGCATTAAATGAACGCGGCATAAAGCTTGCAATCGTCGGTGATGTTAACTCGGGTGCAGTCGCTGAACATACGATGACCCTCTTGTTGGCGGCCTCACGACGGCTGCTATGCTATGACCAGTCTTGCCGCGGAGCTCGTCCCTGGGGCTATCGCAATTCACTTGAAGCACAAGAGGTCGACGGCAAAACGCTATTGATTGTTGGCTATGGTCGAATTGGTCGAAAGCTGGCATCTATGGCTATGGCGTTCGGACTTCGCATTTCGGTGTTCGATCCGTTTTTAGGGCATGGTGACGTAGGCGCGGACATAACTCTTGAGCCCAATCTGCTTGATGGATTCAAGCGTTCCGATTTCATTTCGTTTCACATGCCACCCAAGGCAAAGCCTCTTCTGGGCGTCGCTGAAATAGAGTTACTAAAGCCAAATTGTGTCGTTCTGAATTCAGCGCGTGGCGGCATCATTGATGATCGCGCTCTGGCCACTGCACTGCGCGAAAATCGCATTCTTGGCGCCGGCATAGATGTCTTTGCAGAAGAGCCGCCTCGGCCGGATCATCCTTACCACGACATCGATACTGCAATTCTAACGCCTCACTCCGCCGGAATGTCGTTGGAATGCGCAGAGCGCATGGCGGTTAAGGCCGTACAAAATGTCTTGGACTACTTCTCAGGCAGACTGTTGCCGGAGTTAGTCGTGAACTGAACATCACTTAACAGCGTGAAATTCGGGCGTAAATCCATTCGCTCAAAAAACCCGCGCATTGGCGGGCCAACTTGGAGGAGAACTCATGAAAATCAAGTCTTACTTTATGGCGACTGCTATTGCAGCGGCCACCATACTCAGCGCCACTGTTGCCAGCGCCGAGGGCGAACGTTTCGTCTTTGTCAGCCACGCTCCAGATAGCGATAGCTGGTGGAATACCATCAAAACATCACTTTCCGAGGTGGAAGGCCAGCTGGGCGTTACCGTGGAATACCGCAACCCACCAACCGGTGACATCGCAGACATGGCGCGGATCATTGAACAGGCGGCCGCCACCAATCCCGATGGAATTGTCGCAACAATTGCTGACTTCGATGCCCTTTCAGGTCCTCTGATGGACGCCATTGCACGTGGTATTCCAGTCATTACTGTAAACTCTGGCACCGAAGAAGAATCGGCCAGAATCGGCGCAATGATGCATATTGGCCAACCGGAGTCTCTTGCGGGTAGAAAAGCTGGTGAGCGGGCAATGGCCGAGGCTTCGCCTGGATCGTTTCTTTGCGTAAACCACTACATCACAAACAGTGCTTCCGTTGACCGCTGTGCTGGTTTCGCGGAAGGTATTGGTGTTGAGCTAGGCTCGCAGATGATTGATTCCGGTCAAGACCCGGCTGAGATCAAAAACAAGGTTCTGGCATATCTCGCGGCAAATCCGGAAACCGATGCCGTCCTAACGCTCGGGCCTACTTCTGCAGGGCCAACCATCGAAGCCCTCAAAGAGAACGGTCTCGCTGGCGACATTTATTTCGGCACGTTCGACCTGAGCGCTGAGATTTCAGACGGCATAAAGGAAGACATAATCAGCTGGGCTATTGACCAGCAGCCATACTACCAAGGCTAGCCGTTCTCAATGCCCTTGAAGCCGAGCGCTCAGCAGATACGCCATGTCTGCATTCTGCGCATCACCGACATTGAGACACTGTCCCAATCCGGGCATCTGTCACTGTTTAGGCTTTCGAGCCGCCGCCCTTGGTGCCTTTGCTGTTTCCTGCTTCACTCATGTTCGCCTCCTTGGCTGTTGGGTTTGGTGCGACGCGCCCAGCCAACGAAGCATAGCCGGGCGCGCCGCTTGCGACCTCAGGGAGGAGCCATCCAACCCCGGTCGATCTGGTCAGGCGGCCTTTGATTTGGTGCGCCGCTTCTGCGGTTTCTTCGCATCCGGCAGGTATTGCCGATCCATCTTCGGGGTGACGATGGCGATCCGGTTGTCGGATGCGACGAGGTCGTTCGCCTCGTCCTCGTCCATGATCTCTGCCGAGCTGGGCAGGAACCTGCGCTTCTCGTTGGCGTCGGTCTCGGCGAAGCTCGCGGGCATCCGGTAGATGGTGCCGCGATCCTTGCCGGTGCCGATGGCCCCGGTGGCGGGCGAGTAGAACCCGACCTTGTCGAACTGTACGAAAATGGTTTCTTCAGCCATGTGATGTCTCCTCTGTGACTATGCTGCTGCGTGAGAGCCGACGTTGGGATCGACTTTGTGTTCGCTCTGCTGCAGGACGCTGATGACCGCAGCGACCATCAGCGGGCTATCTATCCGGTCGACAGGCACGTGGGTTGCGCCGCGTTTCTCGCATGTCCATGCCGCGATGTTCAGGGTGGTCTCCACCAGATCGCGCTCTTCTTTGGTAAGCTTGCGCGGTGGCGCGCTGTTCGTCTTCACGGTCTTCGGGCTCTACATGCCGATCACCTCGCCAGTGTTGCGGACTGGGCGACCAGCTTCGCGCGGTTTAGTGCAGGGTCGAGCGACCGGCGCTTCGGTGGCGCTTTGCCCTTCAGCTTGGCCAGCTCGGTCTCTGCCGCGTGCAACGTGTCGTGAGCGTCCTGCACAGGTGTCCAGCTCATCTCGGGGTCATCATCGATCTGATCGCGTGCCATCTGCTTGATCGACGCGCGCTCGCGCCTGATGATTTTGCGCAGTTCGCGTTCGCGGGTCACGACTTTCCCGGTCTTGCCGTCGATCACCTCACCGTCCTTCACGTAGAAATCCGGCAGGTACGAGCCCTGCATGTCCATATACTCAGCCCTTGCCTTGCGATGCTCATCGGCATCGAGGAAGCAGGCGCGGTGGTCTGTCAGCGCGTCCCAACGGACTTTGAGGTAGTGATCGTCGCTTGCCTGCGGTGCACCGAAGAGGTCCTCCAGCGGGTCCGGTGGCGGCGGCGCAGGGCGCTTGAACTCTTCAGGGAACAACCTGCGCATAACGCGCTGCAGGTCGGCTTCGATCTGCGTGATCCGGTGTTCATCCATTGGGGCTCAGCTCCTCAATGACTTGGTCGCTGTGGCGTTCTGCTTCGGTGGACGGGCGCACAATGGGCGTGCCGTCATGTGCGACGGAGCTGACGATGTGGTTGGCCATGCTCGGGTAGCTCTTGAGGTTGCGCTCGTCCTGATCGGTGGCGACGCGCCAGCCCTGCTGGCGCAACGCCTCCCACCTCTCGGCGCTGGACATATCCTTGACTTGCCTTGGGCCGGTGGTTTCGCGGAAGGACTTTTCGCGGCTGACCTTGTCGCGGGTCATGGCCTGTTTCATCTTCGGGTACATGCGTTCTTCCTTCGTCGGGGGTGGTGGTTTCTTTGCCTCGGCCTCGCCTTTACGGGCTTGAGCAATGGCGATCATGCGACGCTTCTGCTCGCCTGCTGCGAGGGCGTCGGCCTTGTATTGGGGCATGTAGTCGGGGCCGGTGTAGGCGCGTTTCAATATCCGTATTCCCTGTGATCGTGGAAGACGCCGGGGGTAAAGTCCCAGTCCTCTTCTTTGTGGTGATCGGGCTGCAGGTAGAGCGGAAGATGCTCGTCGACGGCGCGCCGTGGGTAGGCGCGGTGGAACTCGTCACCCTGTCCGCGCACGGTGCCCACAAAGAGCGCCCAGCCGTTCTTGTCGCTGAGAGTTGGCCGGATGGAGGTGGGCCATGCCTCGGCGGGGAAGCTGGCGACCTCGTCCAGGACGGCTCCGTCGAGACCGTGGCCCCTGATGCTGTCGTGCAGGTCGGCGCTGAACAGCATGACCTCAGCCCCGTTCGGAAAGACGATCTTGTTCTCGGCGGGCCGGAAGTCGATGCCGGGGATGCCCAATGTGTATTCGCGGAAGATGGGCCAGCTGATCGACTTGGCCTGTTTAACGGTGGGCGCGATGTACGCGAACCGTCCTTGTGGCAGAGCCATGGCAGCTGCGATCAGCGTGTTTACGGCCAGTACGGTCTTGCCGCCCCGGCGATGTACGACGCAACAACAAAAGCGGTGCTCGGACATGGAGCTGTGGACTGTGAGTTGCCAGTCGCGTGGCTGGTATCCGGTTGTGGCCTGAGCGGCTGCTGTCAGTGGGTCTTCTGAGGAGGAGGCTGGGATTTTTTCAGGCGAGGCTAGGTAATTTTGTGCCTGTTCTTTTCTCTCCCCGAAAGTGCGCAAATTTGGGGGTATGCCCCTCGTTTGCGCAGCTTTTCGCGCTGTGTGCTCGCCCTGTGCTGCTTCCTCCTGCAAAAGAACACTACCACCCGGGGGGGTGTGTCCCTCTTGCTGCGGCGCGCTGGTTGGCTCGGACACAGGTGCGACATGAGAGGGCCGCTTCATGCGTCGTACGATGCGCTGCGTTTTGAGGGCCAGTTCGATCATGCGGCATCTACCAACTTGGTTGCGATGTGGCGCACGGCAGGGGGCGTGATCCCGGCGATTTTTGCGATCCTCTGCAACTCGCCCGGTGCGAGGTTGCCAGAGGCGGTGCGCTTGGCATTGAGCAGCAAGGTCTCGACCTTGGCTTCCAACTTCTGGCGCTCAGGCGTCTGCGGCATGGGTGTGGCTTGCGGTTGGTAATCGAGTGGTGCGCCTTTGTTGAGCCACGCTCTCACCTGCTCCATGCGCAGGCCGGTGGCCAGCACGATCTTGGCGCGGATGCCGTGCGGCAGGCGTCCGGTGCTGGGGTCGCGATTTGTGGCGTCGAGGATGGCGCGCGCCTTGTCGATGCGGGGGTCTGTCATGTCTCTTGCTCCTCGTGGTCTTCGATCAGATAGGCATCCTCTATCGCCTCCTGCTCTGCGAGGGTCGGCTGTGAGTTTGGCAACGGGATCGGGCTGATAAAGTTGATGGTCATGCCTCCTTCGGTTGCGTCGACCTCGATGGCCTTCATGTCCGGTGCGATCTTGCGTGCCAGTTCTCTGGCGGCGACAACACGGTGCTCCATCTTGGGATGCTCGGTGCTGAGCAGCCTGCCCTCGTAATCGCGGACAGCCACAGGCTCGCCCCGCACGATGGCGGCGAGGAAGCCGATGGGGTCTGCTTCCCGCTCGATCCGCTCACGCGTGTCTTGCAGCTCTTCGCGGCGGCTGAGGCGATGTCGTTTGACGGGTCGGCGCATTCGGTTCTCCGGCTGATGCGACGGGGCGATGGGTGACTAAGTCCACCGCCCCGCCGCTGATTAAGCTGCTCGCCATAGGAGGCTGCTGTCGGAACACAGGCATCATAGACGATAGGCATCAAACTTTCCATTTAAGATCAGCACGTTAGGCTGCGCAGCGGAGCGGTGAGAAAAGGTTTTCCTGATATTCGATCAGGGAAACTTAATTTGTTTTCAAGGTTTTAGAGGCGAGTCACTCTTCTTTCCAACACTTTTCCAACAGAAAGGCGGCCAGTTTTGCAGCGTACGGGGCAACGGGCGGGCGGTCAGCGCGGTGGTCGCCCCGGCGCACTGTTGTGCAGGAAACCTGCACGGCTGGCGCTGCAAGTTCTGGAACACCGGTCTCCGAACCCAGTGCCGCGACTTTCCGGCCTGCTGCCCGGCTAGTGCGGGTCGCCAGTGCGGTCGGGACAGACGCCGCTGCAGGAGACAGCTCGGCGCGATCCCGTGCAAGTCGGTAGCAGACGCAAGTGCCGCTCGCGTTGTTTACTTCCCGACGCGATCTCAGTTCAGACCCAGTGCCCTTTCAGGAAACGCAACCTGAGGCCCGCTTTTGTACTGACCGTCGCTCCAGCTGGAGTTTGGCTCCAGATCGATCTCCAGCTCTGATCCAGTGGATTTCAGACCGATCTGGCCCTCAGATCAATCTGAGAGCAAATATATCAGAAATGCTGACCTATCTAATCGGCTCTTCCCCTGACTGCCCCTTACAAGGAAATACCCCTATAAGGCCTATTCAGGGTTAGCGGTTGACCCGACGTCAACTGCTCCAGTCGCGTTTCAGCTCAAACGCATCTCCAGATCGATCTCCAGCAGCACTTGCGTCCATTCGCATCTCCAGTTGCATTGTGGAGATGCATTCTCAGAATGCGATCTGGAGACGCAACTGGAGCTTAGCACAGCTCCGCGCGCAGCACGTCACCCTTAGTATCACCGCATATAAGAACTTCAATATGCTGCGTTTTTCCCTTGACTGGGCAGCAGACATGCTGCATCTTCTACCGTGCACACAACACACGGCTCGGCTACCCGCCGGGAGACGCTTGAGGGTAGCAGCAGCCGACCTCGCTGACCACGAGGTCAAATTGAAGTGTGCATCTCCACAGCCGACGCTGACAGGGGTGCCTCATAGGAGGTTCCAAATGTCGGACCTAACCACTGCTACGTCCGTGCTCGCCCTGAGCGTGAGCGCGATCACGCCAACGGTGCTTCGAACACCGGAGACAGGAACAGGCACCGCGCAGCATGCCATCGAGGAGCCGTCGAAGCCTCTTCGCCGCGCAGGGCGTCGGCCAACGACATCGAAGCGGCGCGCCGCCGAACCGCAGCAGCCGCAGGCTCCGCCCACCGGCGCGCGCACTACAGTCTTCACCAGCCTGTATTACGACCCCACCACCGATCAACTTGGCGAGGCCATCGAGCGCGACCAAGGCTACTGGCATGAGCCGCTCACCTCACAGCAGGCCGCCGAGTGGCTGGGTGTGACCGCCGAAAGCCTTCGCGCGATGCGCAGCACTGGCGCCGGTCCGAAGTTTCACACCGCCGGGAGCCGGAAGCGTGAAGGGCGGGACATCGCGATCATCCGCTACACACGCGCCGACATTCTTGAATGGTTGATGGGCGGCACCCCAAGCGCCAAGCGGAACCGTAGCCGTCTTGTACGGGAGGCACGGGCATGAAATATCCGCACCTCTCCATCGTCTACCACCGAAGCCACGGGTTCGGCGTTGTACTGGCCGACGGCAGCGTCGACTTCGCTGTCCACAACAGCGGCGGGCACCTCAGCCTTACCGGCGACCCCGTCCGCATCCAGCACAACAAGCTGACCAAGATCGAAACCGAGCACATGCCGCCGTTGGCAGGTTGGGTCTCGAGCTTCTGGGCAGACGTCCTGATTAATCCGGAGCGTACGCCACAACCCGCCGCCTTCGAGATCGCTCACGTCACACTGTCCGGCAAGCTGGCTCATCTGCTGCGCACCGACGGTACTGAGCCCGAGATCAGCAACGTCGACCGCGACTGCGCCTTTCTCATGCCCGGCTGGACCGAAGAGGACGACCGCGCACTGCGGATCGGGGGGCAGGCGTACATCGCCGTCGCCATCCGCGACGGAGCGCCAGAGGTCCATTCCCTTGGCTACAAACCGATGCCCGGTCTCAAGAATGACGAGATCACCGACAGGGCGACCGAAATTTTGCTCGACCGCTTCGTGGGGTGATGCCATGGACTTCGATTTCAACTACGACACGGCAGCCGCCGTGCCTGTCATCATGGGGCAAGACAACCCCGACACAATGGTCGTGCTGCAGGCCGTCGAGTACGTCGACGAGCGCGGCAAGGTGCAGTACCGCAAGGAGCTGCGCAAAACAGTCCTGATTGCACCTGCCACCGAGGATACCCCGCCGCCTGCCATCCAGCGCAGGCGGAAGGGAAAAGGCCCCGGCTTCCCCACATACTACAAGGTCGATAGCAGCTGGCCGATCACCGACCTCGGTGAGTTGGAGGCGACGCTGCAGCACCTGCTCAAAACGGCGCACCCCCGCACGACGAACGCCTACAAGTGTGTGATCAGGGGCGCGATCACGCAGGCCTCAGCCAGTATCTTCCGCCGCATCTTCAAAAAGAGCGACCCCCGCCGCGCCATCGTCGATGTACCGCGCCGGTGGATCATGTTCGACGTGGACTGCGGGCCACCCTTCCCCGAAGGCTGGGAGCAGAACCCAAAGCACTGGGCGCGCTACCTGATCCGCGAGTGCCTGCCGCCCGAGCTCCACGATGCCGGGTGCATCGTACGATGGTCCTCCTCTATGCTGGGCGGCGCACGGGACATCAGCAAGGCACACGTCTGGTGCCTGAGCGACCGGCCCGTCAGCTCGCAGGAGATGCAGGACTGGACATACGGCTTCGCCTGCGACCGCAGCCTGTTTCAACCCGGTCACGTCCACTACACCGCAGAGGCGCGCTACTGGGGCATCAGACTGCGCGAGAACGCCGATCCTGATGGCCCGCCGCTCGCGCTGCCGGGCTTGGTCAAGGACCCACTGCCACGCCTACTGCGCCTCAACGGACCCCGCGTGAAGGTGCCGACCGACATCGAGCCCTTCCGCGAGAAGAAGGCGAAGATGGCGCAGATCAAGGAACGCGCTAGCAGTGCCACCAGCATGAGCGTGCAGGAACGTGCAGCCGAGATCGTGGACTACGGCCCCGGTGGCGACGCCACCGGCAAACCGACGCTGCACCACCAACTGCTCAGTCTGGCTGGTGCCTACGTCAACGAGGTCTACCCCGACGGATCGTTCGAGGAGCTGCAGCAGCTGGTGGCGCATGTCACGAAGCACCCGCTGCGGGATGATATCGAGTTCGCCCTGCGCATGAATGAAGGCTTGAGGGGTCAGTTTCGCTACTGCTATCGGCAGCAATCTTGGTCTGAAAGCCAGCTAGCTGAACGCGCGGCAGAGGCCGAGGAGAAGCACCGCGCGAGAGTTGCAGCTGTGCCGAAGCCACTCGGTGACTTCCGGACTCTTCTGCGTAGGGCCTTCGGTACGGAGAAGTGAACCAGTTCATTATCAAAGGGCTGAGGCGCAGCGTCGAGGTCGAGCGTTCCATGCTCGACATCGGGTGGCCGCTCATGCCGCTGCCTCTGATCCCGACGCCGTTGCTGATGAATTGTAACGACGTAGGGGTCGGAAAGACGTTCGTGACGTTGCAAGAGGTGATCGAGCTGACCCGCATGAGCGACGACCGCATCCTGATCGTCGCCGCAACCATCAAGCTGGCCAACCAGATCATGCGGGACCTACGCGCCGCCAAGGTCAGCGTGCACGTCTACCACGGCCCCGACCGTGAGTGGCAGGACGTTGACCCCGCCGAGCGAGGCAACCACCGCCCCGGTAAGCCCCTGTCCGTCGTTGACAACGAGCCTGCCTGCACCCAGTACGACATCGCCCACCACCTGATCACCGGACGCGGGCGCAAGCGCTCTGTCTGCCACGTAAAGACCAAGGACGGCGTGAAAGGCGCGACGTGCCCCAACGCGGACACCTGCCCGATCTATCGCCCGACGCTCCGAGCGCACCAGCCGCAGGTGCTGGTGGCCACACATCCGATGGCAGTTCTCGGTTTACCAACAGAGCAGCGCGCCAGGTTCAAGCAGCTGATCATCGACGAGGACGCTTTCGGCACACTGGTCGCAGGCGAAAACACAGAGCGTGTCAGCGGCGCGCTGGCGACCGCCCTGCGCGACGAGATCATCGAGGCCCACAGGCGCGCAGCAGGCCGTCCACACGGCAGGCTGAGCCGCGATGACCTGCCGTCGCCGAAGTTGATCACTGCACTGCGCGGCGTCTACAACCGCGCCATTGTCGAGCTGCGCAGCCGCCCCAATGTCGATGATCGGCGCGCCGAGTCAAAGAGGCTCGGCACCGACGCGTTGAACAATCAGGCGATCTGGGTTGCCTGCCTCTATCTCGACCAGTTGCTGGAGACGATGCGCTGCCGCCCAGACCTTGATCTGGTGCCCGGCACACGCATCCAATGGCGACCAAGCAGCCGGGGCGACAAACTCGATGCTGTGCTGCGCCACCGCGCGCCGTTGGCCACACACCTCAGCGAGGTCGTCAACGTGGCTCTGTTGTCCGCCACGGCCTCGCCCATGTATGGCCGCCTGTTCTCCAGCGTAACGCAGGCGGCCCTCACACCAGCTCCACGGCCCTACACGCGGTTCGTCAAGATCAATGGGTCGAAGACTACGAAGACCGCGCTGAAGCAGGACGGGCGGCTGGAGGAGATCGTCCAGATCATCGAGCTGCTCGACCAGCGGTTTTTCCCCGAGTACGCCACCGACGAGAGCAAGCCGGGGGGGGTTACGTCGTCGCGCCGGAGGTGCTCGCTGATAAGCTCCGCGAGCTGGACCTGCCGCGTCGGTTCGAAGTCCTGCACCACAACAGCACGATGGGGAGCAACGACCTCAAGGACGCGCGGTGGGGCCTGACCATCGGGCAGGTGCTGCCTCAGGTGCACGACCTCGTGCCGGAGATCGAAGCCCTGATCGGCGATGTCATCGAGGACGCCGACGACAACATGTGGCAGCGGCACGAAATTGAGCGCCAGACTACCGGAGGCGTGCCATACACCGTCGTGCGCTACGTGCACGAGAACCCGTTCCTGACGGAGCGCATGCGGGCAATCACCGAGGCGCAGGTGCTACAGTCCGTTCGAGGCCGTGCACAGCGCCGCACTGCCGACGCCCAGTACGATCATTTCTTCTACACTGACGCCCTGCACGACAACATCGAGATCGATGACATCGTGACCACCGACCAGCTCTACAGTTGGTACGAGATGCTGGCCGACATGGGGATTGTACCGGACCTCAATGCCAAGCGCGTTGCCTGCTTGAACGAGCTGGTGGCCACCATACTGGCCGACCGTTTCGCCGACGCCAAGGCAGTCGAGAACCATCGCGACTACCGTCGCCGGGAGTTCGGCGAAACCAAAGAGGCGCTGGTCGACGCACACCGCTTTACTGACCCCCGAGCCTATACCCTGAAGCTGCCCGACTTGGTGTTTGCCGTACCGGTTCTGATCGATGCGCTGGACGATGACGACGCGTACGGCTTGATCGATGAGCTGATCGCTGATGGCACACTGCCTGCAGGCACTGAACTGAAGACCCGGCGCGGAGAACGCGAGAACCAGAAAGTGAACCTGAAGTCGCTGAAGAACCTGAAGAGAGGAGCCGCTCATGGCACAGCGTAAGGTCGAAGAGACCCACAATATCCCGAAGGACTGGGGCACCATCCCACGCGACTGGGACCGCATCCCGCCCGGTGCCCTGCCACGCAAACAGCGCGAAAGGGTCGCCTATTGGCGGCAGGGCTGGTTCGTCAGGATGGCAGCGAAGGGCGTCGTGCCTGATCCAGCCGTCGACCAGAAGCTCGGCTCTCTGGCGCTTGAGCTGCTGCCCGAACTGGTGACCAACCCGATGCAGTTGAAGCCATACTGGGACCATAAGCCGTTGGACGTGGTGCACCGGGTCTGGACCCATGAGCCGCTGCCCATGTTCCTGCAGTTGAAGCCGCACAGCCCGCGCTATGCCGTGCTGGTTCACGCGGCTAACCACGAGGACGGAGAGCGCCTGTTGCGCGCTCTGGTGCCGACCGCCTCGACCATCGAAATGAGGAAAGCATAATGACGCCTGACGACCACCGACTGCTGCGGTACCTCGAACTCAAGCTGGACTACGCCGTATCACCGATCCCAACCCTCGCAGCGGTGACCCCGCCGCCCGTGACTGGCCTGACTACAGCGGCATGTGATTTTTCCACGATTCTTTCCAACATCGCCCCGGTGCCCAGCGCCTGGCATTTGTGTTCGAGTGTTGGAAAAGCGTTGGAAAAAATATTTTATGGCTATCTGTGAGCTGTCGAAATCCGCTAAGGTATTGATTTAATGGTACCACCTCCCCGGCTTGAACGGGGGACCTCCTGATCCACAATCAGGCGCTCTAACCAACTGAGCTAAGGCGGCACTGCGTCGGATTTAGCCTCCGCGTCTGGGAAATGCAAGAGGGTTAAAAGTGATAGCTCCAGCTCTGCTCGACAAGATCCTGGCCAAAAGAGTGCACCGGTTTTGACGACTCCAACTGCCAGCCCGTGGCCTTGTAAAGCGCGCAGGCAGCACTGTGGCTTTCATGGGTCCAAAGCTGCATCCTGAGGTAGCCGTGGTCTTTGGCAAAGGCCATGCAGGTCTCCAACAACTGGCGCCCCAACCCCTTGCCACGGGCTTCGGGTACCAACAAAAAGAGACGCAGCTTGGCGCACTCTGCGCTCTGGCGCACGCAAAAGATCGACCCCAGACGCACATCGCCCTCAACCGCGATCCATGCGGCCTCCCGCTCAGGATCATGTCCGCTGAGAAAAGCATCCACAATCTCTGCCACCAGCACGCCAAAGCTGGGGTCAAAGCCTTCATCCTGCGCGTAGCGGATGCGGTGTTGGTCAACCAGCCAATCCCGGTCGGTCCGGTTTAAAGGGCGAAGGGTCACGTCTTCCATCCTCTCATCTGATCCCATCTGCGCTTGCTTTTCAAGCTCTTGCAGGCTAGCGATGCGCCACTTCATCAAGGAGGACCTCATGGGGATCGACACAGAGCGCGACATTGAAGCCAACCTTCAGATCGGACCGACCGACAAGGGGATGGTCCGCATTTACGTAGAAGCGGACGGTGTTGAAATTCCCATGGATTTCGCGCCGGACGATGCGGATGAAATCGCAGAAGAGATCAAAGCCGCGGCACTGCGCGCCCGCGGCACGGCAAAACCTCGCCGTTAGGTCCACTCTGGCTGCGCACCGGGATCGCGCAATGCCTGCAAGCGTCGCGCCGCTGTTGATCCAAAGGTCTGCACCACCGATTTGCGGCGGGCCGGGGCCAATCTGCGCTCAGGGCCCATCCGTATGATCTCACCCCCGTAAGCGTCCGCAACGATCAAACCCGTGTCGTCGGGGAGCAGTTCGGTCGGAAACGCGGCGTCCACCGCCCAGAAAAACCGGTCACACCACTCCAGATAACCGCGCCATTTGCTGTCTGATCTGAAATCGGCCCAGCTTGACTTACATTCAATCACCCAGATCTCTGACTTTGCGCCCAGGGCCATTACATCAACACGCAGTCCCCGTGCCGGCACCAGTTCTTCCACGGTGCAGAACCCATGGCTCGACATCAGGCGGGATGTGCCGCGCGCCAGGAGCTGGCCTGGTTGAAAACACTGCAAATCTTCTTGTGTCATGCTTCAAATATGAACATTACAAGAACATCAATCAACAATAATCTTGTTGCAGGCCATCCGCCACTTGTTCTGGCACCTTGTGCGTCTTAAGTGCTGTGCGTGACGGGTGCTGCTTTTCTCGTGACTGGTTACGTTCCAGTGGCCTTAAGCAAATCCGAGGGAGCTGGCTCTGTCCTGGCCCTGGCCTGGTTACCTGGCGCCCACCTGTATATACAGGTCCTCGGGAATAAAAAACCAAACGGTTACAGCGGGCCCGTCACACCCGCTGCCCTTCAAAAAGTCAGATGATCTCGTGGATCAGCGGCGACCCAACTGGTCGCGCTTGCGCTCTACGCGTACAGGGATCAGCAGCTCGTCCTGCCGCGTTTCGGCGAAAATTGACCGGAAAAAAGATACGATGGCATCAAACATTTCTGCTCTCCTTTGGGATTAAGATGGCATTTCTGGATGAAATGTCCAGAGCCTTTACCCTTGAAAATAGCGATAAATGGGACTGTAGGCGCAAATTATTACCAATTTGTTCACCTGTGAGGTGTTCCACCCTGCTCTTCTGCAATCTTGGCATTTTCAACACGCACCATCTGCGCCAACGCCCAGGCAAACTGCACTCCGGAAAAAACGATTCCATTCAGAATCCAGAAGGCGACTGCCGCCATCACACCGATATCAGACGTGCCAACCAGATGGCGCAGGTTTGCCACGTTAAAGATCAGGATCATTGCCACAAAGGCGAGTGAAATACCAAATCCATTGAGGGCGCTCACCAGATATAGTCGGAAGATACGGGGCATGTTCCAGCTCCTTTCAGTTCGGAAAATAGCACGCAGGGTCCGCCACGCAAGCGTCAGAATGCCTCAGGCTGGGCCTCACGCGCCATGTGATCCAGCACTGCATTCACGAATTTCGGCTCCTTGCCGCCTTCGAAAAACGCGCGGGCCACATCGACATATTCAGTGATGACCACCTTTGGCGGCGCGTCAGCGATCTGCAACTCGGCCCCTGCCGCCCGAAAAAGCGCGCGCAGCGTCGGGTCAATGCGTCCCAAGGGCCATTTCGCCACCAGAGCCCGGTCGGTCAACTGGTCAATGGCGGCCTGATAATTCACCGCCTGCTCCAAAAGGCGGTCAAAGAGATCGATGTCGCCGTCCAGCATCTCCTGCCCCTCATAGGTTGCCCCAAACCGGTGGTCGAGAAATTCACGGCGCACTGCCTCGACGGTCTGGGCAGAATGCTCCATCTGAAACAGCGCCTGCACCGCGTAAAGCCGGGCTGCCGACTTCATCTTGCGACGTTGATTGCCGGAAAGGTTGCCGTGAAGAGAACTCATGCAGTCTTGGATCCATCTGTGTCACCGGCCATCAAGAGTTCCTGCCCTTGCGGCTTGAACCCGATGCCTTTGCGCTCTGCCGCCCACTTACGAGCGAGCGCGATCAGATGCAAGGCTGCCGCTGCGGCCCCACCCCCCTTGTTCTGCCCCGCAACCTCCGCCCGGACCTCAGCCTGCGCGCGGGTCTCGACGGTCAGGATGCCATTGCCAATGCAAAGCCCCTGCAAGCCCAGCAATTGCAGCGCCCGGCTGCTGTCATTGCACACCGTCTCATAATGCGTGGTCTCGCCCCGGATCACACAGCCCAGAGCGACATAGCCGTCAAAATTGCTGCAACGATCCGCCAAGCCAATCGCCGTTGGCACCTCAAGCGCGCCCGGCATCTCTGCCAGCTCCCAGCTGCCACCGGCGGCTTCGATCTCGGCCTTGGCCCCGGCCACAAGCTGGTCGGCGATGTCCTTATAGTAGGGAGCCACGACAATCAGGATCTTGACCGGTTTGTCAAAATCGGGGCGCGGCAGGACGTAGTGGTCTTCGTTCGCAGCCATGGCTTTTACTCCTTGGTGATCGGGCGCGTGCCCACGATGGAGAGGTTGTAGGCTTCCAGCCCGAGGTACTTGGTCTGCGGGCTGTCGGTCAGCAGAATGAGGTCCCGCAGGCCCATCGTCGACATGATCTGCGCGCCGGTCCCGGTGCGTTTGATGGTGCGCGGGCCTTCGTCCTCGTCATCCTCCAGACGCAATTTCGGATGCGGTTCGCGGAACAGCAGCACAGCCCCCCGGCCCTCCTCCGCGATGATCTGCATCGCGCGGGGCAGCTCATCGGAAGGGCTCGGCCCCAGGCCCAGGACATCCTCCAGCGCGTTGAGCGCATGGGTCCGCACCAATACCGGCTCCGGCGTCGAGATATCGCCCTTCGACAGCATCACATGATCGGTGCCGGTGATCTGATCGGAAAAGATGCGCATCGTCCACTCGCCACCAAACTCCGAGGTGACGCGGCGCTCCGCGCGCTGGCGCAACAGATTGTCATGCTTGTGGCGGTAGGCAATCAAATCACTGATCGCGCCGATCTTCAGCCCGTGCTGGGCGGCAAAGCGCACCAGATCCGGCAGGCGCGCCATCTCCCCATCAGGCCGCATGATCTCGCAGATCACACCGGAGGGATGCAGTCCCGCAAGACGGCTGATATCCACCGCAGCTTCGGTATGGCCCGCGCGCACCAGCACCCCGCCGCGCCGTGCGGCGAGTGGAAAGACATGACCCGGTGTTGCGATATCGGCCTGGCCCTTGCTCTCATCGATGGCCACCGCCACGGTCAGCGCCCGGTCTGCGGCGGAAATCCCTGTGCTCACCCCTTCGCGCGCCTCGATGGACACGGTGAACGCCGTCTCGTGCCGCGAGGAGTTGTTGACCGCCATCATCGGCAATCCCAGAGTCTCTACCCGTTCTGCCGTCAGCGGCAGGCAAATCAGCCCACGGCCATGAGTGGCCATGAAATTGATCGCGGCGGCATCCGCAAACTGGGCCGGGATTACCAGATCCCCTTCGTTCTCGCGGTCTTCGTGATCGACAAGGATAAACATCCGTCCCCTGCGGGCGACCTCGATGATCTCTTCGATGGGCGAAATACTGCTGCGCAAATCCGTCTCGACCGGTCCGGGTGTTTCAAAACTCATAGCAGGATCGCCTCATTGTGCCGTCGCTGGCTCTTAGCCCAAGCGCGCTTTCTTGACCAGTCACCGGACCCGCTAAAGCGCGGGCATATCGCCGAGACGCGCGACGTAACGGGCCAGTGTATCGATCTCAAGGTTGACGCGGTCGCCAACCGCCACGCCCCCCCAGGTGGTGACCTCTTTGGTGTGCGGGATGAAATTCACCCCGAAATCCACGCCGTCGACCTCATTTACTGTCAGCGACGTACCATTGAGCGCCACCGACCCTTTCGGCGCAATAAACCGGGCAAGTGTCCGGGGGGCCCGCAGGGTGACACGCGTGCTGTCGCCCTCATCGCTGACCGCGATAACCTCTGCCACGCCATCCACGTGGCCTGAGACGATATGCCCGCCCAGTTCATCCCCCACCCGCAGGGCGCGCTCAAGGTTCACTTTTGTCCCAACGTCCCAGGTGGCGAGGTTGGTTTTGCTGACCGTCTCGGCGCTGATCTGAACATCGTACCAGTCCTCCCCCAGATCAACCACCGTGAGGCAGACCCCATCCGAGGCAATCGACGCCCCCATATCGATGCCCGAGGTGTCGTAGGATGTCGCAATACGTGCGCGCAGGTCGCCCTGCTGCTCAAGGCTGACGATGGTGCCAATATCCGTTATAATACCCGTAAACATGCTGATCCCGCTCTGCCCATGCCTTGTGTGACGTAGACGTGCAACACCCGGCTGACAAGCCCCCTGCCTTGCTGCGCATTAATCTTGCTGTCATATCTGATCTCTTACTCTACTTCCTTGGGTGGATGAGATTTGAAAAGGACAGTTGTGTGACCCTTGGTCCGGTGAACAAAGACCGCGTTTTCCTGTTTCTGCAGGGGCCGCATGGGCCATTCTTCTGGTCGCTTGCCGAACAGCTCAGGCAGAGCGGCGCGCAGGTTCGGCGCGTCGGCTTTAACGCCGGGGATCGCGCGTTCTGGTTCAACCGTCAAAGCTATATTCCCTTCCGCGGCACTATCGACGGCTGGCCCGACACTTTTGTCGGTCTGGTCAAGGATCACACCGTGACAGATGTCGTGCTTTACGGTGACACACGCCCCGTTCATGCCCAGGCCATCGCGCTGGCCAAGGGACAGGGCCTGCGCGTTCACGTCTTCGAAGAGGGATATCTGAGACCCTATTGGGTCACCTATGAGCAAGGCGGCGCAAACGGTCATTCCAGCCTGATGGCGCTCACCATCGACGCGATGCAGGCCATGGGCGAGGAGCAACCCTTTGAGCCGCCCATTCCACCCGGTCATTGGGGCGATATGCGGCAGCACGTGTTTTACGGTGCGCTTTACCACTGGTTTGTGCTGTTCTGGAACAAGGGCTACCCCCGGTTTCAGCCTCACAGGGCGTTGAACGTCGCGCAGGAATTCAAGCTCTATCTCAGACGCCTGCTGCTGATGCCCTTTCAATCGTTGGAACGGATGCTCGCCACGTTTCGCATCCGTCAGGGCAGCTTTCCCTACCATCTGGCGCTGCTGCAACTGGAGCATGACAGCTCCTTCCAGATGCATGGGCCCTTCCAGACGCAAAGCGACTTTCTGGATCTGGTGATCGAAGGCTTTGCCAAAGGCGCGCCCGTACATCATCATCTGGTCTTCAAGGCCCACCCGCTGGAGGATGGACGCGTGCCCGTCCGGCAAGACATCAAACGCCTGGCACGCCGCCACGGGATCGCCGACCGCGTGCACTACGTCCGGGGTGGCAAGCTTGCGGGCGTGCTGACCGATGCGCGCAGCGCTGTCACCGTCAACTCGACGGCAGGCCAGCAAGTACTGTGGCGCGGCATTCCCCTGCGGGCCTTTGGGGCGGCCGTCTACAATAAACCAGAACTGGTTTCACATCAGAGCATCACTGACTTCTTTGCCGATCCGGCCCGTCCGGATGCCCGTGCCTACCGCCAGTTTCGGGACTTTCTGCTCGCCACGAGCCAATTGCCGGGCAGCTATTATGCCCGAAAGGGACGCCGCCAGCTGCTGCGCCAAGTGACCGATTTGATGCTGCAAGGTCATGATCCTTACGCCCTGCCCCACCCGAAAAGCGAAGCAGTTCAGCAACAGTTGCGCGTCGTGCGATAGGCAAAAGCCTTCAAAATAGTGGATTTTTCGAAATTCGAGGATATCGTGCAGCCAAATAATATAAATGACTGACATTTTTTGACAGCGCAATACAGGTCGAGGAGACCGGCAGTGACAGCTATCCGTTTCGCGCGCACGCGCGCCATGACTTTATTGGCGGCTCTGATCGTTGTGTCGGCCTGTGGCCTGCCCAAGGTCGGCCCCAACAAAAACCAGATTTTCAGCGGATCGGTTCAGGAACAAGGGGATGCGTTCGTGGTCGAGGTCAACGACCGTGTCACCCGCGCAACCGCTTTCGTGCCAGCGCTCGGATTTTCCGACAGTTTCAGAAATGCCGCCCGGGTCGGGTCTGATACCATCCAGCCCGGTGATATTCTGGGACTGACGATCTGGGAAAACGTGGACGACGGCCTGCTGGCCGGCGAGGCGCAGAACGCAACCCTGCTGGAACAGGTGCAGGTCGATGGCGATGGCTTTATCTTTGTGCCCTACGCGGGTCGGATCAAAGTGTCAGAGAATTCTCCGGAGACTATTCGCCGGATCATTACGGAAAGGCTCGAAGACCAGACACCGGATCCCCAGGTTGAGGTCCGGCGCCAGGCCGGCGACGGCTCTACCGTTTCGCTTGTCGGGGCCGTCGGCGGACAAGGTGTCTACCCGATCGAGCGCCCCACCCGCACATTGTCGACCATGCTCGCGCGCGCCGGTGGCGTGACGATCGAGCCCGAGATTGCCCAGATCACCGTCCTGCGCGGCAACCAGCAAGGCCGGATCTGGTTCAATGATCTTTACAAGGACCCAAGTGTCGACATCGCGTTGCGCGGCGGGGACCGCATCCTAGTGGAAGAAGACACACGCACCTTCACCTCGCTCGGGGCCACGGGGTCGCAGGCACGGGTGCCATTCAGCAAACAGAATCTCTCCGCACTTGAGGCAATTGCGCAGGTGGGCGGGCTGGTCTCTACCACTTCGGACGCCACGGGCGTGTTCGTTTTGCGCAATGAAACACAGAATATCGCCAACGAAGTTCTGGGCAGAACGGATCTTATCGGGGACCAGCGCATGGTCTATCTGCTGGATCTGACCCAACCCAACGGCATGTTCAAAGCGCGCGATTTCGTGATCCGCGACGGCGATACGCTCTATGTCACCGAAGCCCCGATCACGCAGTGGAACAAAACCATCGGCGCGCTCGTCGGATCGTTGCTTGGCCCCGTTGCCTCCTTTGACCAGCTTGCCAATTAAGGCCTGATGGAGACAGCAAACGCCCCAAAGGCCGCCGATGCTGATCGGCGGCTTTTTGTCTATAACGGCGGCTTTCTGACCGAAAAGCGGATCAAACGCATTCTCGCGCTCTGCGGATATCAGGTCCGACTTGGGGCCCCCGGACCGCAGGACATGGTGGGTGTCTGGGGCAACAGCCCGACCGCCCACCGGGGTGAGGCGGTGGCGGAGCATCGCGGTGTCGGGCTCCTGCGGGTCGAAGATGCTTGGCTGCGCTCGCTCTTTCCCGGTCGGGCCGGGGCCCCTCCCATGGGATTGGTCATCGACGGCCAGGGCGTGCATTATGATGCGCAAACCGCCTCGGAGCTGGAGGTCCTGCTGGCAACGCACCCGCTGGATGACACCGCCCTGCTGGACCGGGCTCGTGGTGCGATTGAACGTCTGAAAGAGGCGCATCTGACCAAATACACCGCCTTTGAGCCCGCAACTGCCGTGCCGCCGCCGGGCTATGTTTTGGTGGTGGATCAAACCGAGGGCGACGCCTCGCTGAAGGCCTGCGGCGCGGATCGCAACCGTTTCCTTGAGATGCTTTTCATCGCGCAGGAAGAACACCCCGGCGCGCGGATCGTCATCAAATCGCATCCTGAAACGACACAAGAGTACCGTCCGGGCTACTACACACAGGCCGATCTGGCGGATCACATCAGTCTTTTGGACAGCCCCGTGAGCCCCTGGACCCTTCTGGAGGGGGCGATTGCCGTCTACACGGTCTCGTCTCAGCTCGGGTTCGAAGCCATCTTTGCCGGCCACAGACCCCGCGTTTTCGGCACGCCGTTTTACGCCGGCTGGGGGCTGACGCAGGATGAGTTTCCCGTCCAGCGCCGACAACGACAGCTCAGCCGCGCCCAGCTCTTTGCCGCTGCCGCCCTGATCTATCCCAAATGGTACGATCCTTTTGCAGACCGCCTGTGTGCATTCGAAACCGCACTGGAGAACCTCGCGGCAGAGACACGCGCGTGGCGAGAGGATCACCGGGGCTGGGTCGCCTCCGGCATGCGTCTATGGAAGCGCGGCCCGCTGCAAGACGCCTTCGGCACCCACAAACCGCTGCTGTTCGAGGATCACCCCGCCAAGGCGCGTGCCACCAAGCGGCCCTGGATGGTCTGGGCCAGCAAAGCAGCTGTGGGTCATGCCGATGCCCTGCGGGTGGAGGACGGCTTTCTGCGCTCGCGCGGGCTGGGGGCCGCCCTTGTGCCCCCGCTGTCTCTGGTGATTGACGATCTGGGCGTTTACTACGATGCCTCCAAACCCAGCCGCCTGGAAAACCTGATCGCGGCGCGGGCCACTCTACGCCCCTATCAGGCGCGGCGGGCCGAAGCGCTGATCCGACAGATCAAGAGCGCCGGGCTCAGCAAGTACAACCTCGGCGGCCGGCAACCGGAATTGCCGCAGGGACACCGTATCCTTGTTGTCGGGCAGGTCGAGGATGACGCCTCACTGATCCACGGCGGCGACAGCATCCGGACCAATGCCGGGCTGCTCAAGGCCACCAGAACCGCCAACCCGGACGCGGTTCTGATCTACAAGCCCCACCCCGATGTGGAGGCCGGCCTGCGCCGCGGTGGTGAGCTATCCGATGATCTTGCGGATGTTGTTGTCCGAGAGGCGGATACCATTTTTCTGCTGCAAGAGGTGCAGGAGGTCTGGACGATGACATCGCTTCTGGGGTTTGAAGCCCTGATCCGTGGCGTCCCGGTTACCACGCTCGGGCTCCCGTTTTACGCCGGATGGCAGCTCACAAACGATCTGGCGCAAGTCCCGCCACGCCGCCGGGCGACCCCGAGCCTTGCAGGTCTGGTGCACGCCTGCCTCATCGATTATCCGCGCTATATGCACCCGGACCTCAAGACCGCCTGTCCCGTCGAAGCCGCGACAGACTGGCTGGCGCAGGCGGACCCGACCCCGCCGCGCAGCTGGCACAACCGTCTGCTGTCAAAGCTGCAAGGTCTCTTTGCCAGTCAGGCCCGTTTGTGGCGGTGACTGAAATCACCGGATCGGCCTTTTTACCGAATCACGCTCGTGCACGCGCCCAGACATGCAGGACATCGCCACCCACCGGATGGCTGCGTTGCAGCGCATACCGCGGCGCCTCTTCCAGCCGACCCAGACCCAAAGCGCCGATCGACGGCAGCCCTTCGGCCCCGATGGCCACCCCGGCGGTGAAGCCGACCAGCTCGTCCACCAGATCCGCCTCCAGCAAGGAGGCTGCCAGGGCGCTGCCCCCTTCACAGAACACACGCGTCAGCCCGTAGCCGGCGAGCTGCCGCAGAACATCCGCCGGATCAAGCTGACTGCCCGCAGACTGACAGGCCAAGAGGTCAGCCCCCAGATCCCGCCAGGTCTGGATCAGATGCGGGTCCGCGTCATGCCCATGACACAGGATAACCGGTGTCTCCTTGGCGGTGCGGGCGATGACCCCCAAAAGCGGTAAATCCAACCGCCTGCTGATGACAACACGCGCGGGCTGCCAGGAGGTACCCAAATCGCGCACGGTCAGCGCAGGATCATCTTTGCGGGCCGTGCCGCCGCCGATCATGACCGCGTCATGCCGCGCCCGCAGCGCATGCACCGCGCGCCGGGCCGCCGAGCCTGTGATCCACTTGCTTTCTCCCGTCGCCGTGGCAATCCGACCGTCAAAGCTGCTGGCGAGTTTCAGCGTCACAAAGGGACGGTCCAAGTCGATCCGGGCAAAGAAACCTGCGTTGTCGTGGTAGGCCTGCGCCTCTGCCAGACCCGTCTGCACCTCGATCCCGGCGTCTGACAGCATCCGCGCGCCTGCGCCGCTGACCCTTGGATCGGGGTCTTCGGTGGCCATGAAGACACGCGCCACGCCTGCCTCGATCAGGGCCTTGGCACAAGGCGGGGTCTTGCCATGGTGGGCGCAAGGCTCCAGCGAGACAAAAACATCAGCGCCCCGCGCCTCAGCCCCGGCCTGCGCCAGCGCCAGCGTTTCCGCATGCGGGCGGCCGCCGGGCTGCGTCCAGCCGCGCCCGACGATGCGGCCCTTTTTGACGATCACGCAGCCAACCGCTGGGTTCGGCCAGACACGCCCCTGTCCGCGCCGCCCCAAGGACAGCGCAAGCGCCATGTGGCGTGCGGAGTCGATCACTCTTCCGGCGGCACGTCAGGCCGCAACTCACTGACAAATTTGTCAAAGTCATCGGCCGCCTGGAAATTCTTGTAGACGCTGGCAAACCGCACATAAGCCACGGTATCAATCCGCGCCAACGCCTCCATCACGATCTCACCGATCTGTTTGGAGCCGATATCGGTCTCCCCCATGCTTTCCAGCCGTCGCACGATACCGGAGATCATCTGGTCGATCCGCTCAGGATCGATGGGGCGTTTCTGCATCGAAATCCGGATGGATCTTTCCAGCTTGTCGCGGTCAAAATCCTCGCGCTTGCCGGTCGATTTTATAACCACCAGATCGCGCAGCTGGACACGTTCATACGTCGTAAAACGTCCGCCACAGGCGGGGCAAAAACGTCTGCGCCGGATCGATACATGATCCTCCGCCGGGCGGCTGTCTTTAACCTGAGTATCGATATTTCCGCAAAACGGGCAGCGCATGGGCCGTCCCCCTTATTTCAGTCTCTGCCTCTCGTTGTGGGATCGTTGCCCCACTTATCCACACTTATAGGCGAGCTGCTAGGTTTTGGGTAGAGGTGAAATGCCTGCCCACATGTTGTGGCAAAAACCGTGTCTTATCGGTCAGCCAGAAACTGACCGACGATCTGACGCCGATGGGGTCGGTCCCGATGCTCAAAGAGATAAATCCCCTGCCATGTTCCCAACGCAGGCCGCCCGGCCGATACCGGAATGCAGAGGCTGACGGGCATCATCGCCGCTTTGATATGGGCAGGCATATCATCGGGGCCTTCCGCCCTGTGCCGCAGATAGGCCATATGCGGGTCATCGGACGGTGGCACGAGGCGGTGGAAAAACGCCTGAAGGTCCCGCTGAACATCGGGATCTGCATTTTCCTGGATCAGGAGCGATGCGGAGGTGTGCTGGACCATCAGGACCAGCACACCCTCCAACTGCCCGGAGAGCCACCGCGTGATCGGGGCGGTACATTCGTAAAGACCGGGGCCATGGGTGTTGATCTCGAAGATGGTCTGCATGTCTACCTCTGTGCCGCTGGCGCGAGTTGCACCTTTCTAAAAACGGTCAAAAAGCTCATCCAGCAGGGTCTCGCAAAAATTATAGGCATGGCCAACGCCCAGGTTTTCCCCCCTGCGTTTCACCGAGACGGAGTAGGAAGACGGGGTGTTGCGCATCTGCTCATCGGGGTTGACCGTGAAAACGACACCGATCTGGTTGGCCATTGTCCTTGAGGGGCCGCGCGGCTCCACGATGTAGAGGCGCTTTCTCAGCCCATCCAGTCCTGCCGCGCGCGTGTAATCCGCAGCCGCACACCAGATGCCACGCGCGCCCACGCCTCGGTCTTCGATCACCTCAAACGTGTCTGCTGTGATTGGTACGACATAAAGACGGTTGACCGTCCGATAGACATTCGCGGCGGCGGGTAAACCCATGGACGCGATCACCAAACCGATAAGAAACCTGCGCATGTAATCCTCCGACGCGACCAACGAGCTTTTTTAGCAATAGTCTAAGAACCGCTTCGCTCAAAGTCCCAACCTGTTGACGTCTGATGTGATCGCTGCCACGCAAAAAGGGCGGCCATGCGACCGCCCTTGCCCGTATCCCCTGATGTGCCCTGAAGGCAGGGTCTTACTGATCCAAAAAGGACCGCAGCTTGCGCGACCGGCTCGGGTGCTTGAGCTTGCGCAGCGCTTTCGCTTCGATCTGGCGGATACGCTCGCGGGTCACGCTGAACTGCTGGCCCACCTCTTCGAGTGTGTGGTCGGTGTTCATCCCGATGCCGAAGCGCATGCGCAGCACGCGCTCTTCACGCGGCGTGAGTGAGGCCAGCACGCGAGTCGTGGTCTCTTTCAGGTTTTCCTGAATGGCGCTGTCCAGCGGCAAAACCGCGTTCTTGTCCTCGATGAAATCGCCAAGCTGCGAATCTTCCTCGTCGCCAATCGGCGTCTCCAGCGAGATCGGCTCCTTGGCGATCTTCATCACCTTGCGGACTTTCTCCAGCGGCATCTGCAGCTTTTCGGCCAGTTCTTCCGGCGTCGGTTCACGGCCAATCTCGTGCAGCATCTGGCGACCGGTCCGGACCAGCTTGTTGATCGTCTCGATCATATGCACCGGAATACGGATCGTGCGGGCCTGATCCGCGATGGACCGCGTGATCGCCTGGCGAATCCACCAGGTCGCATAGGTGGAGAATTTATAGCCGCGGCGGTATTCGAACTTGTCCACCGCCTTCATCAGACCGATGTTGCCTTCCTGAATGAGATCAAGGAATTGCAGGCCGCGGTTGGTGTATTTTTTCGCGATGGAGATCACCAGACGCAGGTTCGCCTCGACCATTTCCTTCTTGGCCTGACGGGCTTCTTTTTCACCCTTCTGGACCTGCTGAACGATGCGGCGGAATTCAGAGATATCAAGGCCCACATATTGCCCGACCTGCGCCATATCGGTGCGCAGCTCTTCCACCTTGTCGGTGGAGCGCTCGATGAACATCTGCCAGCCCCGACCGGACTTTTCCGCCATCCGCTCCATCCAGTTCGGATCAAGCTCGTAGCCACGGTATTCATCCACGAACTCGCGGCGGTTGATCCGGGCCTGATCCGCCAGTTTGACCATGGCACTGTCAATCTGCATGATCCGGCGGTTGATCCCGTAAAGCTGGTCGATCAGGGCCTCGATCCGATTGTTGTGCAGATGCAGCTCGTTCACCAGCAGCACGATCTCGGCGCGCAGTTTCTGATAGAGCCCCTCATCCGTCGCGCTAAAGCTGCCGTCCTCATTGAGCGTCGCGGAAATGCGGCTGTCCTGCATTTCGCTCAGCTTTGCGTAGTCGCCGGCAATGATGTCGAGCGCTTCGAGCACCTGCGGCTTCAAGGCTGCTTCCATGGCCGCCAGGCTCATGTTTGCCTGTTCGTCCTCGTCGTCCTCGTCGTCCTGGGCAATCGGGTTACCGTCCGCGTCAAGCTCGGGGGTCGCCTCGTCTTTCTTGGCGGGGGCCCCGTCCCCCGAGACCACCGGCTCATCGACGCCACCATCCTCATCCAACTGGTTGCCGAAAGTGGCTTCCAAGTCGATCACATCGCGCAGCAGAATGTCTTCGGACAAAAGTTCATCGCGCCAGATCGTGATCGCCTGAAACGTCAGCGGGCTTTCGCAAAGCCCCGCGATCATGGTGTTCCGCCCGGCCTCGATCCGCTTGGCAATCGCGATCTCGCCCTCGCGGCTCAGCAGCTCGACCGAGCCCATCTCGCGCAAATACATCCGCACAGGATCGTCGGTACGGTCGAGCTTTTCCGCCGTGCCAGAGCCTAGCGTGACCTCGCGGGTGCCTTCCGTCGTGGTCAGCTCCGTGGAGCCCTTGGCTTCTTCTTCCTCGGCGTCCTCGTCTTCGATGATGTTGATGCCCATCTCGGAGAGCATCGACATCACGTCTTCGA
Organism: Roseobacter weihaiensis; assembly: GCF_020622345.1. Classification (GTDB taxonomy): domain Bacteria; phylum Pseudomonadota; class Alphaproteobacteria; order Rhodobacterales; family Rhodobacteraceae; genus Roseobacter; species Roseobacter weihaiensis. The sequence goes on along the minus strand of NZ_JACNMO010000009.1, from coordinate 121,695 downwards.
TCTGTTCGGAACTCACCTGATCCGGGGGCAGAACCGTGTTCAGCTGATCGTAAGTGATGTAGCCTTTTTCGCGCGCCTCGCCGATCATCTTCTTGACGGCGGCTTGACTCATATCAAGCGAGTGGCCCGCTTCCTGATCGTCTGGCTTTGCGTCTTCGTTGGTATCTTTCGCGGCCATAGACTGCTCCTCACAGGTAACACCGATTCGCTCGCCCGAATCACAAGAGAATCATCTCGTGTTTTGGCTGATTCGGCCAGCCGTTAAGACTTAATAATTCATGGTTTTGCGTTCAAATATCGTTAACCATGCGGTTTCCGCGACTTTATCGTCGCAAGGAGTGCATCCAACGCGCTCCGTTCGTCCCGGCTGATTCGCGCACCGTTGTCTCCAATTTCATACTCGGCCCGGTCCTCCTGCCCGCTTCTCAAAGCCTTGTCGGCAGCCTTTGCAGCTTCGGACAAGCGCCACGTCAGACCTTCGTCCGCAACACCGCTCAAATCCTCTGCCGCTTCTGCTATTTCCGCATCGAGCCCCCGCGCCGCCTGAAGCTTTGCCAGTTCTTCGGCCACCGTCATCCGGACCTTTTCCGGGTCTCCTGGGGTACGGATGCAGGGCACAATTGCCACATGGCTCTGACCCAGCAGGTTTTCAAGGGCGTCCGGCCCAATCGCCTGCGCGATTTTGTCCCTTAAATCGTCAGGTGTGGCGGACATGTAACGCAACAGCATATCCCGCAGACCCGCATGCACCGGATCAATGCAGCGCATGCGCTCCAGTTCCACTTCGAACCCCTCGATCACCTGCGGGCATTTTGCAAGCGCTGCAAGGATAACCGCCTCGCGCATGTGCTCGGCGATGTCGGGGCTCTGCGCCGTCGCCAGGGTCGAGGCCTTGGTGCTCGCCAAGGCATGTTGCGGCGCTGCATGCCAGCGCGACGCGCCCCCGGCCCGGCCCTTGCCGCCCCCCTGACGCTGCGGCCGAAAGAGTTGCCAGCGCAGGTCCTTGATCTCCTGCCCGTAATGGCTTCGGATCGAGGGATCCTTGATAAGCATGATCTTTTCGCGCAGCGCCTTGTCGAGGGCTGCCTTGCGTTCAGGGCTGTCAAACACACGCCCCTCGGTCTCGCGCTGCCAGAGCAGACGCACCATCGGCAGGGCCGCATCCAGCAGCTTTTGCAGCGCGCCCGCCCCCTGCGCGCGCAGCAGATCATCCGGGTCCTGGCCCGGCGGCATGATCGCAAACCGCAAGGATTGCCCGGCCTGCACCAGTGGCAGGGCCAGATCGATCAGCCGCATCGCCGCCCGCAGGCCCGCGGTATCCCCGTCCAGCGCGATAATCGGCTCGGGCGCGATCCGCCACAGCATCTGCAGCTGGTTTTCCGTGATCGCCGTCCCGAGCGGGGCGACCGCCGCCTCGAACCCCGCGGAGGCCAGCGCGATCACATCCATGTAGCCTTCGGCCACGATCAGCGGCTGGCCCTTGCCCGCAGCCGTCCGCGCCGGGGCCTGATTATAAAGGCTGCGACCTTTGTCAAAAAGCGCAGTTTCGGGGGAATTGAGGTATTTGGCATTGTCATTGGGGTCCATCGCCCGTCCGCCAAAGGCAATCGCCCGCCCCCGCGCATCTCGGATCGGATAGATGATCCGACCGCGAAACGTGTCATAGGGCTTGCCGCCCTTGCTGGAGGGTTTGGCCAGACCGGCCCCGAGGATCAGATCATCCGCCACATCCTTGGCCTTGAGGTGGTCCCACAACCCCTGCCACTGGTCGGGGGCAAAGCCGATCTCCCACCGCTCCAGCACCTGTGGTCCCAGGCCGCGACGCGCCAGATAGGCGCGCGCATCGGCAGCCGCCCCGGTGTTGAGCTGAAGCCGGAAGAACTTGACCGCAAGCTCCATCACCTCCGTCAGCTGCGTGCGCAGATCGGCCTTTTCCTGCGCTTTCGGGTCCCGTTCCGGCATCGGCATGCCTGCCTCGCGCGCCAGGATTTCCACCGCTTCCATGAAGCCCACGTTTTCAGTCTCGCGCACGAAGGAAATAGCATCCCCCTTAGCGTGACAGCCAAAGCAGTAATAAAATCCCTTGCGATCATCGACGTGGAAAGAGGCCGACTTTTCCTGATGGAAGGGGCATGGGGCCCACATGTCGCCCTTGCCCTGATTGGACTTGCGCGCGTCCCACATGACCTTACGACCGACCACCTGTGTCAGGCTCGATCTCGATCTCAATTCGTCAAGGAATCCGGGCGGCAGGCTCATGCCGCAAGTATCAAGGCAGCGGGGTCGAGAGTCCAGTCATGACACGGCCTGCCTCTGACCTGTTCTGTGTCGCTATTGCTGCAGACAAAGCTCGTTCCACACGTCGCTCAGGTCGTTTTCCCGAACATCCTTCATCGGCATCTCGTAGACCCAGGGCGTGATCAGCGGGATGGCATTGTTAAAGTTCGCGGGCCACTCCGGGTCACTGTCGAGGATGGTTTTCTGCACGCTGCGTTCCTCCACCCGATCCAGTCGGGCCTGCTGAACAGCCGCGACAACCTGGGCCTGGTAGCCGCAGCTCACTTCTTTGTCGCTTTGCGCAACGGCGGGGAGAGCACTAAAGGCCAGAACGGCCGCGAGAGATAGACGCAACATGGTAGAACTCCTGATATGCATTCGAGGCCAGTTTAACGCCGTGCCGCGACAGCTTCCATAGCCTGATTGAGATCGTGCACGAGTGTGACCGCCATGGACCGAAACACCAGGATCAGGAACCGGTCCGCCCCTGTGCGGGTGATGGAGGCGTTCATATGCCCCAGCAGCGTCCGCGCCGTGTGGCCCGTTCCAAACTGCGCGCGTCTCAGGTCAATGGGCACCAGTCGGGCCAGGACATCTTCGGCCCTGTTACCGGACAGCGAGACGCTGGCCCAGGCATCCGTCTGATCGGTCAGGGCGGCATTTTTTTGCAAAGCGGCAGCGGGTGCGGGGCCCGCGAGCAAGACCATCTGCCGCCCGAACCAGATCAGTCGCCTGTCCTTGGTGCCGGTGGTGCGGTTGGGCGCGGGAAAACCCAGACGATAGGCGTTCTGCAGCGCCACCGAGACGGCGTCCTGCTGACCGGCAAAAGGGGCGATGGAGGTCAGCGCCCCGAGGTCAACCTCAACCAATTCCGTGCCGGGGTGCGCGACCGGCAAAAGCCCCGCGCAGGGTTTCTTCGCCTCAAGATCAACCACGCAGGCGTCCTCCTTGGGGATCGACAAAGACCGGCGGGCAGACTTCAGCCAACGTCTCTTTCCCGCGCAGCGCATCCACCACCCGCACCACCTCGCCGTGCCGGTCCCGCCCGCGGCTGAGAAACCCCAGTCCGATGGCGTGCCCCAGCGTGGGCGAGAAGGCCACCGAGGTGACATAGCCCTGATCGTGCGCGCGCCGGGCCGGGGCCGCGCGGTCAAAAAGATGCGCCCCCGCCGTGAGCTCCACCGCCCGGTCCAGAGGCCGCAGCCCCACAAGCTGTTGCCGGTTCGGATCGGTCAGCCCCGGTCGTGCAGCCATCGTCTTGCCGATACAATCCTTGTTGGCGCTCACCATCCGGTCAAACCCGATGTCAAAGGCGGTGGTGGCCCCATGGATTTCAGCATGGGTGAGATGCCCCTTTTCAATGCGCAGCACGTTGAGCGCCTCCATCCCGTAGGCCCCGCCTCCCAGAGCCTCCGCCCGTGCGACCAGCGTGTCGAACAGAGACGCGCCGAAGCGGGCCGGGACCGCGATCTCATAGGCATGTTCCCCCGAGAACGAAATCCTGAACAACCGGCCTTCGACACCTCCGAGAGTGATCGGGCCACAGGTCATGAAAGGCCAGGTTTCATTGTCGAGAGGCCTGTCCAACAGGTCGTTCAGGAGCGTCCGTGACTTTGGCCCCGCAACCGCAAACTGCGCCCACTGCTCGGTCACGGAAGCGAACCGAACGTCCAGATCAGGCCGCAGTGCCTGATGCACAAACTCCAGATGCCGCAGGACCAGCCCCGCCGCTGCGGTGGTTGTGGTCATCAGGAAATGGGTCTCGCCCAGACGCGCGCTGGTGCCGTCGTCCATGACATGACCATCTTCACGCAGCATCAGACCGTAGCGCACCCGCCCGACCTGCAAAGTCGAGAAGGTGTTTGTGTAGACGATATCCAGGAATGTCGCCGCGTCCGGGCCCTGAATATCGATCTTGCCAAGGGTGGAGACATCACAGACACCGACCTTTTCGCGCACCAGCCGCACCTCGCGGTCGCAGGCTTCCCGCCAGGTGGTTTCACCGGCGGCCGGGAAGTAACTCGGCCGGTACCACAGTCCGGCCTCGACCATCGGGGCGTCCCGTTGCACGCTTGCCGCATGCGAGGTGGTGAAGCGGCGGGGGGCAAAGCCCATGCCCTGCCCTCCCGCGCCCATGGCGGCGATCGACACAGGTGTGTAGGGCGGCCGGAAGGTCGTGTTGCCGGTCTCGGGGATACCCCGTCCGGTGGCGTCGGCCAGCAGCGCGAGCGCCGCCACGTTGGAATTCTTGCCCTGATCGGTCGCCATGCCTTGTGTGGTGTAGCGTTTCATGTGCTCGACCGAGCGGAAGTTTTCGGTTGCGGCCTGTTTGATATCCTTGAGCGTGACGTCGTTCTGGTAGTCGAGCCAGGCGCGTCCGGCCCCCGGCACCGCCCAAAACGGCTCAATCCGGTAGGGGGTGTCATCTGCCTCCGGGACATCGGGTGGTGCGGAGGTCACCCCAATCTCTGCCAGCGCATCACGCGCCGCCTGCGCGCCCGCGGCCAGACAGGCGGCTGTGCTGAAGGCCCCGGCACAAGCCCCCGCCGCGACCAGTCCCGGAACCGCCCCCGGTGTCGGCACAAAGCTGGCAATCGCGTCGCACCACGTCGGTTTGCCGTTCATATGGCAGGTTAGATGCACCGTGGGGTTCCACCCGCCGGAGACCGCAAGGCAATCCACCGCAAGCCGTACGATACCGCCCCCGGTCTTTACCGTGATTTCCCTCAGGCCGAGCCATCCGCGCGTGCCTTCGACCATCGCACCTGCATAGAGGGGAAAGTCGCCTTTTGGTCCACTTGCCTTGGGGCGCGGGTCGATAAGGGCCACGACCTCAACCCCGGCTGCCCGCAGATCCAGCGCCGTGCGGTGCGCGTCATTGTTGTTGCCGAAGACGGCCACCCGCCGGCCCGCCGCAACACCCCAGCGGTTGAGATAGGCGCGCACGGCCCCCGCCGTCATGATGCCGGGTCGGTCGTTGTCCGCAAAGGCGATCTGCCGCTCCAGCGCGCCGGCGGCCAGAACGCTACGCTTGGCTACGATCCGCCAGAAGGTCTCGCGCGGGCGGCCCGGCTGCGGTGCTCCCGCCCCGCGTTCGAGCGCGCCATAGGTGCCCTGATCGTAGGCCCCGGTCACGCAGGTGCGTGTCATGACACGCACATTCGGCATCGCCCGCAGCTCCACCGTGGCTTGGGCCGCCCAATCGCTACCCGCCATATCCCCCACCGCATGGCGCTCGGCATTGAGGCGACCGCCGGGCAGGCTGTCTTCGTCAGCGAGGATCACATCGGCCCCCGCCCGCCCCGCCGTGAGCGCCGCCATCAGCCCGGTCGGCCCTGCACCAATCACCAGCAGATCGCAGAAGGCAAAGGCCTTCTCGTAGCGCTCCGCCACGCTTTGGCCGCTGAGCGCGCCCAGACCGGCGGCCCGCCGGATCAGCGGCTCGTAGAGGTGTTCCCAGAAACTGCGCGGCCACATGAAAGTCTTATAGTAGAACCCCGCCCCCAGAAACGGCCAGAGCGCATCATTGACCGCCATCACGTCAAAAGACAGCGAGGGCCAGGCGTTCTGGCTGCGCACCTCCAGCCCGTGGTAGATCTCCAGCGTGGTGGCACGCAGGTTGGGCTCCTGTGCCGCCCCCGTGCCCACCGTGACAAGCGCATTCGGCTCCTCGCTGCCCGCAGTCATCACGCCGCGCGGGCGGTGGTATTTAAACGACCGGGCCATCAGCCGCTGCCCCTTGGCCAGCAGCGCCGAGGCGAAAGTGTCTCCGGCAAAGCCGGTATGGCCGATCCCGTCGAACTGAAACCGGATCGGGCTGCTGCGATCCACCAGGCCTTTGCCGTCAATCCTCATCCAGCGGCACCCTCATCCTGCGCCAAGGCGACCTCAAGCACGGCATGCGTTACCGTATGGCGGGTCACAACCAGCCAGGCACCGCAGCCTGCCTCGTGATGCCAAAGGTCGCGGGTTTCTCCGGCAGGGTTGTCCCGCAGATGCACATAGTCATCCCATGCGGCGACACCTGCGTCCGGCGCCGGGCGGTGCAATGCAACGGCAGCCCCCCGGTAGTAAAATTCCCGGCGATCACGGTCGCCGCAGAGTGGACAGGTCAACCTCATCTGATATCCATCTTCGTCATCTTATTAAATCCCGGACTTGCATCTTGCTAATGCAGGTTGTGCTGCGCGCCGGTGCCTTCCTCGTCCATCAGCCCATGCCCGTCCCGGAACCGGTCCAGCCGAAAGCCGCGCGCCGTTTCGTGCGGCACACCCGTCGCCATCAGATGGGCAAGGGCATACCCTGACGCCGGCACCGCCTTGAAACCGCCATAGCACCAGCCACAGTCGAGAAAGAGACCATACGTATCCGTCTTATCGATGATGGGCGAGCCATCCGGGGTCATATCCATGATCCCGCCCCATGACCGCAAGACCTTGGCCTTGCCGATCATCGGCATCAGGGTCATCCCCGCCTCCATCACATGTTCGGCCATCGGCAGGTTGCCGCGCTGTGCGTATGAGGCGTAGAAATCCAGATCGCCGCCAAACACGAGCCCCCCCTTGTCGGACTGGCTGATGTAGAAATGCCCCATGCCGAAACTGACCACATGGTCGATGCAGGGTTTCAGCCCCTCGGTCACAAAGGCCTGCAGGACGTGGCTCTCGATGGGCAAACGCAGGCCCGCCAGCGCCGCCACCTGACCCGACCGGCCTGCGGTGACAATGCTGACCTTTTTGGCTTTGATCGGCCCGCGGGCGGTCTGGACGCCGCGGACAACGCCGCTTTCAATGTCGATGCCGGTGACCTCGCAATTCTGGATGAGGTCGACGCCCAGCCGATCCGCGCCGCGCGCATATCCCCAGGCCACCGCGTCGTGCCGCGCGGTCCCGCCACGGGCATGCAACAGGCCGCCGTAGATCGGAAACCGCGTGTTGTCAAAGTCCAGGTACGGCAGGTAGCGGCGCACCCCCTCAGGGTCGAGCAGCTCCGCATCGTCGCCCTGCGCGCGCATCGCATTGCCGCGCCGCACGAAGGCATCTCGCTGACCGTCCGAATGGAACAGATTTATGACGCCGCGCTGGGACACCATGGCATTGTAGTTCAGCTCCTGCTCCAGCCCCTCCCACAGCTTCAGCGAATGGCTGTAGAATTCCGAATTGCCGGGGAGGTAGTAATTGGCGCGAATGATCGTCGTGTTGCGCCCGATGTTGCCGCTGCCGATGTAGCCCTTTTCAAGAACCGCGATATTGGTCATGCGGTGGTTCTTGGCAAGGTAGTAAGCGGTCGACAGTCCGTGACCACCGCCACCGATGATGACAGCGTCGTATTCTGCCTTGGGGGCCGGATCGCGCCAGTGCGGCGACCAGCCGGTGTTGCCCGTAAGGCCTTCTTTAAATATCCGCAGACCAGAAAACATCGACAGACAGGCTCCCTGACTTTTGTCACAGCCTAGCAGCAGTTTTCAGCAGCATCCGAGACCAAATCAGACATCCGATGTCGCAGACGGATCATTTGATTGCCAAAACAGCAGGTCAGTCCGCGTAAGCAGCTTTGCGCGCCTCTTTGCTGATCACCTGCGGTGCAACAACCGGCGCGCCCGTGGCATCAAAGAACGGGCTTTGACGCGCCGTGCCATTGAGATAGGCGGCCAGTGACCTCTTGAGCAGCCCGCCCAGCATACGCGACAGCCCCCTGTCCTTGCGGGGCCCGCCGGGCAGCGCCGCCTTGGTGAAACCGTAAGCCACCACCGGGCCAAATGCGTCCGTGCGATCAAACAGCGGCCGCCACATGCCCGCGACCGGAATCCGCGCGCTGCCCGGCGTATTGGCCAGCGGGGTCTTGCAGCATGCCGCATACCAGCGGTGCAGCCCCTTTGGCGACAACCGCAGGCAGGCGATTTGCGCGGCCCCTTCGGTGATCTCAATCCGGGCGGGCAGAACCTGGACGATGGGGCTTCCGCCGCCCGGCTCCAGCGCCTCTGCGTGCCCCATGTGCCGCGCAAAAGCCCGGCAGTCTTTGCAGTAGCACATCAGATGGCAGACGCTCGTCGGTGACACCTCGTGCAAAACACCCTTCAGCGTGCCGCAGGCACATGCGAATGCGATATCAGTCATGTTCTTAACACTTACGTTTCAGACCCAGAGTTGACTGGCCGGGTCAGATTTCATTCGGTCGTCAAGCAAAAGACTACGCTGCAGGATGCCGCGTCACAAGCCCTTGGCCTGATAGCTGGCCGCGACCTTCTCGATGGCGACCAGATAGGCCGCGGTGCGCAGATCCTCGACCTCGTCGCGTTCATGCCAGACCCGGGCCATGGATTGGTAAGCGATCCGCATCGTGTCATCGAGGCCTGAGCGGACAAGTTCCAGCTCATCCGCACCGCGCAGGTATTTCTCCTTGAAGTTCGGACTCAGCTCCCAGTTCAGCTCCTTGTCGCGCGACAGCCGTTCCAGCTCGTTGATCAACAGCTGGTGGCGCGATTCTTCCTGTCGCCGCTGCATCCGGCCAAAGCGGATGTGGCTGAGGTTCTTGACCCATTCGAAATAGCTTACCGTCACACCGCCTGCGTTGGCGTACATATCGGGGATGATGACCGTGCCGCGTTCGCGCAGGATTTCATCCGCCCCTGCGGTCACGGGCCCGTTTGCAGCCTCGATGATCAGCGGTGCCTGAATTTTCCGGGCATTCTGAAGGTTGATAACCCCCTCCAGCGCGGCGGGAATAAGGATATCGCAGGGCTCTTCCAGAACTTTGTTGCCTTCGGCCACCTGATGGCGATCTGAATAGCCCGCGATGCCGCCATGCTTGGAAATCCACGCGCGGACCTTCTCAACATCGAGACCTTTGGCATTGTAGAGCGCACCGTCATGTTCGATGATCCCGACGATCACGCTGCCGTCTTCTTCGCCGAGGAACTTGGCCGCGTGATAGCCCACGTTGCCGAGGCCCTGCACAATCACCCGCTTGCCTTCAAGCGTGCCGGTCAGACCTGCTTTCTTGAGGCCCTGCGGATCGCGGAAGAATTCGCGCAGCGCATATTGCACGCCCCGTCCCGTGGCCTCGACCCGGCCAGAGATACCACCTGAATTCAAGGGCTTACCCGTCACACAGGCGTTGCCGTTGATGTCGGTGGTATTCATGCGTTTGTACTGGTCCGCAATCCACGCCATCTCACGCTCGCCGGTGCCCATGTCGGGGGCCGGCACGTTCTGGCTGGGGTTGATGAGGTCGCGCTTGATAAGCTCATAGGCAAAGCGCCGGGTGATAAGCTCCATCTCCTGGGCGTTGTATTCCCGCGGATCAATGCAAAGCCCGCCTTTGGAGCCGCCAAAGGGCGCCTCCACCAAGGCGCATTTGTAGGTCATCAGCGCGGCAAGAGCCTCGACCTCGTCCTGATTGACCTCCATGGAAAACCGGATGCCCCCCTTGACCGGTTCCATATGTTCGGAATGAACCGAGCGGTAGCCGGTGAAGGTCTTGATCTCGCCACGCAGGCGCACACCGAACCGCACGGTATAGGTCGCGTTACACACCCTGATCTTTTCCTCCAGCCCCGGCGAGAGATCCATCAATCCGACAGCGCGGTTGAACATTTGATCGACGCTTTCGCGAAAACTCGGCTCAGAGGCAGGTTGGTTCACATTCATTCTCCTGTTGAAATGCATCCTTGACCGCAGATGCAACGCTCATTGATCATCGGACCCTATGCCTGCCCCGGCGTAATTGCCAGTTTCTTGGGCAGTTTACGAAAGCTAAACCGATTTGTGTTAAGGGCATATGAAGACCGGCTGCGTGCAAGCGGGCCGCAGGGCGTTGTTACTCGCCGTCGCGCTCAGCGATGATGATCGCAATGACTTCGGCCATGTATTTGGTCGGACGCATCGGCGTCATGCCGCCGACCCCGATCCGCGTGGCAGAGCGCCACCATAGGCCGGGCCGCCAGTCGCGCGCATGCGGCTTGCCAAGCCGCAACAGAAACCCGTTCGACGGTTTGAAGGCAAAGGCCCCGCGATCAATGGAGGTCACGTCCTCCAGCTTCACGATAACAGTCCCCGCATCATCCCGCAGTTCGGTGCGGGTCAGCTCCAGCGTGTGTCGGGTGGATTTGCGCATTGCGTTGGCGATCATCAGCGCAATTGCGCCCAGAGCGATCAGAAAGATCTGCCAGCCCAGGGTCGGTGGCGAGACAATCGCCACATAGATCACCAGCACCGCAAGAAACGCGAGCATGCCGATCCCCAGAATGCGCCGCCCGGCAGAGGCGGCCACGCGGGCCAATACTTCGTCTTGGGGTTGCTCTGCCATACTGCGCCTCATCGGGGATTGACGCCTTCCCTACCCCGCCCGGGCGGGCGCTCACAAGCGCAAACGCCTCTAGCCGGCCCGAAAAAGCCCGCGCAGCAGCCCGGCCAGAGAAACCGGACGATAGTCCGGGAGCATCATCATGCGCAGACGTGCGGCATTATGGAGAGCATGTGGGTCCTTGGGCCCGCGACGCCACTGCACAAGCCAGGGCAAAAGCCGGTAGAGCGCACCGACCTCATAAAGATCCTCAGCCGGTTCGACGGCGTCAGGGGGCACCGGCGGAATAGGGCTGCCTGCGGTCGCCACAAGGCCCGCGCGGGCGGCCCCTTGCCAGATCCAGACCAGCGGGATCGCCGCCAACCCCTGTGTCGTCGCCGATCCGCCGATGACAGCATGGTTGCCCGGAAACCAGAGTTGCTGATAAAAGCGATCCGCGCTGATGTCCCCCCGGTTCAGGCCCGGATCGTCGCCGGCAGGCTCCAGATTGTCCCACAGGCTGGGCGCATAAGGCACCCGCTTTTCATCCAGGGCCACCGCGTGCCGCGCCTGCTCCACCAGCCGCGACAGCGAGGTGTCGTGAAAGGCATACCGCTCATTCCACAGCGAGGCGACGCGCCCCAGGATGCTTTTGGGAATGCCCAGGGCCCCGACCGTGTCCCAGACCCCCAGATAGGTGATGCGGACCAGATAGCTGTGATCGTCCCGCCAGATGACGTCCTGCGGGCTGGTGGCATAGTCCGGCGACAGCCAGCGACGCGCGCGCCAGATGCGGCGTGTGTCGGGCGCGTTACGGGCCCCGCGCGCACGGTAAAGACGAAACGCGCGCCGCGCGTTGCGCGCTGTCGGGTCTGCCAGGATACCGCATTTTCGGATCATCCCCACCAGCGACCGGGCGGTATAGGCCCCGCGCGAAAAGCCGAAGATCATGATCTTGTCGCCGGGCTGGTAGAGGCGGCAGAGCGCAAGATAAGCCGCCCTGATATTGCCATTCAACCCCCAGCCAAAGAGCCCGCCCCCGACCCGGCTGAGCCACCTGCCCAGATCGCTGATCCGGCCACTGTCGGTGCCGACCCCTTCGACATAGATCACCTTTTGGGTTTTGGTCTGTGCGCAGGCGCTGGCCAGACGCGCCACATGGGTCTGATCCTTGCTGTCGAGGCTGCTCCACGTGCCATCGCAGAATATCGCAATCACGGCCATTTGCTTCTCCGGTTTTGGGCCTTAGACCTATAGGTCAAACCCTCGCGAAGCGGTTAGCGCACCGTGCGCGCCCTTAATCTGTTGCAGATCCGCCCGAGGTCTGAAAGGAACATCCCATGCAAAAGCCAATCGCCGCCTTGACCGTTTTACTGTGCCTGACCTTTGCGGGCTCAACCCTCTGGGTGCCGGATTTCGGCGGGTTTGACGCCGAGCAGTTCCCCATACCGCAAGACAACCCGCCGGTGCAGCCCGCGGGCTACGCCTTTGCGATCTGGGGGCTCATTTACAGCTGGCTGCTGCTGGGTATGATCTATGGCCTTTGGCGCCGGGCGGAGGATCCCGCCTGGCACGCCATGCGCCTGCCGCTCTGCGTCTCGCTCGCGGTCGGATCGGTCTGGCTGCCGGTGGCCGTTCTGAGCCCGGTCTGGGCCGCGGTCCTGATCTGGGTGATGCTGATCCCCGCCCTGATCGCGCTCTTTCGTGCGCCCAACCATGACACCGGCTGGGCCCTCGCCCCGGTTGGCCTTTATGCAGGCTGGCTGAGCGCGGCGAGCTGTGTGGCCCTCGGGCTGGTGGCCGCCGGATACGGCTACATCAGTGCAGAGGCTGCCGCCTTCCTATTCGTGTTCCTTGCGCTGGTGATAGCTTCTGCGGTGCAAAGCCAGCTGGGCCGGGCACCCAGCTACGGTCTCGCCGCCATCTGGGCCCTTGTTGCCATCGTGGTGCAGAACATCGACAGCAATCCGACGGTCGCAGCCCTCGCGGGCGGGGGCGCGCTCGCCCTGCTCCGGCCGGTCTGGAAAGCCGCGCGCCCGGCCTGACGTGCGCGCTAATCCCGGCGGCGTCCGTCGGTATGTTTGCGCAGCTTCGACGGCGGTGCTTTCTTACGCCCTTTATAAGGGTTGGCCTCGTTCTGGCCCCGCATCCAGAGCCGGATCGGCGTGCCGGGCATCTCAAAGTCGAGCCGCAAGCCGTTGACAAGATAGCGACTGTAGCTCTCGGGCACCTTGTCGGGATGCGAGCACATCACCACAAAGCCGGGTGGGCGTGTCTTGGCCTGTGTCATGTAGCGCAGCTTGATCCGCTTGCCCTGTGGGGCGGGCGGCGGATGCGCCTCGACCATGCCCGACAACCAGCGGTTCAACTGCGCTGTGGTCACGCGCCGGTTCCAGGTTTCATAGGCGCGCAGGATCGCACCATGCAGCCGGTCGAGACCGCGCCCCGTGCGCGCTGAAACGGTCACCAGAGGGGCGCCGCGCAGTTGCGGCAAGAGCCGCTCGAAGCTCTCGCGCAGATCCTTGAGCTTGGCCTGTTTGTTGTCCTCAATGTCCCATTTGTTCACCGCGACGACGACGGCCCGGCCTTCGCGCTCCGCCAGATCGGCAATGCGCAGGTCTTGCTGCTCAAAGGGGGTCGCCGCATCCAGCAGCACCACCACAACCTCGGCAAACTTGACCGCGCGCAGCCCGTCACCCACCGACAGCTTTTCCAGCTTTTCCTGCACCTTGGCTTTCTTGCGCATGCCTGCGGTGTCAAAGATGCGCATCGGCAGTGTCGTGCCGTCAGGGCCCGCCCATTCCGTGCGCAGCGAGATCGCATCGCGGGTGATCCCCGCCTCCGGCCCGGTGAGCAAACGATCCTCGCCCAAGATCTGATTGATGAGCGTCGACTTGCCCGCATTGGGCCGGCCCACCACGGCCACCTGCAGCGGCTTGTTGACCGTTGGCATGGGGATCGCAGCGTCCATGTCCCCGTCATCCTCGTCAAGGGTCACATCTGTCTCGGGAGTATCCGCGACCGCGCGGTCCGCGTAGGCATCGGCCAGCGGCATCAGGTGCGTATAGAGATCGTTGAGCCCTTCGCCGTGTTCTGCCGACAGGCGAATAGGCTCTCCCAGCCCCAGACTGTAGGCTTCGATGACGCCCGCATCCGCCGCCGCCCCTTCGGCCTTGTTGGCGGCCAGAATGACGTGATCGGCCCGTTTGCGCAGAATATCGGCAAAGACCAGATCAGAGGGTGTGATGCCCACCCGCGCATCCACCATGAAGAGGCAGATGTCGGCCATATCCACCGCCCGCTCTGTCAGGCGGCGCATGCGGCCCTGAAGGCTGTCGTCGGTCACCTCTTCGAGGCCCGCGGTGTCAATCACCGTAAAGCGCAGGTCAGCCAGGCGCGCATCGCCTTCGCGCAGGTCACGCGTGACGCCGGGCTGGTCATCGACCAGCGCCAGCCGTTTGCCAACCAACCGGTTGAACAGCGTGGATTTGCCCACATTGGGCCGCCCTACGATGGCGAGCGTGAAAGACATGTGACGGGCTCCGAGCCGGGGATCAAGCCCGCGCTTTACCGCAAACGCGCGCTAACGGAAAGCGTGCAAATCACCATTTGTCGACACAACATAAAGCACCCCACCCGCCACGACAGGGTCAGAGGTGGCCCCCCCCGGTATCTCGACGCTGGACAAGAGAGCGCCGCTTTCCGGATCAAAGCTGCGCAACAGCCCGTCATTGGACGCCACATGCAGCCGCCCCCCGGCGAGGATCGGGCCGTGGTGCACGACCACCTCAGCCCGCCTGTTGGGCCGGTCGGTGACGAACCGCGGCAGGCTCACGCCCCAGATGCGACTGCCATCTGACGCATCCAGCCGCAATAGCTCGTTCAACTCCGACACGACAAAGATGCTGTCCCCGGCAGGTATGATGTTGCCTTCCGCCCCTTCGTCGGCGGTCCACAGGCGTGCGCCCGATTCCAGATTAAGTGCCACGATCCGACCGGACTGATTGCCCACATAGACACGATTGCCGTCGATCACCGGCTCCGCGGTCACATCGCCGACATTTCCAAGCGCCGCCCCGAGCCTTTCACCCCGCACGGAGGCATCCCAGCGGCGCAGCCCGCCTTGGCGAAACACGGCCTGCACTTCGCCAGATCCAAAGGCAAAAACCGCCAGACCGTTTCCTATCGCAGGGGCAGGTGCCCCCAACACGTTGGTGACATCGGGAGATGCGGTCAATTGCCACGCGATCCGTCCATCGTCGGTATAAATTGCCCAGCCTCTGTCATCTCCGGCGGTCAGATAGATCAGACCGTCAAAAACCGTCGGCGTGCCCGAAGCAGTGCCGTCCAGACGTTGCCGCCAGACTTCCGCACCCGTGGTGGCCTCAAGCGCCACCAGATTGCCGTAACCGACAGAGACATAGAGCCGCCCGTCATCATAGGCCAGCCCGCCGCCCGTGGCCTGCCCACCCGGATCGCTTGGTGACCGGAGATCCTGCTCCCACACGGTCTGACCATTGGTCGCCGTCGCGGTTACAAGCGTTTCTGAGTCCAGCGTGTAGATCAGCCCCCCCGCGACCACCGGCGCGGCCGTAATCCGCTGCCGGCGCCCGTCCCCGGCGCCAATGTCGGAGGACCAGACGCGGGTCAGCTGGGCTGACAGGGCAGGATGGTCTGTGCGAAAGGCCGGCGAGCCCGGCGCCTGCGGCCAGGTCGCGTTGGTTTGAACGGCAGGCAGACGAATCGGACGGCTTTCATTTCCGGGTGTCGTTTGCTCGGTCGCTGCATCCCCCGCCAACACGGATCGGATGCTTTCGCGCTTTCCGGGCAGGATCTGATCGTCCTGCGCACAGGCTGCCAAAACCACGGTTGCCACAATCGCGGCAAACACGCCACGTGTCACGGGCTGTCGGGCCGAATTCGTTACAGTCTTCATCTTGCCCCGCTCACTCAAGGTCTTGTTCGCTCAGTGCTCACCCGCATGGTCTGCCACCGGATCAGTTCCCGATACCCGGCAGATTTGAAATCTCGGGTGATCCCCCGAGCGCCACAATCACCTGTAAGGCACGCTGTTGCAAGTCCGCGCTCACCCCGGCGTCCTGCAAAATGGCCTGATACTTGGCGATCGCCGCCTGTGTCTGGCCTTCTTCGATGTCGATCAGCGCCAGCTGTTCCTGCGCCATGAGCGACAGCGGCGCGCCGGGAGAGGCCAGTGCTTCGAACTGCTGACGACGGGTTGCGCTGTCCAGCGTATCGCCCTGCAAGACCAGGGATTTGAAGGCCGCGACCTGACGATAGATCGGAGGGGCTTCCAGGTTCAGTGCAACGCCATCCAGCGCGGCCACGGCAGCGGTGATGTTTCCGGCTTGCTGCGCCTCTGCCGCGACCAACAGATCCACGACCGCTTGCGCCCCAAGGGTTTCAGCCTCGATGCTGTCCAGCCCCTCGAACCGCGCGCCGGGGTCACGCGCACTCAGGGCCGCCAGAATTTCATCACCCAGATTTTCTGCCTGTGCACGATCCTGCGCCTTGCGAAACTCGTTCCAGGCGGCGCCCCCGACGATCAGAACCACCGCCAGGGCCGCAATCCACCCGTACCGGCGCAGCATGAAGTAGAACCGGTCGCGCCGGACCTCATCATTCACTTCATCGATAAAACTGTCTCTATCGCTCATAGTACCCTGCCAAAACGCGCCCGTTGCCTCTCTTACAGCGCCGGGCCGGTCAAGCCAAGAGCTTGTCGGCGCTTACCATAAAACCGATTGTGCCAACGCGAAAAAATCATTAATCTGAACAGGTCAGTTTAGCGTATCCATATGTAAAGACAGCGGCGTGAGAGCGGGTATCTGGCGCAGGGGTCGAACTGGCGATTTACGATGGGGCACACGTGATGCGTATTTTTTCCTTCATTGCAGCGGCTGCAGTGGCGGCGGCTTTGTATTTTGTGATCGTGGATCGAGACGCGGTTCTGTCTTTGATGGGACGCGGGGCCGACGACCAGCAGGAGGCGGGGCAGGACGCTGCCGCCGCGCCGACAGATGGGGAGCGCGAAGCCCTCGTCAAAGTCGTGGTGCAGACCTCAACCGCCCAAATGATTGACACCGCTGTCTCCCTGCGCGGCGAAACCCGCGCCGCGCGCGTTGTTGACGTGAAATCAGAAACTTCTGCCGTTGTCGTGTCAGAGCCCCTGCGCAAGGGTGCTTCGGTCGACGCGGGCCAGCAGCTTTGCCGTCTGGACGCAGGCGCGCGCGGCACGGCGCTGGCACAGGCCCGCGCGCAGTTGAGAGAAGCACGGGCCCGGGCTCCGGAAGCGCAGGCGCAGTTGGATCAGGCCAGGGCGCTGCTGGTCGAAGCTGAGATCAACCAGAACGCGTCATCGAGGCTCAGCGAAAGTGGCTTTGCCTCAACCACGCGGGTCGCAAACTCCGAAGCGAATGTGGCCACGGCACTGGCCTCGGTTCAGTCCGCACGCGCGGGGCTTGAGGGCGCGCAAGCCGGCATCGAAGCGGCCCAGGCAGCGGTGGATTCCGCGGAACGGGAGGTCGACCGCCTGACCATTACAGCCCCCTTTGCAGGCCTGCTGGAAAGCGATACCGCTGAACTGGGGGCTTTGCTGCAACCCGGTGATCTGTGTGCCACCGTGATCCAGCTTGACCCGATCAAGCTGGTGGCCTTTGTGCCCGAAACGGAAGTTGCTCGCGTCAGGGTCGGCGCGCCCGCCACCGCAACCCTGGCCACCGGGCAAAGCGATGTTCGGGGCCGCGTGTC
The DNA here is from genome assembly GCF_020622345.1 of Roseobacter weihaiensis. Taxonomy (GTDB): domain Bacteria; phylum Pseudomonadota; class Alphaproteobacteria; order Rhodobacterales; family Rhodobacteraceae; genus Roseobacter; species Roseobacter weihaiensis. The sequence goes on along the minus strand of NZ_JACNMO010000009.1, from coordinate 104,367 downwards.
CTTCCTGTCCCGCTCTGCGGATGAAACAACCCGCACCTTCCGCGTCGAGATCGATGTGGAGAATTCCAATCAGACAATTTCGGATGGGCAGACAGCGGATGTGCTGATTTCCGGCGAAGGCGTGACAGCGCATCTCTTGCCGCAGTCGGCCTTGACACTGAACGATGATGGCGTGCTGGGCCTGCGGACGATTGACGAAGACGCCGTGGTCGAGTTCCACCCGGTACAGCTGTTGCGCGACACCCCGACAGGGGTTTGGCTCGGGGGGCTGGATGAGGTGATTGACGTGATCGTCCTGGGGCAGGAATACGTTATCGCTGGCGTCAAGGTTGACCCGACCTACCGGGATCTCAGCCAGTGACCGGTCTGGTCGATTGGGCTGCAGGCCGCGCACGAATGATCGTGGCCTTTATCCTGCTCAGTCTTGTTGTGGGCGGATACTCTTACACCACCCTGCCCAAGGAAGGTGAACCGGACATCGAGATCCCCGCCCTGTTTGTGTCGGTCGCTTTCCCCGGCATTTCCGCGGCCGACAGTGAAACCCTGTTGGTCAAGCCGATGGAGACCGAGCTTGCCGATCTGGACGGGTTAAAATCCATGTCCGGTACGGCGGCTGAAAACTACGCCGGTGTGGCGCTTGAGTTTGAGTTTGGCTGGGACAAGACCAAGATCCTTGCCGATGTCCGGGATGCCATGGGCAAAGCCGAAGCGGACTTTCCCGAAGGGGCCGAGCAGTATTCGATTAACGAAATCAATTTCTCCGAGTTTCCGATCGTGATCGTCAACCTGACCGGGCCCGTGCCGGAGCGCACAATGGTGCGCGTTGCCAAGGACCTGCAGGACGACCTTGAAGCCTTGGATGCCGTCCTGGAGGCTGGCATCGCCGGGTCCCGCGACGAGATGGTCGAGGTTCTTATCGATCCGCTGCGGCTGGAGGCCTACAACGTCACGGCAAGCGATCTCATCAACACGGTCCAGAACAACAACCAGCTTATCGCAGCCGGTGAGGTTGAAACCGCGCAAGGCACCTTTGCGGTGAAAATCCCGTCTTCTTTCGATGAGCCGCGCGATATCTATGACCTGCCCGTCAAAACCAACGGGGACCGCGTGGTCACGCTGGGCGATCTGGCGCAGATCAACCTGACCTTTGAGGATCGCGCCGGGACCGCACGGTTCAATGGCGAAAACACGGTGGCCTTGCAGATTGTCAAACGCAAGGGCTTCAACCTCATCGATACCGCGGCGCTCGTCAAACAGACCGTCGAGGAGCAAAGCGCGCGCTGGCCCGAGGGGCTGCGCGCCGCGGTGGAGGTTGGCACCTCCAACGACCAGTCGCGCATCGTGGACAGCATGGTACAGCAGCTTCTGGGCTCGGTCTTTACCGCGATTGCGCTGGTGATGATCGTGGCCCTGGCCGCCCTGGGCATCCGGGCCGCGTTGCTGGTGGGTTTCGCGATCCCGACCTCCTTTCTGCTCTGTTTCGCCTTCCTTGCGCTGATGGGTATCTCGATCTCGAACATCGTGATGTTCGGATTGATCCTCGCGGTGGGAATGCTGGTCGATGGGGCTATTGTGGTGGTGGAATATGCCGACCGTCGCCAACGCGAAGGCGTCGGTCCGATGCAGGCCTATGTGGAGGCTGCCAAACGGATGTTCTGGCCGATCATCTCCTCCACCGCGACAACGCTCTGTGCCTTTCTGCCGATGCTGTTCTGGCCAGGTGTGCCGGGCGAATTCATGGGCATGTTGCCCGTCACGCTGATCTTCGTGCTGTCGGCCTCTCTGGTTGTGGCGTTGATCTATCTGCCGGTGCTCGGCGGCGTGACCGGACGGCTGGAGCGTTGGATTTCGGAGTATATGCAGACAGCAGCCAACCTCGTTTGGTATCTGCATCTGGCACTCTTTCCGATTGCCGCGCTGATGGCGGCCATGACCCTGCTGCTGGGGCCCTTGTTTGCCGTGATCGGGGCGCGATTTGCCGCCATGGACGGGCTGAACCTTCTGGGGTCTGTCCTGCCAACGTTCGCTTTGGTCTTTTTCTGCGTGGTTGCCGCCGTTTTCTGCATTGCCATCGGGATTGGCGGCATCCTGCTGGGGATTATCGCCGGTTTCGGGTTGCTGGCCCGGATGGGCCGCAGGGGGCGCTGGCTTGCCAGCAGACTCTTTCAGGCGGAGCCGCAGCGCATCACGGCCGGGTACCGGCGCTCGCCCTTTGGTCATGTGATGGCAGCCATCGCAGGCAATCCCGTGATGCCTTTGGCAATGGCCGGAATCGTCTTTGTCTTTGTCGGTACGATCCTGATTTACTTCACCAACAACAACAATGGCGTCGAATTCTTTGTAGAATCCGAGCCCGAGCAGGGCATCGTCTATGTTCTGGCCCGTGGTAACCTGTCGCTTGAGGAAAAAGACGCGGTTGTCCAGCAAGCCGAAGAGATCGTGCTCGCCCACCCTGGTATCAGCAACGCCTTTTCCTTTGCGGGCTCGGGCGGCCTGAACACCGATACCTCGGGCGCGGCCTCTCCCAATGATATGATCGGACAGGTGCAGTTCGAGACCATCCCGTGGGAGGATCGCACGGACCGGCCGGAGCTTGACGGGGATATTGTCATCTCGGAGCTCACAGAGCAGCTCGCGGTATTGCCCGGCATCAGAACTGAAATTCTCGAAGTGGCGCAAGGTCCGGGCTCCGGCAAACCCATCCACCTGCGGCTGAAGGGAGATAGCTTTAACTCCCTCACCGAGGCCGCCGCAGCGGTTCGTGCGCAGTTTGAGGCCACGCCCGGGCTGACCCTGATCGAAGACACCCGCCCCCTGCCCGGCATCGACTGGCAGATCGACGTCGACGTGGAAAAGGCGGGGCGATACGGGGCAGATGTGCAGATCGTGGGGGCGATGGTGCAGCTTGTGACACGCGGGCTGCTGCTGGACACGATGCGCATCGACAGCTCCGATGAAGAAATCGACATCAGGGTGCGCCTGCCCGCCGAAGACCGGGTCCTGTCGACCCTCGACACGCTGAAGGTCCGCACCACCGACGGCCTTGTGCCGCTGAGTAACTTCATCACCCGCACGCCCGTACCCAAGCTGGCCGAGATCAACCGCATTGACCAGATGCGCTACTATGACGTGAAGGCGGATGTGGCACCCGGTTTGATGAAAGTGGTCGAGACCACGCGCGAGGACGGTCAGGATGTCAACCGGACGCTGGCGCTGCTGCGGCCTGCGGGCACGGATGCGGATTTCGTCGGCTCGGACGAGACCCGCTACAAGATCACCGACCGACTTGCGGAGACAGACCGTGACCTGCAGGCGGATGTGGCACGCGGCGCGTTGCGGCTTATTCCTGTTAACTCGAATGAGCGCATCGCCCTGCTGACCAACTGGCTGGACACCCAACCCCTGCCCGACGACATCGAATGGGAATGGACGGGCGATCAGGAAGAGCAGGAAGAAAGCCAGGCCTTTCTGCAGACCGCCTTTTCCGCGGCCTTGGGTCTGATGTTCATCATCCTGCTGGCGCAGTTCAACAGCTTTTACAACGCGATCCTGGTGCTGATGGCCGTGGTCCTCTCGACCACAGGTGTGCTGATCGGCATGCTGGTGATGGATCAGACGTTCTCCATCATCATGACCGGGACGGGGATTGTGGCACTCGCCGGGATTGTGGTGAACAACAATATCATTCTGATCGATACCTATCAGGAATACAGCCAGTACATGCCCCGCGTCGAGGCGATCATCCGCACCGCACAGGCCCGTATTCGCCCCGTTCTGCTGACCACCATCACAACAATGGCCGGGCTTGCCCCGATGATGTTCGGGCTGAGCATCAATTTCGCAGAGGGTGGCTACACCATCGACAGCCCGACGGCGCTGTGGTGGAAGCAGCTCGCCACCGCAGTGGTCTTTGGGCTTGGCATCGCCACCGTGCTGACACTGGTGGTCACGCCCTCGATGCTGGCGATCCGCGTCTGGGCCACAACCTATGTGCGCTGGATCGCAACCCTGATGGCCAAGATGTCCATGGGGCGGGCCTCCCGCGCGGCCCGCGACTGGGCCCTGACCCGAGACGCCCGCCGTCTGGCCGGTACAGAACTCATCTGGGAGGACGAGACAGCACCGGCCCCCGCTGACACCTCCCTGAAAGCAGCGGAATAACGCGGTTCACAGGACTGTGACGGGCGCCGGGCATCCTTTCTGTGTTAGGCGTGCAAAAATATTATAAAGGAGCCTTCTCATGTTTCGTCCTCTCATGCTTGCCGGTGCACTTTCTGCCGCCTCCGCAACCGCAGCTTTTGCCGCTGACATGATCGAAAAAGTCAGCCCGCATCCAGTCTCTGTCACGATTGACCGGCTTGCCGAGGCGGTGACCGGGGCGGGGGCCACTGTCTTTGCCCGGGTCGACCACGGTGCCGGGGCCGCTTCGGTTGAGATGGAACTTGGAGCGTCGGAATTGCTGATCTTCGGCAACCCGAAACTGGGTACCCCCGCGATGCAGGACGCAGCCAGCGCCGGGCTTGATCTGCCTTTGCGGGTTCTGGCCTATGCCGACAATGAAGGCGTCGTGCGTGTCCTCTATCACGACCCGGCAAGCCTTGCGGCGACCCATGGCGTGCCCACCGATGCCAACTACATCCAGATGATGACCGGCGCGCTCGACAAGCTCACGTCGAAAGCGGTGGCGGAGGACTAATCTCCGCGCGTCTTGTGGTGTCATCCAACAAAGGGTCCGTGCAACGGCAAAGCCGCCCCTTGGCCACAAAGTACCGACCGTCCGGCGTTCTTGGATTATCCTTTCGGCTCACGCAGCCTCTTCGGATTGCTGGCGCCGCCAAAGCTGCGCATAGCGGCCTTCACGGGCAAGCAAAGCCTCATGCGTACCCTGTTCGCTGATCTGACCCTGCTCCAGCACGATGATCTGATCCGCCTCCGAGATGGTACTGAGGCGATGCGCAATGGTCAGCACGGTGCGCCCGCGCCCGGCATGCATCAGGGCATCCTGAATGTCGGCTTCCGTCTCGGAATCGAGCGCGGAGGTTGCCTCATCCAGCAGCAGGATGGGCGGATCCTTCAACAGGGTGCGGGCAATGCCTACCCGCTGCTTTTCACCCCCCGAGAGTTTCAACCCGCGCTCCCCCACCGTGGTGTCATAGCCGTCAGGCAGCGACTGGATGAACTCGTGGATCTGGGCGGCCCTGGCTGCCGCCTCGATCTCCTGTGCGGTGGCGCCCTCTTTGCCGTAGGCAATGTTGTAGCGGATGGTGTCGTTGAACAGCACCGTATCCTGCGGCACCACGCCGATGGCCGCATGCAGGCTGTCCTGCGTAATCTGCCGCACATCCTGCCCGTCAATCCGCAAAGCCCCCTGACCGACATCGTAAAACCGAAAGAGCAGCCGCCCGATAGTGGATTTCCCGGATCCGGTCGACCCCACAATCGCGACCATCTGGCCGGACTCGGCGGTGATCGACACCCCCCGCAGGATCGCGCGATCCGCGCTGTAGCCGAAATGCACGTCGTCAAGCTCGATCCGGCCGCCCGCCACCTGCAAAGGCTTGGCGTCGGGGGCATCAACAACTTCGGCGGGCTGTTCAAGCAGGTTGAACATCTCGCCCATGTCCACAAGCGCCTGCCTGATCTCGCGGTAGACGGTCCCGAGGAAATTCAGCGGGATCGTGATCTGCAGCATATACGCATTCACCATCACGAAATCACCCACCGTGAGCGTCCCGTTCTGAACCCCCAGTGCCGCCATGACCATCACCCCGATCAACCCGATGGTGATCAGGAAGGACTGGCCAAAATTCAGAAATGAGAGGCTGAGCGCTGTCTTGATCGCGGCATCCTCGTATTTCTCCATCGCCCTGTCGTAGCGCTGCGCCTCGCGCCGCTCTGCGCCAAAGTACTTCACCGTCTCGAAGTTCAGCAGACTGTCGATGGCCTTCTGGTTGGCATCGGTGTCCTGATCGTTCATTTCACGGCGCAGCTTCACCCGCCATTCCGTGACCGCAAAGGTGAACCAGACATAGAGCAGGATCGTGACCGCAACGATCAGCAGGTAATAAAAGTCGAAGTAAAGCGCAAAGATGATGCCGACCAACACCAGTTCGAGGATCAGCGGGCCAATGGAGAACAGCAAGAACCGCAGCAGAAAATCGACGCCCTTGACCCCCCTCTCAATGATCCGGCTGAGGCCGCCGGTCTTGCGCGTGATGTGATACCGCATGGAAAGGCGATGAATGTGATCGAAGGTCTCAAGCGCCAGACTGCGCAGCGCGCGCTGGCCGACCTTGGCGAAGACCGCATCGCGCAGCTGCTGAAAGGCGACGGTCATCAGCCGCGCGCCACCGTAGGCCACCGTCAGGCCGACCGCCCCCAGGGCCAGCATCGGCACGCCCTCTTCTGCAAGCGCATCCACGGCCCCTTTGTAAAAGAAAGGCGTCGCGACCGAGATGAACTTGGCAAAGATGAGCAAGCCAAGCGCCCAGAGCACCCGGTGCCGGACCCAGGGCTTGTCCTGCGGCCAGAGGTAAGGCGCCACCTTGCGGATCGTGCGCCAGCCGGACTGGCGCTCTTCTTCTTCGATGTTCCTCGTGATCTGACCTGTTGATTGGTCAGCGGCGCTATCGGATGGCATGGGGTTTCCTGCTGTCGTGTCAGGATTTAGTACCTAAGTCACCCGGTGCGACTTTGCCAGCGCTTGGCTGCAATTAGTCGCCAGGCAGATCAAACACCTGCCCCGGATAAATCAGGTCAGGGTCACGGATCGCGCTGCGATTTGCTTCAAAAACACGTACAAAAAGCGGGCCCTCTCCGTAACGGTCCCGCGCAATGGCCCACAGCGTATCCCCGGCCTGCACAGTCACTGCTGTAACCGGGCCGGTCCGACCGTCCGTTGCCGCCGCCAGCGCCGCGGGGGCCTCGCGTTTGAAGGGCGTCTCAATGCGGCTGGTTACGCTCCCATCTGCCGCAAGCGCATCTACCCGCAGGGTGTAGACGCCGGCCTCGATACCCGTAACGTCGCCGCGCCATGTTCCATCCGCGCCAACCGGCAAGCGCGCAACGGCACGGTTATCAAGATAGGCGCGCACCTCAACCGCCCCGACGCTGGCCCGCCCGCTCAACTGCACCGCACCGTCCTCCGAATAACCGATTGTATCCAGAACGACGCTGCCTGCAGGTACGGGGGTGCTTTGCAAAAGCGACACGCCCTCCTCATTCGATCTTAGAACGGCAATCTGCGATCCGCTTGAGGCTGTTTCGGCGGACGAGGCGTCTTCCGCGCCGCTGCTGGAGGCATCGGCCTGTTGCGTTGCGGGCACCGCGGCGTCCTCGACCACGCCTGGCGCGGGGGCCTCCTCGGTCTCCGGGACGATTGCCGCTGTCGTTTCATCGCTTGGTTCGACGCCCGGCGTCGGGGCCACGTTTGCAAGCACATCGGGTGTCTCTGCCGGGGCATCGGCCAAGGCGGCGGGCTCTGCCGCCGGGATGACCGGCGCGAGTATGACGTCTTCTTCGGAAAGACCCACGGCCCCCCCTTCTTCGGTCGCGCGCAGGGACAAAACCCGCGCCTGACTGTCGCCGGAGACTGTCCCAACGGTGGCAAAGGCACCGCTATCGTCCGCCTCGACGGTGGCCACAACATCCCCATCCACCAGAATATCAACCTGGCTGCCGGGGGCAGCACGCCCGGCGATCACCGCGACCCCGGCATCGTCGACACGCACTTCGTCAATGGTCGGCGACGTCGTCGCCGCAACAGTCTCTGGCGCGGCAGATTCTGAAGAACCCTCTGTCGGGGCGGCTTGCTCGGTTGATTCTTCCTCCGCGGGCGCGGTTTCAGAAGCGGCCGGTGCTGCTGTCGCTTCGGGGGGTGCCGGATCAGCGGTTGGTGATGCGGTTTGCCCCGCGCCCTGCTCTGATGGCGCAACCAGCGCTGTCAGGTCTTGCTGATCGGGCTGCGCATCGTCGCGAAGACCCATGTATATACCTGCTGCAATCACAACGGCAATGACGATCCCAGCCGCCAGCAGACCTGTGCCCCCGGACGCGGGAGCAGCCCCTTTGTCGCTCATCATTTTCTCTTCTTCCCCAAGTGCATCACAAAGCTGGTGCACAACCGTTGAGCCTACATAGCAACTGGCCTATCACTGGTCAAAACCCGTTACGTCACAAAACCATTATTCTCAACAAGAAAGCCCCTCTTATGCATCCAAAATCCGTCTGCGTTTACTGTGGTTCACGGGCGGGGCGTGATCCCGCCTATATGGCCGAGGCGGACAGGCTGGGCAAAGCGCTGGCGCAGGAAGGCTGGCGGCTGATCTACGGCGCGGGGGATGTCGGGCTGATGGGGGCGGTGGCGCGCAGCGCACAGGCAGCAGGGGCAGAGACCTTTGGTGTCATTCCTCAACACCTTGTCAATTGGGAGGTCGGCAAGACGGATCTGACCACCTATGTGGTCACAGAAACCATGCATGAGCGGAAAAAAGTCATGTTCATGAATTGCGATGCGGTGGTGGTGCTGCCCGGCGGTGCGGGATCCTTGGATGAGTTCTTCGAAGCTTTGACATGGCGGCAGCTCGGCCTGCACAAAAAGCCGGTTTTCCTTTTGAACACAGAAGGCTACTGGGACCCTCTCGTGGCCCTTCTGCAACATGTGACGGCGCAGGGATTTGCCGAGGACAGCCTGCATGATTTCTACACCGTCCTGGCGGATACGGCAGCCTGTCAGGCCGCCTTGCGGCGCGCCTTCGGCTGATCCCGCCACAAACGCTTGCTATCTGACGCCCTGAGCGCAGCACCACGTCTTGGCGCGGCGCTAACAAGCAATAAAAAACCCGGCACAGGGAACCTGCACCGGGCGGTATTCCCAAAGGGTTTTGCCTTACATGCGGGAGGCGACATTTTCCCAATTGACCAGGTTATCGAGGAAATTGGTCAGATAGGCGGGCCGCTTGTTGCGGAAATCGATGTAGTAGGAATGCTCCCATACATCGCAGCCCAGCAGGGCCGTCTGGTCAAAACACAGAGGGTTGACCCCATTTTCGGTTTTGGTCACGGCCAGAGAACCATCCGCTTTCTTCACCAGCCAGGCCCAACCCGACCCGAACTGACCTGCGCCCGCGGCAGAGAATTCTTCCTTGAACTTGTCGACGGAGCCGAAACTTTCCACCAGCGCGCTTTCCAGCTCGCCCGGCATCTTGCTTTGGCCCGGCCCCATCATCTCCCAGAACTGATTGTGGTTCCACAGCTGGCTGATGTTGTTGAAGATGCCATTCTGCGCCACCGCAGAGGCATCATAGGTACCCTTGATGATCTCTTCGAGGGACTTGTCGGCCCATTCCGTGCCTTCGATGGCTTTGTTGCCGTTGGTGACATAGGCGTTGTGGTGCAGATCGTGATGGTATTCCAACGTTTCCGCGGACATACCTTTTGTCGCCAACGCATCATGCGCATAGGGAAGATCAGGTAATTCAAAAGCCATTTGGGCCCCCTTTGGTTAGTCTGTGGGTACAAGATGAAATGAAGCCCTAGGCCTCAGGACTTCAAGTGCCAACATGCTCAAAAGTTCCAAAAAGGTAAAATTAACCTAATTCGCGGTTTTCAGAACGCAGGTGCCCCGGCCCGAAAAGCGGTTCGGATAGCCATCGGGGTTTGCATAAACGGTGATCCGGTTCGTGGCTTTGGTGATCGTTGCCGTGTAATCGAAGGCTGTCGTTGTCTGGTTCGCCCCGTTCACGATATTCTTGAGCCGCCAGCGCACCACGAGTTTACGATCATTATTGCGGCTGAGGCGCCCTTCCAGCGGCCTCTGGTAGAATTGCAGGATCACCGCGTCGGAGACGACGACCTTGGCGGTATTGGTAATGACGATGCCGATCTTGTCTGAAATCCAGCCAACGCCCTGGCGCTTTTCGGTCATATCGCAGTCATAAAGCACGCCGCCGGGTCCGGTCGCCAAGGCAGGGCCCGATACCATCAGAAAAAGGACGACCCATAGCCTTAAACACACGACATTTTCTCCGCCTGACACGCAACGACCCCAACCTTATGGGCTGCCATCTCGCTAGTCAATCTCGGGCAATGCAGAGAGCGGTAAGTCTAGTACACACCGACTCCCGAGCCGCCTTGCGACGCAACACTCAGAAGATCAAAGACATATTGCGCATGACTGCGAAAGCAGATGACTTGAAATGTATCGTCATCGCAGAGCCAAAAGGCGGCGGGCACCTGCGCCATGCGGGTCCGGCGGAACATGCCACTGGTAAAGGCAGCAGGCGACAGATCGACGGGGCAGAGCTTGCCCATCACCTCACGGGCAGGGGGACCGCTCACCCGGAAAGAGGCCCGTGCATCAGAGACATTGACCACCAGCGCATGAAAACCGTCCAACGCCTTTTCCAGCGCAGCGAGGGTTGATGAGGCCTCATCATAGGCGCAGAGGATCAGAATCTCGTCCGGGCTCATCCAGGCCGCGCCGCGATCTGCGGTGATTGTGGTCCGGCCCGGTTGCGGCACCTTGCCCGACAGGACGGATGCGACTGCTTTGGTGAGCCTGGCATTCGCCAGATCGCCCCGCAGGGTGATCATGCCCTGCAGAGGCACCTCCCAGACATCGGCAATCCCACCGGCAAAAATCGCGCCGTTCAAAGCGGCAACGGGTTCAGACATTCTGCTTCTCCCCTTCCTTGTCGTAAAAGACCGGGTCGACAATACGCGCCTTGAATGTCGCGCCTTCGGTACCGGGGAAGGAGATCACCTCCCCCATCCTGTCCGGACCATACAGCACCAGCCCCATGGCAATGCCCCGGTCCAGCGTTGGCGAGTAATAGGTCGAAGTGACCCGCCCGATGACATTGCGCTGGCCATTGGCGTTTGTCCCTTCCCCGATGGCATAGGCCCCGTCAGGGATCACCGCGCCCGAGAGTGTCTCAAGCCCCACGAGCTTCCAACGCTTCGGATCGGTCATATGGCGGCGGGCCTGCGCGCGTTTGCCAAGGAAATCCTCTTTCTTCTTCGAAATCGCCCAGTCGAGCCCCAGATCCTGCGGGATCACGGTGCCATCGGTCTCATCCCCAATCATGATGAAGCCTTTCTCCGCCCGCAGGATGTGCAAGGCCTCGGTGCCGTAGGGCATCACGCCGAAGGCCGCGCCCGCCTCCATCAGTTTTTCCCAAAGGGCCAGACCGTGGCTGGCATCGACGGCAATCTCGTAACTCAGTTCCCCCGAGAAGGAGATGCGGTAGGCGCGCACCTTGAAGCCGCCCAGAGTGCCATCGGCCCACTCCATAAAGCCCAATGCCTCCTTGGAGACATCCATGCCCCCAAGCTTTTCCAGCGCCCTGCGGGCGTTCGGGCCCACCACCGCAACCTGCGCGTATTGCTCGGTGACATTGGCCACATAGACCTGCCAGTCCCACCATTCGGTCTGCAGCCATTCTTCCATATGCTGGTGGATCCGCTCCGCCCCGCCGGTGGTGGTGTGGCACAGATAGGTCTGCTCATCGAGGCGCGCGACCACGCCATCGTCGATCAAAAACCCGTTTTCTGAACACATCAGACCGTAGCGGCACTTGCCGGGCTTCAGCGTCGACATCATGTTGGTGTACATCATGTCGAGGAACTTGGGCGCATCTGGCCCCTTGACGATGATCTTGCCCAGCGTTGATGCATCGAGCAGACCGAGGTTCCGGCGGGTGTTTAGCACCTCGCGGTTGACCGAATCCTTGAGCCGCTCGCCATCACGTACAAAGGCATAGGGCCGCCGCCAATGGCCCACCGGCTCCCAATCGGCCCCGTGAGCCGCATGCCAGTCATGCATCGGCGTCCGCCGCAGCGGCTGAAACACCTCACCGCGGGCCTCGCCTCCGATCGCGCCCATCGAAATTGGCGTGTAGGGCGGGCGAAAGGTGGTCGTGCCCGTCTGCGGGATCGGACGACCCAATGCATCCGAAAGGATCGCCAGCCCGTTGATATTGCTGAGCTTCCCCTGATCCGTTGCCATGCCCAGCGTGGTGTAGCGTTTGGCATGTTCGACGCTTTCAAAGCCTTCCTGAGCGGCAAGTTGCACGTCAGAAACTTTGACGTCGTTCTGATAGTCGAGCCAGGCCTTGCTGCGCAGTTTGACCTCAGCCTCTGCCGGCATCAGCCAGACCGGTTCCAGCGGCGCTTCCTCTTCGCGCTGTGCGACCGGGCTTTTGCTTTTGCGGATCTTGTGACCGATCTGAGCGGCTGCCGCCCGCGCGCCCGCATCCGCATCTTCGAGAATATCTGCCAGTTTCAGCGCGCCATTCGCCGCCCCCGCGACTGTGACAAAAGGCTGACCTGCGTCCCCGGTGGGCGCCTTGTCTGCATCCGGGCGAAAGAACGCGTGATCCGCATCCCACTGCAACTTGCCCCCGCAATGGGACCAGAGATGCACAACAGGCGACCAGCCGCCGGACATGGCAACGGCATCGCAGGCAATCTCCTGGACCACGGCCCCCGCGCCCTCCTGTTTGCAGACCGCAATCCCCGTGACCCGCTTGCCGCCCTTGACCGAAGCCACCGCATGGCCCGCCATCACGGTGATGCCCCGTGCCTCGGCGCGCTCCCTCATGTCCGTCTTGCCCAAACCTGTGCGCGCATCGAGGATCGCAGGCACGCTCAGACCTGCGTCATGGAGCGCGAAAGCCGTCCGGTAGGCGTCATCGTTATTGGTCACAACAACCGTGCGCTGCCCAATCGACACGCCATAATTGACCAGATAATCGCGCACTGCAGCGGCCAGCGTCACGCCCGGCACATCATTGCCCGCAAAAGACAAAGGCCGCTCAATCGCGCCGGTAGCGGTCACGATATGGCCCGCGCGGATGCGCCACAAGCGGTGCCGTGGGCCCATCGAACCGGGCAGGTGGTCGCGCAGCTGCTCGTATCCCAACACATAGCCATGATCGTAGACGCCCGCACCCATCATCCGGGTGCGCAGGGTCACATTGTCCAGTGCAGCCAGTTCCGCGACGGTTTGCTCCACATAGTTATCCACAGGATCGCCGTCTACCATGCCCCCATCGACCACGGCACGCCCACCCCAATGACCCGTCTGCTCGATCAGCATCACCCTGGCCCCGGATTTCGCAGCCGTTTTCGCCGCTTGCAGCCCCGCGATGCCACCGCCGATGATGAGCAGGTCGCAGAAATGGTAGAAGTGTTCGTAGGTATCGGCATCCGGCTCTTTCGGAGCCTGGCCCAGACCCGCAGACTGGCGAATGAAAGGCTCATAAATGTACTTCCAGAAGGGTCGCGGATGAATGAACATCTTGTAATAGAACCCGGCAGGCAAAAAGCGCGCGAGCCTGCTGTTGACAACTCCGATATCGAATTCGAGGCTGGGCCAGTGGTTCTGAGAGCGGGCCGTCAGACCGTCGAAAAGCTCGGTCGTGGTGACACGCTGGTTAGGTTCAAACCGGCCACCTTCGCCCATGTTAACAAGGCCGTTGGGCTCTTCCGCCCCTGCCGCGACAACGCCCCGCGGGCGGTGATACTTAAAGGACCGACCCACCAGCATCTGATCGTTGGCCAGCAGCGATGAGGCGAGCGTATCCCCCTCATAGCCGCTGAATTTCTGACCGTTGAAGGTGAAGTGCAGCGCCTTCTCCCTGTTCAGCAGCCGACCGCCGGTGCTGTGACGTTTACTCATGCGAAAGACCTCGGTGCAGTGATTGGCTGTGGCTCGGATCGCGACGGTGGACCTTGGAGATCTGGGTTCCGGAGGCTGTTCATTCAAACCCCCTCCAGAACCATCCGGGGCGTTTTTTGCTGATCTGCGCACGGAGCGTTTTGGGCGGCTCCAGTGTCTGTGCCGGGTAGGTGCCAAAAACCTCGAGCGTCGTGGTGCAGCGCGCCGCATGGAACCATTTGCCGCAGCCATAGACATGCCGCCAGCGTTCGAAATGCACACCCCGGGGGTTCTCGCGCATAAACAGGTAGTTTTCGAACTCCTCCTCTGACGCACCCGGCCCGAAACGGGTGAGGTGCGCTTCCCCGCCGCCATGGAATTCGGTTTCTTCTGCGGTCACGCTGCAAACGGGGCAGGTCAGGATAAGCATGGGCTGGCTCCGATCCGGGGCGGCAACACAAGAAGGGCGCGCGCCGGGTGGCGCACGCCCTTCTTGGTCTTCAGGGAGGATGTAACGTTATTCGATGACAGCAGGTGCTGTTTCGGATTCGACAGGAACCGCGCCTGGGTCAATCGCTGCGGTGCCCGGTTCGACCTCGGAGCCACCGGCCCCCAGGAATGCAAGCGCCGTGACAAAGAGAACGATGATAACCAATCCGACGACAATCCCTTTGCCACCGATCCCTTGGTTGTGCTGTGAGTAGTCTGACATGGTTTTATCTCCTTTTGTGAGATATTCACCATGAGGCACACAAATGGGCGGGCAACATAAGCGGGAATCCCCGGAAGGTTTCGGCAAGCACAAGCCGTGTGTGCGGGGGTCGGGCAGCCGAAAGATGCCGATTGCACCATCCGTGGGGTTGAACACGCAGGGCCGCCGACAGGGTTATCCCCACCAGCGGCTACAGGTTTCGAAAGACAGTTATCAATCGCCGCTGATTGCCTCTGCGGCCCCTTCAAGGGCTGTGTCCGGACCCTCAACCGCAACTTCGCCGCCCGACAGCATGAAGTAGGCCAGGATCGCCACGACAACCACGAGGATGCCAACGATAAAGGCCATGCCGGTGTTGCCACCACCTGTTCTGTTTGTCTGATTGGCCATGGTCGTTCTCCTTTCGGTGTTCCAATTGGAAAAACAACAGGCCACCCCCCGAAAAAGTTCCGCAGAAATTTATCGGCCGAAACGTCGCCAAAACGGAAAATAGCCGCTAACATGCCGCTATTCCTGAACGGAGGACAGTTCTTTGAGCAAGGAAATGATAGCCGTACTGGTCTTTGGCGCAATCGCCCTGATCGCGATCGTGATGCTGGTGCTGGAGCGGCGCGGGATCGCCGCCCGCAAAGCCGCGCGTGGCGGACGCGAAGTCGACATCAGCAATCTGATCGCCTTTGGCAGCGCGGCTGGCGCGCTTCAGAAAGAGGATGGGCCCGACGGCACTGATGAGACGGCTAAAGCCCATACCAAACCTTCTCAGCGCTGAGACATCGGAACGACTTCTCCCATGGCTCGGCAAATCCGGGCACCTGCGGCGGCGGGCCCTCAAGCGCCAGCGGTTCGGCACTCTGCGTGGCAGAAGTAAAGATGCGAATGGTTGTCACGCCCTCGTCTCTGCGGGGGTGCCGGATGGTGAAAACCACACGATTCTGACGTCTTTCGACAAATACGGCATAGCCAAATTCGCGCACATCGAAAGCAACCTCGTCAGAGGGCTGTAAAATGACCGTCGGCAAGGTCTCGACCAGTAAGATCAAGGGTGTGCCCGTCGCGCCCGCGTTGCAGACGAATCCGTCCTGACCAAATGCGTGCACAGGGCTGGTCAAAAAAGCCGCGAGGACGGCATATCCACCGCCCCGCCAGGTGGACATTACAGCTCTTTTGGCGCCGAAAAACACCTGATCGTATCGTAGACCGGCCATCAGTGCGCCACCCCGGCGGCGACGCTTTCGTCAATGAACCGTCCCTCGCGAAAGCGATTGAGGCCAAAATCATCCGTCAAGGGCCCGTGGCCTTTGTGGATCAGCTCGGCCATGGCCCAGCCCGACCCCGGCGTGGCCTTGAACCCGCCGGTGCCCCAGCCGCAGTTTATAAAGACATTCTCGACCGGCGTTTTACTGAGGATGGGCGAGCGGTCGCCCGTGACATCGACGATCCCGCCCCACTGCCGCAGCATCTTGAGCCGACTGACCATGGGAAAGGTCTCGATCAATGCGCGCACGGTTTCCTCGATGTGGTGAAACGACCCGCGCTGCGTGTAATTGTTGTATCCGTCGGTGCCGCCGCCGATCACCATCTCACCCTTGTCGGACTGGCTCATGTAGCCATGCACCGTGTTGGCCATCACAACCACATCCATGCAGGGTTTGATCGGCTCTGACACAAGCGCCTGCAGGGCAACACTTTCAATCGGCAGCCGGAAACCCGCAAGTCCCGCCACATGACCAGAGTTGCCCGCGACCACGATCCCGAGCTTTTCGCAATCGATGGCACCTCTGGTAGTGTCGACGCCCACAACCTTGCCATCCTTGCGGCGGATGGCGGTCACCTCACATTGCTGGATGACGTCCATGCCCATGTCCGAGCAGGCCCGCGCATAGCCCCAGGCCACCGCGTCGTGCCGGGCCGTGCCCCCCCGCGCCTGCCACAACCCGCCCAGCACCGGATACCGCGGACCCTTGATGTTGATGATCGGCACCAGCTCCTTCACTCGGGTAGGCGTGATGAATTCGGTGCTCACCCCCTGCAGCGCATTGGCATGCGCCGTGCGCTGATAGCCCCGCACCTCGTGATGGGTCTGCGCCAGCATGATAACGCCGCGAGGGCTGAACATCACATTGTAGTTCAGGTCCTGGCTCATGGTCTCGTAGAGGGCCCGGGACTTCTCATAAAGGGCAGCGGAAGGGTCCTGGAGGTAGTTAGATCGGATAATCGTGGTATTGCGACCCGTGTTGCCGCCCCCCAGCCAGCCCTTTTCCACAATGGCGACCCGTTTCACCCCGAAGCGCTTGCCAAGGTGGTAGGCCGTCGCAAGCCCGTGCCCCCCTGCCCCGATTATGACCACGTCATATTTCGCTTTCGGCTCGGGGTTGCGCCACGCCCGCTCCCAGCCCGAATGGTACCGGGCCGCTTCCCGCGCGACTGCAAAGACGGAGTATCGTTTCATGGCTCTGACCCCAGCGTACACTCAAGACGCGCTGGAATCGCACCGGCGCATCTGCCTCTACCCTTCTGCGCCAGTCCTGAAAAAAGGGAAGACCGAGCGCGTCACTTTCATGTGGATTTGCGACACGCGACATCATTGCGCACAACTTGCTGGCATGCTTGGTCGTTTGGCCCTTTTTTACGACCGCATTGATCGCTAAATGAAGAAGTCAGAGGACAAGGGGGGTGTAATGACTTTTTGGATCATTTCTGCTGGCTTAGCGGTCGCGGTGGCTGTGCTGTTGACGCTTGCGTTGCGGGCACCGCGCCGCGCCGGGGCGGAGCCTGCGGCAGCCTATGATCTGCGGGTCTACCGCGACCAGCTGCGCGAAGTGGACAAAGATCTGGTCCGGGGCGTCGTTGATGAAGCCGATGCTGACCGTGTGCGCGCCGAAATCTCCCGCCGTATTCTGGCGGCCGACGCAGCCCTGCGCGAGGACGTGGTGGAGGCGGATGCCAAAAAAGGCGCGCCCATGGCGATGGCGGTGGTGCTGACGCTTGTCATCGTCGGGGGCAGCCTTTGGACATATCTCAACCTCGGCGCGCCGGGCTACGGAGATCTGGCCCTGCAGGACCGGATCGAAATGGCCCAGCAGGCGCGCGAAACGCGCCCCAGCCAGCAAGAGGCCGAAGACAGCCTGCCCGCCTATGTCGCCCCGCCCAACATCAGCCCGGACTATGTCGCCCTGGTCGAACGTCTGCGCGAAACCGTCGAGACCCGGCCTGACGATCTGCAAGGACACATCCTTCTTGCGCAGAACGAGGCAAACCTGGGCAACTTCCGCGCCGCAGCCCAAGCCCAGCGCGAGGTGATCCGCATCCTTGGTGAAGAGGCCACGGCGGACGACTACACGAACTTTGCCGACATGCTGGTACTGGCCGCGGGCGGCTACGTCTCCCCCGAAGCGGAGGCCGTCCTGCTGGACGTGCTGTCGCGGGATCAGACCAATGGCACCGCACGCTATTACATGGGGTTGATGCTGGCGCAAACCGGCCGTCCCGACAGTGCCTTCCGGCTCTGGGACCAGCTTTTGCGCGAGGGCCCCGAAGACGCCCCCTGGATTCAGCCGATCCTCGCTCAGATCGAGGACATGTCGTTGCGCGCCGGCGTGAATTATCAGTTGCCGGAAATTGGCGGCGGGATCGGGAGCCAGCGCGGCCCGTCCTCCGCCGACATCGAAGCTGCCAGCGATCTCAGCCCCGCAGAGCGCATGGAAATGATCAGCAGCATGGTGGAGGGCCTTTCCAGCAGGCTTGCGACCGAAGGAGGCCCCGTGCAGGATTGGGCGCAGCTTATCACGGCGCTTGGTGTCCTGGGCCAGACGGGTCAGGCACGCGCGGTCTACGACAATGCGGTGATCGTTTTTGCCGATGACACACGGGCGCTGGATCTGCTGTTGCGCGCGGGCCAGCGGGCACAGGTCGTCGAATGATCTTTGAGGATCCACCGTCCTTTCTTACAGCCCTCCCAAAGGCGCAAGGCCTTGCGGGCCTCGATCTTGGAACCCAGACGATTGGCGTGGCTGTCAGCGATACGTTTCTGTCAGTCGCAACCCCGCTTGAGACCATAAAACGGCGCAAATTCACCTTGGATGCGGCGCGTCTGGCCGAGATTGTCGCCACCCGGCAGATTGGCGGCCTGGTCCTTGGGTTGCCGCGGAACATGGATGGTTCCGAAGGGCCGCGCTGCCAGTCCACCCGCGCCTTTGCCCGCAACCTTGAAAAGATCGACGGTCTGGACTTGCCCATCACTTTCTGGGATGAGCGGCTCAGCACAGTGGCCGCGGAGCGCGCCCTGCTTGAGGCGGATACGTCACGGAAACGTCGCGCCGAGGTCATTGATCACGTGGCCGCTGGGTATATCTTGCAAGGTGCGCTGGATCGGCTCCGCGTGATACGGGCAGAACAGGATAGATGAATGAGCGATGACATCTGGAAACGCGCCGAGATCGAAAGCCCCTGCATCAAGGTCTGTGTGATCCATGCCGAATCGCGGTTGTGTACCGGCTGCCTGCGCTCGATCGATGAAATCACCATGTGGTCCAAGATGACGCCGGAAGCGCGCCGTGCGGTCATCGAGGTGCTGCCGAGCCGTCAGGGCCAGTTGACGAAACGCCGCGGCGGGCGGGCCGCACGACTCGCGCGCTGACGCCGTTTTTCCGCGACCTTTGGCCAGAGGACGGGCAGGTCTGATCGCATCTGCTACTGGGCTTGCAGCTTGCGCGCCTCTTCGCCCGCCAGCCGCAGCAGATCCTCCATAAACGGTTTGCCAAGATCATCCTTGCGCACCGCCGCATAGAGACGCCGGGTAATGCCTTGCGCGGTGAGCGGCCGGGTCACGTAATCGGAGGAGTACTTGACCTCCCGCACCACCCAATCGGGCAGCACCGCAACCCCCCTGTTGGAGGCCACGAGCAGCAGGATCACTGCGGTCAATTCCACCTGCCGGATCGCGGCGGGCTCCACCTTGGCGGGAATCAGCAACTGGCTGAACACATCCAGCCGGGTGCGTTCCACCGGGTAGGTAATCAGGGTTTCACCGCGGAAATCCGCCGCCTCGACGAAAGGTTTCTGCGCCAGGGGATGCGACTTTGCCGCGACAAAAACAGGGGCGTAGTCAAAAAGCTCAACAAATTCGACCCCCGACAGCTCCTCGGGATCAGAGGACACCACCAGATCGACGTCCTCTTTCAAGAGAGCTGGCAGCGCGTCAAAGGCCAACCCGGGGCGGATGTCGACGTCCACTTCGCCCCAGGCCTTGCGAAACTGCTCCAATACCGGAAACAGCCATTCGAAACAGGCATGACATTCGATGGCGATATGCATCCGACCGGTACTGCCCTCGCGCAAGCCACTGAATTCATTTTGCAAAGCCTGTATCTGCGGCAACACCTGCTGGGCCAGCTTTAACAGCCGCATACCTGCCGGGGACAGCTTCAATGGCTTGGACCGGCGCACAAAGAGCTCGACCCCGGCCTGATCCTCCAACCCTTTGATCTGATGGCTCAAGGCGGATTGCGTGATGTGAAGCTGATCGGCCGCCCGTGCAAGCCCGCCAGCCTCGTGGATGGCCTGGATCGTGCGCAGGTGGCGAAACTCGATATGCATGGGGAGCTCATATTAAAGATGAATGTTATGAATTTGTCTCACTTTTCGATTTGTGACACAAGGTGTCGAACCCTCAAGGAGGTTATCATGACCACGCCCGCCGTCTCATTCGAAGTTTTCCCGCCGCGCTCCATCGACGCCTCCTTCAAGCTTTGGGATACCGCACAGGCGCTGGCCCCTCTTGAGCCACGGTTTTTCTCGGTGACCTATGGGGCGGGCGGCAGCACGCGCGACCTGACCCATGATGCGGCCTATACCCTGCACAAAACCTCCGGCCTGCCCGTGGCGGCCCATCTGACCTGCGTCGGGGCCTCAAAGACCGAAACGATGGCCATCGCCCAACGCTTTGCCAAGGCCGGGGTCACCGATCTGGTGGCTCTGCGCGGCGATGCGCCTGAGGGCAGCGATGGATTTACGCCGCACCCCGAAGGCTTCGCCGACGCCATCGCCTTGGTTGACGCGTTGGCGCGCACCGGGCAATTCACCCTCCGCGTCGGGGCCTATCCTGAAAAACACCCCGAGGCCGCGAGCCAGCAGGCCAATATCGACTGGCTCAAAGCCAAGATTGACGCCGGCGCCTCCGAGGCGATTACGCAGTTCTTCTTTGAGGCGGAGACCTTTCTGAGGTTCCGGGACGATTGCGTCAAGGCCGGGATCGACGCCCCGATCACACCCGGTATCCTCCCCATCACAAACTGGAAAAACGCCCGCAAGTTTGCCCTGCGCTGTGGCACTTCCGTGCCGCTCTGGCTCGACCAGGCCTTTGATGCGGCCCTGCGCGATGATCGTCATGATCTGCTGGCCCGGGCGCTCTGCACCGAGCTTTGCTCGGATCTGGTGGACGAAGGGGTCGACAGCCTGCATTTCTACACCCTGAACCGCCCCGACCTTACACGCGAGATTTGCCATGCCCTTGGTGTGACGCAAGCCATCACCGGTGTGCAAGACGTCGCGTAACCCTTGCAGCCCCCGATTGAACGGTTAGCTTTCTGAAATCAAAGCTGTTTCGGAGACGCTCATGCCCTATGCCGCGCAATCTCAGGCCGATCTGACACCCCCTGCGAAAATTCTGTCGATGTCAGGACTGGCCTTCATGAAGGGCCTTCTTGCAGGGGAAATCGCGGGGGCACCGATTGCCGAAACCCTGAACCTCAACCTGCTGGAGGTCGATGAGGGGCGCGTGCTGTTCTGGGGCGAACCGACCTTCAACGCGCTCAACCCCAGCGGGGCCGTGCATGGCGGTTGGTACGGCAGCCTGCTTGATTCCGCCTTGGGCTGTGCGGTGATGACCAGGGTGCCGCAAGGGTCGGTCTATACGACGCTCGAGTACAAGGTGAACATCACCCGCGCGATCCCCATGGGCATGTCTGTCCATTGTGAGGCCGTGGTTGATCACAGCGGACGCTCCACAGCGGTAGCCCATGCCGACATTCGCGGCGTGCAGGATGGCAAGGTCTATGCGACGGGCTCGACCACCTGTATCATCATGAATCTCCGGCCGACCGGATAGCGGAAAAAGCTGCTCGCAGCACCTGCCAACAAGTGTTACGATCCTGCGACGCAGATCATCCAGAGTGACCACAATAAATCATCATAACGAGGTTCCGGGCGGACCTGAGACCAACGGTGTCTTTGACGTGGCGCACTTGAAAAAGGTCGCTGAGGGGATGCGGCGTGATGTCTACAGGGTCCCCGCGCATATGGCCCCGAAAGGACATGCCAACAAGCCCTTGATTCTAAAGGTCCCGCGCTATGCAGAGTACAGCCGGAACCGGCCCTTCATGAAGCGGCTGGTGCGCGCGGTTGCCCCTTACATCGACGTGCGCATCTACCGCAAGGAGGCACGTTACCGGCGGAAACTTTCGCGGATCGAGAGCAAGACGAACATAAAACTGCCGATCCCCGCGTTTTACGGGTTCGTTGAAACAACCGTTGGTCAGGGCTCGCTCTGGGAGGCCGCCTGCGATGGGGAGGGGAACCTGGCACCGACCCTGGCTCAGATCGACGATGCGGGACTGCTTGCCGACGTGATTGACCCGCTCAACGAATGCGTCGATCTGCTCTATGCGCATCACATCGTGGCGCCGGACGTTCACAAAGGCAACCTCGTGCTGGCAACAGATCAGGGCCGGCACCGGGTCATGCTGATCGACGGATTTGCGGACCACCGGATATTTTCAACCCGGTCCCTGTCAGCCCGTAAAAACGCAGCTGGCCTGCAGAAACGGTTTCTGAGCATCACGCGGACCACCGGGCTGTCCTACGATGTGGCGCGCCGGCGTTTCTTTCTACCGGGACCTGAGAACGGGCGTCAAAGCAGCATTTGATCCGGTCACGCTGAAAGCCCCAAAGAGCCGAACCATGGGCATATGGCCCTGTAATGCTTACACGGTTTTGCCAAAACCGAACCATCCGCGCGGCGCGGGCTGGGCATTTTGGCGCAGCGTGACACTTTCATGCAATCGCTCTGACGGGTCCTGCGGCGCGACACGCGCGCGCCTTGTGATAAACCACTTTCCCTTGCCCCTGAATGTCCCCAGCATGGGGGCGGTCACATCGCGGGGAAAACGGCCCGACCAGTCTTCGGGCAGCGGAAGACCGGCAAGCCACGCCCGTTCCAACATCCAGACAAGCGGAATGTTTGCGAGCGGTCGCGCCGCGTCATATCCGCCAAGTTGGCCACCGATGTCACCATGGGTGCCGGGAAACCACACCTGCTCCACCCGACCTGTATAGCCTTCGGGTGACGACCACATGATCGGCTTGTAGGCGACACGGGTCTCGTCCAGAGCGAGCGCGTGAAAGCCTGCCTTGACGTTATGGCTGAGCTCGTGGTTGTGGAACGCATGGCTCTTTTCGCTCAGACGCCAGAGCACCGGCATGTTCAGCCCCAGCGCCTTGACCGTGTCCCAGACGCCGATCATCTCGATCTCAACGTCGTGCAGGCATTTCGCGTGGCTGAAGGCCTGCGCCGCTTCGCTTTCGGGGTTGCATTCATAGTGCCGGTAGACATCGCGGATATTCCGCTCGGTCGCGCGCTGTGCGCGCAAGAGCCCCATTCGGTCGATGACCCCGGCAAGGCTGCGCACGGCATAGGCCCCTCGCGAATAGCCGATCAGAAAAATCCGGTCCCCCGGCCGATACCGCGAGGCGAGATACCCATAAGCCCGTCGGATTTGCCGGTTGATGCCCCGCCCCAGCATCACGTCTCGGGCGGACCGCCAATCGTTCCACTGCAAACCTGGCTCGTAATAAATCGACAACTGTGTGCCCATCTCGCGGCACAGCCGATACATCTGACCGGCGTTTGTCTCACATCCCGGATCGAGCGAGGACATCGTACCATCGAGGATCACCACATGGGTCACGGGCCCGCGACGCGGGCCAAAATCGCGCGCCGGGCGCCGCCAGACCTTGCGCCGCAGCCAGAGAAGCGCCTTTTTACTCCGCCGCGATAGCATGACCGTTCAGCAACTCCCAAACCTTGAGCGGGGTGAAGGGCATATCTGCCTGACGCACCCCCTGCGCCCAGAGCGCATCCTGGACCGCATTGGAAACGGCCGCCAGCGCACCAACGGTACCGGCCTCGCCACAGCCCTTCATACCCATGATGTTGGCAGTCGATGGCACCGGCTCTGACGTAAAGCTTATCATGGGAATACCATCGGCCCGCGGCATGGCGTAGTCCATGAACGATGCTGTGAGCAACTGGCCATCCCTGTCGAAAACCACATGCTCTGTGATGGCCTGTCCAATACCCTGAGCGACACCGCCGTGCACCTGACCTTCAGCCAGCAACGGATTGATAAGGTTTCCAAAATCGTCAACGACAGTATAGCGGTCCACCGTCACGACACCCGTTTCGGGATCAATCACCACCTCTGAAACATGGCACCCATTGGGAAAGCTGCGGGCGGGCAGAGTCGTGCGTTCCTCATGCACCAGCAGATCGTCGCGCCCCTTGTCGCGGGCCATCTCCGCCACCTCCAGCATGGTCGGTGTCAGGTTGGAGCCTTCAGCGCGGAACCGCTCATCATCAAAGCTGATCTCTGACGCGGGCACGCCCATTTCATCGGCCAGAAAATCCGTGAAGGCGGTCTTCATCGTCGCCACCGTGGCCAGCGTCGCCGTGTTCTGCACCGTGACAGAGCGTGACCCGCCGGTGCCGCCACCCTGTTTGATCTGGTCGCTGTCGCCTTGGATGACAAAGACGCGGTCCGCCGGAATACCCGTCTGGTCGCTCAGAAACTGGGCATAGACAGTCTCATGCCCCTGCCCCGTGCTTTGTGTCCCGACGTATATATTCACCGTGCCATCCTCGTTGAACGCCACTTTGGCGCTTTCCGAAGGATCGCCTAAAATACTTTCTATATAGTAACAAAGTCCCATCCCGCGCAGCAATCCGCGGGCAGCATCATCAGATTTACGTGCGACAAAACCCGCAAGATCGGATTCCTCCTCGGCGCGGCGCAGGACTTTATCGAAATCGCCTACATCATAGGTCTCGCCGGTCGAGTTCTTATAGGGAAACTGATCGGGCCTGATGAAATTGATCCGCCGCAATTCCAGCGGGTCGACCTCCAGTTCCCGCGCCGCGCGATCCATCAGCCGCTCCAGCACATAAATCGCCTCCGGCCGTCCGGCCCCCCGGTAGGCATCGACATAGGTGGTATTGGTATAGATACCTTCCACGTGCAGCCAAGTCGTCTGCACATCATAAACCCCCATCAGCACGCGGCTGAAAAGCTGGCTCTGGATGAACTGGCCGAATTGGCTGTTGTAGGCCCCCAGATTGCAACGGGTATGCACACGGTAGGCGGTGATCTTGTTGCTCTCGTCAAAGGCAAACTCGGCCAGGCTGGTCAGATCGCGCCCGGCGTTATCGGTCAGCATTGCTTCCGTCCGCTCCGACATCCACCGCACAGGCTGGCCCACAACCTGGGCGGCATAGGCTGTCAGGATGTATTCGGGATAAGGAAATCCCTTCATCCCGAAACCACCCCCGATGTCGGGGTTGGTCACGCGAACCTGCTCGGGGTCGATATTGAGGGCCTTGGAAATCTCGGCCTTGTGATCCCAGACGCCTTGCCCGCCCAAGGACACATGCACGCGCCCGTCCTGCCATTCGGCAAAACAGCCGCGCGGCTCAAGCGAGTTCACGATGATGCGGTTGTCCGGGACCTCCAGACTGACGGTACGGGCGGCCTTTTGAAAAGCAGCCTCGGTCGCGGCCTCGTCCCCCATCCCCCAATCAAACGCAAGATTGTCAGGTGCTTCGTCATGGATCGCGGGGCCGCCCGGCTTGAGGTCCATCTTGGCGGGCATGTCGTCATAATCCAGCTCGATAAGCTCTGCTGCATCGCGGGCCTGCTCCAGCGTCTGGGCCACGATGAACGCGACCGGCTCCCCCACAAAACGCATCCTGTCTTCTGCCAGAACGGGACGACGCGGAGCGGCCCCCATGCTGCCATCGCGATTCTTGATGATGGAGGAGGACATCGAATGGTCGATGCCTGCGGCCTTGAGGTCATCCGCCGTCAGCACGGCCCGCACACCTTCGGCCGCGCGCGCAGCACTCACATCAAGCGCGGTGATCGTTGCATGGGCAACCGGTGCCCGGAACACAACGGCAAAGAGGGCCGTATCCGGCGCTATGTCGTCGACATAGCGCCCTTCACCCGTCAGGAAGCGAATGTCTTCAACCCGTTTGACCGGCTGTGATTTTCCGAACTTTTCCATGGCAGGCTTCCTTGTGTTATAGACGCTGACAGGCCGGACACTAGCGGCAGAACCAGCGGTGTCCAGCCCGTGTGCAGAATGGCCGCGCCGCATCGGTCGTCGATCCGGTTGCGGCACACTCAACGCCTCCGGGAGTGAGATCGCCAACAGAGCCGCATTGACCAGACCTGCACCCGATGATGACGAACAAAGAGGAGCCTCTCATGCCATCCCCGCTGCCCCTGGAAAACGGTCGGTTGACCGAGACGCAAAAGGCCGCCTACTGGCAGGACGGCTATCTCTTTCCCATCGAGGTCATGCCCGCGGCAGAGGCCCGCCGGATGCGCGCGGAACTGGAAGCGCTGGAGGCCGAGTGGCTTGATCGCGATCTGCCCCTGCCGCTCAGCACCTACAAACGGGTCAATGCGCATTGCGTGATGCCGCTGGCCCACCGGATCGGCTCCGACCCGCGCATCCTGGATGTGGTGGAGGGTATATTGGGCCCCGACATCATGATCTACGCCGTTGAATTCTTTATCAAAGAACCAAACACCCGCCATAAGGTGTCGATGCATCAGGACCTGACCTACTGGGGGCTTGGCGCCATCGACGGGCTGGTCACGGCCTGGCTTTCCCTGTCGCCCGCGACACCGGCCTCCGGCTGTATGGATTTTGTCCGGGGCTCGCATAAAAATGCGATCCTGCCGCATGAAGACACCTTTGCCGAAGACAATCTGCTGTCTCGCGGTCAGGAGGTGAAGGTCGAGGTCGACGCCGCAGACAAGATCCCGATCGAGATTCATCCCGGGCAGATTTCGCTGCACCACGGGCTGACCATTCACGGATCCGGGCCCAACACCACCGATGACCGCAGGATTGCTGCCGTCATCCGATACTGCACCCCGGATGTCACACAGCAGGTGGCGGATGTGGATTTCGCCCTGCTTGCCCGCGGACAGGACCGCTTTGGTCACTTTTCCAGCTTTCCTGCGCCCACGCGCAATTTTACGTCAGAGGCGCTCGCGCAATATGACGAAATCCGCGCGGCACAGGCCAAGGCCATGATGTCGGGCGCACAGAAACAAGGCAGCCTGTACAACTGATCCGGAGGACAAGCGGACGCGGACAGCCGACGCAAACAATCCGCACGCGCCACCTTTTCCTTTGCTGCGGCGTCGGCTAGATGAACGCGCAACGCAACAGAGGACGCGGAACATGGCGCTGGACAAGACATTTGACGCAAAAGAGGCGGAAGCACGCCTCTATGCCGCCTGGGAGAAAGCCGGGGCGTTCAAGGCCGGGGTCAATGCGACACGCGACGAGACGTTCTCCATCATGATCCCGCCGCCCAATGTGACGGGCAGCCTGCACATGGGCCACGCCTTCAACAACACGCTGCAGGACATTCTGGTCCGCTGGCATCGCATGCGCGGGTTTGACACGCTCTGGCAACCGGGGACCGATCACGCCGGGATCGCCACGCAGATGGTCACCGAACGCGAGATGATGCTGAACCAGGAACCCAACCGCCAAACCATGGGCCGCGAGAAGTTCGTGGAACGCGTCTGGCAGCAGAAGGTCGCCTCGCGCGGCACGATCATCGGGCAATTGAAGCGTCTCGGCGCGTCCTGTGACTGGTCCCGCGAGGCCTTTACCATGGGCGGCGCGCCGGGCGATCCGGACGCGGGCCAGGGGCCGAACTTCCACGATGCGGTCATCAAGGTCTTCGTGGACATGTACAACAAGGGCCTGATCTACCGTGGTAAGCGGCTGGTGAACTGGGACCCGCATTTCGAGACCGCGATCTCCGATCTGGAGGTCGAGAACATCGAAGTCGATGGCCATATGTGGCACTTCAAGTACCCGCTGGCGGAGGGTCAGACCTACGAGTACGTGGAGAAGGACGCGGACGGCAACGAGGTGCTACGCGAGACCCGCGATTACATCTCCATTGCGACCACGCGGCCCGAGACCATGCTGGGCGACGGGGCTGTTGCTGTTCACCCATCGGATGAACGCTATGCGCCAATTATCGGAAAGCTATGTGAAATTCCTGTTGGCCCCAAAGAGCATCGCCGCCTGATCCCGATCATCACCGATGAATACCCGGACCCGGAGTTTGGCTCTGGCGCGGTCAAGATCACCGGCGCGCATGATTTCAACGACTATGCCGTTGCCAAGCGCGGCGGCATCCCGCTCTACCGGCTGATGGACACCAAGGCCTCCATGCGGGAGGACGGTGCCCCCTATGCGGAGGCCGCCGCCATCGCCATGGCCGTGGCAAAGGGGGAGCGGACCTTGACCGAGGCCGAGGCCGATGCGGTCAACCTCGTGCCGGATGATCTACGCGGGCTTGACCGTTTCGTGGCACGCAAGGCGGTCGTCAAACAGATCACCGCCGAAGGGCTGGCGGTCATGGTGCCTGTCACGGACCCGGACCCCGAAGACGCGTTTTTGCCGGTCGACGAGCCTTTTCTTGAGCCGCTGGTCGAAGCGAAAAAGATCATGCAACCCTTCGGCGACCGCTCCAAGGTGGTTATTGAGCCGATGCTAACGGATCAGTGGTTCGTCGATGCGGAGAAGATCGTTCGGCCCGCCATTGACGCGGTGCGCTCGGGCGAGGTGGAGATTTTCCCCGAGCAGGACAAAAAGGTCTATTTCAACTGGCTGGAAAACATCGAACCCTGGTGCATCTCGCGCCAGCTCTGGTGGGGGCATCAGATTCCGGTGTGGTATTTTTACAAAACTAAAGCCAGAACAGATAGATATGGCTTAGAGTTCGAGCAGGACTTGACAGCTATTGTTTCAATCTGCGCAGCAACTGAGGTTGATGCGATTACCAAACTCAAAGATGAACTTGGCGATCTGAGATTTGTAGTCGTTGAAAATGAGAGCGCTGCTTTTGAACATACATCAAATCGCGCTGGCGGGATCGCGTTGTGGCGCGACCCCGACGTGCTCGACACCTGGTTCTCCTCCGGCCTCTGGCCCATCGGGACGCTGGGCTGGACGGGCGACGCCGAGACAGATGCCCAGAACGAAGCGCTGCAAAAATACTTCCCCACCTCCGTGCTGATCACCGGGTTTGACATCATCTTCTTCTGGGTCGCACGGATGATGATGATGCAATACGCCGTTGTCGGCCAGAAACCCTTCGACACCGTCTATGTCCACGCGCTGGTGCGTGACGAGACCGGCAAGAAGATGTCGAAATCCCTGGGCAACGTGCTCGACCCGCTGGAGCTGATCGATGAGTACGGCGCGGATGCGGTGCGCTTTACGCTCACCGCTATGGCTGCGATGGGGCGCGACCTTAAACTCTCCACACAACGTATTGCGGGCTATCGTAATTTTGGCACCAAACTCTGGAACGCCTGCCGCTTTGCGGAGATGAATGACGTCTTTGCCGCCCGCAGCGACGGCATCCCGGCACCCGAGGCGGCGGTCAACAAGTGGATCATCGGCGAGACCGCCAAGGTGCGCGAAGAAATCGATGCAAGTCTGGCGAACTACCGCTTCAACGATGCCGCTAGTGCCGCCTACGGTTTCGTCTGGGGCAAGGTCTGCGACTGGTATGTGGAGCTTTCCAAACCGCTCTTGCAGGATGAGGCCAACACCGCCTTTGCCCCCGAGACCCGCGCCACCATGGCCTGGGTGCTGGATCAATGCATGATCCTGCTGCACCCGATCATGCCCTTTATCACCGAAGAGCTCTGGGCTGCCACGGGCACGCGCGCCAAGATGCTCGTCCATGCCGATTGGCCAACCTACAGCGCGGCCGATCTGGTGGACACCGACGCGGATATGGAGCTCAACTGGGTCATCACGCTCATCGAGGCGATCCGCTCCGCCCGCGCGCAGATGCATGTCCCCGCAGGGCTTTACGTGCCGCTGCTGGTCACCGACATCAGCCCCAAGGGAGAGACCGCCTGGACCCGCAATGAGGTGATGATAAAGCGGCTGGCCCGCGTCGAGGCGCTGGACCGGGCGGAGAGCTTTCCAAAGGGGACCGTTTCGCTGGCCGTGCCCGGGGCCAGCTTCGGCCTGCCGCTCGCCGACATCATCGACATCGGCGAGGAGAAAGCGCGGCTGGAAAAATCGCTGGGCAAGCTCGCCAAGGAACTGGGCGGGCTGCGGGGGCGGTTGAATAACCCGAAATTCGCAGCCTCCGCCCCGCCGGAGGTGGTCGAGGAAACCCGCGCCAATCTGGCCCTGCGCGAAGAGGAAGAGGCCAAGCTGCAAGAGGCGCTCGCGCGGCTGGCCGAACTGGGGTAGACTGCGGCCATGCGCAGCTTCAGGACCCTTGTGGAACGCCAGATTGCCAAGGCACGGGCCAGCGGAAAACTCAGCGGCTTGACGGGCGAAGGCAAGCCGCTGCCCGAGCGTCCGATTGAGACCAGTGAGGCGGCGGCCCTCTCTGCCGGCATGCGCATCATGGCCGAGGCGGGTGTGGTGCCAGAGGAGTTCACCCTCAAAAAGCAACTTGATGAAACGCGAAAGGCTTACACGGACTGCACGTCAGAGGCTGAGCGCAAGGCTCTGATGGCCCGGATCGCCGACCTGGAACTGCGCTACGAGATCGCGCGGGAAGCGCGCAAAAAGTTCATCAGCTGAGCCGCGGCGACCGGCAGGCTATTTGAAGACGGCGGCCCGTTTGCCGAATTGCGCGGCGATCACCTCCATCTGCTCGGGCTGGCCCAAGAGGGCGGCTTGCGCCTCGGCCTCCGCCACGAGCACCTCATGCGGTGAGGCCAGGTGCGCCTGCGCGCAGAGCCGCTTGGCCGCGCGGATCGCATTGGGCCCCTTGGCCGCAATGGTTTGCGCCAGCGCTTGCGCGGCAGCCAGCGGGTCCGCCGCAACCTCGGTGACCAGCCCCCAACGTTCGGCCTGCGCCGCCTCCACCGGTTCAGCGGTGTAGATCAGACGTTTCATGACGTCATCGCGCACCAGACGCGGCAAAAGCACCATGCCGCCCATATCCGGGATCAGCCCCCATTTCATCTCCATCACAGCGAGCTTGGCCTGCGGCGCGGCGATGCGGATGTCGGCCCCTAGCGCCAGTTGCAGGCCTGCGCCATAGACCGCCCCCTGCAACGCGGCGATGACGGGCAGATCCAGCCGGTGCCAGACCATTGCGACCTCCTGCCAGCGGTTGGTTGTGCCGGCACCATGGGTGCGCGGGCAAATCAACGCCTGCATGTCCTGTCCGATCATCTTTGTCAGGCCCGAGATATCGATCCCGGCGCAGAAATCATCGCCCGCAGCAGAGAGAACCACCACACGAGCGCTGCTTTCCGAGACCGCGCGACCCGCATCAATCAACGCGTCGATCATCTCATCATCCATGGCGTTTTTCTTTTCAGGCCGATTCAGGATGACATGGGCGATGTGGTCTTGTTCACTGAAATCGACGCGCGGCATTTGACATTCTCCTTTTGGGCCGGGTGTAGGAAACCTGACACAGATCGAATTACCACAGAAACGTCGCGGCACGGGGGTCTTGCCGAGAACCCGGGCGTTGATTTATTACGCGGCATGACTCATTTCAGACTTACTCATATTGCAGATGCCCTTCCCGCGAACGTACCTTTTGTCGGCCCGGAAACGCAGGAAAGAGAGCGCCAACAGAGGTTTGACGCACGTTTGGGCGCTAATGAAAACGTCTTTGGCCCCTCACCCAGTGCGATTCGCGCCATGGCGGAGACGCCGCAGTGGATGTACGGCGATCCTGAGAATCATGATTTGCGGCACGCCATTGCCCGGCACCTGAAAACCCGCCCGGAGTGTATCATGGTCGGGGAAGGTATCGACGGGTTGCTGTCTTACCTGGTGCGCCTTTTTGTGGCCCCAGGCGATCCGGTTGTGACCTCGGACGGGGCCTATCCCACCTTCAATTACCACGCGACAGGCTTTGGCGGCATCGTGCACAAGGTGCCCTACAACAACGACTTCGAAGACCCGCAGGCGCTGTTCGCCAAGGCCGGAGAGGTCGACGCAAAGCTTGTGTATCTGGCCAATCCGGACAATCCGATGGGCAGTGCCCACAAGGGCGAAGATCTGTGCAGCGCCCTGGACGATCTGCCGCTGGGCTCCCTTCTGGTGCTGGATGAGGCCTATATCGAATGCGCCCCGAAGGGGACATCGCCGGATCTGGCGTTTGACGATCCCAGAGTGATCCGGTTGCGCACCTTTTCAAAGGCCTACGGGCTGGCAGGCGCGCGTATCGGATATGCCATCGGGGCCCCGGAGCTGATCGCTGCCTTCAACAAGGTACGCAACCACTTCGGCATGAACCGATCCGCGCAGGAAGGCGCGCTGGCAGCGCTTGCCGACCAGACGTGGCTCCGGTCGGTGCTGGCGCGGATCGCCTCCTCGCGGCTGCGGATCGGGAAAATATCGCGCGACTGCGGGTTGACCCCCCTTCCCTCCGCGACGAACTTCGTGGCCATTGATTGCGGTGGCGGTGGCGGCTTTGCAGCCAGGGTTCTCGAAGAGCTGATCTCCTACGGCGTTTTTGTCCGCATGCCCTTCGCGGCACCGCAAAACCGCTGCATCCGGGTCAGCTGCGGCACGCCCGCGGACCTCGACATTCTGGCCGAAGCCCTGCCGGCGGCGCTGCGGCAGGCAGAAAACAGCTGACGTTGCGGCACGCCGGTCTATACTCCTTTCGCAGTGATGGATCGGCGAGGTGTGATATGGAAAATCACAAACTTGGACGCGCACCGAATTTCACCGGGGCCTGTATCGTGATGTTCGGGGTCAATCTGGCCTGGGTTTTACTGTTCCTGTTTGCCGTTTACGGGCTGGTGGCGGCTGTCTTTCTGGGCCTTGTGGTCAATCACTGGGTCACCTGGGTGGAGCATCGCCGCCGGATGGCCGAGCAGGCCCATGCCCGACCGCCCGCCGGCTAGCGACCGGCAATCGCCTGTGCTGCGGCCTCCAGCGCTCCCTTGCCGTGGTCTATGTCAAGCGCCGTCAGCCCCGCCTCTATCCCGCCGAGCAACCCCATAATCATATGGCCGTTGACATGTCCCATGTGGCCAAGCCGGAAAAACCCGTGCCAGGCCGGGTCGCCGGGCGGCGCCATGCCAAGCCCGATCCCGAGCGTGAGCCCCAACTCCTTTTGGGTCCAGTCGCGCAGGGCCGTGGCTTGCGGGCTCTCCAATCGAAGGGAGGTCACCGCATGACTGCGGTGCGCCGGGTCCGCCACGTTCAGAGCAAGCTTGCCCTGCCCGCCCCAGGCCTCGCAGGCCGCCCAGATTGCCCGCGCCAGAACGCCATGGCGCTGCCAGACGGCCTCCATCCCTTCCGCGTGGATCAGGTCAAGCGCCTTGCGCAATCCATAGACGTGATGCGTGGGCGCTGTTCCGTTCCAGTATTGAAAGAACTCCTCCGGTGCGGCGCGCGGCACCCAATCCCAATAGCGGCTCACCCGGGACATCCTCGCGCGCGCCCCGGCAGCCTTGTCGTTGAAAAAGACAAATCCCACACCCGGCGGCACCATCAGCCCCTTCTGGCAGCCGGTGATCATGACGTCGACACCCCAGCCATCCATTTCAAAGACGTCACACCCCAGCGAGGCGATACAGTCAGCCATCAGCAAGGCAGGGTGACCGGCCTCGTCCATCACCGCCCGCAGGGCCGCGATATCGTTGCGCACCGAGGTGGAGGTATCGACATGCACGGCCAAAACCGCCTTGATCTTGTGGTCCGTATCCGCTCTGAGCCGGTCGCCGATGCGCGCCATGTCCATCGGCGCGGATTGACCAAAATCCAGCATCTCCGTCTTGATACCCAGCCCGGTTGCCATATCGGCCCACCCATGGGCAAAGCGGCCAGTGGCCGGGACCAGAACCGTCTCGCCGGGGGCGACCGTGTTGGCCAGTGCCGCCTCCCAGGTGGCATGACCGTTGCCAATGTAGATCGCCACATCGTGCTTGGTGCGAGCGACCCGTTTCAGATCAGCGATCAGGTCGGGCATCATGTCGGGCAGCTCACCCGCGTAGATGTTCGGTGCAGCCCGATGCATCGCTTGCAACACCGCATCCGGCATCACGGAAGGCCCGGGGATCGCGAGATAATCACGTCCCGCCGACAGGTTGGGCTTTTGGGTCATAGGGGCTGTCCTTTTGTTTCTCGGCAACAGTAGCGTTTTGATACCCACGGTCAATTGCCGCGACGCTTGGCATCACACCGCCCCACAGCAGAGATCAGAGACCCTGTCCGCGAACCGGCGCCACGCCCGCCCTGACAAAGCCTCCCGATGCGCGACAACGGTCAACCCTCTGCAACTCTGCTCCGATGGCTCTAGCTCGGCGATCTGCGCAAGCACATTGGCCTGCTCTCGATCGCGATCGTGTTCATGATCCTCGAAAGCTCCGTGCTGAGAGCGCTGGCTTATCTCATGCAGCCGGTGTTCGATCAGGTATTTATCACAGGCGAGAAATCCATCCTGTTTGTGGTCAGCCTCATGCTCTTTGGCGTTTTTGTCGTGCGGGCCTTTTCCGGGTGATCCAGAAGGTGGTGCTGACGCGGATCTCAGAGCGAACAACGGCCGAGGTGCGCAATGACCTGCTGGCCCGGATGATGCAGCAGGACGGGGCGTTTCACCAGACCCAATCGCCGGGCTAGCTGATCCAGCGGGTCCAGACAGACGTCACGCAAATCAATAACGTCTGGCGGGCGATCATCACCGGGGCCGAAGCGTCCGGGGCCGGTAAATCCATAATCTTCAATCCGCTGACCGGTCTGATTGATCCCGCAAAGGGTCCGGTGCGCATCGGCGGTGTGGCAACCAATGAGATGGCGCTGCAAGACCTGCGCAGCCTGTGCTCTGTGGTGACGCAAGAAGCGCTGCTCTTTGACGGGACCTTGCGGGAGCAGACGCTGACGGGGCGCACCGATGTCACCAAGGCAGAGCTGACGGCTGCGCCTGATGCCGCAAATGTCAGCGATTTTCTCGACAAGTTGCCAGAGGGGCTGGACACAAAGGTCGGGCCCCGTGGCTCCGGGCTCTCCGGCGGGCAGCGCCAGCGCGCGGTGATCGCGCGGGCGCTTTTTGCGCAGCACGCCGATCCTGCTAATGAATGAGGCAAAACCAGCCTTCGGCATGTGGTGCGGCAGGCGCTCGACACGCTCTCTGCGGGCAGGACCGCATTGGTGATCGCGCCCCGCCTCTCAACCGTATGCCGGGGTCGACAGGATCGTCGTCAGGACCGTGGGCACGTGATGGGGTTTCCGTGGATCTCTACAGGCTGCGGTTTCAGGATGGCAAGATAGTAGCCGATACCCCCACCATCAGCCCAAGGCAAAAGCCCGATCCCGTCCCGAGAGGCAACGCGTGGCTCTCTGCAGCAGATCAGTGCGCTTTTCACCGGTTAGCTGCGGTAGGTGTCAGCCAGTTGTTTCGGACAGACCCCGCCGAAATAGCGTGCAAGGGTCCAGAGATTGCGCGTCCCACGGCGCAGCCAGCCTTGTTTCTTGTAGCGCACCGCACTTGTCACCGCGACCGCATCGATGCAGGTCAGCTGGCCCCTCAGCGCCCGCGCGATGGCCACATCTTCCATCAGGGGCTGGGATGGGTATCCGCCAACCCGGTCATAAAGCGCAGCAGGCAGCAAAAGCCCCTGATCGCCGTAAGGCAGACCACAATGGCTGCGCAGGTTGGCCCAGCACGCAACGACCCGTCCGGCCAGACCGCCATCATCAAAGGCCAGGTTGAACCAGCCCGCCTTGTGATGCTCAAGATGCTTGATGACCGGACCGACCCAACCGTCGCGCAGTTGTGTATCCGCATGCAGCACCAGAAACCAGCGCCCCTGAGCGACCGCACAGCCGCGCGCAAGCTGCGCCCCGCGAGACGCCGTGCCGTCGACAACCTCCGCTCCCCAGGCCTTGGCAAGTTCGACCGTGTCATCCCGCGAGCCGCCGTCGCTGACGATCACCTCACGAATGAGACCCACCTCAAGCCCGGGCATGAGAGACATCAAACAGGGCCCCAAATGCTCTTGCGCATTCAGGGTCGGAATTATCACCGAAATCGGTGCGCGCATTGTGCTACCCCTTCCAACTGGCGGCCACGTGGTTATATCCCTCCCAAACAGCGTTGAGGAGCCCCCATGACCAAACGTCGCATTCTGAAGCTTACGGGCAACGATAAGACCGAATTCCTGCAGGGCCTCGTGACGAACGACGTGAACCGGATCGAAAACGGTCTGGTCTATGCGGCGATGTTGACCCCACAAGGTAAATATATCGCTGATTTTTTCATCGCCAAGACAGACGGCGGGATGTTGCTCGACGTGGCCGAGAGCCATGGCGATATGCTCTTCCAACGGCTGTCGATGTACAAGCTGCGCGCCGATGTCTCCATCGCACCTGCCGACCTGCATCTGCACCGCGGTCTGGGAGATGCCCCGGAGGACGCCCTGCCCGACCCCCGGCATGCCGCCCTTGGCTGGCGCGCCTATCGCGAAACGCCACAGGAGGACGATGATACCGATTGGACAGCCCTGCGGGTGGCGCATCAGATCCCCGAAACAGGGATCGAGCTGACCCCCGACACCTTTATCCTGGAGGTCGGCTTTGAGCGTCTGTCCGGCGTCGATTTTCGCAAAGGCTGCTATGTCGGCCAGGAAGTCACCGCGCGGATGCAACACAAGACCGAACTGCGCAAGGGGTTGGCTCAGGTCTCCGTTGAAGGTCCGGCGGATCAGGGGGCGGAAATTGTGGCAAATGGCAAACCCGCCGGCACCCTGCTGAGCCGCGCCGATGACAAGGCGCTCGCCTATCTGCGCTTTGACCGTGCCACGGGCCCCATGCAGGCCGGCGATGCGGTGATCACCCGCCTGACCTGACAGAAACAGCGCCGCGGTCTGGCTCCCCGTTCAGCCCGTGGGGCGCGGGCCCTGCCAGC
Organism: Roseobacter weihaiensis; assembly: GCF_020622345.1. Lineage (GTDB taxonomy): Bacteria > Pseudomonadota > Alphaproteobacteria > Rhodobacterales > Rhodobacteraceae > Roseobacter > Roseobacter weihaiensis. The sequence goes on along the minus strand of NZ_JACNMO010000009.1, from coordinate 67,767 downwards.
CGCGGCTGTGCCTATGCCCGCTCGGCATATTCCATTGTCTCTGTATTGACGATGATATCCTCGTCCTGCCCCACGAACGGCGGCACCATAACCTTGACACCGTTCTCCAGAATCGCCGGTTTGAAGGAATTGGCAGCCGTCTGACCTTTGACCACCGGCTCGGTCTCGACGATTTTGCAGGTCACCTTCTGGGGTAACGTTGCGTTAAGCGCTTCCTCTTCATAGAACTCCACAACGATTGTCATGCCGTCCTGAAGGAAGGGCCGACGCTCTCCCAGGAGCTCTGCGGGAAGCTGGATTTGCTCGTAGGTTTCAGTGTCCATGACCACCAGCATGCCCGCATCTTCATAGAGAAACGTCTGGTCTTTCTGCTCCAACCGGACGCGCTCAACCTTGTCCGCGGAACGAAAACGCTCGTTCAGCTTGGACCCGTTTCGAAGGTTGCGCAGCTCAACCTGCGCGAAAGCGCCGCCTTTTCCGGGCTTTACGTGATCGACTTTGACCGCGGCCCAAAGACCGCCGTTATGTTCCAGAACGTTCCCGGGCCGGATCTCGTTTCCGTTGACTTTAGGCATATGACAAAACCATGGCAAAAGGTTGATGATAGGTTACGCGCCCCTATATCTGGGTGCATGAGGCGTGACAAGACAACGATATATCGTGCTGCACCCGCAGAAAGCCATGCGGATACTGCATATGAGCTATGCGAATAGAGGGTATCCGAATCGACTAAACTGTTCCATAAGGAACTTCACGCCGAAAAAGACAAGAGCAAGAATAATGGAAAGGACGACGAGATGAAAGATTTCGTTGACGGCACCGCCTTCAATAACGAACAAGGCAATCGTGCGCGTAAACTTTTTGCAGCCGTTGTACTGGCTGCTTTGGACGACGCTATTGCGGATGACAAGAAATACGGCAACGGCCCTGAGCAGATCGCCCGCTGGGCACGGTCGCGCGACGGGCGCGAAGTTCTGAGCTGTGCCGGGATCGACCCCAACGAACGTGTGGTCGAAGGACTGATGGATTTCGTTGGCAAGGGCGTCCGGACATCTGTCGCGCTTTCCCGCGAAGAATCCGAACGTCGCAATGCAGCACAACAGGCCGAAGCGGCATAAAACCACGTTGAGTTTATCAAGGCGCGCCCCCCTTTGCGGGCGCGTTTTTTTTATCCGTCGATAAAGAAGAATAACCACTGGCGGATGACCCAGATTTCTGCCGCCAGCAAGGCGGCGACCAACAGGACCGTTGGCCAGCGCAAGCGTTGGCCCCACAAGGAAATGGCGGCGATTGTTGCGGCAGCAGCCTCTATGGGGGCGATCACCATCGCACCACGGGTTCTGTCCCAATAGCTTACCGGGCTTTCGAACACCCATCCCGAAAGCGGCCAGAAATGCGGTCGGCCGTCATCATGGTGCAGCGGAAAATCGAGGCAGAGATGCAACAGCGCCGCCCCGGTCAGCGCAATGCCCCAGCCAGATCTGCGCCAAAGCGCCACGGCCAGCAGACCGCCCCACACGAAAAACGAATTATCGATGGCAAAGATCGTCTGCCAAGTATCCGAAAAATAAAGCTCGTCGAAAACGACCTGCGGCGGAATGTCCAGCAGGAAAAGCGCTGTGCCCGCCATCAGATAGAGCGACAAATCCGGCAGTAGTGCGCCGATAAGGGCCGCCACGAAGACACCTCGGCCCGGGCCTCGGCCCAGAACCGCGGCACCGATCAACACATGCGCAGGTGTGTTCACGAAACCGTCAACCGGTCCACCGCAGACACATCTGTAACACTCCCTATCTGCAGATTTCGGGACGAGCCAGTACTATCCCTATCTGGGCACGTGGCACCTTGTGACACTCGAGTGGCCCATGTCGGTGAAAAAGCGCGCTTCACTGCCCTTGGACCCTGCCCTTTGCCACGCCGCCTACTCGAGAGACTGTGCTGTAAGGGCCCTGTGGATCTCGCGGCGAACCAGTTTACGGACGTTTCGCGTAATCCGCTGCCCCAATTCTCCCTGAAGCTCGGATCGAACGATTTCAGCAACAATTGCACGCAAAGCGTCTTCGTCGACGCCCCCCCCGATGCGCGCCTTTTCCATTGCCAAATCGTTGGCGGCCGTCTCAACCAGGGAGGCAGAGGGCGCATCGCTCTGGTTCAGAGGTTTGCCGGTAGCATCCAGTTCGATATCGTCCCGCCATTTCATGGCGGGGGATTGCGTACCGGCATAGGCGTCTTGCACGTCGCCATCAGGCTCCCACTGATCCGCGGTCTTGGCAATCGCCGTTTCCAGCGCGGCGATCTTTGCGCTGAGGTCGGAAAAATCACCATGTTTGAGATCGGTGGCCTTTGCCTGAACCGACACAGAATGGGACGGCACAGCCTGCTGCGGGTCTTTTTCACGGGCGGTATCGGCCGGCTCTTTGGTCCCGCCCGGTACTGACAACGGTGGTTCTTCGAATTCATGCCAGTGCTCTGCGGGCGGCACCGCGTCTTCGGGCATCAAGCGGAGTACATCCTGATCAGGCACCCGCAATTTCGGTGTTAAAACGAACCTGTCCATCGGCGTTGCGTGCTCCTTGAAACTGACGGGATGGGTCTGTTCACCAACAAAGCGGCGAACGGATGCCAGAACATCCTCTGCTTCCGAACGAATAACCGGTTCTGTCATAACCACACCATTTAAAACCCCACAGGCATCTTAGCGCGCAGGGTTTCATCATTCAATGGCCGGGGAAATCAGTTCCGCTGGATCGATTTTATCACGCGATCAAGCTGTCTGCCCTGTCGTGACCGGGCCGTCGGCGCGTCATCCACCAAATCATAATAGGCAACGGGGTCATAGATTTGCACGCCCAGGTTCAGATCGCGCGCAGTCAGCCGGCCCGTCGCCTCCAGAACCGTGTAGGCCGCGATGTAGAGGTTGGCCTCATCCGAAATCCGGGCGGTTTCCGCATCAAGCAGATCCTGCTCTGCATCAAGCACGTCCAGCGTCGTTCGCGCCCCCAGCGTTGCCTCTTCCCGCACGCCCTGGAATGCGATCCGTGACGCGCGAATACGCTCCTCACTCGCCGCGAGACTGGCCCGCTGTGCCGCCAAGGCCGCATAGGCATTGCCAACATCCTGAGACACGGTTTTCTGCACCTCGTAGAGGCTGCCCAGCTCCAGATCGCGCAACGCAATTGCGCGGCGTATGCTGGCGCTGATCGCACCGCCCTGATAGATCGGACCGCTCAGTTCAACGCCAAACCGTCCGACGTTGGAGTAATCGCTGCCGTCCAGATCATCATTCACTGTCAAAGAGCCAAAGGCCGAGACGGTGGGGTTCAAGGCGGCTTCGGCGCGCAGAATATTCAACTCTGATGCCGCAACGGCGTGCTTTGCCGACAATAAGTCAGGATGCGTTTGCAGCGCACGTGCGCGGGCCACTTCACTGTCGGCTTCAAGCTGCGGCAATCTGGGGGGCGTGGCAATCTGACCGGGCTCGCGTCCGACCACATTGACGTATTCCTCTACAGCTTGCATCAGATCACCCTGCGCCGTCGCCAGACCGCTCCGTGCCTCTGCGAGGCTCGATTCAGCCTGTGCCACATCTGTCCGCGTCACTTCACCAACCTCAAAACGATCCTGTGCCGCGCGCAATTCCTCTTGCAGAAGTCGCAGGTTGTTTTGTCGCAGTTGCACAACGTCACGGTTTGCATAGACGCTGAGATAGGCGCTTACGGCACGCAAAAGCACCTGCTGCTCGATGCTGATAAGATCCTGACGTGTGGAGAGGACGGTTTCCTTTGCCGCCTCCACCGACAACGCCGATGCCCCACCATCAAAAAGCAACAGACTTGCGGCAAGCCCCAGATCGGCATCGGTGTTGTTAATGTCCGACGATGATGAACCGACACTACTTGTCGTTGTCCGCCTGTCGCCATATTCCTGTGAGATCGAAGCCGTGTAGGTGATGATGGGCCTGAGCGCCGCCACTGCGCCTGCGACATCTTCGTCAGCAGCACGCAGCAACGCACGGTTTTGATCCAGCAGGCCACTGTTCTGATAGGCCCCGACCAGAGCGTCAGCCAATGTCTCGGCCTGCGCCGTCGTCGCCATCAGGCCCGCCCACAGACCCAGCACAAGCGTACCGCTGCGCAAGACGCGTTTCACTTTCTGCACTTCCATCATGACTGCCATCTTTGTCATCTCTCCAAGATCACCTGTGTGCTGGATCGTTCCATCTCAGAAATGGAACGCGGGCGCACTCTCAAAGCCCGGCAATACCGGCGCACCTGCATTAAAGGCACTGCGCCAGGAAATAAGGCCGTTTTGCTTTCTGCCAATACGAACTTCCCCCAAAGGACCGTCCATGAAGAGGCATGCAATCCGACCGTCGTCTTTCAGCTGCGCGACCAACGCATCTGGCAGCTTTACGATTCCCCCCTGAACCACGATCACATCGTAGGGGCCATGCTGCGCCGCCCCCTCAACCAGGGGGCCATTGTGCAGGATCACGTTGTCGATGCCTGCCGCCGAAAGGGCATCCTGTGCTTCACTTGCCAGCGCCTCGTCTTCTTCAACCGCAACAACCGCCTCGGCCATCCGCGCAATTACCGCAGCTGAATAGCCCAGCGCGGACCCGACATCCAAAACGAGCTCATCGACCGAAATATCGAGATTGTCCAGCATCTTGGCCAGCGTTCTGGGTTCGAGGATCACGCGGCCCTCCTCCAGTTCCAGATTTTCGCCAACATAGGCTGCCTCCCGTTGGGCAGCGGGCACGAAGTCCTCCCGCTGGATCGTCAGCATAGCCTCGATAATCGGAAATTTGGTCACATCTGCCGGGCGCACCTGAGTGTCCACCATAGTTGTACGACGCGCTGAAAAGTCGGGCATTCGGCTAAACTCATCTGTCCAGAAAACTCTTGTACCCGTGTGGCACATCTGACTGCGGCCAGCAACGCTTGAGAGCAGTATTTTGACGACCTGTGACACTTGCGGCACCCTTGAATATCGGATAGCAGTCTCGGCACACCACCAGAGGCGAGTTGGCGGAGTGGTGACGCAGCGGATTGCAAATCCGTGTACACCGGTTCGATTCCGGTACTCGCCTCCATTTATTTTCAATGACTTAGTTGATTTTTGCGTGACTGCGAGGCCGCATTTTACAAACCATTTTACAATTCTGTTCACGACTTACCCCTTTTAGCAGTGTTCAAAAGGGTCAAAACATCATCGGATTCATTGGGTGAAACCTGCGCATAGCGTTCAATCATGGCCGCCGCTGTGCGCAGCGACCAGCCCATGCATCCCGCGATCTGTGATAAAGAAAGCCCAGCGCGTAGGAGACGTGTCGCGGCGGTGCCCCGGGCATCGTAAAGTCGCAAGTCATAGCCGATCTTTTCCGGTGACAGTCCCACCTTGTCGCGCCACTGGCGCACGCCCTCAGAGGCGCGGTGTTCCGTTAATTGCCCGCCGCTGGCATTCGTCAGGATAAGAAACCTGTCATCTGGCGTGGAATCCACCACTTTCGCCATTTGTGTGCTGAAACGCGCTTGTAGCTCCCATCGAGAAACTCCCCACAAAACCAAAGAAGCCTCTGAATCGCAGATCACGCGTCATGTCGTAACTGTGGGAGTGGCGCACCGCTTACAGCACACCTCGTTCTGCGGCAAACAACTAGGTGATACGCCGTTATCGGGGTGAGATAGCTGGGATCAAAGGATCGCAATCAAACCGCGAAAGGTCGGGAGTGATGAGATGCTGCAGGCACCCGTCGCCGTGATCTTCATACTGGATATCAGCCACGATCAAACGAGCGTATAAAGGGCGGTTAACCGCCCAAACAACACCCAGAATGCCCCGCGCCTTACGAAGGCGCAGAAATAGCTATATTTCCGAATGGTCATTACTTCGGATGATTTCATGAAAGCACACGAACGAAACAGCTATATGACAATATGGCGAGGGGGGATGGCCGCTTGGCTTAAACGCCCCTTCCCTTTCCCTGTATTGGTGCTTTCAGCAACAGCCCTCGTTTGTCTGCTCTTTCTTGCAGGGCTGATCCGACCCTCGATTATGGTCGAAGACGGGCCGGTGGAGAATGCATCGGCAGCCCTTTTCCTCTATGCCAGCCTGCTCGGCTTCTGGACCTTGGCAACCCGTGCATTGGCAAGCAAGCTCGATTTTAAGCTGATTCTCGGGATTTCGCTGTTTTCGCTTCTGCTCTTTCTGAGTGAAGTCAGTTTTGGCGCGCGCCTTTTTGACTTCGAGATGCCCCCGATGGAAGGTGGCGGGGAATTCGACGGCGGGCATGATATCGCGATCATCCTGCTCAGGATGATGCAGAAAGGCGATGTGACATCCCTTATCGTCGCGCTGTCTCTGCTGTTTGCTTTCATTTGCTTTCTGACCGCGGTCTACAAAGCACGCCATCCCATAGAACGCTTCCTGCAGCACAGGTTCAACTTCACCCTTGTGCTGCACATCATTCTCTTGGCGATCGGCGTTCTTCTGGATCTCGTGCCGTCCAGAAAAGTCTCTTTGCTGGAGGAAGCAGTCGAGTTCACAGCGGCGATTGTACTTGTCTGGGCGTTGCTTGTTTTCCGGCGTGTCTGACATTTGATCTTTCAGACGTTTCGAGCCCCCTGAAAACGACGGTTTTACCCGACGTCATCGGCAAGTGACCCGCCGCGGCTTGCGCGCAATCTCACCGGAGGGCCTCCGCAAACTGGCCAGGACCCTTCCTGCGCCGCATCAAAGCGCCAAACCTGAGCAGAAAGGTGTAGGCGTCCTGTCCCGGACCCCGGCTTCTGCCCCAGCGACAAGTGGCCGTTCGCGCAAGAGGCAGCCTTTCAGAAAATCAGAAATCGGCGCCGTTTGCGACAGGGCCGCAAGTCGTGGGCAGCTATCGCAATGCCTTGACTGTCCCCACCTGCCACGTCTAGGCAAGCAACATGCAAGCACTGCTTTTTGAGGTCGAGCCGCGCGCCGGTCACGAGGATCACTACTTTGACCATGCTGCCCGTTTGCGCCCTTTGCTGGACGCACATACCGGATTGCTTTTCATTGATCGTTACAAGTCCTTGGTCCGTTCCAACATCATTCTGTCTCATTCACATTGGCAGGATGAGGCGTCGATTGCCAAATGGCGGTGCGATGCGCAGCATCATAAATCCCAGGTCGCAGGCCGGAACACGCATTTCAAGGACTATCGGATTCGGGTTTTTCGCGTGTTGCAGAACTATCGTGAAAACGAAGCCATCACGACATTTTCCGGAGACGAAGCGAATGGCGATACCGCCTCTGGCGCTGATCGCTTCGTGACAATTGTCGCAACCAAAGGCGACCCGTTTCCGGACGGGGGTGAGGCATTTGGCAGCGTCAATTTCGAGGATATGTATCTCAGCGTCAGGGTGGCAGACAGCCGGGCTGAAGGCAGCGCGGTGGTTTTGAAGGCAAGCCGAACGCCGAACGTCACAAACGCGATGTCTATCCTGGTCTCTCGGGACTACGGTATGTTCCAGCGAGACGAGGCGCCACAGGTCTTTCCGTCAGCGGCCACTTGAGAACAATGCATTTCTTGTCCAGGGCCTTTCGAGGCTCGAAACGGCTGGTCTCAGCGATGTTTCTTAGGGGCACACCAGGCGGTCGAAAACCGCCTTCCGTTTACAGAATGAAGGGGTCGCACCGCGGCTCTTGGCCTGACGGCCACTCCCCAAAGCGACAGAGCCCAGGATTTCCTTTCGAGAATTCCAAATCCCTTACCTGGATAAAAATACTCAGTTGTCGCCTTGGATCCGGCCATTGCTGATGGAATGGATGGCCTCTGCTGCAACCGGCTTCTTGCACAGGTGATCCAGCAATCAAAGCCTCTTACTGGCCCGGAACTGATGGCGGGAAATCACGACAAGCATCAAGATCGTGACAAGATACGGCAAGCTTGAAAGCACCTGCGATGGGATGGCCACGCCAATGGCCTGTGCCGTGAGTTCTCCCAATGACAAGATGCCAAAGAGAAGCGCTCCGAAGGCGACCCTTCCGGTTTGCCAGGTGCCAAACACGACCAACGCCAACGCAATCCAGCCACGCCCGGCGATCATCCCATCGGCCCAAAGCGGAGTGTAAACGGTTGACGCATACGCCCCCGCCAATCCGCACATCGTGCCGCCAAAGGCCACCGCAGCACACCGTATCACCGCCACCGGATAGCCGATCGCGCGGGCCGCTTCGGCATTTTCGCCCACCGCCGTGATGATCAGCCCCAACTTGGTTTTGTTGAGCACATACCACAACGCTATCGTCCCGATGACCGCTAACCAGACAACAATATCCTGTGTCAACAAGGTCGGCCCAATCAGCGGGATATGCGACAAGAGCGGCAGGCCGTATTCCGGCAGCCCGGAAATGGTCAGGCTTTCGTAAGTCTTGCCGAAAAGCGCGGACAGCCCCAGCCCAAGAACCCCAATCGCCAGACCTGCCGCGACCTGGTTTGCCTTGACCAAGATAACGAGGAAGGCAAAGACCATCGCCAGAATCGCGCTAACGATGGCCGCGGCCATAAACCCCAGAACATGCGCACCCGTGTGGTAGACACAGATAAAGGCAATGGCCGCACCGACAGCCATCATCCCTTCCAGCCCGAGGTTCAGCAGACCCGTCTTCTCCACCACCATTTCCCCCAACGCCGCCAGCAGGAGAGGCAAGGCCGCAGCAAGTGTCCCGGCCAGCAGGAATTCAACGGCGCTCATGCCGTTGCCTCTCGGTCAAGGTGTACCCTGAACCGGATCAACGTGAAGGTGAGAAGATAGAAGGACAGCAGCATACCTTGGAACACCTCGACCGCCGCGACGGGCAGACCTGCAGAGACAGTCGCACTGTCCCCGCCGATGTACAGCACCGAGATCAGGAAACTTGAGGCGACAATACCAAAGGGACGCAAACCGCCGACATAGGCCACGATGATTGCCGCATAACCGTAGCCGGTGGCGACAGATCGTTGCAACTGGCCCAAAGGCCCTGCAACTTCGCTGGCCCCTGCGATCCCGGCTGCCAGCCCACTGAGCGCCAGGCTGAGCCAGATCATGCGCGGCGCACTGAACCCCGCATAAAGCGCGGCTTTCGGCGCGAGGCCTGCTGTGCGCAGCTGGTAGCCCCGAAAGTGCCGCTCCATCATCAGATAGGCAAAGAGGCTCGCAAGCAGCGCAAAGATCAGGGAGATATTCGGCCGGACATTCTCGAACAGGAGCGGCAGGAGCGCGTTGCCCGGGAACATCACCGTTTGCGGAAAATTGAAGCCCCGCGGGTCTTTCCACGGCCCCAGTAGCAGGTAGTTCAGGATTTGGACCGCGATCAGGCTCAGCATCAGCGTCACGAGGATTTCCGAGGCTCCGTACCGCGTCCGCAACCCCGCCGCGATCCCTGCGTAGGCCATGCCGCCGAGCCCGCCTGCGACAATCATGGCAGGCAGCATGAAGGGCAGATTTCCGTCCGGGTAAAAGACCGGGAAGGCAGAGGCGCAAATCGCGCCGATGATGAATTGCCCCTCGGCGCCGATGTTGAACACATTGGCGCGGAACCCGATGGCCAGCCCCTGCGCAATCAGCAGCAGCGGGGCCATTTTCAGCAGCACTTCGGAAAAGCTGTACCAACTGAGGAACGGTTTGAGCAGAAGCGCATGCAGCGCCTTGCCCGCAGGGATGCCCAAGAGGGCAAAGAGGATCAGGCTGGTCAGGCAGGTGAGGATCAGCGCCAGCACCGGCGCGCCGAACATTGCCAGACGAGACGCGGCGTCGCGTCTGACCAGGCGCAACTTCACAGCCTTGCCCCGATCATATAGGCCCCGACCTCTTCGGCGGTGGTGTCGGCGGCGGGCAGGCCGGTGGACAGCCGCCCTTCGTGAAGGACATGGAGGATGTCGCAAATCTCGAACAGTTCTTCGAGTTCTTCGGAAATCACCAGGATCGCGGCGCCGTTGTCCCGCATCTCGATCAGACGGCGCCGGATCGCTGTGGCGGCCCCGATATCGACCCCCCATGTGGGCTGCGATACCAGCATCACGTCGGGGGCCAGCATGATCTCGCGGCCCAGGATGAATTTTTGCAGGTTGCCGCCAGAAAGCGCTCCGGCCTCCGCGTCCGGGCCGGAGGTGCGCACATCGAAGTCTTCCATACAGCGGCGGGTAAAGCTCTGCTCCACCCGCCGCTTGATGAACCCTCCCCGCAGCATGCCCTGCCCGTGCGCCGTCAAAAGGCTGTTATCGGCCAACGACATCTCGGGCACGGCCCCGCGCCCCAGCCGCTCTTCGGGCACAAAGGTGAACCCAAGCGCGCGGCGATGCATCGGGCCGCGACGGCCAACCGCTTGCCCCATGATCTGGACCATCTCAGGCTTACGCGCGCGCAGCTCGCCCGAGATGAGAGCTGCCAGCTCTTGCTGGCCGTTGCCAGAGATCCCCGCAATGCCAATGACCTGACCCGCGCGCAGGTCCAGGTTAACGTCTGTGAGTGTCGTACCAAACTGCGTTGCGCGCGGATGGCTCAGATTGTGCAAACGCAATCGGACCTCGCCAGGCTGCGCGCTGTTTGACACCGCCAGATGCGGCATGTCGCGACCAATCATCATTTGCGCCAAGTCGCGCGCGCTGTGGGCCCGCGGGTCCACGCGGCCCGTCACCTTGCCATCGCGCAAGACGGTCGCCTCGTCACAGAGCGCGCGGATCTCTTCGAGCTTGTGCGAGATAAAGAGGATCGCCGTGCCCTCGGCCTGCAACTTGCGCAACGTCTCAAACAGCAGTTTGACACTTTGCGGCGGCAGGACCGATGTGGGCTCATCGAGGATCAGAAGCTTGGGGTTCAGCAGCAGGCAGCGGATGATTTCGACCCGCTGCCGTTCGCCGACCGACAGGGTGTGCACCATCGCATCTGGGTCCACCACCAGTCCAAACTTGCGCCCCAGATCGCCAATCTTTGTCGCGATCTCAGCCGGTCGGCCGGGCACCATCAATGACACGTTCTGAACCACGCTGAGCGTCTCAAACAACGAAAAATGCTGAAACACCATGCCGATCCCCAAAGCTTGCGCGTCGGAGGGGCGGGACAATTGTACGGGTGCACCGTTCCACGCGATGCTGCCGTCGTCGGGATGCTCCACCCCGTAGATCAGCTTCATCAAGGTGGATTTCCCGGCGCCATTCTCCCCCAGAATGGCGTGGATCGACCCCGATTTCACCTCAAGGTCGATCGCCTGGTTGGCCTGAACCGTGCCGTAGCGTTTGGAGACGCCCGACAGGGTCAAAAGGGCCTGTTTTCTCATGAAGGGAGCGGCGTTGTCACGCCCGCGACATGCCAATCCATGCCGAGGATTTCGCCGTCCGTCATGGTCACACCGTCCGCCACACGTACTGAACCCGATTGATCCGTCAGCGGTCCCTTAAAGACATCGAAGGTACCGGCCTTGATCTCGGCCTGGCGCGCTTCGATCTGGGCGACCACATCGGCGGGAATGTCCGGGTTCCAGTCTGCGGTAAAGACGATGTCGTCTTCCATCCCGAGCCAGAAGTTTTCACCCGGATAATCCCCGGCCACATGAGCATCGACCAGACGTTTGAAATGTGGTCCCCAGTCGGTGCCCACAACGCCCAGATACTTGGACGGCGCATATGTCTTCATCGACGAATTCAGGTTCCAGGCGTAAACGCCCGCCTCTTCGGCCACCGCGATCACGGACGGCGTGTCTTGCGCGTTCGAAAAGATCACATCGGCCCCTTGCGAAATCAGCGCTTTCGCCGCCTCTTGCTCAGAGGCCGGATCAAACCAGCTGTTGACCCAAACCACACTCATCTCGATCTCGGGGTCGACGGATTGCGCCCCCAGCATGTAGGCATTGATCGACGTGATGAGTTCCGGGATCGCAAAGGCCCCGACGCAGCCGAGCTTCTTGGTCTTGGTAAGAGAGGCCGCCGCCATCCCCATCAGATAGGTGCCCTGCCAGTATTTGGCGGTGAACGGGGCAAAGTTCGGCTCGACCATGAAGCCCGAGGCGTGAATGATCGAGATATCGCGCCGGCGCTTGGCAATCTGGATACCGCCGTTCTGATAGCCGAACGACCCCAGGAGCAGGACGGTGTTCCCGTCGGCCACAAGCCCATTGGCGATCCGGTCCGCATCTGGCCCTTCGGCAATGTTTTCCAGCACGGTCACTTCGATCTTGTCGCCGTAAGCCTCCTGCACGCTGCGTACGCCTTCCATCAAGGTGTGTGACCAGCCCACGTCAGCTTCGGGGGATGGCAGCACCACACCCATTTTCAGCACATCGTCGGCGATGGCCCGCATGGGCAAGGCGATGGCGGTGGTCGCGGCCAGCGATCCTTTCAGAAACGTGCGGCGTTGAACGGTATGTGACATTTAGAGTCCCCCTGTTTTTGGCAGTATGGTGTGAAGTGTGTCTTCGGCGGCGGCAAAAAGCGCGCCCTCGTCCAGATGCGGAAAGGCGCCGTTGCGCCAGACGATGCGCCCGTTGATCACGGTCAGATCGACAGCCGCGCCGATGCCCACTTTGGCGATCAGGCTGATCGGGTCATGCCGCGTACCGACATAGTCAAGCTTGCGCGTGTCGATGGCAAAGAGGTCTGCCGCCCTGCCGGGCTGCAACGCACCGATATCCGTGCGGCCCAGCAAAGATGCGCCGCCTTCGGTCGCGTAAGACAGGAACGCGGCAGGTGCAGGCACGGGATCATCACGCGTGCGGGCCGCCAAACATTGCAGCATGTAGGACGAATGCACGCAGTGCATCAGGTTGGAATTGTCGTTGGAGGCCGCGCCATCACATCCCAACCCCAGGCGCACCCCAAGCGCGTCCATCGCGGGGATATCCGTGACCTCCGCACCGACCAGATAGACGGGCTCAGAACAATGGGACACACCGGTGCCGGAGGCCGCCATTTTCCTCAGCTCATCATGCGTCAATTCCCAGCCATGGGCATAGAACGTGTCGGGGCCCGCAAAACCAAGGCTTTCACAATAGTCGACCGTGCGCATCCCATGGACCTGCGCGATCACCGGGCTTTCGCCCTCGCCCACATGGCTGTGCAAAATCACGCCCTTGTCGCGGGCCAGTGCAACGGATTCCACGAAGGTCTCGCGGTAGCAATTCACCGGCTGGCAGGGTGCGACGGCGACCTGGCGCATCGCAAGCGGGTCTGGATCGTGGTAAGCTTCGATCACGCGGGCACAGTCGGCGATGAAGGCATCCGTGGTCTCCAGCATCGCGTCGGGGATCGTGCTGCCCTCGGATCTGGGCAGGGTGTTGCCACCGCGCCCGGCATGAAAGCGCATCCCCATCAGCTCCGCCGCCTCGAACTGACGGTCGATGATGCGCGAGCCTGCGTGTTTTGGAAAGCAATACTGATGATCGAAGGCGGTGGTGCAGCCGTGCTTGATCAGCTCGGCCATCGCAACAATGGAGGAGTGATAGAAGCACTCTTCGGTCAAGCGCGAGAAAACCGGATAGATCCGGTCCAGCCATTCAATGACGCTGTAGCGGGTCCAGTCCAGCTCGGCGCGGTTGCGCACGAAGCATTGAAAGAAATGGTGGTGGGTGTTCACCAGACCGGGATAGATGAAAAGGCCCGCCCCGCTGATGATGTCGGTGCCCGCCGGGATATCGCGGTCAAGATCTGGCCCGATGGCCGTGATCGCCCCGTTGTCGCACAGAATATCCTGGCCGTGCAGAACCGGATCGGAGGCGGAGGTCACAATCGCGTCGCAGTTCCGGAGCAAAAGCGCCGTCATGGGGCCGCCTCCAACTCATGCAGGCGATGGATGCCAGGCATTTCGATAAATCCGGGCAGCGAGCGGATCGCCCGCATCCACAGGCGGATGGAGGGATATACATCGAGGCTGACACCGCCATCCGGCGCAAGAGCCGTGGTCGGGAAACAGGCAATATCGGCAATGGTCGGCGTGTGACCGGTCAGAAAGATCATCCCGTCAAACCGTTGCTCAACCAGATGCGCCTCAAGCTGGCGCAGGTGCTGCACCCCAGCGCGGCGCACCGCATCGATATCGGCATCGTAGCTCAGGATATCGTGCAGGCGGGCCGTCCCGATACTGCCGTTCAGCGCCGCTGCAAAGGACAACCACACCTCGTCCTGCCCGCGCCAGTCCGGCGTATCCCTGGTCAGATAGCGCAGGATTTCAGCGCTCTCGGTCAGCACCAGATCGCCGTCTTGCAGGACCGGAAGCGTTCCCTTCGGGTTCAGTTTGAGCATCTCAGGCGATTTATGCTCTTTTGCGGGGTGAAAGTTCACCGCCCGCGTTGTGAGGGGCTGCCCGAGAAGCGCCGCCATCAAGCGCACCTGGTAACAACTGGCGCTGAGAATATAGTCGTAGAGGATCATGCGGCTACCAGTTGCGCCCCATAGGTGTAGCCGATCCGCTTGAGCCAGCGCCGATACGCGACCGATGTCATATCCGCCTGGGTCGGCACCTCCATGCCCGGATCGAGCGGCAGTTTGCGCGGGATCTGGTTTTCCAGGATCGAGCGATCCTGCATGAAGATCATCTGCTGAAAACTGACCATCTCAGCCATGGTGGACTGGTCATCATAAAGCGCCATCCAAGGCCAGACCTCGCACCATTCCTCTGTCAGGGGCTGGACAAAGAGGGTGATCACGTCCCACTCCCCCGGTCGCGGTGGACAGGTCTTGTAGAGCACCGCACAGGTGGGGGCGGGCACCCGGTACATGTATTCTGTCTTGATACCACCTTCGGCGGATCTGGCGGCCTGGGGCTGGAAAAACTTCACCTCCGTGGCCCAGACCTCATCCACCTCCTCACGGATATCCACCTGATAACGCTCAACTTCGGTATGCGGCTCCGCCCCAAGAATATCCGTATGCACAAAGGGGAAATGCGCAATGTCGAGAAAGTTCTCAACAGCCCGCAAGGGGGAGCATTTCACCCGGACAGACCCCACATCAACCAGTTGCCGGCCCGGCGTATCTGCCTCCGGGATCGTGAAGAGATCGCGGGTCGGCTGGCCGGGGCTTGTCCAGAGATGGCCAAACCGTGCAACCGTGGGCAACGCCCGGCCCGCAGCGTCACGGACAAAGACACCGGCACCGTTGCGCCCCACCGCAATCTCCCGGCCCAGCAGCAATGTCTTGCGCGTATCCTCCAGGCCCGACAGTAACCCCACCGGGTACCAATGGTCGTCAACCGCTTCACGCATCTGCGCTCTCCAGTTCTGCTCGCATCTTTTCCAAATGCCGCGATACCTGTTTGCGCTCCTGGTCCGCTCCTGCAAATGCGTGCAGGACACAACTGTGTTGCGTGCTGGGCTGCAGCGCCACGGCCAGGTCATAAACGCCACCCAGCACCATCAAAGACGACATTGGATGGCCCAAGCCTTCTGCCACCTTGGCGACCGGCAGGGTGATCTCCAGTGACCGGACCGGGCGGCGTCCTTCGGCGTCGGGTGTTTTTGCCTGTGTCGGCGCCAAAGCCACCCAGATCATCTGGTCCTGCTCGTTGCAGGCATAACTCCTGGCGCAGATCGTTTTAGGCGGCTCAAGCTGCGGATGCGCCGGAATGTAGCTGCACGTACCGTCCATGCCATATTGCCAGCCGTGATAGATACAAGACAGCGTTTCGCCGCGCACGAACCCATGCGACAACCGCATGCCGCGGTGCGGGCACCGATCACCCCAGGCATGAAGCTTGCCCGCCGCACTGCACCAAATGGCCATATCGGTGTCATTTACCCGGCGCGGCACAACAGTACCCGCAGGAACATCCACACTCAATCCAACAGCAATCCAGTCCACAGCACCCCTTTCGCGCAGGACGCACTCTAGGAGGGCGCACCGCGCAAAATCAAGTCGTCCCAATGGCCCGCCTCAAGTTTCCACTCAAGGTTACGTGGTTTTTCGTGAAATGCCTGATTTTTCGTCACGCGGCGCATTGGCTGACATGCCAATGAACTGCAACACCTCAACACAGACGCTTTGGGGGCCCAGGCTGCATGCCAAAGCAAAGGCGTCAACCATCTCTTCAGCGCCGCTTGCACGAATGCTGACGCGATGTGGCAGCGCTTCGATCATGTCGAATTCAACGCCAAGTTTGCCGGCGTGTCTCTCCATCCAGGTGAAAAAATCAGCCGCTTCCACCTGCCCGAGCAGCCTGAAAGTAATGGTTTCGCGGTGACTCTGCGCAGACCGGCTTTGCATCGGATTCATAGTGTTACATCTTTCCCGATTTTCGCAGGTGGCAGAGACCCAGCGAAATCCAACTTGCTCCCAAACCGCTCCTGCAAACCACATACACTTTGTCCAGCCCCATTTCCATGGGCCACTTTTGAGCAGGGTTTCTGAACGGGGCGGCCCGATGGTCAGGCGGTGATTTGGCCGACCGGCTGGAACCTTCAGCAATGGGTTGGCCACGCGGTGCCCAGGCGATCTGGTTGATGGTCCAGAAGCGAAGCAACGAGAGAAGCATGAGATTGCGTCTGCTGCGGCGCAGCTGACTTGAGCGCCCGGTTCCAAAGCCTTGATGACCTCAGCAGGCCCGGCAGTCTGGAGCCTCGTCTTTGCATTGCCGTCCTTTGCAAGACAACAGGCCGTGCAGTCGGTGAAGTGTGACGGCAGGTCTATTCATACACAAAACTGAACAGATGCAGCTAATAAATGAATTTTTTTAGATGCATATGAAATGGTACCGGTTGCCGGAATAGCAAATCAGCCCGAAGGAAACCGCCCCCGTGTCCATCGCTCTCCTGTCCTTTCTCGCACCGGCTGTCCTCATTCTGGCGGCCCTGCTGGCCTTTCGCGGCCCACAGATGCGCCCTCTGCAACCCCTGAAATGGGTCGAGAGGGCCGCGCTTGTCGCGGTCGCGGTCGCTGGGCTGTCGGGCGTCCTGCTTCTGGCGCACGGCCCTGCGACCAGCCCGCTGCTGGGTCTGAACGGCATGGGGCTTTCCGCGCGACTCGATGCGGTCAGTGCCGTCATGCTGCTGCTGGTGTCCTTCGTGGGCTGGGTCGTGATCCGATTTGCCGCCACCTATATGGACGGTGAAGCCCAGCAGGGCGCGTTCACCGGCTGGCTTTGTGCCACCCTTGCCGTTGTCATGCTGCTGGTGATCGCGGGGAACCTTTTGCAACTGGCCGGCGCCTGGATCGCAACCAGTATCCTTTTGCACAAGCTCCTGCTGCATTATCCCGAACGTGTGGCCGCGCAGAGAGCCGCGCGCAAGAAATGGGTAACCGCGCGGCTCGGGGATGCGGCCTTGATGATCGCGGTGCTCACCCTGTTTGTCCACTACGGCACAGGCGACATCTCGGAGATTCTGGCGGCGGCGCGAATTGTAGCGAGCGGTCCGGAGGCTGCGTGGATCGCCGCCGCCCTGGCCATCGCGGCGATCCTGAAATCCGCCCAGTTTCCGATGCACGGCTGGCTGACCGAAGTGATGGAGACGCCTACCCCGGTTTCCGCCCTGCTGCACGCCGGTGTGATAAACGCCGGAGGGTTCCTGCTGATCCGCTTTGCAGACGTGATGCTGCTGTCCCCCGCCGTGCTGGCTCTTCTGGTGATGGTCGGCGGGTTTACGGCGCTCTTTGGCGGGCTGGTGATGCTGACCCAATCGGCCGTGAAAACCTCGCTGGCCTGGTCGACGGTGGCGCAGATGGGGTTCATGATTCTGCAATGCGGTCTGGCGCTCTTTCCGCTCGCACTGCTGCATATCGTGGCGCATTCGCTTTACAAGGCACATGCTTTCCTGGCCTCCGGCATGGCGGTGGACGGCGTGGCCACGATCCGGCGTCCGGGGCCGGTGGCAATCCCCAATGGCGTCGCCGTGGGCCGCGCGTTTCTGATCGCGCTGGTGATTTATGCCGTGGTCGGGTTTCTCTTTGGGGTGGCAGACAAATCCCCACAGGCCGTCGCATTGGGGGCGATCTTGATCTTTGGCGTGGCCTACCTGCTGGCGCAGGGTCTGGCGGACGCGGCGCCACGGGTGCTGACGCAACGCACCGCAGTCTATTCGGTGGCGGCGGCAGTGGGCTATTTTGCACTCCAGACCGGGGCCGAGGGACTGATGCAGGGCACCTTGCCCGCCACACCGGCCCCCGGACCACTGGAATGGGCGTTGATCGTGCTGGCCCTGCTGAGCTTCGGTCTGGTGGCGGTCGCACAGGCGATGTTCCCGCTCTGGGCCTACCACCCCGCTGCGGCAGGCCTGCGCGTTCACCTGTCCAACGGGCTTTATGCCAACGCCGTCTTCGACAAGCTGCTGCGCGGCTGGTCCAGCAGGCATCACTCCTAATCGCGGCAAAGGAACATATTCCATGAAGACCCCTTCAAAGCTTTCACCCTCCCGCCTCGGCAAAGCCATTGACGAAGCCGCCCGCGCGATCCCGCCGGTCTGGCCTTTGGCCTCGTCGGTTGCGGTGAACCCGTTTCTGGGTCAAACCGGCGAGACGCTGACCGAGGCCGGGGCCCGGCTGGCTCGGGTGGGTGGTGTGCCGGTCACGATGCCGCGGGCCTGGTACAAAACCCGGATCGATGATGGCACAATCGCGGATGCAGATATCGCCGCCGCCTTGGAAGCGCAGAGCGCAGCCGACCTGCCGGCCCTCGCGGACCTCAAACGCCTGGCGGGCAAGGCCACAGCCACACCTGCGGCGCAACCCACCATTGCCAATCTCGCGGCAGAAGCCTCCGGCATAGACTGGCCCGGCATGATCGCGGACCGCTTCGGGGTCTGGGCCGCGGGGTACTTCGATCAGGGTCAGGCGCTTTGGGCAGCCCCCCGCAGGCGCGGGGCCTATGATGCCTGGCGCCAGTATGCGACCCACGACCTCACGCCGGAGATCGCAGGACTGCGCGGATTTGCCCAGTTTGTCAGCGAAACCCCTGATACGGCTGGCGAGGCCCGAACGCGGGCCTCAAGCCGGCTTGGGCTGCGCGCGCAGACGCTTGAGACCTATCTGCATCAGCTGTTGTTTTCCCTTGGCGGCTGGGCCCAGGTTGCGCGCTATCATCTCTGGCAGGCGGAACTGGCTGGCGGCGGCGATGAGACACTCACCGATCTCCTGACGGTCCGGCTTTTGTGGGAAGAGGCCATACTTGCCCAGTACCACGACCAGATCGCCGAGGCCTGGGAGGCGGTGAAAGACGCCCATGCAGCCCCGCTGACGCCCCAGACGGACCTTGTGGTCGACGCTGTCCTGCAGGAGGCCTGGGAACGCGCGGTGCAGCGGGATCTGGCCCGGACCTTTGCCACCCCGACCTCCGAGGCCGAGCCAACCCGCCCGGCCCTTCAGGCAGCCTTCTGCATTGATGTCCGCTCAGAGGTGTTTCGGCGGGCGCTCGAAGCGGTAGATCCGAACATCCGGACACTGGGCTTTGCGGGCTTTTTCGGCCTGACCGCATCGCACAAGGGGTTTGCCTCTGACGTGGAGGAACTGCGCCTGCCGGTCCTTCTCAATCCCGGTGTGACGTCGACCGCGCACGGGGATAACCCGGACGCGGATCAGACCGCCCGGTTCAAGGCCCGCGCCAGCCGCGCCTGGGGCCGGTTCAAACTGGCGGCGGTCTCCTCCTTTGCTTTTGTCGAGGCCACCGGGCCCATCTATGCGGCCAAGCTGGTGCGGGATGCGCTGAGTATCGCGCCAAACGACCGACCGGAGGATCCCGCCCCACAATTAGAACCAGCGCTTGATCTTGCGGCACAGACCGATGCGGCCGAAACCATCCTGCGGGCCATGTCCTTTACCGACAACTTTGCCCGGCTGGTTGTCGTGGCGGGGCATGGTGGCAATGTGGTCAACAACCCCTTTGCCAGCGGATTGCATTGCGGGGCCTGTGGCGGATATTCCGGCGAGGTAAACGCCCGGCTGCTGGCAGGCCTCTTGAACAGTGCCGAGGTGCGCAAGGGTCTGGGGACGCGGGGCATCGCAATTCCCGCTGATACGCTTTTCGTCGGTGCGCTGCATGACACCACCACCGATGCGATCACGCTTTACGCCAGCGACCATCCCTCAGCGGATCACACGGCGGATCTGAAACAGGCCGAGAACTGGTTCGTCAAGGCTGGCGCGATGACCCGCACAGAACGCGCCCTGCGGTTGCCACGGGCAGAGGGTGCTGCGGATATCGCGCAGCGCAGCCGGGACTGGGCCGAAACGCGGCCCGAATGGGCGCTGGCGGGCTGCAAGGCCTTTGTGGCCGCCCCCCGCCAGCGCACGGCGGGCAAGAGCCTTGCCGGGCGCGCTTTCCTGCATGACTACGACTGGCATCAGGACAAGGATTTCGGCGTGCTGGAGCTGATCATGACGGCCCCCGTGGTGGTGGCCAGCTGGATCAGCCTGCAATACTACGGGTCAACCGTCGCACCCCAGGCCTTTGGGGCAGGCAACAAGCTCTTGCACAATGTCACCGGCGGGATCGGCGTGGTCGAGGGGAACGGGGGCATCCTGCGGGCCGGTCTGCCCTGGCAATCCGTACATGAGGGCGAAGGTTACGCGCATGACCCGCTGCGCCTCTCGGTCTGTATCGAAGCTCCGCGCGCGGCGATGAGCGATATTCTCAAACGGCACGACGGTGTCCGGGCGCTGTTTGACAATCGCTGGCTGCATCTCTTCGTCCTTGATGAAAGCGGACAGATGGCCTGGCGCTATGAGGGGGAGCTGAACTGGTCCGCGATGACGGAAGATGCCGGGCAGCACCCTGAACTGAAAGAAGCTGGCTGAGCGGGGCGGATCGGCGCGCCGCAGCAACGCTCAAGGCAATCAGACAACCGCCGCTCAACGGCGCTTGTCCATCCTGCCGAAGGGTGAGGACCAAAGCGGATGTGGCGGGGGGCATTTTAAACCCTTCGGTCGCCAGCTCCCCCTGACCCGATGCCACGGCACCGGGTCCGGCACGCTTCGTCGAACAAAACACCCGGTCGGGCGCTCAAAGCAGCAGCCTTGTCCGCTCAAAAACCCCGTAACCCTCAAGCTTTGGGAATATTTCCCCCTTAATTCCTGATCTTTTCCCTCCCCAGGTCCCCCTCCGTTCCCCCCACATCCGGTAAGGTGATCTGGTAAAGGAGGTAAACCATTGCGCGCTTTCAAGATTGCGGTCCGGGGCACCATCAGGATCGGTCCATATGACCAGCCCTGGGAAACGTCATTCGTCAAAAGCGAATGGCTGATCGCAGAGCGGATCGGACAAGCGGGGCGCTACATCTCGCTTGCACATACAGGCGTCGCTGCCGGGGTGGATGACATCATTGCCCCTGCAACGCTCAGACCGACCCAAAAGCTCTTTGGCGTCCAGATCGACGCCACCGGGAGCACCGCAGAGGCCACCTTTCTGTTCATGCGCAGGCAGGGGGCGGGATTTATCGGTGAAGACCAGTTTTTCCCGGCGGAAGGGTATCTGAACCTGTGCGGATCCGCAGACGAACTGGCGTTGGTGGCCGCCGGACGGCACCACCACACGGTCGGATCGAACGACAGCGGTGCCAGGGTTCTCATTGATGTGCCCTACCCCGCGCCAAGGTCGTCCCAAGGTCAGAGCTGGCACTATTCAGCCAGTCGCGTGCCTTGGCTCGAAGAGTACCTTTAACATCTGAATTTCAAGGGAAAGATAATGAATAAGTCAACTGATTCAAAACACTACCTCAGCGCCACTGAGCAAAGACGCCAAGAAGCCTATAGCCGGCGCATCGAAATGGCCAAGCTGGCGGCACGCCGGCCAGTCGTCGCGGTGCCCTCCAACGGCGAGGACGACAAGATGACGTCGCAGCCGATGAATTTCACCAAGGGCCTGCCCCATGACGCCTATGGGCTGGCAGCGCGGGCGGATTATCAGAGCTTTCGCGACGCCCTGGTTGAGCCGAAATATGATTTCCCCGTGCCTACCGCGCCGCAGAGCCAGCGCCGCTGGGAAAGCCCGCTGGCCGGTCACTATTTCACCGGCCTTGGACCGGACCCTGATGCTGTTGCGATGGCCCCCGCACCCCGTCTGGGCAGCAGTGAGCTTTGTGCCGAGATGGCGATGGTCTACGCCATGGCGCTGACCCGAGACATTCCCTTTGCCGACCTGCAGGATCCTGCCACAGAGATCGGCTTTACCCTGCCCGCAGGCCATCCCAATGCCGGCGCGCCCGCCACCGTTCAGCATCTGGTGGATGAGCTTTGCAAACTCTCGTGGATCAACCCCAACGGCAATCCGATCTGGTTCTTTGGGGATGCCCCGACCGAACATGAGCAGCGCCGCCGCGAAGCCAACTGGGATGAAAAGCGCACCTTCTCCGTCAAAAGCCTGTTCCGCGGATCGACCGAAGGCGCAAAACGGGGGCCGATTGTGTCTCAGTTCATGCTGCTCGGGACCGGGAGCCGCCAGGACGAGACGCGGACGCCCGAAGACGGCTACATCGAGGATGGCGCGCAAAGCATCGACCAGCGTGTTGATCTTGCTGCAGAAGGTCTGGACTTCATGCGCAGCTGGACAGACTGGCTCGCCATCCAGCGCGGCGCGCGCCCCGCAACCGAAGAGGGCGATTTCGTCGGCACCCGCTTTATCAAGACACCGCGGGACATGGCGACCTATGTGCATTTCGACCAGCTCTATCAGGCCTATCTGAGCGCTTGTCTGATCCTGCTGGGCAACAGCCCGAAAATGGATCCCGGCTTTCCGATCGAGAGCAGACGCGGCCACAACAGTGAAGGCTTCGCAACCTTTGGCGGGCCGCACATTCTGAGCATCATGCCCGAGGTTGCCAGCCGCGCCCTGCGCGCCGTGCGCCGCCAGAAGTTCCAGGTGCACCGCCGCGCCCGCCCGGAAGTGCTGGCCGCGCGTCTGACACAGGTGGCGAATAACGCCGCAGGCTCGATGGACCAGATGGCAAAGGCCAAGCTGCACGCGATGCTGAAGGAACTGGGGCATGGCAGCAAGTACCATCCGCAAAAGCCCGCCATGCTGCTGACCTGGATCGCCGAGATGAATGCCGCAGAGGATCACGACATCGAATGCGACACCATCAAGGCGGAATACACCTATCTGCTGCCCATGGCCTTCCGCGAAGGATCGCCCATGCACGCCGCCTACGGCGCAGGACATGCGACCGTTGCGGGCGCCTGCGTGACGATCCTCAAGGCGTTCTTCGATCCCGATTGGAAACTTTCCGAGGGCACGTCGATGGACGGGTTTGTCGTCCCCGACGCCGAGGGCAATCTGGTCGCCGCAGCGGATCAGGCGGATTTCGCGCGCACAACCGTCGCGCAGGAGCTGGACAAGCTGGCGGCAAATATCTCCATCGGGCGCAATATGGCCGGGGTGCATTACTACACCGACTATTACGACAGTCTGCGGATGGGGGAACGCATCGCCGTCGGCATGCTCGAAGAGCAACTGCTCGGCTATACCGAATGTGTCAGCATGACGCTGACCGGGTTTGACGGCGAGATCATCGTCCTCAGCACCAATGGAGACGGTCTTGTTTCTGGCGTCACGGTCACCATCGAAGACAAGGATGGAACCCAGATGCCATACGAAGAGTGGTGGGTCCGCAATATCGCGGAGTTTGGTGAAGAGGTAACCAGTAGCCTCGTTTAAAGGCTCCGCCACTTCAGGGTCCCCAAGTGTACGGGGGCCCTGATCTTTTTACGATGACTTATTTGAGAGGTATTTTTCATGGACCAATCACTTTCAAAAGTTCAAAGCATTCGCGGATTATCGAAAGCGATGCGTGCCGACGAAACCATTCTGGAAGAGGTCAGGAACGATCCCGTGGGGGCCATCGAACAGGTCATGCGCAATGAGCTGCCGAACACACAGGTCTACCGCATGGTCGTCTGGGCGCTTGGCGCCACGCTGATCGTGTCGCTGGCGGGGACGATTACGCTCTCCTACGGCCAGATCGACATCCCCGACCTGCTGGTTGCGGCCAACGCCGGGGCACTGGGGGCGCTCGCCGGGATTGTCACCCAGAACTAAAGGCCCAGGCTTTCAGCCGCCAACACGGCCTTGAGTTGCGCCAGCGTTATCGGCGTTGGCGCAAGTTTTCCGTTCTGGACCAGCAAGGATACCAGCCCCGCAGCAATCGCCGAGGCTGCGGATGTCCCGCCAAAGATGGTATAGAGCCCCTCGGTCGCTTCGTCGTCATCCAGATCGGGGGGATCGGGCCGCAACCCCACGGCATAGCCGTAGCTGCCCCGCACATCGAGGCTCAGCACCCCCCAGTAGGAAAAGGTCGAGGTCTCCTGATCGCCAAGGTGGGGAAGGTAATTGTAATCGCGCGTCTCGCGCTCCCTTGGGTTCAGGGCCAGACGCTCCTGATCGATGGCAAAACCGTCATCGCTGGGCATATCGAGCAACGCATCGGCGAAATCGGCACCATTTGCATAGGACGACGGCAGCCCGGCGGCGTTCTGCGCTGTCACCACAATCGGCATGGCATCGGTGGCAAAACCGCTGACAGCGGCGGGGTAGGAAACCGCATCAGGCCGCCCGTCATTGCCCGCCGCCAGCACGACATAGCGGATCGTGCTGATGCCCTGCAGCAGCGTCTCAAAGATCGTTTTGTCTTTCAGCAATCTTTCCTTGACCGCCAGATCCCCCTCCACGGGGACATAGGCGGTATCAAGCGGCGCTGCCATTGTAACCGGATCATTCAATATCCGCGTTTTGCGGGGCGAGAGCGCGGCACGGTCCGTCAGCGCGTCGTAGTCGGGCATCCCGCGCGGGATATAGATGACCTCGGCCCCTTGTAGATAGGCATAGATCAGCGCGTGGATCATGGGCCGGATCTCGTGGCTGTAGGGGGTGGTGATCGGCACGATCCTGCAAAAGGGATTGGCCCCGTAGTATTGCAAGATCCCCTCTTGCGGCACGAGCTTGGGCCGCCCCCCCACAAGACCCGCGCAGGCGGTGCCATGCGCGCCGAAATAGCGCGACGGATCATCCACCGGCAGAACCTCCACCGGATCAACGACAAGCCTGTCATAGAGGGTGTCAAATTCGGCCTGCATCGCCGGGTCGGCTGCAAAGAGCGCCGAAAGCTCGGCCTTTTGCGCCGGCGTGTTCGGAATACCGGCGGGTGCGCCCTGATAGCGCGCGCCCAACAGACGGGTTGCAAAATCGATCTCGGTGCCGGGGTCAATGGCGCCTTCGAGGTTCGGGTGGCCGGTGTCGATACCTGTATCGATGATCGCGACGGTTGCGGGATTGGCGGGGGCATCCCCCTGATCCGGCCATTGCGGGGCATCAAACGTGCCATCGTTGTTGTTGTTCAAAACGCCAATCGCATCCAGATGCCAAAAGATCGACGCCTCGTCCAGTGGGCTGGCTTGCGTGTTGAAGTTCGGGATACCTGGGAAAATCGGATCGTTGGACATGGCTACACCCACTCGTTGAGAGCCGCGCGCATCAGCCTGCGGCAGGCCACAAAAAGATACGGCGAAAAGAGCCGTGCCAGCTCGCGCCCGGCAAAGCTGTCAGAGGGATAATGCAGGCCCGCCGCCTCGCGGTTCTCCGCCACCCGCTGGGCCACGAAAAACAGCTCGGTGGTGGAGGGGTTTTCCGGCAAGAGCCGCGTCATCATCTCCGCCACCGAGAAAAGCTGAAAGCTGTGGTTGGAGGGATAGGCATCATGCGGTGGATTATCGAGGTAGGGCCGCAGCCCCGGGTCAAAGAGGTTCGGACGCAGACGGGCGAATTTGTCCTTGTAAAGCAGCCCGACCCGCTCTGCGATATCGATGACGGTTTCGATGAGCGCGACCGTATGCGGAGCCTCTGTGGGGTCTGAAATCCCCAAAGGACGCAGTACTTCGGTGATGTCCGCCGAGGACACCTGATCCACGATCTCGCGTTTGCGGGGTTCATCGTCGTAAAGCGCGATCTCCTGCCGGAGGATTTCCGCAATCTCCTCCACCGTATGGCGCACGCCCGGCGGCGGCGGCAGCGCGAGGCTCTCCCACGGCAGCGCGGCGGGGCGATCCGGTTTGTCAATGATGATGAAGGTGAGCTCGCGCAGTTCCTCCCAGACCGCATTGCTGGTCGATATGATGTCAGCGGCGCCGGTGACGTTAACCGTACCCTTTGATTTACTTTTCGACTTCGACTTGCTCTTCGATTTTGACTTGGACTTGCTTTTCGATTTCGAAAAAGCCCCGAAACTAAAGCTGGCCCGGGTCCGCGCGGCGGTCAGGCTTCTGACCTCAAAGCTCTCGGTGACCAGCGGGGTCAGCGCCTCAAAAACCCTGTCGAGGCAGATCTCCTTGCTGTTGTAGGACTCCAATACCCTTTGTACCGGCTCAAGGTTGACCCGCAGGGTCTCCACGAAGGCTTGCTCATCGTCCGGCGTGAAGTTTTCGGTATTGATCGGGGTCAGTTCGCAATCAGGTGGGATCAGATCACCCTCGGGCGTCATCATGACGTTTTCAATGACGTATTCAGGCATAAAGCCCCTCCAAACCACTGCGCACGACCGTCAGAACGTCGGTATTGGGAAAGGGTGTGTCAGACCCCGACTGCAACACCGCCAGGGTGTCTTGCCCGCTTTGGGCATTGAGTGTCTCGAGCGCGCTGCGTCCTTCCGCTTTGCGGTCCGAAAAGCTGCAGGCCGCAGCAAGGGTGCGCAGCGTCGGCTCATACCGGTGCCCGGTTGCGAAAGGATGCTGGGCGAGGGCACGCTGCGATGTTCTGGCCGCGCGTGCATAGTCCTTTTGCATCAACTGGCTCATCGCGAGCGATGTGGTGAAACTGTAGCGGAACGGGTTGTTCGCCCCCAACCGGCAAGCCTGCCGCGCATGGATTTCGGCCTGCGCGAAACGGCCCTCGTAGAAATTCAGCATCGCCAGCGTGTCCGACAGCATCGGGTTGGTCGGCCCCCGCTTGTCCCAGCCCCGCAGCAGCTCCACCGCCTGCTCGCGTTCGCGCAGGACAAAGCTCTGAATATGCGCGACAAGAGCCACAACCAACGGGTTGTGACGGTCAAGCTCCAAGGCGCGTTTGACATAGAAATGCGCCTTTTCGAGAATATCAGGCGAGTTCACGCGCCCCATCTTTTCAACCTGAAACGCCGAAAGAAAGGCCTGCCAAGCATAAAACGTAGCCCCCTCGACACAATCTATCGCCTGGTTCAACGCGCGCTCAGCCGCGGTCAGATCGGTGCGCGACAGCCGAAAGATATGGTCGATGGCCACAAAGGCATGGCGGGCCGCAAGATGGGCGTCTGACTGCAATGCACCACATTTGAAAATCCGTTCGCAGAGCTGGTCAAAGACCTGATTTGCGTAGATTTGCGCATCGTCCAGCGTGACCGTGCGACCATCAAAACTCAGTGCGTCCGACCACAGGAGCCGCCGGCCGGCCACATCAAAAAGGTTGGGCGCAAGGCTGAATTCATGCCCGATCTGCTGACAGTCAACGCGGAACATCAGATCAGAGACCCGCGGCGTGCCGCCAATATCGCTTTGGCCGATTGCGTAATCGTGCACATCGAAAAAACCGCTCTGCGTGAACTTTTGCTGCAAGGCCTGCCGCAGCCTGAACGCCAGCGCGCCTGCGACCTTGCAAGACGGCGGCGTGGTCTCCAGAAAGCCTATCCCGATGCGATGCAGGTTGGGGCGTGGCGGCTCCTCAGCAGCTGCGGTTGGCGCCGTGACGGCGGGTACCTTTGGGCGGTCACTCAAGCGGGCGCGGGTCATGCGCAGCCACTCTTCGAAACACTCGTCGCGGATATTGATGCCGTCGAGAAAGACCGGTGTGTAAAGCGATTGCTGGGAGAATGCCTCGGCAAACAGATCAACGCGCAGCCGTGACAGATCCAGCCGAAGGGTCCCGTTCTGAGCAATCAGGACGTCCCCCGCCCGCGTCCCAAAACTGCGCCGCAGATCTTTCAGCCCTTTCTTGAGGCTTTCGCGGGCCTGTATCTCGCCTCGGTCGCTCCATAGCAGCGCCTGCAATACCGTCCGGGCCACTGCGCGCCCTTCTGCCACAGCAAGATACGCCAGCAAACCTTTGGATTTTTCGAGCCTTGGTGTCAGGTTTTCACCATCTGAAGAGAACAATTCCAAGGTTCCCAAAAGACGTAGTTCAAATTCAGGCCGTGTGTCCATAAGCGTGTACCGCGTCTATTGCGTAAAACAAAAACAGAATGTCAAAAACAAAACGCGCCATTAAAATGCCGACGCAACCGAAGGTTAACGTGTTTTTGACGTAAGGGAAACTCCTGTGTTGTCAGTCGCGCGCCGGCAGCTAAAATCCGCCGGAGGTGCGGACGATTAAACAAGACAGATCAACCAGTTGCAGTTGCCGCCCTGGGAGGCCCGCAAGATCGGCAACTCTTTGCCACCCGCATCACTGCGGACTGTAGGGCCGCTCAATAGACAAGGTATCGCGCAGTTTGGCCCATGTTACGGCCTCAAACCTCTCCGGCCAGGCCAGACCCAATTCCGCCACGCGTTTTCGGGCGAGGGGCAGATAGACCTTGGCATAGGCAAGATGTGCCGTGAGCATCGCCTCCCGCGTGGGGACTGCGGGGGGAAGCGATGTCAGAACTGCCTTCTGCTCGTCGGTAATAAGCCGATTGAGGTGCAACACCCCCCCGCGATTGGGTGCGTTTGTGTCTTCGATCATGAGATCGACAAGAAGGTTGCGCAGATGAAAGACCCCAAGGACGCCGTTGATGTATTCCTCGCGGCCTGCCGCAAGGTGCAAAAGGCCGAGTATCCGGATGAACTCCTCGACCTGATACTTGAATTTCTTCAGATTCGGCCCGGTATCCTTGGGCGTCTCTGCCAGACGATCAAAAATGCCGTCGTGGTCGAACAGCGGTTTCAGTCTGCTTTGGGCCTGTGCCGCCATCTGTTCCGGCTTGAGGATCAGAACATCCGTGCGGGTCCAGTCTGCGGTGATGGCGTTTATAAGAACGGGGACGGTGGTCCGGTCCCACCACAGGACGATCTCACCGGTTTGCGCGACGGCCTGGCGCCAGATGTCCGCCACCGCATCGGTCGCGCCCGCCTCTGCAACCATGACAAAATCGATATCGCTATAGGCATCCGCCATGCCGTTTCCATAGCTGCCGCTCAGAAACAAGGCCCGGATGCCCGGTGCGTCGCTTGTGGCATCCGTAATCGTCTTGATCGCTTCAGCGTGGGTCATCGCGCGCCTCCATGCGGGGACAGTATCATCCTCTTTTCCGGGGTCAATTTCGCCCCGGATCACGCGCCCTAGTGCAAGGCGGCCTTTGGGTCGATCCCGATCCTGTCGCACATGCGCGCCATGTAAGAATTCGGCAGGGGCGGATTCTTGCGCCACCACGGCTTTGTCCCATTGGTGTAGAGGTGCACCGAGATGGTCTTTTCGGTGAAATGCCCTTCGACACGCCCATACGGATCATAAAAGACATCGTTGAGCTGGAACGGAACCGGGTAGAGCACATCAGGCGTCATCGCCCTGTCAAAATCGCCGGTCTGCTTGCAGAAATAGGTAAAGGCCTGTGGGCCAAACGCGGTGCGTTCGGCTTTGTAGATACGCGCGGCATGGCTGAGGTTCTGATGTTGCAGCCGGTCCATCTTTCTGCGCTGGTTCTTGTTCCACCAGGGTGGGTAGTCCGGCAGATTTTCATAGTAGTCCAGCAGTTGGTCCATCAGATCACAGGCCTGTGGAATGGCCACGACCCCGCAATTCAGATTGCCCAGCATGCCATGACCCGCAAAGATAAAATGCTGATCCGCATCAAAGGGCTTGTGACAAAAGGCATCACAATCGATCCAGATCGCGCCGGTCTTCTGGATCATCTTGTAGCGAAAGACATTCGACAAAAACGAAGCGCTGGTGACCGCGACCAACTCCATGTCGATGTCCATGATCTCGGCGGCTGGGCGGATCTCGACGCCCTCGGGCGCGTTGGTCACGTCGTGGGTACAGTAAAGCGTGGTCGGATGGCCCTGCAGCAGATGCGATTTCAGACACAATTGGTTGATGTAGTGCAGCTTCTCTCCGATCCAGAGAGAGGCAACGGCGCGTCTGGTCTGCATGTGATGTCCTGCTTTGCTCTGAGACGCGGAGGCCTGCGTCATCTGGTGTGATCCGCGCAGTCTAGCAAAAGCCGTGCGGCGCGATAAAGACGAAAACGTGCCTAGTCGTTCTCCATCAGTTCGGGGTGCGTTTTCCTGAGACCTTGTAGCGCCTTGCGCGCAAACAGATAGTCGTTATCTGCCAGCATGAATTCGCACGCCCGCATCAGCAACAGCGGGTGATTGCGCTTTTCCAGGTTGCCGATCATGGCACGCCGCCAACTGCGTATCTCCTTGCGGGCGCGCATGGTGCGGTAAAACGCCTGCTCCAGCCTGCCGGTTTGCGCAAACTCGCGCATCATCTGGGGAAGCGCGTCACATTTCACCACCAGCCGGATGGCCTGATGGGTCGCATTGGGAAACGCCAGATGCTGCACGTTTGGTCCATCAAGGCGCGCCGCATGGCGTTTGTCCTCCATCTCAAGCGGATCATAGAACATGGCAATTTTCGGGATGTAGGGCACCGCCGCGGCGGCATCCAGAAACGGCATCTCCGCCCAGTCGGACCGTTTCACGGAGTACTGAAAGCGCTTTTCAAAAGGTGCAATCTTGCGGCTCATCGTCGATTGCGGGCTAAAGACCAGAACCCAGGCATTGCGAACCAGCGGCGCAAAGTTCAGCGCCGCAAACGCGCCCATGGAGGCCCCCATGAACACAACCCGTTCAAACCGGTCGAAAAACCCGCGTTCCGCCAGGGCGGCAATCTGCGCGGAACTGGTCGGCTGGCGGAACCAGTCCTTGCGAAAGGACTGCACCCCAAGAAGCGAGTAGCCCAGCATCTCGACCCGTCGGTACATCCAAGGCAGGCGCGGATAGGGATCATCGAGCGTGGCCAGATTGTCGAAGGTGACAAACAGCGTGGGGCTGCGGTATTCGAACCACAGGTTGCCATGCGCACCTTCGAGCAGAAAACGGTCAGACTGGCAGACCTGCTCCAGCGGGACCGAGGGCGGCAGGTGCAGTGGCGCTGGCGTGTCGGCAGGCTGTGCCATGTCAAAAGACCTGTGCAAAACGATCAGGCAGCTTGTAGAGCTCTTTGCTGCGTCCGCCGCCAAAGGTGAAAAACGGGCTTTTTTCGTCCTTGCGCCGCCATCCATCATTCAGTTTCTGGCGCAGATCGGGGAAATCAACCGTCTCGGCCACCGGTTCTTTCACGCTGAGCTGCTTGTAGGTCTCCCAGGCGTTGTCCCATCCTGTCACCTTGCGGCTGGTCTGCTCCAGCGCGCCGCTTTGTCGGGTGCGTTGGGATTTGCGCAGGGAAAGCCGCTCTTCAGTCATATCGTAGTCGACGAACCGCAAGTGAAAGAGATAAAGGTCTGGGTCGAGAAACTTGCGCCGCTCGTTGGCGAAATGGCCGCCCGGCGCAAAGGTGATCTTGTTGCGGGTGATGCAGGGCTTGTTGTAATTGGCATTCAGCCGGTAGATACGCCGCACATCCAGCACGTTGCGGTCCTCGGTAATCGGCTCCGGCTCCAGCGTCGGATTATGCACCATCTCGATGGCAAGCGGCGAGATCACCGGCGGCCGGGCATCCGCGTCAAAGCGTTTGAGATACTCTACCAGGTTGTCCGACACCGCTGGATCAACCGCCACGATTTCATCCACGTCCCCGGTCAAAATCCAGTTGTAATAGCGGGTGAACCCGGAGGTAAACATCGACAGCATCTGCCAGCGGCGCTGGTTGAAACAATAGCGCGTGGCGTCATGCGGCAGGTAGATGACATTGCACCCTTCGGCGATCTTGCGATGTTCAGGATCGCCCCCGTGGCTGAGGACATAGAGATGCTCGCGCCCCAGGTGCCTGCCGTAATAGTCAACCCAGCGCCTGAGAAAGAAATGATCGCCGCCCACCATGGTCATCGCAGCCATCGGGGCCTTTGTGTCATCCATGTCGCCTGCGCCCTGAATTTTTCTCTTTCTTTGACGTCGATCTAGCCCACCGGATCGGTATTTGTAAACGCGGACGGGTTTTCGATTGTCTTTCGCCGTGCGAGGATCGTATTTAGCTGGAACGATTGTTCAAGGGCATTCGCGCATGAACGACAAGACAAACGACGCGCCAAGCGCCCCGTCCGGCACCATCATTCGCGCCGAAAACGGGGACATCCTGCGGTTTGACAGCACCGGGATGGTCATGGTGCTGTCCGATCAGGTCATCGACGATATCGCCCGCCGGCTGCCTGACCCCACGCCCAAGGACCCGCAGGCCTATGAGTGGATTGATCCCGGCGTCCTTGGTGATGTGGATGCCTGGGACCTGCGGCGCGATGGAGAATGGTACGTCTTCAACGCCAATCTGCCCGGTTTGCAGGGCCCCCGCCAGTTCCGCAGGCTGGCAGAACCTGACGACGCTGAGAGCGAGCCGGGCATCATCGCCGACGGGGCGGGGCCGCTCTGCGGGGTGTTCAGCCTTGGAGGCGCGCGGCGGGCCACGGGTTTTGACGTCCCCTTGGATTTTCCATGGCATGTACTGGCCCCTGCGGACGATCTGGGGGCGGTCGGCCATGCCGGTGTGGAAACCGCCAAAATGCAGACAGCTCTTGAGACCCTGCGCGAGATGACGCGGGATGCGGCACTTGCAGATGCGCTGGTGCGACGACGCCACAGCGCCCACAAGGCCCTGCCGCTCTTCGTCGCGCGAACGGAGACGGACACAGCCGCCTCGATCTCAGAGCTCGCCACAGGCCCCGCCTATGACAATCTGCTGACCGCGATACGATCATTGAAAGCTTGCGCGGGCCGACTGGGGCGTCCCGCGAGCCTCCATGCGCTGGGGTTGGACTATACGCTTGAGGATGTACGCAGCGACGGCACCACCTACCGCAACGGCGTGTTCGATCTGATCGCCAGGCTCACCGCGGATATCGCCAGGCTGGGGCTGCGCTGTCCGCCGATCCTGTCGATCTTTGACTGTGGCACGCATCGGATAAACGACCACCCCGTTCTGCGCGCCCAGTGGGAACTGGCCTGGCAGGGCCCGGAGCACGGTCTGCACTTCACGGCCCCCGGTTACATGTTCCGACAGGATCGGTTTGGCCGCCCGGACAAAGACGCCCTGCACCAAATGGCTGAAATGGACGCCTGCGCGCTCACCGCCCTGCAGGGTGCCAAGGATTGGACCTGCCCGGTCTTTCTGCTGGCCGAGACTGAGCCTGACCGCAAAAAGATCAGGGTCCGCGCCAGAGCGCTGAGCGATCTGGTGATCGACGCCGCAGACCCTTTTGGCGCGGGCGACGCCTGTGGCTTTAGCCTGCGGGGCGCTACAAACGACCCCCAGCTGTTGTCCGTCACGATTGCCGAGGATGACCCGCAGGATGCTATCCTGACCTTTGACAAACCGCCAAAGGGTGAAGATCTTGAAATTCTCTACGCCTTTGGTCTGTCGGCGGATCGGGACGAGGTGGATTACCCTTCTGCCTGCGGTGCCCTGCGCGACGACTGGACCCACAAAAGCAGCACCGGAAGCGTGCTACATCGCTGGGCGCTGCCCGCGGTGCTGCCGGTATGGTGAAAGGGGACAGGATGCTCGTGCTCAAAACCACCGTCCCCGAGGCGCTGATCCTGAAAGATCCCAACAAAGCCTTGCCCGCCCGGCTGATCGCTGACGGGGCGCATTGGTTCGCGGCGCGGCCAGAGCATGCAACGCTGTCAGAGGACCCAGTCCCCGCGATTCAGATGTGGCGCAGCCGGACCAGCGATGCGGTGATGCAAAAAACGCATCCAAACAAGAACAACAGCGCCTTCCGCCCCGAAATTCAGGGCGGCGGGATCGAATTCATCAGCGGCACGCACTGCGGGTTTTACCTTTCGAACCTTACACTCAATGCGCAGAACTGGTCCTGTGCTCTGCGGTTCGAGGCACCTCAAAACAGCGCCCGGACGCTCCTGACACTGAATTCGGGCACAGTCGACAACTACATGTTCCTCCAGCAGATTATGGGGCAGGTTATCTTCAAGGACCAGCAATCCACCCTCGAGATCACCGCCGCACAAGAGCCGACCTCTCGACCAGTCACAACGCTCTACGCGGCGTTTTCTGACCAACGCCTTTGGCTCCGCGTGGATAATGGCCCGG
The DNA here is from genome assembly GCF_020622345.1 of Roseobacter weihaiensis. Lineage (GTDB taxonomy): Bacteria > Pseudomonadota > Alphaproteobacteria > Rhodobacterales > Rhodobacteraceae > Roseobacter > Roseobacter weihaiensis. Next base: position 33,643 of record NZ_JACNMO010000009.1, on the reverse strand, counting down.
TCCAGACCACCGGGACGCAGGCCGACATCCCCCTCACCAACCCGTTGACCCTCTATATCGGGTGTCGCAGCAACAAGGCACGGCTGCTCAAGACACTTGGGCACTTCTTTTTGCACGACGCGATCCTCTGGCCCGACACGAACATTCTTGACCCGGACCACAAAGAGACGCTCGATCTGTTCGATCATCCCGAACTTTGGGGCGCGCGCGCATGAGCTTTACCCCCCAGACGCTTCAGGGCGACAATATCTGTGTCATCTGGATTGATGACATGATCGATGTCTTTACCTGGCGCGACACCTTCGGGCTGAGGATAGAGACCCCCAATATTGACAGATTGATGGCCAGGGGGGTCCGCTTCAGCAATGCCTATGCAACCATCCCGCTTTGTGCGCCCTGCCGGGCGGAGCTGGCCACCGGCATGTCCCCCTTCCGCACCGGTCTGGTCGATCTCAACCGCATCTGGCGCGACGCCCTGCCCCCTACCGCGGGCTGGCAGTTCGATCTGCGGCGCGCGGGGTTTCGGACCTTTCAGACCGGCAAGGTCGACGGCAATTACAAACCCATGAAGGCGGATTACAAACGCCTGCTCTTTCACGAGGAATGGAAGTGCTCAGACAAGGGCGATCGCTACAAAACCAAGGATTACCTCGATCGTGGCCCCGGCATTCGCGGCATCAACCATCCCGATGACGACGGCGCGCAAGATGACCGCTTTTACGATCATGACGTCACCGAGAATGCCATCCGCTACCTTGCCGAGGCAGATCCGAAACGCCGGCACCTGATACAGTTGGGCTATAAGCATCCCCACTACAGCCTGGAATGCCCGGACCGTTTCTACCAGATGTATGACCCCGCACAGATCGTCTGGCCCAGCATCGCCGCCCCGGAGGATTTCTACGGCCCGCAGCCCGGTTTCGCTGTCTACGAGGCCGCCTACATCGCCAATGGCAGTTGGACGCCTGAACGCGCGGGCGACAATGGCTGGCGGCAGGTTGTGCGGGCCTATTTTGCCGCGATCAGCCACGTGGATCATGAGATCGGGCGCTTTCTGGAGGCGCTGGAGGCGTCAGAGCTGGGTCAGAACACAACCGTGATCCTGTTGTCGGACAATGGTTTTAATCTGGGCAATCACGACAGCTTTCACAAGATGAGCCAGTGGGACAGCGCCGCCCACATCCCGCTCACGATCTCAAGCCCGCGCATGGCCGGAGGCGCAGTCATCGACCTGCCGGTTTCCCTGCATAACCTGCCCAAGACCATCTTTGATCTTGCCGGTCTGCCGCCGCGCTATCACTGGACCTCGGGACAAAGCCTCCTGCCGCTGATCGACCCCGCTTTTGGCACCTATGACACCAGCAAATCCCCGATCACTTCGGTCTTTGGCACGCTCTCCGTGCGTCCGTCGGTCGAGGGTCTGAGCCAGTATCGCTACTTTCGCTATCCGAACGGCGAAGAACACGTCTACGATCTGGTCAATGATCCAGGCGAGACGACCAACCTTGTGGACAGCGCCCCGCTGGAAACCCTGCGGCGCGAGCTGGTGCAAGGCGCGCTGGATCTGGGGCTTGATTTGCGCGGTTTCGAGAACCCTGCCGACGGGGTGAACGCGATGATGGCCGTTGATGGCACCGTGGTGCTGGAAGGCGGTGCCGGGGACAATGACTACTGGGCCTACGGCGCGGATGTGGAACGCATCAAGGAAGACAAGCATGGCGGCACCGACACGCTTTGGTACATGGGCGGGCCGAATGACTATGTGGTGCACATGCCTGCAAACATTGAAAAAATCCGCATCGGTACAGTGGTCGCCCGACCCGAGGCCGACGCAGAGACGAGCCGGGACGACAGGCCCGGCCGCAAGATACACGTGGTCGGCCACCCCAGCTCTCCGATGCATTTTGAGACGTCAGAGCGGGTTGCTGTTGACGTCAGGGGCACGCTTGGCAATGACGTGATGATCGGTTCCAAATACGCAGCCTCAACCTTTTACGGGGGGGCCGGCGATGATCGGCTCACAGCACTCTCGGTCAACAAGGCGCGCAACCGGTTTTACGGGGGGGCCGGCAATGACACCCTGATCGGCGGTAGCGGCCGGGATTACCTTGATGGCGGCACCGGGAACGACCTCATCCAAGGCAACAGCAACGGCAACACGTTGATTGGTGGCGCGGGCAACGACCGTATCTTTGATGGCCCTGGTGGCTCGAAAATCTCAACCGGGCCGGGGCGCAACAAGGTCGTATCCGTCAGCGGGGACGATGAGATCACCGTGGGCTCCGGGCAGAACGAAATCACCACCGGGCCGGGGGCTGTCCGCTTTGTCATTGCCTATGGCGGTGTGACGCGGATCAGGAAGTGGCACGATAGCTACCAGATTGACCTGTCGGCCTGGCCCGCTGTCCCCGAAATGGAAGTTTCGCGCACCGGCACAGTGCTCCGATTGGGCCTGTCTTTTGTGTTCCTCAAAGCAGTAACGGACACGGAGGTGATCCGGTCAGCACTCCTGCATCCGGACCTCTTGCCTGCACGGGGCGAGTGATCCTGTTGGCCGGGGACAGAACAAGGAAAGGTTTTCACCATGGCACATCCCTATGAGACCCTCGGAGACGACAGTTTCTGGCGCGCAGCCGTGGCAGAAAGATCAGCCTTTGAGATCAAAGGCCTTTGGAAGCCCCGTTTTCAGATCAAGAAACGATCCCGCATCGCCACGGCGGGATCCTGTTTTGCCCAGCACATCAGCCGCGCCCTCACCGCGCAAGGCTACAGTTGGATTGATGCAGAACCCGCGCCCGAACACATGACGACGCTGCCAAGCGCGATTATCACTACGGCATCTTCAGCTTTCGAACCGGGAACATCTACACCACCAAGATGCTGCATCAATGGCTGCAATGGGCCTCGGGCAAGACCGAGCCCCCACAAATCGTCTGGGAAAAGGAGGGGCGGTTCTACGACCCTTTCCGCCCCGCCGTCGAATTGAACGGATTTGCCGCGCCGGAAGAGGTCTTTGCCTCGCGGCAGGTCACCACCGCTGCCGTGTACCGGGCCCTCAAAGAGGCGGATGTTCTTGTTTTCACCCTCGGTCTGACCGAAGCCTGGCAAGACATCGAAAGCGGCATCGAATTTGCAATCTGCCCCGGCGTGGCCGCGGGGGAATTCGACGCCGCGCGCCACAGCTTCGTGAACCATGGGTTTCAAAGCACCTACAAAAACCTCAAGAGCGCGGTGCAACTGGCACGCAGGCTGAACCCGCGCCTCAAGGTGCTGCTGACCGTGTCTCCGGTACCTCTGACGGCCACCGCGTCGGGTGAACACGTGCTGACGGCAAGCAGCCTGTCAAAATCGGTGTTGCGCGCGGTTGCAGACCAAATGAAAACGATCAGCCCGCATGTGGATTATTTTCCATCCTATGAGATCATCACCCAACCCGCCTTTCGCGGCATGTTCTTTGACCCGAATATGCGCACGGTGACGGGCAGCGGTGTCGGTTTTGTCATGGAGAGCTTTTTCAGCGATCAGGCCGCTGCCTTTTCCAAAACCGTCAAGGTGCAACGCCCCTACGGTGTGATCGAGGAAAAAACCATTGGCCCCGAGCAGGCGCTTCCCAAAAAGATCATCGATGAAGAACAGGACGCCGAGGACGCGACGGAGGCTCTCTTGTGCGAAGAAGAGATGCTGAATGCTTTTGGAAAATAAACGGCTTTGCGTTTTTGGGGACAGTCATTTCATTTGCACCAGACAGGCCGTTAAGAGCGGGCTGGTCGATGCGACGGGGGTCGATATCGAGTTCTGGGGCAATGCGGGCGCGCAATTTCGGCATCTGGCCTGGCGCAATGATCGGATCGAGCCGCTGGACGATTATACCGCCGGGCGCTTCGCCAAGACCAACCGGCACGGTCGCAGGACACTGACCGCGGCCGATTTCGACATGGTGCTGTTCATGGGTTGCCGGATCGATCTTTACCGGCTGTTTCCTGAACTGCTGCATCGCCGCCGCACGGGTGATCAGCGCCTGTCACCCGGTGTCGAGCGGCGCTGGATTCACGACTTTCTGCACCGGCTGCAGCCCTATCATTTCGCCCGGCACTCTGCCGCGTCAGCCGACAGCCGCGTGGTCTTGGCCCCCATTTCATTTGACACGGCGGGGTTTGATGAAACCATTCCGCCCCGGTTTTCGGAAGCCAGAAACGCCCGGCCCCAAGAGCGCGATGCGGCTTGGCATGTGGTGCAGGGAATTGCCCGCACCGACGGGATCGAACTGCTCCGGCAGCCGGATGAAACGGTCATTGACGGCTGCTGTACCGATCCCGCCTACGCCGTACAGAAGCACCGTGAACGGAACGATAGGACGCACAAAAATGCCCGGTACGGCGCGCGGATTTTAACAACGGCACTGGACATGCTGCGTCGGGCCTGAAACCCTGCGGAACAACTGAAAAACCCGGTGCGTGACAGCGTGCTGAACTGAGAGCCTCGACATGCCGCCCCGCCCGATCTTTGACCCGACAAAGGAACCACTGGGCATCCTGACCATGGCGTATGAGGACTATGATCTTCTGGACACCTGGGTGCGTTATTATGAGAAACAGGTTGGACGGCAGCACCTCTACATTCTCAGTCATGGCAACGATCCCGAGCACCATCGCATTGCCGAAGGCGCAAATGTCATCCATATCCCCCGTGATCCCGCGCTCTTTCAGTTCGAAAGGCGTCGCTGGTTTTTGATCACCCAGTTTACCAATGGTTTTCTGCGCTACTACAACTGGATGATTGCCGGAGATGTCGACGAGATCGTGGTGCTTGATCCCGACCAAGGCACCAGCCTGCGCGCCTATCTCAAGGCAAACACCGGCCCGTCTACGCCCAAGTCCCTCTCTCCTTTCGGGATAGAGATCGTCCACAATCCCGACCTGGAACCTTTGGCACTCACCGACCCGGGTCCCGTTCTGGAAAAACGGCGGCTGTTCCGGCTGAACGCAAATTATGCCAAACCCTGCATTGTTCGGCACGACGTCAGCTTTACCAACGGCGGACATGCCAACAACCATCAGCCGCGCCATCTCGCCCCTCATCTTTATCTGATGCACTTGCGGTTCTACGACTTTGAAAGAAGCCGGACGCGACTGGAAGGCCGCGCCACGTTGCGCGACGATATCTACAACAAGCCGGACGCGAAAAAGAAAGATACATGGGCCAAGAGCATCGCGACCTACAAAAGGCTCGCCCTCCAGGAACCGCAGGCGACAACGATTGATTTCCCCGAATTCCGCGACAAGATGACGGCCGAGGCCAAGGATCTGCACGACGGCAAGGTCACCTTCTTTGGCGGGGGCCGCAGCAAGGTTCTCTACCGTTTGCCGGACAGGTTCACATCCCTGTTTTGATCGCAAATCGGCAGAACAAGCCTAGGAAAGACAGGCCGCCGCCGATGCTGCTGGGACCTGCCCTTGCGTCACCGAACCGATAAGAAAGCGCATTTTGCGTGTTTGGCGATCTGCTGTGATGTGCTGCCTGCGAACAATCCGCTGATATTGCCCAGACCGCGCCGTCCGGTCACCACGAGGTCCGCGCCGTAAAGCCCGACGATGGTCATGATCTCCTCAAAGGCGTCGCCCTCACCCACGGTCGTGCTGGAGGGGGTAATGCCCGCTGTTTGCACCTGTGCCGCAGCGGCGGCCATGACCGACGTTCCCTGCGGATCGTTCCGGTTTTCGGTCACGTGGATCAGGTGGATTTCGCCATCAAACGCACCGGCAAGCTGGCAGGCGGCCTCCAGCGCGCGAGAGGCCGGTTCTGACCCGTCTACGGCCACGACAATTGAGCGGAACATGTTTTCTCCAATACAGTTTTCCAGGAACAGCCAAGCCGGTATTTGGCGGTACCGTCTTTGCGTTACATCAAACCCGCCGGATTTCGGGATCGAATGTTCAAGACACGCGCCGGGGAAAGCGATCCGACAAAATGCGGGCTTCCCGCTATCCAATCACGGCGCTTTTTGAGAACGTACCCCCCAAGGCTGCGCGATCTTTCACCCGCCACTTGGTGAGAGGAGGCCAGATGTCAGATCGGTCCGACAAGGGCATGACCTTGCACCGCGCGGTTCTGGGGGACGCGCATGTGCGGCAGAAACGCAGACAACGGCTTTTGATGCCTGTTTTCAGGCCTTTATCACCGAAAGTGCCTGTGGCAGGCTTTGGGAAAGCGAGGCGATCAGCCTCCGGGAACGGTCGATGCTGACGCTTGCGATTCTGGCAGCCACCAGAAATTTCGACGAGATTCCAATGCATATCCGGGCTACAGCACGTACCGGCGCAAGCCCAAAGGATGTCATGGAGGCCTTGATGCATGTGGCCGTTTACGCAGGTGTGCCCCCCACCAACTGCTCTATCAGACTCGCCAAAGAGACCTATGCGGAGATGGAAACGCAAACCTCATGAGCCAACGCCCGCTTTATCCGCACGATCACCGGTGGCACCCCCTGGGCCTCGCGCCCGACTACAAGACAAGCATCACGCGTGCGCCGCAGTATCCAAAACTCTCGCTCGATCAGACCGCCAGTGAACTGACCGGCCCGACCTTTCGGACAGAGGATATCGCCGAGATTGACCGCGATTTGCTACGAAATCATGTCGCCTCGGGCGATCCGATCAGAGAGCGCATCATCATCCATGGCTGCGTTCTTGACGAAAACGGACGGCCCGTGCCGCAGACGCTGGTGGAAATCTGGCAGGCGGATGCGGCGGGGCGCTAGGCGGGCACGGCGCAGGCTGAGGCGGGATTTACCGGTTGGGGCCGTGTCGTGCCAGATTTCGACAGCGGCGTTTTCCGCTTTGAGACCATCAAGCCAGAGCCTGTCATGGCGCCGGACGGTCAGGCGATGGCACCGCATCTGAACCTTTGGCTGGTGGCATGCGGCATCAATCTGGGCCTGCATAGAAGGCTTTACGTCGAAGGTGAAGCGGCTGCGAATACGACAGACCCCGTGTTGCGCATGATAGAACAGGACACACGCCGCATCACGCTGATTGCCCGCAAAGACGGTGACAGCTACCGGTGCGACATCCGGCTGAAGAGACCGGAGGAAACCGTCTTTTTCGACGTCTAGGCCTGTTCCTGCTGTGCCACAAGCCCGTGCAGATAAGCTGCGGTCCCCTTGAGAGCCGCATAGTCGTCCTGCAACACGTAAATGCTGAAATCATCCATGAAATCTGCAAACCGCCCCTTGTCGCGAAACGCGGTATCAAAGCCGAATTCGGCCATGTAGGGCGCGATGGCGCTGGACAGACCGCCCACCATGTAAATCCCACCGAACGGAAGCTGTACCAGCGCAAGATTACCCATCACCATGGCCGTCAGCCGTGTAAAATATGCCACAGTTTCAACGGCCAAGGGGTCAGCACGAGACGCACAGCCCTCCATGATCGCCGCTGAGGTGAGCGTGTCGTTCTTGCCCGCCTCATGAGACAGGAAGGCATAGATATGCGCCAACCCGCGCCCTGACAGAATGTCGTCAATCGCCGCGAACCCGTGCTGGCGGGCCACAAAACCGCACAGCCGCATGTCCTGCTCCGTTCGGACCGGCATTGTCGCATGGCCACTCTCAGAGGTTGCCACAAACGGACCCGAAGGGGCGACGAAAACAGGGCTTGCGTTAAATCCGGTGCCCAGATTGACCACAAGCCTCGGGGCACCGTCAGGGCCGTCCGACCCCTGCCGGACCAGCATCATATCCGCGTCCGAGACATGATCCAGCGCATATCCCTGTGCCTGCAGGTCGTTCAGCATCGCCACATGGCCCGCGCCGATTGATTTGGCAAGGCCTGCCTCGTCCATATCCCAGTCGAGATTGGTCAGATGTCCTTTGCCGTCGCGCACAGGTCCGGCAACCGCAATGCATGCCGCGCGCGGCACGATATCGCCTTCGGCGGCCAGGTACTGCTTCAGCACGACCTCAAGTCCGGGATGTTCGGCATTGCGGTACCGGCGGATCGTCCCGGACAGCACGTTTTCGCCATCGCTGAGCGCGACGCGCGTATTCGTGCCCCCAATATCGGCAACCAGAAAAACCGGCGGCGTTGCATGTGCCATGATGTGCAGATCCGAAAGATAGAGCCGACAGAGCGTCGACAGTTTCAAAGCCTCTGCGTTCTAGGGGCGGCTTGGCCCGAGGTCAACGCAACACGCAAGCGAAAAGCTCAGATCAGGGAAAGGCAACCTCCGGCGTACCGGGCTGCCATTGCGGGAATTTCGGCATGATCGCGGCAAAGCCCCTGCTGGCCAGAAAATCCGCAAGCCAACGTTGCAGCGCCGGCCAGTCCTGCGCCTCAAACCAATTCATGTCGATAAAGGCAAACTGCCGCACAAAAGGAAGGATGGCAAAATCGGCACCCGACGGCGTTTCAAACATCCAGGTCTCCAGCCGGCGGTCCAGATCGGTCAAAAAACCGACCGCAGCGGCCCGCGCCTCGGCCGGATCGCTGTCGGGATAGCGGGTCGCATATTTGGTTTTATCCAGCGCCTCTTTGAAGGGCCCATCGCAGCGCGCGATCCAGTCCCAGCCCCCGGCTGGCATCTGCAACCACCCCTCGGGGTCATTCTGCTCCAGCGCCCAGATCATGATGTCGAGGCTCTCGTCTATCACGCGATCAGACGTCACCAAGCAGGGCACCGTACCACTGGGGGATGCTGCCAGAAAAGCGGCGGGCTTGTCCCGCAGGACCACCTCGCGCAGAGCAACCGGCACCTGCGACGATACCAGCGCAAGCCGCGCACGCATGGCGTAAGGACACCGGCGAAAGGAATAAAACACAGGGGCCATGATGGTACAAAACCTGTCAGGTTGATCCAGTCAAGGCAAGTCGCTCACAGCCGCTTTCGTCCACATCGGCGCGGTTCGCTGAAGCCTTGCGAAGGCGCATGGTCCTGGCTGCGCGGTGCGCCATGTTCTGCCTTGATGCATCTGCTCACAGAAGAATAGTTTGATTTACACATTCAATTTATTGTATATCTTTGATATTCAGCACAGGGACGCCTCATGCGCACCGCCCGACCCCTTATCGCAGCAGCATTGATCTGGAGTGTCTTCGGCCCCGCAAGCGCGGATGAGCTTGTCATGGTCGAGCAGGATGGCTGCCACTGGTGCGCACAATGGAACAAGGATATCGCGCATATCTATCCCAAGACCGCGGAGGGCGTGCGCGCACCGCTGCGCCGGGTTGATCTGCGGGACCTGCCGGACGACATCGCATTTACCAGCAGGCCGGTCTTTACACCAACCTTTGTGCTGGTGGCAGATGGCAAGGAGTTGGGGCGTCTTGAGGGATATGCGGGCGACGAATTCTTCTGGTTTTTGCTTGAAAAGCTTCTCGCGGAACATCCCGAGGCTGCCCAGGTTTCGCAATGAGCCTAAATTGTAACCGTTCGCGGAAATTTTATCTCCCCGACGGTGTAGTCGTTTGCGGCGCTGCGGCATTCTGGGTTAAGGAGCGCGGGTAACGAAATGCTGGATCAATCACCCGCCATGAGCCTTCCTGTTATCACCAATGACATGTCTGCAGACGAAATCGAGCGGATGATGCAAAGCGCCTGCAAGGCGTCGAACTTCCTCAAGGCGATCAGCCATGAAGGTCGGCTGATGATCTTGTGCCATCTCGCGTCGGGCGAAAAATCGGTGACAGAGTTGGAAGAGCTGCTCTCGGCGCGTCAGGCGGCTGTGTCGCAACAGCTTTCGCGTCTGCGCACCGAAGGGTTGGTGTCCCCCCGGCGGGAAGGCAAGGCGATCTATTACCGTTTGACAGACAAACGCGCGGTTCAGATACTGGATGTGGTCTACGACCTGTTCTGCAAGGAGCACTAGGTCAGCCAGACAAAGAATTGCGTTCATGACTGGGGGGAGCTTTCATGATCGAGGGGATATCCGATGCGGGACTGTCCGCACTCATTGGCCTGTGCGGGGGCATAGCGCTTGGGCTGGCCGCGCGTCTTGGCCGCTTTTGCACCTTGGGCGCGATAGAGGACTACCTCTATCAGGGAAATGATCAGCGCATGCGCATGTGGCTTCTGGCCATCGGTGTCGCAAGTGCGGCCACCTTCCTGCTGATCGCGACCGGGCACCTGACCCCAGGCGATACGGTCTATTTCCAGGCCCCCTTTTCCCCGCTGGCGAGCATCATCGGCGGCCTTTTGTTTGGCTATGGCATGTCGCTTGCGGGCACCTGCGGTTTTGGCGCTTTGGCGCGCACCGGCGGTGGGGATTTGCGCGCCTTCGTGATCGTACTGGTTATGGGCATCTCGTCCTACATCATGCTGTCCGGGCCGCTCGGGGCGCTGCGGGTCGGGTTGATCGAAGCCACGGCTCTCGAGACATCCTTGCGCAGTTATCCGGATGCGCTCGCACGGGTCATCCCGCTGCCAAGCACGGCCATTGGGCTGGTGCTCAGCGGCGGTCTGCTGATCTGGGCGCTCTGGCCTCGCGCGTTTCGCGCCAACCGCAGCGCGCTTGCCTGGGGGGGCGTTGTTGGTCTGACAATCGCCGCCGGATGGGCCGGCACGCAGTGGATTGCCCGTGAAGGCTTTGGATATCAGGATGTGCACAGTTTCACCTTCACAGCACCGATTGGCGAAAGTCTGTTGTTTCTGATGACCTCCAGCGGGGGCGGGCTGTCTTTTGCCGTGGGGTCGATCGCCGGTGTGCTGGCCGGTGCCTTTGGCGGCAGCCTGATCAAGGGGCATTTTCGCTGGGAAGCCTGCGAAGACCCGCGGGAGTTGAAACGTCAGTGCCTTGGCGCCATCTGCATGGGGTTTGGAGCGGTGTTGGCGCTGGGATGCACCATTGGACAGGGCATCTCTGCCTTCTCGCTCTTTGCGCTGAGCGCGCCGATCACTTTCCTGGCGATCTTTGCCGGGGCCGCGCTGGGACTGCGCCAGCTCATCACCGGGTTTGTCACATCGTCTTAGGTGTCACCAAGGTCGGTGACCGGCATGGGGCGCATCGGATCGGCGGATCCTCCCATCCTCGGCCAAAGCGAACACCTCGCCGGTCGGAAACGGCGATTCAGCCAGTAAAAATAGCGGCAGCCCCTGCCAGCCCCCTCTCCCCCGCGTCTGCAAGGTGCCCGATTAAGGCCCCCGGGCTCCGGGTAAACAGATGTCCTCAGATTGCCTGCGCAGGGCAGCGATCTTATGTCGATCACCCGCCGCGCATGTCGGTTTTCAGCAATATGCAACCCGTCGTATGCTGCCCCCCCGCTGACGCTGCAGGCAAGGTCCGAAAAACCGCCATGACGGTTTGTCCGGGCCTCCAGAACCGCATTGCAAAAGGCCACGGCAACCGGCTCCCCGGGGGCAACATGCCGCCTCGGTCACAATCCGCATCGCGATCGGGCTGCCAGCGGGAGTTGGTTGCCCCACAAGCTGCGCGCTTTCCTCCTCGGTCAAGATCATCCCGACGGCAACCTCTTGCTGGGCACTGGTGAATGCTGCGCAGGATTGGGTGTCGGTACAAGGAACATGCAGATCGGATGATCCACCCTAGCAGGCGGTGCGGCATCCGGCATGCACAACCGCGCATGTCGCATTTGAAAAGCACCATGTCCGGTTTCGCCGTGGTAATATCTTAGGGATATGACACCTTGTCCCAAAGAGGGTGTGCCATGCGTTATTCAGGTTTCCGGGTCATCAAAGAGGCCCTGACAGGCCACAAGGGCTGGACCCCCGCGTGGCGCGACCCTGAGCCGCAGGATCACTATGATATCGTGATTATCGGCGGCGGCGGCCATGGGCTCGCCACGGCCTATTATCTTGCGAAAGAGTTCGGCCAGAAAAAGATCGCCGTGCTGGAAAAAGGCTGGATCGGCGGCGGTAACGTGGGCCGGAATACCACGATCATTCGCTCCAACTACCTGCTGAACGGCAATGAGCCGTTCTATGAGTTCTCGCTCAAGCTCTGGGAGGGGCTGGAGCAGGATTTCAACTACAACGCCATGGTCAGCCAGCGCGGCATTCTCAACCTCATCCACAGCGATGCGCAGCGGGATGCCTTCATCCGGCGCGGCAATGCCATGATCCTGAACGGTGCGGACGCCGAACTGCTAAGCGTGGACCAGATCAAGGCGCGGTACCCCTTCCTCAACGTCAACGACGCCCGCTTCCCGATCAAGGGCGGGCTGGCGCAGCATCGCGGTGGCACGGTGCGGCACGATGCCGTGGCCTGGGGCTATGCGCGCGGGGCCGACAGCCGGGGCGTGGACATCATCCAGAATTGCGAAGTTACCGGGTTTCGGACCCGGAACGGCAGATGCCTCGGGGTGGAAACATCGCGCGGCTTTATCGGTGCCGGGAAGGTCGGCTGCGCGGTTGCGGGCGCCTCCAGCCGCCTGATGGCCAAGGCAGAAATGCGCCTGCCCCTCGAGAGCCATGTGCTGCAAGCCTTCGTCTCCGAAGGGCTCAAGCCGGTGCTGCCGGGGGTCATTACATTCGGAGCCGGGCATTTCTATTGCAGCCAGTCCGACAAGGGCGGGCTGGTGTTTGGCGGCGATCTCGATGGCTACAATTCCTATGCGCAACGCGGCAACCTGCCCGTCGTCGAAGACGTCTGCGAAGGCGGCATGGCGATCTTTCCCATGCTGGGCCGCGCGCGTCTGCTGCGCATGTGGGGCGGCATCATGGACATGTCGATGGATGGCTCGCCGATCATCGACCGGACCCACATCGACGGGCTCTATTTCAACGGGGGCTGGTGCTACGGCGGGTTCAAGGCGACACCGGCCTCGGGCTTCTGCTTTGCCCATCTGCTGGCCCGCGACGCATCGCACCCGATGGCGACAGCCTTCCGGTTTGACCGCTTTGAAAAGGGTTTGATGATTGATGAAAAGGGGGTGGGTGCACAGCCCAATTTGCACTGATGATTATTGACCATCCTTTGCTTGGCCCCCGGGACAGCGCCGAATTCACTTACCTGGGCGATGCAAGCCTGATCGACCGCCCCGATGGGATGGCCGAGACTGCGGCAGAAGCGTTCTACGCCTACCAGTATCTGCGCGACAACCCCGCCGGTCTGCACCGCGAGCTGTGGTATCACGAGGCGGGCGACAGATCATGGCTGGTGGTGACCCGCGATACGGTGACCCACGAAATCATCTCCGTAGAACTTGCCCGCGACGTGGCGCGCGCCAGAGGACGCAGCAGATGACCCAAGCGAACCGCGTCCCCGGAGGACAGATCGACCGCAGCAAAACCCTGAAATTCAACTTCGATGCCAAGCAATACACCGGCCATCCCGGCGATACGCTGGCCTCCGCCCTGCTGGCCAATGGCATACGTCTGATGGGCCGCTCTTTTAAATACCACCGCCCGCGCGGCCCGCTGACCGCCGGATCCGAAGAGCCCAATGCGCTGGTCGAATTGCGTGGCGGTGCGCGACAGGAGCCCAACACCCGCGCTACCACAACCGAGCTTTACGATGGCCTATGGGCACGCAGCCAGAACCGGCTCGGGTCCTTGCGGTTTGATCTTTTGGCGATCAACGACCGGTTTTCGAACTTTCTGACCGCCGGGTTCTACTACAAGACCTTCATGTGGCCCGCAGCTTTCTGGGAAAAGCTCTACGAGCCGATCATTCGCAGGGCCGCCGGACTTGGGTCACTGTCCCTAAAGGCCGACCCGGACAGCTATGACAAAGGGTTTTTGCATTGCGATCTGCTGGTGATCGGCGCGGGGCCCTCCGGCCTGATGGCGGCGCTGACGGCGGGGCGCGCGGGGGCGGATGTGATCCTCGCGGACGAGGATTTTCGCTTTGGCGGGCGGCTCAACAGTGAAACGCTGAGCATCGCGGATCAGCCCGGTGCCGATTGGGCCGCCGGGGCGGTGGCGGAACTGGCAGGCCTGCCCAACGTGCGGCTGATGCCGCGCACCACGGTGATCGGGGCGTTCGATCACGGCATCTATAGCGCGGTGGAGCGGGTCAGCGACCACCTGCACAGCCCTGATCCCGGCAAGCCCCGCCAAATCCTGTGGCGCATCTACAGCCGCGATACCGTGCTGTGCGCCGGGGCAACAGAGCGCCCCATCGCCTTTGACAACAACGACCGGCCCGGCATCATGCTGGGCGCGGCGGTGCGGACCTATGTGAACCGTTTCGGGGCCGCTCCGGCGCAACGGATCGCGCTTTTCACCCAGTCGGATGACGGGCATCGGACCGCACGCGATCTGATCGCCAAGGGGATCAAGGTGGCCGCCGTCATCGATGTGCGCAAAGAGGCTCCCCGCGACGGCGCCTATGAAACGCTCCCCGGCGCGCAGGTGGTTGACACAAGGGGGCGGATGGGACTGACCTTTGTCGAGGTCCGGCTGCCCGGGGGCGACACGCGCCTGATCGAATGTGGGGCTCTGGGGGTATCGGGGGGCTGGAACCCGAACGTGCATCTTACCTGCCATCAGCGCGGCCGCCCGATCTGGAACAACGCTTTGTCAGCCTTCGTGCCCGGCGAATCCCTGCCCCCCGGCATGCTGGTCGCGGGGGCCGCCAAGGGTGAGATGTCCACCGCCGCCGCCCTGCGCAGCGGCGCGCAGGCGGCCCGAAAGGCGCTCGGGCTCAAGGGGCGCTTGCCGGTCCTGCCCGAGGCCGAGGATGCAGATGTCACCGCCCCCCCCTTCTGGTACGTGCAGGGGGCGGAGCGCGCCTGGCTGGATCAGCAAAATGACGTTACCGTCAAGGACGTCAAACTGAGCCATCAGGAGGGCTTTCGCGCTGTCGAGCACCTCAAGCGCTATACGACGCTGGGCATGGCGACCGATCAGGGCAAAACCTCCAACCTCGGCGGGCTGGCGATCATGGCGGAGCTGGCGGGAAAATCCATCCCCGAGGTGGGCACCACGATCTTTCGTCCGCCCTACACGCCTGTGGCCCTTGCTGCCTTTGCCGGGCGGGCGGTGGGACAGGATTTTCATCCGACCCGGAAAACCCCCAGCCATTTCTGGGCCAAAGAGCGGGGGGCGGTCTTTGTCGAAGTGGGCAATTGGCTGCGGGCGCAGTGGTTCCCCCTGCCGCATGAAACCCACTGGCGCGAAAGTGTCGACCGCGAGGTGCTAGGCACCCGCGCGTCCGTCGGGGTCTGCGATGTCACGACATTGGGCAAGATCGACGTGCAGGGCGAGGATGCGGCGACCTTCCTCAACAGGGTCTACTGCAATGGCTTTGCCAAGCTGGCGGTTGGCAGGACGCGCTATGGTCTGATGCTGCGCGAGGACGGCATCGCCATGGACGACGGGACGGCTGCCCGGCTGGCCGAGGACCATTTTGTTATCACCACCACGACGGCCAATGCGGTCAGCGTCTACCGGCATATGGAGTTCGTACGCCAATGTCTGTTTCCGGACCTCGATGTGCAGCTGATCTCGACCACCGAAGCCTGGGCACAATTTGCCGTGGCGGGGCCGAACGCGCGCCGGGTGCTGCAAAAGATCGTGGACCCGGAATTTGACCTATCAAACGAGGCCTTCCCCTTCATGGCCTGCGGCAGCATCACCGTCTGCGGCGGCTTGCGCGCGCGGCTTTTCCGCATCTCCTTCAGTGGTGAGCTGGCTTATGAAATCGCGGTCCCCACCCGCTATGGGGATGCGCTGATCCGGCGGATCATGGCCGCCGGGGCGGAATTCGATATCGTGCCCTACGGCACCGAAGCCCTTGGCGTGATGCGGATCGAAAAAGGCCATGCCACGGGGAACGAGCTGAACGGGACAACCACGGCGCTCAATCTCGGCATGGGCCGGATGGTCAGCAAGGCCAAGGACAGCATCGGCTCTGTCCTGTCCCAGCGCGAAGGTCTGACGGCGCCGGACGCGCTGCATCAGGTGGGTCTCAAGCCGCTGAACCCGGACGATACCGTTCCCGCCGGGGCGCATCTGATGGCGGCAACCGGGCCCATCGATGCCGCCCACGATCAGGGCTATGTCACCTCGGCATGCTATTCGCCCAACCTGGGACATCACATCGCCCTGGGCTTTCTCAAGGGCGGGGCCGCGCGCCTCGGCGAGGTGCTGCGCCTTGTCAGCCCGTTGACCGGTGTCGAGACCCGGGTCGAAGTTGTCAGCGCCCATTTCATCGATCCTGAAGGAGAGCGTCTGCGTGCATGATCTTGCCCCCCTCACCGCCCTTGGGCACGCGGCCCCCTGGACCGATCAGATCGGCGGGATGGCCATCACCGAGAGGCCGCAGATTGCGCTGGCCTCGGTTACAGCGCGGCAGGGGCGTGAACCGACCTGCCGTCAAACTCTGACGACATGGCTCGGCGATGGGCCACCGCCACCCGGCAAAGCGCTGCTGCGCGACCCGTTCTCGGCGCTTTGGATGGGGCCGGATCAATGGATTGTGGCCGCCGATTATGACGCGCATGAGCGGCTCGCGGATGAGCTCAAGGCAAAGCTGAAACAGGCGGCCTCGATCACGGAGCAAACCGATGCCTGGGTCTGTTTCGACGTGTCGGGCGACAGGGTGGTTGATCTGTGTGAGCGGCTGTGCCCGGCCCCTGCCCGCCGGATGCAGACCGGGGACGCGCAACGGACGACCGTGCATCAGATGGGCTGCTTTCTGGTTTGTCTGAAACAAAGTGAGGAAATGCGGTTCATCGGCCCGCGGTCCTCTGCCGGATCGCTGTACCATGCGCTGGTCACGGCAGCAGACGCCATTGTCTAATGCGCGGTCGGGACCGCCGCATTCTTGCGCACCCGGAATAGATTGATCTTGTCGCGGTCTGCCGCAGGGTGGATGCCAAAGATTTCCTTGTAGTTCTGGATCATCGGCGTGGCTGAGGCATAGCCGACGGCGAGCGCAATATCTGTCATGTTTTCGTTGGAATAGAGCACCAGTTGCCGGGCGGCATTCATGCGCATCGCGCGATAGTAATGCAGCGGACTGCGCCCCGTTGCCTTGCGAAACATCCGCTCCAACTGCCGCGCGGAAACACCAATGATATCAGCAGCATCCGCAACCTTGATCGGATCCTCAATGTGGCTGGCAAAGATATCCACCGCCTCCCGCACGATCTGCGGCAGCATGTCATCTGTGCTTTCCGCCCGCACGGTCGGCACCTTCTGATCGACCCCCTGCCCCCGGACAATCGCATGCTGGAACCAGCACGCAACCTCGGTCGCAACGCCTTGGCCCAGCTTGTCGCTGACAAGATGCAGCGCCAGATCAAAGGCCGCCGCCGCCCCGGAGACGGTGATACGACGCCCGTCAATGGAAATCACTTCATTGGTGCCGGCAATCTGCGGAAACTCCTGCGCAAAAGCCGCCGCGTAGCACCAATGCACCGAGGTCTTGGCGCTGTCCAGCAGCCCGGCCCGCGCAAGCGGGAAAACGCCCCCGCTCACCGCGCCCAAAAGCGTGCCGTGCCGGTCAAGCCTGCGCAACCGGCCCCGCGACAGGGTGGGGTCCGTGAACTCGCTTGTCGGGGCCGACAGAAGAAAGAGCTGGGCAAAACCCTCCGCCTCCGACAGCGCGGCATCGGCCTGGAAAACGACCCTCGCGCTGGAGGTGACGGTGCTGCCCTGCTCCGACAGAATGGCCCAGTCAAAGGCGGTGAATCCCACGATTTCATTGGCCGCGCGCAAGGGTTCGATCATCGAGGTCAGGCAGGCCATCGGAAAGCCTGGAAAGACCAGAAATCCGATCTTGGTTTTTTTATTCTCCGTCATCTTTTTTATACTAACAGGAAATAATTGCACCTTGATAGCCAGTTGTGCGACTGTCTGCCAAAATTGGACCAGAGCCTCTGGGCGCAAAAGGAAAGACACGTTGAAAGACCTGAAAAAGACGCGTGCACCCGGCACGATCAAGCTTGCCCAGGACCCTCACAGGGTGCGTGAGGCGCGCGAAAAGGTTCTTGAGATCGCGATTGGCCGCGAAGTGCGGAGCCATCGCAGGCAAAAAGACATTACCGTTGCGGAGCTTTCGGCGAACACGGGGCTGTCGATCGGCATGCTCTCCAAGATCGAGAACGGGAATACCTCCCCCTCGCTGACCACGCTCCAGACCCTTGCAAATGCGCTGTCCGTGCCGCTCACCGCTTTTTTCAAAGGCTTCGAGGAAAAGCGCGAGGCAGTTCATACCAAAGCCGGCGAAGGTGTGGAGCTGGAGCGCGAGGGGACCCGCGCCAACCATCAGTATAATCTGTTGGGCCACATCGGGTCCAACGCCAGCGGCGTGATCGTGGAGCCCTATCTCATCACCCTGTCGGATAAGTCGGACGTCTTTCCGACATTCCAGCATGGCGGCATAGAGATGATCTATATGCTCGAAGGCGAGGTGGATTACCGGCATGGCGACAATGTCTTTAAGATGCAGCCCGGAGACACCCTGTTTTTCGACGCGGATGCGCCCCACGGCCCTGAGGTGCTGGTGAAACTGCCCGCCAAGTATCTTGCGGTGATTTCCTACCCGCAGATGACCTGACTCGCTCTGCTCGCGCGGGGCTATTTGGCCAGTGGCGGTTCGGTCTCTAGATCCGGCCAGATGCCGGGCGAGGTTGGCAGCCCGTCGTCAAAACCTGACAGGTAGTCCAGCATCAGCGGACGATTGTCGATGAAGCCCTTGTATGTCGCCAGTTCCGCTGGCAGATCGCGCACCACCCGGTGCAGCCGCCGCCCCCATTTCGGGACGGTCATCAGATCCTGAAAACTGCACAGGTAACACCGGATCGGAAACACCAGCGCATTCGATCTCGGCAGGCGGAAAAATGTCTGCAACTCAACCCGCAGATGCTGTTTTGCGCCGATGTTTTCAGGTGTGAGCGTGGTCTTCTGGATGCCCCATTTGTGGTAGTTCTCGGGGCTGGTGTCGAGTAGCGGGTTCACCGTCATCGTCCAGTTCAGCCGACGCGCCGGCGCGCCCTGCTGGATGTTCATCAGGAACTTGAGCGCGCGCACAAAGATGCCCTTTTCATGCGCCATCGGCACCGGCGCGTGCCATTCGAAAAAGTTCATGCCGATGTCGAAATCGAGGCTCCAGTCCGCCTGGGTGGTAACCATGCCCGCGTCCATCCACAGGTTGTCGTCACGCTGATCCAATACGGCAAAATCGCCCTGCGTCTGCCGCGTGATGTATTCCAGTGGACCGTAGGGCAGCGTCGCTTCATCCAGAAACGTGAAGGTATCGTCAATGCCCAGCGGCTTGTTGATCCAGCGCCAGCGATTGCCATCGCGGTGCAGCTCAAAAAGATCCGGGTAATCCTCGGACTTGCTGACCATGATAAGCTCCAGCACATCCCAGCCCGCCAGCGTCATATGAGGCAGCGACTGGCAGCGCAAAGGATCTTCACTCAGGACCTGCGCGCGGTCGCGCATTTCGCTCACGTAATGCTCGTCCACGTCAAAGCGTTTTTCGTAGACCGATCCTTCGGGCCCGCCCCGGTGTTGCTCCATGTTGACCGAATACATGTAGCTGTCTTCGTGGAACGGAAAGGGAAACCGCTTGAGCGCCCAATCGGAATTCCGAAAGGTGTAATCGTCGCGAAAGGTCTCGTCGTTGAATTGAATTGTCATGAGGGCTCCTTATCGGTCCAGCACGAGGGTTCTGCCCTCAAATCGTGACACGCAGGGCATGATCTTTTTGCCGCTCGCCTGTTGTTCCTCTTCCAGCCAGTGATCGCGGTGAATGAATTTGCCTGCATAGTCGATCACATCCGTCTCGCACTGACCACAAGCACCGCCCCGGCACAGATAGGGCGCATCGACACCGGCGCGTTCAATCGCCTCGAGCAGGCTTTCGTGCTCGCCCACCGCGATGACCTTGTTCGACACAGCCAGCTTGACCTCAAAGGGTTTGCCAGGCTGTGGGGCGAGGAACTCCTCGTAATGCACCATCTCCCGCGGCCAGCCCTCGGCTTGGGCGGTGGAGCGCACCCAGTCGATCATGCCTTTCGGCCCGCAGACATAGACATGGGTGCCCAGCGGCTGGCCATCCAGCAGGTTTTTCAGGTCAATCGCCTGATCCTGATCATCGTAATAGACATGGGTCTCATTCGGGTGATGCGCTGTCAGCTCATCCACGTAAGACCCCAGCGCCGGGGTACGGCAGGCGTAATGCAGCTCCCAATGGCCCCCCAAACGCTCAAGCTGCTTGATCTGAGCCAGAAACGGCGTGATCCCGATGCCCCCGGCCAGAAACAGATGCTTTTTGGCCCGCAGATCGAGTGGAAAGAGGTTGACCGGGTAGCTGATCGTCATCTCGTCCCCGACCTGCACTTTTTGATGCATGAAGAGCGAGCCACCGCGTCCTTTATCATCGCGCCGCACCGAGATCGTATAGGCGGATGGGTCCATCGGATCGGACATCAGCGAATAGGGGTTGAGCCGCGTGATCTCACCATCCTGCATCTCAACCACGGTGTGTGCACCGCCAGAGAAGGTGGGCAAAGCGCCACCGTCTACCCGCTCGAACCGAAAGCGCGTCACCAGATCGTTGACCGGCACGATCTCGGTCACCTTGACGGCGATTTTTTCTGCGCCACTCATTCGTAAATCCCCTTTGGCTCCGGCACGCATCCAGGCGCTTCGGCGTCGATACACACGCCCTGATAGGCGGCCAGTCGGCGCGAATAGTGATCGCGCACAAACAGGTTCAACCCGCAGTGGGAGCAGACAAAGGGGTCAACCGCCACATCTTCGGTGATGCCCTTGCAGTGCACACATTGCATGCGCCGCGCGACGGACCCGCGATGCTCAGTCTGGATGGCGGCGTGCGGAATGCCCGCTTCTGCCGCCTCGCGCATCGCCTGTCCCATCAGCCCTTCGCTGCCCGACAGATACACCTGAAGCCCCATCTTGGCATCCTCAAGCGTCTTGCGCAGCCGTGGCAGGGAGGCCGCATAGCTGGGCCCGACATAAAGCTGCGCGGGGTTCAGGGCACGCAGGGCCGTTTCGAAATCGGTTCCTTTGGGGATGTAGATGATATGCGCGGACGCCATCAGCGCGGGCGCCACCTTGGCCAGATCAAGGATGGCCTCGGCCCCCTCTGCGTCGGCCACGAACAGGTACGCCGAGCCTGACTGCGGCTCAAAGCTGCCCCAGACCGGGCGGCTCTTGATGCTGGGTGGAAAAGCGAAGGTCGACATTGGGTTCCTCTGGCTGATGCTGGTCACACTTGGGGCTGATCCGGTTCAGCCCTTGGCGGTTCGAATGGACTTGTCCTTGTCATAGAAAGGCATTTCCTGCGCGGTTGCAGCAATTTCGGCCCCGTCCGCGTTACGCACTGTCAATGCGGTGCCGGGCGTTGCACAAGAAACGGGCATGCGGGCAATGCCCACGTTGTGCTGGTTGAGCTCCGAATACATACCGAAGGTGACAACACCGACCTTTTCACCGTCTTTGAGCAGGTCCGCGCCTTCGTCGGCGGGGGTCGTCCCGTCCAGCAGGACACCGTAAATCTTGAAGCGTTCCTTGCCCTCGGAGGCATAATGGTTCTCGGCCCCGATGAACCCTGTCTTGCCGGGAGAAACAGTGAACTCCAGACCTAGTTCCCACAGCGTATCGCCGCAGGTCTCACCGTCGAAGGGATAGGTCTCGGAGTTGTCGCCGGGATAAAACAGCAGATAGCTCTCGGTGCGCAGCAGATCGAGCGTGCTGAACTGCACCGGCTGGATGCCCATCGACGCCCCTTCCGAAAGGATGTTGTCCCAAAGGTGCACCGCATGTTTGCGCTGGCAGAAAATCTCGTACCCGCGCTCTCCCGTATACCCGGTGCGCGAGATCATCACGGGGCAGCCAAAAAGTTTGGTCTGCATCATACCGAAATAGGCCAGATCGCGGATGCCCTCGACGTGCTTGGCCAGAAAATCAACGGCGACAGGCCCTTGCAGGGACATATCATGCATGTCGTCGTCAAACAGAACAGAACAGTTTTTGGCGGCGGCCACCGTTGTCAGTTGCTCCATGCCTGTACCGGTGCCATGCACCACCAGCCAGGAATTCACCGACAGCCGGTAGATAATGCAGTCGTCAACGAACTTGCCCTGATCGTTCAGGATCGAGGCGTAGGTGGAGCGGCCGGGCATGATCTTTTCCACGTTCCGCGTTGTGACCCGGTCGATCACATAGGCCGCATCGGGCCCGACCACGTGGCATTTCTTGAGCCCCGAGACATCCATCAGCCCCGCCTTGGTGCGGATCGCCTCGTAGTCGGCCTTGGCGCGTTCAGGCGTATGATCGTAGAACCACGCGGTGCCCATGCCATTCCAGTCTTCCAGCTCGCCGCCGATTTCCGCGTGGCGCTGCGCCAGTGCTGATGTTCTCCAAAGAATGGCCATTCCGATCTCCCACTTGATGTGTTTGTTGCCTTGATTGAGACTCAGGACAGCCTCAAAATCAAGACTGTCAGTAGAAAAAGTTTCCTGCTGGGCAAATGAAACGACAGGAAAAAGGGGCCGCGCTGACGGCCCCTCTGGATGCGCGCTCGCTTACTTGTCGAAGCGTTTGGCCTTTTGCGCCTCAGACCGCTGGCCATAGACCAGCACGAGCACGCAGAGCAGCCCCGCGACAAGTGTTGCACCCCCCGGCAGGGCAGATCCCCAGCCCATGAACATGGCACCGTCAACAACCGACCAGCTGGCTTCTTCGTATGGAAACATATCTTTCTCCTTTCAGGTTTGTCGTTATTCGGCGGGATGCGCAGGTGTCACAGGGGCGTCATCCCCCCATTCCGGGTAGCCCCGTGCAGGGACCTTGACGAGGTCCATGCCGGCCTCTTCCGCCCCTTGCGGAATACGCAGCATGCCCAGCATTTTCAGAACCAGCGAAACCACGTAGCCCGGCACAAAGCCGATCAGGAAAAACACCACGGCGCCCACGATCTGCCCCATCAAAGAAATCGTCGGCACACTGCCTGCCTCCCCCTGAAGCGCCGGAAAACCAGAACCCCAGATGCCGAGCATAATCAGACCGTAGAGACCGATTGTGCCATGCACCGTCACCGCACCAACCGCATCGTCGATGCCCCGGTTTTCAAGGAAATCCGCACAGGGCTTGAGCAGAATGCCGGCCGAAAACGCGATGATGAAGGCCAGCGCCGGATAATAGATATCAAGGCCGGAGGCGACCGAGATGATCCCCGCCAGCGCGCCCGACATCATCCAGAACGGATCGCGGGTGAGAACCCAGCTGCCGATGATACCGCCCGAAATGCCCATCAGGATGTTGAAGGACAGCGCAGACAGCGTGATCGGCGTGCCGTATATGGTGGTCGGCGTGCTGGCAGACCAGCTCCACGCTTCACCCGGTACGATCACGCAGGCCATCAGAAAGCCCCAGAACCCGACGATGATAAGCATCAGGCCCGTGACCGTCAGCGGCAGGTTGTGGCCCGGAATGTGATTCGCCGAGCCGTCCGCGTTGAACTTGCCGATACGGGGCCCAAGGTTGATGAGCACGCCCAGGGCAAAGAAGCCCGCAACCGCGTGCACAAGGCCCGCCGCGCCAAAGTCATGTACGCCCCATTGGGTGACCAGCCAGCCGTCCGCATGCCAGCCCCAGGCCGCCGCAACGACCCAGGCAAAAGAGCCCAGCACAACCGCAAGGATCACAAAGCCCACGGTCTGGATGCGTTCAATGACAGCCCCCGACATGATCGACGCCGTTGTTGCCGCAAAGAGCGCAAAGGCGCCAAAGAAAACACCCGAGGCCTGATCCGCTATATTTGGCCCCATGTACTGAGCACTTTCCCCCCAGCCCCACGCAATGGCATTGGCATATTCCACACCGGAGATGCCCGCAGGCCCGGGTGCCCCCGGCAGACCCGTGGGGAAGCCCCAGTAGACCCACCAGCCAAAGAAGTAGAATGTGGGGATCATGAAGGCGAAGGCGAGGATGTTCTTGACCCCCGACGACAGGACATTTTTGAGCCGCGAGGCCCCCATCTCATAGGCAAGAAAGCCCGCGTGGATGATAATCATCAGCGGGATGGTTAGATAATAGAATGTCTCGGCGAACATCGTGTTGGTGACCGCAGCCACCGCACTTGCCGCCTCTAACTCGGCCACTTTGGCTGCGAGTTCTGCAAGTTGTTGTTCCACGTTTTTGACCCCCGTGTCGGCTATCTGTTGGATGTGGCTGCTTTGCGTTTTCGCGCCACTGTCGGAACAGAACCACGAGATGCCGCATCTGACTAGTATTTTTTGCCCAACATGAAAAAAAGTTTCCCAACAGTTGAGCCGTGATTTTTTTGGTGCTAGCGTCGGATTCGTATGCCGCCCGAGGGGCGGTGTTTTTTCGGGGAATTCACCATGTGCGGAATAGTTGGACTGTTTCTGAAAGACAGCCGTCTCGAACCTCAGCTGGGCGCGCTGCTGACGCAAATGCTCATTACCATGACAGATCGCGGTCCGGACAGCGCGGGGATTGCGATTTATTCTGGAGAACAAGAGGATAAGACCAAGCTCACCCTTCAGTCGGAGACACCTGAAACCAGCTTTGAGGACCTTGCGGCGCGGCTGGGCGCGCCCCTCGGCATACCCGTCGACGTGCGCGTGAAAAGCACCCATGCGGTGGTGACGCTACCAGCGGGTCAGACGGCCGCTGCACGGGCCGTTTTGACGGATATCGACCCGTCCCTGAGGGTCATGAGCAGAGGCGACAGCATCGAGATTTACAAGGAAGTCGGCCTGCCCAAAAATGTGGCAGCTCGCTTTGAGATTGAAAAAATGCGCGGCACGCATGGCATCGGCCATACCCGCATGGCGACCGAATCAGCCGTCACCACGATGGGCGCGCATCCGTTCAACACAGGCGACGATCAGTGCCTTGTGCACAATGGCTCGCTGAGCAACCACAACTCCCTGCGCCGCAAACTGCGCCGCGAGGGCATCCATATCGAAACCGAAAACGACACCGAGGTGGGCGCCGCCTATCTGACCTGGAAGATGCAGAACGGCGCGACACTGGGGGAGGCTCTGCAAAGCAGCCTTGAAGACCTCGACGGCTTTTTCACCTTCGTGGTCGGCACCAAGGATGGCTTCGGTGTGCTGCGCGACCCGATTGCGTGCAAACCTGCGGTGATGGCGGAAACCGACCAATATGTGGCCTTCGGCTCGGAATATCGCGCGCTGGTGGACCTGCCGGGCATCGAGGCGGCCCGCGTCTGGGAACCGGAGCCCGCAACGGTCTATTTCTGGAGCCATAACGCGGCCCCCACCAGCAGCGAAAAGGCCGCCTGATATGCAAACGATTGATCTGCAACAGACCGATTTGCGGACCTTGAATGCCACCCTGCATGCGCAGGCCGAAACCACAAACCAGACCACCTGGACCATTGAAAACCCGCGCGGGGCGCATGCGCTGGCCTGCGGGCTCGATGCGCCCATTGAGGTCACGGTCAACGGGCACACAGGCTACTACTGTGCGGGGATGAACAAGCAGGCGACGGTCAACATCAAGGGCTCTGCCGGGCCGGGCGTGGCCGAGAACATGATGAGCGGCACAGTCGTGATCGACGGGGACGCCAGCCAATACGCAGGGGCCACGGGCCATGGCGGCTTGCTGGTCATCAAGGGCAATGCCTCTTCGCGCTGCGGGATCTCGATGAAGGGCATCGACATCGTGGTGCACGGCAACATCGGACATATGAGCGCCTTCATGGCGCAGTCGGGCAATCTGGTGGTCTGCGGCGATGCCGGCGAGGCCTTGGGCGATTCGCTCTATGAAGCGCGCCTGTTCGTGCGCGGATCGGTCAAATCGCTCGGCGCCGATTGCATCGAAAAAGAGATGCGGCCCGAACATCTCGAAATCCTCGCCGACCTGCTGGCGCGCGGCAGCTCTACGGCCAAGCCCGAGGAATTCCGGCGCTACGGCTCGGCCCGCAAGCTCTATAACTTCCACATCGACAACGCATATTGAGGAATGGCGATGAAAGACGATGAAACACGCGGCATTCCCCGCACCGTTCCCATACAATCGGCCACTTTTTCGAACCCTGTGAATGCGGAAATTCGCCGGGCCGCGGCGACCGGCATCTACGACATTCGCGGCGGCGGAGCCAAACGCAAGCTGCCGCATTTTGACGATCTGCTGTTTCTGGGGGCCTCGATCTCGCGTTACCCGCTCGAAGGCTATCGGGAGAAATGCGAAACCGCCGTCACGCTGGGCACCCGCCACGCGACAAACCCCATCGAGTTGGACATTCCGATCACCATTGCTGGGATGTCTTTCGGCGCCCTCTCGGGCCCGGCCAAGGAAGCGCTGGGGCGGGGCGCCACGCTGGCGGGGACCTCGACCACCACCGGCGATGGCGGCATGACCGATGAGGAACGCGGCCATTCCGACAAGCTGGTCTACCAGTACCTGCCCTCCCGCTACGGGATGAACCCCGATGACCTGCGCCGCGCGGACGCCATTGAGATTGTCGTGGGCCAAGGGGCAAAACCGGGGGGCGGTGGCATGTTGCTGGGTCAGAAAATCTCGGACCGGGTGGCGGAGATGCGCAACCTGCCCAAGGGGATCGACCAGCGCTCTGCCTGCAGGCACCCGGACTGGACGGGACCCGACGATCTGGAGATCAAGATCCTTGAGCTGCGCGAGATCACCGGCTGGAAGGTCCCGATCTACATCAAGGTCGGCGGCGCGCGGCCCTATTTCGACACGACGCTGGCGGTCAAGGCGGGCGCGGATGTGGTGGTGCTGGACGGCATGCAGGGGGGCACAGCCGCCACGCAAGATGTCTTCATCGAACATGTGGGCCAACCGATCATCGCCTGCATCCGCGAAGCCGTGCGCGCCCTTCAAGACCTTGGCATGCACCGCGAGGTACAGCTTGTCGTCTCCGGCGGCATCCGTACGGGAGCCGATGTGGCCAAGGCCATGGCCATGGGAGCAGATGCGGTGGCCATCGGGACCGCGGCCCTCATCGCTTTGGGGGACAACGACCCCAAGTGGGAGGAAGACTATCAGGCCTTGGGGACCACCGCAGGGGCCTATGATGACTGGCACGAGGGTCAGGACCCCGCCGGCATCACCACGCAGGATCCCGACCTGATGGCGCGGCTCGATCCCGTCGAAGGCGGGCGACGTCTGCACAACTACCTCAAGGTCATGACCTTGGAGGCACAGACCATCGCGCGGGCCTGCGGCAAGAACCACCTTCATAACCTGGAGCCGGAAGACCTTTGTGCACTGACGCTGGAGGCGGCGGCGATGGCCAAGATCCCCCTTGCCGGCACCGACTGGTATCCCGGTAAACCAGGCACATCCTACTAACCGCAAAAGGGGCGCGCCGGAGCATCGGACGCGCCCTTACAACATCGATGACAGGGAACACGCATGACACTTGATCTCGCCAGATTTGCAGCCGACAACGGCGTAAAATACTTCATGATCTCCTTTACCGACCTCTTTGGCGGGCAACGCGCCAAGCTGGTGCCCGCGCAGGCCATCGCCGATATGCAGGAGGAGGGCGCGGGCTTTGCCGGCTTCGCTACCTGGCTCGATATGACGCCCGCGCACCCTGATATGCTGGCGGTGCCGGACCCGGCCTCGGTGATCCAGCTGCCGTGGAAGCCCGAGGTCGCTTGGGTGGCGGGCAATTGCGTTATGGAAGGCGAAGATGTGGCGCAAGCCCCCCGCAACGTGCTGCGCCGCCTGGTGGCAGAGGCTGCTGAGGAAGGCCTGCGTGTCAAAACCGGCATCGAGGCGGAGTTCTTCCTGCTGACCCCCGATGGCAGCGAGATCAGCGATGAATTCGATACCGCCGCCAAGCCCTGTTACGATCAACAGGCGGTGATGCGCCGCTATGACGTGGTGGCCGAGATCTGCGACCACATGCTGGCCCTGGGCTGGGGCCCCTACCAGAACGACCACGAAGACGCCAACGGTCAGTTCGAGATGAACTGGGCGTTCGACGATGCACTGGCCACCGCCGACAAACATTCGTTTTTCAAGTTCATGGTCAAATCGGTGGCCGAGAAACACGGGCTGCGGGCGACCTTCATGCCAAAGCCCATCGAAGGGCTGACCGGCAATGGCTGTCATGCTCACATTTCGGTCTGGGACAGGGAGGGCAAGACCAACGTCTTTGCCACGGACAAGGCCGAGGGGCCGACGGGAGAACTGGGCCTCTCCGAGCAGGGCAAGTTCTTTCTGGGCGGGATCATGAAACACGCCTCGGCGCTCGCCGCCATCACCAACCCGACGGTGAACAGCTACAAACGCATCAATGCGCCGCGCACCACCTCCGGGGCGACATGGGCGCCAAACACTGTCACCTGGACGGGCAACAACCGCACCCACATGGTCCGCGTCCCCGGCCCCGGTCGGTTTGAATTGCGCCTGCCCGATGGGGCCACCAACCCCTATCTGCTGCAAGCGGTCATCATCGCGGCGGGGCTGTCGGGAATCCGCAGCCAGGCGGATCCGGGCAAACGCTATGACATCGATATGTATGCCGACGGCCACAAGGTGCGAGGGGCCCCGAAACTGCCGCTCAACATGCTGGATGCTTTGCGCGAATACGACAAGGACAAGGGGCTCAAGGCCGCGATGGGCGAGGAGTTCTCAAAGGCCTATCTGAAGATGAAGCACCAGGAATGGCTGGATTTCTGTGCACATTTCTCAGCTTGGGAGAAAGCCAACACACTTGACATCTGAGGGGTCGGAAACGCCGAAAACAAAGGCTGTGTACAGAAATGCTCGGCCACTGCCTGTTTCCTGTTGTGAAAAAATATTGACTTAAAGGTCGTGCATCGCGCCCAATCGGGCAGACATAAATAAAACGTTCCGGGAGTATCACTATGACAAAACGCATCGCTGTCATCGGCGCTGGCCCCTCGGGCCTTGCGCAGCTGCGCGCCTTTCAATCCGCTGCGGCAAAAGGCGCAGATATTCCCGAGATTGTCTGTTTCGAAAAACAATCCGGCTGGGGCGGTTTGTGGAATTACACCTGGCGCACCGGGCTTGATGAGTATGGCGAGCCCGTGCACGGCTCCATGTACCGCTACCTGTGGTCGAACGGCCCCAAGGAAGGGCTGGAGTTCGCGGATTACTCCTTCGAGGAACATTTCGGCAAACAGATCGCCTCTTATCCGCCGCGGGCGGTGCTGTTCGACTATATCGAAGGGCGGGTAAAAAAGGCCGGGGTGCGCGACTGGATCCGGTTCGAGACTGCCGTGCGCTGGGTCGAGAAGGACGGCGATACTTTCAAGGTCACGGTCTGCAACCTGCCCGAAGATCACACCTATACCGAGGAATTCGACCATGTGATCGTCTGCTCGGGCCATTTCTCCACCCCGAATGTTCCCTATTTTGCGGGCTTTGAGAGCTTCAAGGGACGGGTGCTGCACGCTCATGACTTCCGCGATGCGATGGAATTCAAGGACAAGGATATCCTGATCGTCGGCACCTCCTATTCGGCCGAAGACATCGGCTCGCAATGCTGGAAATACGGCTGCAAGAGCGTGACCGTCAGCCACCGCACCGCCCCGATGGGGTATGACTGGCCCAGCAACTGGCAGGAGGTGCCGCTGCTGATCCATGTGGATGGCAATACCGCGCACTTCAAAGACGGGACATCCAAGGACGTGGAGGCGGTGATCCTCTGCACCGGCTACAAACATCACTTCCCCTTCCTGCCCGACAGGCTGCGTCTGAAAACGGCCAACCGGCTGGCCACGGCGGACCTCTACAAAGGGGTCGCCTATATCCACGAACCTGCACTGTTCTACATCGGGATGCAGGACCAGTGGTTCACCTTCAACATGTTCGATGCGCAGGCCTGGTGGGTGCGCGACGCGATCATGGGGCGGATCGAAATGCCGGATCTGGCCACCATGCAGGCCGATGTGGCAGACCGCGTGGCCCGCGAGGACGCGGGCGAGGATGACTACGACGCCATCTGGTATCAGGGCGACTATGTCAAAGAGCTGATCGAAGAAACCGACTACCCCACCTTTGATGTCGAAGGGGCTTGCCAAGCCTTCAAGGAATGGAAAGGCCATAAGAAAAAGGGCATCATGACTTTCCGCAACAACAGCTACAAATCCGTGATCACCGGCACCATGGCCCCGGTACATCATACTCCCTGGAAGGACGCGCTCGACGACAGCCTGGAGGTCTATCTCCAGAACTGATGCAGGTGCTGATCTTTCAGCATGTTGCGAGCGAACGACCTGCTGCCTTCTCGGACCATATCGCGGCAGCGGGCGACACCGCCCATGTTGTCCGGTTCTATCAGGGTGATCCGATCCCGGCCTTGACCGCTTTTGACGCGCTCATTGTGATGGGCGGTCCGATGGATGTCTGGGAGAGCCACAGCCATCGTTGGTTGATCGCCGAAAAGGCCGCAATCGCCCGATGGGTGCGAGATTTGGGCAAGCCGTATCTGGGCATTTGCCTCGGTCACCAATTGCTTGTCGATGCCCTTGGCGGCACATGCCAACCGCTCGCGACCCCGACCGTGGCCATCGGCCCCGTTGCCCGCACCGGTGCCCCGGACCTGGTCTTCGACACTCTGCCCGCACGGTTTCCGGTGTTGCAGTGGCACGGGGTGGCGGCGACCCGCCTGCCACCAGACAGCATCACGCTCGCCGGCTCACCGGCCTGCCGTCATCAGGCGATCCGGGTCGGTCCCCATGCCTGGGGCGTGCAGTTTCACCCCGAGATCACTGCAGGTCTGGTGCGCGGGTGGCTCACAGATCCGGCCAATATGGCCGCTGCCGTGCAATGGTTCGGATCACAGAACGCGACCGAAGCCTTCGTGACAGAGTGCGACGCACATAGCGGCGATGCTCTGGTGCAATCTGCCACGCTTTATGAAGGATTGCGAAGGAGCGTCCCCGCCCAGACCCCTATTGGCCGTGCACCTCCCCGGCCCGGCTGACCGCCCCAACCGCGGTCGATGCGATCAGGACCCTGATCGCCCTCTGGCCCTGCTGAACTTGCTGCCCGTCATACCGTCGGCGGCATTGCCCTCTTCCCAGTCCGGCATATCATTGATGAGGATCGCGGCAACACGGCGAAAGACAACCCGCAACCTGTCAACATGCGGCCCGGTGTGGTCTTCGTCATCCAGCGCTTTATCCATGCAGAACAGCCAGTTTTCCGCGTCTTCCCAACGTTTGCCACGACATCTTCCCTTTTTCGGACACATCGTTTCCTTTTTTCAGCATGGTGATCAGACGACATCGGCGCAGTAGTTGGTTGCAAGGCGGCAGGCCGCTTTCGTGCAGGCGTTTCTCGATGCCTGTCTCTCTCATGCGGATGGCTATGGCCTGCGCGCAGCGGAGCGACGTTTGGCCTACGTCGGCGCGGCGCTGATCCACGGCATTTACTGGTTCGATGATCCGCTGATGGGCGCGCTCCGCCGGATCGTCGCCCAAGGTGAGACGGTCGATCTGATGCACACGCAGATGACCGACTTTTATGCGGGCTTCGCCTGATGGGACCAAATGGCAACCCGAACAACCCCGCGCTGCTCCGGCAGGGTCTTGCCGCCACAGACGGCCAACCCGGCGGCGATGTGGGGCAGATCTGCGAGGACTGCCCTGACAACTGGGTCGAAGCGGAGGCCGTGGATGACAGCACCGGCCAGCCGCTTCCCGGCATAAGGCTACCGCATCTACGACATGACCAACGGAGACCGTGTCGCCTCGGGCATTTTGAACGACGAAGGCCAGTCGCCCCGCCACAATATTCCGCTGCCCGTCACACAACTCTATGTGATCTTCGGCACTGAAGCCGCCATGGCCAAGGCCGAGGAGCAGATCGGAGAGCGCCAACGCGAGCAGGCGTTGCAGCAAAACGCGGTGTCCGACTGGCGCGGTATTCCCGCAGACCTTGACGAACAAGGCTTCAACCAGGCCTATGATCAGGCCGCGCGCGAGTCTGGCAGACACGATAATCCCGGCGTGGGTCTCTTCGAAGGCGCGGGCTACGGCGCAAATATGCTGTGGGATTATGTCTCTTCGGGTTTTGATTCCCAGCACATGCTCAACGAACTCTATCTCGACGACCCACGCAGGAACTTCGAGCAATATCAGCTGGCCACCAACGCACGGCGCGCATCGGATTCCGAGAGCTTTTGGGGCGGCGGCGACCAGGGTCTGACCTTTGGATTTGGCGAAGAAGGCATGGCGCGGCTGGAGACGCTGTTCACCGACCGCTCTTACGAGAAACTTGTTGCAGAACGTCGACAACTGATGAATGTGGAACGGCTTGCCAACCCGAACTGGTTTGTCGGCGGCGAACTCGCGGTGGCCGTGCCCACGATCGTTGTTCCCGTCGGAGGGGTCGCCGCCAACGCCGCCCGCGCCAGGCAAGGCGTGCGTGGCGCTGTCCCAGCCGGTGCCCGCACCGGTGCTGCAACAGGCGGCCTCTCGGGCGCGGGCCACGACGAAGGCGGCGTGCTCGACCGCCTCGACGGCGCGGCCCTGGGTGCGGCCACCGGAGGCCTCGCGGGTGCCGTCCTCTCAGAAGCTGGTGTGCTGATTGCGAGGGTCGTCGCAAAATCCAGGATCATGGGCAAGATAAAGCCCCATGTGCCGCTGAAACGAGAGCCTTGGCACAAGCCGGGTTTGGGTGACGAATGGTATGATCCTAAAACGGGAGAACTCATATGGCCAAATACTCAGACCACCGGATTTCCTGATGGTTTCTCTGCTCCACCTGTTCGCCAGACACTGCCGCCAGGTACCAAGATTGATAGATACAGTGCAAAAGTTGGAGAAATGGATACCGGCAAGACGATGAACAGATCGGTTTGAACGTCCGAGCTTGGCAGTAGTGTCGATATTTAATGACTACCGCCCTGCGACGGGTCGCCATCCTGCGGCGAGAGCTTCGGCTTCGTAGCAGAACCAGCGCTCGTCATTGTCAGTGTTGATTTTGGTGTTGCCGTAGTTGGGTGACCACGGCGTGTGATAGATTTTCAGCTTGGCCTTATGGTACCCATTCAATGCGGAGAACCAAGGTCACAAAGATCTACAAGAAGACAGGCAACCTATGCGCGGTTCAGCTCTTGTTGGGTTATACGAAAATGGATAGCGCAGTTCGGTATCTGGATGTTGAGCTGGAAGATGCTCTTGCGATTGCAGAAGCCATTGAAATCTAACGAAGCGGGCCATCTTCAGGGACGGCCCAGAGCGGAAGTTGAGCTTGTGGGTATTGCTGCAGCGCAGCTTTCCTGAAGCGGACGTTGACGCGTGCAGAATATGACCAGCCGAGCTGCCGATATCTCCGCTAGCAATTCTTCGGAATCTTGGCGTGCAAGCCGCTCGGCCAATTCTTTCCGTCTTGCAAGCGTCTCGTAATACTCCTGGGCTTCGATGTCGGTATGAAAATCAGCCTCGGGGGCAAGATCGTTCACAGCGGCCTCAACTTCTTCCAGAGACACTGTAAAAAATTCTTTGCGCATGTTGGATGCGTTGATCCGCCGATCTGCGAACTGGTTGTGTAACGCCGTCTCTAGCGCAGGAGCTTCCTCTGAATAGATCATGGCATGGGTATCGAACAAGAAAGGTACGGAGGCATCTCCTAATTCGCACTTCTCTAATCGGGCGTTTGGGTCAAGTTCATTTCATTGTGTCATTTCCGTGCTGTAGGAATCCTTGTCTCTCATCCGGGTCACACTTCTCTTCGCAGTCATTGATGGTCCTGTTCGGTTGGGCCG
>NZ_JACNMO010000008.1 GCF_020622345.1 Roseobacter weihaiensis | reverse complement strand
AAGACGTGCTTGCCATCGGCATCAATCACGCAAACGGCCACAGATCGTAGCGACACGTCCAAACCCACATAGTAATCCATCTCGTTCTCCTCAGGTTGCAGTAATCACCGCAACTCTATCGAGAACCCAACCCAGCCATCAGGCCAGCCCGATTAC
Organism: Roseobacter weihaiensis; assembly: GCF_020622345.1. GTDB lineage: Bacteria > Pseudomonadota > Alphaproteobacteria > Rhodobacterales > Rhodobacteraceae > Roseobacter > Roseobacter weihaiensis. The sequence continues at coordinate 205,916 of NZ_JACNMO010000008.1, read as the reverse complement.
ACATGCTGTGTTCGCTCAGCGACCCCTCATGTCAGGCGCGCGCTTGCGGGCGGGCTGCGGTTTCACGCGGGCTTCGATCTCGTCGTAGAGTTTGCCGACGATGTCCTTGCCGGTGGCGGTTTCGATACCTTCGAAGCCGGGGGAGGAGTTGACCTCCAGGACCTTGGGGCCGGACTCGGAGCGCAGCAGATCCACGCCCGCCTTGCCGAGGCCAAAGGCCCGGGCGGCGCGCACGGCGGTGTCGCGTTCGAGCTTGGTGATGCGCACCACCTTGGCGGACCCGCCCCGGTGCAGGTTGGAGCGGAAATCGCCCTCCGCGCCGGTGCGTTTCATCGCAGCCACGACCTTGCCGGCGATCACCAGACAACGGATGTCTTCGCCCGCGGCTTCCTTGACGAAATCCTGCACGAGAAAGTTGGCTTTGAGACCCCGAAAGGCATCGATGACCGATTCAGCCGCCTTTTTCGTTTCGGCCAGCACGACGCCTTTGCCTTGCGTCGATTCCAGCAGTTTCACGATCAGGGGTGCCGTGCCCACCAGCCCCATCAGGTTCGAGGTGTCCTTGGGCGAGGCGGCGAAAGCCGTGGACGGCATGCCGATCCGCTTGGTGGCCAGCACCTGATGCGCGTGCAGTTTGTCGCGGCTTGCGGTGATACCTGCCGCGCCGTTCACGCAATAGGTTCCGATGGCTTCGAACTGGCGGATCACGGCCGTGCCGTAAGGGGTGATCGAGGCTCCGATCCGTGGGATCACCGCATCATAGCGGGGCAGGCGCTTGCCGTCGTAATGCACTTCCGGGGCCATGGTGTTGATCGCCATGTAGCAGCGCGTGGTGTCGATCACTTCGACCGTATGACCTCGCGCCTCACCGACTTCGACCAGACGGCGGGTGGAATAATTGTCCTCGCGGCTGAGCACGGCGATCCGCAAGGCCCGTTTGGGCGCGCTGCGCTTGAGCGTGGCGTTATGGTAGTCGTCATAGCTCAGTTCCGGCTGCAAGTGCCTTTCCGTGGGTGAGATCGAGATGTGATCGCTGAGCGCCTGGCGCCCCAAAAGCATCCGCGAGGACATGCCTGCCCGGTTCGTGAGTGTAATTTCTATAGGCCAGGACTGTCCCCCAACGGCCAAGCCCGACAAGATGACAAAGCGCTGCTCGGCCTCCCCGTTGGAGGAGGTCACCTCGCGCCGGTCGATCAGCGGCGCGGAGCAGGTGATCGACACGTCATCCCGACCACTGATCGGGTGCACGTTGAAACGCACCTTGGGGTTTTTGGCGGGGCCGAACACCTCGATGTCATGGGCATGCAGGGCGGAGGTGCGCGCGCCGGTATCCACCTTTGCCTTGATCGCGGGCAGTCCCAGATCCGGCAGCGACACCCATTCCTCCCAACCAAAGGTTAGCTTGTCCATCTTTGTCCCCTGTGGTGTTCCGGCTTTGCATGTAGGTAACAGGTGGCCTGTCAGACCTCAACCGAACAGCTGAAGGGTTGGTGCCGTCACCCGCCCGAGGTCAGTTGTCGTTGATATCGCGCGTGATGATTTTCGCATCGCTGGATTGTCGTTTGAACACAGCCCGCAAGGCCACCCAGGCCAGCAGGGAGATGCCGGAGAAGAGCGCCAGCAAAAGCGGGGCCGAGGACAGCGGCCAGAAGGCCACAACCCCCGCCGTGGCCAGAGCCCCAAGCGCAAAGCCCAGAAAGATGAAACCGGGGGCCAGCACTTCGATCACGGCAAAGATGAGGGCGGCCGCCACCCAGAGCCACCAGATATCCAGCAGGGCGGTGATCATAGGCCACGGCCTTTCAGCAGTTTGAAGGCATCGCCAAAGGCTTCGATGGCCTGGGCCGGCACCACGATGGTCTGCTTGCCCTCACCGGCACCCAGAGCAGTCAGCGATTCCACTTGTTTCAGGGCGATCTGGTACTGCGCGGCTTCCAGCCCGTTTTCGTTGATCGCATTGGCGACCACCTGCGTTGCGTAGGCCTCCGCATCGGCCAGAATGCGCCGCGCCTTGGCGGTCTGTTCAGAGGCGTAGAGCTCCGCATCGGCGGCAAGTTCGACGGAGCGTTTGGACCCTTCGGCCTCGGTCACCTGCGCGCGGCGTGCGCGCTCGGCGTTGAGCTGTTGCAGCATGGCATCGCGGGTCGCCTGATCGAGGTTCACGTCCAGAAGCTCGGCCCGCGTCACTTCGATGCCCCAATCGTCCACCGCCTGCTCGACCGAAACCTTGATGGTCGCTATAAGATGCGCGCGGTTGGCCTGCACATCATCCAGGTCCATCTTGCCGATTTCCGCCCTCACGATCCCTGCGACAGTGGTGGCAATCGCGGGGTCCACATCGCGGATGCGGTAGACGGTCCGCTCAGGCTCGGTGATGCGGTAGAAGACCGAGGTTTCCACCTGCACCAGCACGTTGTCCTTGGTGATTGCGTCCTGACTGGCATTGGGCAACTGCCGCTCCAAGATTGAGATTTCATGGGCCACGCGGTCGATGAAGGGCACGATCAGGTTGATCCCCGGCCCCAGCACCGCGCGCAGGCGGCCAAAGCGTTCAATTACGTATTTCTCCGATTGCGGGACGATTTTGACGCCTTTGACCACGAGTATGATCAGAAGGACAGCCAGCAGAAGAAAGACGATATTGCCCGACAAAAGCTCAAGGATCAGGGTTTCAGCGTCCATGCGGTCAGTGTCCTTTTATAGCCCCACCCTGGCTGATTTGGCCTTTGGGGGATGTGATTGCAAGTTTCAGCCTTTGGCGCTATCGCGCTTCTGGGACAAAAACAAGGGCACAATATGGCGGGTTTCAGGTTCGATTTGGCGGCACGGGACGGAAAGGCGCGTACGGGCGTGATCTCAACCCCCCGCGGCGAGATCCGTACCCCCGCCTTCATGCCCGTCGGCACCGCCGCGACTGTCAAGGCGATGTTGCCCGGCTCGGTGCGCGAGACCGGCGCCGACATCCTGCTGGGCAATACCTATCATCTGATGCTGCGCCCCACGGCAGAGCGGATCAACCGGTTGGGCGGGCTGCACAGGTTCATGAATTGGGAGCGCCCGATCCTGACCGATTCCGGCGGATTTCAGGTCATGAGCCTTGCCGATTTGCGCAAGCTCACCGAACGTGGCGTGACCTTCAAAAGCCATATTGACGGCTCCAGGCATGAGATCACACCGGAGCGGTCGATGGAGATTCAGCGGCTATTGGGCTCTGATATCGTGATGTGTTTCGACGAATGTCCCGCGCTGCCCGCGGACCGTGCCACGATTGCCCAGAGCATGCGGCTGTCGATGCGGTGGGCGGCGCGGTCAAAGGAGGCCTTTGGCGACCGCCCCGGCCACGCGCTCTTTGGTATTCAGCAGGGCGGGCTCGAAGAAGACTTGCGCGCCGAGAGCGCGCAGGCACTGACCGGTATCGGTTTTGATGGCTATGCGGTGGGGGGCTTGGCCGTCGGCGAAGGGCAGGAGGCCATGCTCGGCTGCCTGGATTTTGCGGCGGACCAACTGCCGCGCGACAAGCCACGTTATCTGATGGGGGTGGGCAAGCCCGATGACATCGTGGGCGCGGTCGCGCGCGGCATTGATATGATGGATTGTGTCCTGCCCAGCCGCTCCGGGCGCACCGGGCAGGTGTTCACGCGGCGCGGCGTGGTGAACATCAAGAACGCCCGCCATGCAGATGATCCCAGACCGTTGGATGAGGCCTGTACCTGCCCCGCCTGTCGCAGCTACAGCCGGGCCTATCTGCACCATGTGTTCCGGTCGCAGGAGATCATCAGTTCAATGCTGCTGACTTGGCATAATCTGCAATATTATCAAGAGCTTATGTCGGGCATGCGTGGGGCCATTGGTGCAGGATTATTTGATGAGTGGCAACAGGGCTTTCATCGGGAGCGTGCCGAGGGCGACATCGCGCCGCTCTAGCATCCCAAGCGGCCATTACGTTCTCCGGGGTGCATAATTTTCTGCGCAAAACCCTCCCAAATTAACAACTGCTTAAGCCAATCGGGCTTAGACAGATGTCAAAGTCGGCACGGAGATTCCAGATGAATGTAAGACCCTCAAATCTTGATGCGGAAGACCGGGTTTCACTGGAAAAAACACTCTACGATATCCGTGATGATCTGGCGGCAGCGCGGGTTGCAGCGATGCAGATTCTTGTTTTTCACATGCAGTCTGACGGGCAAGAGGCACAGGGCGTTGATCCCGAAGAATTCATCAACGCGCGGGCCGATATTCAGCATGCGCATGACAGCCTGCGTGTGATCAACGAAAAATATCTCAAATCGCATCAAATCAAATTGACGGATGAGCTGAACGCGCTTGTCAAGAAAGTGAGCGGGGATCTGGATGAGCTGGTGCGCATTCTCGATCGATGCACACAGACCTCCGAAAACGGCATCCGGGGATTTCAGCCAGCACAGAATATGTATGATCTGTGTTGCACCCGCGTGGCCAAGGGCCTGAGCGCCCTGAGCGCCGGCCTGGCTGAGTTCTTTTTGCATCTGACGGAGAAGGAAAAGGCTGAAGCACTGGAAAAAACCAGCAACATCGCGCAGGAAATCGGCAAGATTGGCCGGGTCATCAATATGGTTGCAACCAATGCCTCGATTGAGGCGGCCCGGGTCGGGGATGCCGGCAAGGGATTCACGGTCATCGCAGATGAGGTGAAATCGCTTTCGGCGCGGGTATCCTCCCTGTCGGTCTCGCTCACAGACAGGCTTTCTTAGCTCTCGACATAAATGTCGCACGAAAAATGGCCTTTGATGCCTTGTGATTTAGCGTTTCTGTGGCCATGCTGGTGCAGTCTAAGTCGGCGGACAGGTTGAATTCAGGCGCAGCGCGCCCCATTTCTACCGTCTTGAAACGGAGATGGGCAAGTGTTGCTGCAAATGCGGGACCGGTTCCATCTTGCCAATAATAAGGAAAGAGCATGCAAGAGCCTCTGAACGCGTCATACCCGGTGCTGCCACTCCGCGACATCGTGGTATTTCCACATATGATTGTTCCCCTTTTCGTCGGGCGCGACAAATCCGTGCGGGCCCTCGAAGAAGTGATGGCGGATGACAAGCAAATCCTGTTATCGAGCCAGATCGATCCGAGCGAAGATGATCCTGAAAGCAGCGGCATTTTCAAAGCAGGTGTTCTGGCAAATGTACTGCAACTGCTGAAACTGCCTGACGGCACCGTCAAGGTGTTGGTCGAAGGGCAGGCGCGGGTGCGCATCACGGAATACCTGGAAAATGACAGTTTTTTTGAAGCGCGCGCCGAATATCTGACCGAAATGCCGGGCGATCTGGCCACGACCGAGGCGCTTTTGCGCACCGTCACGGATGAATTTGAGCGCTACGCCAAGGTGAAAAAGAACGTCCCGGAAGAAGCGCTGGCGGCTGTGGGCGAATCCACTGAACCTGCAAAGCTTGCCGACCTTGTGGCTGGCCATCTCGGAATTGAGGTGGGCCAGAAACAGGACCTTCTGGAAACGCTCAGCGTGTCGGAACGGCTGGAAAAAGTCTACGGGTTGATGCAGGGCGAAATGTCCGTGCTGCAGGTTGAGAAAAAGATCAAGACGCGTGTCAAATCCCAGATGGAGCGGACGCAGCGCGAATATTATCTCAATGAGCAGATGAAGGCGATCCAGCACGAGCTGGGCGATGGCGAGGACGGCAAAAACGAGGTTGCCGAGCTTGAGGCCAAGATCGCTGACACCAAGCTGAGCAAGGAAGCCCGCGAAAAAGCCGATGCCGAGATTAAAAAGCTCAAGAATATGAGCCCGATGTCGGCCGAAGCGACCGTTGTGCGCAATTACCTCGACTGGATGCTGTCGATCCCGTGGGGGGTCAAATCGCGGGTCAAGAAAGACCTTGGTCGGGCACAAAAGGTGCTTGATGACGATCATTACGGTCTTGAGAAGGTAAAAGAACGGATCGTGGAATATCTGGCAGTTCAGCAACGCTCCAGCAAGCTGAAAGGCCCGATCATGTGTCTTGTCGGTCCTCCCGGCGTTGGGAAAACCTCGCTTGGGAAATCGGTGGCGAAGGCCACGGGGCGCGAATTTATCCGCATCTCTCTTGGCGGTGTGCGGGACGAATCCGAGATCCGGGGCCATCGGCGCACCTATATCGGGTCGATGCCTGGAAAGATCATTCAGGCGCTGAAGAAGGCCAAGACCACGAATCCTCTCATCTTGCTCGACGAGATCGACAAGATGGGTCAGGATTTCCGGGGTGACCCGGCCTCTGCCATGCTCGAAGTGCTTGATCCGGAACAGAACTCTACCTTCGTGGATCACTATCTGGAGGTCGAATATGACCTCAGCAACGTGATGTTCCTGACCACATCGAACAGCTATAACATGCCCGGACCGTTGCTTGACCGGATGGAGATCATTCCGCTAGCGGGCTATACCGAGGATGAAAAGCGCGAGATCGCAAAGCAGCATTTGGTGCCCAAGCAGATCAAGAATCACGGCCTCAAAGCCAAGGAGTTCGAGCTCCAGGATTCGGCTCTGTCGGAGATGATCCGGACCTACACGCGCGAGGCGGGCGTCCGGAATCTGGAGCGGGAGATCGCAAAGGTTGCGCGGAAATCGCTGACCAAGATTATCAAGAAGGAGACCGAGGCGGTTGTCGTCACGGACGAGAACCTTGATGAGTTCCTGGGTGTCAAGAAGTACCGCTATGGTCTGGCCGAGAAAGAGGATCAGATCGGCGTGGTCACGGGTTTGGCCTATACCTCTGTCGGAGGCGAATTGCTGAGCATCGAAGCCTTGCGGCTGCCCGGAAAGGGCCGGATGAAAACCACCGGCAAGCTGGGTGACGTGATGAAGGAATCGATTGATGCGGCCTCAAGCTACGTGCGTTCGATCAGCCCCAAGATTGGTATCAAACCACCGCATTTTGACAAGATCGATATCCACGTCCACGTGCCAGACGGGGCAACGCCAAAAGATGGCCCCTCGGCGGGTCTTGCGATGGTGACCTCCATTGTGTCGGTGCTGACGCAAATCCCGGTCCGCAAAGACATTGCGATGACTGGAGAGGTGAGCCTGCGCGGCAATGCGATGCCCATCGGCGGGTTGAAGGAAAAGCTGCTCGCGGCGTTGCGGGGTGGTGTCACAACGGTTCTGATCCCGCAGGAAAATGCGAAAGATCTGCCGGAGATCCCGGACAATGTGAAAGAGGGTCTGACCATCATTCCGGTGTCGCACGTGTCCGAAGTTCTGGAGCATGCGCTTGTCAGCGTGCCCGAAGCGATAGAGTGGGATCAGGAGGCGGAAGATGCAGCAGCCGCGGCGGCCTCCTTGTCAAAATCGTCTGAAAGTGGTGATGGTGCGACGGCGCATTAAGCTTCTACCATCCTGAAATACCAAAAGGGCGTGCTGACCTCAGTGCGCCCTTTCGTGTTCTCTGAGGTGTTTGGGAAAACGATATAAAGGATTTAAAATAGAGGCTTAGGCGTCGCCGTTCATGTCGGAATCAGAGAGACGCAGCCGTGCAGCAATACCTAAGACAATGCCTCTGAGAGAAAGCGCACGGATACAGTTGTTCGTCATAAGCGGCATAGCCCGGTTAGACAAGAAAGGCACTTGTGATGGATCGTTCGAAGAAAAAATCGCCAATCCGCCCGGTTTTGACGGCAACAGGCGTGAAACCGCGCAGCACTGCAACGCCCCGCGCCGACCAGGATACCGGGTCCGCCGTGGCGACGGATAAGGCGGTGGCCCAGATAGCGACGGGTAAAAAAGACCCGCTGCGCAAACGTGAACTGATCGAGAGTGTTGTGCGGCGATCAGGTAGCAAGAAAAGAGACGCAAAGCCGGTGGTTGAGGCGGTTCTGGCCGAATTGGGTGAAGCACTGGCCGACGGGCGTGATCTCATTCTGCCGCCACTTGGACGCTGTATCATCAACCGTGAAAAAATCATGCCGGATGGGCGCGTCATCATCCTGAAGGTGCGCCAGAAAGACAGGGTAGGGCCGCCTTTACCCCCGTCTTCCGTTTCGGACTAGAAAGCGCCCCAGGTGTCACGCGCGCCTGCAGGATGCTCGTGGAATGTGCTCTGCAAACGCCTGCCTCAGCGCGCGATTTGCCATCATCTTTGCGAAACTCTGCCGGAGCAGGGGGCTTTTGATCGGGCGAGAATCACCGCTTGCAGTTTCTGGCTGCCACCGGCAGTAGTTGAGCGGCAGTTCAGACAAACGGCGCATGATGCGTGATCCAGGGAAGCTTTGCTGATGGCGTTTCCGCCTGTCTATATTTTACGTCATGGCCAGACCGTCTGGAACGCTGAAAACCGTATTCAGGGGGCGCTTGATTCTGCATTGACGGCGCAGGGCCGTGCCCAAGCCAAAGCGCAAAACAGCATTCTGGCGCGGCGCGATCTTTCGGGTGTCACCGCCTTTTGCAGCCCTCAGGGGCGGGCGTTCCATACCGCGTCAATCGCGCTTGACGGGCTTTGCGCCCGTATCCAGACCGATGCCCGGCTGGCAGAGATCGGCGTTGGGCAGTGGACAGGGATGCTGCGGGACGACCCGGTGATCGACCGGCCCGAGGATGAAAGCGGAGAAAGCGCGCTGGATCTTTATGAACGTGCGCCTGGTGGGGAGGGTTTTGCAGCCTTGCGCCGCCGGTGTGCGTCATTTCTCGCAGACCTGCCGGGGCCGTCTGTCCTCGTTACCCACGGGATCACGTCGCGCATGCTGCGGCTTGTTCTGCTGGACCGCGATACCAGCGAAATCGCCTTGCTGCCGGGGGGGCAGGGGGTTGTGTTTTATCTGGAGAATGGCGTGCAAACGAAACTGTCGATAGGGGCTTGAAGCCCGCGCAGAGTTTGGCTAAACCGCGATGCATCGGGTCGTTAGCTCAGTTGGTAGAGCGCTTCGTTTACACCGAAGATGTCGGGAGTTCGAGCCTCTCACGACCCACCATCCCTCCGAGCAATGTAAGTTCAAGAGAGCAGGCGCGCCATCAGAGAGAGAGCACTGCCAGCATAAATCCCGCGTGGCGCGTACCTGCCCCTCAAGATGTTTACCTGTCTGGCATTTTTTTGCTGATTTGCTTCTGTTTTGATTTTTCACTTTTCTCTCCCAATGCACTATGCAAGCGATGTAAGGCGATGAGTGGGCTGGGTACAAAAGGATAAGCCTCATGTGTAATGGTAATGCTTTTGTGTCAAAGATGCTTTTGCAGGATGACACGGTCTGCGACGACGCTTTTTCCAACCTTGTTCAAAAGATCGAAGCGCTGCCCGCGGAAACGCGCGGGGCGCAGGCGCTGAACCTGTCCGCCCATCTTCTTGAGATCGCCGCTTTTGAGTTGGCGGGATCCGTTGAGAGCCGTCAGGTCGGCGCGCTGATCGACTGTGCCGCACAGCTGTCCGAACAGTCGTCCGAATTCGCGGCGGATAAACTGCACGAAATCGATCACGCGCGACGCGTTTTTCAGTAAGTACCGAGATTGACCGAACGGTCCGCAGGCGCGCTGCTGCCTCTGGCGGCTCACCCGCCTTGTTTTGCCCGACCGGTGAAAAGCTGCAAAATTATTGAATGAGCAGCTTGACGCCATCGGGGCGGCGCAATAGTACGGGCAAACGCGCCGGTACTGGCGTGTGCAGTGGGCGGTTGTAGCTCAGTTGGTTAGAGTACCGGCCTGTCACGCCGGGGGTCGCGGGTTCGAGCCCCGTCAACCGCGCCACCGCTGCGAAAAAGCCCCGCCTCCGGCGGGGCTTTTTGCTTTTTCCAAACGCGGTGCTGCTGGGGCGCGCGATGCCGGGTGCAAGGCAGGAAAGCTGTTGACGCCTGTTGAGACCTCGATTAAGCCGCATTTATCGCGCGGTTGTAGCTCAGTTGGTTAGAGTACCGGCCTGTCACGCCGGGGGTCGCGGGTTCGAGCCCCGTCAACCGCGCCATTTTCCTTTAATGCCGCCGCGCTGCCCCACCTCGTTTGTTGTTGAAGACATCAGACCCCGGTGAGAAATGCCAACAGCGCGTCCGCCGTGGCCCCCGGATTTTGATCGATAAAGAAATGACCCCCTTGTATCGGTCTGGCCTGCACCTGGGTGAGCCGGGGCTGCCAGGTCCGGGGTATGTCATAGGCCTGTGCCATCGCACCTTGCGCCCCGTAAAGCACCAGCGCAGGGGCTGTTACCTGTTGGCTCAGATCGGCGGCATCAAGATCGAAATCAAGCTGCAAAGTGGCACGGTAATCCGCGCACATGCCGCGAATGGTATCGGGCTCGCGCCAGGCTTGCCGGTAGGCATCAAGGGCGGCGGGGTCGAAATCTGCGAGCCTTGCTGCCCCCCAACCCAAGAGACAGCTTTCGAAATAGGTATCCGGATCGTGTCCGATCAGCGTCTCTGGAAAAGGCGCGGGCTGTGCGAGAAAGAACCAGTGGTAATAGGCCGCGGCCACGTCCTTTGACAACTCATCGAGCAGCAGGTGGGTCGGCACGATGTCCATCACCGTCAGGCTCTGCAAGGCCTCTGGCGCATCCAGCGCCAGCCGGTGCGCCGTGCGCCCGCCGCGATCATGTCCGACCACGTGAAACTGGCGAAACCCGAGCGAGGCCATCAGGGCCAATTGGTCTGCGGCCATGTGCCGAAAGCTGTAAGGCTCGGTCCCTTCAGGTTTGCTGCTTTGCCCGTAGCCGCGCAGATCGGCCGCTACAACGGTGAATTGCCGGGCCAGCACCGGCGCCACCGCATGCCACATCGCGTGGGTCTGGGGAAAGCCATGCAGCAAGAGCACGGCAGGCCCGCTCCCGGCCATCGCGTAAAAGATGTCTTGCCCGTTCACCCGAGCCGATGCGGTTTGGAACCCGGCGATCACGCGGGGCTTGCCCGAGGTGTTCTACCGGTCAGGCAAACCCCCTCCATCACGTCAGCGCCGCCAGAATGCGCGCCCAGCTCCGCATGCCTTTGTGAAAGCTTTCCAGATCGTATTTTTCATTGGGCGAATGCAGGGCATCATCATCCTTGCCAAAGCCAATCAGCAGCGGCGTGGTGCCCAGAATATCCTGAAAATACCCCGCAACCGGGATCGAGCCACCCCCACCGATATAGGCCGCAGGCACCTGCCATTCCTCTGACAGGGCTTGCAATGCCTTCTCAAACCGTGGGTCATCCGCATCGATCACACAGGCCTTGCTGGCCCCATGGGCGGTGAACGCGACCGAGCAGTCGGCGGGCAGCATCTTGGTGATCATCCCGCGCAGCGCCTCCCGGATTTTGAGCGGATCCTGATCGCCGACCAGCCGAAAGCTGATTTTCGCATGAGCCTGTGCCGGCAGTACGGTTTTGAAGCCTTCGCCGGTGTAGCCGCCCCAAATGCCATTGACCTCGCAGGTCGGTCGGGACCAGGTCATCTCCAGCGGGGTGCGGTCTTGCTCTCCTGCGGGCACGGAAAGGTCCACGTCCCTGAGAAACGCCGCGTGGTCAAAGCCAAGCGCGTCCCATTGTGCCTGCATCTGGTCTGAAAGCTCCGGCACACCGTCATAAAATCCCGGAATGGTCACCCGTCCAGTCTCGTCATGCAGCGTGGCAATGATCTGCGACAGCACCCGGATCGGGTTGATCGCGATGCCGCCGTAATAGCCCGAATGCAGGTCTTTGTCCGGACCGGTGATGGTGATCTCTTCCTGCAGCATCCCGCGCAGCATTGTCACGATGGCAGGGGTTTTGCTCTCGAACATCGCGGTGTCGCAGATCAGCGCCAGATCTGCACGCAGCTCGTCTTTGTGCGCCTCCATGAAAGGGACCAGCGAGGGCGAGCCGCTTTCCTCCTCGCCCTCCAGAAAGATGGTGATCTTGCAGGGCAGGGTGCCCTGTTCTGCCTTCCACGCCCGACAGGCCTCGATAAAGGTCATGAGCTGCCCCTTGTCGTCAGCGGTGCCCCGGCCACGCAGAACCCGGCCTTTGGCGGTGTCTTCGAGCTTCGGGTCAAAGGGGTCGTTGTCCCACAGCTCAAGCGGGTCAACCGGCTGCACGTCGTAATGGCCGTAAAAGAGCAGATGCGGCCCGCTGCCGTCGGCATGGCCGACCACCATCGGATGCCCCGGCGTGACGCGCTTTTCGGCTGCGATACCAATGCTTTCGAGGTCTTTGACCAGCCAGTCTGCGGCGCGGTCACAGGCCGTTCTGAACGCGGGGTCGGTGGAAATGGAGGGGATGCGCAGCAGTTCGAAAAGCCGGTCAAGCGCTTGCGGCACGTCGGCATCAATCCGGGACAGAACAGCGGTCAGCGACATAATCGGGATCCTTCGAGATCGTTTGCCACAGCGTATCAGGGCAGTCGCGACTGTCCAGTCCGGCCCGTTCGATTGCGCGGCCCGCGGGGGTAATGACGCGGCGTTGATGCGACATGCCGTCCACCGTGCGGTTATTGAATAATTGAGTATTCTTCTATAGTTGTGTTCGGAAGATAAAAGCGACGGCGTGACTTTAGGGGACGCCGAATTCAGGAGATCCCCTGGTGGACTATACAGATAAACTGGATCAGGCGATCGCCCGTCTGCATGAAGAAGGCCGATACAGGACCTTTATCGATATCGAGCGCCGCAACGGTCAGTTTCCGCATGCGGTTTGGACCTGCCCGGACGGCGCGCAAAAAGACATCACGGTCTGGTGCGGGAACGACTATCTCGGCATGGGGCAGAACCCGGTTGTCCTGGCCGCCATGCATGAAGCCATCGAGGCGACCGGCGCGGGCTCTGGCGGGACACGGAATATCTCCGGCACCACGGTTTATCACAAGCGCCTTGAGGCTGAACTTGCCGATTTGCACGGTAAGGAGGCGGCGCTGCTCTTTACCTCCGCCTATATTGCCAATGATGCGACTCTGTCGACACTGCCCAAGCTTTTTCCCGGCCTCATCATCTATTCGGATGCCTTAAATCATGCCTCGATGATCGAAGGAGTAAGGCGAAATGGTGGCGCCAAGCGTATTTTCCGCCACAATGACGTGGCGCATTTGCGTGAATTGCTGGCCGCGGATGATCCGGCGGCCCCCAAGCTGATCGCCTTTGAGTCGATCTATTCCATGGATGGCGATTTCGGCCCGATCGAAGCGATCTGCGATCTGGCTGAGGAGTTCGGCGCGCTGACCTACATTGACGAGGTGCACGCGGTCGGGATGTATGGTGCCCGCGGGGCCGGCGTGGCAGAACGCGATGGGCTGATGCACCGCCTCGACATCATCAACGGCACCTTGGCAAAGGCCTACGGTGTGATGGGTGGCTACATTGCGGCCTCTGAGAAAATGTGTGACGCGATAAGGTCTTATGCGCCGGGCTTCATCTTTACGACCTCGTTGCCGCCCGCCGTTGCCGCGGGTGCTGCGGCTTCGGTTGCCTACCTCAAGACTGCCCCGGAACTGCGCGAGGCGCACCAGTTGCAGGCGCGTATTCTGAAAATGCGGCTCAAGGGACTTGGCCTGCCGATTATCGATTACGGCAGCCATATCGTGCCTGTCATGGTTGGAAATCCGGTGCATACCAAGATGCTGAGCGACATGCTTTTGCAGGATCATGGGATCTATGTTCAGCCAATCAATTACCCGACCGTGCCGCGGGGAACGGAGCGTTTGCGCTTTACACCATCGCCGGTTCACGGTCCGAAAGAGCTTGACAAACTGGTGCGTGCAATGGACGGACTTTGGTCACATTGTGCGCTAAATCGTGCCGAGGAGGCAAGTTAAGGTTAGGTCATGGAAATTTCAAGTTGTGTTGTGTTAACCTAACCTAAAGAAAAAGTCAGATACGAATCGTGGGGACGATTCTGTACTCTGATGTCGGCGGGTTGGCAGGCACAGGCAAAACGGGGCGGTAGATGATATGATCGGACGCAAGCACTCAGCGAGTGTCGAAGGCGAAGTTGAACGCAAAGCGTTCGACGACTTCGAGTTGCGTCTCGGTGATGTCATGCGCGGGGAGCGCGCCACGATGGGCAAATCCCTGCTTGATGTTCAGCGTGAACTCCGGATCAAGGCCGCCTATATTGCCGCGATAGAGAATTGCGATCCCGACGCATTCGATACACCTGGCTTTATTGCGGGCTACGTCCGGTCCTACGCCCGCTATCTCGGCATGAACCCGGATGAGGCTTTCGACTCCTTTTGTCGCGAAAGCGGATTTTCTGTTGCGCACGGTATGTCTGCCAAAGCTTCTGTCATTAAAAAGGCAAGCGACCAGCCGCGCGGCAAGGCCGGTGCGGCAGACGATATGTTCAGCCGGCCCGGCACGCCCTTCGTACCGACGGGCGAGAGCTTTCTGTCTCGGATTGAGCCCGGCGCTGTCGGGTCGTCACTGGTGTTGGTCGCGCTGATTTCTGCCATTGGATTTGGCGGCTATTCCGTCTTGCAGGAGGTACAGCGCGTTCAGGTGGCCCCCGCAGATCAAACGCCTGTTGTGCTGTCTGACCTTGATCCGCTTGATGGTGTTCTGTCAGCCGCCCCTGAAACTGGCGACGGGGCAACCCTGCCCGATGCCATCATGGATCAGCCCCGCGCAGACGCGTTTGATAGGCTTTACCGCCCTGATGCTCTCGATGTGCCGGTCCTTGTTGCGCGGGATGCTCCGATCTCCACGCTGGACCCGCGGACAGTTGGCAACTTTGCACAGGCGGCTCGACCGGAGCCTGAGGCAATGCCGGACAGCCTGATGGTTGAATCTGAATTGGCCGAGATCGCCCAAGACGCAGAGCCGACAGTTCCGATTGTCTCAAAAGATCCCGGCCCGGCGCTGCGCATGGTTGCTGTGCGCCCCTCCTGGGTTCGGATCAGTGCGGCAGACGGGACGGTGATCTATGAAACGATCATGGAGCCTGGGGATGTCTGGGATGCCCCTGTTGGCGACGAGGCACCGCTGTTGCGCACCGGCGAAAGCGGGGCGATCTATTTTGTGCTGAATGGCGAATACTACGGCCCTGTTGGCGAGACCGGGACTATCACTGCAAATCTTCCCCTGGAAGTTGACGGGCTCAAAGCCATCTACACAGTCGCGGATCTGTCTGCTGACGAGGCGCTGGCGACTACCGTGGCGCAGCTTTTGCAAACACCTGATGAGCCTGCAACCGAATAGCCAGGCTGCAATCTGAAAACGGTGATTGCGGCGCGTGACCCGAGTGTCTATTTTAACAGGCAGGCTCCGCAACGAAGGTCACTGCCATGTCGCTCAACCATATTCGTCCTTGGCGTAATATCTACCGACGCTCCTCGCGGCAGATCATGGTGGGCTCCGTCCCGGTCGGGGGGGATGCGCCGATTTCCGTGCAGACCATGACCAACACGCTGACTACTGACGTCAAGGCGACCATCGCCCAGGTTCAGGCCGCGGCGGAGGCAGGGGCCGATATCGTGCGGATTTCCGTTCCGGATGAGGCATCCTCGAAAGCGCTGAAGGAGATCGTCCCAGAGGTGTCGGTACCCATCGTCGCCGACATCCATTTCCACTACAAACGCGGGATCGAAGCGGCGGAGGCGGGTGCCGCATGCCTGCGGATCAATCCGGGGAATATCGGTGATGAAAAGCGGGTCAAGGAAGTTATCAAGGCGGCACGGGATCACAACTGTTCAATCCGGATCGGTGTGAACGCGGGCAGCCTTGAAAAGCATCTTCTAGACAAATATGGCGAACCTTGTCCGGATGCGATGGTGGAAAGCGGCCTCGATCACATCAAGATCCTGCAGGACAATGACTTCCATGAGTTCAAGATCAGTTGCAAGGCGTCGGACGTCTTTATGGCGGCAGCGGCTTATCAGCAACTGGCAGAGGCCACCGACGCACCCATTCACCTCGGCATTACAGAGGCGGGAGGATTGGTTTCGGGCACCATCAAGTCGGCGATCGGGCTGGGAAATCTCTTGTGGATGGGCATCGGCGATACGATCCGGGTGAGTCTTTCCGCCGATCCGGTCGAAGAGATCAAGGTGGGCTACGAAATTCTGAAATCTTTGGGCTTGCGGCATAGGGGGGTAAACATCATCAGCTGCCCCAGTTGCGCCCGTCAGGGCTTTGACGTCATCAAAACGGTGGAGGCGCTCGAGCAGCGGCTTGAACATATCAAGACGCCCATGAGCCTCAGCATCATCGGTTGCGTGGTCAACGGACCAGGTGAAGCCCTGATGACAGATGTGGGCTTTACCGGCGGTGGGGCCGGATCCGGGATGGTCTACCTGGCAGGCAAGCAGAGCCACAAGATGGGCAACGATCAGATGATAGACCACATCGTCGAACAGGTCGAAAAAAAGGCCGCCGAGCTTGATGCTGTGGCGGCCCTTGCGGATGCGGCAGAGTAGACCTGCGCGTCAGCCGCGCTTTTCATCCACGATCATCTGCAGCTGATCCGCAGGCAAAAAGCCGCGCAACATCTCGTCGTGCAGCACAAAGGTCGGCGTGCCGCTGATCTGCAGGCGTTGCGCCAGCGCCCGCGTTTCCTGCAGCTCTGCAGTGATGGCCTCATCGTCCATGCGCGCCTCGATGTCGGATGCGTTCAGCCCGAAGGTATCTGCAAGTCGACGGAGCGCGGGCAGGCTGATCTCGCCATTGTAGGTCATCAGCGCATCATGCAGGGACTTGTAGGCGTCATCGCCTTCCACCAGCCTGGTTGCAATTGCAAAGCGTGAGGCCAGCAAGGATTGTTCACCCAGAATCGGGAATTCCTTGACCACGAAGCGGATGTTGCCGTCCGCCTCGAGCAGTTTTTCCACCTCGCCAAAGGCGCGTTTACAAAAGCCGCAGCGGTAATCCATGAACTCCACGAGGGTGATGTCGCCCTCGGGATTGCCGCCCACATAAGAAAAGCCGTCATTGAAAATCGCGTCCGAATTCTGGGCCACGAGGTCGAGATCGGTCTCGGCCTGAGCCGCGGCCTGACGTTCTTCCAGCGCCGCCACCGCTTCCATGATCACTTGCGGGTTTTCCAGCAGATAGCTGCGCACCTCGGCTTGAAAGAGTGCGCGCTCTTCGTCGGACATCGCCGATAAATCCAGCGCCGCTGTCGGGCCGGCCAAGGTGGCAAGGCTCAGAGTGAAAGCGACCAGCAGTTTCTTGAACATCTTCTATCTCCGTTTGGCGGCGCGTTCTGACGCAATCAACACATCTTGCGCCCGTTGCCAAGAGCCCGAGCCTTCGGGCAGCAGATCAACCGCGCGTTTGGCATGAATACCGGCGTCTTCCATCCGACCCGACAGGGCATATCGTTCAGCGGTCACAACCGAGGCCATGCCATTTTGACCCAACTTTGCGTAGGCGACAGACAGATCGCGCAGCATGGTACCATCCCGAAAGTCAATTATTCTTGCCTTTTCAAGTACCTGAAGGGCATTTTTAATGTCGTCTGTGACCAGCAGTGCGCGCCCGTATCCTGACAGGACCAGCGGATCGTTGGGGGCCAGTTGCACCGCTCTTGCGTAGGCCGAGACGGCGGCGGCGAAATTCCGCGTCTCCAGCAGGATCTGGCCGCGTTGGTCATGCAGGAACGGGTCATTTGGCCGCAGGGCGATGGCTGTATCAATGGCGCGCATCGCCTCGTCGGTCCGCGATTGCCGGTGTTCCGCCACAGCCTCCCGCAGCAGCCGGACATCCTGATAGGGGCTTTCATCCAGCCGTTGCAGCGTCCATTTCGGCGCGCGGGTATAAGCGCTGAGCTTGCCCTTGACGCGTTCAAACCAATAGGCGGCGGTCGGGTCAGCGGTGGACCCGCCGCCGTAGGCCGCAACAAACCCATCGAGCGCGCGCACCCGGTCGCGCGACAGCGGGTGGGTGCGGGTGTAAGGGTCCTGCCGGGTTTCCGCCAAAAGCTCTTGTCCGCGGAAAAGCTCCAGCACGTCCGACATGCCTTGCGGATCGACCCCTGCCGATTTCATGAAGCGGACGGCGGATTGGTCGGCGGAGGCTTCTTCGGCGCGGGTGTGTTTGAAAAACCTATTCAAAGCGGAGCCTTGCGTGCCCAACAGGATGCCGCTTGCAGCCTCACCCCCACCCCCCGCCGCCGCGGCGACTGCCGCCAGGGCGATACCAAAGCCTGCCGCGGTGCGCGCGCTTGCCAGGTTGGTCATGCGGCGCGTGATGTGTCCGTTGGCGATATGGGCGGCTTCATGGGCGATCACGCCCTGCAACATCGCGGCCGTTTCCATCCTGTTGATGAGGCCATAGTTCAGAAAGATCGCATCGTTGCTGACCACGAAAGCGTTCATCGAACTGTCGTTGACAACCAGCACTTTCACGCGCGACGGGCTCAGGCCGGCCGCCGTCAGAACGGGGGAGGCCAGTTGTTCGAGCCCATGCTCAATATCGGCATCCCGCAGCAGCCCCTGGGCAGAGGCCATCTGCACCATGAGCGAAAACAGCACCGCCGGGATTGACGTCAGCCTGAATAAACGTTGAAACCTCATGGTCACATTAAGGAGCGGTTTCCATGCGGGTTTCAAGGCGTTCTTCGGTCGATCCCTTCATTGTGATGGATGTGATGGAGGCTGCCCGCCGGGCCGAGGCGTCAGGGCGTCATATCATCCATATGGAAGTGGGCCAGCCGGGCACCGGCGCGCCCAAGGCCGCGACAGAGGCTTTGGCCCGCGCTATGGCGCAAGAATCCCTCGGCTACACGGTGGCTCTGGGGCTGCCTGCCCTGCGCGCGCGCATCGCCTGGCTTTATGGTGACTGGTATGATGTCGATCTTGACCCCAACCGGGTTGTCATCACGCCGGGGTCCTCGGGCGGGTTCATCCTCGCTTTTACGGCTCTTTTCGATACCGGCGACAGGGTCGGGATCGGGGCGCCGGGCTATCCCAGCTACCGGCAGATTTTACGCGCGCTCGATCTGGAACCGGTGGATATTCAGACCGCCGCCGAAAACCGTCTCCAGCCGGTGGCGGCTGATCTTGAGGGCCTGGCGCTGAAGGGGCTGATGGTGGCCTCGCCCGCCAATCCAACGGGGACCATGCTGGACCGCCCTGCAATGCAGACGCTGATCGCGGCGGCGGCGGCCCATGATGCCGCGTTTATCTCGGATGAAATATATCACGGTATCGAATATGACGCCAAAGCGGTCACGGCGCTGCAGGTGACGGATGACGCCTATGTCATCAATTCGTTTTCCAAGTATTTCTCGATGACCGGCTGGCGGGTCGGATGGCTTGTGGTGCCCGAAGATCATGTCAGGGTGATCGAACGGATCGCGCAGAACATGTTTATCTGTGCGCCCCATGCCAGTCAGCTGGCCGCCCTTGCCGCGATGGAGGCCTCCGAGGAGCTGGAGGCCAACATGGCCGTCTACCGCGCCAATCGCGCGCTGATGCTGAAAGGGCTGCCAGAGGCGGGTTTCACCCGTATTGCCCCCCCGGACGGGGCTTTCTACGTTTATGCGGATGTGTCTGACGTGACGCAGGACAGCCGCGCCTTTGCCGCGGAGATCCTGGAGAAAGCCGGTGTTGCCGTTACGCCGGGGCTCGATTTCGACCCGGTGCGGGGCCACCAGACCCTGCGGTTTTCCTATGCGCGCAGTACCGCTGATATCGCCGAGGGGCTCGCCCGGCTGAAAGCGTTCATGCAGGCGCGTTAGGGATTCCCTCAGCCTGCGGACTGGGGTAGCATGGCGCAAAACCCATCAGGCAGAGCAGGCCATGATCCGCATTTTTGTCGTCTTTATCGCCCTTTGGGCCGGGCTGTCGCCCGCCGTCTTCGCACAAGCGCTCTCCGGTGTGGCGCTCTCCGGTGTGGCGCGCGTCGATCCGGCGCGCAGCGGAATAGAGCAGACCTGGCTGGGCCGCACCAGCCTGCGGCTGCATCTGTCGCAGGGGGTGCCGTTTCGTGTCTTTACCCTGGACGATCCGGCCCGTCTGGTGCTGGATTTTCGCGAAGTGGACTGGTCGGGCGTCCGCGCGGCGGATTTGCTGGCCGAGGAAACAGGGATCGACGGCATACGCTTTGGCACCTTTCAGCCCGGCTGGTCGCGGCTGGTGGCGGATCTGACACGACCGATGCTGCCCGGCGACATCGGCATGGCGCTGGATGATGCAACGGGGGATGCCATCCTGACGCTGTCGCTTGAAGCGGCTGATCCGCAGGCCTTTGCCGCAGCTTCGGGCGTGCCGGAAGACACGCTTTGGCCCCAGCCGCAGCCCGATATGCCCCAGGCTCCCGTAGCCGATGATCGCTTCGTGGTGGTGATCGATCCAGGTCACGGCGGCGTTGATCCGGGGGCCGAGCGGGAGGGGCTATCGGAAAAACTCCTGATGCTCGAGATCGCGTTTGAGCTGCGCGAGGCTCTGATCCGCGCCGGCGACATGGATGTGGTGCTGACCCGCGAAAGCGACGTCTTTGTCTCGCTGCAAAGCCGGGTGGCGCAGGCGCACCGGGCCGGGGCGGACCTGTTTGTATCACTGCATGCGGATGCCCTGAGCCAGGGTGGTGCCGAGGGTGCCACGATCTACACCCTGTCGGATGAGGCCAGCGATACCGCAACCGCGCATCTGGCCGCGCGCCACAACCGCGCCGATATTATTGCCGGGGCGGATCTGACAGGTTCGGATGATGAGGTGACCGGCGTGCTTCTGGACCTCGCTCGGCAAGAGACTGAGCCGCGCTCAATGGCGCTGGCGCAGGCGCTGGTCCAGGGCATGGCTGACGCGGGCGGGCCGATGAACAACCGGCCCCTGCGCCAGGCCGGGTTCTCGGTGCTGAAATCCGCCGATATCCCGTCGGTACTGGTCGAGGTTGGTTTCCTCTCGAGCAAACGCGATCTGGAGAACATCCGAAACCCTGCGTGGCGCCGCAAGATCGTGGCGGGGATGGCGCGCTCCATCGCGGCGTGGCGGTTGTCGGATCAGGCGCAGCGAGAGCTGGTGCGGCAGTAGCAAGGCCGCGCTTACTGTCGTGTTGCGTTTTGACGATCCCGGCCAAACCGCCTATATCATGAGGGCACTTGCGCAAAAAAAGGTCAGTGATCTCCGTGTTTCGATTCCTTCTGTCATTCTTGGGTGGCATTTTCACCACCATCACCCTGGGCGTTGGCATGGTTGTTCTGACCATTGGGGCCATCTTCTGGGTGTACGGGCAGGATCTGCCGAGCCACGGCTCACTGGCGCAATACGCGCCGCCGACAATCAGCCGGATTTATTCCGGCGAGGGGCGGATCATAGACGAATTTGCCAAGGAACGCAGGCTTTTCACACCCGCGGACGCGATCCCCGATCTGGTCAAGCAGGCGTTTATCTCTGCCGAAGACAAGAATTTCTACACGCACGACGGGTACGACTTGCGCAGTATCGCAGCGGCGGCCTGGGACGCGGCCTTGTCGCGGGGGCAGGAGGTGCGCGGGGCCTCGACCATCACGCAGCAGGTGATGAAGAACTTCCTGCTGGATGGGTCCCGCAGGGCGGAACGCAAGATCAAGGAAATCATTCTGGCGGCCCGGGTCGAAGAGGCGCTGTCAAAGGAAAAAATCCTCGAGCTCTATCTCAACGAGATTTATCTTGGGGCGAATTCCTACGGGGTGGCGGCGGCAGCCCAGACCTATTTCAACAAACCGCTTGATGCGCTTGAGCCGCATGAGGCCGCCTATCTTGCCGCCCTGCCGAAAAAGCCCGCAGACCTGCACCCGGTCCGGGACAAGGGCCAGGCCGTGGGCCGGCGCAACTTCGTGCTCAAGGAGATGATGGAAAACGGCTATATCACCAAAGCCACCTATGATGCCGAGGTTGCAGCCCCGCTCAGGTCCGTGCAGAACGGGGATTTCGAAAACTTCAGACGGGAATTGCCGAGCCGCGATTACTTTACCGATGAGATCCGCCGTCAGCTGAGCCAGGATTTCGGTGAGGGGGAGTTCTTTACCGGCGGGCTGAGCGTGCGCGCGACAATCGACCCTGAATTGCAACCGTTGGCCGCAGAATCGCTGCGCCGCGAGTTGGAGGCCTATGACCGTCGTCAGGGCATCTGGCGCGAGACGAGGGTCAAGATCGATCCGGCACAGCTGGAGGAAGAAGGCATCTGGCGTGCGGCCCTTGGTCTGACCGATATGGCCCGCGACATCGAACTGGATGGCCCCTGGTATCCGGCGGTTGTGCTGTCGGTCGGCAGTTCCGATGCCCGCATCGGGATCGAAGGGGTCGAGGAAGACGAGGATGGCCATTTCATCACGGCG
Organism: Roseobacter weihaiensis; assembly: GCF_020622345.1. Classification (GTDB taxonomy): domain Bacteria; phylum Pseudomonadota; class Alphaproteobacteria; order Rhodobacterales; family Rhodobacteraceae; genus Roseobacter; species Roseobacter weihaiensis. The sequence continues at coordinate 183,782 of NZ_JACNMO010000008.1, read as the reverse complement.
CAGGATGTCACATGGGCGCGCAAACGCAGCCTGGATGGCACGCTCGGGCGCACGGCACAGGTCGCGGGTGATCTGCTCTCGGTCGGGGATGTGGTGCATGTGCGCGCGATGACGTCTGATGAGGACGGTAGTTTTATCCGCTGGACCCTGCGGCAGGTGCCTGAGGTGCAGGGTGGTTTTGTCGCCATGGACGTGAACAATGGGCGCGTGATTGCCATGCAGGGTGGCTTTTCCTACCAGTCGAGCGTCTTCAACCGGGCCACGCAGGCGCGCCGCCAGCCGGGGTCGAGCTTCAAACCCTTTGTCTATGCCTCCGCCCTGAACAGCGGCTATTCGCCGGCGACCATCGTGGTGGACGCCCCGATTGAGATCAACACGCCGCAGGGCCTCTGGCGCCCGCGCAATTCCTCCCGCGAATTCTACGGGCCGACCCCGCTGCGCACCGGCATCGAACGCTCACGGAACCTGATGACGATCCGTCTGGCCCAAGAGGTCGGCATGAATGTCGTCGCCGATTATGCCGAGCGGTTCGGGGTCTATGACAATATGGGGACTTTCCTGGCCAACGCGCTGGGATCGGAGGAGACGACGCTTTACCGGATGGTGGCGGCCTATGCGATGTTTGCCAATGGCGGCGAGCGGGTGCAGCCCACCCTCGTGGACCGGGTGCAAGACCGTTATGGCAAGACGATCTACCGCCATGACGAGCGCTATTGCTTTGACTGCGAACTGGCCAGCCTGGAAGAAGGCGTGGCGCCCAAGGTGATCTCGAACCGGGAACGGGTGATGGATCCGGTCACCGCCTATCAGCTGACCTCCATGATGCGGGGCGTGGTGGATCGGGGCACCGCGGCGCGCACCGTGAACCTGCCGGTACCCACCGCGGGCAAGACCGGCACCACCAATGACGCGAAAGATGTGTGGTTCGTCGGCTTTACCAGCAACATCGTGGCCGGCTGCTACATCGGATACGATCAGCCACGGTCTCTGGGGCGCGGTGCCTCGGGCGGTGGGATGTGCGGGCCTGTCTTTCAGCGGTTCATGGAACAGGCCGTCGAGAAATACGGCGGGGGTCCGTTTGAGATCCCGCCCGGTGGCCGCTTCATCAAGATCGACCGGTTTACCGGTGCGCGTCTGAACGATGATGCCACAGGGGAGGCCGTGGTCGCCGAGTACTTCCGCAACGGCGAGGAGCCGCTCTTTGGGGTGATGTTCGATGGTGGCTTTGCGATGGGTCAGAATCTGCCGCTGGTCCAGGAGGCGCAGTCCGGCCAACGCAGGCAGGTCACGACCTCGACCGGCGAGACCATTGAGGTTGGGCCTAATGCAAACTTCGGGACGCTGAGCTCGGGCGGGCTTTACTGACCCGGTCGCCCGACCGGCGGTCCGGGGTGGCTTGCCGCGGCCCGGACGCTGGTCTATCACGAAAGCCCAAGCAGTTTTCCGAGGCCCTTCATGCGCGCAGACGTCCAGAACACCGTTGATAAAATTCAAAAGTCTCTGGAGCTCCTGGCCCAGCGGATGGACGTGGAAACCGCGCCGTTCCGGCTTGAGGAGTTCAACGCCCGTGTCGAGGACCCGACCCTGTGGGATGACCCGGAGGCGGCGCAAAAGCTGATGCGCGACCGCCAGATGCTGGTGGATGCGATGGCCACCCATGATGGCATCAAGCAGGAGATGTCGGACAACATCGAGCTTATCGAACTGGGCGAGATGGAAGAGGACGAAGAGGTCATTGCCGAGGCGGAAGCCGCTTTGAAACAGCTCGAAGTGAAGGCCGCGCAGAAGGAGCTGGAGGCGCTGCTCGACGGCGAGGCGGACGGCAATGATACCTTTCTGGAGGTCAACGCCGGGGCCGGGGGGACCGAAAGCTGCGACTGGGCGTCGATGCTGGCCCGTATGTATGTGCGATGGGCGGAAAAGAAGGGCTACAAGGTCGAGCTGCAGGCCGAAAGCGCGGGCGAGGAGGCGGGCATCAAATCGGCGGTCTACAAGATCAGCGGTGTGAATGCCTATGGATGGCTCAAGTCGGAAAGCGGTGTGCACCGGCTGGTGCGGATTTCCCCCTTTGACAGTGCCGCCAAGCGGCACACTTCCTTCAGTTCGGTCTGGGTCTACCCGGTCGTGGATGACAACATCGAGATCGAGGTGAACCCAGCCGATATTCGCATTGACACCTATCGCTCCTCCGGGGCGGGCGGGCAGCACGTCAACACCACCGATTCCGCCGTGCGGATCACCCACCACCCGACGGGCATCGTTGTGACCAGCTCGGAAAAGTCCCAGCACCAGAACCGCGATATCGCGATGAAAGCGTTGAAATCACGCCTCTACCAGCTCGAGCTGGATCGCCGGAACGCGGCCATCAACGAGGCGCATGAGAGCAAGGGCGATGCAGGCTGGGGCAACCAGATCCGGTCTTACGTGCTGCAGCCCTACCAGATGGTCAAGGACCTGCGTACCAATTTCGAGACCTCCGACACCAAGGGCGTTCTGGACGGTGACCTTGATGGGTTCATGGCGGCGACCCTGGCGCTGGACGTCTCGGGCAAGACGCGGGCCGAAGCGCAGGGAAGCTAGGCTGCAGGTCGCGGGATCGATTTTGCGTTTTGACAAGCTCTGCGAACTGCGGCACCTTTCCTTCACCAGGGTTTCAGGGAGGATACCGTGGACACAGTTGCCACAGACGAGATGAAAATGGGCGCGCCAGAGTTGCGGCCAGCCGCATTTGCCATGGTGCGGGAGGCGCTCAGGCGCGGTATGGCCGATTTCAGGGCGCGGCCGCTCTACGGGCTGCTTTTTGCTGGAATTTACGTGCTGGCCGGTTGGGTCATGACCGCCGTGACGGCGGCGACAGGGCACACCTTCTGGCTGGTGCTGGCCGCGATCGGCTTTCCGCTTTTGGGGCCCTTTCTGGCGGTTGGCCTCTACGAAGTGTCCCGCCGCCTTGAAGCGGGACTGAAAGTGCCTGCCGACGCCATCTTTGGCGTCATCTGGCAGCAGCGCCATCGGCAATTGCCGTCCTTATGCACCATGATGGTGGTGATTTTCATGTTCTGGTTCTTTCTCGGCCACATGATCTTTGCGCTCTTTCTCGGCCTGTCGACCATGACCAATGTTTCAAGCTCTTTTGAGGTGTTCCTCACACCGAACGGGTTGATGATGCTGGCCTTTGGCACCGCTGTGGGGGCGGCTTTCGCGGTCTTGATCTTTTCGATCGCTGTCATTGGCCTGCCGCTTTTGCTTGACCGTGAGATTGATTTCATCACGGCGATGATCACCAGCATTCAGGCGGTCAAGGCATCGCCCATCGTGCTGCTGAGTTGGGCGGCCATCATCGCTGTCATGACGTTTGCGGCCATGCTGCCTTGGTTTTTGGGGCTCTTTCTCGTGTTGCCCTGGCTCGGACACAGCTCCTGGCATCTTTACCGGCAACTGGTGATTGAGGAGAGCTAAAGCGGCGTCTCGCGTCCCATGGCGATCAGCTGCCGCCGGAGGGCAGGGGCCTGAGGCAGCCCGGCCTCCAGCGCAAAAACATAGGCGTGGGTCAGGAAAAACCCCTTTGCGTCCGTGTCTGCCGTCTGATCGGCTGCCTGCGTATAAAGGCTGCTGAGGTCCTGCGCATCGCCCCTGTTATGTGCCAGAAGCAACCTGTCATCCAGATCGCTCATTCTGCGGCATGACGGGCACGGCGGGCGTGTTCAATCCGACCCTCGACCCAGTCGTGGAACAAATGCGTCGGGCTGTCCATGGCAGGCGAAAACCGCCCCCCGTCAAAAGAGACCGCATGGCGCCCGCGTTGCATGCCTTCGACGACAAAGACATCCTCTTCAAAGACCGATTTCCATTGCAGCGCGTTGCGTTCTCGCAGTGCGGGGCAGGTATCGGGCTGGGCATAGTAAAGATGCACATGCTCCAGCGTGCGTTCCGGCCCCAGAGGGTGCAGGATAATGGCGTAGGTGTGGTCGCGGTGCACGCCCAGCAATACGTTGGGAAAAGCCGCAATGTACTCCGCCGCCGTAGCCCATTTCGCCGCCAAGCCGTCAAAATCTGGAAAGACCGTGCCATCTTCCGCCGTGATCTGCCGGTAGACGCGTGTCCCCTGGCCGGAAAATAGCCGTTTTTCTTCAATGTGGTAGTGGTCTTCAAGGCGGGAATAGCTATTGAGGCCCGGATGAACCCAGGGGAGATGATAGCTCTCGCAATAGTTTTCCACCGCCAGTTTCCAGTTGCAGTTTACATCGAGGGTAAAGCTGCTCTGCGCCCCGCCGTGATAAAGCGGTTTGTCGAATGCTTTCCAGCGGGTCAGCAAAGTGGCATTGGCAACCTCAAAGTCGGGGGCCGTCCCCGAGACGTTGATCCAGATAACATCCATCCAGATGTGGCTGCGGACTTCGATCAACCCCAACAGGGTCCGGTCAATGCCGTCATGGGTGTTCCGGCCGGGGCCGCCCACGTGCGGGGTGCTGACCAGTTGACCCTCGGTGGAGTAACACCAGCTGTGATAGGGGCACCGGATCGCGCCGTCGATCTTGCGCGGTGCGTCGACAAGGATCATGCCGCGATGCCTGCAGATGTTCTGAAAGACACGGACAACGCCCCTGCGGTCGCGGATCAGCAGCAGCGGTATTCCCAGAAAGGTCAGGGGAACCGCGTCGCCGACCTCCGGCACGTCCGCCGCAACAGCAAGCCCGGACCATCCCTCAAACAGAAGCGCCTGTTTTTCCGCTTCAAAGACCGCGCTGTCAATGTAATGCGCGTTGGGCAGGCCCGTGGCGTCGTTGATCGGACGGCGCACAGTCGAAAGATCGGTAGCAGGGTGATCCATGGCGATACTCCTTCGGGCTGGACGGGACCGACAGTAGGAGATCTTCGCAGTTTTGCCGTCACCAGAGCGACCAGAGTAGCCTCATGGCGACATTTACCCCCGCTCAGCGGAAGGGGTCGTTGGGTTGCAGCAGGCGTTGATGAAACGGGATCAACGCGTCAAAGCGGCAAAATCCGGCGGCGCGGGCTTCCTTCAGGATACGGGTCGGGTCGTGACCCAGATGCTCATACACCAGCCGCGTCATCCGGGTCGCGGTGGAGTTCTCGCGCACCGTTCGCGCGACAAATCCGACCCAGTAATTGTTTTCAAAGGAGGTTACGCGGTTGAGGTAATTGATCGATGCCGTGATCCCGCCGCGCCGGGCCGTCATCACCGTGACACCATCCTCGACCTTCAGGACAAAGCCGCGATACTCGCGCGCGGCAGGGGTGGGAGGAATGCCCTGCATTGCCATCGCGGCTTGGGGCTCATAGCCGCGCAGGAACGTGCTGTTGCCCTGCCGGGTCACATGCACGAGGCCGCGCACGAAATCGGTTTCCCTTACAAAGCTGCGCCGGGAAAAGTGATAAAACCCTGTTGGAAAGTCTTCCTCAGGAACAACCTGGACCGTTTCGCCCATGAAGTCCTTCAGGAATTTGCTGGCGACCGGCCCCTCATCCCGCGTGATCTGATCCACGGGTTCCAGCAAAACGCGCGCGTCCACACCAAAGAAGTCACAAATCCGGGCCAGGACATCCGGTCGTGGAAAGCTTTCACCGCTGAGATAGCGGTTGAACTGCGTGCGATTGATCCCGAGCTCTCTGGAGAGCGCCGAAATAGAGCGGTAGTTTTCCGACAGGGTGCGTAGATTTGCGCCGAACATGTTTCGCAGTTGTGCGGGTGTCCGAAGAGGCATCGGCATGGCGGTCCTTTAGCTCTAAATTCGCACTCAAATTGTACCAGACTTGAAAATACACGCTTGGATGGCCGCGAACCAATCATTTTCTGATGCTATTTGGCGTCATGTATGGTTATAACTGTGTCAATAGTAGTGGATAGCGACACAAATTCCAAGCGTACGGTGCCTTTTTTGTTGTATTCTAGACATCTAATTTCTTGGTAGGGTTGAATTAACAATTTAAGATTGGATAACATCATGTTAGGCGTAGTGCTTTGGAGCGACGCTTCGGATCGGAAAGCGGTGATCTGGTGTGAGGATCAAGGCGATCTGGCTTACGTGAATGCGTCAGACGATGTTCTCTGGACAGATGACTTTTTCGACGCCGGTGATCTCGTTCAATTTGACGTGGAACTGTCCCATTCCATGCGGTTGGCAAGCAATGCTCGCCTGGTGATCGAAAAGGCGGGATCAGCGCTGCCGGATGTGCTCCGGCAGGAGCTGAATGAGATGTCAAAACCTCAGATCAGCGCCGAAATCATCCCCTTTGTCGTACCGCCGAAAAAAGCTGCCACGATTACAAAACCACCCAAGACTGCCCGATCTCCGGCGCTGTCAAAAAGCGCTCCTGCCGGGTAGGGTTATTCCCCGCGCGAGAGGGCCGCGACACCGGTGCGCGCAACCTCTGTCAGGCCCAGGGGGCGCATAAGCTCCGCAAAAGCATCGATTTTATCTGGCACCCCTGTGATTTCGAACACAAAGCTTTCCAGCGTGCTGTCGACCACATTGGCCCGGAAGATATCGGCCAGCCGCAGCGCCTCGACGCGTTTGTCACCTTGCCCCACAACCTTGAACATCGCAAGCTCACGTTCCACGCTGGCCCCTTCGACGGTGAGGTCATGCACGTCATGCACGGAAACGATCCGGCCAAGCTGCGCCTTGATCTGTTCGATCACCTGCGGCGTGCCGGAAGTGACGATGGTGATGCGGCTGAGGTGCCCGGTATGATCCACTTCCGCGACCGTCAGGCTGTCGATGTTGTAGCCCCGACCCGAGAAGAGCCCGATGACACGCGCCAGCACGCCCGGTTCGTTTTCCACCAGCACCGCCAGGGTGTGTCGCTCGATCACGTCCGAAAACGTAGGCCGCAGGTTGTAAGCGGAGTGGCTGGTGGCGCCTTTTTTGATTTTTAGGGGGGACATCAATTTTTCCAGTTTCTTAGATCTGATGCGGGTTCACAAACAAACATACTGTTTTCGGACGTCATTTCGTAGAGGTCGGCGACCTCTATGCAGGCCGCTTCATTATCGGGGTAGCCAAAGAATATGATGGTAGGACCGGAAGCGGCGATGCCTCCGAATGTAGAATGATGCATAAGGACTGACGCCGGACTTGCAAAATCCAGTTCAAGTTTTGCTGCGACGCGGATCAGATTACGAACCTCGTCGACAAACAAAGTTTGATACAACACAACTGCTCCTAACGCTGTCAGTGTACCGGCCAAGAACTTACCCATCGAAAGCGGGCCAAGAGCCAGTGCCAGATGAAATTTGGTCGCTGAACAGACTGCTGCTCCGAAAAATTATGCTACATGGGCTAGACAAGCACTGAGCCCTTACTGTCGATCACACCTTGCGTTTCCGCCTCGCCCAGCAGCATCTCGTTATGCGCCTTGCCCGAGGGGATCATCGGGAAGCAGTTCTCGTGCTTTGTCACCAGGCAATCAAAGATCACCGGGCCGTCGTGATTGATCATCTCCATGATCGCATCGTCCAGATCAGCAGGATCAGAGCAAAGGATGCCCTTGGCGCCAAAGGCCTCGGCCAGCTTCACGAAATCGGGCAGGGCATCGGACCAGCTGTGCGAATAGCGCTCGCCGTGCAAAAGCTCCTGCCACTGGCGCACCATGCCCAGACGCTCGTTGTTGAGGATGAACTGCTTGACGGGCAGGCGGTACTGCACCGCCGTGCCCATTTCCTGCATGTTCATCAGCCAGGAGGCTTCGCCCGCGACGTTGATGACCAATGCGTCCGGATGGCCGATCTGCACCCCGATGGAGGCCGGGAAGCCGTAGCCCATGGTGCCCAGACCGCCGGAGGTCATCCAGCGGTTGGGGTCCTCGAACCCAAGATACTGCGCAGCCCACATCTGGTGCTGACCCACTTCGGTGCAGATGTAGCGGTCGTATTGCTTGGTGAGCGCTTCAAGACGGGCCAGGGCATGCTGTGGCTTGATGGTCTTGCCCTTTTGCGTGAATTTCAGGCAATCGACCTTTTTCCATTCCTCGATCTGCGTCCACCATTTGGCAACGGCCTCCGCGTTGGTCTTGCGACCGCGTGATTTCCACACTTTCAGGATGTCTTCGAGCACATGGCCCACATCGCCCACAATCGGAATGTCGGTCTTGATCACTTTGTTGATCGACGAGGGGTCGATGTCGATATGCGCCTTGATCGACTTGGGGCTGAAGGCATCGAGCCGCCCGGTAATCCGGTCGTCGAACCGCGCGCCGATGTTGATCATCAGGTCGCAGTCATGCATCGCCATATTGGCCTCGTAGAGCCCGTGCATGCCCAGCATGCCGATCCATTTCTCGCCCGACGCCGGATAGCTGCCCAGCCCCATCAATGTTGAGGTGATGGGAAATCCGGTGGCCGCCACCAGTTCGCGCAGAAGCTGGCTGGCCGCGGGGCCGGAGTTGATGACGCCGCCGCCGGTGTAGAAGATCGGGCGCTTGGCCTTTTCAATCGCCGCCACCAGTTCGGTGATGGCGTCCATGTCGCCTTTCAGCTTGGGCTGATAATGCGAGGTCGAGGGTTTGGGCGGCATATAGGTGCCGGTGGCAAACTGGACGTCCTTTGGGATATCCACCAGCACGGGGCCGGGGCGGCCGCTTGTGGCGACGTGAAAGGCCTCGTGGATCACGCCCGCCAGCTTGTCGGTCTCCTTGACCAGCCAGTTGTGTTTCGTGCAGGGCCGCGTGATGCCGACGGTGTCGGCCTCCTGAAACGCGTCGGAGCCGATCATGAAGGTCGGCACCTGGCCGGTCAAAACGATCAGCGGAATGGAATCCATCAAGGCGTCCGTCAGCCCGGTGACCGCATTCGTGGCGCCGGGGCCGGAGGTCACCAGCACGACACCCGGCTTGCCGGTGGACCGCGCATAGCCTTCGGCGGCATGTACCGCACCTTGTTCATGCCGCACAAGGATGTGGCGGATCGCGTTTTGCTGAAATACCTCGTCGTAAATCGGTAGCACGGCCCCGCCGGGATAGCCAAAGACGGTGTCCACACCCTGATCGATCAGGGCCTGGACAATCATTTTCGCGCCGGACATTTGCCGTGTCATAGTGTTCTCTCCGTGTAGGTCCGCATCGGGACCTGTTGTCAGTTGCGCATAAAAAAAGCCCCCGACTTTGGCGGGGGCGCATGGGTCAGACTATGGTCTACCGTTACCGGCCCATGCGCTTGGTTCCCACAATGACGACTAGTTCTGTCATGGCCCGTTGGCTCCTTCATGCCCGGCGGAGATTATGGGGGGGAGAGAAGGGCGTCAACACCCAAAGTAGCAAAATTTATGTCTCTGAAGCAGAAAATTTGGTCACTTCCTTTCGTTTAATGGGCTTTGGGAGAAATTAACGCAAATGAAGGGGTGGGTTTGCTGTTGGCGCAGGGCTTTCAGGGAGAGGATTTGAATAACGGTCAAACAGGTCGTGGAATGGTGAGCAGATCGTCAATCGGTGCCCCTCGGCAGGGTTGAGAACCTGACCGCGATTGCCCCGGATTACATCGGGGCCATCAGGGCAGCATCGCCTTCAATGGGCATCCGTTTCTCCCAATCGCCTCAAAGATCAGTCTACGACGAACACAAGGCGGCTTGGTCATCCGGGCCCCAGTGACCGGATGAAAGAATACTTGTTGGCATCGGGGTGGTATGGCTATGATACTCGTATGAGTTGCAGATCCGAAAGGCGCCGCGCGCGCAATCTCATTGTTGGCCGCCGGACACAGCCGGGCTCTCAGGCAGTTGGTCGTCCCGCAACTGCGCTGCAGCGTGCCGCGGACGCGAGCGCGCAGGTCGGCAGGCTGGGCGCGTTGCAGCGCGTCGCCGACAAGAGCGTTCAAAGCACGATGAGATCCGGGCCGGTCTTGCAGGCCTACCGGATCTCGCCTCCGAATTCGGATGGTAAAGTCGCGCGGGTCAGCGGGTCCTGGAAATCGGCGGTGCTTCAGGACAGTGGCAAAGGCGGAAAGGATTTGTTTGCGACACCTGACATCATCAAGGATGGGGACGACAAGTTGCTCGCGGCATCCTCGGCGATTGGGCTGAGGCAGTCCGGCGACAGTTTTGAGTATGGCGCTCACACGGTCGCTTATGCTGTGCCATACCTGCGCGAGCAAGCCGTAACGGACGCTGACCCCGAGCAAACCAAAAAAATCAAAGGGATAAACGCTGGTACGCTTGCTGATAATGCTGGTGTCACGGACAGTGATCTCTTGGCGCTCTGGACCGATTGCGGTCGTGCCGCCCGCACCGTTATGGGGGTAGAGGGCACCGGGGAAGCTCCAAAAGCCAAGACAGCGATTGGCGACAGCAAAGCCTCTTCCAACCCGAAAGACTATTCTGACGACCTCTACCCTAAAGCCATTAAAGCCTTCTTTGGGAGCGATGCAAAAGAAGGGTTTATGAAAAGGGGTGTGCATTACTACTGGCTTCCACACAAACTTTTCGGAAAAACTGTTTTCATCACTCCCAGGAGCGCGGATCATGCGCGTAGGATGTACATGGCCTTGAGTGAAGAGGGGCGCGCCGCATTCGACAAGCATGTGGGGATCAATCGCTTTGCAAACCCCGATATCGGGGATGCCTATACGATGGTCACCGAAAGCAAGATGCCCGGTTACACGGCAAACGGTTTTACGTGGAATTTCCACTGGGCCGGCGTGGTTGCCAAGGATGGCGATGAAAACATCACTCTTGAAGGATACGCGGTTGATATGAGTAAGGCCATTCAAAAAGCGAGAAAAGACCTCAAGGGTAATGCACGAAAAAAAGAAATCGCCAGGCTCAGGAAGTACGGGAGCGAGTACATCGACCGGGATTGGACGTTCCAGATGTATGGTCAGGACGAGGGTCAGACGTTCCATGATGAGCATCTTGAGAGTGGCACCCATGGCAACCGCGCCACAACTTTCCACGCCAAGGCATGAGCGTTGATCCACCTCTCGTTGCCCTGTCGGACCTTGCCAAGTACGTAGGAGACGTCGTGCGTGTGTCAGGCACCTATAAGGCAGAGTTCAATCCCGCACATAAGATGCTTGTCACTGATGAGCATGGCAATACCGTACCCGCAGGCTGCGTCGTACTGCTGGCGGTGGAGGATGGGGCTGTTGTCGACCTTTTCGACCGCCCGGTGGATGAAGGCCGCAGGCTGAACGGTCAGCGGGTGATGGTGACAGGTAAGCTAGTCGCGCCGCTGGCGGCTGAAGACAGCGCGGTTGCCATGAGAACGCCCCTTTATGGTTTTGTTGACATCAGCGCCATCGCGCCCGTTGAGGGATGATGTCAAAAGCCGGGCCCGTTCGGTGTGGCGCATTGGGCATGGGGGCGGGCTTCAGTAAGCTCGGGAGCTGTGACAGAGATACCGCGCAGATGATCGCCTTGCGGGCCTCTTCGATCATGTCACCTTGAGGAGCAACCCTGTGCAAGTGCTCTGCGGCAGGGCGTGTTTTCCGCCGGTCCGATCCCGGCGAGCAGGGGACCTGTTTGTCGCGCTTCCATCATATGCCGAACCAGCGCCGAAAAAGAGCGCCACAATGTGTGGAACAAGATTGCCAATTGCCTGTTTATCGCGTCTCATCCGTTCTTGGGTGTCCAGGAGGGTACAGCGCATCGTGTGAAACAAAATACAGAGCTCCCAACGGATGTTCCTCCGGACCCGGAAAGTCGCGCGCCGGAAGGCTTTGGGATCAGCGTTCCACCGTTCAAGACGCAGCTTCTGAAATGGGTCGGGAACAAACAAAAGTTTGCCCATGAAATCATTGCGTATTTTCCGGCAGATTTCGGGACCTATTACGAGCCGTTTCTGGGTTCGGGGGCCGTCATGGCGACGCTGGCACCGAAACAGGCTATTGGCGCAGATGTCTTTGCCCCTCTCGTTGATATCTGGACAGCACTTGGAAGTGATCCCGATCTGTTGAAAAGCTGGTACGAGACACGTTTTCATGCCTACTCTGACGGGGATCGGGTTTCCCAGTACGAACAGATCAAAACGCGGTACAACGCTTCACCGAACGGGGCTGATTTCCTGTTTCTAAGCCGCGCCTGCTACGGTGGTGTGGTCCGATTTCGCAGGAAAGACGGATTCATGTCCACCCCATGCGGCGCGCATCATCCGATCAGCCCTGCGTCTTTTGCAAAGCGGGTCGATATCTGGCACCGGCGTCTGCAGGGGGCCGCGTTTCACTGTGCCGACTACAAGCAGACCATGGCCGCTGCACGGGCCGGGGACCTGATTTACTGCGACCCGCCTTATGCCGACTCGCAGACCATTCTCTACGGGGCCCAGTCATTCGATCTGGCAGAGCTTTTCGACACGGTCGCCCGCTGCAAGGCGCGCGGTGTGCAGGTGGCGCTCAGCATCGACGGCACCAAGAAATCCGGTGCGTATCATTGCGCCTTGGACATTCCGCAAAACCTCTTTGCGCGCGAAATCAGGGTGAATACCGGCAAGTCCATGCTGCGACGGTTCCAGATGGGGGGGCGGACGCTTGAAGGTGAGCAGGTGCATGACCGTTTGTTGCTCACCTATTGAGACGCCCCTTGGCAGCCACGCCTGGGAATTGGGAATCTACTGTGAATTTTGAGCGGTCCGTGATTTGGGCTTGTCATCGCACAAGGCGGGCGGTAGACCCGCCGATGGAGACGTGGCCGAGTGGTCGAAGGCGCTCCCCTGCTAAGGGAGTAGGCCCGGAAGGGTCTCGAGGGTTCGAATCCCTTCGTCTCCGCCACCCACCAATTTCATTCAGTTTTGTTGGTATACACTCAACCCCTTACGGGGTTGTTTACTATGAGATATTTTCTTTCGATGTTGCCTTCCGTTTGTCTTCGATTACACTTGGTTGTGTTCATTGCGTGGTAGAAAATGTGGTACTTCAATGGCTCTTCACTAGTGGAAAGCTAACGAAAAATCTGGTCCGAACGCTCGGTCTCGGACGGCACGGCGATGGCAATGGTCTGTACCTTGTTGTCGATCCATCCGGCGCAAGACGCTGGATTGTGCGGGTGACCGTCAAGGGGCAGCGCAACGGGCAAGACAAGCCGCTTCGCACCGACTTTGGTCTGGGCGGCGCTGACATCGTCACACTAAACCAAGCTCGAGACCGGGCGCTTGAGTACAGACGCATGGCAAAGCAGGGTGTAAATCCACGTTACAACACGCGGCAAGAAATTCCATGCTTCGAAGAGATCGCGCGTCAGGTCCACATTGAACGCTTGCCGACGTGGAAGAACCCTAAGCACGGCCAGCATTGGATCAACACGCTCGCCAATTATGCTTTCCCGAAAATAGGTCGCTTGCCGGTCTCAGAAGTCGGTCAACCCGAGGTGCTGCAGGTGCTGCTCCCTGTGTGGACGGAGAAGCATGAGACCGCCAAACGATTGGCGCAGCGGAGCAAGGCGGTACTGGATGTTGCAAAGTCTAAAGGCTTTCGCGACGGCGAGAACCCAGTCACAACAATCCGCGATGCTCGTGTGCTGCCGCAGGTCAAACAAAAGGTACAACACCACAAGGCAATGCACTGGAGGGATGTTCCCGCATTCTATGCCGAGTTGCCTCGGATCAGGAGGAGCTGGCACTACAGAAAGCGGAACTCGGGGACCTTCAGACGCAGATTTCTGAGTTGACCACCGAACTGGCTCAAAAAAAACGACTGTGCAGCGCTTGATCGACAAGCGAAACAGCTTGAGATTGAATGCCGATTTAGAGCAGACCATCAGAGCGGCAGGCTATGAGCCGTCAGAAGCGGACTTCATACGTGCGGCCGAGATCATCCGAGCAGGCGACGAGCTGGAAGACTCTCACCTCGACATTCGCGCTTCCGACCAGCTGCTCCCGATTGCCACGAATTTTGCTTAAATATCTGCGTCAAATTCCGAAACCAGGGACGCCACGACCTTTTTCAAAGCGATGTCTTGGCTTTCGCCGACCTTGATCGCATTGTTGTAGGTAGCCACTTGGCGTTGGGAACTTGTACCATTGCTCAACATGTTGCGCAGGCGACCAAGCTCATCATCGCACTTCAGGTCTTTGGCATGCGGTTCAGCCAGCGTGATCAACTCGACCAGCATCTCTTCGGGGGGCGAAACCTTGCCGGTACCAAAGTCGATCAAGCCTCCTTGCAAGCCGTAGCGTTGCGCGCGCCATCTGTTTTCGGCGATCAAGAAATTGTCGAAATGTCGCCACTGCTTATTCTGTTGCTGAAGCGTATAGAGCATCTTCATCAGGCTTTGGGTCAGGGCCACGATTGCGAGCGCTTCGTCCAGCTTTGGCATGACGTCGCATATGCGTGATTCCAGCGTCGGGAACCGGGCGGAGGGTCGCAGATCCCACCAGATCTTCGTCGAATCTTCGATTGCCTTGGTATCTATGATGGTCTGAACGGCGCGTTGGTATTCGGCAAAGCTGGTGAAGGAAGGCGGCAGCCCGGTGCGTGGCAGATTGTCAAAGACAGTCAGCCGGTAGGAATGCAGCCCGGTTTCCCGCCCTTCCCAGAACGGCGAGGATGTAGATAGTGCCAGCAGATGAGGCAGGAAATATCTGAATTGATTCATCAGTTGGATGCGCAGTTCATCATCCTCAATTCCGACGTGAACATGCATTCCACAGATCAACATCCGACGGGCGACCCCAGCAAGATCCCTTTCCAAATCCCGGTACCGTTCCTTGTCGGTAAATTCCTGTTCTTGCCACATTGAAAACGGATGCGTGGATGCCGCAATGGGCGTCATGCCGTAGCCGTTGCACAGCTCTTTGACCGTTCGCCGAAGGTTCGACAGATCTGCGCGTGCGTCCGCGACAGTATCGCAAACACCGGTCCCGACCTCGATCTGACATCTCAAGAACTCTGGGCTGACACTCTTGCCCAGATGCGCAAGACATTCCTTCATCAGCGGTTCAGGAACCTCGACAAGTTCGAGCGTTTCGGCATCTACCAGAAGGTATTCTTCCTCAACCCCTAGGGTAAATGACGGCTCACGATGTTCCATAAATCTGTCTCCGAAAGGTTGATGCGCGCCCGGCAAGAGGCCCTGCAGTCTCTCGCTTTCACGATAAGCAGGATCATTGGCGGTGCAACACCAGTATTGGCGGACCGGTTTGGACAGGGCATAGGAATAATCGCGCGGCATCCGGGCATGGTTTTACCCCGGATCGGAGTTCACCTGGTGGCTCGCGGCCGTCGGTAAGGACGGCGCAGACCGGACCTTGACCGATCCACCAGGCGCTGCGGGGCAGTTTCTCAAAACGGGCCGCTTCTACGTGGTGCTGTTGTCTTGGCTTCTCTGAAGGCCGAAGATAAGATGGTTTTCCGAGGGATAAGCATTTGTTTTTGAAGGGTAATGCAGTCGATTGCCAATGGCTTGACCGTCAGGGCGTTCAAAGAAATACTTCAACAGTTTCAATTCTGAGCCGTAAGATGCAAATGCCAAGTGTGATCGAGTTGAGCAGGAGCACCGCAGGATCGTCCTGACCAGAACCAGGACCGTCAAAAATGCTTCAGAACAGCACTGAAAGCGTCACAAACTGGTGCTGGACCCGCGCTTCAATCAAAAAGGGATGCCAGAAGATTCTGCAACTCATCATTTGAAACCGGCTTGGTAAGCAACGGCACATTCGGAAAATTCAACGGCATCTCAGAATGCTCACTATATCCGGAAACGAATATGAATGGGATTTTCAGGTCTTCGAGCTGTTGAGCGACCTCGGCACTTGTTTGCTGCCGGCCAAGATTGATATCCAGCACCCCCAGTGACACCTCATCGTGGGTCAGAAAGTCGAGGGCGTCTGCTGCATTGGAAAAGACTTCCACCTCGGCCGCGCCAAATTCAACGAGCTGGTCCTTCATCTCGCGTGCGATGATGAAGTTATCCTCCAGGAGCAGAACCGGCGCGGAGAGTTTGGCTCCGGAAAATGCTTTGACCTTTGTCGTGACCAGGGGGGGCTTCAAGGGTTGACTGCTGGGCGGCGAAACATCGTCAAAATGGCTTTGGGGGATCAAAAACTCAGCAAGCACCCCATCTGGTGCAAAGGTTAACTGGGCGGTGCCTCCGAACTCATGGGGAAAGGCCTGTTCAATCATCGCGGTGCCGAAGCCGGTGTCGTTTGGAACCGCTACGCTTGGACCCCCAGTCTCCTTCCACGTGATGCGCATGCCCTCCGGGTCGGTTTCCAGTCTGATATCGATTTTGCCGGCGTCGACAGACAAGGCACCGTATTTGGCGGCATTGGTCGACAATTCGTGTATGACCAACGAGAAAATCGGCGCGATGTCAGCCCGAAGGTTTCTGTCCGGACCACGTATAAAAGTCTGACGTCCTGCGGTGCTGCCATAGGGTTCAAACTCCCGCTCAATCAGGTTGTGCACGGACACGGGATCAACCAAGGACCCGGCACTTAGCTCATGCGAGGCGGCAAGTGCTCTGATCCGGCTTTCCATGGCAGCAGCATAGCTGTTCAGCGATCCATAGCGCCGGCGCGCCTGTCGGGAGACGGAGCGCACCAGCGCCAGAATGTTCCGCACGCGGTGGTTCAATTCGTCAATCATCAGCGATTGCTGGCGGTTCATTTTGTTCAACAGCAATTGGGTTTCGGACGCATGCAGGAGCGTTCGCACATGTCTTGCAAAGTGGATGTCATCCTCGGACCAGGCCTGGCTCGTGCCTCGCACCTTTTCCAGGTAGGTCGAAAATGACCCGCGCGGGGACAATCGGAGCGCGCCGCTCACAACTTCCGCGCGCTTTTCCGGGCTCCCTGCCCAAGCAACCTCGCGCGCAGTCTCGTTGCGAAAGACGCAGATGACCTTGGTGCTGGACACCTTGGCCACCAAGGCCCCCGCACAGCCTCTGAGAGAACCTTGGGGTTCTGAAAAGGTCTGGCCCAGGGCCTCGGTTGCGACAACATCGCCATCCTGCTTTTGGGCCCAATCCAGTATTTCTTGCAAGACGGCCGCATCCGGCACCGCACCGAACGTGGATGTCTTGTGGGCGCTGATCGACGCAATGCCGTGGGCGCTGATATCGTTGAGGATGCGTGGGGCAATCTCGGCGAGACTGATCTCCGCATCGCTATTCCGGTCGTTGCTGTTGACGACGATCGCATCCAGTTTTCGGATGCGCTCAAGCGTTTCCTTTTGCCGCAATGACAGGACCTTGGACGCAAACAGGGGAACAAAGCTTTCCAGCAATTCGCGCAGTTTGGGGGCCAGGACTTTGGGCCTGCGGTGATGCAATGATATAATGCCCCAGAGCCTGTCATCGACGCTGATGTTCAAGGTCATCGTAGACTGGATGCCCATGTTCTTGAGATATTCGATATGCACTTCGGAAACGCCACGCGATGCTGCCAGCGTGATATCCAGGGCCGGAGGATTGGGTATTGCCGACATCAGCCGTTGCGGGGTCTGGTTGACATCGCTGATCAAGCGCAACGGGATCTTTTTCATGATATCGCGCGCCTGACGCGGTATGTCCCAGTTCGGGAAGCGCAGCCCCAGAAACGACTGCATCGAGCTGCGCCGCTTCTCCGTAATCACCTCGCCATTGAAATCCAAATCGAAGCGATAAATCATCACGCGATCAAAACCGGTCACATGGCGGATCAAATCGACCGTTACATCAAAAAGGCTTTCTTGGGTCTTGCAGTTCTGGAGCTTGGGGAGCAAAAAACCCATTGTTTCCAATGCGTCGCCGCCGCCAAACGTGTCGTCCAGCGAGGGTTCGATTTCGAGCACCAAGTACTCGGCGCTGCGAAAACAATTCAGTTCAAAAGCGGCTTCACCGATCTGCTCTACCCCCAATGAAACCCGCTTTGTCTTGATCTCAGGCCGCGACGCTGCATTTCGCAACTGGTGGCAAACCTTGCTTCCAAACACCTCCTCTACGTCTTTTCCCAGCAATTGACCCAGGTTGAGGCCCAGCAGGTGTTCGCAATTCTCACTGGCATGGGTAATCGCGCCAAGATCCGCCGTGCAGGCAACGAGACAAGCGAAAGGCTGAACCGTTCCGGGAATATGCACCGGTTCGGACGCGCAGGTATCAAGCGCTTCTTTCAGTTGATCTTCGGTAAGATACTGGTTCATGGGCGCGGTTTCCTTGTAGATGGGTCGCACGTATTATACAGGTGCAACACACGGCAAAAGTGTGTTCGAAAAATAGTACATCAATATGTCTAGTATTATTGACAGGCTACAGCACTATTGAAATGCACGCCAGAGGTGTAGTGATGCCAACCGCAGAAAGAGTTGATATGTCCAAAATTCTGCTTATGGAAGATGATCTGGTCCAGAGCTATAAACTTAAAGAAGATCTCGAAACAGCGGGATACACGGTGGTGGTTCGAACCTCTGCCTCGGAGGCCATCGAAGAACTGTCACATGAGAGTTACGATCTGCTGATCTCGGATATCATTGTCATGAAGGACCAACGCGCTGTTCCAGATGGGGGCATCCTTCTGATCAACTGGATCCGCCGATCCCCAAAACACAGGAAAATGCCGATCATTGTGATGTCCGGTACGTCCAAATACCCAGGTATGGGCAGTATCCTTAGAACCGCTCAGCAGATTGGCGCGGATGTCGGGCTGGAAAAACCCGTTGTCATCCCGGAGCTACTGGACGAAATAGCACGACTGGAACAAGAGATGGAGGGCGATCACCCCGGCCGGAGACCGCGTGTTTAGGTCCGACCGAACCGCTCGCAGTAGCAGGTGATAAACTCTCCAAAGCGCGCAAACGTCTGCTTTGACGCCACGATCAAGTCCTCAAGAGCTTCCCTGTCCGTGCTGATAATGTCGAGCTCTAGATTTAGCTGTCGCCAAACCGCGGGATTTGTCGATTTTCCAAAGAAGCTCCGGGGTGTATCTGGCAGGACTTGCTCGATATTTCTGTTCATCTGCCGCCCGCCAAAGCCTGACCCATGCATCACGTAAAGTGAGCCCAGCACTTTCTCTTTTGTGTCCAGAAAGGCCAGTTTGCCTTCACTGGCGGGCGGCAATGCGTCCAATGCAACCAGATCGGCATGCAAAGCCGCCAAGCAATCCTCGACCGACAGCGTGTCATAGGCATTGTTTCGCTGCCGGGCCTGCTCGATCAAACTAAAAAACTGGTAGTAAGCCGCCAGCAAAGTTCGATAATCTTGCATCTCTAGCGAGCTGAGCGTTAACCGAGATATCCAGGGATGTTGGTGCAGCGACTGATGTACTGCACATGTCTCATCAGCGATCACCCGACGGGCGAAACCGGGGGCACCGGCTTTCATCTGTGACCGCTTCTTGGAAAGAAATAAGCCGTTTTCAGACATTACCCATCTTTGATGTTGCGCGCCACGACCAAGACAAGACCTGGCGGTCCGGTGAAACGGTAACCGTCGCACCCGACAAAGGAAACCATTTAAACGGATTTAGCTCAATACGCGATATAAAGCGGACAGGCGATTGGCAAGTGTCTTGCAGGCAGATCCGGCGTTCAGAAGCCACAGCACTGAAATGCATGAGGCGTGTATTTCGGGTCAGGGAAAAGCTGCATAGCAATGCCGATTTGATGCAAACGCACCAGCCATTTCTCGACCAGCTCCTCCTGCTCCTTTCCCTTTCCGGGCTTTGCTTCCTTCGGGTCGTTCAAGCAAAGGCCCCAGAGTGGAGCCGGTGTCTCGCCCTCCAAAACGTTGCCAAGGCCTTGTGGGTTTTGGGACGGCAGAGAGAACACGGACATGGCACTCAGAGGAAAACTTGCTGCGGCTCTTGCGGGCGCGTGAGCTGAGAGGAGGATTAACCTCTTCAACGCAGAAGCGGCCCGCAGGTCGGATCCTTGGAAATTCACAGAGGCGGTTGAAGGGAAAGCCCTCAAATGAGGGGGCTGGTTCAACAACCGTCGCCTGCTCGAACCAAGTGGATAGATCTGGCCAGTTGACGGTGGGGAGGCATTTTACGTTAACATGAATGCCGTCGATAAATCCGCTTGAGGTCAACCAGACAGTTTCCGGTAAAACCGGGAGGGTCATCCGCGCTCATTTGCGCGCCGATCGTAACCAACTTCCGCGTCACCCGCAACGTGGGGCAAACCGCCGAGTGCCTGTTCGGCCGGGACCGGATGACCGAATAAAAAGCCCTGGGCGCGGGCCGCTCCCATATGGTCCAGCGTCTTGGCCTGCGCGGAGTTTTCCACACCCTCAACAACAACAACAAGCCCAAGGTTGCTTGCCATGTCCAATACGCCATCAAGCAAAAACCGGGCCTTATCGCAGGTTTCTATCCGATCAATGATAGACCGATCAATCTTGACCTCATCGACAACCGTTGAG
The DNA here is from genome assembly GCF_020622345.1 of Roseobacter weihaiensis. Taxonomy (GTDB): domain Bacteria; phylum Pseudomonadota; class Alphaproteobacteria; order Rhodobacterales; family Rhodobacteraceae; genus Roseobacter; species Roseobacter weihaiensis. Next base: position 163,503 of record NZ_JACNMO010000008.1, on the reverse strand, counting down.
CGCAGATATCCCAGCGATGAGTAGCCCGTGCCGAAATCGTCGATGGAGATTTTCGTGCCAAGCTCACGCAATTCCGACATGATACTCTGGGCTTCCTGCCAATCCCTCAGCTCTGCTGTTTCAGTTATCTCGAGAGTGATCAGACCTGGAGCCAAGTCAGATGTGTTCAGTGCTTCCTCTACCCATCCGATGATCCGACGTGAGTTGAAATGCAAAGCCGATAGATTCACGCTGACCGAATAAGCAGTCTGGTGCGCGTGATTGTACTCTGCCAACAAACGGGTGGCGGACCGGAGAACATATCGGTCGATCTCGTAGATCAGACCGCATTCCTCAGCGACCTTGATGAATTCGTCGGGGGGAACGACGCGACCATTCCGTTTCCAGCGTACCAATGCTTCAAAGCCATAGGGGGTGCCGTTTGGCAGGTAGACTTTGGGCTGAAGGTAGATGGCGAGTTCACCCTCCGCAATGGCGTGCGGAAGATCATCAACCATCGACTGACGCTCGAGAAAGCGCTTCTCAAGCGTTTCATCGTATTGGGTGAAGCGCCCGCGACCATTCGATTTTGAGGAATAGAGCGCGAAATCGGCCACGCGGCAGATCGTGTCCACCGAGGGGGAGAGATCCTGGCCAAGCAGGGTGCTGGTCGCAAAGCCGATGCTGAGACCGACATGAAACGTCTCGCCTTCGTAGGAAAGCCCCTTGCGCGCCTCCTGCAGAAGTCTGTTGCATTTCCGGGTCAGCTCATCCAGATCATCTGTCGGCAAAACAATAGCAAACTCGTCACCGCCGATACGTGCGGCAAAGCCATCCGAGGCTTCAACTTGTGCGGACAACAATTTGCCGACATGGCGCAGCACTGTATCTCCGGCAGCGTGGCCGTAAGTGTCATTGATGGTCTTGAAATCGTCGACATCGACAAGGATCAATGCGACGGGCTCGTGCTTTGTCAGACTTTTGTCAAGGCGAGATTGGAATTGGGCGCGATTGGGCAGTTCGGTCAGTTTGTCGAAATATGCCAGAAATTCCACGTCACGTTCGGCGCGATCACGGGCCTGTCGACCAAGAACCTCTCTTCTTAGCAGAAGGAGGGCAGCGATGCCGACGAAGGTCAATCCGAGAAGGCTCGCCAAGACAACCGTGCGTTGTTCGCGGACCGCACGGGACTGATCGAGCATCAACGCATTCTGCAGGCGCGCCATCTCTTCAAGAAAAATCACCAGTTTCCGACGCGTATCGTCAGAGGTCGCCAGCAACTCGTCCCATAGACCCGGCACGTTAACCAACCCCGTTGCGACAGCGCGTTCGGAGACATCAAGCATGGCTTCCATGGCGCTCACAGCATCCTCGGATGGCGCAAAGGGTTCGCCCAACAGCAACGTGCGCCGAAAATGCTTGGTCCGCACAAAGAGAAAGTCGGATGCCTGAATGAACGCCTGTTCGCCTTCAGCGGTAAATTCTCCTTTTTCGACAGCCTCTTGAGCGCTGAGGAGAAGCCTCTGGATGTCGCTCAACGACACGAAACCATTTCGAATGAGCCGATCATTGTAGGAGTGTTGATAATCGTCCAGTTTCTTGACAGACCGCTCAACATTCACCCCCGCCAGAAAACAGATCAACGCGAGCCCGACCAGCGACAGGGTCAGACCGACGCGCGTCGCCAGCGCGTCGAGAATACCATTGATCGTAGGGCGCGAGCGCTCTTGGGGTGCCATGGGAAAGTGCTAGTTCGCAGCTTCGATCTTGGAGACCATCCAGACAAGATGATCTTCGCTTGCAACCTCCAATGCCTTGTAGCCTTCCATGTCGATCACGAACTGGATCGGACCACGCGCGCGTCGGGAATGTGGTTTGCCATCCACGCGTGTGGCGACAAGTACATCCGTCTCTTGCCAGATCGATCGTGGAATCATCACCTGATAATCGTTCTCTGCCGTGACTTTGATTGCCTCAACATCGCCCAACCCATTGGCTTCAAGAAGGTCTTTGAGCAGAATGCCTTCAAACATCGCAGGCTCCTGACGCCATGGCGTTGTGGTTTTCAGGCTGTAGGTTGGCAGATCTTCGAGCTGAGCTGAACTATAGTGCATTTCGGACCCGTCCGGGCGCACGACAGTAACCTTTGCTGGTACGTGCTGCATGGCCTCAAGGGTCACCGGTTGTGGCGCAGCAGTCACCATCAAAGGTGCTGCGCTGAAAAAGGCAATTAATGCCAAGGAAAATATGGATTTCACTGGATTCACCCGGAATTGGTTGGAGTATGCTCTCAACTTATGGGGTGACTAGGTAAACGACCGGTTTAACGAAGATGGTCTGGGCACTTATTGATCGTGAAAATCTTATCTAATTGCCGGACTTTCCCGAAGACAGGAGCCGTCGAAGCGAGCTTTTGGTGTTGTACGGGCGCACCAAGCTATTGCGGGCAGTTCTTACTCAAGTGAGTTGAATATTTTGGGGTACAGATTAGATCGCTTCGACCGCCGAGGGTTCTCAGGATGATGAAAATGACAGCTTAATCATCAAACATGGATTTTTGGCTGCCGCTGCGAGAATCAATATTAATCTGTATCGACAGCAGTTTCTGATAATTTCGCGTCGGCACCCGACACAGGGGACGATTTTCCAGAAAATTGACAATAACGTTCGCAGACACGTCGCAAACGCGACCTTTGCCAGTTTATTGGGTTTATCTTGGAAATTGGCTCCGGCGGTAGGCGTGCTGGAGAAATTCTGTCGCTCTCTATCCTATTGGAAAAAAAAGAAATCGAAAGGGTGGTCGTACATGTATCCCCGAAAGTGTCCCGAATATATCCCCAAACCCGCCCCGAACGTCAACTGATTTTTGAACGAACTTTGGCGTTCGTCACCTTGATACATTCTTAATGTTTGCGGTTGTTTACCCTCGCGGGCGAGTTCATCTTGCGTCTCATTGAGTTGCAAAGCGAACGAAGCCTTGCGCACAAAGTGAGCCAAATCGCCAAAAATGAGGAATTTTCCTTCTCCCGAACTCGTTTGACAGAGCAATAGAAACTTGACTGACGAGGGCTGGCAGGGTCTGAGTTGCAATCAGAAAACACACTAGCGATAATTGTAACTGAGACTATCAGGAGTGACGAATGCTTAGATCATTAATCCTGTTGCTGACCGCTTTGATCGCGTCAACAGCTTCCGCTCAACCGGTAGTAGGGTCTTTTGAAAAAGACGGTAAAGAGGTCTCACTGCTTTTCGATGGTCGCTGGGGATTTGTGAAAAACTCGGAGGTAAAGTGCGCAGACTTTCCTATGAAGTATACTTGCATAGACCATGCAACGGAGTTTTCGGAAGAGGCGAGCCTTTCGCCAGTAGAAGTTGAACTAAAAGGAGTTGGTTTCGCAGATGCAGGAGTGTTCGCAGGCAGGACATGGGGCGAGAAATCCAACGACGAAATAGAAGTTGCGCGTAAGTTCATTGAAGAGTTATCGACTGGTTTCAATGTTCCCGTAGATCGCGTTACGTTACTCTTCGTTGAAAGCGGAATGCTGAACCAACACGCGTATCTTCGCTATGAGTTTCTTAGTTATCTGGAGAATGGTCCGCTCTGGTCAACTGTTACTCGCGTCAAAGACGGTAGTCGAACCGCTGATTTGGGCACGCATGTATTTGGAGAAATTTGGTCGTATAGTCCAGAAATGCTGGTCGTTCGAAGAGATTTCCACCAAAGGTTATTAGATAACCTACCACTAGACTGGGTGAACGAGTGAGAAAATGCAAAATTGCCCGTTTGCTTTTGGGTTAGAGTGTCATCCCAAGCCGACCGGAGCAAGCTAGAAGGTAACTTTATACTCTTTTCTCTCTTAAATTCTTCCGCGTCGAACCGTGTTTATAGAAGCCAACCAAATTTCTCGCAGAAATTTGAGACCCCAAGATATATAGAGAGGACCGCGATTTCCCCCCGTAGGCCCACCTTCAGTCTCCCATTGACTCCACCTGCGGGAATACTGCACTTGTGTAATTAAATCAATGACTTGAGGTTCTATTGGGTGACGACCATGTTGTCTCTGCACCGTGTTCCCGCGCTTCCTTGTGCTGGAAAGAGTCGGGTGTTGTCCTGACTTAAACCGGAACGCCATGTGCAGCCCGCCCGCCGAACTGACCGCCAAGCTTTCGGCCCTGTGCCTGCGGGCGCTGCAACTCATGCAACAGGACGCGACTATCCAAGTCAGGATTGCACCCGACGCAGACGCGCTACTTGAAGACTTCCGCATAGCAATTCGCACGACGCTAGGGGTAGACCTGCCCGACGTGCTGACAATCGCCCTGGACGACCCCGCACGAAGCGTCATGGACGTTCTGACGGAGGAAGGGCTAGGCGACCTTGACCTTCCCAACTGGCCGCTGGTTGACCGAAAACTTGAAGGCCAGGATGAAGGAGGACGAGCCTCTTAAGTCGCCCTGGCTTTGGCCGTCACCGGGGTCAGCCACAGGCCACGTTGCAGAGCCAAAAAGGGCTGGTGTTCCGTCTCCACATGCACTTCGCCACCTGGCCGAGAAGAAGCGCGGAGAGCACCCAGGATCGATCGTGGTCGAGTGCGGAGTCATCGGTGTCCGAGCGGCTGACACGCCCGAGGCGGAAGTCACCGAGAACCCCGAACCGAGCGCACCGGACGCTGATGACGCGGCCGAGCACGAGCAGAATGTGGACAAGAAGATCGCAGCGGCCACGGTGCACGGGCCCGAGCTGAGGCGGACCATCGGCTCGCTGGTGCAAGAGCTGCTGATGGACCCCGACCTCGGCTACCTCGCTATCGTGGATCGGGTCGTGGCTGAGTTCCCTGAGGCCAAGACCTCTACTCGCTCGGTGGCCTCAGTGGCCGCGGTACTTCGAAAGGAGGGCGTGGAGGTGCCCAGGCGGCGCTAACCTACTAGAATCCCGTTGAATTGCATGGTTGCACAAGTTGTTGTCGTTTTCCAATTCGGGTAACGGTTGTGCATGAGTGAAACTGATCGACGTCTAAAAGACCATTTGAACACAAACCAAGCCAAGCGTGAGCGAATGTGCTTGGAAATTCTGTCGGTTCAAGACGATTACACCGACATCCGCCCCCGTCTGCCCAAGGGGGGACCAGACGGTGGGCGCGACCTTCAGGGTTACTACAAAGAAAACATGCTCTTTGGTGCTGTCGGGTTCGTGAACGACGCAACTGATTTGGATCAACACCGAAAGCAGATTAGAGCCAAGTTCGAAGAGGACTTGGAAAATGCTATTAGGCCAAAGAAGGATGGGACCACCCGACCGGAGGCATTTGCCTTTTTCACAAATGTTGGCCTTACGCCTGGAATTATTTCTGATCTTCAGAAGCTTGCCTACACAAGTGGCATGGACTTTTGCGAAATATTTGATCGCGAGAGAATGAGAATTGTTCTAGACTCGAATCGCGGATACGCGATCAGGTTTCGATACCTAGATATTCCCTTGAGTGATGCTGAGCAAAAGGACTTCTTCGGTGCTTGGGCTGACGAGATCAACTCAGCCATTGGCTCCGGGTTGAAAGGAATCGACCAAACAACCAAGAGGATTCAGTTCTTACTAGAATCTCAAATGCTACTGAACAGTCTTGCGACTATCGTGAAGCTGGACACCTCCCTTTGGGATGCTTGCGGTGGCGAGTTTTTCTTCCAGACGATGCTATCACTCAGAGTGCACTCGCAAGGTTTCATTGGAGTTACATATGGAGGCGGAACGAAGGAGATTACGGAATCGTTTGACGAGTTGAATTCCAGAAGAAAAGGTCTGTCAAGAAACAGCCAGTATGGTTTCGGTTTTAGTTGGTTGCTACCGGAAACACCTATGTACCATCGCTACGTCGACCGTGCTGAGAAGTTGGAACACCCAAAGAACGCAAAAGAAGACGAACGGCTGGAGTACATTCGAACATCGTTTTCGAGCGGTGTATTGGAAGTCGACAAGTCTCACTTGAATTTTCAGGCGCTTTCTACGCCCTTTCTCGATAGGTTTCAGCCGACCTGCAAGATGATAGAGCTGGATGGCTGCATGATCCTTTTTGAATGTACTGCAGAGATCGCGGAACATATTGATCAAATCATTATTGTTGGGGGCGGTTACGAGCTGTTGAATCTTTCCAAGGCAGACTTTCAGACGGTGACGGGGAGCTTTGATCGCCTGAAGGTTCCGATTGAGGGAAAGCAAGAAGAAGACAGTCACGACTGGGTAACGCTCAGGCCATCTGAGATGTCTTCTTGTTTTTCAATTGATTTGATGTCGAAAACGCCAAGGCGTTACGATTGGTAACGGGGGCACCAAAATAGGATGACAACCCGTCTTTCAGGTACTACAAGTCTGCGCCCCATACGCTTTGGCTTCTTGGTCCGCCCAAGTGACAAGAAGTCCGTTAGCCGCATCATGCGCTGGTCCACATGTCTTTGGGGTGGGCGTTGCAACCCGATTATCCCGGTAGGTCGCTACCCGGCGCACTGGCGATCAAGCGAGCCGTTTCTTCGCAAGCCAGACCGTGAAGCTGCACGAGACTACATGCGCTTTCTTGAACCAGACATCATTGTTGAGGCGGAGTCAGGCTTAGCGGAGTCAATTGGCTTCGATGCTGTTTCCAACTCAAGTTTGGAATCGCAGCTTATCTCACTTGATGAACTTCACTCGAAGAAATGGAGCGGCCATCGGAAGGACCTGTACGTTGGTCAATCTGTGGTCGACATATATCAAGCCGACTATGAGGCGCGGCATCAATTTGTTCTGCGTGAAGATGTGCCAGCGCTTCTGTTCAAGGAAGATCGACTTGCGCCACTTGTAGAGGCAATATTCGGCGCATTTCCGAGAGAAGAGGATGCAGACTATTTCAAGAAATTCTACGAAAACGCCTACTCTCCGAATTTGGCAACCGCGGGTCCAGATACCTGGCTGTCGGTTTTTGAAGGTAGGGCAAAGCCGCCATTTTATCCGACTTTCTTGGACTTGGAAATTGACCCCAAGACTCGTAGAGAAGCGACGTTTTTTATATTTGATCACACCAAGACGAGCGACTTGATCGACTACTGGAATACTCGGCTTTTTGAGACGCCTGTGTTCCCGGTTCCGCTGTGCTGGTTGGACGAACTGAAAGGCTTTGTCTCGAAAGCGATCAAATCCAATCATCGTCCGATCCCGAACAACAGGTTTGGGACAATGTTTACAAGCCAGGTGGTTTTCGCTCGAAGCTTCAATGAGGAAGTTGCGAAGGCTGCCGTTGAAGCGTTCTCTTCCGATTGTCCCGACAGTTCTTTTTTCATTGGTCGCTCCACGCACCCTAAACACTCCGATGACTGGCATGGACCGAGATGTGAGCGTCACAGCGTCAAGTCAGATGAGGCCCGCTTGTCGCTGGAAGTCGAAGAAGGATCAGTCTCGTTTCCTATGCCGTATCCCAAATTTGCCGAGAGATTTGGCGGCGGACGTTATCGGTGGGCAAATGTCGTTAACCTCGGCACACACGGTCCGAGTGACTTGGCACTCTGCTACCCTTCAAACATTGAGGACCGCACTTTTCCGCACATCGCGATGGGGCAGCAGGGTCCGATTGTTTCACGTGAAGGTTGGGTTCTTCTTGAACACTACCAGGACAGCAGCGGCTATCTGCGAATAGAATCAGGTACAGATGCCATCTGTCGTTGGCTGAAAAAGAAAGGAATTGAGGCTAAGCCCTCTTCAGCCGGTCGTATCGCGTCACAAATGGTTGAGAAGCTTGCATCCCTTCGTGCCGCCGACTTGATCGCGGACAAGGATACGATCCAGCTTTTGAACAAGATGGCGATGCAGGAACGTACAAGCAATTCGAAATCTGTGTCCAATACCAAGACATTTGAAGGTCGGACCGCAGATACCGGACGATGGCACGAACTAATAAAGAAGAGGGCGAAGAACTCCCTTCGCTTTCGAGTTTCGCTTGAGCCGTTCACCAACCGAGGCATCTTAAAACTAGGTCTTGGGCTGAATTGCCCACACTGTAGCCACGGCAACTGGTACGGACTTGATGGAGTCGACTACAGCGTAACCTGCGAACGCTGTCTTAAGGAGTTTTCCTATCCGCAGGGCAGCAAGGAGCCACGCTGGAAGTACCGTGTGACCGGACCATTTTCTGTCCCAAACTTCGCCGAAGGTGCTTACGCTGTAACGCTCACGCTAAGGACGTTTGCGAAGAGCCTATCTCCAGTTGGTGACATAGGCATGACCATGACCACGGGTTTGAACCTCAAGTGCGACGCATTCGAGCGGGAAATTGACTTTGCTTTCTGGTACCGTAAAGAACGAATGTTCGATCAAAAGAGCGAACCGCACTTTGTTGTAGGTGAAGCCAAGAGCTTTGCAGAGGAAGCGATCGAGAAGGGTGATCTTGAAGCCCTTCAGGCGGTGGCAAAAGAAATCTCTGGGACCGTCTTGGTCGTATCAGTTCTGAAAGAGGCCTTCTCGGAAAAAGAAAAGCGGCTGTTGGAGAAGCTTGTTCGTTGGGGTTGGGTATCGGTCGAAGGGCGTATGAGAGCACCTGTGATCATGCTGACAGGCGTTGAACTGTTCGCTGACTGGACGGTTGAAAAGTCATGGCAAAAGACAAGGGGTTCCGTACCCAGCTGACGCTGACATGAGCGTATTTTCAGATTTGGAATTGTTCGCGATGGAGACGCAGCGCATCCACCTAGGCATCGACTACTATGACGAGCTTAGGAAGAGGCGCCGAACCTAAATCGCTGAAGCCCCTTGATGCTGTTGCTCTGAGGCGCCCGTGTTGCTTCGATCTAGAGACCAGAGATGTTGGCAGCCCGCAAACACCGATCCGGGCAGTGTTTTCTGTACTTATTCTGTACTCAAAAAGAAAAAGGACTTAGCGAGACATCGCTAAGTCCTTGAATTCTTTGGCTCCGGCGGTAGGGATCGAACCTACGACCAATTGATTAACAGGGAACGACTCGCCAAGGGTGGGTCGCCGTATTTGATCAGTAAAATAAGGTAAAGCACTGTTCTGCAACGAAAAACAAGTTGTGCAACCACCGGTATAGAACCGAACATGTCCTCACTGAATGTTGCAGAGGATGTTGCAGAGATGCCTAACCAAAACCTGACCACACGCCCGGCCATTGCGAAGATCAAGCACGCACCGGGCAACACTATCATGTATTCTGACCCATCGGTGAAACCCGATCCCGACGCTCGCGGTATCCGCCTTGCTGTCGGAGCCACTAAGAAGACGTGGGTGCTATCGAAGCGCATCGACGGCAAGGTGCGCTCGGTCACGCTGGGCGCATGGCCCGACCTGCCCACCGTCTACGCCGCCCGCGATGTGGCGAAGGAAAAGATGGAGGCTATCACGACCCGAACAGACGACCGCTCGACGGGCATCCACACGCTGCGCAACGCGATGGATTCCCATATCGAACAGTCAGACGCATCAGAGCGGACGAAGACCTATTACCGCGAGCAGATCGAGCGTCACCTTGCCAAGCTGTTCGACCGACCCATTGACGAATTGACACTGCCGGACCTTGAACGCGCCCTTGCGCCCTATGTCGATGGCAACGGCAAGCCGACCTCGACGCAGCAGCACCTGCGCCAGATCATCGGCACGGCGTTTAAACGGGCGTCTGTTGTTCGCCGCATCCCGAACGTAGCCGACGCGCTCAAAAAGGTGAAATACCGGGCGCGGAACAACAAGGTGAAGTTCGACGTGGACGAAGCATGGCCCGCCCTTGACCTGATCTACGCAAAGAAGGCCCACAACCTGATTATCGGCACGGCTTGGGAGGTAATGCTGTTCACGGGCCTTCGCGCCAAGAACGTGACCGAACTACGCTGGGCCGACATTGACCTCGACAGCGCCCGTCTGCGCGTCGCTGAATTGAAGAACGGGACGGAAGGGGCATTCCCTATCGCTGACCGCGTTGTCGCGGCGCTACGGGCGCTGCCCCGGCATAGCGAGTGGGTCTTCCCACAGCACGACACGGAAAAGCACATTTTCCATCCGCAGCAGTTGAAAGGGGATGGCGTCCGCATGACGCCGCACGATGCCCGCCGCCTGTTCACGACTGCCGCCCGTCGCCTGCGCCTGCCGTCCTACATCATCGACCAGTTGCGCGGTGACATGGAGAAGGGCGTGCAGGATCTCTATGACCAAGGGTCCATGTCCCACAAGGACGCGAACGCCATCGCCAAACAGATTGAGGTGGAATGCGGGTCAGTACCTTCTTCGAATGTTGTCCAGATCGGAGGCAGGCGCTAATGTGGCCGCGCGTCGGTGTCGCTGTGCGGCAGAACAAACCGGCGTGACCATATTCGATCCATCAGGGGCTGGTGCCGGATCGTATGAAGGCATCCGCCAGCATATCAACAGGCCTGCGTCTATTCTGAACGTGAAGGAGCCTGTCGATGGACCAAATCACACAAGAAATCCGTGCGCTGCGCGATGAGTTGCGCACCTTGCAGGTCAAGCAAAAGCTGCCTGAACTCATGACGCCTGCGCAATGTGCGGAATACCTGAACCGCTCGGAGGAGGTGCTTTACCTCTGGCGCAAAGAGCGCAACGCAGGCGCACAAAGCGGCCCGCCGTTCCTGCACATTTCCAGCCGGACAATCCTGTATGATCGGGAGGACGTTCTCGATTGGGCGCGTTCTCATCGCGTGAACTGAAAAAGGGACGAAGCCGCTAGAACCTCGTCCCTCTGTCGTTTTCAACAAAGCAGCGAACCCATCGCATCAACAACTCGCTTATACATCACGCTTTGATGGAATCCGACTGAAAAACAAGGTAATAGCGTCTGCAAGAAAGAAGCAGATGCATATATTTACAGCAACAAGTACCGGCCCAGACCTTCGAAAGGTCTGGCGGGCGGGCGACAATGGCCCGGAGCAGGATGAGCGTTCCGAAGGCTATCGGTATGCCAAGGACTTCATTTATGAGCGGCACGACGTTGGTACGCTCATCGGTGTTTGTGACCTCCTGAACCGACTTTCAGATGTGCCTACAGCATCACTGGTTCTTGGCGAACCATTGATCGAACGCGGCGGGCGAACGGGTCTCGACTTCACTGACACTGCCACCAGCTTATTCGTCGTTGATCTCGACTCAATGGAATATGACGGGACTGCCGAAGAAGCGGTGCGCTTTGCCTTCCCATTCCTGCGCGGTCGTCGGTTTGTCTATGCGTTCTCGCCGTCGTCGGGCTTTAAGTCAGGCCATCGCCTCCGGGTCGCGTTCGAAGTCGAACCGATGGACCTGACCGAGCAGCAAATCCATGCGGAGCATTGGAACGCTGACCTTTCGCAGCGCATCGGGTCCGACCGGAAACTGATCGACTATGGAATCTACAAGCCGGGCGGCTTTGTCTTCACGGCGAGACCCGAACTTCGCGGCCTAGATGATCCGCATCCTGTGCGCGCACACTTGGTCGAAGGCATCGCTGGGCCTGTCGATGTGCCTAAGCTGCCCGACATGATCGAAGTTGAAGTAGCACCTTCTGTCAATTTAGGGCAGATGCCCACGTTGCGTTGGGATGCAAGTCAGCGCCACAATTGCATTCTGAATTTTATGATCGCCTATCGCACCGCATTTCCCGAGAGCGTCTTCACCGAGTGCTGGGCCGCATTGTCCGGCGAGTATGAGCGGCTAGGCGTGCGCGCGGCAGACAGGCACGATTTCGATGAGCGATACATCAAGGCCCGCTACCACAAGATACGCGGCGCACGGCGCAGGCGTAAGGCGTTCCCCACGACGCGGCAGGAAGTGCCGTTCGATCAAGCTACGCAGCGGCTCAGTGACGAGATCAAGACCTTTGTTGCAGCGCAGGAGCCGGGCGTGAAGGTTATCGAGGCTGAGGCCGGTCTTGGCAAAACCTATTGGGCGCTTCACTGGCTCGGCGTCGAAACCCGATATGCCGAACACACCAACGGCATCTTCTTCACCGACCTCTATGTGCCTAATCACAACCTTTCCGCACAGATCGAAGCGGACGCCCGCTCGCACGGCATGACCGCCTACACGGAGCTTGGTCGCAGCCAAGAGTTGCACGGGCGATCGGTCTGCACGAAGCATGAAGCGATCTCGAAGGTTCAGGGGATTGTGAAGGAAACCCGCAAAGCGTTCTGCGGCAACGAGGTGGCGCAGTGTTCTGACCGACCTGGCTGCTTGTGGTGGGAACTGCACGACAATTCGCTGACCCATGATCTGCGCATCCGCACCCATGCCCACCTGCCCATTCAGATCGCCAAGGAACACGGACAAAGCCGCGTGCCGAACTTCGTCGTGATCGACGAGAACTTTCTCGGCGCGCTGATCAAGGACGGCTATGTCGAGATCAAAGACCTGTGCGACGTGATGCGCCACGACATGGGCGAATGGCTGCTCCGGCTGGCCAAAGTGTTCAAGGACGGCCTGACCATCGAACGGCTTGAGGGGGCCGGGTTCACGGTCGATGTCTGCAAGGAACTGATCAAGGCGGAGACTGAACTTGCGCCGGAGGTCGAGATCACGCCCGACATGTCAGCCAGCGAGGCGCTGAACGCGGCGACCGACTACGATGGGCAGTGGTATAAGTATGCCTCGTTCTGGCGGCGCCTGCGCGACGCGCTTGAGGCTGGCTCACTCAATCGCCTCCGCGTCACGCCGAACAAGAAGGGCGTCTTTCTGAACTGGAGGCAGAAGATTGCGGGCATCCCGTGGGACAAGGAAACCAACCGCCCGCGCGTGCCTGTGCTGATCCTGTCTGCGACCATAAAGCGGTCGATGGTTGAAGCCGTGTTGCCGGTGGATGAATGGGTTTCCATCGAGGTTGAAAAGCACGCAGACGCGAAGGTGACTCAGGTTCCCATCAACACGTCGAAGAAATCCCTGCTCTATGGCACCGGCGACCGCGTCGAGGAATGGGACGAGACGGACAAGAAAGACAAGGCGCGGGCAGAACAGTTCCGGGCAGACGTGGCGCGTATTTCAGAGGGGCGGCACCTGTTCTCCTATAAGGCGCTTATAGACGAGAACATGATGCTCGCGGGCTGGTTCAATGCCGTGGAGGGGCTGAACGACTGGGCCGGTGGCAAGATCGACATTGTTGGTCGGCCATTGCCTGCACCTCAGGACGTTGAGGATATGGCCCGCGCTATCCATCAGGACGGCGATCCGATTGTGCCGGTCGTGCAATGGTATCCGAAGCGTCCGATTGCGATGGTCGGGGGAGCTGGCATGGCATGGTGCGAACGCCACACCGATCCGCGCGTTGAAGATGTGCGCTGGGTCGTCTGTGAAGGTGCTATGATGCAAGCGGCGGCGCGCGCGCGGCATGTGCGGCAGGGCTGCGAGATCAGGTTATTCACCAACATGGTGTTGCCTGTGAAGGTGGACGAGGTGCAGCGGTTCAATGACCTGCTGCCAGACGAGTTGGAGTATGCGCGTGCGCCGGTGCGCGTCGGCACGCCTAAGATGGCGCAGATGTTGTTCCGCAGGTTTGCGGGCATGTCACCGAATGGGATCAAGCAGGGGCTGGGCGATCTGTTCGGCTGGGCGATGGATCGTCGGGCCGAGTTCATTGAGGTGAGGATGCGCGGTGACAATCATTGGCGGCGCGCTTGGATCGCAGAAGGCGGTTGGCGGTATCTGTGTGATCGGTTGGAGATCGTCGATTGGCGGGAACCTGTGCGGCGTAAAGACGACAATGCTGAGCGGTTCACTGCCATGCAGGATGCGTCGCGGCACATGCAGGAAGTGCGGGAGTTGCGTGAAGCATTCGAGCGTGAGCCTTGGCTTGATGAGGACGGTACGGTGTTTACAGGAACGGTGACAACGGCTGAGGGCTGGGAGATCGACGCTGATGCGCTGGCGGCAGAGACACAGCCAGCAGTATGGCCGTGGCACGGCGCGCAGTATCGGTAATACGCAGTTGCGACTTGGTCGCAGTTATACCGTCACTCGTCTTAATAGTATGTATCTCTATTAACGGCAGTGACGGTATAAACTGCTGCCCGTGATGCCTGCCGCGCTGCGGGCGTACTGCGACTGTCACTCGGAGCGGTCTATCCGTGATATGTCAACAATGCTGACATAGTTGCGCCCGACCAATTGATCACCGATCAATTCCGCCGGTGAATTGCCGAGGCGCATCAAGCGGTTGGGCAGGTTCTGCAACAACGCTGCAACATCCAGTTGCGACCAAGTCGCAGGCACACACCGGCACCTTTTGGAACCCCCTGCTGCTAACGTGGAAACCCGGCCCCACACTCGGAAATCTCTTAGTTAGATTGCAGCTAGGCGCGCGCAACGATCTCAGCTGCATCAGGATCACTAGATTTCTCCTTAATGTGCTTTGCTACAAGGGAGCGATTGTCCGCTGTCAGGCTAGACCACCGCGCATCCCAAACCTTATACGCGTGCCATGAGTAGCCCAAAACCATGCCTTTACTCATTTTCTCCATCGAAAATTTGACAGCGTCCAAATAGATTTTCTCAACGGAAGTATCTCGAACGTCTATTAAGCTACCCAAGTAAGTGAGCCATGAGGCGAGTTGGACATACTGTGGCCATGCCCCCGTTTTACTGGTCATCTCCTTCTTCTTAGAAATGATATCTGCAAAGGTATCGACAACAGCATCCTCTTCAAGACTTGCCCCAATAGCGCCGATTGCCGATACAATTTGGTAAAAAGAGCTCTCGGCCTGTAGGTATTTCTCTTTGAAGTGGTGCTTGTCGTATAGGACTTTGGTGATGTTTCTGACTGATTTTTCCAAACAGTCTTCGGCTTCCTCGATCTTGGCGTTTGTGTTGGCAAAAAACTCCTCTACTTCTGTCTCCTGAATAACTCTGATGCCATAACAGTTTGAATAGTAATCAACGATCCTCTGATCGACCGATCCCCTTGAAATTAGAAAGATGCTATTACTGACGGTGTGACTTCGAACGAAACCTCGATAATCGCTTAAGATTGCCTTGAGATTAGTGTCCCCTAGAGAGTAACCGAGAATGACCACGGTATTCTCATGCAGGACAGTACTTAGCTTTCGGGAAAAGTACGCTTCGGAATTCATAAAATTGAAATAGTCATCAGCAGTGACGACCATCCGACGAGGTACCTCAATCGAACCGTGCACATGGAAAGTCTTTACTCGGCTGTTTGAGCGTGGAATTGGGCGGCCCGGAGAGAGAGATTGGCAGTCATCCTCTGCCAAGGTCTCGGCCAATTTATCATAGTTTGTAGTTACAATTCGATAAGACCGCTCTTTTAAAAACTTCTCGGTCTCAGGGTAGGAGCCAGAAAGTTCGATATCTGATATTAGCTTGGCGATTTCGTCGTGTATTGACTTTCCATTCTTGGAGAGTTCGATACCTATAACTTGCGCTGCTTCGTCTAGTTGTAGTGACGGCAGGCCATCCGCTGGAAAAAGCGCTTCCTTGAACTCATCGTTTTCTACGTGTTCATCACAGATTGCTTCGAGCAATTCCTGCCAGCCTGGGGCGTTGTTTTCGCTCAGAGCTTTCGAAAAGCCCGTCCCGGTAAAAATGCATAGACGCTTGGCAGCGGCGGCGTATGCAATCTCAAAATACTCGCTCAACTTAATGCACTCACTTTCTGATTTGGTGGTCCTAGTGTGGAAGGTCGGCTGAACACATGGAACGACGAAACTACTGGTAGTTGCAACAGCGGTTTCCACATTGATGGGTGGCACCTGATTTACCCAGCGCGAACAACGTCCTGCACCTTAAACATGAGTTGAGTGCCCCGGCGGCGTCCGCCCACATTCGACATGCGCGGCTTGGCTCTCCTGAACGGCCATCTTTCGCGCGACGTTCCTTTCGGATGGCCGTTCACCCACAAAGAAAGCATCAACCCATGCAAATCACTTTCACTGCGGATGGTGACGCGGCCTGCACGCTCGCCCAGAAAACCGTTTCTTCATCGACAGCCTTTTCCATCCCGATCTCGAAGCAGGCCCTGCAATCCGGCCTGCGTGAACTGCTGCTCAACCCGGAACAGCGCGACGTGACGGTCGATGCCGTCATGATCGACCGCAGCCGCGATGGGCTGCGCGTTCAGGCAGGCGGCGGTCGTTTCGAACTGCCTTATCGCCACCTGCTTGGGCTGGTATTGGAGGCAGCGGAATGAGCAAGCACTGGGACCGCCTGCAAGGCCAGTATCATCTTATCCGTGACTGCCTCGACGGCGAGGATGCAGTGAAGAATCAGGGGCAACTGTATGTCCCGAAACCCGAAGGCATGTCGGCGCAAAACTACACTCACTATCTCGACCGGGCCTGCTTCTACGGTGCGCCCGAGATGACCTTGCGCGCGCTTGTCGGTCTGGCCCTGCGCAAAGACCCCGTGATCAAGCTGCCGCCGCGCCTCGAACCGATGCGTCTGAACGCGACCTATGAGAACGCTCCGATGCAGGTGCTTGTCGAGGACATGGTGCGCGAGGTCGCAACGATGGGGCGCTTCGGCATCCTGCTCGACTTTCCGGCAGATGGCGCGCGTGCGAATGCCGTGCCTCATATCTCGACCTTCCAAGCCGAAACCATCGAAGACTTCTCCACGGGCTTCGTTGACGGGCGGAAGGTGCTGACCCGCGTGCATCTGGCCTCGGACGAGGATTGGGAGGGGTCAGACGTCACCTACGAATTGATCCTTGAGGCCGGTGTCTATCAGTTCCGGCGCTTCATCCGGGACCAGCACAAAACCCGTGTCGATGTGGGCGAGAACCATATCCCGACGATCAACGGCAAGCCGCTCGACTATATCCCGTTTCTGATGGTCAGCCACGAAGGCTTGCGCCCGGAGCATGTCAGCCCGCCGTTCCTGTCGCTCTGCAAGGTCGCGATCTCGCACTTCAAGAACAGCGCGGATCGGGAACACGCCATCTTCCTGACGGCCAGCCCGACGCCGTGGGTGGCTGGGTCGATCCCGGCGAACAAGGTGCCAACGCAAATCGGATCAGGCGCTGTCTGGACGCTGCCCGAAGGCACGGAAGTCGGGATGCTGGAATTCACGGGAGCCGGTGTCGCGGCAATGAAGGAGATCATGGAGGAGAAATCCGAAACGATGATCTCGCTGGGCGCGCGGATGCTGTCTTCGACCGTGAACCGCAACGAGACGCTCGGCACAGCGACGCAGCGCACGCGGTCAGAGCTTGCGCTCCTGCATGGTGTCGTTGTGTCCGTCGAGGCCGGTCTTAACCGCCTTCTGCGCCTTGCTGCTGAATGGGTAGGTGATGATCCTGATGAGGCCTCCGTGACCCTGTCGCGGGACTTCATCGAAAGCGCGATGGAGCCGAAGATGATCGAGCAGCAAATGAAGCTGTATCTGTCTGGGATCATCAGCCGCGCCTCGCTACATGAGAACCTGCAAAAGGGCGAGATCGTCCGCGCGGATCGCTCGTGGGAAGATGAGAAGGACATGATCGACGAGGACGGGGGCGACATTTCTCCCATCGTCGGCACGCGGGATGTCTGATGATCATAGACCCCGACTTCGGCCTGAACGACTCACAGCCCAACGGCGCACAATCACTCTACCGCGCGGTCGTCGCGCGGTCGGTACTTGACCTGTTCGGCAAGGTGATCCCAGCCTCCGAACAGGATGAGGCACAGCTTGCACGGCGCGAGGCGCTCTATTTCCTGACCCGCGAACGAGGCGCATGGGCGGAGTCACGGCGCAGCCTGTGTGACGCGGCGGGCCTCGATCCAGACGATCTCCGGTCGAACATCCTGCGCGTGCTGGCTGGACGTGAGATCATCGGTGCCGATCATCGCAGCACCTTTGGCGGCATCGACGCGGCGCGCGAGTTGTGGGCAGCGGAAGAAGCGGCACCCGCACGGGCGCAGAAGCAAAGGCTCAGGCAGAAGGCCGCGAAACTGGCCGCGCCGCGCCGGAATGTAAAAGCGAGTTATTCCACGATCCGTTCAGCCGTCTTGCCCCTGCTGGCTGAACCGCGCCAGTTCCGAGATTTGATCCACGCCACCGATGGTGAATTTGGTGATGCTGCTATCCGCAAGGTTCTCGCGAATGCCATCAACAAGGGCGAGATCGTCAGAAACGCAGAAAACCATACCTACGTTCTGGCGGCGGCCTGACCTACTTTAGGTCTTTCTCCCATAGCACCTGATACTGTTCTTTATTGAGCAATTGCAGGAACTTATTGTGATCGTGCAGACCGGGCGTCGCGCAGATCTTCACGTTCAGGAGAAAGGCGGGCTTCCGGGTCTGCCTTTCTTTTTGTGCGAACGTGAAGGAGATGCACATGTCTGAGGACAACGACCGCCTGATGGAGCAATTCATCGAGAAGGCGACGCCCAAGCTGCTTGAGGCGCTGACGGAACAGGTCTCGAAGCAGATCGAAGATCAGATCGGCGGGCTGAAAACCAATGCCGAAAAAATGCTCGACGAGATCAAGGATCAGAAGCGGGCGGCAGCGGAAGTCGCCGCGAAGGAACAGGCCGAGGCCGGCCAACTCAAGACCCTGCTCGAACGCAAAGGCGACCCAGCGTCGATCAAGGATGCCCTCAACCCGGAACCGATACGCCTGACCCGTGTGCAGGCCCGTGACGCCGCCCTCTATCGCCGCGCCAAGGCACAGGCCGAGAAGACGGGCACAACCTTGGAGATCGTGTCCGATGAATGATCTCGCCAAGGCCGCAGACGCAACGGCCCGCGAGTTTTTGGCGGGCACCTATCGCACCGTGCGTGAGTTCGACGTGACCCTCGCCCGCAACGCCATTCTCGATTGCCTGTTCTCGGCGGAAGAACCCGACTTCATCCGCGACGTTGCGGATCACCCGATCTATGGGCCGGACGCGCGGCGTGTCATTGGCCGGATGGCCCCGCACATGGTCGAACTGGCCGGGCGCACGGCGACAGGCTGGCGGGCTGCCGCATGACCATCAACTATGACCGCATCAAGGAGGCCTTGCCCGTGGAATCGGGCAACGGTCGCCGCTCTACCATCCGCGCCCGGTCAGACGTGGTTGAGGTTGTTCTCGACTGCGTGCTGCGCCGCCGCCAGTTCAAGGAGATCGCCCAAAGGTGCTGCGTCGATCTCGAAAGCCTGACTAGGTTTCGCAAGCGGTTCATCACGCCAGAGGTCGAGAAGATCGTGCTGGTGGAGGCGAACAAGCTGGATGCCACCTCGCTCGATCAGGAAGTGAACAGCGCCCAAGACAAGATCGAAGGCGGCATTGAAGGAATCCTCAAGGAGCAGAAGCGGCTGTATCGGACCCTCAACGATATGGTGGAAGGCGAGAACCTGCTCGATGTGCTGTCCCCGATGATGCAGTTGCTCCGGGATCAGAACAAATCCTATGAGAACCTGCTCAAGGTCTATTCCAATCTGCGCGACAAGACGACCATCGTGCTTGGACTGAACGAACACCCGGACGTCCAAAAGCTGATGGATGTGCTTTGGGTGGTGTTCAACGCGCACCCGGAGGCGTTCGAGACCTTCCATCAGGTGGTGACAGACCGGCGGATTCCGCTCGATGTCGAATGATCTCGGCCTGTTCCTCCGCACGCTCAACGAGCGGGTAAAGCCGGAGCTGCTGCTTGAGCGGGTTGTCGGTGGCCCGCCCGATGAATGGCAGCGCAAGCTGATGAATTCCGCCTCAGACATCATCATGGTGTTGGCGTCGCGGCGGATCGGCAAATCGACCACCGTCGGCGTGATGGCAGGCCAGGAACTGTCCAAGCCCGACCATCAGGTGATCATCCTTTCAAAGACGTTGCCGCAGTCTCAATTGCTGTTCGCCAAGATCGCCTTCACTTGGGAACGGATGGCGCTGCCCATCGAAACCAAGCGGCGCACCATGACCGAGTTGCACCTCAAGAACGGCTCGTCCGTGGTCTGCGTTCCGGCGGGCCAAAACGGTGAACAGGCCCGTGGCTACGGCGTCAAAAACGGGCTGCTGATCTATGACGAGGCCGCGTTCATCCCCGATGACGTTTTCGGCTCGACCCTTTCGATTGCCGAAGACAACGCGAAGACAATCCTGATCACCACACCGGGCGGAAAGTCGGGCAAGGCCTATGAGATGTGGAGCGACTGGGAGATGTATCCCGAAGTCGAACGCATCCGCGCCTGCTCCCTCGATCTGCCCCGCATGGCGAAGCTGGTCGCGCGTCAGCGAAAGGTGCTGTCCAAGTTCGAGTTCGACGTAGAACACGGCCTGAACTGGATGGGCCGCGGCCAGCAGTTTTTCGACTCGGCAGCAATTGCCGCCGCGTTCACCGACACACCCCAACTCAGATTAGGAGACCTCTATGCAGGCCTTGGTTGAAAAGGGCGAGGACTTGATCCTGCCGAACGCGGACCCGGCGGTCGAGATCGTCAAAGGCTATCGCCGCTTCCTCGTGGGCCTCGACATTGCACAGGCTCAGGACCGCAACGCCTATTCGATCCTGCTCGACGAGCGCGTGCCTTTTTACGATGCGAATGGGCGGCAGGAACTGACCAAGCGCCGCCGCGAGATTGTGCGGGCGGATCATTTGCCCGCCATGTCCTATGCAGACCTCGCCATCGTGACCCGGAACCTGATGATTGATCCGGCTATCGCAAGCCGCGCCTACCTCGTCGTGGATTCCTCCGGGGTGGGCCGTGCGTTTTGTGATTTGCTCGACTCGAAGTCGGTCCAGCACACCCGCGTTCAGATGGTGGCTGGTGAAAACGAAACGGAATCGAAAGAGCGCGGGCGCACCTTCAACAACGTGGGCCGCACCCGGCTTCTATCGGCGCTGAACTCGGCGATCCACACGGGCGACCTGTCCATCGGCAACTTCGAGGCCCGCGACCTCCTGCGCCAAGAGCTTGAGAGCTTCGAGGCCGATGTGGGATCGACCGGGCGTGTGCGGATCGAGGGCGGCACGAAGTTCGGCCATGCTGACTTGGCCGTGTCTGGCGCGCTTGCCCTATGGCTGTCCGATCACCGCGGCGTCGGCGCACATATCGGGGAGGCCCCGCTCAGGGGCTTTTGGTGACGTCACAAGAAGCCTTACCATTTATCAGTGAATTTGGCATAGGCTGGCGAAAAACCGCGAGAGGCAACCAACCTTGGACGACAAGTACATCAAACGGCTGATCAAGCTAGTCGCGGAAATTTCCGCGATTGCCCTGGCCGTGGTGTTGCTTCAACTACTTATCAACTGGGTTGGTTTTGGTTCAGCGTGGCCCATTCTCGTCGTCATTCTGATCGCCCTGATCATCGCCATCGCTGCGATGCGAAAGTAGCAAATCCGCCTGCTGTGGGTTTTGCCGCCAGCCATGAACTTCAGACACGCTGTAGGACTTATTTTGCCATAGACCGCCTTCATTGACTTGCGTAGTTTCAAGCGTGATATCCAGTATCACACCGCCGGCCAATCGAAGGTCAGTTGTGCCTTCTAAGACCTGCCGCTTGAAATGTTCATCGAGCATTTTTGCGCCAAATTCATGCCCATTGGCAAACAGTCGCCATTGCCGATTGCTATCAATTAGCGGAGGCTGCACCAGCACGACCTCTAGCCGTTCTGGCACAACACGAGGCTCCGGAGTGTTATCTGGTTCAATAGGTGTGTAGCGGGTTGCACGTTCTGTAAATTCCTCACGAGGAACAATAACAGAAGGTCTTTCCGCTTTGTCATTTGGAACAGCCGCAACACCTGTAATCGCCTCATCTTGTTCTACCGCATGGTAAAACTCCCGGCGTGGCGCTTTTACAGTCTCAGAGCGCTCAACATTTGCAACGGCTTCTGCAATTCGGGCAATGTCCTCGTCCGTCAAAGTGGTGTTTTCATCGGTCAAAGCTTGAATGACCTCATCCATCGCCTTT
Source organism: Roseobacter weihaiensis (assembly GCF_020622345.1). GTDB lineage: Bacteria > Pseudomonadota > Alphaproteobacteria > Rhodobacterales > Rhodobacteraceae > Roseobacter > Roseobacter weihaiensis. Next base: position 141,692 of record NZ_JACNMO010000008.1, on the reverse strand, counting down.
CCTTGAAAATGACCCACGGCATTATTGAATAGGGTTGTTGTCAGAACAATAGCAAGCGTGATCAGTCGTTCGCGCGTGACCACACCTCGGAGCATTGTGATGATCCTTAGGCTACCTTCACCCGATGCCTCATAAACCAGTGAAAACTCAATGCCCGGTTCGAGCAAGTATATCGCTTCGCCAGCCATTTTCTCGAACTCGACCATAGCGCGTCCTATCGACCCAATGGTTGGTCGAGCGTCGGCTCTTAGATCAAAGTAAATCGTGACAGGCTGCTCGTTTATCATCTTTGATCATCCGTTGCGCGTTATAGGTCTTGCCAGATAGGCACACCTCAACCTCACATTGCAATCATGAAGGGGGCGCTAGGCAATCGCTTACGCGGCTTCGTTCACTAGCGGAGTTTCTTGCCCGGTCGAAACCTTATCTCACCGGGTCTGCCAACTTCCCGGGTCTCTATGGTGTACTGACCGTCAGTTCTCAAAAGCGCCACAGGTTGGATGTGCGAAAGAAAATCTTCCGGCATCTTCGTCGCCCGTTCGTACCGGCGTTTCACTGTGTCGGGCGATATTCCCAAGTCGTCGGCAATCTCACCGTATATCACCCCTTTGGGCTTCTTTCTCATTGCACGCTTCCTTCCTTCGGCGCTTTCGTCTTCTCGATCCTCAGTCATTTTGATCTCGACTTCCTCTACTATGATCAAGGTCGTCTCCTGACGCACCAAGGCGGCATCTAGGTCGTCGTTGAGCCACCCTTCAAGCAGATCATGACAATCCTCGTATCGGCTCCACCTTGCGCTCGCAGGGTTGGCTGCATGGCCTTGCGCCGGGAAGCCACCTTTGTGGTCGAACAAGAAGCTGGGAGCGAACCAAGCGAGAAACCCTTTCACAAAGTCCGGGTATTCACGGCTGGTCTGATCGCACACATGAAGTGCCGCCATGGCGTAGTGCATCAGCGGTTCAAACTCGAATCGTAGGCGAAGGTATTCGATGAAGGCAGTCTCAAAGCAGGTAGTTGGAAGTAGGTGCTTAGCCATGGGTGTGCCTTCCGGTTGATGGTGTTCTTGCCAACAAGGCGTAACCCAAAGTTCCTGAAAGGAATACCAAATGCCAATGACTTTCAATGCAAAGACCTACCAGTGCGAGTATGTCGAGTTCGAAGCGAACGACGACGGCGAGGTAATCGTGACGCTGTTCGGGGATTTCCCAGCGCCGGAGGAGATGACGGTCGAGGAGGCAACTTCTGTCGTCAATGATCCTCAATTCATCGAGTTGCTCCGTCTTGCCTATCAAAACACTGCGCTGGGAACGCCACTCTGGAGCGCATTCGAGCGTCTGCGTCACGGAGGGAGGACAGCCCTTCTTCGCTTCGAACAGCCCGAAGCGAGGATGGCAGCATGAGCCCGAGTGTTCGCGAACGGCTGCGCACAATCAGCCGTGGTCTCGACCGCAACTGTCATGTTCGACTTACTCTCTACGGTCGGACGTACATCTTCATGGAAGGGCGGTGGTGGGCTTCACCTGATCTGTGATCCAATTCGGGCGGTGCTTTGGTGCCGCCCGTTTTCATTGCAAAGCGGCGATTGTTGCAGAGTTGTTGCAGAGCCTGCGAAAAAGACAAAGGCCGCTCATCAGAGCGGCCTTTAAGTCATTGTTCTCTATGTGAAAATTTGGCTCCGGCGGTAGGGATCGAACCTACGACCAATTGATTAACAGTCAACTGCTCTACCGCTGAGCTACGCCGGAACGGTTTGGGCGATATAGCAGTGAGAGATTCACTCGTCCAGTGGGTTTTGAGCGCTTTCACGAATTTATTTCAACAGTGCTCCCTCAAGCCAAAAACCGCGTCGATCTCAATCCCTGCCGTGGTCTGCACCATGGATTTACCGTGTAGATCAATGAGATGCGCCAGAACATTCCGGGTCGCAGCGGGCAACAGGCCCTTGGGGATATCGAGGTAGATACAAGAGGTCAGATCAGCGGCTGTGCCAGGGCCTTTGGAAAGTGTTTCAAGAATGGCGCTCTCACGCTTCAAACGGTGCGCGATCAACCAGTCCAACCGCGTATGAGGGCTGTCGATTGGCGCCCCGTGACCGGGATAAAAGACACCCCAGCGTCGCGCCTGCAGCCGCCTGCAGGCCGCCATGAAATCCGTGAGGTCGCCATCCGGCGGGGACACCAGCGAGCTGGCCCAGCCCATGACATGATCGGCGGTAAAACAGGCGTCTTCCCACGCCAGACAGATGTGATTGCCCAGATGGCCAGGGGTATGAAGAACCTCTAGCGTCCAATCAGCCGACCTCAGACGCTCCCCATCTGCGAGGGTGATATGCGGCACGAACCCGGTGTCGATGCCTTCGCCACCGCTGGTGAGTCCCTGGCGCACAAGATCGCGCATGATCGCGGAGCGCCCGGCGGTCGCTGTCCCAAATGCCAGAACAGGCGCACCGGTTGCAGCAGAAAGTGGTGCGGCAAGCGGGGAGTGGTCAAGATGGGTGTGGCTGACAAGGATGTGGGTGATCTTCTGCGCTGGCGTGACGGCAGCCAGAATTGCTGCGAGGTGTGTCTGATCCGAGGGGCCAGGATCGATCACGGCGATCTCCGTCGTGCCCAAAAGGTAGGTATTCGTGCCGCGATAGGTCATCGGCGAGGGGTTGGGGGCTACGATCCGGCGCAGGCCCGGCGCAATTTGTTCTGCTGCCCCAATCGGCGGGTTGAAATCGTCAGGCGGGACCATGGTCTTTGGGTCTTTCTAAAGGGCAGGGGCGCGACTAGAGTCTAGCCTATGATCTTCAACTTGCTCAAACATTATATGCCGCGCAGCCTCTATGGCCGGGCCGTGCTGATCCTGCTGCTGCCGGTTGTTTTTCTGCAACTGGTAGTGACGGTTTTGTTTCTGACCCGCCACTTCGAAGATGTTACACACCAGATGGCCGCTGCGGTTTCGCGTGAAATCCTGCTGGTGCTGGATATCGTTGATGCCGCCCCGGATCGCGGCTCTGTCGCCACGGAGGTTGTGGCGCAGGCCAGTCAACTGGCCCTGACAGCCGTTCCTGTTTCGAAGCAGGAGATGCCCACCGAAAACCTGCGCCGGTGGTATGACTTTTCCGGCAGAGTTATCATCGACCGGTTGTCCCAGCGGGTGCCAGCCCTCTTTCTGATTGATTTGTGGGACGATCAGCGCGTTCATGTGTTTGCCACATCGCGTCATGGACCTGTCAAACTGAGCTTCGATCGGGATCGGATTTCGGCCTCCAATCCGCATCAGCTTTTTGTGAACATGGTCTTTTTTGGCGGCCTGGTCACGGTGATCGCGATCCTGTATCTGCGCAATCAGCTGCGACCGATCAAGCGGCTGGCCCATGCGGCGGAGGCCTTCGGGCGGGGCCGGCATGAACCCTACACCCCGGCGGGGGCGATCGAGGTGCGCGCGGCAGGCAATGCTTTTGTGGACATGCGCTCGCGGATCGAACGGCAGATCGAACAGCGGACACTCATGCTGTCAGGCGTCAGTCATGACTTGCGCACCCCGCTGACCCGGATGCGGCTGGGGTTGTCGATGTTGGAGGATGAGGAGCGCGGCCCCCTTGAGAGAGAGGTCGAGGAGATGCAGCGGATGCTTGACGCCTTCTTGAACTTTGTCAAAGGCGCGGGCGAGGGCGAACCGGAACCTGTCGACCCGCGTGCGCTGGTTGAAACCGTGGTGGCGGAAGCCAAACGGGCCGGTCAGAACGTCACCCTTTTTGCGCATGACGGGGACGGGGAGGGCACCGTGCAACTGAATGTCCTTGCCATTCGCCGGGCCCTCGACAACCTGATTTCCAACGCGGTCCGCTATGGGGCGCGCGCCGAGGTTTCAGTCACGCTGAGCGACAAGTCGCTGCGCATCCGGGTGGAAGATGACGGGCCCGGTATCCCGGAGGATCGCCGCGCGGATGCGAAGCGCCCCTTTACCCGGCTGGACTCCGCGCGCAATCAGGACAAGGGCGGTGGCGTCGGCCTGGGCCTTGCGATTGCCACTGACATCGCCCGGGCGCACGGCGGCATTCTGCGGCTTGGGACCTCGGCGCGGTTGGGCGGGCTGCAGGCCGACATCGTGATCGCGCGGTAACCTGCCGAGGGGGCATTCACGCTGTAGAAAGCGGGTATGGTAGGCCCGGCAGGACTTGAACCCGCAACCAAAGCGTTATGAGCGCTCTGCTCTAACCAATTGAGCTACAGGCCCGCCATGCAGGCTGGGTAAGCCGCCTTGCGCGTCTCGTCAAGGCCCCGCTTGGGGTGGCTTTGGATTGCAGTTGCCGGGCGAATGCTCTAACCCGCAGGCAACCGAAGGCGCAGGCAGGAGACAGCACCATGACGTTGCCCAGAAACGGGATCACCTATGCAGATGCCGGGGTGGATATTGATGCGGGCAACGCCTTGGTCGACAGGATCAAACCCGCGGCCAAAAGAACCAACAGGCCCGGCGTGATGGCTGGTCTGGGCGGCTTTGGCGCGCTCTTTGATCTCAAGGCGGCGGGCTATACCGATCCGGTGCTGGTGGCCGCCACGGACGGTGTGGGCACCAAGCTGCGCATTGCCATCGATACCGGTCATGTGGATGGCGTGGGCGTCGATCTGGTGGCCATGTGTGTCAACGATCTGGTCTGCCAGGGGGCGGAGCCGCTGTTTTTCCTCGACTACTTTGCCACCGGTACCCTGGAGACCGACAAGGCGGCGCGGATCATCGAAGGCATCGCTTTGGGCTGCGCGCGGGCGGGCTGTGCGCTGATCGGCGGGGAGACTGCCGAGATGCCGGGCATGTATCCGGCGGGAGATTTCGATCTGGCGGGCTTTTCGGTTGGTGCGATGGAGCGCGGGCAGGAGCTGCCCCGGGGCGTGGGGGCGGGCGATGTGCTGCTGGGGCTTGCCTCCGACGGGGTGCATTCCAACGGCTACAGCCTTGTGCGCAAGCTGGTCGACATCTCCGGTCTGGGTTGGGACGACGCCTGCCCCTGGGCCGACGAGACGCTGGGTGCGGCTTTGCTCACACCCACGCGGCTTTATGTCAAACAGGCCTTGTCGGCGATCCGGGCCGGCGGCGTGCATGCGCTGGCGCATATCACCGGCGGCGGGTTGACGGAGAACCTGCCGCGCGTCCTGCCCGAGCACCTGGGGGGGCATATCGATCTGAGCACATGGGACCTGCCACCGGTCTTTCGCTGGATGGCAGAGACCGGCGGCATTGCCGAAGCCGAGTTGCTCAAGACCTTCAACTGCGGGCTGGGCATGATCCTTGTGGTGGAGGCCGAGGCGGCGGACACGCTGACGGCCCTTTTGTCCGACATGGGCGAGGACGTCAGCCGGATCGGCCAGATCTCCGAGACAGAAGGCGTGCAGTATTCAGGCCGTCTGCTGTGACCAAACGCGTGGCCGTCTTCATCTCCGGGGGGGGGTCGAATATGGTCAAGCTGCTCGACAGCATGACGGGGGATCATCCGGCGCGGGCCTGCGTTGTGCTGTCCAATAATCCAAGGGCAGGGGGGCTCGCTTTGGCCGAGGACCGCGGTGTCCCCACGGAAATCGTGCGGCACCAGCCCTTTGACGGGGACCGGACGGCGTTTGAACATGCGATCCTCGGGGCGCTGGCCCCGCATGCGCCCGATCTGATCTGTCTGGCAGGCTTCATGCGCAAGCTGACGGCCGACTTCGTTGATCTCTGGCGCGGTCGAATGCTGAATATTCACCCGTCGCTGCTGCCCAAATACAAAGGGCTGCATACCCATGAAAGGGTACTGGCGGCAGGCGATACCGAGCACGGATGTACCGTGCATGAGGTGACGCCGCGCCTTGACGATGGCCCGATCCTCGGACAGGCGCGCGTGCCGGTGTTGCCGCAGGATACAGCCGCCAGCCTCGCGGCGCGCGTGCTGAGGCAGGAGCATCTCCTCTACCCGCAGGTATTGCGCCGCTTTGCCGGGGGCGATCACACCCCGCTTTACCTGAAAACCTGACGTGTTTCCCGGTGGTTCTGGTCAATCCACACCGGTTCGTGTAACAGTTTCAGCGCTGGGTGAGATAATTTAAAAGAAATGCCCGAATGGACACCATCACAACGACGAAAAAGCTGAGCGAATTCTGCGAAAAGGCAGCCCAGCACGACTACGTGACCGTTGATACAGAGTTCCTGCGTGAGCGGACGTATTATTCCAAACTCTGCCTGATCCAGCTGGCCATGCCGGGGGCGGATGACAGCACCGCCTGCCTGGTGGACCCGCTGGCCAGTGGGATATCGCTGGAGCCGCTTTATGATCTCTTCCGAGATACCTCTGTCGTAAAAGTATTTCACGCGGCCCGTCAGGATCTGGAAATCTTTTACGTCGACGCGCAGGTCTTTCCCGAACCGCTGTTTGACACGCAGGTGGCCGCCATGGTCTGCGGGTTTGGTGAGCAGGTGGGATACGAGACGCTGGTGCGCAAGATCGCCAAGAAGCCGCTCGACAAGACGTCTCGGTTTACCGATTGGTCGCGCCGCCCTCTGACCGAGGCCCAAAAAACCTACGCCATTGCCGATGTCACGCATCTGCGCGAGGTCTATGAGTTTCTGGCGGACAAGCTGGAAGAAACCGGGCGCAGCCGCTGGCTGAAAGAAGAGCTTGCGGTGCTCACCAGCCCCGAGACCTATATCGTCGCACCGACGGAGGCGTGGCGCCGGGTCAAGACCCGGACAACATCGCCCCGGTTTCTGGCTGTGGTGCGCGAACTGGCCGCCTTTCGCGAGCGCTATGCGCAGGACCGCAATATCCCGCGCAACCGGGTCTTCAAGGATGATGCACTGGTTGAACTGGCCTCGAACAAACCGAAAAACGCCGAAGAACTGGGCCGCGCGCGGTTGCTGCTGCGCGAGGCGCGGCGCGGGGATATCGCGGACGGTATTCTGGAGGCTGTGGCCTCCGGTGTGGCCTGCCCGCCCGAAGAGATGCCGGCACCTGACCGGTCGCGGGACAAGCTTCAGGTGAACCCCGCCCTTGCCGATCTGTTGCGCGTGTTGCTGAAGGCCAAGACCGAAAGCGCGGGGGTTGCGGCCAAGCTGATCGCACCCGCCGCGGATCTGGACGCGATTGCGGCAGGCATTCGCGATGTTCCGGCTTTGAAAGGCTGGCGCAAAGAGGTCTTTGGCGAGGATGCGCTGCTGCTTTGCGAGGGCAAGATAGCCCTTTACGCGGACGGCTCTACCGTTCAGGTTGCATCACTGGACTGACGCGCCTTTCGCGTCAGCGGCGGCGTTCCAGGGCGTTCTGAACCCCTTCAACCCGGATTGTGCGGGCACCGCCAAGCTGCTGTTCGGTGAGTTTCCGGGCGACGATCACTTCGCGGGTCTGCGGTGCACCCGCGCCAAGCTGGGCATTCTGCGCTTCCAGACGGAATGTCAGCACGCCATCTTCGGGCAATTCGTCTTCATTGCCTGGGGTCAAACGCGCGTCATAGATGCCTTGTGTGGCCGCCAGCCCCGTTGCCCGTACAAGAATCCCGCCCGGCACCTGCTCGATTGTCAGATCCGTAACCGCCTCGATCGGCGTGCCCCTGTAGCGGGCCCGCTCTTCGCGTGCGGCCGCAAAAAGACCGGTTGTTTCGGGGATCAGCGGGTTGTCCGCCTCGACCGGTTCCGGCGCGGCCGCGTCCGGGTCGTCATTACCGAACCAGTTCATCGGGTTGGCAGCGGTGCCGCAGCCCGACATCACCAGAAAAGAAAGAAGAAGGGCGGGAACTGTGCTGCGCATCGGGTCTGTTATCCAACTGTTTTATGCTCACGACTAGCCTATCTGGCTGCCGTTGAAAAGTGTCCATCAGAAAGGCTGGACCTTTGGGGCAGGGCAACTTACCTCTGACCCGTAGAATGAGGACATGGCATGGCGCAGGATGCATTTGAAGAGCTGGTCGAGGATTTCGCGTTTCTCGAGGATTGGGAAGACCGCTACCGGATGGTGATCGAAGAAGGCAAGGCAATGACCCCTTTGGCGGAGGCCTTGAAGGTGCCTGCCACGAAAGTGGACGGTTGTGCCAGTCAGGTCTGGCTGCACATGACGCCCGAGGGCGGTGTGATGCAGTTCGAAGGCGAAAGCGATGCGATGATTGTAAACGGGCTGATCGCCTTGCTGCGCAAACTCTATAACGGGGTGGCGCTGCAGGATGTGCTGGCCATCGATGCGCGCGCTGAAATGGGCCGTCTGGGGCTCAACGATCATCTGTCGGCGCAACGCTCCAACGGATTGCGGGCGATGATCGACCGGATCCGCGAGGTCGCTGCCCGCAGCGTCTGACTAGAGGGTCTTGAGCGCCGCGCCGAGGTCGCCGCAGCCGGTAAAGCGCCGCTCGAATTTCAGGCCCAGACGGTCCGCGCAGGCGCGGGCTTTTTCCGTCAGTGCCGGATCATCCGTTTGCGCCTGATAGACCAGCTTTTCGTAATGCGCGAAATACATGTCACGCAGTTCGGGGTGGCGATCAAGCCCCATCGGGCGGATCACGAAAGCGTCGAACTGGCGAACCAGAAAATCGGTCAGGTAGAAGGTCGTGATCTCCTGATCCGCCTTTGCGGCAAACCGGTCGTTGCCTTCAAAAAAGCTGTAACAATGGGGACCGGCAATCATCTCGACGCCCATCTCGGCACAGGCGGCCTGCAACAGCCCGCCGGTCCCGCAATCGGCGTAGGCCACGAAAATGGTCGCATATTCCGGGCGGTACCGGGCCACCGCGTCCCGGACCGCCTGCGTGATCTTTTCAGGGTAGAGATGCAGGTTGGCGGGCAGGCAGGTCAGATCGATGTGGTGCCAGCCGTTGACTGTTTTGAGGTCGATGATCTCGCGCGCCAGCGCGCCGCAGGCAATCACCAGCACTCTGCCCGAGGCCGGCTCGAGCGGCAGTCCTTTGTCGGTCAGCTCTGCGTCATTGATCTGGTTCATCGTCTCTCTGCGGGATAAAAAAGCCCGTTTCGGTGTCCCGAAACAGGCCTCCAAACCGGTCCGGCCTCGGTTTCAGGCTGATTTCCGGTTGTGCATGCGGCCAACCCATTCCTTGGCGGTTTCCACGGCCACGGCGGCATCGCGGCAGTAGGCGTCCGCGCCAATCGCCTTGCCGAATTCCTCGTTCAGGGGCGCGCCGCCCACCAGCACGATGTAGTTGTCGCGCACGCCCTGTTCGACCATCGTGTCAATCACAACCTTCATATAGGGCATCGTGGTGGTCAGCAGGGCGGACATCCCGAGGATTTCCGGCTGCTCCTTTTCCAGCGCTTCCATATAGCTCTCGACCGGGTTGTTGATGCCGAGATCGACGACCTCAAAGCCCGCGCCTTCCATCATCATGCCCACGAGGTTCTTGCCAATGTCGTGGATGTCGCCTTTGACGGTGCCGATGACCATCTTGCCGACCCGCGGCGCGCCTGTTTCGACCAGCAGCGGTTTGAGGATCGCCATGCCGCCTTTCATCGCATTCGCGGCCAGCAGAACCTCGGGCACAAAGAGGATACCGTCGCGGAAATCCGCTCCGACGATGGTCATCCCGCCCACAAGCGCCTTGGTCAGGATGTCATAAGGCTGCCATCCCCGTTCAAGAAGAATCTGAACCGCCTCTTCGATCTCTTCCTTCAGGCCATCGTAGAGGTCGTCAAACATCTGCTGGACAAGCTCTTCATCGTCCAGTTCCGCGAGAATGATATCGTCTTCGTCTGACATGGAATTCCCTTCGCTTAACGCTCAAGATGGCGTCCTATTTTATGCATCATTCGCCTGATCGGTGGTTTCCGACTGTCTGAATTGCGACACGGCGAAAGCGCTGTGCGACGCGATGACGCAAAACTATGGTGGAATTGAGCCAATCAAGCGTCGGTTAAATCTGTCTCCCGGCCGCGCGCCGCGGGCAATGTCACGTCTTGGTTTTGAAAAAGGCGGACCATATCCCCGGTTATCCTGCTGCACGGCGCTTGCGGCGTGACGTGCGGCGGGCAGGGGCCGCGTCTGCTTCGGTGCCATCGGCGGCGGAGGAAAAAGCCCCCAGCCTGTCGACGATCTCCTCCAGGCTGGGGGGGTGATCCATCGTCCGGGTATCGAGAGCTTCGCGCATATGGCGCAAATGCTCCGGCATGGTACCGCAGCATCCCCCGATGATCCGCGCCCCGCAGGCCCGCGCCATCACGGCGTAATCGGCCATCAGCTCCGGCGTGCCATCGTAGTGAATATGCCCGTCGACGTATTTCGGAATGCCCGCATTGCCCTTGGCGATGATCGGACGCTCAGCGCCCTGGGCTGCGAACCCAAGGATCGTGCGCAGCAGATCGGAGGCGCCGGTACCGCAGTTGGCCCCAAAGCCCAGCGGGGCGTGATCCCCCAGATCCTCGACCATCTTGACCATATCGGCGCTGGTCAGACCCATCATGGTGCGCCCGGCGGTGTCAAAGCTCATGGTGCCGCACCAGGCAAGACCCGCGAGCGTAAACCCTTCGGCGGCGGCGCGGTATTCCTCGGGGGCGCTGATCGTCTCCAGCCAGCCGATGTCCGCGCCGCCCTCCTTCAGCCCGTCCGCCGTTTCATGAAACATCTCCACCGCCAGTGCGTGACTGAGCGTGCCCACGGGTTCCATGATGTCGCCGGTGGGGCCGACCGATCCCGCCACAATTACCCTGCGCCCCGCGGTATCTGCAACATCGCGGCCGATCTCGGCTGCGACACGGCTGAGCTCGCGGACGCGTTTCTCCGCGCCATGCAGCTTCAACCGCGAGGCATTCGCGCCAAAGGAATTGGTCAGAAAAAGATCGCTGCCCGCCTCAACCGCGCCTGTGTAGAGCGTCTTGATCTTCCCAGGCTCGTCGGTATTCCAAAGTTCGGGCGCATCACCGGACATCAGCCCCATGTTAAAGAGGTTTGTGCCAGTTGCCCCATCCGCCAGCAGCGTGCCTTTGGCGTTGAGAAGGTCAATCATCGGGTTGGACATGCGCAGGCTCCGGGATTATCAATTGCCCTCATCTCACGCCTTTGTGCATGAGGCAAATTCATTATTTTCATCTTTGTTATGAGGTGCGCCATCTTAAAGCCGCGTTAAGCCCAAAAGTGGCAGGACGCGGAATACAAAAAACCGCGCAGCTTCCGGGATGCGCGGTCCTATTCTCCGACTTTTTTTGTTTTATTCGTTGGCCATCAACTGGCGTTTGGCCTCGATCATCAGGGCCGCCATCTGTGCCCGGATCGTTGTCTCATCCGCCTTCGCGCCGAGATCGCCGGAAACCTTGCGGTAGACGTCTTCTTCGCCGGCTTCTTCAAAATCCGATTTCACCACTTCCTTTGCGTAATCCTCAGCATCGGTGCCGGTCTTACCCAAAAGCTCTGCTGCCCAAAGCCCCAGCAGCTTGTTGCGCCGTGCCTCCGCCTTGAATTGCATTTCCGCATCATGGGCGTATTTGTTTTCAAAGGCGTTTTCGCGATCATCGAAGGTGGACATCGGGCTTTCTCCTGAACATAAATCTGCTGTTGATGTAGATATGCGAGTTTGCGCACGATTGCGCAAGGTCCGCTGGCTTGCAGCAGCGCAGGGCTTGCACTAAGAGAGGCCCATAGCAGGTCCTGAACCTCAGGACCCCCTCGCGAAAGGACGCCCATGGCCCGGCGCAAGAAAATCTACGAAGGCAAGGCAAAGATTCTTTATGAAGGCCCCGAACCGGGCACCATCGTTCAGTATTTCAAGGATGACGCCACCGCGTTCAACGCCGAAAAGAAGGCCGTGATCGAAGGCAAGGGGGTTCTCAACAACCGGCTGTCAGAGTTTTTCATGACCGGTCTTGGACAGATCGGTGTGCCGACGCATTTCATCAAGCGGTTGAACATGCGCGAACAATTGGTGCGCAGCGTGGATATTATCCCGCTTGAGATCATCGTACGCAATTACGCGGCAGGCACCATGGCCAAACGGCTGGGGCTGGAAGAAGGCATGCAATTGCCGCGCCCGATTGTGGAATACTGCTATAAGGACGACAGCCTTGGCGACCCGCTGGTCACCGAAGAGCATATCGCGGCCTTCGGATGGGCCAGTCAGCAGGACATGGACGATATCCTCAGCCTCGCGCTGCGGGTCAATGATTTCATGTCCGGCCTCATGCTGGGCGTTGGCATCCGGCTGGTGGATTTCAAGATCGAGATCGGGCGCGTTTATGATGGCGATTTCCAGCGGCTGGTGATTGCGGATGAAATCAGCCCCGACAGTTGCCGGTTCTGGGACATCGAGACCGGCCAGAAACTGGACAAGGATGTGTTCCGGCGTGATCTGGGCAGCCTCGCCGATGCCTATACCGAAGTGGCAGAGCGGTTGGGCGTGATGCCGAAAAATGCCACACCGATCACCAAACCGACGCTTATCAACTGAGCGCCGGCGCGGTCGAGACTGACAAAGGACATAAACATGAAAGCACGTGTGCATGTAATGTTGAAAAACGGGGTTCTTGACCCGCAGGGCGAGGCGGTGCGCCACGCGCTGGGGGCGATGGGGTTCGAGGGCGTCAACGGCGTGCGGCAGGGCAAGGTGATTGAACTTGATCTGGCCGAGGGCGCGACCGAAGCGGATGTGACCGCGATGTGTGAAAAGCTTCTGGCCAACACGGTGATCGAATCCTACACGGTGGAGATGGGCTGATGCACGCTGCGGTTGTTGTCTTTCCGGGGTCGAACTGCGACAGGGACCTCGCGGTAGCCTTCGAGGCGGCAGGGGCCAAGGTCTCCAAGGTCTGGCACAAGGACACGGAAATCCCGCAGGGTGTGGACATCATCGGCATTCCGGGCGGCTTTTCCTTTGGCGATTATCTGCGCTGCGGGGCCATCGCGGCCAAATCCCCGATTTGCGGGTCCGTGGCGGCCCATGCGCAGCGGGGCGGATATGTCCTTGGCATCTGCAACGGCTTTCAAGTGCTGACGGAAACCGGCCTGCTGCCGGGGGTCTTGCTGCGCAATGCGGGTCTGAAGTACATCTGTAAGACCGTCGGCCTCAAGGTCGAGACCTCGGCCTCGGCCTATACCGAAGGCTACAACGCCGGCGATACGGTCAACATCCCGATTGCCCATCATGACGGCAATTACTTTGCCGATGACGAGACCATCGCGCGGCTCCAGGGCGAGGACCGGGTGGCCTTTACCTATACGGAAACTCCGAATGGCGCCAAAGCGGATATCGCGGGCATTCTGTCGGACAATCGCCGGGTGCTGGGCCTGATGCCGCATCCCGAACGCGCAGCGGATGCCGACCACGGTGGCACCGACGGGCAGGCGCTGTTTCGCGCATTGACCGGGGCGCTCAGCGCGCCTGTGACTTGAGCCGGGCCGCGCAATCAGCGTAGTCTCTACTGCATGGAGCGCGATACCTCGTCAGAACCCGACACAGCCGCCAGCACATGGCGCATTCGTATGGCCGTGGGCGTTATACTTGTTCTGGCGTTCATTACGGTATCGGTTACCAACAAAATGCTCACCGACCGCTTTACGGAAAGCACGCGCAACCGCGCGGAATTGCGGCTGGCGCTCTACAGCGGGAACTTGCTAGCGGAATTGCGGCAAAACGCCATCGTACCGCAGCTGCTCGCCCGCGACCCCGAGCTTATCGGGGCGCTGAATTCTGCGGATTATACCGCCTCCACCCGGCGCCTGATCTCTTTTGTTGAGGAGATCGGGGCCGCGTCGCTGGTGCTGATGGATATTGACGGGCGCACGGTTGCGGCCACCGACCGCAGCCGGCTGGGGGCCAACCACCGGGCCGACGCCTTTTTTGTCGATGCGATACGCTCAAACGGCACGATTTTCACCATCGCGGAGCGTGAAACGGGCGGCTACGGGTTCTTTTACTCGCGGCGCGTGCAATCGGGCTCCGAGGTGCTGGGTGTCATCGCCGTCGAAGTGGATCTGCAGAAATTCGGGCGCGCCTGGGCGGGCATTTCGGATGCGGTGATCGTGACGGATAGCACCGGCACGATCATCCTGACCACGGAGCCGCGCTGGCGGGGGCGGACAGAAGAAGAGGCGCTGGCACGGCAAACCCCTCAGAACGCGATTCAGCGCGCCATTCAGGCGACGGCGGATTGGACCGCTTTGCCCCCCGATGCTTATCTGCAGGGCGAGGCGGTGATGCGTCTGGAAAACCGTATTCCCTTCAGGGGATGGCGCATGGCCAGCTTTACAACCTATGCGTCGGTGCGTGAGCGGGTAAACGGCGTGCTGGCGCTCGAGATCATGGGATTTGCGATTCTTCTGGCGCTGACTTTCTATGCTTTGAACCGCAGGACAGCGCTGCGCATGGCCCTGTTTCAGCGGGAATCTGCCGAATTACGCTCTCTTAATGCTGCCTTGCAGCGAGAAATTGCCGAACGCAAACGGGTTCAGGAAACGCTTGCCGTGGCCGAACAGACGCTGGAACAGTCCAGCAAGCTTGCGGCCCTGGGCGAGATGTCTGCGGCGGTCAGCCACGAGCTCAATCAACCGCTTGCCGCGATGAAAACCTATCTGGCCGGCGCGCGGCTTTTGCTGCGTCGCAACCGCCATGATGAGGCGCTGTCGTCCTTTGGCCGGATCGACGATCTGATCGAACGGATGGGCGGGATTACCCGGCAGCTCAAATCCTACGCCCGCAAGGGGCAAGAGGCGTTTTCGCCAGTGGACATGGGCGATGCGCTCGCTTCAAGCCTCGCCATGATGGAGCCGCAATTGCGTCAGCGGCAGGTCCAGATCAACCGGATCGTGCCCGAAAACCCGGTCGAGGTGATGGGCGACAGGCTGCGGATCGAACAGGTGATGGTGAACCTGTTGCGCAACGCCATTGATGCCACCAAGTCCGAGCGTGACCCGAAGGTCGAGATCATCCTCTCGGCGGGCGAGACCGCGACCCTGACCGTGCGGGACAACGGGCCCGGGATCGAAGACCTCGATGCACTCTTTGAACCCTTCTACACCACCAAGCAGCCTGGAGACGGTGTCGGGCTGGGGCTTGCGATCTCTTCTCAGATCGTTTCCGATCTCGGAGGACGCCTCACAGCGCGTAACGGCCAGATTGGTGGCGCAGTATTTGAAATGCAGTTGCCAATATTGGGCAGCGAAACGACGACACAAGCAGCGGAGTAGACCATGACACAAGCCATGAAAATTGCGATCGTGGACGATGAACAGGATATGCGGCAGTCGATCAGCCAATGGCTGGCCCTGTCGGGATATGACACCGAAACATTTGGCAGTGCCGAGGACGCGCTCAAGGTGCTGGGGCCTGAATACCCCGGTATTGTGATCTCTGACATCCGCATGCCGGGCATGGACGGGATGCAGTTTCTCAAAAAACTGATGGGCAATGACAGCGCCCTGCCGGTCATCATGATCACCGGCCACGGCGACGTGCCGATGGCGGTGGAGGCGATGCGCGTGGGCGCGTTCGACTTCCTTGAGAAACCCTTCAACCCGGACCGCATGTCGGATCTGGCCAAGAAAGCAACCGGCGCGCGGCGTCTGGTGATGGACAACCGCGCGCTGCGGCGCGAGCTGTCGGACGGCACGCAGCTTATGAAGAAACTCATTGGCCAAAGCCCGGTGATGGAGCGTCTGCGTGAGGACATCCTCGATCTGGGGCAGGCCGACGGCCATGTTCTGATCGATGGCGAGACGGGGACCGGCAAGACGCTGGTGGCCCATGCGCTGCACGCGGTGGGCTCGCGCGCGGGCAAGAAGTTCGTGCTGGTCAGCTGCAGTGCCTATGAAGAGGACGCGCTGGTCAAGCGGCTCTTTGGGCCGATGATGCCCGAGGATGCGCAACTGCCCGCGATGGAAGAGGCGCGCGGCGGCACGCTGGTGCTCGAAGATATCGAGGCGCTGTCAGAGACCCTGCAGGCGCGTCTGCTCAGCGTGATAAACGAACAGGGCACCCCGGCAGAGACCCGCATTGTCGCCATCTCGAATCTGCAGGAGGCGGGACGCACCTCTGAAGACGCCTTGCGGTCGGATCTTTTCTACCGGCTGGCAGCATTACGGATCACCGTGCCACCCTTGCGGATGCGCGGCGAGGATATCCTGACGCTCTTTACCCGCCTGAGTGAGCAGTTTGCCGAAGAATACGGCTGTGACAGCCCGCAGGTCACCGCACAGGAAGCCGCCCAGTTGCTTCAGGCTCCCTGGCCCGGCAACGTGCGCCAGCTCATCAATCTGGCAGAGCGCGCGGTGCTGCAGTCGCGTCGCGGGGCAGGCACCATTGCCTCGCTGCTGATGAACGATCACGAAGACATGCAGCCGGTGATGACCACGGAAGGCAAGCCGCTGAAAGAATATGTCGAGGCGTTCGAACGGATGCTGATCGATAACACGATGCGGCGCCACCGCGGTTCGATTGCCAGTGTGATGGAAGAGCTTTGCCTGCCACGCCGGACACTGAACGAGAAAATGGCCAAATACGGGCTGCAGCGGTCCGACTACCTGTAGTTGAAGTCAATCCATGCCGGTTTTTGGACCGATCCGGCATGGATTGAGCATGGATTAACCTGTGGATAACAGATTGCCCATTGTCATTTGGCCCAAGGTCGCATTATCTAGACAGATGGGAGGCATTGCGACTTTGCCTGCACTCCCTTGTGAGATTCGCTGCTTTGGAAGCGATGTGAGACGTAAACGCATCTTTCAGGCAGACCGATTGAGCCGGAAACGGCAATAGAACCGCTGACGTATCAATGGGCTGATGGTCCGGGATGCGCAGTAAAAATGGATACGGAGCCACCGAGGTGCGCCCGTGTCGGAGAAGAACCGCGATGACGCGCGCAAATGCATCGAGCAGAATGGCAAGGGCCCCCGCGGCCCGGCCAGTGCCTGTGTCACAAATCGCCCTGACAAGACATATCCCGCATCGTGTGGCTCCCCCGGGGGCCCTTGGATCGCGGCTGTGCAATTTGGAAATATGGCTAAGAAAATGCTTATCGATGCCACCCACGCGGAGGAAACCCGCGTCGTGGTGGTGGACGGAAACAAGGTCGAGGAGTTCGACTTTGAATCCGAGAACAAACGCCAGCTTGCTGGCAACATCTATCTTGCAAAAGTAACGCGGGTCGAGCCGTCGCTTCAGGCGGCCTTCGTGGATTATGGCGGAAACCGGCATGGGTTTCTGGCGTTTTCCGAGATACACCCCGACTACTACCAGATCCCCGTCGCCGACCGTCAGGCCCTGATGGAGGAAGAACGTGCCTATGCCGAAGCGCAGAAGGCCAAGGAAGACGAGGACGAAAAGCCCAAGCGCCGTCGCTCGCGCAGCCGGCCCAAGGCCAAGGCCGAAGAGACCGCATCGGACGATGCAGTGGCAACCAGGGATGTCGAATCCGATCAGATCGAAGGCATGCAGACCATTGATCTGGAGGATGAGGAAGGCTCCTCTCCGATGGAGCGGGTCGCCGAGACGCCGGTCGAAGAGCCCGAAGACGATGAGCCGCCCACTCAGGCGGAGGCATCCGATGGCGAGGCCGCTGAGGCCACTGATGCAGAGACCGATGAGGACGATGAGGCCGCGCCGCGCAAGCCCGATGCCTCTGCCAAGGATGACAGCATCGAATCCGTGGCTGATGACGATGATCAGGAGGATATCCGCCCCGCGCGCAAGCCGCGGCCGCGGCGCTACAAGATTCAGGAAGTCATCAAGGTCCGGCAGATCTTGCTGGTGCAGGTCGTCAAGGAAGAACGTGGCAACAAGGGCGCGGCCCTGACCACCTACCTCAGCCTTGCCGGGCGGTACTGTGTGCTGATGCCCAATACCGCGCGCGGGGGGGGGATTTCTCGCAAGATCACCAACGCTGCCGACCGCAAGAAACTCAAGGAGATTGCGAATGAGATCGAGGTGCCACAGGGCGCCGGTCTCATTGTACGCACGGCCGGGGCCAAACGCACCAAGGCAGAGATCAAGCGCGATTATGAATACCTGCAGCGGCTCTGGGAACAGATCCGCGAGCTGACCCTGAAATCCATCGCCCCTGCGAAGATCTACGAAGAGGGCGACCTCATCAAACGCTCAATCCGGGATCTTTATAACCGTGACATTGATGAGGTTTTTGTCGAGGGCGATCGCGGCTACCGCATCGCCAAGGACTTCATGAAGATGATCATGCCGTCCCACGCCAAGAACGTGAAGCTCTACAGCGAAGGCCTGCCGCTTTTCGCGCGCCATCAGGTCGAGAGCTATCTCGCGGGCATGTTCAACCCCACCGTTCAGCTCCCCTCGGGCGGCTATATCGTGATCGGCGTGACCGAGGCGCTGGTGGCTGTGGATGTGAACTCAGGCCGTGCCACCAAGGAAGGCTCCATCGAGCAGACGGCGCTCAAGACCAACCTGGAGGCCGCCGACGAGGTGGCCCGCCAGCTGCGCCTGCGGGACCTTGCCGGTCTGATCGTGATCGACTTCATCGACATGGACGAACGCAAGAACAACGCCGCCGTCGAAAAGCGCATGAAGGACAAGCTCAAGACCGACCGCGCGCGCATCCAGGTGGGCCGCATCTCCGGGTTCGGCCTGATGGAGATGTCGCGCCAGCGTCTGCGTCCGGGCATGATCGAGGCCACGACCCAGCCCTGTCAGGCCTGCCACGGCACCGGTCTGATTCGGTCGGATGACAATCTGGCGCTCTCGATCCTGCGCCAGATCGAAGAGGAAGGCACCCGCAAACGCTCGCGCGAGGTGCTGATCAAGGCCCCCGTGGGCATCGCGAACTTCCTGATGAACCAGAAACGCGAACACATTGCCCATATCGAGGCGCGCTACGGGTTGTCCGTGCGGATTGAGGGTGACCCGATGCTGGTCAGCCCTGATTTCAGCATGGAGAAGTTCAAGACCGCAACCCGCGTGGTCGCGGCGATCCCAGCGCATGTGGTCTCTGTCGATACGTCCCTGATGGATGAGGTCGATGCGGACGATGACCAGGTCGATGCCGCTGATAATGCCCCGGCGGCACCGGCCGATGAGGCGACGCCTGAGGCCGAGGGAGAGGGCAAGCCGAAACGCCGTCGCCGTCGTCGGCGTCGGAGCCGCAACAAGAACAACGCGGGCGAAGCGCATGAGGCGACAGACAGTCCCAATGAGGGGCAGACGCCGGTGAGCGCAGAGGCTGCCAGTGAGGTTGCGCAAGAGCAGCCCGCGGTCGATCCTGCGTCCGAGGCCAGTGCGGCGGTGCCCGAAAAAGAGCCCGAAAAACCCAAGAGAACCCGGTCGCGCAGCCGCAAGCCCAAGGCTGAACCTGTAGAGTCGGCGCCCTCCGCTGAAGCCCCCGAGGACACGGCAGCGCCAGCGGCAGAGCCTGTCGAGGCGCCAGCGGCGGCAGAGGAAACCCCAGCAAAACCCAAGCGCAAGCGGGCAAGCCGGGCCAAGAAAGTGACACCTGAGGCCGCAGAAGAAACCACCCCTGCAGCGGCAGAAGCCACCACGGCCCCTGAAGCGGCGGACCCGAACCCGGCCCCGAGCGAGACTGCCCCCGCGCCAGAGCCAGCGCCGGTTGCGGCCGCAGCAGAACCTGATCCGGTGGCCACCGAGGTGCCGGACGCTCCCGAAAAACCCAAGCGCAAGGGCTGGTGGTCCTTGGGCGGCTGACCGGGCTTGCGACAGACCTAGAAAAGGCGGGTGCAAGGCCCGCCTTTTTTCATCCCGCCTTGCGGATCACATAGGTTTGCGTCGCGCCGTCGATGGTGCTGGAGACCAGCTCATGCCCGGTTTCGGTGCAAAAATGCGGCACATCCACAATCGCGGCAGGATCATCGGCCATCACCGTCAGCGTCTCGCCTGCGGCAAGTCCGTTCAGGCGTTTGCGTGCTTTGAGCACGGGCAGGGGGCACAAAAGCCCGGTGGCATCCAGCAGGTTCGGCATCTCGGTCATGGCTCTGAGATACGTGCGATATTTCGTCCTGTCCACAAGGATGTGAAGCACGGGCGGGGTGACGCCTTGCCGCGGATAGTCTAGGGAGGGCACATGTTCGGAATAGAAATCATAGATGCAGGCCTTCTGCCCGCGATGATCGTGGCCCTAGTGGCCGGAATCATCAGCTTTTTAAGCCCCTGCGTCTTGCCGATTGTCCCGCCCTATCTTGCCTATATGAGCGGTGTGAGCCTGAACGAGATGTCGGGCGAGGCCGCCGCGCGCCGGCGGGCCACCATTGCCGCGCTGTTCTTTGTCATGGGGCTCAGTACGGTCTTTCTGATCCTGGGCTTCACGGCCTCGGCTTTTGGCGCGTTTTTCCTGCAGAACCAGGTTTTGTTCACGCAGGCCTCCGGCGTGGTCATCATGATTTTTGGGCTGCATTTCCTGGGGGTCTTCCGCATTCCGTTCCTCGATCAGGAGGCGCGCATGGATGCAGGCGACAAGGGCGGCTCAAGCTTTGGGGCCTATATTCTCGGGCTTGCCTTTGCCTTTGGCTGGACCCCCTGCATCGGGCCGCAACTGGGGGCGATCCTGTCTCTGGCCGCGTCCGAGGCCTCAGTTGCGCGAGGCACCTTTTTGCTGGGCGTCTACGCGATGGGACTTGGCGTGCCTTTCTTGCTGGCGGCGATGTTCATCACCCGCGCGATGGGGGTGATGGACCGGCTCAAGCGGCATATGAAAATCATTGAACGGGTCATGGGCGGGCTGCTGCTGGCGGTTGGTTTTGCGATGCTGACGGGCCTGTTCACCACCTTCTCCTGGTGGCTGCTTGAACAGTTCCCGGTCTTGGCAACCTTGGGGTAAACCTTCTAAGGTAGTCTGCAATCCCGGCGTGTGCTGCCGGGCAGCAAAAGGCCCGCTGATGAGCAGTACCGCCCTCCCGCCCGTTCGCCGTCGCAAGGTGTTCTACATTCCGGGCTACGACCCCTTTCCGCCCCGCCGGTACCGCGAGCTTTACCGCAAAGAGGCTGCCGCACAGGCCGCACTCTCGGGCTATGATATCTCCTTGAGCCCCGGCAGGCACCGCGACCGGTTCGGGTGGCACGTTCGCTCGGATATCGACGGTCAGGTGACAGAGGCCGAGATCGAAGTGCTGGTCTGGTCGGATATCGTGCAGGACAGCCGGCCGCGGTCGGTACGGGCCACCTATGCCGATCTGCTGCGGACCGCCTGGATCTATATCTCGACCGGCGCGCTCTTTCGCCTGATGCGGCTGCGCAAGGGGCCGGTGATTGCAGCCCTTTATCCTGTCGTGGCGCTCTTGGCGCAGGCGGGGCTGGCGCTCGGGCTGGGGGCGGCGTTCTACCGGATCGTCACGCGGATGGGGCGCGAGGTGCTCCCGGCTTACGAGGCGATGGTGGCTGTGGCAGGCACAGGGCTTGGCCTTCTTCTGGGTGGTTTGGTCCTGCGCTGGTTTCGCGATCAGGACGGCAAGTTCTTTGCCTATTACCTGATGCATGATTTTGCCTTCAGCGCGTCGGAACAAGGCGCATACCCTCCCGCGCTGGAGGCGCGACTGACCCTGTTTCGCAGCCGGATTGCCGAGGCATTGGCCGAGGATGTGCAAGAGGTGCTGGTGGTGGGCCACTCCTCTGGGGCCTATCTGGCGGTCAGCGTGCTGTCTGATCTGCTGGCCGAGGGGCCCCGGCCCAAAGAGGCCCCGGCGCTTGGGCTCTTGTCGCTGGGCCATGTGGTGCCGATGGTGTCGTTTCTGCCGCGGGCCGAGAGGCTGCGTGCGGACCTGCGGGCCCTGTCCCAACGCGCGGATGTCACGTGGGTCGATGTCACGGCACCGGGGGACGGCTGCTGTTTTGCCCTGTGTGACCCGGTATCCGTGTCGGGTCAGGCCACATCGGGCAAGCGCGGCCCGCTGGTCTTTTCAGCGGCCTTTACTCAAAGCCTGTCCCCCGCGCGGTGGCGGGCCCTGCGCTGGCGGTTTTTTCGCCTGCATTTTCAGTATCTCTGCGCCTTTGACCGGCCGAAGGACTATGATTACTTCCAGATCACCGCGGGCCCCCTGCGTCTGTCGGAGCGATATGCAGGGCGCAGACCCTCGAAATCCCGCCTTGAGACGGCTGTCAGCGGATATACCTCGGTGCGCTCGTGACGCAGCCGCCAAAGCCGCCCGACCGCGCGGAGCGGGTCTCGCTCTGGCAGTACATGCGGCTCTTCCGGCACGACATTCTGTCAGCCCAGCCGGCCAAGCTCTACCGCGCCTGGATGGCCGAATTCCGGACGCCCTTTTTTCGCAGTTATCTTGCGAACGACCCGGCGCTGGTACGCAAGGTGCTCAAGGAACGGCCCAGAGATTTCCCGAAATCTGATCGTGTGGGCGAAGGGTTGCGGCCCATTCTTGGCAAATCGGTGTTTCTGACCAATGGCGCGCTCTGGGAAAGGCAGCGGCGGATCATTGATCCGGCCTTCGAAGGGGGGCGGTTGCGCGACAGTTTCGACGCCATCTGGCAGGCCTCAGAAGCAGCGGCGGCCCGCATCGCAGCACAGGCGGGCCACGAGGTGGAGATCGAGGCCGAAGCCAGCCATGCCGCGGCAGATGTGATTTTTCGCACGCTGTTTTCCATCCCCATAGACCACCGGATTGCCGATCAGACCTATCATGCCTTTCGGCGCTATCAGCGCACGCAGCCTATCCTGAACATCGCGGCCTTCATCCCCCTGCCGCGCTGGATGCCCCGCGGGTTTCGGCGCGGGACCCGTGAAAGTGCGGCCGAAATCCGCACCCTGATCCACGGGCTCACGGACGCGCGACAATCCGAGATCGACACCGGCACCGCCCCGGATGATCTGGCCACGAAAATCATGACCACCGCCGACCCCGAAACCGGGGATATCTTCGATGTGGATGAGATGGTCGACCAGGTGGCGATCTTCTTTCTTGCGGGGCATGAAACCAGCGCTTCGTCGCTGGCGTGGTCGCTCTATCTTTTGGCGCTGTTCCCCGAGTGGCAAGACAAGGTGGCCGAAGAAGCACAGCAGCTCGACACCCCGGATTTTGCCGTGATGTCAAAGCTCAAGGTGACGCGGGATGTGTTTCGCGAAACCCTGCGGCTCTACCCCCCGGTGCCGATGATGGTGCGCGAGACAACGCAACCCGAAGTGTTCCGAAAGCGCGACATTCCGCTTCGGGCGCAGGTGGTGATAAGCCCCTGGCACATCCATCGCCATAACCGTATGTGGGAGGATCCGGATGGCTTTGATCCGGGGCGCTGGTACACGGAGAACGGCAGATACTGCGCCCGCGAGGCCTATCTGCCCTTCAGCGCGGGCCGCCGCGTCTGTCCGGGCGCGGGGTTTGCCATGCTGGAGGGGGTCTTGATGCTGGCCCATATCCTCAAGGAGCATCGGGTAGTCCTCACGCAGAGGCCCGCCCCGGTGCCTGTGGCACATCTGACCGTCCGGGCGCAGAATGGCATCTGGCTGCGGATTGTCCGGCGCTAACATGTACCATCCCCCGGTCGCTTGATTTATGCACGGGGGCAAGGGGCGGAATCAGAAGGAAAATCTCAAATGTCAGACCATATGAAGATGCGTGAGCAAATGAAATCGGGTGCAGGGTTTATCGCGGCGCTGGACCAGTCTGGCGGTTCCACACCGAAAGCGCTGAGCCTTTACGGGGTCGAACCGTCTGATTATTCAGGCGACGAGGAGATGTTCCGCGCCATGCATGACATGCGCGCCCGGATTATCCTGTCGCGCGATTTTACCAGCGCCAAGGTGATCGGGGCCATCCTCTTTGAGCGCACGATGAATGACACGATCAACGGAAAGCCCGTGGCCGAGCTGTTGTGGCAGGATCGCGGGATTGTCCCGTTTCTGAAGATCGACAAGGGGCTTGAAGAGCAGGGCGACGGGGTGCAGATGCTCAAACCCATGCCCGGTCTCGACGCGCTGCTGGCCGAGGCCAAGGGCAAAGGCATCTTTGGCACCAAAGAACGTTCTGTCATTCACGAAGCGGATCCGGCTGGCATTGCGGCCATCGTGGCGCAGCAATTCGAGGTGGCCAAAAAGGTGATTGCCGCGGGTCTTGTGCCGATCCTGGAGCCCGAAGTGAACATCCACTCGGAGAGCAAAGCCGCTGCAGAAGAAATCCTGGAAGCTGAAATTGCAAAGCATTTGAATGCTCTGGAGGATGGTGTTGATGTTATGCTTAAGCTGACATTGCCAGATCAGCCGGGGCTTTATGACGCGCTGGCCCAGCATCCGCGTGTGCTGCGCGTGGTGGCGCTCTCAGGGGGCTATTCGACCGATGTCGCCTCGGCCAAGCTGGCGGAGAACACACATATGATCGCAAGCTTCAGCCGCGCATTGACCGAAGGGTTGAACGTCAAAATGACGGAGGCGGAGTTTGACGCGGCGTTGGGCCGCAACATCGACCAGATTTACCAGGCGTCGATTTAACCGCGCGCCAGTTTCGCCTGCAGGTCTTGTAAAACAAACAGGCGCAGTGCAGAGGCGAGGCCCAGATCTGCGCCGCGCTCTACATCAATTTCTGCGACTAACGCGTTGATGGGCCTGTTTCTTTCCGCGGCGATGTCCCGCAGGGCGAGCCAGAATTCATCTTCAAGAGAGATCGATGTGCGGTGACCTTTCAAGGTCACCGAGTGTTTCACCGGTCGCCCGCTCATGTTTCGCGCTTATGCGCCTCAAGGTTGCGGGCGATCTTGGCCGCTTTGGCCTTCAGCAGTTCCTTTTGGGATTTGGTTTGCCCAAAAGCGACCGTGTTTTCGGCCGCGCGCGCTTTGCGGGATGACCTGTCGCGTTCCTTTCGGATCTTGTTGAGATTGATGGGCGTGCTCATGGCTGCTCCTTACTTTGGACTGATCATGTTTTCCGGGCGCACCACACGCTCAAAGGTTTCGGCGTCGACAAAGCCGAGCGCAATCGCTTCTTCCTTCAGGGTGGTGCCGTTCTTATGCGCTGTCTTGGCAACCTTTGTGGCGTTGTCGTAGCCGATCTCCGGGGCCAGAGCGGTGACCAACATCAGGCTTTCGCGCATCAACCGCTCAATCCGGTCGGAATCCGCTTGCAGATCCACGACCAGATTATCGGTAAAGGTCGAGGCTGCATCCCCTAAAAGCTGCATGGATTGCAAGACGTTATAGGACATCATGGGTTTGTAAACGTTCAGCTCGAAATGACCCTGAGAGCCTGCAAAGCCCACCGCGGCGTCATTGCCGAAGACATGTGCACAGACCTGGGTGAGCGCTTCGCATTGGGTGGGGTTGACCTTGCCGGGCATGATCGACGAGCCGGGCTCGTTCTCGGGCAGCACCAGCTCGCCCAACCCGCAGCGGGGGCCGGAGCCCAGCAGGCGGATGTCATTGGCGATTTTGAACAGGCTCGCGGCCACGACCTTCAGAGCGCCCGAGATTTCGACCATCGCGTCATGGGCGGCCAGCGCCTCGAACTTGTTGGGGGCGGTGACGAAGGGCAGGCCGGTGATCTCGGCCATGTTTTTCGCGACCATCACGTCCCAGCCTTTCGGCGTGTTCAGCCCGGTGCCGACAGCCGTGCCGCCCTGCGCCAGCTCGTAGATGCGGCCCAGAGCGTCCTTGACCCGCTGGATACCCATGGCGACCTGGTGCGTGTAGCCTGAGAACTCCTGGCTGAGTGTCAGGGGGGTGGCGTCCTGCGTGTGTGTGCGGCCGATTTTGATGATGCCGTCGAAGGCCTCGACCTTGGCCTGCAAGGCGCCGTGCAGCTTTTCCAGCCCCGGCAGCAGCACATCGCGCGCCATCATCGCAGTGGCGATATGCATGGCGGTGGGGAAAGTGTCATTGGACGATTGGCCCATGTTGCAGTGGTCATTGGGGTGCACCGGGTCCTTGGAACCGATCTGGCCGCCCAGGATCTCGATGGCCCGGTTGGCGATCACCTCATTGGCGTTCATGTTCGACTGGGTGCCGGAGCCGGTCTGCCAGACCACCAGGGGGAAGTTGTCGTCAAATTTGCCCGCAACCACCTCACTGGCGGCCTGGACAATGGCGTCCCCGCGGGTGGCGTCAAGCTTGCCCAGTTCGATATTCGCCTGCGCGCAGGCCTGTTTGATAACACCGAGCGCCCGGACGATGGCCACAGGTTGCTTTTCCCAGCCAATGGGGAAGTTCAGGATCGACCGCTGTGTCTGCGCGCCCCAGTATTTGTCCGCAGGGACTTCCAAGGGGCCAAAACTGTCGGTCTCTATGCGGGTCTGGGACATCATGCGCTCCGTCTCTATAAAGTCAAAAGCGGTGTAGCCCTGCACGGGCGCGGGCGCAACAGGGCAGGACGAAGGGCGTATCATGCGTTGTAAGCAAATGAGCAAGCATTATCTTGTATCCGGAGAAGGACGGTTCAGGGTGGTGCCTGACCGGACCCGAAGAAAGACAGGAGGATGGGCACAATGACTCAGAGGATGATCGGGGCGGGGCGCGCCGTGGTGCGCGGCATTCTTGCTGCTGCCGTTGTGATGGTCGCCGCAGCGGCACAGGCAGATATCTCGCGCTTTGTTGGGGATTATGTCGGATCGGCAGATTTGATCTCGGCAGATGGTACAACGCAGCCGCGCGATATGAGCGTTCAGATTCGCGGAACAGACGAGGCTTTCACAGTCAGCTGGACATCGACCTCCTACCGCGGGGACGGCTCCTCCAAGGATAAATCCTACACGATCGAATTTGTGCCGAGCGACCGGACAGGCGTTTTCTCCTCCGCCATGACCCGCAATGTCTTTGGTCATAGCGTGCAGCTCAATCCCATGAAGGGCGAGCCCTACGTCTGGAGCCGAATTGTCGGAGATACACTGAGTGTCTATTCGCTCTATGTCACCGAAGACGGGGGCTACGAGATACAGGAGTTCGACAGAACGCTGGCGCCGGGCGGGCTGAACCTGGATTTCCAACGGGTCAGAAACGGGGATATACAGCGGACCGTCTCGACTTTTTTGAGGCGCAAGTAAGCGAGGCGGCCTATTTACGGAAACTGTCGAGAGAGACGATTTCGGCGTCTTTGGGGGTTTCTTCGACCGTTTCGATATCTGCCAGCGGGACCGGGGCCGGGTTTGTCGCGGGCATCTGGGCCGGTGTTGCCTCGCCTTCTTCCTCGTCCCCACTCTGGGTCTCAAACCGCAGGCCGAACTCCACCGACGGATCAACGAAGGTCTTGATCGCGTCATAAGGGATGTACAAGGGCTCGGGGGCATCACCGAAATTCAGGGTCACCGAAAACCCTTCTTCCGAGACATCCAGATTGTCGTACCAATGCTGCATCACCACGGTCATTTCTCCGGGGTAGCGGTCAAACAGCCAGTCCGCGAGCTCTGCATCGGGGTGGCTTGTGTCGAAGGTGATGAAAAAGTGGTGATCGCCTGGCAAGCCATTGTCGCGCACATCCAAGAGCACCTTGCGGATGAGGCCACGCATGGCCTCGTGCATCAAGTTGCCATAATCAATGGAGCGGCTCATCAGAGACCCTCTGAGCAAAGAAGAAGTTACAAGGTGAGCATAGCCGATTCCCTGCCGGATAAAAGAGGTCTCTGCGCAATCCGTACTTTGACCTCAGATTGCAGAAAGGCTGAGACCGGCGACGGCCAAAATGCCCAGTGTTTCAGCAACGCCACGTTTGAGGCCGAGCAGCAGCAGGGCGGCGAGACCGGTCAAGGCCAGCGCTTTGACATCCAAAGATGCAAGTGTCGGGACGGGGGCGGCCAGCCACGTGACCTCGCCGACGTTGGTGAAAAGCACGTGGATGGCAAACCACAGGGCCAGATTGAGGATAACGCCCACCACGGCGGCCGTTATGGCGTTGAGGGCTGCCGACAGCCGGGGACGTGTCGCGATCAGGTCAAGATAGGGGCCGGCCAGAAAAATCCACAAAAAACAAGGCACGAAGGTCACCCAAAGGGCCACGGCACCTGCGGCAAGGGCAAGCCCCACACCGTCTTGGGCAAAACCTGCGAGCATCGCGACAAACTGCGTCACAAGGATCAACGGGCCTGGTGTGGTTTCGGCCAGACCGAGCGCGTCCATCATCTGGGCGGTGGTGATCCAGCCATAATCCGCCACCACCGTCTGCGTCATGTAGGCCAGCACCGCATAGGCACCGCCAAAGGTGACCACGGCCAGCTTGGAGAAAAAGAGCGCGATCTGCATCAGGAACACATGATCGATCAGGGCGAGCACCCCGACAGGCGCGGCCCAGAGCGCGCCCCAGATCAGGATCACCGGGACCGGGTTGCCGCGCGAGCGGGGCGGGGCTGGCGGGGGCGGCTGTACCCCGCTCTGGAAACAGGCTCCAAGGAGAGCGGCCCCCGCGATGATGAGCGGGTAGGGGACCGCAAAGAAAAACAGGCCCAGAAAGGCGAGGGCGGCGAGCGTCACCGCCCCTGAGGTCTTGAGCGCCTTGCCTGCGACCTTCAGCAGCGCCTGCAGTACGATGACGATGACCGCTGCCTTGACCCCGGTAAAGGCGGCCTGAACCAGCGGGACCTGCCCGAATGACGCGTAGATCAGCGCCAGCGTCAGGATCACCAGCGCGCCGGGCCCGACAAAAAGCAGGCCTGCGATCAACCCGCCCGGCACCCCGCGCAACCGCCATCCGGCGTAGGTTGCCAGTTGCATCGCTTCGGGACCGGGCAGGAGCATGCAGAGCGACAAGGCCCGCAGGAAACTCTCCTCGGTCAGCCAGTTGCGCTCTTCAACCAGCTCCCGGTGCATCAGGGCGATCTGGGCGGCCGGCCCGCCAAAGGACAGCAGACCGATGCGGCCAAAGACCGAAAAAAGCGCGCGGGTTGAAGGTGTGCTCATGCCGGGCCCGAGGTCCGTATCCAATCCGCCGCGGGGGATTGGCGCGGGAAAGGCTGCAAAAAGGCGATGGCCTCATCCTTTCTGACGAGGAAGGTCCTGGGGATTGGTCTGGCGCGGCAAAAAAGGTTGCCGACCTCTTTCACCGAGGGGATGCCACAGCCGCGCAGCAGCGGTCAATCAGCAATGTTCAGCGCAGAACGGTGCCGCCCAAAAGCAGCGCATGGGTATTTTCCGGAAGCTGGCCAAGCTGTTCAAAGAAGCGAATGAAGTCAAAGGCCGGATAGCTCTCTGCCTTGCGGTCGCCGTCAAAGCGCAACATGATCTGCTGGTAGACTTTCAAAGGGTCATTGGTCGCAACGGAACGGCAGTTGATTTCCAGCATGGCGCTGAGCCAATCGCCCTCTTCGATGGAATGGAGGATTTCAACCTTGATGTCGGTCACAAAGCTGCGCAGAACGGAGACCCATTCACGGACCTCAGACGGCTCAATCCCAAAGTTCTGGGCGATGTACTGGTGATGCGGCTCTGACACGAAGTAGTCTTCGATCACGTCAAGCCGACCGTCTTCCCAGACGGTTTCATACCATTTTTTCAGAATATCCGCTTTTGTCACCGCACAGGCCCAATCAACTTCAGGTTATGCATAGCCGACAGCTCCTTGAGGAACCCTTAATGATCTCGGTTGTTTTGCGGAGGGAGTGAAAGTGCAGGCTTCTGTTGCCAGGTGCCTGCGAACCCCGCCAAACGCTGCAAAGCGAGAGGACTTAGATTTCAGTATCTCCGGTCGCTTACGCGGCCATTGCTACTGGAGCACGATTGTCATTTGCAATTGTACATGTTTCGCCGATAACGGTGGCAGACAGCCGAAACAAAGCAAACCCCTTTAGACGTTCGTCGATCCTGTTTCGGCCCCATGATCCCCAAATGAAGGATGTTTGGTGGAGCCGCCGGGTACCGCCCCCGGGTCCGATCCGCTTATTACGAGCGCGTTTATGTCCATAGTTCTTGCGAACAGGTCTAACATAAGGGGGCTGTGCAGAAATCTCAAGGCCCCGCGTGCATAAGCTCAGCCCAGATTTGCCCCTATAAACCATCCGGCCAGCGCGGCTTCGATGCCTCCAAAGATCAGCACTTTGCGCCGGGGCGGGTCGTCGAGCACAAAGGAGATCGCGCGCCCCAATGCCGCGCCCGCAAAAGCAAAGCCAATCATTGCATAGGCCAGGGGATCGCCAAGCCAAAGGGCCGCCAGACCTGCCACGACAAAAAGCCCGCCGACGGACGCGCGCATCTCCGACAGTCCCATGGTTGTCCCGGTCGGCGCGAGGTCCAGCACACTCGCGGTATAGCGAGGTGCCAGAAACCCGAAAAGCCCGAAAGCGATGGTCAGCAGGCTGGCCACTGTGTTCACGATATCCGTCATGCCAGAGCAGGTAGACCGGTGGGCACCACCGGCAAGCACGCGGCCTGCGTTGTTTTAGGGGGCCAGAACCACGGGCTCTGGCCGGCCCATGCGGCAAAGATCGCAGATGCGCACCGCCTCGGTGATCCCCATTTCGGCCAGTTCCCGAAAGGAGGGCAGCGCATAGTTGTCCGCGGCCGTGATATCAACGCTGTACCCCAGATCGGCAAAAGAGGCGACCGACAGGCGGCTTATGGGGCGCTGCGCCCCGGATAAAAACCCGGTCAGCAGTTCATCCCCGAAAATGAGTTCGCGCCAATGGCCTTCACGGGTGCCCGGCCCGCCGGTGTTGGCAATGGGCACCGCAGAGGTCCCGGCGCTGTCCGTAAGCGCTTGGTATTCGCGGCTTGCCCCGGTGCCGGTAAAGCGCGGATTTGCCCCGCCGCTGCCCTGCACAAGCCCTGCGCGGGCCCAAAGGGTGCCAAAGCCAAGCACATGCGCCATTTCATGCAGGACCACATCGGCAAAGCTTGCATCCTGTTCAAGCCGTTCGGTGTCGGCTGTGTCAAATTGCATGATGCCCTTGGCGGGCAACTCGCTGCCCGCACGCAAGACGGTCGGGCCGGCCTGGCCCAGCACGCCTGCGGCCCCGTCGATGGGCAGAATGGCGGCTTCGATCAGAATGCCGTCAATCTGCTGCCCATCCACGGTGACCGGTTCAAGGCTGGTATCCAGAATTGTGTCCCAACGCGCAGCGGCCTGCGTGAAAACGCTCTGTCGCTCCGCAGAAACCGGTTCGGTGAATTCAACTGTTATCATAGCTGTGCTGCCTCCTGCTCCTGGACGCGGGATGCGCCTCTGGCGATGACCTAAGCAAGGGGCGCGGGTCAGAAAAGCCGCCAGCCTTCAGTCAGCAAAGACCTGCGGAAAAGCCCCTCAGGCGCTGGCGGGAATTGGCGTATGGCCCCTCCCGTCATGAGTGTGGCCCTTGAAGACCGCAGTTTGCAACAGATTTCCTTTTCCGGGGAAACTGCCGGCCACGGGGTCGGCAGTCTTTGCGTTCTGATGGGCTTTGTCAGAGCCTTCTCAGGCTCAGATTTCCACCTTGCCACAGACAAAGTCGTGCTCCATTGGGGTCGCCAACAAGGCGTTGCGCCTTTCGTGCATCTTCTTATGGATGTCGGCCTTTTCGACGGCGACCCAATCGTCACGCTTATCCCAAAGTGTGACGTGCATGAATGTGCCTTCGGCGTTTTCATCCTCGATCACGTTGGACTGGGTCAACCCTTTGGGTTTCGACGCGTTTTCGTATTCCCGCATCACCTCCAGAAATTTACTTCTGTTGTCCGGCTTGACGACGAATTTCCCGATATGCATGAAAGTCTCTGACATCGTTTTTCCTTTCTGTTGAATATTTCACTGACCTTGAGGGTCTTTCAGGGGAGGTCGGCCCAGGCATCCGGCGCGATGGAGCCAAGGATCTCGAAGGTGCCGTCTTCCTGTGGCTCGAGGACGAAGGTGATGCCCATCGGTTCAGGGTAGATACCAGTCGCGGCCTCGAAAGGGTCGTCGTGGCCGACAAGGATCGTGTTGGCCTCTTGAGGAACGGTGGAGAGATGGGGTGACATACGCTCTGACATCGCCGCAAGCTGCGCCTCGCTGTAGGTCTCTGCCGGTTCGAAGTTGAGGTCGGCGTTTTTTTCGAACGTGCCAAAGGCGAGATCCGCGGTTTGCCATGCGCGGCAGTATTCGCTGCTGATCACATCGCCGACCGGTATGTCCAACCGCGCGAAAGCTGCGCCTATGGCTTTTGCCTCGGCCCAGCCCGCCTCACTCAGGACGCGCTGGGTCGAGCAGTCGCCCATGACCGCTTCGATCTGATCCGCGTAATCCTTTTCTGTTGTGGCATGTCTGATAAAGACAACGTGGCCACCGCCCTTTAGCGCGTCGACAAGCGCCGGGGGGTCCATCTCCGCGTTGGCCTGCGCTTGGGCGGGAAGGGTCAAGGCCGCCAGGCAGGCCGCTCCAAGGATTTTGAGGCTCGACGGTAATCCCGGATCGCGCCTCAGTTCTGAACTTGGCATCATCAAACTGTTCTCCTCTCGCTGTAAGGTCAAAAGTATACTAAAACAGTCAACTATTTACTCTGGCCCATTTATGTATGATCTGGGCCATTCCAAGATGGCGAGGGGGAGAAACCGCATTTTCGCAAGGCCAGCCCAGGCTGAGGCCGCCAGAGCCTGAGAAGGTCCGACCACCAAAGTCATACGCTGTGGTACGTCAAAGAGGCGGTCAGAGGTTGGCTGAAGAAGGCCGCTTGATTGGATCAGCCGCGCGCGTGCGGTACTGGTTTGGCACGCCGCAAACCCGTGCCGCCGACTGCCTTTGCGGCGAATACGCTCTGCGCTAGAGCTTGCGTTTCGTGCTCAAGCGCTGTCAGCGCGTCGGAGGTCGCCGCGCTGTCCTGGCGTTCCACCGCGTCGGCGATGTCCGTGTGCAGATCAACGATCCTGGCGCGATCACGGGCGGTAAAGGTGATCATGTTCATCAAGGGCTGCATCGCCTCGACAGCGCCGGCAAGCTGGTAGCTCAGCACCGGATTGCCCGCCCCGTCCACCAGCGCGCGGTGAAACGCCACGTCAGAGGCGCAAAAGGCCTCATCCGTCAGACCCGGCTGGGCCTGGCGGTGGATCTCGGCGCGCATGGTGGCCAGATGATCGGCACTGCGCCGGGCGGCGGCCAGCGGCGCACAGGCGCGCTCCAGCGCGTAGCGGGCCTCGCAGGCGGTGCCAAAGCTGACCGCGTTCATCGACAACAGCAGCGTCGAGGTGGTGATCTGCTGCGGATAGGCTTCTTCAAAGCTCAGCCGGTTCACAAAGGCCCCGCCGGTGGCCCCGCGCTGGGTGCGGATCAGCGATTGCGCCGCCAGCCGTTTCAGCGCTTCGCGCACCGTGGGGCGGGAGACGTCGAACTGCTCGGCCAGTTCCGCCTCGGACGGCAGCCGCTCATCCACAATCAGCGTGCCCGCGACGATGGCATCACGGATCGCAGCAGCGATTTGGGCCGACAGATCGGCAGGGCTGGCAGGGTCAATTTTCATATGTCTTACATTTAATGTTTGCCCGAGTTCTAATTGTCTGGCATTTGATTGGCAAGAAAAAGAGGATTCACCTTGCACGCAATTCTCCGCTCCACCCTCTGGCTTGGTTTTTTCGGTGCCATTCTGGCGGCGTGGTGGGTGATGTATGTGATGAGCATCGACATGGACCTTGACCTTCTGGGCCGTCCGGGAGAGAGGGGCGAACGCATGGCCGCGATGGATCCGCGCATGCCGATGTATATGCCGATGGCGCATTTCGGACCGCTTTTTTGGATGTGGGCCATCATGATGGCCGCGATGATGTTGCCGACGCTGGTGCCGACGCTGCGGGCTTATGAGGACCTGATGGTTAGCGCCACGGGCACCCGCGCCGGGTGGTTGGGGGTCTTGCTGGGCTACCTTTTGGTCTGGGTTGGCTTTGCCGCGCTGATCACCGGCGCGCAGCTTGCGCTGCTTTTCGGCGGCCTGGTCGATATGCTCGGCATTGCCAAGAGCTCCTGGCTGGCGGGCGGGCTGCTGATTGCGGTCGGCGCCTTCCAGTTCACCCGCGCCAAGCAGGTCTGCCACGGTGTCTGCCATGCCCCTGCGATGTATTTTCTGGGGCACTGGCGGACGGGTTTTGCCGGGGGCTTGCGCATGGGGCTGGGGTTGGGCGCCTTTTGCGTCGGCTGCTGCTGGGGCTTTATGGCTCTGGGCTTTGTCGGCGGGGTGATGAACCTGGCCTGGATGGGACTGGCCACGCTGTTCATGGTCATCGAAAAGCTGCCTCAACTGGGGCATTACGTCACAAAACCAATGGGGTTTGCCCTCCTCATCGCAGGTATCGCGGTGCTGGGCTGGCCCCTTTTTGCGGGAGGATAAACCTATGGCGAGGAACAAGAAAGCGGATGCGGATCGCTTGCCGATCAGCCAGCGCATCGACCAGCGGATGCCGAACCCCAAGCGGCGCCAGACCAGCCCGACGGAATGGGCGATCAAGGGGGAGCTGTTTCTCAACTGTTCCTGCACGGTGTTTTGCCCTTGTGTTGTCTCGCTGGGCGCACACCCGCCGACCGAGGGGCATTGTCACGCCTGGATGGCGATTGCCATCGACGAGGGGCATTACGAGGGGGAAGACCTGGGCGGTCTGAACATCGGGCTGCTGGTCGATATCCCGGGCCGCATGGGGGAGGGCAACTGGAAGGTTGCGGCTTACGTGGACGAGCGTGCGACGGGTAAGGCCTATAACGGCATTTTGCAGATATTCTCGGGTGCTGCGGGTGGCACCACCGGGCTCTTCACCATGCTGGTCAGCGAAATCATCGGGGCCGAGCGCGCGCCGGTTGAGATTGTGCGCGAGGGCAACCGTCGAAGCATCATGATCGGGCGCAAGATCCAGGGCGAGATCGAGATGCTGGCAGGCAAGGACCCCGAGCATCCGGTGATGGTCAGCAATTCGAAATACTGGATGGGGCCGGATATCATCGCCGCGACCGGGCTGAAAAGCCGCGTGCGGGACTACGGGCGGGTCTGGGACTTTGGCGGTAAATCGGCCGAGATCTGCCCGATTGACTGGAAGGGTCCAAAGCCATGATCGACCCGCGCTATGTGCAGACCATGGCGCGCTACAACAGCTGGCAGAACAACCAGTTGATGCCGGTGTTGGAAGCCATGTCGCGAGAGGAGGTGACCCAGGACAGGGGCGCGTTTTTCGGCAGCCTTCTGGCCACTGCCAACCACCTGCTGTGGGGCGACACCCTCTGGATGAGCCGCTTTGACCCTTCTGTGGAGGCCCCCAAGGTCGGCCCGGAGGGTCATACAACCCTGCATCCGACGGCAGCCTCCTGGGCGGCGGACCGGTTTCGCATGGATGGCAAGATCCGTTTCTGGGCGGACGGGGTTCGCGCGCTGGACCTCAAGGGCGACCTGAGCTGGTATTCCGGCACCCTGGGCGGACAGATGACAAAACCAATGGCCATGGCGGTGATGCAGTTTTTCAATCACCAGACACATCATCGCGGGCAACTCCACGCGATGCTGACCGCCGCGGGTCAAAAGGCCCCGGTGTCTGATTTGATCTTCATGCCGGAGGGGGGCTGAGATGGCGCTCATATCCCCGTCGCGCAGGCTGCGCCGCACGCCTTTCTCCGAGGGTGTCGAGGCCGCAGGGGTCAAGGCCTACACAGTCTACAACCGGATGCTGCTGCCAACCGTTTTCGAGAGTGTCGAGGCCGATTACCGGCACCTCAAGGACCATGTACAGGTCTGGGATGTCTCGGTCGAGCGGCAGGTCGAGCTGAGGGGTCCCGATGCGGCCCGGCTGATGCAGATGCTGACGCCGCGCGATCTGCGGGGCATGTTGCCGGGGCGGTGCTTTTACATCCCCATCGTGGATGAGACGGGGGGCATGCTCAATGATCCGGTGGCCGTCAAGCTGGCCGAGGACCGCTGGTGGATTTCCATCGCCGACAGTGACCTGCTGCTCTGGGTCAAGGGGATTGCAAACGGCTACCGGCTGGATGTTCTGGTGGATGAGCCCGACGTGAGCCCGCTGGCCATCCAAGGGCCCAAAGCCGATGATCTGGCGGCGCGGGTCTTTGGCGATGGCGTCCGCGATATCAAATTCTTCCGCTTCGGGCTTTTCGAGTTCGAGGGCCGCGAGATGGTCGTGGCCCGCTCGGGCTATTCCAAGCAGGGCGGGTTCGAGGTCTACGTGGAAGGGGCAGATATCGCCATGCCGCTTTGGGACGCGCTCTTTCGGGCGGGCGCGGACCTCAATGTGCGCGCGGGCTGTCCCAACGCGATCGAACGGATAGAGGGCGGTCTGCTGTCCTACGGGAACGACATGACCGATGACAACACGCCGCATGAATGCGGGCTGGGCCGGTTCTGCGACACGCAGACGGCAATTGGCTGTATCGGGCGCGATGCGCTGTTGCGGGTCGCCAAGGAAGGACCCGTGCAGCAGGTCCGTGCCCTGGTGATCGAGGGCGATCCGGTGCCCGGATGCGACCGCGCATGGCCCTTGTTTGCAGGCGATACCCGGGTCGGGCAGGTGACCTCTGCCGCGTGGAGCCCGGATCACCAGACCAATGTGGCGATCGGCATGGTCCGCATGACCCATTGGGAGACCGGAACGCAGCTCAAGGTGGCCACACCGGAGGGGCTGCGCGACACGACCGTTCAGGCAGGGTTCTGGATCTGAACACAGGTCAGGGGCCGTGCAAGCGGCTCCGGCCACGATATCTGACAGCCAGAGTAGACAGGGCGATATGCCCGAAAGGAGACGACGATGTTCAAGGCACTTGTGGTCAACAAGGATGAAGAAAGCGGCAAGACCTCGGCGGCCGTTGAAGAGATCAGCGCGGACCGCTTGCCCTCGGGTGATGTCACCGTCGCGGTGGAGTATTCGACGGTGAACTACAAGGACGGGCTCTGCATTGGCCCCGGTGGCGGGCTGGTGCGCAAATACCCGCATGTGCCCGGCATCGACTTTGCTGGCACCGTGGAGGCCTCAGAGGACGCGCGCTACAGTCCCGGCGACAAGGTCGTGCTGACCGGCTGGCGGGTTGGCGAGGCGCATTGGGGAGGCTACGCGCAAAAAGCCCGCGTCAAGGCGGACTGGCTTGTACCCTTGCCCAAGGGGCTGGACACGCGCCAGGCCATGGCCGTCGGGACCGCCGGGTTCACCTCCATGCTGGCGGTGATGGCTTTGGAAGATCACGGTCTGACGGTTGGCAACGGCCCGGTGCTGGTCACCGGAGCTGCGGGCGGCGTCGGCTCTGTCGCCGTGGCCATTCTGGCCAATCTCGGCCATGAGGTTGCGGGTGTCACCGGCCGTCCGGAAACGGCGGATTACCTGACATCGCTCGGGGCCACCCAGATCGTGGCGCGGGATGAGATCAACGAAACCGTCAAACGCCCGCTCGAAGGCGAGACCTGGGCCGGCTGCGTTGATGCGGTCGGCGGGGCGATGCTCGCCCGTGTACTGGGCCAGATGAAATACGGAGCCTCGGTGTCGGCGGTGGGTCTGGCCGGCGGGGCAGGGCTGCCGGCGACGGTCATTCCGTTCCTGCTGCGCGGTGTGAACCTTCTGGGCATCGACAGCGTCATGCAGCCTTATGACAACCGGGTAAGGGCCTGGGAGCGGATTGCCCGCGATCTGCCGATGGACAAGCTCGACGCGATGGTTCAGCCTGCGACCTTGGCTGACCTGCCGCAGCTGGGCGCGGATATCCTGAAAGGTCAGGTCAAGGGGCGCGTGGTCGTTGATGTGAACGCCTGAGGCCGCAGACAGAGGTCAGACTGCCCGGCGCCCCCGCACCGGGCGTTTGCCTTGACGCTGGGGCTTACTGACGTCCGTTGCGGCGATCAGCCCGTCAGTATTTTGCCAAAAGTCAAGTAAAACAAGGCCTGTAACGGACATACCTAAACCGCCCAAAAGGGTAGCTCAGCGGGACTTTGCTGCCGTTCGGCGCAATCATTTAGAGCGCAGTGGTTTTTGAGTTCTCGCAAGTCCAGCAAAGCGTGTGTCAGCACCACGGCAATGACAATTCCGCCGCCTATGAATCCAGCTAGTATCGGTACGTCCGACAGAAACACAAATGCGAGCAGTGTCGCAAATGGAATTTCCGTGGTTCCGAAAAGCGCCGACTGCGACGCCGCAATCAAGCGGGTTCCTTCGGTCCAGAGAATAACGGCTAGGGCGAAGACTGCACCAAAACACATCATCAAGAAAAAATCATCGCTTGGAGCAGCAAGAGGGTTCGAAAACAGCAATCCAATAAATACGAGTTGGAATGATGTCGCTCCTGCGGCCCAAACAACCGGCGCGGCGGTGAACTTGCGGATCAGAACAATGTAGAGGACATTGAGAACGGTCATCAACACGGCCATCAAATCCCCGGATAGGCTCACGCCACCGAAGCCTCCCCAAACGATGATGCCTACCCCGATTGCAGAACCCATCGCTGCAACCATGGTTCTCGATGACACCTCCTCGCGCATCAGCGCCCAGGCGAGCAAAGCGGCGAAGAAGGGAGCCGTTGCATAGATCACGGCGACATTCGCCACATAGGTCAGCTTAAATGCATAAATGAATGTGATGCTGGCGAGGCTGCCGACCGTAGCAAGTAGCCATCCCTCTTTACCTAGGCCAAAGGCGGAACCCCGGGAATGCGCGCCACGCCGCAACTCAACATAGAGCGCCACAAGGAGACCGCCGACCAGCCCGCGCCAACACAAAATCGTCCATCCGTCTGACTCAATTACCTTGGTCAGAACGCCGGACATGCTGAAGGCCAGCGCGGACAGGATGACCAGCCCGCCCCCGAGAAGCCCATTTCTAGTGTTTGGTGGAGTCGGTGCCCCTGCGGCAGTATTCATGACAAGATTGGTAAGGATAACTGCGTGGATCGGCAAGCACAGTCATGGAGATTTGCAGCAACTTCATCGAGGTAGCAATGGGCTCTATGCTGACTTTAGCTGTCGCCAAAGTGGAGGTTTTCGTTTGCGGAAACGAAGCCCGTCTGCGCCACACGACATTGTCTGCCGGATCAAGTGGTGTGACGGAAAGCCAAATACGCCCAAAGGTCCAAATCAGCGCGCGGGGCGTTTCTTACAGTGCAACATACCCAAGCGTCCACCCGATCCAGACCAGCGCCGCGATGCACAGCACATAAGTCACGATGCGAACCTGCAGCGACAGCCGCGCGCGGCGGTTCTCGGTCGGGCCCGAAATCACTGCAAGCCCCCGGATGTCATGCGCTCTTTGGATCCGCTTAACATCCACCACGGCCAGCAGCGCCATCGCGGCGACGATCCAAATATAATGGTCCATTATCTGCATCATGCGATATCTCTCCGATCAACCTGAGCGCCTGAAATAGCGCTGAAATACGGCAATCGCATGACGCCTTTGTCTGCGCCGGGCTGCCCCGCAGCTTCGCCCTTGGTCAGACCCGTTTTTTCGTGCTGCCCCTGGTTAAAGAGCGCTTTGACAAGCGTCAGCACCGTCGGCGCTTTCAGGATCCCAGCAGGCAAAGCGCCGAAGTTCGTCGCGTTTTGCAATGCCGAAAGACCGCCGTCAGCCCGCAAAGACTGCCGGTCACCACCGTCAGGACTACGCCCCGGACGATGGGGCGCTCTACACCGGTTTCTTCAGCAGCGCGTGAGAGTACCTCTCCAGCATTAGAAAGAACTTGGCGGAGCCCGCGACTGCCATCATCATGCCTTTCGCCCCGCCGGCCATCTCCAGATCGGTGGCGGTGCTGCCGTGGATGGTCATCCAGGCCAGGCCCAGCCTGGTCGCCAAGTAGATGGCCCAGGCGTGAAAGCCGTCCAATAGAAAGATATGGCGAAAGGTGGGCTGCGGCGCTTCGGGCGTGCTGCCCGCAACACCGCCGACAACGACAACCGGGGTCGACTTCTAACGGCCAAGCCGCGGCAAATTCGGAACGTCAGGTAACCTTGACCTTCACGGCAAAGAACGGACCTGATGTCGGCCTTGAGCCAGGATCGACCGTTGCTGCGCGTTCGACCAATGTCTGCGTCTGTGAAACCGGATTTAAAAAAGAGGATGAAGCATTTCTCGAGCGGTCGACCCATTCATTGCGATATGTAATAGACTGCAATCCGGTGTGTGGAGGGAAGAGATGATTGATCACATTACTTTTGGCGTCAGCGATTTCGCTCGGTCTACAGCTTTCTACGATCAAGCGTTGGCCCCCTTGGGGGTCAAGCGCTTGTTTGACGTACCCGAAGACCATTCGGGTGGAGTTAAAGTGACTGGTTACGGTGATGATCGGCCTTGGTTTTGGCTGGCCGAGGAGAATGCCACAACTGGATTGATGCACATCGCCCTGCAAGCGAAAAGCCGCGCTGACGTGGATGCCTTTCATGCGGCCGCTATTCGTGCGGGTGGAAAGGACAACGGAGCGCCAGGTCTTCGACCGCATTACCACGCAGATTACTATGCAGCCTTCGTCTTTGATACCGACGGACATAATATCGAAGCAGTTTGTCACACACCATGAGCAGGCAAGACCCTTGCCCGGCGCAGGCGTACAACGAAGATGCCGCGTGCTGAGGGATATCGCAGTCTTTTGAGAAGCAGAAAAAGCGGACATTTGAACAAGAGCGACAGAGGTCAGCAAAGTCCGGATCCTGTTGAAAAGTTCATTGATTGGTCGGTGCGTCGCTGATTCACTTGAATTGAGAGTGGAGGTGTGGCGATGATGGGACCGAGGCAGGTTGCGCAAAGCGCGCTGTTCTATGAGTTCTCGATTGAGGAGTTTGTGCCTGCTGATCATCCCTTGCGCGGCATTGATCGTTTTCTTGATCTGTCTGACGTTCGACCGCTTCTCGCGCCATCGTATAGCTCCTATGGTCGGCCTTCGATTGACCCTGAGCTGATGATCAGAATGCTGTTGTTGGGATACTGCCAGGGTATTCGTTCTGAGCGTCGGCTGTGCAAAGAGGTGCATGTCAATCTGGCGTATCGGTGGTTTTGCAAACTGGATCTGACTGATCCTGTACCAGACCCTTCTACCTTTTCCAAGAACCGGCACGGGCGTGTCCGGGAGAGCGGATTGTTCCGCCACCTGTTTGAGACGGTGCTACAGCGATGCATCGATGAGGGCTTGGTCGGTGGCGAGAGCTTTGGCGTCGGCGCCAGCCTGATCCCTGCCAACGCGAACCAGACACGTGGCATTGACAACAAGGAAGGCTTACCACCAGACCTGACCGCCGGTGTCATCGACGAATACCTTGAGACACTGGATGATGCCGCTTTCGGTGCGTCCACAAAAGTCGTTTCCAAATACATCTCGCCGGTTGATCCCGCGGCACGCTGGACCGGGGCAGACAGTGGCGCTGCATTCTTCGCATATTCCACCAACTATATGGTGGATTTGGACAACGCTGTGATCGTTGACGTTGAGCCCTCGGTTCCAATCCGAACCGCTGAGACCTTTGCCGCGCGGCGCATGATTGATCGGATCACAGAACGCTTCGATATGACACCGGATAAGCTGGTTGGCCCCTCTCAGCGATGCAAGCATCGCCTGACGGGCAATGGATACGGGCTACGGATCAGCCGAGATGTTGGGGTGGTTGGTCGAGGAGCGCGGCATCGCCCCGCGCCTTCCAGTCTGGAACAAATCGAAACGGACGGACGGCACGTTCTCACGTGAAGACTTTGTCTATGACCCTGTGGCTGACAGCTATATAGGCCCAGGCAACAAGAAACTGCGGACATATCGCCGGAACTTCTCTAAACCGCGAAAGCCCAACGGTGGCAAAGACGGCTTCATCCGATACCGCGCCTCGAAACACGACTGGGATGCATGCCCTTTGAAACCGCAATGCTGCTCTGGTGACCCTTGCCGACAGCATCGCCGCGCGGGCCCGAAGCAGCAAAAGGGCCATGCTCGTCTTTGAAATCCGCGCGATGGGCAGGTTGTCGCCGGTTGAGAAACCGGGGGTCTGAGTTTTGATATCAATATCCGCGAATGGAGTTTTGACCGACGCGCTTCTATTTGCGTTTTGAACGGCGAGCCATCTTGCGCGGCGGCTCTTGTCGTTCTTCAGGCTGCAAGATGATGTTTCACCTGTGCCCCGCTGGGTGACTTGTAAGCCAAAGGGCGTGACAGATGTTCGTATTCCGTGCAAACTAGGAAACCTATGAACGAAGGGGCAAACGAAACAGAATATGCGATTCTCATAGCGGTCCCTGATCCGTCGCATCGCAGATTGCGGCGTTTTAGAACCCCGATTTGTCGTTTCTATTCGTTGACCCAAGGCTGTTTAAAGTAGCCTTACGAAATAATAAACAACAGGGAATATAGCTTTATGGCTCTCAAACCACCGCTTTCTGATCTGCCGATCAAGACGGCAGATAAAGGCTTTTATCGCGGCTTCAGCGTCGATGTGACGGTGATTAGTAAACTCATCATCAGCGTGCTCGTGGTCTGGTGCATCTTTTGGCCCACACAATCGGGCCGGGTGCTTGGCGATCTCAACAGCATCATTCTGGAAAATGCTGCGGCCTGGTATATCTGGACGGTCGCCTTTTTCATCATCATTTGTCTCGGGCTCGCGATTTGGCCGACGGCGGGTCGGATGAATCTGGGTGTCGATGGCGAGAAACCCGAATTTTCCAACTTTTCCTGGTTCTCGATGATGTTCGGTGCCGGGATCGGGGTCGGTATGCTGACCTGGGCCGTGGCGGAACCGGTTGCGCATTTTGGCAGCAACCCCGAAACCATCCAGGGGATTACCACAGGGGGCGCCGCAGACAACGTGCGCATGGCTTATAAATGGTCTTTCCTGCATTGGGGATTGGGCGCCTGGGCCTGTTATGCGGTTTGCGGCTTGTCCTTGGCCTTCTTTAGCTACCGGCGCGGTTTGCCGCTCACGATCCGGTCGGCGCTGACGCCTTTGTTCGGCAAATCCCTGTCGGGCAAGCTTGGGCACCTGATCGACATCGTTGCCGTTGTGGCCACCATTCTTGGTGTGGCGCAGACCTTGGGCTTCGGGGTCGAGCAATTCGTGGCCGGCCTCACGCGGATCGGTATCGGCGGATTGATGAATGAGGATGGCGGGGCGACCTTTGTTGGGATTGTCGTGGCCTTGCTCGTGATCATGGGGGCCTCGACGCTTTCGGCCTTGTCGGGCGTTGGCAAGGGCATCAAGTGGCTGTCCAACATCAACATGGTCCTGTCGATCTTCCTGCTGGGCTTCTTCATCCTGTTTGGGGCGACATGGTTCGGCGCAACAGCGATGTTCGTGGGCCTTTGGGACTATCTGATCGCCCTGCCGGCAATGAGCTTCAACGTCTTCCAGTCCGATGGTGTGGAAGGGTCCGAAGCCTTCCTGCTGGCACAATGGCAAGGCTGGTGGCCGGTGTTCTACTGGGCCTGGTGGATCGCTTTTGCGCCTTTCGTGGGGCTGTTTCTTGCGCGTATTTCGCGCGGCCGCAGCATCCGTGAATTCGTACTGGGTGCGATGATCGTCCCTTCGCTGATGTGCTTTGTCTGGTTTGCCTGGGCCGGTGGCACCGCCATCGATCTGGAGCTTAA
The DNA here is from genome assembly GCF_020622345.1 of Roseobacter weihaiensis. GTDB lineage: Bacteria > Pseudomonadota > Alphaproteobacteria > Rhodobacterales > Rhodobacteraceae > Roseobacter > Roseobacter weihaiensis. The sequence goes on along the minus strand of NZ_JACNMO010000008.1, from coordinate 98,414 downwards.
CGGCGGCGCAAACGGCATCATCTTTGACGCGGCCAACGGCGACAAGATCTTTGCCATGACCGAGTTCATGCTGGCCCCCATCGCACAGTTCCTGGCCTGGGGAATGGCCTTGCTGATCGTGGTTCTGCTGATGACCTTCCTCGTCACCTCGGCTGACTCTGCCGTGCTGATCGTCAACACGATCAACGCAGCCGGCGACGAAGGCCCCAAGGCGCGTCCGCACATCCTGTTCTGGGGGGCAGCCCTGGGTTTGGTGGTCGGCGGTCTGCTGCTGTCGGGCGGAACATCTGCCATCCAGACGGCAATGGTGATCGGCGCCTTGCCATTCTCCATTGTGATGGTGCTGATGTGTATCTCGCTGATCAAAGCCATCTACAACGATGGCCGTCGTGAAGCGGCGGGCATTCGCGCCGTGATCGACCCGGAGGCCACGCCCGCCGAGTAACGGCATACTGAACGCGGGCCGCAGGGAGACCTGTGGCCCGTTTTCGTTTGAAATGACCTGGCGGAAAGGCGTTCGGGTCTTGACGCGCTGAAGATGCCGGACAACCTTGCGCAGATGAGACTTGATACCGACTTCGTCCGGGCGCAGTTCCCGGCGTTTCAGGTGCCTGCGCTTGAGGGCAAGGCGTTTTTCGAGAATGCAGGTGGGTCCTATACCTGCAGGCAGGTGATCGACCGGCTGACGCGATTTTACACGGAACGCAAAGTCCAGCCCTATGCCCCCTACGAGGCAAGCAGGCTGGCGGGCGCGGAAATGGACGAGGCGCGCAACCGAATGGCGGCGATCCTCGGGGTGCAGTCGGATGAGTTGAGCTTTGGCCCCTCCACCACGCAAAATGCTTACGTGCTGGCGCAGGCCTTTGCCGAGATGATGACCCCGGGTGAGGCGATTGTGGTGACCAACCAGGATCATGAGGCCAACAGCGGCCCCTGGCGGCGGTTGGCGCAGCGGGGCATCGAGATCCGCGAATGGAAGATTGATCCCGTTACCGGCCATCTGACCCCCGATGATCTCGAGGTGCTGCTCGACGAGCGGGTCCGTCTGGTCTGTTTTCCCCATTGCTCCAACGTGGTGGGGGAAGTGAACCCGGTCACCGAGATCACGGCGCTGGCCCATGCGGCAGGGGCGTTTACCTGCGTTGACGGGGTCTCTTATGCGCCGCATGGGTTTGTGGATGTGGGCGATCTGGGCCCGGACATCTATCTCTTTTCGGCCTACAAGACCTACGGGCCGCATCAGGGGGTGATGGTGGTGCGCCGCACATTGGCAGAGCTTTTGCCCAATCAGGGGCACAGCTTTAACGCGGGGACGCTCTATAAACGTTTCACCCCCGCCGGGCCCGATCATGCGCAAGTGGCGGCCTGTGCCGGGATGGCGGATTATATCGACGCGCTTTATGCGCACCACATCGGGGCGGGTGATGGCCCGGCCGACCGGGGCCGCGCGGTGCATGACCTGATGCGCGCCCACGAAGAAGAGCTGCTCGCCCCGCTGCTCGAAGCGGTCGCGGGGCGCAATTCGGTGCGCCTGATCGGACCTGCTGAGGCGGCATTGCGCGCGCCCACCGTGGCATTGGCGCTGGACCGGTCCGGGGAGGCTGTCGCGGCGGAGCTGGCCGCGCAGGGTATCATGGCAGGCGGCGGTGATTTTTATGCCGGGCGCGCCCTGTCGGCCATGGGGGTGGATGACGCAAAAGGGGTCTTGCGGCTCAGCTTTACCCATTACACGACCCGCGATGAGATCGACCACCTGATTGCCGCGCTTGATCGCGTTCTTTAGGGATGATCTCTGATCCAATGCACACCCCCTGCCGTATTCATCCTTAAAGACGCCCAAGGGGAACAAGTTTGAACACATCTCCCGTTCTGGTCTGGTTTCGGCGTGATCTGCGTCTGAGCGACCATCCCGCCCTGCACGCCGCCGCCACCAGTGGTAGACCCGTCATCCCGGTCTTCGTCCACGACGATCAGGTTGTTGCCCTGGGCGCCGCCCCAAAATGGCGTCTCGGGCTCGGTTTGGCGCATTTTGCGCAGGCCCTGACAGAAAAGGGCAGCCGTCTGATCCTGCGCAAGGGCGATGCATTCGAGGTGCTCAAACGCCTGATCGAAGAGACCGGGGCAGGGGCGGTCTACTGGTCCCGGCTCTATGACCCGGGCGCGGTTCACCGTGACACCCGGATCAAGAGCGCGCTGAAAGAGAGGGGCATCGAGGCACGGTCCTTTGGGGGCCATCTGATGTTTGAACCCTGGACGGTGGAGACCAAGACCGGTGGTTTCTACAAGGTCTATACCCCTTTCTGGAAGATGGTGAAGGACTGCGAGGTCGATGCGCCGCTGTCTGCACCGCGCGATCTTGCCGCCCCTGATATCTGGCCAGCAAGCGACGATCTGGAGACCTGGGCCATGGGGGCTGCCATGCACCGGGGGGCAGAGGTGGTGCGCCCCCACGTGCGTCTTGGCGAGCAGGCCGCGCAAGCGCGTCTCGGGGGGTTCATCGCGGGGATTGTCGATGGCTACGACATCACGCGCGATCAGCCCTCGGTGGATGGCACCTCCGGGCTATCTGAAAACCTCAGCCTGGGCGAGATCAGCCCGCATCAGTGCTGGCATGCTGGCCTGAGGGCCCGCGAAGAAGGCAAACGCGGGGCGGAGACATTCCTCAAGGAACTGGTCTGGCGTGAGTTTGCCTATCACCTGATGCACCACACACCGCGTATTCTGAGCGACAACTGGAAAGAGGACTGGGACGGATTTCCCTGGAACACCGATGAGCGCCGTGCCGAGGTACGGCGCTGGAAACAGGGGCGCACCGGCATCCAGTTCGTCGATGCCGCGCTGCGGGAGATGTATGTGACGGGCCGCATGCACAACCGCGGTCGGATGATCGTGGCCAGCTACCTGACCAAACATCTGCTGAGCCACTGGAAGATCGGTCTGAACTGGTTCGAAGACTGCCTGATCGATTGGGACCCGGCCAGTAATGCCATGGGCTGGCAATGGTCCGCAGGCTCCGGGCCGGACGCCACGCCCTATTTCCGCGTCTTCAATCCGGTCACGCAGCTTGACAAGTTCGACAAGGACCGCGCCTATGTCAAACGCTGGATTGCCGAGGGCCGCAAGACGCCGTCGGACACCGCGCTGTCCTATTTCGAGGCCGTGCCGCAGAGCTGGAATCTGGATCCATCCGAGCCATATCCCGCTCCGGTTGTAGCTGCGGACGAGGGGCGCAAGATTGCGCTTGAAGCCTATGAAAACAGAGGATTTTGACAAGCTTGCTCTATCCCCTATCTCTATCCTAACATTCGGTTAACGCCCCTAAGAAAACGAGCGCACAATTCATGATCCTGACTTCTACCGATGGCCAGAAGAACCTCCCGCGGTACTTCGCCCAGAGTTTACAAGTGGCCCAAAAGATCAAGTCAGGACGGCTCGACATCGTTTTACCGGATGGGCGTGTGTTTTCCGCCAGCGGGACCAAGCCGGGGCCGATCGCCGTGCTGGAGGTGCAAAACAGTGACCTCTTTGCCCGTCTCGTGCGCGAGGGCTACGTGGGCTTTTCAGAGGCCTATATGGACGGCTGGTGGTCGACGCCCGATCTGCAGTCCTTCATGGATCTGGTGAATGCCGACAATGACGAGATGTATAACGGGTATCCGGGTCAGAAGCTGATCCAGATGTATGAGCGCATGCGGTTTTGGCTGCAACGCAATCACAAGGCTCAGGCGCGCAAGAACATCAGCTATCACTATGATCTGGGCAATGACTTCTATGGGTTGTGGCTGGACGACACGATGACCTATTCCTCCGCGCTGTTTTCGACCGGGCAGGAAAGCCTGGAGGCCGCGCAGACCGCGAAATACAAGCAGATGGTTGACGAGATGGGGGCGCTGCCCGGCGATCATATCCTGGAGATCGGCTGCGGGTGGGGCGGATTTGCCGAATACGCCGCAAAGGAGCGGGGCCTCAAGGTCACCTGCCTGACGATCAGCAAGGAGCAGTTTAAGTACGCGGCGGATCGCATTGAAAAGGCAGGGCTTTCTGATCGGGTCGAGTTCAAGCTGCAGGATTACCGCGACGAAGTTGGGCTTTATGACGGGATCGTCAGCATCGAGATGTTCGAAGCGGTGGGTGAAAAATACTGGCCGACCTATTTCGGCAGGGTCAAAGAGCGGCTCAAGCCCGGGAAATCCGCGACGCTGCAGATCATCACTGTCGCAGATGAACGGTGGGAGGCCTACCGCAATGATGTGGACTTTATCCAGAAATACATTTTTCCCGGTGGCATGCTGCCTAGCCCCGCTGCGCTGCGCGATCAGGTCCAGCGCGCAGGTCTTGGATTTGAGCGGTCCATCGAATTTGGCCAAAGCTATGCTGTTACCCTGAAACGCTGGCACGAGACCTTCAATGACAAGTGGGATCAGGTCAGCGCGCTGGGGTTTGATGAGCGGTTCCGGCGCATGTGGAACTATTACCTGACCTCCTGTGCTGCGGCTTTCGAAACGGCAAATTGCGACGTCACGCAAATCACCGTCACCCGTCCTGCCTGAGGACGACGCCCGAAAATCGCCTCATTTCCTTCTGCATTTCGCCACTTAGGCCCTCTATCAGTATGGCTGCCCAATAGTCTCCGGGCACGATGTGGTAAAACAGATGAGTAGACGAGGTCCCCAATGCCAGACGCCGCCAGGTTGATCGCTGCGATATGCATCGGCGCGGTGGCCTATGTGGTCTCGCTGCAGATCAAGCCGCTGATGCCGGAGAGTACCGATTTCGGGGCCTTCGCCTACATGAACGCCATCCTCGGGATCGCCTGTGGCTGGACGGTGATGGGCAAACGGGCCGGACGTGGGATTGCGGCGGCAATCAACAATGGTCTCGGCGGGGCGCTGGTTCTGGTGATCTGGGGGCTGTTCCTGCATTCCTGCTATCAGATGTTCGACCGCGCGATGTCCAATTGGTACAACGGCTTCTTCGACGCGATGGCGGCGATTTTCCAGTTCATGGCCGAATATGCCCTTGTCATGCTTGATCCGCTGGTGATCTTTAGCCTTGCGGCTGGCGGCGTTCTTGCCGGTCTTGCCACGGAATATGCTTGGCGCACCTGGCGATAGTCGCTAACAGGCGGGCATGAAACCGCTTTTTCTTTTTGGAACGCTGCGCTATCTGCCTTTGCTGGAGGCCGTTCTTGGCCCTTTGGATCACCTTGCGCTGACACCGGCGCGGGCGTCGGGGGTTTTGGTGTGTGCCGCCGTCGAAGGTCCCTTTCCGGTGATCGAAAAGGCTCCGGAGGCCAAAGCTGACGGTGTGCTGGTCACCGGCCTGACCGCAAAGGATCACGCACGTCTTGACCACTACGAAGGTGCGTTCGACTACGCTTTGGCCCCTGTGGTCCTGGAGGACGGCCGTGCGGCCGAGGCCTATTTTCCCGCTGCTGATCGCTGGACACCGCAGGGTCCGTGGTCGTTGGACAATTGGGCGGAGCAGTGGGGCAGGCTCAGCGTTCTGGCGGCCCGCGAGGTGATGCGCTACCAAGGTCTCAAACCGCCTTCGGAGGTTGCGGAGATGTTTCCGATGATCCGCGCCCGCGCCTGGTCGCAGTTGAACGCCAGGCAGAGTCGCCATGGGGAGATGACCCTTTCAGGCTCCGTCGAGATCAAGGCGCAACGCCGCCCCTATGCGCGGTACTTTGCGTTGGACGAATATGATCTGCGCCATGCCCGCTTTGATGGCCGTATGACGCCAGAGGTGACGCGCGCGGTGTTTCTGGCCGCTGATGCGGCACTTGTCCTGCCCTATGATCCGCGGCGCGACAGGGTCCTGCTGGTGGAACAGATGCGTATGGGGCCCTTGGCGCGCGGAGATTGCGCCCTTTGGCAGTTGGAGCCCATCGCCGGGCGGCTTGATCCCGGTGAGGCGCCGGAGACCGCCGCAAGGCGCGAGGCGCTTGAGGAAGCCGGCCTTGAGATGGGGGCGCTCACTCCCGTAGCAGAGACCTATTGCTCGCCCGGAAATTCCTCGGAATTCTACTATGTTTACGTGGGGTTGGCGGCCCTCCCCGATGGGGCCGCGGGTCTTGGCGGGCTGGCGTCCGAGCACGAGGACATCCGCTCTCATGTCATTTCTTTCGAGAAATTGATGGAGATGTGCGACACGCAGAAGATCGCGAATGCGCCGCTGGTCATGGCCGCCTATTGGCTGGCGCGTCACCGGGACAGGCTGCGGCGCGAAAGCGGTATGATCTCTTAACCGCTCTCCTTTTTTCGTCGCGAAAGGCAAGGTCCGCTTGAGGTCGCGCGACCGCCCCGATAGAGGTAAAACCATATTATAAAAGATGGGGAACGAGCACATGCGTGTCGCACAGGATCTTGAGCAGGCCATCGGAAACACACCGTTGATCCGTCTCAAAGCGGCGAGCGAAGCCACGGGATGCGAAATCCTCGGCAAAGCGGAGTTCATGAACCCCGGCCAATCCGTCAAGGATCGCGCGGCCCTTTTCATCATCAAGGATGCGGTCGCAAAGGGGCTGCTGAAGCCCGGCGGTACCATCGTCGAAGGGACGGCGGGCAACACCGGGATCGGCCTTGCGCTGGTCGGGGCCTCGATGGGCTTCAAGACCGTGATCGTCATCCCCGAGACGCAAAGCCAGGAAAAGAAAGACATGCTGAGGCTGGCCGGGGCAGAGCTGGTGCAGGTGCCCGCAGCCCCTTACCGCAACCCCAACAATTTCGTGCGGTACTCCGAGCGGCTGGCGCACGAGCTGGCGCGCAGCACCAACGAAGGGGTGATCTGGGCCAATCAATTTGACAATGTGGCCAACCGCCAGGCCCATGTGGAAGGCACCGGGCCCGAAATCTGGGACCAGACTGCCGGCAAGGTGGACGGGTTCATCTGTGCGGTGGGCTCCGGCGGCACGCTTGCGGGGGTGTCCGAGGCGCTCAAGCCCAAGGGGGTGAAGATCGGCCTCGTCGATCCGGATGGGGCGTCGCTTTACAACTATTACACCAAGGGCACCCTTGAGATGTCGGAGGGCTCATCAATCAATGAAGGCATTGGCCAGATCCGGATCACCAAGAACCTTGAAGGGTTTACGCCCGACTACTGCTACAACGTGCATGATGCCGAAGCCCTGCCCATCGTGTTTGATCTTTTGCAGCACGAGGGGCTGTGTCTGGGCGGGTCCTCGGGGATCAATATCGCAGGCGCGATGCGTATGGCGCGCGACATGGGGCCGGGGCACACCCTCGTGACGATCCTGTGTGACTATGGCACACGGTATCAATCCAAGCTCTTCAATCCTGAGTTCCTCGCCAGCAAAGGCTTGCCCGTGCCAGCCTGGCTCGACCGCGCCCCTGCCAGCATTCCGGGCGTTTTTGAGGACGTATGAGACAGGTTCTGCGGGTCTTTCTGGTTGGTCTGCTGGTTGTTTGGTCGGCCATGGTCCAGGCGCAGGACAGTGCGCGCGATGAAAATGACCCGCTTTATCCGTTTTGGGACGAATTTGCGGAAACAGCCGAACAGCGGATCGACGGGGCCGATGACAGCAGCGTTGAAGAGCTCGAAGACCTGCGGTCGCGGATCGTCATCTTTCGCACGGAATTTGCCAATGGGCGTCAGGCCAATGCTGACCGTATCGCGACATTGCAGTCCCAGATCGCAGCATTGGGGCCGGTGCCCGAGACCGGCACCGAAGCGGAAGAGATCACGGCGCGGCGCACGAATCTGGAACAGCAGCTCGAAGAACTGCAGGCCCCGGTACGGGTCGCGGATTCAGCCTTTCGACGTGCTGACGGGTTGATCGGCGAAATCGATGCAATTGTCCGCGAGCGTCAGACCAGGCGGCTGCTGGCGCTTGGTCCGTCACCGCTTGATCCGCGCAACTGGCCCGTGGCGGTCGAGGATACGCGCCGCATCTTCCTTGACATTCGAAACGACGCCTACGATCTCTCGGAACCGGGTGTGCAGCAGCAATTCCGCGATCAGGCCCCTTTGGTGCTTTTGCTGCTCCTGATGGCGGTGACGCTCATCGTCAAGGGCGGCCGCTGGGCGAGCATCGCCGTCGAATATATGCGGCGCTGGGGCGGGCGCGGGTCTGGCGTCTGGAGTTTTCTGGTTTCCCTGCTGCGCATTTTCCTGCCGCTGATCGGATTGATGCTGCTGGCCTACGCCCTGCGCCTGACCGGCGTTCTGGGCGAAAAGATCGACAATCTGGTCGGGCTTTTGCCGGTCTGGGGCCTGATCCTGCTGGGCTTTCGCTGGCTGGCAGAGCGCCTCTACGCCCGTAACGACGACGATGTGCTGATCGGTCTTGCGTCCGAGAAACGTAAGGCATCGCGCTTTTACATGATGATCCTGTCGCTGCTTTTTGTCTCGCGGGGGATCATTGCCGTGATCTTCGATCTTGAGGATGCACAGCCTGAAACGATTGCTGTCGTGGCGTTTCCGATTGTGGTTCTCATGGGTGCTATCCTTTTTATCAAGGGGCTGATGTTGCGCAAAAGCTGGCCTGTCGAAACCGGGGAAGCGGCGAGCGAGACCAAAGGTGGGGGGCTTGCGCGCTTTCTGCGTATCGTTGGCACCGGCATGATCGTGGTCGGTGTTGCCGCACCGATCATGGCGGGTATCGGCTATTCAGAGGCAGGCAACGCGCTGCTGTATCCCACTGTGCTGAGCCTTGTGCTTCTGGGGCTTGTGCTGGTGCTGCAACGCTTTACGGCGGATGTCTACGGTCTGGTGAGCGGGCAGGGCAGCGAGGCCCGGGACGGTCTGGCGGCGATTCTGGCGGGCTTCGTGCTTGTGTTGATCGCCTTGCCCTTGCTGGCGCTGACATGGGGGGTGCGGGTCACCGATCTGACCGAGCTCTGGAGCCGGTTTCTGCGCGGTTTTGAAATCGGCGGCACCCGTATCTCGCCCTCGGACTTTCTGACCTTCGCAATTGTCTTTGTCGTCGGGTACACGATTACACGGGTCTTGCAGGGCACGCTGCGCCAGAATGTCCTGCCAAAAACGCGGCTCGATATTGGCGGGCAAAACGCCATGGTTTCGGGGCTGGGATATGTCGGGATATTCCTGTCTGCGCTGATCGCGGTCACGGTGGCGGGGGTTGATCTTTCGGCGTTTGCAATTGTTGCCGGGGCGCTTTCGGTGGGGATCGGCTTTGGCCTTCAGACCATCGTGTCGAATTTCGTCTCCGGTATCATCCTGTTGGTGGAACGTCCGATTTCCGAAGGCGACTGGATCGAGGTTGGCGGGCAGATGGGCTACGTCAAACACATCTCTGTGCGCTCCACCCGGATCGAGACCTTCGACCGCACGGATGTGATCGTGCCGAATTCCGATCTGATCTCGGGGACGGTGACCAACTACACGCGCGGCAATACGGTCGGGCGTCTGATTGTTCCGGTAGGGGTGGCCTATGGCACGGATACCAAGCACGTGGACAAAATCCTGCGCGAGGTGGCAGAGGCACAGCCGATGATCCTGAACAACCCGCCCCCAAGTGTGTTGTTCATGGGTTTCGGAGCGGATTCGCTTGATTTCGAAATCAGGGCGATCCTGCGGGATGTGAATTGGATCCTCACCGTTCGCAACGATATCAATCATGCAATTGCGGCCCGCTTTGCCGAAGAGGGGATCGAGATACCCTTTGCCCAGCGGGACATCTGGTTGCGCAACCCAGAGGCGCTGCGCCCTGAAAAGGACGGCACGCAGGAGTGACGCAGAGGCTGCACCGCACGGTCGCGTGCCTGGATGCATCAGACCTGCGCATTTACTGACAGCCTCATCCGAATTCGCTGTTTGCCTGCGGCCTGAAAACAGTGTCTTCGGGGGGGTATTTTGCCTCTTGCAAAGAACCTGTCCGGCGCGGTACACCGCCCGAACGGAGCGGTGGCCGAGTGGTCGAAGGCGCACGCCTGGAAAGTGTGTAGGCGGGAGACCGTCTCCAGGGTTCGAATCCCTGTCGCTCCGCCACTAGGCTGGCCTTATGAGCTATGATTTTTCTAAAAACCCCAATGATTTCAATGACCGTATGGAGTGTTTACGCGCTGGAACGGGCGTTTCCCCCATAAAATCCCGCATGAATTCCCGCATAGTGACGGGTGTGTTGCAGAAGGATTGCGCATGGGGCTGACGTTGGATCGGGGGCGGTACTACTTTGCGATGAACGTGCCAAAGCATCTCTTTGGGAAGGTTCTGGGCAAGACCGGGCAGGCGTTGCGGACGGCTGATCTGAGCGTGGCCAAAGCTCTATGCTCAAGACTATGTCGATGTCATTCGAGTGGTGGACGGTAAGATGAAGGAAGTTATCGAATATTATAACCCCTTGCGCGAACTGGCCCCCGGGCGACCCACGCGCCCGACCATAATATCGACCGTCACCTACCACGCTCATTTTTTTGCATTCGCCGCGGTCAGTGAAGCACGAGCAATAGACGGTCACTAGAGTCGTTTTGCTTTACATGAAATCGCGAAACGGCTCTAACTTTTTGTTTGAACGCGTTTCCGGACGGACGGTGAACCGGTATCCACTTCACCTGGAAACACTCTAGCGCGCATTCGCAGAGTTATGACCGGCGCGCCAGAATCTTTGCACAATACTGTCTATCCCGCTGCCTGATTGAATTCCAGTCGAGGTTTTGGCACAGCGCATTTCATTTCTTTCTGAAGATGGCTTTCAAAAAGCTTCAGCGGCGCGGCGTGGCGCGATATTTGCTTTTGTTTGGATCTCGTCATCACTCATCCGCTTTGTGCAATACCCTGATCCAGCCGTTTCCTATTTTCACTCAGAACAGAGGTAGCTTCGAACAAGCTCCTTCAACTGAAGTGAACGGGAGACGGAAATGACGTCAATGCAAGGAAAAGTCGCGTTGATCACCGGAGGAAGCTCCGGCATCGGACAGGCGACGGCGGTCGCGCTCGCGAAAGAAGGTGTGAAAACCGTTATCTCGGGACGCAGTAGCGCGGGCCTTAAAAAGACCATCTCTGAGGTCAACGCTGCTGGCGGTAAGATCCAGTCGATCGAAGCGGATCTGATGGATCCGGCGTCTATCGAGCGCCTTGTTGCAGATGCCGCGTCAGCTTTCGGCCAGTTGGACTATGTGATCAACAGTGCTGGCACACAGGGCGAAGTGAACATCTTCGCAGACCAGCGTCTGGAAAGCTATGAGGAGGTCTTCGCAACCAATGTTCGCGGGACATTCCTGGTCATGAAGCATGCCATCCCGCATCTTCTGAAACAGGGCGGCGGCGCTATCGTCAATCTCTCTTCCGGCGGCGGTCTTGTCGGGGTCCCGGGGGCGTCGGTGTATTGCGCATCCAAGCACGCCATCATGGGGCTGACCAAGGTTGCCGCGATCGATTATGCCAAGCAGGGCATTCGGGTGAACGCGGTCAATCCCGGCGGCATTGATACGCCAATGCTGCGCAAATTCTTCGAGTCCATACCAGACGAGGGTGAGCGCAAAACTGCGAGAGCGGGCTTTGACAAATCCCATCCGATTGGCCGGACCGGCACGGCCGACGAGGTCGCGGAAGCCGTCGTTTTTCTCTGTTCACCCAAAGCCTCCAACATCGTCGGCATCGCGCTGTCCGTCGACGGCGGCTACGTCGCCAACTAATCGGCACCACAGCTCAAGAACGAGGAGATTTACCTGTGACAAACCCAGAGCTTATAATCACCGACATTCTCGAAGCTGTTCCCGGAAAGGAGGAGGAAGTTCGCAGAAAGCTGCTTGCCGTAACGGACGGCGAGCGCCGTGTCGGACCCGGTTTCACTATGACCCGTTTCGACCTTCACCAGAACAAGGCAAACCCGTCACAGTTTCTGCTCTATGAAACCTGGAAGACGAAATCAGGGTTTGACGAATACCACCGCGCTCATCGCCCGCCTGAGCTCTCTTCGTTCTTGGAGGAAGCGGGTGACCTTCTCACTGAGGCGCCCGAAGATGTTTCCCAGCAATGGGAGATGATCAGTGTGATCGAAGATAATCAGGCTGCCATTGCGGCCACCGCCTTCTTGGACGCATTGGCGATTTCGGACGCGGACGCCATCGCTGGAATGTGGACCGAGGACGCTGTTCTGGAGTTTCCATTTGCCCCTGAGGGGTTTACGGAATGCGTCGAAGGTCAACCCGCCATTGAGAAATACTTCCGCGACGCCTTGGCGGTGGTCGTCCCGATAGGATATCCCAATCGTGTCATCACACCGCTGGCAGATCCGAATGCGTGCGTCATTGAATTCGACAGCCAGTTGACTGTCGGCGACGATCCGACCGTGCAGGAAAACAGCTACATAACCATCGTTCGTGTGCGCAATGGCAAGATTGCGCATTTCAAGGAACACTACGACTCTGTAAAGCGGGTGGCTGGCTTTCCTTCCGCCGACGAGGTCGCTGGCGATGCGGCGTCCGCCCACACGGTGACGGTCAACCTCCGCGCCCGCGCGGACGCCGCCGATGACTTGGCGGCCTTGATGCGGCAAGTGCGTGCTCGCGCGGCCAAGGACGCCGGTTGTCAGTTCTACCGGGTTTTTCGCGCGCAAGCCGACCCGGCGCTGTTCACGATCTTTGAGGCTTGGGACACCGAGGCCGCCTTCAATGCGCATATGGCGGCGGAGTGGGTGGCCGAGGTCAATGGCAAGATCGCCGCGCTCGTTGACGGCGAGGTCGCCGCGCAATCGCACGTCGAACTTTAGAGCACTTTCAGCATAAGTGGACACCGGTTATGCGGTTCGAAAGCGCAACCGAACAAAGACCCGGAGCTGCCTTATGTTCACGCTGAATATGCGACGGCCCTAGACGACAGGCAACGCCGATCTGAATTGAAGGGAATCATCTCTCATGCCAACCGTTCTCGTCACAGGCGCCACTGGAAACATCGGGCGTGAAGTTGCGCATCTCTTGTCTCTTGTCGCTTGACCCACGGATCGGCGAAATCCGGGTCGCGACACGTGATCCTGACGGCCCGGCGGCGCGGTTGCTGACAACGATCGATCCGGCGCTGGTGCTTCCGGTACGGTTTTCTCTTGATCCGAACGATCTCGCTAAAGCTTTCTCCGACGGCGTCAATCGCTTGTGCCTGATCACGCCGCTTGGCGACGATATGGTTGGTTGGCAGAAGGTGGTCCTCGAAACGGCGCGCCCGATACCAAATCAGCGACTGTTGTCATTGGCGATCTGACGTCCGACACCTCTGATCAATGGCTCGATGGGGTCGACGCCGTCATCTTTGCCGCTGCCGGTCCATCCGGTTACGAGGACGCCATTGAACACCGCGCTGTCAAACTCTGGTCCAGGCGGCGGTTGCCACGGCTATTCGACGCTTCCTTCTTGTGAGCGCGCTGTGCGTGCACGATCCCTTGCCTGGACCATTCTGCGGCCCGGTTCTGTCGACAATGGACAGGGTTCTGGCTTTATCAAACTTCGCGATACACCCGGTGAAAGCGTGGTGATCGCCCGTGCGGACGTTGCGACATGGAAGCGGTCATGACGCTTTGGCATAATGAGGCACGCTTGGAGTTTCCGGTCGCGCCAGATGGAAGGGTGCCGATCATTGGCATCGATGATCTGCGCGACTATTTCGTGGGGACCAAAAGGCTACAAGAAGCCGAAAGGATTTCCAGTAAAGGCGGTCTATCCTGTCGCCGATTCGGAATGGGTAATCATTGAGTTTCAAGGCCATCTGACAAACACCAAGACCGGAGAAGACTATGGCAACGAGTACATCGTTGTTGTTCAGATCCGGGATTCCAGAATTTCCCTGTTCCTGGAATTCTTTGATTCCCTGCAGCGGAAGGCATTTGAAAACTGATGGTGTCGTTGTCGCTATCTCTGGTTCGGGCGATCTGGCCATGAACGTAACAATCGTGTGCGAGAATGATTTCATTGATGTTCAGTTGGCAGAGAAAGCAGGGCGAAATGAAAGTCGGCATTATCGGCAGTGGCAATATAGAAATTCCGCTTGGAGGCCTTTGGGCGCAGGCAGGCCATGAGGTTTTCTTTTCCTCCCGCAACCCGGTATCGATTGCATCTCTTACGGAACGCCCGCCCGGCGCGCTGGTAGGAACACCGAAAGAGGCCATCGCCTTTGGCAACGTACTTCTAGAGGCCGTGCCGTTTAAGGCGGCCTTCGATCTGCCGGCGGACGATCTGGCGGGTACAGGTGGTTTTGCAAGCTGGGCTTGGAAGGCCATGTGCCGGACCGCTCGACCTTTTCCGATAACCGGCACGGGCACTTCGCTGATGGCGATTTGATGCACCGACTGTTCGAGAGCGTTTTTGAAAAGTGCGTGGGCTTTGGCCTTGGCCGCAATGGCAGCGGGTTGGGAAGGCCCATCCCGACTAAGCACAACATCTGGTAGGTCGAGTTTTTCACCAGTATCGGCCCTTTTGCAGCTGCCAGGAATTGGCTAGGGATTATTCTCCATCTTCGCCCTCTTCCTTGAAAGCATCCAAAGCTATGTTCAGTGCGTTGATTGCCGCTGGGCATCCTCAGCACAGCGACATTTGCCAGATTACGTCTGCTATCTCGGTTTGGGGTAGACCGGCTTTCAGTCCTCCGGCGATGTGAATGCGGAGCTGCGGGACCGTTTGCCCACCCAAGTCAGGTAATGCTGCGATCTCGCAACCCCAATCCGCGGCGATCATGGTGTTGGCCATATGGCCTCGCGAATGCCGGCAAAGGGCCATTCGTAGCGTTTTTGTTGCAGCAAAGCGAGCATGAGCCTTTGCATTTCCTCCCTATTTCTTGCAAGGCGCACTTGCTTTTCCACTCCACCCCGCAATACCCAAATAGACCCAGCGGTTTCGCGGGCCAGGCACGCGTAAAAGCGGGCTTAACAGATCCCCAGATCCCAACGCAAAAAGCCAAGGTTGCGTGCGCGGCATGTAAGCGGGTTTGGCGAGCGAACCGTTCGTCGGACGAGCCACCCAAACGCGGAAAAGGATTGGAAGGCGGGTGGCTCATCTGATTGCCCGATGGTATCAGACATTACGACAGATAGCTGCTGAACCACCCGATTGTACGCTCCCATGCCAGTTCAGCCATAGCCTCATCATAGCGCGGCGTGCTGTCGTTGTGGAACCCGTGGTTCGCGCCTTCGTAGATATAGGCCTCGTAGACTTTGTCATTTGCTTTCAGGGCCGCCTCGAAGGCCGGCCATCCGGCGTTGATGCGCTCGTCAAGCTCTCCCATCTGGATCAGAAGCGGGGCTTCGATCTTGGGCACATCCTCTGACGCCGGTTGCCGCCCGTAAAAGGGCACCCCGGCGGCCAGCTCCGGGTATGCCACGGCAATTGCGCCGACCACGCCGCCGCCATAGCAAAAGCCGACAGCGCCAACGCGGCCTGTGCTGTCCTCGCGCGAAAGCAGATGTTCGAAGCCCGCGAAGAAGTCATTCATCAGTGCAACGCCGTCGACAGTCCGTTGCAGCTCACGACCGTCGGCATCATTGCCCGGATACCCGCCGACCGAAGTGAGACCATCCGGCGCCAGCGCCATGAACCCCGCCTTGGCCAGACGGCGCGCAACGTCTTCGATGTAAGGATTTAGCCCGCGGTTTTCGTGGATGACCAGCACCGCTGGTAGCGGGCCCTCCACATCAGCGGGCCGCACCAGATAGCCGCGCACATCGCCTGTGCCGTTCGGTGAGGGATACATGATGTAGTCGGCGTGGATGTCAGCGTCATTGAACGACACTTGCTGGGCCATCGCGTAGTTGGGGCTGAGCATGTCCAGCAGGGCCATGGCAGTCAACCCACCGACGGCGAACTTGCCGGCGCGGTCCAGGAACTCCCGTTTGGTGATCTTTCCGTGGGCGTAGAAATCATAAAGATCGAGAAGGTCCTGATCGAAGTCCTTGGCTGTCATGCGTTTCATTGAACGTCTCCCTTTTGGTGAGTGGTAGTGTGAAGTGAGGTTTGCCTTGGGGCAACGTGCCCTTCATGATGACGGGTGTCTGGACAAGGGGTCATTGTTTGTCCGCCGACATTGACACGCGGTCAGAGGCTAGGCCAGGTCGGCCCGAGATCATGCGCGTCAGCGTTGCGTCCCCGTCTACCAGATGGTGTTTGAAGGCGGCCGCGATGTGCAGCACCACAATCGCACAGAAGCCAAGCCCGACATAGTGGTGAAGTGCGGAGCATAGCGACACGATCCAGGGCACCTCTGCCACACCGGGGATCGAGAACATGCCAAACACATCAACGTCACGCCCGCGAAACACGGTGAAGCCGATGCCCGAAAGCGGCATGATCAGAATGCCTGCCAACAGACCCCAGTGCGCCCCTTTCGACAGCCGGTGCTGCAAAGGTGACATCTGGGCGACCGGGTCGGGAAAGCCTTGAACGACCCGCCAAATCACACGCCAGGTGCCGTAGATCAGAACAAGCACCCCGATGGAGCGGTGGATACCGATCAGAGGGCCCCGCGCCTCACGCTCCAACCCGCCGTATGCGAGGTAAAGACCAAACAGCAGCATCCCGATCATGGCGATGGCGATGATCCAGTGGTTCAGGCGCGAGATGAAATCATAGTGCATGTGTCAGATCCTCCGATGTGATGCGGGCAAGCGGGTGGGTGTGGCAGTCATGATGCAAGCTCAGCTTCAAGTCGCCGCATCTCTTCTGCCTGCGGTTTCGAGAAACCGGCAAGGAGCTTGTAGACAACAGGCGTGACAAACAGGGTGGCCACCGTCGCCAGACCCAGGCCCCCCACAATCACCCAACCGAGGGATACCCGCGCCTCGGCCCCCGCGCCTGTCGATATGACCAGTGGCACACCGCCCAGCACGGTTGACACCATTGTCATCATGACCGGTCGCAGGCGTTGCAAGGCTGCACGCTCAATCGCGTCCTGCACGGTCAGGCCGGTGTCGCGCAACTGGTTCGCAAACTCCACGATCAGAATCCCGTTCTTGGCCATGATGCCCACCAGCAGCACAAGACCGATCTGGCTGTAGACATTCAGGCTGATGCTGGTGAAGGCCAGCGCAAACACCGCACAGGCAAGGCCAAGCGGCACGGTTCCCACGATGATCAGGCTGGAGAGAAAGCTTTCGAACTGGGCGGCCAGCACAAGGATGACGATCACGATGGCAAAGCCGAAGACCATGCCAAGACCGCTGGATGTCTCCTCCAGCGTCGCCGCTTCGGACAGCGGGATCAGCCCGACATCAGGCGGCAGGATGCGTTCTGCTGCCGCTTCGATCCGCTCGATCCCGTCGCGCAAGGCCATGTCATCGGACAGCTCTGCTGATAAGGTGATCGCCCGCAGCTGTTCCTCGCGATCAAGCGAGGGGGCAACCGCCATTTCCTCAATCGACACGATGGAGGACATTGGCACAATCCGGTTGTCGGACGCCTTGAGAAAGATGTTCTCCAGATCCGTGGGGTCGTCAACCGGGTGGGTTGTCGAGATCAGTTTCACCGGGATCGCATCGCCATCGATAAAGACCTCGCCAACCTCGTCGCCATCCAGCAGGGCACGCATCGCGGCTGACAGTCCGCTGATATCTATACCCAGATCCTCCGCGCGCTCGCGATCCACCTCGATCAGGATCTGCGGTTGCGTGGTTTCATAAGACAGCTGAATGCGGCCCATCTCCGCGTCCGCCTCCAGCTCGGTCCGGAGCGCGTTGGCCGCTGTTGCAAGCACGTCATAGTCGCTGCCCGTCAGGGCCATGCGCAGCCCTTGGCCACCGCCCCTGATCCCGAGCGAGTTGGGTTGGATGACGAAAGCGCGCACACCGTTCACCGAGGCGATCAGCTGGTTCATGTCGGCCACGATCTCGTTCTGGCTGCGGGCACGTTCGCCCCAGGGCGCCAATCTCATGACCATACGCCCCTCGTTGCTGCCGCCACGCCCAACGAGAGAGAAGATGTAGTCGATCTCGCCGCTGTCCTGAAACGGTTGAAGGAGCGCCGCGATCTCGCGCTGCTGTCTTTCGGTGTAGGCCAGGCTGACGCCCTCGGGCGCGTTGATCCGCAGCAGTGCGACGCCACGGTCCTCGGGCGGGGTCAACTCCTCTTCCAATGTGCCGTATATGACCCACGCAGCCCCGGAGCAGATAACCGCAGCCGTGATGACCACAAGCGGGGCGGAGAGAGAGGCGCGCAGAACCGCTGCGTAGCGGCGGCTGCCCCATGAGCCGATCCGGCCAATAACGCCGATTTTGACTTCAGCCTCCCCGGGCGGGCGATTGGACAGCAGGCGCGAGGCCAACATCGGACAGAGCGACAGCGCCACGAAGGAGGAAATCGTGACCGCAATGGCAAGGACAAAGCCGAACTCCCGGAACAGGCCCCCTGAAGTGCCCGGCAGGAACGAAAGCGGGATAAAGACAGCCGCCAGCGTCGCCGTTGTCGTGATCACCGCAAAGAACACCTCGCGCGTGCCGCGCACCGCGGCGGCGCGGACAGGCTCACCCGCATCGCGTTTCTTCACGATATTTTCCAGAACGACGATGGCGTCATCCACGACCATGCCGGTTGCCAGCACCAGCGCCAGCAGCGTTATGATGTTGATCGAAAAGCCGGCCAGCCAGATGCCGCCAATCGTCCCAATCAAGGCCACCGGCAGTGTCAGCGCAGGGATCAGCGTGGCCTGCACGTTGCGCAGGAATACAAAGATCACCCCAACCACAATCGCGATGGCCAGGCCGAGCGATTTCAGCACCTCCACAATCGAGCCGTTGATGAAGGTCGCATCGTCGCTGGTCACAGCGATGGTGACGCCCTCGGGTAACGTCTCCTGCATGACGGCCACGACATCATGCACACCGTTCGAGATACTCAGCGTATTCGAACCGGCTTGCCGGATGATGTTGAGCCCAAGCCCTGGACGACCATTGGCCAAAAGCACCGAGGATTCCGCATCAGGCCCCAGCGTCACCACAGCGACATCCGCCAACCGGACGTTATCGGCGATGATCAGACGGTCGAAATCCTCCGGTGTGCGCAAAGAGGCCGTCGCCCGCACCGTGAAATCCTGCGCGCTGCTTTCCAGTGAGCCGGCAGGCACGTCCAGCGCCACGGTGTCCAACGCATCAATCAGATCGGCCACCGTCAGACCGCGTGTGGCCAGCTGCGCCTGATCTATGTCAATCAGGAATGTCTGTTCACGCTCACCAAAGACCTCGACCTCCGCCACGCCCTCGACCGCGGACAGGCGATCAACCACTTCGTCATCGACCAGATCGGTCAGCGCGTCGATCTCCATGGTCTCGGACGTCACGGCCAACCGCATGATCGGTTCAGCATCCGCATCCGCCTTCACAATTGTCGGGCCATCGTCGATCTCGTCGGGCAGGCTGCTGCTGATCCGGCTGACCTCGTCCCGCAGGTCCGAGGCGGCGACGTTCAGGTCGGTGCTGGTGGTGAACTCGACCGTCACGCGGCTTTCCTCATAGGACGAAGACGACGACATCGATTTGACACCGGCCACCTGCGCCGCTGCAGATTCCACAATGCCCGTGACCTCCTGATCCATGGTCTCTGCCGAGGCGCCGGAGTAGGACGTTCTGATCGTGATGGTCGGGCTGTCCACTTCCGGCAGTTCCCGAACGGCGACCCCGGCAAGCGCGGCAAGACCGCCAACAAGGATCAACATGTTGACGACAATGGCCAGAACGGGGCGTCGCACAAAAAGCGCCGTCATGTCAGACAGGTTGGACGGGGCCGTTGCGGGTGTATTTTGAGCCATGTGCCTACCCTTCCGTTTCGGGCACGGATGGTGCGGGCAGGTCGGCGCTGTCCTCGCGGGGAGGCGCAGTGTCGCCTTGCACAGCATCGCCTTGCACAACGACAGGCGCGCCGTTGCGCACGTTCAACCCACCCTCGGTGACCACCTGTGCGCCAGTACCAATGTCCGAGGCGATCAGGATGTGATCGACATTGCGTTGAATGATCTCGACACTTGTGCGCGTGGCAACACCGTCGTCGACAACCCAGATATAGGACCCGTCGGCGTCCCAGTTCACCGCCAGCGGGTCAACGGCGGGATAGGTCTCGCCGTCGAAATTCATTGTGACGCTGAACGACATGCCAGGGCGGATCAGATCCTCCGGGTTGTCGATCAAGGCCCGCACCTGGATGGTTCGGCTGTCGACCTGCACCCGGCTGCCGATTGCGCTGATCTGCCCGTCGAATTGCGTGCCGGACACGGCCAAAGGTGTCGCCGTAACCCGCTGTCCGAGGGTCAGCAGGCTTACGAATCTTTCGGGCAGCCAGAAATCGACAACCACCTGCGATCTGTCGTCGACCGTGGCGATTTCAGTGGAGGTGGACACATAATCCCCCATCTCGACTGGAACGATGCCCACAACACCGCCAATCGGTGAAAAGATCGACCGACGCTGCAACGCGACGTCCGCCTCGCGCAACGCGAGTTCGGCATCGTCCCGTTCCGCGCGCAGCGTGTCCAGTTCCGTCTGTGACGCCACATTGGACCGCACCAGACTTTCATAACGCGCATATTCCGCTTCCGCCAAACGCAGGGCCACAGCCGCCCGATCTCGGGCGATTTCCTCTGTCTCCGCATCCAGTTGCGCCAACAGGTCACCGGCGGCAACCATATCTCCGGAGGTGACCGCCACACGCGTCAGTACACCGCTCTCGAAAGGAACAACCGACACAGATCGCACCGCCTCGGCAGAGCCGATGGCCTGAGCTGTGTCGCTGATCGTCTCCGTGGACACCGCAGCAGTATCCACAATCGCAGCCGGCCTGCCACCTTGCCCACGCGGATCTCTGGCACCATTTGCCTCCGCCGTCTGATCGTCTGATCTGGCTATCGGTTGAAGTAAAGTCGGGGGAACACCTAACCTGCCCAAGACGGTGTGGACATCAGCTGAGTAGTGCGCCGCGACAAGCGTTGAGCATGAAACAAGCGCGAGTGTGGCGAGGACTTGCTTTGCCACGTTCATGACTGTGCCCATCGTGTATGGGACGATTTGAACCGGTGCATCGAACGGCTTCCTTCAGACCGTCCGGCTCTAAACCTTAAGGCATTTCCGTCACGCTTCGCGCACGCGCCCAGCGGTTCTGCGATCACGCGTCCTTTCATGTCTGTTCCTGTTTTCACGTCAGCCTCCTTTGCTGGGTGTGCGGGGATCGGACCGCTAATTGATGGTGACACGGCAAAGGATGGTGTTGTCCCGCTCAAGGTCGGGGCCCCAGATGAACCGGGCCGCTTCGGACCAGCTCACGGTGTCGTAACCATCCTTCGGATCAACAGCGCGGGCGGAATGAAGCGTGGCGTGCGGCCAGTCCGCCGCGTCAAAGCCCGGGGCGGTCCAGCCAGCTGGCGCTTCGGCCCTTTCAAACGCGCAGGCACCTTCGCCTGCCACCGGATTGGTGGACGCCGCGCAAGACCGATCAACCGGGGCGCGGTGCACCACAAGGCAGCGCATGTTGTTATCTGTCACGGCAACGGTTTCGCCTGTTTCGGCGTCTGCAAACTGGGCGATCAGGCCGCCATCCCCCATCTGCTGACGCCGTGATCCGATGTACTCCAAGCCACTGTTATTCTCTTTGAAATCCATCGCCTTGATGGCAATGGTCATCGGTAGGTCAACGGTGAAGGTGATTGTTTCCGCGTTGAAGGATCGCTCGGTTGTGATGGGAACGCTGTCTTCGATCACCTCGCTGCCGTTCACCGACATCTCGAACCAATTGTCCGCCCAGATGTCCGCAGTGATTGTGCGAGTCTCAGCAAGAGCTGGCGTGACGGCCAGGACAAGGGGTGTAGCGAGGATGAGGCGCATCATGGTCTTCTCCTTATTGGGTGCCAGTTCAGAAACGGAAGGCGCGCAGATGAGATCATACTGCCCGCCGTCCCCAAGACGGCTCAGGAGATCCGCCAGAAACGAGGGCGCGGCGCTCTTCATCGGCAATACTCGCCGGTGACGATGTCGCCACCATTGGTCACGGTCCGGATCTTGAACAAGTAGCAGTCAGGCGTGTCGGACGGGGTGTAGCGGATGTAATAATTCTCGTCCTCGTAGCTGTAATCCATGCTACGGGTGCCATCCGCGCCCTCGGTGAAGACAAGGTTTTCGACACCGCCGTGCGGCGGGTGGCCCGGGGCCACGCCACGGCCCGTTTCCGCATCAACGAGAGGGGAGATACGGGGCAACTCGCGGATATCAGCGACCTCGCCCATGAGGCACTGCACGATGTAGGGCGCACCCTCGGAGGTGTGGTACCGATAGCCGAATGTCTCATCCGGCTGGCCGTTGCAGACATCAAGCACCCCGTCGGGAATGGCAGTGCCATCGGGGTTGGTGTCGCCATAGATCGGGAAGCCGTCGAATGCCCAGCCGATGATCGCACTGTGCCCGGCATTCTCCATCTGCGCGATCATGCAAATGGGTTTGACGTGATAGTGGTAGTCATCTCCGCGCCCGGCATGGCCGCCGCAGACATCGAGTTGCTGCGTTTGCAGCGTATCGTGTTGGGTCTGGTGGTGATAAAGGTCCGCCTCCGTCATCTCTCCACCGCCCGTGTAGTCAAAAATCGGCACGCCGTTCACCGCCACCCCGAGCGCTGCGTCGCGTGTTTGCGGTGTATTGCCCAACACCGGGGCCAGAGGGATCGGCGCATTATAGTCCAGGGCTGGCACCGGCACCTGTTCATTGGTCCCGACGATGCCTGTCATCAATTCGTGATCGGGATACATGTTTGAAGAAATCACGGCTGTACCGTTCTCGCAGGTGACGGTCACAACGTCAGAGAACCCCGCCTCTTCGACCGACGCGATGACAAACCCGCAGTGATCTTCTGCACCGTGGGCAAGTGCAGCGCCCGACGTGACGTCGACGGAAGTAGAGAGAAGGGTAAGTGTCAGAAAGATCGACGTGATTGAGGATCCTGATTGCATCTGTCTCCCTGTTCGTTTTGAGAGGTGCCGCCTATTCACGCAAACTCCGGCGGCACCTTTGGCGATAAGGCCGGGGCGACCCGCGCCGCCCCGCAGCCGGTCACTCCTGCGGTGCAGGCCGACCGCGCCGTTGCAGGGTCAGCGTTCCGTCCCCGTCGCGGTCCATCCGCTCGACAAAGCGCGCAACTCTGCGCTCCATCTCTTCGGGTGCGATCTGACCGTCGCCGTCTGCGTCAAGCGCCTGGAAAGCATCAACCATGCGCGCGCGCGTGAGGCTGCGGTAGAGCGTGTCGAACTCTTCTATGGAGAGCGCGCCATCGCCAGATGCGTCCACGTCTGCCACCAGCGCGGCGCGGTAGGTTTCGATCTCCTCTGGTGTGACGGCGCCATCGCTGTCGGCGTCGGCTTCATCAAAGATATCGCGCAGCATCTCGCCGCCGCGCATCTTGCCGCCGTGGCCCCGCCTGTGCTTTGCACCGTGATGATCACGGGCGTCGGCCCGGGCCATCTTGCCTTCGGCTGCGGGGGGTGGGGTTGGGTTCGCGCCGTCTTGCGCAGTGGCGACGACGGCACCAACGCCGAAGATGCTCAGGGCCAGTGCAGTCACAGCCAGTATTTTCGGTCGGTTCATTGGGTATCCTTTCCTTGGAAATCGAGGCGCCCATTCGCCTCGTCTGATTTCCATATGGACACCTCGTGCCAGAAAGGTTTGTCAGGCGGGGATCTTGTTTGTCGCGATCTGTCGCAATGGCCTGTGCTGATACAAATTGCGACAAATAAAATAGCGCCTAGACTCGGAGTGAGTGTCCCTTGCCGCTAAAAGAGGCACAAACCGGTCCGGTACAGGAGGTGAAATGGAGCAGACGGCCCCCCAGGTGATGATCGTGGACGATGCCCGCGATATCCGCGAACCGCTGGACAAGTATCTGCGCAAGCAGGGCCTGCGCACGCAGATGGCCGCCAATGCCATGGAGGCGCGTTGTTTGCTTGAAGAAAGCGAGCCGGCTCTGATCGTGCTGGACGTGATGATGCCGGGTGAAGACGGGCTGAGCCTGTGTCGATGGTTGGTGGCGCGGGGCGGCCCGCCCGTGATCCTGCTGACAGCCATGGCGGACGAAACCGACCGCATCGTGGGGTTGGAACTTGGCGCAGACGACTATGTCGTGAAACCGTTCAACCCGCGCGAGTTGGTGGCGCGCATCCGCGCCGTGTTGCGGCGCAGACCACCACCCGTGCCGCAGACGCCCAAGGGCCTCAGAAGGTTTGGCCCCTGGACGCACGACCCGGACGCGCAGGAAGTGCGGCATACCGACGGCCGCGTCGTCGCCCTGACATCCGGGGAAAGCCGGTTGCTGGGCGTCCTGCTGGACCATCCGCAAACGGTGATGTCCCGCAACAGGCTGCTGGACCTGACAGCCGGTCGTGACGCCAAGGCATATGATCGGGCCATCGACAACAGCGTGAGCCGATTGCGCAGAAAGATCGAAGTGGATGCGTCATCTCCGCGCCTGATCGTCACCGAATGGGGCGGGGGCTACCGGCTCACTGCAGATGTGGAACAGGTTTGAAAACGCTGAAAAGACTTTTGCCGGATGGCATCGCAGGCCGCTTTGCGCTGCTTTTGACCGCATCGCTTGTCAGTGCGAACTTGCTGGCGCTTGCGGTCCTGTCCTACGAGCGGACCCGCCTGGATCGCGCGGCTTTGATCGCCCGCGAACAGGAACGCATTGTCTCGCTGGTGCCTGCCCTGGAAGCGGCTCTGCCACAGGCCCGCCCCGGCCTGGCCAACTCCGCCTCGACCCGATCCTCCGAAGTGACGGTCGATCCGACACCGCTGGTCAGGACCCAGCGCGACACACCGCGCGCGCTCGCCCTTGCCGACGCACTGACCGAGGCCCTTGGCGGGCGTGACGTAAGGGCTGCGATCCGCGTCCAACGGGATGACGGAAAGGGCGGCAAAAAGGTGGCTGTTGTTGCATCCGTGCGCCTTGTCGTCGCCGAGGGGGAGGCTACACAATGGCTGAACATTCGGTCCCGTGGCAGGCGGCCACCGCCCCCGTGGATCGAAGAAGGTGCATTCCTCTTGATCCTCGGGCTGTCACTGGCCGCTATATTGGGCGTCGGGCTGATCTTTGTCCGCCGCTTGACGCAACCGCTGGCCACGCTTGCCACAGCCGCCCGCGCAGCAGGCCGCGGGGACCGAACGGTTCTTGTCAAGACGGAAGGACCGCGCGAGATGCGCGACGCAGCGACGGCCTTCAACGATATGCAGGTGCGCATCGCTCGCTTCGATGCAGAACGCATGCGCATGCTGGCTGCCGTGGGTCATGATCTGCGCACACCAATCACCAGCTTGCGCATCCGGGCCGAGATGCTCGAGCCCGAGGACAGCGATCCGATGATCCGCACCCTAGAGGAAATGACGGTGATGGCTGACGGCCTTGTGGCCTATGCCCGTGGAGCTGGTGAGAGCGAGGGCATGTGCGACATAGACCTCGGCGCGCTGGTTGAACGGGCCTGTGCGGAGCGGGGCGTATCATTCGAATGTGTTGACCCTGCCACTGTGCGTGGCCGTCCTGTGGCGCTCAGCCGAGCAGTCGGGAACCTGCTCGACAATGCCTTGCAATACGGAAAGGAGGCCCGCACGGTCATGACCCGCGCGGCGGAGACAGCGGTTGTAACGATAGACGATGGCGGCCCCGGTATTCCCGAGGAAAAACTTGCAGAGGTGTTCGAACCCTTCGTACGGGGCGAAGACAGCCGCAATACCAATACAGGCGGGGCTGGACTTGGACTGGCCATCGTTCGTGACGTCATCGCGGCCCATGGCGGAACAGTGACGCTCGCCAACCTGCCGGCAGCCGGATTACGCGCAACTGTAAGGCTTCCACTCGCACATTGAAGGTACCGCAGCTGGGTGAGGAGCCATCACTAGAGTACCAGTCATGCATGGTTTCTATGCGAAGACGAGGAATGGTCGGGGTGCGACGCGCCCTCGGACAGTTGCTGCGCAATACTGCAGTTCCCGTTGAGCCCACTTTGACCGACGCTGAGCGCCACACGGATGCCTGCTTCGGCGACAGCGGCTACACAAGGCCACTCCAATAGCCCTTAAACCCTCATCTGAGGTCTTTTCAAATACTCAGAAGCCGCCCCACTGACCCCACTGCGACGCACAAAGCGTTTCAGAAGGCTGTCGTCTGGGCTCGAAAACCAGGAACCACGCTGCCGCGAATATGCCTCCCGGAAAAATTACGCGGTCATTGAGTCTTTCTATGAGCGCGCTGTCTCAGGCGGGGTGGCGGACAGGCCGTCCTTCAATGCCATGCTTGGCTTGATCAAATCCCAAAGCGGGCCTGTGGTTGTTGTCATTGATGATATCAGCCGCTTGGCCCGAGACATTGAAAGCCATTGGGCACTGCGGCGCAGGCTCAAAGAGATGGGTGGAACCTTGGAAAGCCATACATCACCCTGCAGGTGTCGGCCATATCCGCCTCGACCGCTTCCACCTGACCATCCAGGCGGCCATGGGCTGGACCAACTCACATCTCTACATGTTCGAGGCTGGTGGCGCGACCTGGGGGCTGCCGGACCCGGACTTCGACGGCGATGACCTGCCCGCCAACAAGACCACTCTGGCCGAGCTGATCAAAGACACCGGCGCACGCACGATCAACTATCTCTACGACTTCGGCGACAGCTGGGACCACAAGATCAAGATCGGCAAGATCAGCGCTCCTGTCCCCGGCGAACTCTACCCCCGCCTCACAGACATTGCTGGCCGCTGCCCGCCCGAAGACGTGGGCGGCTTCCCTGGTTACGAAGAGTTCCTGGAAGCCATAGGCGACCCCAAGCACCCTGAACACGCCGATCTCAAAGCCTGGTACAGTGCGGCGTCTCCTGCGGTCCCCAGGCTTATCGGGTTCGGGTACCCGTTGCTCGACCGTATCGGCTACTTAGCCTCCACCGGCACCACCGACTCCATCTCGGCGGTGGTCTGAAATTCGGATAGAAATTCCGGACGCGTCTGCATCAGATACCGAACCACGCGCGCATTCCCGGCGATGTCATCGGCCAGCATCGCGAAGTAATCCGCGACGATCAGGTCGTTCTCTTTATTTGTCCAAGGCCCGTTTGACATGGTGCCAGGCTATGGATGGAAAGTTCCTTTTTCATCAAAGACTTCGCACCCTTGCGCAGCACCACGACGCAAGTGTTGGAGTTCAAAATGCAAAGTTATCGAGAAGATCAAACGCAAAAGATGCGCAGGCGCTACAATCTAGTTGCCTGAAATTATGAAGATTTTTGAACCCGACTCGCCGAAACCGCAGGGCGGGTGGAAAGAGACACGGGGCGTTAGAGACCGAAATCAGCCTTGCGGCCAGTCTCCGAAGGTTGGCTGGTCTTGCTAAAGTTCTTTGAGACAAAAAGAAAAAAGGCCCCGTTAAGGACCTCATCTTCGGTTTGCATTGTGCAAGTGGCGGGCCATGCGAGATGAATGTGCGAACTATTCCTTCGCCATCGCACTACGATGAGATGACTGCCCGATGCGCTGTAGTGAACAGTTCTGCGAAGCGGTACGCAAGCGCACTACGCTGGCGCACTGAAACCGTGAGCCTTCCGAGCGCCTTGTTGCTTACGACGGCTTTCGAGCCAACTTTGACCGATGATGTGCAGTGTACTAACGGCAGCTTTGGCGGATACGTTGTTTCTGGGCGAAGTGTTCCGCTTGGTGCCACACACATTCTCAGATATGCCGCCGCCCACCACACCTTTAAGCTTGACATGTAAAACGATCGTTTTACATTGGCTTTATGGATTTCAAGAAAGCCATCCTCGAGGCCGTCGAACCGCTCTTCGATCGCAACGGCTTCATGGCCTCCGGCATGGATCGGCTCACCGATGCGGCGGGGGTGTCTAGTCGGACTCTCTACAAACACTTCGGAAGCAAGACCGGCCTAATGGCCGCGGTACTCGACGAACGTGACCGACGGTTTCGCTCTCGCCTCGATGTCCAGACGGTCGACGCGTTCTTCGCCGCGCTTGAGGACTGGATCCGTATCGAGGGCGCGCGCGGCTGTCTATTCCTGAGGGCACTTGGCGAGACCGGCGGGGATACGCCCGAGATCGTCGCGGCGGTCCAGACGCAGAAGGCGTTCCTTCGAGAGCGGATCGGTGACATCGTTCGCGTTCAACTCGATGAACCGCGCGAGGACCTGGTCGATCAACTTCTCGTCCTCTTCGAAGGCGCGACGGCTGGAGCAGCCTACCGCGGACCGGAGGTCGCCTCTGCGGCTCGTGAGGCTGCGGACATTCTCGTCTCGAACGCGAGAAAATGAGTGCGACGCTTCGACTGGGTGCAACGGGCTTTGCCCTGATCGCGGTGTGCTATGGCCTCGCACGGTTCGCCTTCGGATTGTTCCTTCCGGAAATCCGCGCCGACCTGTCTTTGACGCCGACCTTTGCCGGGATGATCGCGGGCGCATCGTTCCTGGGGTATTGCCTCGCGATCGTCGCCTCTGCCGGGCTCGTCGAATGGTATGGCCCGCGCCCGATCGCCATCGGTGCCGGCATCGTCGCCGGGAGCGGTATGGCCCTGATCGCAATCGCCCAATCCCCTGCGGTCCTAGCGGCAGCCGTGCTCTTCGCGGGAATGAGCACCGGTCTTGCCTCGCCGCCGCTCGCAGCAGCGGTCGTTCTGGCTGTGGAGAGCCAACGCCAAGACACCGTGAACACGGTCATCAATTCCGGAACCGGCGCTGGCGTGGCGCTCTCGGGGCCCGTCGCCCTCTACCTCGGAGCCGATTGGCGGCTGGCCTACGGAGCTTTCACCGTAACGGCTGCGGCGGCCACGATAGCGACGTTCTGGGCCGTTCCGAGAGCTGGGACCAGAGACCCCGACGTCGCTCGCGGTCTTCCCCGGATGTCGGCCGATATCCTGATCCTTGTTATCGCAGCGTTTCTGATGGGCGCGGCTAGCACGGCGATCTGGTCCTTCGGCGGCGAACTCGTGTCGCGGAATCACGGTTGGGACGCACGTGTGATCGGAACCCTTTGGATCGTCATCGGTGCCGCCGGTATTGCAGGTGCCATAGCGGGACCGCTCTGTTCGTGGTTCGGGGTAAATGTCGTTCACCTCGCGTCCCTCGGCGGTCTGGCGGTCGGCATTTGGTTGGTAGGCTCGTCAACGTCCTTTCCCCCCCTTGTGATCGGTGGAGGCGCGTTGTTCGGAGCGGCCTACATCCTGCTGACCGGCGTCTATCTTGTCTGGGGCGTGTCGGCGCTGCCCGACCGGCCCGCAAGCGGGCTCACGGCCGCATTCCTCGCCATCGCGATAGGCCAGACCGCCGGAGCGCCAATCTTCGGCATAGTTCTCGATATGAGCAGCCCTGACGGGGCTACGATCATCTTCGCGTTGATCGCATTGATAGCCGGCCTCGCGCGCAGGCAGACCCGTCGCACGACAAGTTGTTGATCCATCCAGCATCCAGCTAGAATGGGAGACCTACCACGCCCTATGTGACTGTGCAGATCGCGCTGGCCGCTAGGTTCGGACGGCTCCGCCTCGATGGCGAAGTCGGAAATTGGCTGTTCAGCCCGCCCGCCCATTGCGCGGTGTATGGTCTTGATGATGTCACCCCGCACGGTGAGATCGCGTAGCGTGTCTTTGGCGCCCGGCTTGAGGGTCCAGACCGCTGATGCAAGTTTTTCGACGACGCCGAGCCGCTCCAGGGTCTGCGTGCGGCCGATCAGCCGTTGGCGCAGATCGGGGTCTCTCGGTTGCGGCGATCCCGGCCGGAGGTCTGCGACGCCGGCGTTGTTGTCAGCACGGCTGCGTAGCGCCTTGTCGAGGTCGGTCCAGCGTTCGGCCGTCACCTCTGCGTCGAGACCGGATGCGATCTCGCGCGCGGTGCGTGGTCCGAGTTCCAGCGTGACCAATTCTTAGGCGCGGGCGCGAAAGCCGCGGCTGATGTAATCGCGCGAGATGACGAGGTCCTTGCCGTCGTCAGCGCGGTCGCGGATCAGAACATGAATGTGCGGATTATCGGTGTTCCAATGGTCAACGGCGATCCAATCGAGCTGCGTTCCAAGATCGCGCTCGGCCTGGTCCATGAGGTCGCGCGTGAAGGCGCGGACATCGTCCATCGACCCGGCGTCCTCAGGCGAAATGATGAAGCGGAAATGGTGCCGGTCGTCTTCACAGGCTGACGCGAACGCGCGTTCGTCGGCAGCATTTCCGTCCCGGTTGGACATCGCTGCATCCCGGCCATCGCGGGTGACACCGTCGCGCTTCAGATAATCAATGCGTTTGGCGAGCGGCGCGGAGCGATAACGGGCGCCGCGATGGCGGACGATCCGCGCCTTGATGCTCACGCGCCGCTGGGTGCGGGAAAGCCCGCGCGCGACGCCGACAAAGCGGCCGCGACCGAAGCGTGATTTACCGCGGCCATTATGCTTGGCTCCGTCGAAGCGATAGCCGGTGTGTCCCGCTTTCTTCGCCGTGCACATGACCTGGCCGACGAAGCTCCTGGCCTTCTGGCCGCGGGCGCCGCGATCACGAATGCGCCCCGGTCTGATGCGGAGGTCATTGTCGCGCTTGCTCATGCGGTTCGCCCCTGTCGAAAGGCGGTGCACAGCAGAAATGCTGTGAAATCAGTAAGTGAGCAGTGTGTTTGGCACTGCGACGTCTTGCGAGGCGGATAAAAGGCTCAACAATAGCAACGCCGTAGGATCAGTTGGTGCGCGGCCTTTTTTCTCACCGTCCTGCTGTTGGTTCACTCTCCGCTCTCCACAAGCCGACAAAGAATGCGATGGAGCACGACGGAACGCGCCAATCTGCGAACGGGACCGTCATTCCAAAATATCCGCACCGAAGCGGACGAACAGTTCGTTCAATGGCTCTGGCATGTGCGGACCATCTGTGTGTGACGGACCATCTGAAGTCGTCGTCGGCAGCTCCAGATTGTCCACGTGCGGGGGCGTCGTGTTGCCGTCGACTTGCAGGACAAAAAGAGGCGCAACGCGCCAATCGGGTGCAGAGTTGTTGTAATCGGTTTGCAGAGACGCTGCAGGGCGCGCCGACTAACGGCGTCAACATCGCGAGATAGGCGCGTGTTTCGCGGGCAATGGGCGGCCCGTCCTGAGGTGTTCGGCGTAGCGTCCGGGTCCCGCATTGTAGGCGGCGAGGAAACCCGGCGCGCCGAAACGGTCGTACATGGCGCGCGGTTATCCCCGCGCGCTGTTCCTGCCCAAAGCGCAACACCTCCCGGGCATAACCTATTGAAAGATATGAAGGTGGCTCTCAGGTGGCGGGAGACACCAGGCCAAAAAAGGGGTGATTTCGTTAATCGTCAGCAAGATAAATCACAGGGCGATCTCGGCCAAAGCCTGATGCCGCAAAGACATCCCGCCGCCTGACCCGTAGACCGGCCTTTTGTACTTGTGACCGAGAATGTCTGCCCGCACCCGATCATCGATCCCGGCGGTGAGCAGCGCGTCTCCACCCAGTGCCGCGAAAAGGGCGGGCGGCTGACCAACGGATCGATAGCCTTGTCAAACCGCAGCTTGGCAAAGGGTTCTCAAGGTCCGTATGGCCCTTCAGCTCGCACCAGTGCCGAATGATCTGCGACAGGTGCCCAAAATCCTTGTGCGCCGTCTCGGCCCGGATCTCTCCCGCTTCGATCCGAGCCGCCCACCAGGCCCGAAAGGCCAGCGCATCCTCCCGCGTGATCCGATCAATGCCAGCCTTCGCGCGCCGAGGTACGGCCTTTTCGAAGTTAGACACCGCACGTTCTCTCGGCAGGCGCCACAGATGCCGCTGGCGGTCGGACTTCCGCATGTGCTTGGTCTTGGTCAGCGCGATGAACTCTTGCAGCACCTCCCGTAGAGGCGGCAAGGCCACCTCCACGCCGCCCAGGATCGCCTTGGCCACCTCGGGCGGTGTCGGCTGCGTCTCTGTGCCAGCCGCAGCCATCAGCCGGGGTAGGTTCTCCTCAAAGGAGCGCCGCAGCAGAATGTCACTCGGCACGTAGTCAAAACCGCGGCTTTCGGCCATCCGCTTCGCCGCGGCAAACTTCTCATGCGCCAACGCCTCTTCGCCCAGCTCAAGCAGATGCCACTCCGCCCGCTTCAACTCCTCCAGCTCAAACGCCTTGCGTTACCGTCATCGGTAGTAGAGGTGTTGCTCCACTGAATGAGCGCCCATTGCGGGTCGGCGAGCACATCATATCTGAAGTCGATGATTTTCATGTTTTTACGCGTTTTCCATCCACCGATCAGGGCGCGCTCAATGATCGCGTCGCGGCCTTCAATGCGGGTCGGCGCGTCTTCAGCAGCGTAGGGAGAGGTAAAGACGCAGTCTTCAGCGAGAATCTCGCGATGACCATCAGAATTTCGGGTTTCGGTAAACTTGAGAAAACGCTCGATGACGGTTTTCGTATTGGTCATCTGGATCTCCTGACAACACAAATTTAGGCTGACGGACGCGTTTTAAAGCGAAGGACCCGCGAGCCGGTACAAGAATTGCACTTTTTCAGCGGCGGATATTTCCCGATCCGCGCAAGTGGTAGCGAGATCGAAACATTCGATGAAAAGAGAGACGTGTCAGGCCTGCCGCACGACGCCGGGCGTTATGCCGAACTGGCGTTTGAAACAGGCTGTCAGATGTCCCTGATGGGCGAAGCCGCATGCATAGGCGATATCGGCGACGGGAAAATCTGTGTGCCGAAGCATTTCCATCGCTCTCTCGCCCCGCCGACGCTGGACGAAAGACCAGACCGGCTCGCCCATCGCAGCCTTGAACGCGCGCGAAAAATGACCGGCCGACAGACATGCGATGGCTGCGAGTTCCGCGACATTCAGGCGTTCGCCGATGTGCGCTTCAACATAGTCGATTGCGCGTGCAATGCGCCTGTCTGCTGGTGAGCCGGTGCGGTTGATTTGAGAGGCAATAGCCGCCGGGCGATCTGGCGGCCCGGGCCAGGTGCCGTTCGTTGCAGGCATATTCCGTATCTTGGGACCCACATGTTTTAACAATTGGGCGACAAGCGATAACGCAAGACCATCGGCCATTAAATCAGACGCGACAGCGCTTTGTTCGCTTTCAAACCAAAGCCCCATGACCAATTCTTGAACAATATTATCTCGAAAAGCCGACTGTGTGTGAAGCGGCTCGAAGGCGTTCGAATCCGTCTGCGGCGCTCCTTGCAGGACGCAGTCGACCATCGCCTGTGGAAGGCATACCAACAGCAAACTGTAGTCATCACCGCATTCGTATTTTGCTTCTGTGTTGGGCAGACAAAGGCGAATATCACCTTTCTGCAGTCGGGAGGCGGAAGACCAACCCGCGCCAAGATCGAAACGAAATGGTAAATCTCCATCCAGGACGATACCAACCACGAGCTCCGGAACCGCCGGAAAATAGACTTCGTTTGCGGATCGTTCGGTTTTGACAAGCTGGATTTTATCTGAACCGCAGGAGCGGTGGATGCGAGGAAATTTCGACAGTTCGCTGCGCACATGGTACTCGGAAAAGGACTGATAGATTTGCTCAGGCATTATTACCGCCGCGCGCGTTGTGCGACCCGCGGCTCGGGGGCAGGTTCGGGGAAGCGTGAACCGCGGGTCGACGCCGCACCGAAGTGCCGTTCCACGCACGAGGGGCGTTCCTCGGGCGAAGAGGCCGGGCGTGGAGGCCTGCTTCGGGCAACGATGCGAATGGTATTGAGCATGATCAAATCATGCCGATTCCGCTGCCGACGCGCTTACAGATTACACCGTTCGTTTGACAGCATCGGGTGATCCGGCAGGATGCAGGATTGCCGGGAATTGACGCCGTGGCCGGAAACGATTTGGAACGCCAGTCGTTCCGCAAAGCGCCCGGCGTCACGCCAAACGTCTTCTTAAAGACGCTGGTCAGATGCCCTTGATTGGCAACGTTGCAGGCATAGGCGATCTGGTCGATGGACCGCTGGTGGTTGTGAGCTTGCCTTTTGTTATGGTTGGGAGTGGCTATACGCCACCAACATCTGAGGGGTTCTTGCCTTTTGCAGTGCCGGAAAAGCAACGCGACCCGACCAATCTGTCTCAACGGATTTTGTCCCAGGTGAACCACGCTCTGCGACAGTCAAACACGGCAGAGATAGCAGACGCCCGTGATTGTCTGCGGGGGGATTGGAACGCCGTTGCATGCCTTCCATTTCTCGACCCTGCATCCGGCAGACCCTCGAAAGAGTACATAGGTCCGATGGAAAACGTCCCTGCAGACATCGGGAAAGGCCAAGCAACAGACGCGTGTACGCCTATCTCCATTCGGTAAAGGACAAGGATCGCCACATCATGGAAGCTTTGGTGAACAGCGGGTATCATATTGACCTGCATTGCGATGGCGTTGACATATCTCCGGCAGACGGGATCTCGTGCTTAAACCAGCCGCTTGGCTTGTCAGAAGTTTTTGAGGGCTACAGCCTGGTACTCCATCAAGCGGGGCTTGGTCTATCAACCGGCTGCTTGCTGTCAGGGATGCCACAGCTTCTGGTTCCAAAGCACGTTGAAGCGCATATGACGGCTGCGCGGCTTGAAGAACATGGATTTGGCACCGTGCTGTCCCATTCGCAGCAAGGTGTTGAAACGCAGTTGCAGGCCGCTCTGGAGTATTTTTTCGACCCAACAGCTGCAAAGGCTCGTCAAAGAAACGCGAAACGGGCGCGATCTTGGGTCAATGCTAGGAACTGGACATCACAAATCACTGGAATACTGGCACAGGCTTCGTCGCCGTGAGTGGTGTCATGGGCCAGTTGGTGTAAGTGATGCCTGTTCATCAGTGTCTGGTTTGGAGACATTGGTTTCCATTTAGAGGATTGCCGTCCTAACGCTCTGCAACAGGACGCCAGCCCGCAGCGAGCGCTTCGCCTTCATCACAAAACCAGTGTTGACTGTCTTTGACGTCAATCTTGGTGTTCGTGTAATTCGGCGACCAAGGCGTGTGGTAGATTCTCAGCTTGTTCTTTACACCCAAGATAGCCCACCGACCATCAGAAACGGCCAGCTCGCTTCGGTCGCTTGCTGAGGCGAAAATCCAAGACCTGTCATGATCAGCGACGCCGAAAAAATGCCGCCAATGAGAGCAACACTGGTTGCGGCCACCCCTTCGGCGCCGCCAAGAAGATGTCCCATCATACCAGAAGCGCTCATGACCTGGCCTGTCAGCAGGGTCAGAAGACCGGATGCAATGCCATTCAGGAGGCCACCCAGAAGCATCATTCCGGCTACATTTTCTAAGAAATCCAATTTGACGCCCCTCAAACCTATGCAACTAGCCTGAAAGATCATGTGTGATCCTGCGGTCTGTCGCGATTTTGCCATTTGCCACTGGCCTTGTTGGGCACGGCGGTTGGCACCGGGTGAAGAGGGTTTTGTCATGTTTTATGCAAGGGCCGAGGCGTATCACCTTTTTAAAGGGTGGCCGGGCACGTTGTTCTCTGCCCTGCGGGAAAACATCCTCCCAACCCGGAGGCGGCGCACCGGATGCGGGATCTGACGGTCTTTTGAAAACCAAGCGGTTGCGGTGTCAGCGCTCACCGCTGAGCTGTAACGGATCGCCGAAAGAGCAGCAGGCTGATGGCGAAGAACACGAACCCAAGCCCTGCCATGGTCAACAGCGTGCGCCAGACGATTTCAAAGTCGGCACCGCGGAAGACAACGGCCTGCGCGAATTCCATGAAGTGCCGTGACGGCAAAAGCCATGTGAACGGCTGGATATAGTCGGGCTGACTTTCGATTGGGCCCACGCCCCCTGACAGCATCATCATCGGCATGATCGTTAACAGGATCAAAAGCGCGAACTGCGCCATTGTACGGGCCAGGGTGCCCAGAAGAATACCAATGGCTGCTGCGGCAAAAAGATACACCGTCACACCAAAGAGCAAGAGCGGGCGTGAGCCTGCGATGGGAACATTGAGAAAGCCTTCGACAACAATGAACATTGAAAGGGCAAAAGCGACAAGAACAATGAAAACATTTGCCCAGATCTTGGCCAGGGCAATCTGGAAGGCGGTCAACGGCATGATCAGCAGATGTTCGATTGTGCCATGTTCGCGTTCGCGCAGGAGCGCGGCCCCCGTCAGCACGATCGTCAGAATGGACAGGTTGTTCAAGATCGCGTTGATGGCCAGAAACCAGGATTCCGCCCCATTGGGATTGAACGCCCGCCGCAAAGTCAGGGTGACAGGCGGGTCGTATTCTTCGCCGAACTGCTGGGCAAAATGGATGACTTCACCCTCGACGATGGATTCCAGATAGCGGGCCCCCAAGGCCGCCTGTGCCACCGCTGTGGCGTCGATGTTCAATTGGACAACGGGGCGGCGTCCCAGCCGGACGTCACGCTCGAAATCGGGCGGTATGTTCAGCACAAACATGTATTTGTCCTGATCCATGCTGCGGTCGATCTCTGCCGCGGTAATCTCCTCGGGTGCGCGGAAGTAAGGCGGGTAGAGCGCGGTTGCGATCTTGCGCGACAAGGTCGACCGGTCTTCGTCCACGATCGCAACCGAGGCGTTGTTGACGTCTTCGGAGCTGCCTGTTGCCTCGCTGTATATGGAAAAAGTGAACGACCACACCAGGAAGATCACCATCACGATATCGCTGAAGAAGCTTCGGAACTCCTTGATGCCCAGCCAGAATATGTTTTCGACCTGTCGCATCCGCTACAGCTCCTGCTTTTTCAGCAAAAATGCCGAGACCAGCGTGAAAACCGGCGCATAGATCAGCAGGAAGGCGAGGTCAGAAAGCACATCGCCGGGGCCAAGACCTTTTGTAAAGGCGCCCACGCTGAGGTGGACGAAATAGCTGGTGGGCCAGATATTTCCCACCAGCCATGCACCGCCTTCAAGGGTGGATATGGGTTGCAGCATTCCGGAGAACTGGATTGTGGGCAGCAGCGAAAGAATGGCCGTCGCAAAGACCGCCGCCACCTGGGTGCGGGTAAAAGTCGACATCAAGAGGCCAAAACCGGTCGCCGCAGTCACATAGAGGAGCGCGCCGAGGGTCAACGCCAAAATGCTGCCCTTCAGGGGCACCTGCAAGACAAAGATCACCAGCAGGCACATGGCGAAAAAGTTTATCAACCCTATGACAACATAGGGTAGTTGCTTTCCCACAAGGAATTCCGTTCGGCTGGTCGGGGTGACGTAGAAATTGGTGATTGTCCCGATTTCCTTTTCCCGCACGACGCTGACGGCCATCAGAATGGCGGGAAACAGCATCAGCAGCATGGCGGGCACGGACGGGCCGACAGCATAGATGCTCTCGAACGAGGGGTTGTAGAGATACCGCGTTTCAACCGTGACCAGTTCCAGCTCAGCGATGTCCTGCCCGCTGTCATGCAGGTGCTGGTCGAGATATTCAAAGTGTCCGCCCGACACATACCCCTCGATGGTTCCGGCGCGCTGCGTATTGGCGCCGTCGATCCATGCGGAGACTTCCGGTCTTGAGCCGGATCTGACGTCCTCGCCAAACCCTCTTGGGATCTCAAGGGCCAGCGTGATGTCGTTGGAGGTCAACCGCGCCTCAAACTCGGCGTGGCTTTGCAGTTCGGGCTTTTCAATGAAGTATCGGGACCCCGAAAAATTCAAAAGATACGCCCGGCTTTCCGGCGATTGGTCAAAGTCGAGTGCCGCAAAGGTCACATCCTCCACATCATGCGAGATGCCAAAGGCAATCATCAGCAGCAGAAACATGCTGCCCAGAAAGGCAAAGGCCATCCTGATGGGATCGCGCACAACCTCCAGCATCTCGCGGGTGCTGAAGGCCAGCGCGCGGTTGATCGCCTGGGATGCCGCCTTGGGTCGTGGCGGCGGTATATGGGCCGCCCCTCCAAGATCGCCGCCGAGCGGGGAGGGCGTGTCCGCCGGGATGTCCGTGGATTTGCTCATGTCGTCCTCGATATAGCTGATGAACGCGGCTTCGAGATCGGGGGCTCCTTTGCTCTCCACCAAATCCTGCGGTGTGCCGCGCACAAGAACCCGGCCCTCGTGCATCAGCGAGATGCGATCACAGCGCATCGCCTCCGACATGAAATGGGTAGAGATGAAAATCGTGACTCTGTCCCGGCGCGACAACTCGACCAGCAGTTTCCAGAAGTCATCGCGCGCGACAGGATCGACACCGGATGTCGGTTCATCGAGGATCAGCATTTCCGGCTCATGGATCACC
This sequence comes from Roseobacter weihaiensis, assembly GCF_020622345.1. Taxonomy (GTDB): domain Bacteria; phylum Pseudomonadota; class Alphaproteobacteria; order Rhodobacterales; family Rhodobacteraceae; genus Roseobacter; species Roseobacter weihaiensis. The sequence continues at coordinate 60,329 of NZ_JACNMO010000008.1, read as the reverse complement.
GCCACCGCCAGCGAAAGCCGCTGACGAATGCCAAGCGGTAAAGCAGAGGCCAGCGCATCGCGGTAGGGGACAAGGCCGAACCGCGCCACCAGCTCTTCAATGCGGGCGTCGATCTTCTTGGGGGCCATGTGAAACAGACGGCCATGCAGCCGCAGGTTCTGAACAACCGTCAATTCGCCATAGAGCGAAAAGGATTGGGTCATGAAGCCGACGCGCCGCCGTGTATCCGACCCGGTGGTGTCAACGGGTTTGCCGAACAGGAACGCCTGACCCTCCGAGGCGGGCAACAGACCCGTGAGCATTTTCATCGTTGTGGTCTTGCCGCAACCGTTGGAGCCGAGGAAGCCAAAGATCTCTCCAACACCAATGCGAAAACTGACGTTCTGCACCGCGGTGAAATCACCAAACCGGCGCGTCAGCCCTTCTGCCACGATGGCGGGGGGCATATCGACGGTATCAAGCGGTGGGATGGTCAGCGCCGTGTGGCCATCCACCGCAGTGCGGGGCAGGAGGCTCACAAAGGCGGCTTCAATCGTGTCAGTCCCGGTCTGCCTTTTGAGACCGGCGGGGGTGTCGCAGGCCAGGATGCGGCCTGCATTCATTGCAATCAGCTGATCGAACCGTTCCGCTTCGTCCATATAGGCTGTCGAGACCAGAACGCTCATCTTCGGACGGTTGGCCTTGATCTTGTCGATCAATTCCCACAGTTGGCGCCGTGACAGCGGATCGACACCGGTGGTCGGCTCGTCGAGGATCATCAGATCGGGATCGTGGATCAAGGCACAGCACAGCCCCAACTTCTGTTTCATTCCTCCCGAGAGCTTGCCAGCGGGGCGTGTCAGATAGGGTTTCAGGCCCGTTGCACTGGTCAGCTGGTCGATGCGCGCTGCGCGCTCTGCCGATGGAAGGCCAAAGAGCTTGCCGAAGAAATCGAGGTTCTCCCGGATGCTGAGCGGCTCATAGAGGTTCTTGCCCAAGCCTTGCGGCATATAGGCAATCCGGGGGCTGATGCTTCTGCGATGAGCACTGTTGCTCATCTCGCCGCCCAGAACCTGCAGCTGACCCTTTTGCAGCTTGCGCGCCCCCGCAATCAGGCTCAGCAGTGTCGATTTCCCGACACCGTCGGGGCCCACCAGGCCGATCATTTCCCCTTCGGCGATATCCACGGACACCGCGTCCAGCGGCGTCGCGGTCTTGTAGGTATGGCTGACCTCTCGCACGCGGGCGACGATCCCATGCGTGATCGCGGAAGGCTCAGTTGGCATCAGGCTGCTCTGTCCCGACCAATTCGTCTTGTGGCAGTTCCTGCAGGAAGGAGGACCAGTCCGGTGCCGGTGTGCCGTCCAGTTGCACATAGGCCACGCCGCGCAGCCCGGTTTTCACCCGTTCGATGTTCTGCCTGACCAGTTCCGGCATGACCCGGACCTTGATGCGAAACATCAGCTTGTCACGTTCGGTGGCCGTTTCGACCTGCTTGGGTGTGAATTGCGAATCCGGCGAGACGAAACTGACTGTCGCGGGGATCGCCACATCAAAGATATCAAGTTGGATGCGGGCCTCGCTGCCGACATTCACGAGATGTGCCTGTGCAGCGGGCAGAAAAATCTCCATGTAGATGTCGTCATGATCCACAATCGTGAGCACCTTGCCGCCGTTGCCCAGAACCTCGCCCGGTTCGGCGAGCCGGTAGAGCACCCGCCCCGACACCGGGGAGGTCAGCACGCCGTCCTCGATCTGTGTACCGATTTCTTCTGCCGTGGCCTTTGCGGCGTCGACACCCCGTTCCCGCGAGGTCTGGTTGGCAATCGCGGATGACAGGGTCGATATCGCGACATCGCGTGCGGTTCTGCGGATGTCGTAATTCTCCTGGCTGGTGTGACCGCGTTCGAGCAGACTGGCGGAACGGTCAAGCTCCTGCTCGGCCAGCATGAGCTCCGCTCTGCTCATCTTGACCTCTGCTTCTGCAGCTGCAACCAGGCTTTGCGCGCTGGCGATTTCGGCATTGGCCCGGTGCAGCTGCGCCTGAAGCTGGGATATCTCAACTCTCGCCACCACCTGATCCGGAACGACGAAATCACCCTCATGCACGAGAACGGCTTCGACCCTGCCTGCGAATTTGGTCGAAACATCGACCTGAACGGCTTCGATCCGACCGTTCCCGGATGCAATTCCTTCGGGCAGATCATCCCGGTTCTGGCTGTCCCAATAGAAATATCCCGCACCACTTGCAGCAACCACCAGAAGGATTGCGATAATCTGCTTTGCCGCCACGCGCCTGCTCCTCTTTTCGCCGTCAAAGACCTCAAATTCTGCGATTTGGGCCATCCTCTGACAGGTGGTACCGCGGCGGTTTGACGAATATCAATGGCATCTGGAGAAATTACCTTTGACGTGCTGTAGGCTCCGGAAAGCAGGTGATGCGCAGAGGCGCGGGAAGGCTTTTTGCGGTTGAGGAAAATCAAAAGGCAAAGGCGGGCACCCGCTAAGGATGGCCTGACAGAAACAATCAACGCGGAGTAAACTATGAAACTCGTCCAATCACTCTTTATGATTTCACTGGTCCTGCTGATCTCCGGCTGCATTCGTGAGGACAGATACCCCATAACCGACGAGGAATGTGGCCCGGATGATCCGGTCAGAGGGCTGGACGCGTCGGATTGCATTCCGCTACGCTAGCGGCATCGTGACCAATCCTTTATCCCTTGTCGCACTTGGGGCGTTGTTTCTGGCGGGTCTGATGGCTGATCTGTTAGCCCGCCAAACAGGTTTTCCCCGCGTGACGTTGCTCCTGCTTCTTGGTTTGCTGGCCGGCGGGTCAGGCTTTGGCCTCATTCCGGATAGCCTTTGGGATTGGTACGAATTTCTGTCGGTGACAGCACTCACCATGGTGGCCTTTTTGCTGGGCAGCGCGCTGAAGCTGGAAAACCTGCGACGCAATGGTGCCGCGATCCTTCTGATTTCAATGAGTATTGTCTTCGTGACACTGGTTGTCGTGGGGGGCGGTCTTGTCGCGGTCGGGGTGCCTCTTGGCCTTGCGCTTTTGCTTGCTGCGATTGCGACGGCCACGGCGCCGGCTGCGACAAATGATGTCATTACCCAATCGGGCCGCGACAATCGTTTCACACAGACCCTGCGGGGCATTGTTGCGATCGATGATGTGTGGGGGTTGATCGTGTTCAGTTTCACGCTGGTGGTGGTTTCCCACCTGAACGGCCAGTCCGCCGGGACGGGGCTGTCGGATGCGGGCTGGGAGGTCTTTGGCGCCGTTCTATTGGGCGCGCTTGTCGGGGCACCTGCCGCATTTCTGACCGGGCGACTGAACGACGGAGAGCCGCTTGAAGTCGAAGCGCTCAGCCTTGTGTTTCTGACCGCCGGGTTGGCGCTCTGGCTCGAGGTGAGTTTTCTGATTGCCGGGATGACGGTTGGGGCCGTCATCGTGAATGCCGCGTCACACCACCAGAAGGCGTTCCATGAAATCGAGCACATCCAATGGCCGTTCATGGTTTTGTTCTTCATTCTTGCCGGGGCCGCGTTGGAGATCGAGGTTGCCCTGTCTCTGGGCCTTGTTGGCTTTGGCTTTATTGCCTTGCGCCTGGTGGCGCGGGTCTTTGGTGGATGGCTTGGGGCCCATCTTGCACGGGCGCCCGCGCAGGAGCGGATCTGGTACGGCATCGCGCTCATGCCGCAAGCGGGCATTGCGATCGGCATGGCTCTTGTCGCATCCCAGAGGTTTCCCGAGTGGCGGTCGGAGATCATCGCCATGACCATCGGCAGCACGGTGATTTTCGAGATATTGGGACCGATCGCGACCCTGATCGCGATACGGAAAACAGAGCAGGCGCAGGTCGGGCCGGGTGATGACTGTTGAGCGCATGGTTTGGGGATATTCGGGGCCTGCGGGGTGGTTTCAATGGGATCAGAGTGCGGGCGGGCCGTATCCGTGGGGGTTGATATTTCTCAATCCTGTTTGGTGTTCTTGCGCGACCGTGATCTTGTCACGGAAGGGTCCTAGTCTTGCGCCCATGATCCTCGCGATAGCCCGAAAGCGGAGAATTGAACAATGAAATATCCTGTAGATATCAGCGTGCATCCGGCGGTCGAGTCGTTTTTCGACCCGCAGACGAACACGATCAGCCATGTTGTGGTGGAGCAGAAGACAAACGCCTGCGCCGTGGTCGATCCGGTGATGGATATCGATTACGCGGCCGGTCGGATCACCTACGATCACGCCGATGAAATCATCGCGTACATCCACAAACATGACCTTAAACTGGAATGGTTGATCGAAACCCATGTGCATGCCGATCATCTATCCGCCGCCCCCTACCTCCAGTCGAAACTGGGCGGGCTGATCGGCATTGGCGAGCAGATCACCGTTGTTCAGGACACCTTTGGCAAAGTGTTCAACGAAGGAACAGAGTTTCAAAGGGACGGGTCGCAGTTCGACAGGCTGTTCAAGGATGGCGACACCTACCAGATCGGGGAGATCACCGCCTTTGCCATGCACACGCCCGGACACACGCCCGCCTGTATGGTGCATGTGGTGGGGGATGCCGCTTTTGTTGGCGATACATTGTTCATGCCGGATGGCGGGTCGGCCCGCGCGGATTTCCCGGGAGGAGACGCAGGCCAGCTTTACGACTCAATTCAAAAGGTTCTCGCCTTGCCCGATGAAATGCGGCTCTTCATGTGCCATGACTATGCGCCGGGCGGGCGCGACATCATGTGGGAAACCACCGTCGCCGAAGAAAAAGCCGAAAACATCCATGTTGGCAAAGGGACATCCCGTGCAAAGTTCATCAGGTTTCGAAAAGCACGGGACGCGACACTCCAGATGCCCAATCTGATCTTGCCTTCGTTGCAGGTCAACATGCGCGCCGGGGTTTTGCCAAAAGGCGATGGTGGAAAGCCGATGCTGAAAGTGCCGCTGAACGCGATCTGATTTCGCGCAGCTGCTTGCAGGCTTCAGAGGTTTCAGCCTGCAAGCCCCTCAGGCGACCTTTGCGTAGCGGCGGGATGCGTTGAACGCTTCTGTGCGACAACACCTTTCATTTGCCCGAAAGGCCGCGATCAATGCGCCATAAGGACGGGCAGTTCCGTCTGCTCCATCATCGTCCGGGTGGTGCCGCCAAAAACAGCCTCCATCAGACGTGCATGCCCGTAAGCCCCCATGACAACAAGGTCTGCGCCCACCTCCTTCGCGCGATCCTGAATGCCTTGGGCGATTTCCTCCCCGCCACTGGGATATTGGGACACGGTGACGTTGCAGCCGTGGTGGCTGAGCCATGCGGCGACGTCGGTCCCTGGATCGGCCCCTTCTTTCTCCGGAGTCATGACGGGATCAAAACATCCGATGATGACCTCCTGCGCGTTCTTCAGGTACGGCAAGGCCAAGTGAACCGCTTTCGAGACCGCATCGCTTCTGTTCCAGGCCACGAAGATGCGCTGCGGTTTCAGGCAGGGCGTGTCGTTCAGGATCAGCCCAATGGGAGATTGAAACAATATCCCATGGGCCGCTTCGCGCAGGATATCGGGTGTGTCGGACAGGTCTGATGCAAAATGCGCGATGTCGCAGACCCGCGCCCGGCGCGCGACCAGATGTTTCATGTCCATCGTTGCACAGAGATGGGACAGAACGTCCCCCGAGGTGCCGCTGCGCGCCAAGAGGCCTTCGATCTGCTCTGCGCGCTGATTTTGCCGGTCGTTGGCGGCATTGGTGACCTCTGCCCAGTTATCCGGGACACTCATTGTGCCATAGGGGGGAACGCCGTAGGCGTACATCGGCAGCGGCGGCGCGATGCCCAAGAGCATGCAGCTCAGATGCATCTGCTCTTGGGCCGAGGCCTCGGCCAACTCCGATATCACCTCATCTGGTGTGTCCTGCGTCACCACAAAAAGCACTGTCGCGCGTTCCATATCCGTTCTCCGTCATTGTTTTCACCGCCAGGAAGGTCGCGGCGGCAGGGGCGAGCTTGGACGATTTGGCGCCCCGTCGACTGATCTGGATCAATCGGGATGCCTCGTCGGCGCAGGGTGCCGGCAGCGCCTGCTAGATTGATATCGATCAATCCAGCGGGGACGGCAGATTGTAGCTTCGCTCCTGTTGTCGCCCTGCACCTGCGTGGCGTCGCGACATGCGTTTGCAAGACAACCTGGGAGGATGTCCGCCATGCAGAGATCGATCTTTCACGAAATGATCGCGGAGGCGATCGGCACATTCATTCTGGTGCTCTTTGGCGTTGGGGCCGTTGCCGTGTCGGTCTGGACCGGGGGATTGAGCCTTTGGCCCGTTGCCTTGATGTTCGCGCTTGGCGTGACCTTCGGGGTGTATGCGTCCGGCAAGATCTCGGGCGGTCACATCAACCCCGCCGTGACCCTCACGATGGCGGTTTTCACGGGGTTCCCTTGGGCCAAGGTGGCCCCCTATATCCTGGCGCAGTTCATCGGAGCCATACTGGCGTCAGCCGCGATTTATGGATTTTACGCGGGGATCGTGGCGCAATTCGAGCTTGGAGCCGAGATCGTGCGCGGCCAGCCCGGCAGCCAGTTGAGTGCAATGGGGTTCGGTACCTACGCGCCCAATCCCGCCTTCATCGGAACGACGCCGGAGGCATTTGCACAGGTCTCGCTCACCCAGTGGTTTTTGTCGGAGGCCTTCACCACCGGCATTCTTGTGTTTGGCGTGCTGTTCCTGACCGACCAGCACAACACCTCAGCGCCGTCGGCCAATCTGGCCCCGTTCTTCATCGGGCTGCTGGTGGCCGCATTGGTGGCCTATGAAGCACCGATTTCGATGACGGCAATGAATCCGGCGCGCGATCTGGGGCCGCGGGTCGTGTCATTCTTCTTCGGCTGGGGCGAGATGGCCTTGCCCGGACCGCGGGGCGGATGGTGGATCCCCAGCATCGCCAGCATCTGCGGCGGCCTGATTGCCGGCGCGTTCTACCGCGGATTTTACCGGGGCGTCTTCGAGACCTATGACACCGAGCGCCCGGAGTGGGAGGTGACGAAATGAAAAAACTCATCAATAACGCCGAAGATGTGACGGTTGAACAGCTGCATGGGTTTGGACTGGCGCATGAGGATATCGAAGTTCACAGCGATCCCACGTTCGTCTCCGCGGTGGATGGGGCGCAGGACCGGGTGGCGGTGATCTCGGGCGGCGGGTCCGGGCATGAACCTCTGCATGGCGGTTTCGTGGGGCTTGGCATGCTGGATGCGGCCTGTCCTGGTCAGGTCTTTACCTCGCCGACACCGGATCAGATGGTTGCGGCGGGAAAGAGGGTTGCAGGCGACCGGGGTCTGCTGCAGATCGTCAAGAACTATACCGGCGATGTGCTGAATTTCCAGATGGCTGCCGACATGCTGCGCGAAGACGGGATCGAGGTGCGCAATATCGTCATCGATGACGATGTGGCTTTGAAGGATTCTCTTTATACCGCCGGGCGGCGCGGGCTGGGCACGACATTGATTGCCGAAAAGGTCTGTGGTGCTGCCGCCCGGGAGGGGTACGATCTGGACCGCTTGGCGGCGCTCTGCCGAAAGGTGAATATCTTTGGCAAGAGCATGGGCATGGCGCTCACCTCCTGCACGACGCCGCAGAATGGCAAGCCCAGTTTCGACCTGCCGGAGGGAGAGATGGAGATCGGCATCGGTATCCACGGAGAACCCGGCGTGGCGCGGACAAAGATCAAGAGCGCAGATGCCGTGACTGAAATCCTCGCCAATCATATTCTGGAGGATGAGGCCTATACGCGCGCATTGCCCGAATGGGACAGGGCGCAGCAGGACTGGGTGGATGTCGAAGTGAAAGACATCACCTTTCAGTCCGGGGACCAGGTGATCGCCATCGTGAACGGTATGGGCGGCACACCGCTCTCTGAACTTTACACCGTTTATGCAAAACTGGCCGAGGTGGCGGGGCGGCATGGAGTAAAGATCATCCGGAATCTGGTGGGCAATTACATTACCTCGCTGGAGATGGCAGGCATGTCGATCACGCTGGTCAAGACGGATGAGGAGATTCTGAGGCTTTACGACGCGCCGGTGAACACACCCGCCTTGCGGTGGGGGTGTTGAGTTGACACAAAGTGTTCTGACAGCGGACACCCTGCGCGATTGGATCAGGAAGGCGGCGGATGTGTTGTCTGAAAACCGCGCTTATCTGACCGATCTCGACAGTCCGATCGGAGATGCCGACCATGGCAACAACATGCAGCGCGGCTTCAATGCGGCCAGCGCCGCCCTGCCGCCGGGAGAGGATCCCGCCGCTGTGGCCAAGGCCGTCGCCATGGCGCTGATTTCCAAGGTCGGGGGCGCTGCGGGCCCGCTTTATGGCACCTATTTTCTGGCGCTCGCCAAGAGGTTTGAGGGCGCGGCACCACTCGATATCGACGCGCTGGCGTCCGCCCTGGAGGAGGCCGTGGCAGCGGTCAAGAAACGCGGGAAAGCCGAGACCGGCATGAAGACCATGATCGACGCGCTTGATCCCGCAGCGGTCGCCTGCCGCATGGAGGCCACCCAGGGCGGGACAGTTTCGTTAGCGGTGCAGGCGGCTGCAAAAGCCGCAGAGGCGGGGGCCAGTGCCACGGTGCCGATGCTGGCCCAACGTGGGCGCGCCAGCTATCTGGGCGACCGCAGCAAAGGCCACCAGGATCCGGGGGCCACGTCCAGTGCGATGATCCTGCGCGCTCTGGCGGATGTCGTGGCGGGCAGATGATCGGTCTCGTCATCGTCTCTCACAGCCGTAAACTGGCGGAGGGTCTCAAGGAGATGGCCGAGGCGATGACACAAGCGCCTGTCCCGATCGCGTCAGCGGGCGGGCTGGACGACCCCGAAGGTGCCTTGGGCACCGATGCGCTTCGGGTCATGAAGGCCGTGCGATCGGTGGCTTCCGCCGAGGGTGTCCTGATTTTTGCCGATGTCGGCTCAGCCCGGTTGAGCGCCGAGATGGCCATTGACCTGTTGGACGAACCCGAGCGTGCCAAGGTCACGTTCTGTGATGCTCCGCTGGTGGAAGGTGTGCTTGCCGCCACTGTGCAAATCGCGGCCGGCGGCACTATGGAGGAGGTGGTCCGCGAGGCGCGCGGTGGTGCCGCGCTGGTGCAACTGTCGCAGGAGGGCGGCGTCTCACGCGATTTCGCTGTCACGAACCGTCTGGGTCTGCACGCCCGGCCGGCGGCAAAGTTCGCCGAAGCGATGAGCAGGATTGCGGGAGAGGTTCATCTGATAAACCTCACCAAGGGCAAACCCGCCGCTAACGCCAAAAGCATCAACGGGGTGATGCTGTCCGAAGTCTCGGGGAATGACCAGATCCGTCTGGTGGCACGGGACGCGACATCCGACACCGTGTTTGACGAAATTGCACATCTGCTGGCGGAGAACTTTGACGAGGATGGCGTGACACCGGCAGCCGGGCCGCCCGTGGCCACAGACGGTGCGGTGAAACACCTTTCAGGGGTGCCCGTTGCAAAGGGATTTGCGGTCGGGCCTTTGCACCATGTGGCAAGAGACCTGCCCGACATCGCCCCGACAGCGATCACCGATCCGGCATCCGAAATCGCAGCCTTCGAACAAGCCCTCGCGGCAGCAGAGGCAGAGATCAAAGCCCAGCTTGATGCGGCGGAGGGCCAGTTCTCTGCCTATGACCGGAAGATATTCGAGGCCCATATCGCTCATCTGCACGATCCCGATATTCGCCAGCGCGTCGAGGATGAAATCACCGCCCGAAAACTCTGCGCAGCCGCAATCTGGCGTGAGATCATCAGCGATCTGATCCACAGCTACAGCGCCCTGCAAGACCCCGCCATGGCTGCTCGGGCAGCGGATGTTTTGGATGTGGGGCAGCGGGTGCTGCGCCTTCTTACGGGGGCAGGGGAGGCCGTGGATGTCGAGACCCCGGTCATTCTGGCGCTTGACGAACTGCTGCCCTCGGACGTGCTCGGTTTCTCGTCGCGCCGGATCCTGGGCATCTGCACCAGTGCGGGCGGCAAGACATCCCACGCCGGCATTCTTGCGGCAAGCTTGCCGGTGCCGGTGGTGTTTGCCCTCGGCGCGGCATTGGCATCCTTGCCCGATGGTCAGGAGGTGATGCTCGATGGCGCCGAGGGGCAGCTTGTGTTGAACCCGGACCCCAAGGAGAAAGCCACGCTCGAAACGCAACGGGCAACGTGGCAGGCGCGGCAAGCACTGGCGGAGGAGGTCCGGTTCGAGCCTGCAATCACCGCGGATGGCCACGAGGTCAGGGTTGCTGCGAATATGGCATCGGTGGAGGAAACCGGCCTGATTGCCAAGAGCGGTGCAGAGGAAGTCGGCCTGCTGCGGACCGAGTTTTTGTTCATGCGCCGCCCCGAAGCCCCCAGCGAAGCTGAGCAATACGAGATCTACCGCACGATTCTGGAAGGCCTCGACGGCAAGCCTTTGACGGTCCGGACCATCGACATCGGTGGCGACAAACCCGTCCTCTACATGGCGCGTCCGGCCGAAGCCAACCCGAACCTTGGCTGGCGGGGGATCAGGTACAGTCTGGACGTGCCCGCGCTTTTTGATATCCAGCTTGGTGCAATTCTGCGGGCGAGCGCACATGGTCCGGTGCGGATCATGTTTCCGCTTGTGAGTACGCTGGCAGAGCTGGACGCGGCCCGCGCGCATGTCGACAAGGCCAAGGCCCGATTGCGGCAGCAGGGGCAGCCGTTCGCCGAAGAGATCGAGCTGGGGATCATGATTGAGGTGCCCGCCGCGGCAGAAATGGCCCATGTTCTGGCACCGCGGGTCGATTTCTTCAGCATCGGCACCAATGACCTGACGCAATACACAATGGCCGCTGACCGCGCCAATCCGAAAGTGCAAACGCTGTTTGATCCGTTCAATCCTGCCGTGCTGAAGATGGTGCAGAAGTCCATCGCGGCGGCGCATCGCGCGGGTATCTGGATCGGGATGTGCGGGGCCATGGCCGGCAGCCCGCTGGCGGCACCGGTTCTGATCGGCATGGGGCTTGATGAATTCAGCATGGCGCCTGCTGATATTGCTGAATTCAAGCTGACCGTCAGGGACCTGAACAAAGCGGCATGTGACAAGCTGGCGGAAGATGTTTTGACCTTGACATCAGCGACGCAGGTGCGCGACCGGATATCCGCTTTTCTTGAAGGGTAGGCCGGTTTGACCGGTGTCACGGGCGTTGCAGGCTGGGCTTTCCGCCAACAGGGGTGGAGCCTGTAAGAGGAACCGCACGGGTCTACCGCAAAGCAAAGGCGACAAGTGCCAGGATCAGGAAAACGTTGACAGTCACCACCGCCCACCCGACCCGTCGTTCCCGGGTCAGTCGCCAGAACCAGCTAGTCATATTGGAACCTTTCCGAAAGGATGCGGGGGGCAGCGACGCCTTTGCTCGTCAGCAGCTCTTCGACGCTGGTCATCATCTTCGGCGGGCCGCATAACACAAAAAGCCATGTCTCGAACTGGCTCTGATCAAAGACACGTTCAATCAGATCCGCATCGACAACGCCGCGCTGCCCGCGCCAGTCCGCCCCTGGTTCGCGCAAGACATGAATCACACGGGTTTTTCCCGACCGGGCAAAGGCCTCGGTTTCTTCGCGACAGACAATCTGGTCTTCGGTGCGGTTGCCATAGACCAACACCCTCTGTCGCGGATCATCCGTCAGGTGACACTCGCGCAAGATGCCGAGCAGGGGCGCAACGCCCACGCCCCCGGCGATCAGGGCAATGCCCGGCTCGTGCCGCCCTGCGACTGTCAGCGTGCCGTGCGGGCCGTCGATATAGGCTTTTTCGCCAGCCTCGATCTGGTCAAGCTGCGATGTGAAATCGCCTGCCTCCTTGATAAGGAAACTCAGATCGGGCCCACCGCTTGGGGCTGAACTGATGGAAAAAGGGTTCTCGGCAAGGGAAAACGGGACATGTCCAATGTTGAGCCAGACAAACTGACCCGCCTTGTAGGGCACGCCTGAATGCCCATCTGGCGTAATTGTCACAGCCCATTGGTGCGGTGTGAGCCGGTCAATCGCTGCCACGCGCCAGCGATGCATGACCTGATAGGCGGGTTTAAGACAGTAGACGGCAAAAAGCGAAAAGCCGGCAACCGCTGTCATTGCACCCCACATCCAGACCATGACCGGGTCGGCGCTGTAGCGCCCTGCATTCAGCGCATGATGCAGCAACAGCCCCGCAATCAGCAGCGCTCCCAGCCCGTGTACCAGCCGCCAGATCTCATATCTGTAGTCCAGATCGTCGTGCTTCATGGAGAGGATCACAAAGCCGGGCAAAAGCAAAAACGCGAGAATGCCGGTCACAAGCTCGGAAAAATCAGTGGTGAGGGTCAGTTGCCGTGTTGGATCCCACGGTCTGTGAGGGCCGGGCAGCCACCGGTACATGAACGGATGCAGCACCGCAAAGGCCAACGCGGTACGCGCCATCAACTGGTGAAACCGGATCGTTATGTCCAACCCCAGCCCGCCCGAACCAGACCGGAAGCGGCCCGATAGGACAAATTCCGCCAGGATCATCGCAAAGGCAAGAAGGCCCAAACCCGAAGCGATGTCATTGCGAAAGGACCGCGGGGCCATTGCGGCCCCCCACGACAACAGCAGCGGCAGACAGATGACACCCAGGTAAAGGAGGATGAGGAGCGGCGGCCACAAGGATCCAAGGCGGGCTTGCATCACATTTGCCCGCTCTTTGTCAAACGGTTCATGACCTCGTCCAGCATGGTATCTGCTGCGGATTGCGTCTCTGCCACAGCACATAGATTGAGGAGCGCTCCCTTCGGGTTGGAGGGTGGCGAAAGGACAATCAGACCGGATGTATCCCGACCGACCTTGAGCAACATGTCCCGCACGCCCTGCATGAGCTGCTGCGTGCTGATGTCGCGGTCCGGCAAGACCTCCTGCAGGATGGACATCGCGCTTGGGCGCCGATGGCGCAAGAGCTGTCTTGCCGCCGTCACTGGAATGGACACAGCGCCCCAGCGGCCGTTGCATTCGATCCAGTGGATCAGCGGCGATTGATCCTTTGTCCGGCAGATGACCGCGTCCAGGCTGCATCGTCCGTAGTACCCCAGCTGCTGCAGAACTGTGGCAATGCGGGTGCCTTCCCGCCTCAACGAGGCTTGGATTTCTCGTCCCAATGCGGATCGTGACGCGCCGACAAACTGTGCGGCGCTGGTCTGAACGCGCTGCTCAAAGATGCCTTCGACCACGGGTTGGCCGGCTGACAAATGCGGCAGCCAGAGCTGGACCGAGGGGCTGCAGACCACGTTCCGGTCCCACACCCCGACCAGCACGGGGTAGCTATCGTGCCACCCCACGGCATAAAGGCGGCTGAGCAGCATCTGTTTGAGATCCCGCAAGGGCCTGCCTCGCACCGACATGCTGTCAAGGCGCATGTTGCCGGTCGAGCCTGCGCTGTCGGGAACTTTGACGATGACCTGATCCGACATCTTGCTGATTTGCCGGACCAGCCCCGCCGCCGCTGCAGGGCCGTAGGCTGCCCGCGTGGGCGGCGTGGCTTCTGTCCCGAGCACCCGCCGGGCCAGCTGTGCGAACCACAATTTGTCGTTTGACCACCCGGTTATCCGCAGCGAGGGGCCGTAGACATGGATGATCTGTTTTGATGTCTGCCCAATCGCCTGTGCCAACCGCCATGTATGACCGGTTGTCAGATAGGATTTGATCGTGAGACCGCCGCCTTGCTCGGCAAGCTGTGCAAATCCTGCAACCCGTTTCGGGTGGCTCCAGGCCCATTGCGTGACCGAAGCGCGGCTGCAACAGCCCGCCTTGTGAAATGTCAGCTCTGCAAGGCCGAGATGTGTGCCCAGGTATTCTTCGAAATCGCGGTCGCGATGTCGCAGCATCACATGATCCCCCGGATGTGCCAGCAAGGCCATCCGGTATTCCAGATGCGACCTGGTTGCCGCCGCCAACAGTGGAATTTCCGACTGGTCCCCGATCAGCAGCGACGGACCGGTGCCCACCCCCTGACGAACGAAAGCTCCGAAGTCCAGCGAGGAGATAAGCGTGGGGTCATCGCGAAGAAGCTCCTTGGCGACGGTTTCATCGCAACAGGGCTGAGGCGAGGACACTGCGGGCATGACGCTGAGTATACCGCGATATCGACCGCCTGATTGATCAAGATCAGCCCGCCCGTTTGCGGTCTGCTAATCTGTGCCCGGTCGCCAGGGAGCCCGTTTATGTGTCGTCTTTACGCCATGCATGCCAATGAACCAACCAAGGTGGAATGCGGCCTTGTGAAAGCCCAGAACGCCCTGATGGCGCAGAGCAAGGGCGATATGGAGGGCAACGCGCACGGGCACGGGTGGGGTGTGGCGGATTACCCCGACGGCGTCCCGATGATTGAAAAACAGGTCTGGGCGGCGTTCCACGGCGAGCATTTCACCCGTAAGGCCGCGCGGGTCTATGCCAAAACGGTTGTGGCCCATGTCAGGCATGCGACTGTTGGCGGACCCGGTATTGAAAACACGCATCCCTTTCATCATGGCCGCTGGATTTTTGCCCATAATGGAACCGTGCCCAACTTCGAGCAACTGCGGTTCAGGTTTCTTGAAAACATGGACCCCCTTCACCGGACACAGGTGCATGGCACAACCGACAGCGAGCATATCTTCCGTTATCTTCTCAGCCTGTTCCTGCGTCACCCCGAACGCGGCCTGATGGGCATTGTGCGCGTTGGGCTTGCGCAGATCGTGGCCTGGTCGGCCGAGGTTGATCCTGACGCGCCCGTGGGGCTGAACATCGTGCTGACCGATGGCGACCGTATGGTGGGGTCGCGTTTAAACCGATCCCTTTTCTATCTGCTGCGCGACCATGTCTTCGACTGTCCGATCTGCGGCGAGCCGCATGTGCACCACGATCCAAAGAGCGCCTATCAGGCGATCGAGATCGCATCCGAGGCGGTCACCTACGCAGAAGACTGGTACGAGGTGCCGAACGCAACGGTTTTTCGGGTCGGCGAAGACTACCGGCTCGACATGGAGCCGCTGCTGGGGGCCCGTTGACTGTCAGTCGACCTTGCCGGCGATATAGGCCGCCAGCGCATTGTAGCTGCGCATTTCGTCGTAATCCGCTTCGGGCATGTCGATGCCGAACCTTTCGGACAGCGCCGTCACGAGGGTCAGAAAATCCATTGAATCGATGTCGCATTCCTCACGCAGATCAGCGCTGCGGTCGATTTCTGCCAGATCGATTTCAGGGGCGATCCTGTGCAGATGTTCGCTCAGGACAGGGTCAACATCCTCAGGTGTCATAGCGCCTCCGGTTTTTGCAGATATGTATCGATCTGGTTCAGAAACAATGCGCCACGATGCCCGTCGCTGACCCGGTGATCCGCTGCCAGGGTGAGTTCAGCGATCAGGCTCGGGGTGATTTCTCCCTCACGGACCCATGGGCGCCGTCTCGGCGTACCAACCCCGACAATTGCGACTTGCGGGGGGTAGATAATGCCGTGCAGCTGATCCACCCCACGCTCCCCGAGGCTCGAGAGGGTGATGGTTGCGTCGGACAGTTCACGGGCCCTGAAACGCCCCGCCCGCACACGCATCACAAGATCGCGCAACGCCTGCATGAGCGTGTCGAGATCGCCCGCCGCGACATCAAACAGCGCCGGTGCCACGAGGCCGCCGCCCCGCAAATTGATTGCAAACCCCAAATGCACCGCATCGCTGGGCTGAAAGCGCTCTGCAGTGAAATGCCCATTGAATTCCGGAAATTTTTCAAGCGCCCGGGCAACGGCACGCGCGTAAACCGCGCCTGCCAGGAGCCGCGATTGCGGAGGGCGATCCGCGTTCGCCGCCTTCACAAAGGCATCCGCGACCGTCAGATCAATCGTGTGAGACAGGTAATAATGCGGGATTTCGCGTTTGGCGCGAGACATGGCGGCAGCAATCGCACGCCGGATGTCTGTGGCCGCCTGCTCCGGTGGACCCGCGGCCATGGCTTCAAGGCGTGCCCGCGTGATCGTCTGCCCGGCTGGGATGGCAAGCTTGGTCAGATCGATCTCGCGCTCCGCGATGAACCGACGGGCCGCCGGTGTGATGCGCGGATGCCGGGTTTCCGGGGGCGGGATTTCAACGCCCGGCGTATCGGGGATTTCCGGCATGCCGGGGTCCGGCGTCGGGTCGGTGAGCGGCACCTCTTCCGGTGCGGGTGGCTCAACAGGCGGGTCAGTCGGCTGTGGGGCCTCGGGGGGAGCGGGCGCCGGTGGGGACGGCTCGGGCACCTCAGGCGGGTCCGGATCCCCTGTGCCCCGGATCACAGCGAGCGGTGTTCCAACAGGGACCTTCTCGCCGATATCGACGAGCCAACCATCGAGAACTCCGGTCTCGAAGACCTCAATCTCGATCACACCTTTTTGGGTTTCAACCGCACCGATGACATCACCGCGTGTGACCCGTTCTCCGGCGGCAATCAGTTGTTCTACCAAGGTTCCAGCCTCCATGTCTGCGCCCAAGGAGGGCATCAGGAATTCGCTCATGCGGTGACCTCCATCAGTTTCTTTACCGCGGCGACGATCTTGCTGGTCTGCGGGATCGCTGCCTGTTCAAGGTGATAGGCATAGGGGATCGGCACTTCTTCGCTGCAGACCCGCGCCAGCGGCGCGTCGAGGTCGAAAAAGCAGTCTTCCGCCAGCCGCATGCCGATTTCGGCGGCCAGGCTCCCGGTTTTCCACCCCTCATCAACCATCAGGGCGCGGCGGGTTTTGGCGACGGAAGCGGCAATGGTCTCCATGTCGAGCGGGCGGAGCGTGCGCAGGTCGATCACCTCGGCGGAAATGCCGTCCTTGGCCAGCATCTGCGCGGCTTCAAGGGTCTTGTAAAGCAAGCCACCATAGGTGATCAGCGAGATATCGTCACCGGACGCCCGCACCGCGGCGCGGTCGATATCAACCGGTCCGGCGTTTTCAGCCAAGCGCCCCTCGCGGTTATAAAGCATGACATTCTCGAAGATCAGCACCGGGTCGGGGTCCTGGAGGGCCGTCCAGAGCATCCCGCGGGCATCTTCAAGGGTCGCAGGTGCCAGCACCCGCAGGCCGGGGATATGTGCATACCACCCTTCCAGACTGTGCGAATGTTGGGCGGCAAGCTGTTTGCCGGCCCCGGTTGCCATGCGGATCACCACCGGGACGCCAAACTGGTTGTTGGACATATGCCGGAGCGTGGCGGCGGTATTGAGGATCTGATCCAGCGCCAGCAGCGAAAAATTCACTGTCATCAGCTCCACAATCGGGCGCATGCCTGCAATCGCGGCCCCTATGCCCGCCCCGGTAAAGCCCGATTCAGAGAGCGGCGTGTCGCGAATACGCTGCGCGCCGAACTTTTCCAGCAGCCCTTTGCTGACGGCATAGCAGCCGCCGTATTGCCCGACATCCTCGCCCATCAGAAACGTGCGATCATCGCGCATCATCGCATCCACGATCGCGGCTCTGACGGCGGCACGGTATGTGGTGGTGACGAGGGGGCCGGGCTTGTCCGGAGCAGGCGGGGCGGGCCGTTCCGGGGCCATCACAAAGCGTTTGAGGTCTGCAATGGGCTCATCCGTGCCTCTTTCGGCAAAGGCCACGGCTTCGGCGATCTCTGCATCCACCTCTGCCGTGATTTCCGACACTTCGGGCGGCAAAAGCAGCCCGGACTGCTCAAGCCAGGTCTGAAAACGCAAAATGGGCCCTTTCTGACGCCACTCGGCAATCTCTTCCTTGGATCTGTAAAGCTGCGCGTCAAACATCGAATGCGGCCGAAACCGATAGGTCTTGCATTCCAGAAACTGCGGTCTTCCGTTCTCGGCAATCTCATTCAGGGCCCGCCGGGCGGCAACCTCTACGGCGACGACATCCATGCCGTCCACCGATTGCGCATCAATGCCGTAGCTCTCGGCCTTGGTGGAGATATCGGTCTGCGCCTCTGTCAACTCAAGCGCCGAGCCCATGGCGTAGCCGTTGTTTTCGCAGACAAAGAGAACCGGCAGATGCCATAGGGCTGCAAGGTTCAGGCTTTCGTGAAACTCGCCTTCGGCCACGGCCCCTTCGCCAAAGAAACACGCGGTCGTTGCGGTACTGCTGGACATCCGGTCCGCCAGCCCGAGCCCAACGGCGAGAGGCAGCCCGCCGCCGACAATCGCGTTGCCCCCATAGAATTTGTGCTGGCGGCTAAAAAGATGCATCGACCCGCCACGGCCTCCGGCACAGCCCTGCGCCTTGCCATACATCTCCGCCAGAATGCTGCTCATCGGCACACCCCGCGCCAGCGCATGCCCGTGTTCACGATAGGTGGCGACCACGCGATCCTTCGGCTCAAGGAGCGGGATGATCCCGGCGGCAATCGCCTCCTCTCCGTCATAGAGATGCAGGAAACCGCGGATTTTCTGCTGGGTGTAGAGCTCGGCGCATTTGTCTTCGAAATGCCGGATGCGGATCATCTCCTTGAGCAAGGCCCGCACATGTGATCGATCCAGATGGGGTTTTTCCGTGAGTTCTGTCATGCCTCATCACTTTCTAGTGTCGAGATGTCTCCTTCAGGCAGACCAAGCGCGCGTGCTTTCAAAAGACGACGCATGATTTTGCCGCTGCGGGTCTTGGGCAGGTTCTGTCGAAAAATGATCTCCTTTGGAGCCACTGCCGGCCCGAGACGCTTGCGGGCGTGACCCATCAGGTCAATCCGCAAATCCTCCGTAGGCTCATGGCCGGGTTTCAGCGCGATATAGGCTTTGACGATTTCGCCCGCGATCTCGTCCGGCACACCGATAACGCCGACCTCGGCAACTGCGGCATGCTCCATCAACGCACTTTCGACCTCGAAGGGGCCGATCAAATGCCCTGCGCTCTTGATCAGATCCTTGCTGCGTCCGACGAACCAGAAGTACCCATCCGCATCGCGCATTGCCAGATCGCCGCTGAGATACCAGCCATCGCGGAAGCATTTTTTATACCGCGCGTCCTCGTGCAGGTAGCCCCGCATCATCGACGGCCAGCCCGGGCGCAGGGCCAGCTCTCCCATGGCCATGGGCTCGGTCAGCTCGCGCAGACCATCGTGGGTGATCTCGACGATGCCGGCATCAATGCCCGGCAGCGGCTTGCCCATCGAGCCGGGTTTCACATCCAGTGCCGCAAAATTGGCAATCATGATGCCGCCGGTTTCGGTTTGCCACCAATTGTCGTGAAACGGCATGCCAAAGGTCTCGTTGCCCCACAGGACCGCTTCGGGATTGAGCGGTTCGCCGACACTGGCCATGAACCGCAGGGCGGGAAACTCGTGCCTCTGTTTGGCCTCGGTCCCGGCCTTGATCAGCATTCGAATGGCTGTCGGGGCGGTGTACCAGACGTTTACGGCCTCGCGTGCCAGCGTGTCGTACCAGCGTGCCACATCAAACTCCGCCTCGTCGACGATCATCGTCACCAGGTTCGTCAGCGGCGCGATGATGCCGTAGGACGTCCCCGTCACCCAGCCCGGATCGGCGGTGCACCAATAAACATCCTGCGGTTTCAGATCGAGGGCCAGGCTGCCGGTCACGTGATGCGCAACAACCGCTTCGTGTACGTGAACGACGCCCTTGGGTGTGCCGGTTGTCCCGGACGTGAAATGCAGGAGCGCGGGGTCTTCGGGCTGCAGGGCCACGGTTGCAAATGTATCTGATGCGGTTGCCATCAGGGATCTGAGATCTTTGGTGGCGCTGTGCTCCTCATCGGTCAGGTAAACTTGACGGAGGTTTGGCAATTGATCGCGCAGGGTTTTCAGCTTTCGCCTGTAAAGCCGCCCGGAGGTGACGATGGCACTGGCGTCTCCGATCTCCATACGTGAGCGAATGGGTTCCGGCCCAAAAGCCGAAAAGAGCGGGCAAAAAACAGCCCCCGCCCGAAGCGTGCCAAGGGCCGCGATGTAGAGCTCCGGCACGCGCCCCAGGAGCGCATAGACCTTGTCGCCGCGCCCGATCCCGGTGCTTACAAGCACATTTGCAAAGCGGCTGGAAAGCCTTTGCAAATCTTCATAGGTGAAATCGGTGCGGTCACCAGACTTGGAAATCCAACGCAGGGCTGTCTGCGCGCCGTGCCCCGCCTCAACATGTCGGTCCACGGCCTCATGCGCGATGTTAAGCTTGCCGTCCTTGAGCCCATCGATCTGCTGCCGGGCGTGTTCCCAGGTGAAATCTGCCCGTGTGCGGGCATAATCCGCCATATTGGCCGCACGGGCCGTCTTGTCGTCTTTCCGGATCAGGTCGCGTTCCATTCAGGCACCCTCCCTTGGTCTCTCTTTTCCTGAGGCTAACAGGGGGGTTTGACCGCCAACTGAGCAAGATCAATTCAGGATCGCATCCAGTCAGCACCTGAAAGACGGTAGGATATTTGCCACTGCCGGTCTTGGAGCGGGCGCGGGATGGTCTCGCCTGCGGCTCTGATCTTGGCACTGGGCCGCCAGACACCGACGCTTGTCAGTTTTTCGCCTGCTTGGGGGTTTTGACAAAAATCAAAAACCGGACCCGGACGAGGCCTAGACTGGCGGGCATTAAGGATGTTTCAGAAGGAGTTGGAGAGGCGGGGTTATCTCCAGGATTGAGATATTGTCCCGAAAGAGGCCCGGATCGCTGCCGTTATGGGGTCCATGTAAGGGGAAAGGGTGACAGTATCCCATTCGCAGGTCCAGTCGTGCTGCATCCGGGCGGGTTGCTGCGGCTCATGACCATCAGAATTGAGTTAGGGCAAACGTCTGCCCTTGCGGGTCAAAGCGGCCATGTTGCGCGATCCCCAGTGCTTTGGCCCGCACCCTTCTTGTCTCTCAGAACAAACCCGCCCCGGCGAAACGGAGATGCAGTTGATTCAAAAAAGCCAAGATCCAGATGCGCTCCCCGAAGGTTTGACTGCGTCCAAATTGAGGTCTGAAATCCAGCCGCAGGAGCTTGGCTTTTCAACCACGGCTGACCTCAAGACGTCGGATGGGCTGATCGGGCAGGACCGTGCAATCGAGGCAATCAGGCTGTCCGCGAGCATCGGTGACAAGGACTTCAACCTGTTTGTCGCCGGTCGTGAAGGTATGGGGCGGCACAGCGCTGTCCTGCACTATCTGTCTCAGCAAGCCGCCCGGCGTCCAAAGTCCAATGACTGGGTTTACGTCAACAACTTCGAGACGCCGCACAAACCGAACGCTCTCCGATTGCCACCTGGCCAGGCGGTTGCGCTAAAGAGAGCCATGCAAAACCTCGTTGATGATCTGGCCAATGAGGTGCCGACGCTGTTTGAATCCGATGAATATCAAACCCAGCGCCGCGCCATCGAAGAGGAGGCAGGGGAAAAACAGGAAGCCCCACTCGCCGCCTTTGCAAAGCAGGTCAAGGAAGAAAACGCAGCTTTGTTGAAAACGCCCATGGGGTTCATGCTGGCTGCGGTCATAGACGGCAAACCGATCAAGCCCGACGTCTACGAAAAGCTGGAGCCGGAGGAGCGCCGGGAGATAGACGAGAGAATTGAACGTCTTCAAGGTCAGTTGTCGGACATTCTGAAAGAGGTGCCGCAGCTTGAAAAAGAGCACCGACAAAAGGTCGAGGACCTGCATGCACAGATGGCAGAGCGTGTGGTGTCGGTCAGGGTGCAGGCACTCATGGATGATTTCAGCGATACCGCCGATGTCGTGGCCTATCTTGAGGCTGTCCGGCAGGACATGATCTCCAACGCCGAACTCTTTCTGGAGGACGGTGAGCAAAATGAGACCGGCCCCTTTCGCAAGGCGATCCACAAATACCATCGCGAACCGCGGTTTTACCGCTACGACGTGAATGTCATGGTGTCTCACGGTGACCCTGAGACCGACGCGGCTCCTGTGATCACCGAAGACAAACCCTCTCTCAATCAACTGACAGGCCGGGTCGAGCACTTGTCGCAGATGGGCACGCTTGTGACCAACTTCACGCTGATCAAACCTGGCGCGCTGCACCGGGCGAACGGCGGCTATCTGGTGCTCGATGCCCGACGCCTGCTGGCTGAGCCTTATGCGTGGGATGCGCTGAAGCGATGTTTGCAAAGCCAGTCGATTGCCATCGTTTCCTTGGCAGACCGGCTGAGCCTGGGATCCACCATATCGCTTGAGCCCGATCCCATTCCCTGCAACGTGCGGGTGGTGCTGATCGGGGACCGGCGCCTACATATGCTGCTCGTGCAGCTCGATCCGGAATTTGGAACTCTGTTCAAGCTGTTGGCAGATTTTGAGGATGACCTGCCACGCACGGTCAAGAACACCCGCAGCATGGCGTCGGTCATTGCCGATTTTGCGGCGCGCGAGGATCTGTGCACGATGACGGCGGGCGCGGTTGCGGCTGTGTTGGATCAGGCCACCCGTCTGGCGGATGATGCTCGAAAGTTTACGCTTCAGCTTGGCGTTCTGGGGGACCTCATGCGGGAGGCAAACCACTACGCCAAGGCAGCCGGGCGCAGCGTGATGGAGCAAAAGGACATCGCGCGGGCGATTGACCGGGCGGATCATCGTGCCGCGCGGATCAAGGACCGCATGCAGGAGGCCGTGATCCGCAAGACGGTGCTGATTGACACAAGCGGATCGGTCGCGGGTCAGGTCAACGGGCTGTCCGTTATCGGGATCGGGACCTACCGCTTCGGGCGTCCGTCCCGGATCACCGCCAGAACCCGGATGGGAGCGGGAAAGCTTGTCGATATCGAACGCGAGGTCGAACTGGGCGGGCCGCTGCATTCCAAGGGGGTGCTGATCCTGTCCGGATATCTCTCCGCAACCTATGCGCTGGATGTGCCGATGTCTCTGCAGGCCAGTCTTGTGTTTGAGCAGAGCTACGGCGGTGTCGAAGGCGATAGCGCGTCCTCTGCCGAGCTTTATGCGCTGCTGTCGGCACTCTCGGGCCTTGGCGTCCGCCAGGGCCTTGCGGTGACGGGGTCGGTCAATCAGCACGGAGAGATACAGGCAATCGGAGGCGTCAACGAAAAGATCGAAGGTTTTTTCGATATCTGCAAAGCGAGACGGCTCACGGGCCGGCAGGGGGTGCTGATCCCGGCTGCGAATGTTGACAACCTGATGCTGCGCCCGGATGTGGTGGAGGCTGCACGCGCCGGCAAGTTCAGGGTGTTTCCGGTCAGGACAATTGATCAGGGTATTGAAATCCTGACCGGCTGTCCCGCCGGCAAGAGGCGGCGCAATGGTCTGTTTCCCGAGGGAACGCTCAATGCGCTGGTGGAAAACCGGCTCCGGGAGTTTGCGCAGACCCAGAAGCTGTTTGCAGATGCGGGCCGGGAAAACGGACCTGCGGGGGACAGGACATGACGGCGGGGGTGGCGTCCAAATTGCGTATTCTGGTGGGCGCCAGCTCCTTTGCGGATGCGACCACAGCGTTGCGAATTGCCCAGCGTGTCGCGCAGGATTTTGCGCAATGTCTAGGCGGGTTACTGGTTGACGATGAAAACACCCGGGTGGTGTGTGAGCTGCCGAACCAGCGCGTCATCTCGGCCAGAGGTGCGTTCCTGCTGAGCCCGTCACCCTCGCAGATGCACACCCTGATGAACGCTGATGCCCGCGCTTTTGAACATCTTATAGAAAAGATCGCCCATCCGGCGGCCCTGGACTGGTCCTTTGACCGGCAGATGGGCGAACTCATCGACACGGCAATGCGCACAGCCGGCGGGTGGGATGTCGTCATATTCGGATACCGCAGCATTCATCCCTTTACGGGCAAGATCGTGGCCATTGAACCGACCCTGCCGGATGATGGCAAGCTGATGGATCTTTCCAGGCAACTGGCCGGTCAGCTCAATTCAAATCTGGTTTTGTTCCGTGTCGGAGCGGAAACAGCCATTGACCTGCATGCCCAGCATCATACCTCCCTGGTATTTGACAGTCCGGAGGAGGCGATTGCCGCCCTGGACCGGACCAATGCGCAGGCCGTTGTGGTGGACCTGTCATGCGGTCCGATCCACAGTAAGGCGCAGTTGAAATCGCTTGTGGATGCATCCCGCTGCCCGGTCGTTGTTCTGGGGGCGTCGTCCTGGGTTCCGAAGGTGGAACATACAACGCATTTCCCGCCGGTTTGAGCTGCGTTTTCGGACGGCTGGACCTGAAGATGCCGGGCGCGCGTGTCTTTGCACCGGGCCGAGGTTGCGACTGACGGGGTATCAACCGGTCTTTCGCGACGCGGGCAAGCCTGACAGGCCTCGGCCCGGCCGGGGGGAGAGGCTCCAATACAGATAAATGCGCGGCCTGACATGGATATATGCTCAAAAGCGTCAGGGCATTGCCCGCGTTTCAACTCCGAAGGATGGCACGCTCACCCTCTGCAGATTGCGTCAAACAGGTCAAAATGACAAAGTCACTGCAATTAGGGTTCGCACATGCCCCATCCTGTTCAAAGCTGTACTTGCCGCCACGATGCGGTTGGCTATGATCCCCAAAAGACTGACAGGATCTGGTCACGACCTCTGGTGACTGAAAGGTGTCGTCCCAAAGCATGGGGCGTCAGCAAAAATCGAGAAGGCGCGCACTCTGACGGATATTCTGACCATCACGCTCAATCCTGCGGTCGATCTGGCGACGTCGGTCGAACAGGTCGTGGCGGGGCCCAAGCTCTATTGCAAAGCACCGCGGGTTGATCCGGGCGGCGGCGGCGTGAACGTTGCCCGTGCGATTTGCAGACTGGGCGGCATTGCCAAAGCGCTGGTGGCGGTTGGCGGCGCGTCCGGTGATCGGTTGCTGAACCTGCTTTCGGCAGAAGCGGTGCCGGTTCACCCGGTCGCAGTCAGCGGCGAGACCCGTGAAAGCTTTGCCGTAACGGATGAGGTTTCCGGCGCGCAGTACCGCTTTAGTCTTCCCGGTCAGAGCCTGACCCGCGAAGACGGCGACCGGCTGCTGGCCGAGATTGCCGCAGAGGTCTCCGGGGACAGCTATGTGGTGCTGAGCGGCGGGGTTGCCCCTGGGCTGGGTGACGCCTTCCCTGATCGTGTTTTGGCGGCGATTGCCCCGCGGACCGACCGGCTGATTGTGGATACCTCCAAGGGCGCGCTTGATCACCTGATCCGCCAGCCTTCGGCCCCGGTGCATCTGCTGCGGCTCGATCAGCGAGAGGCGGAGCAATCGGCAGGCAAGCCGTTGCCGACGCCTGCCGACAGCATTGCCTTTGCCGAAGCATTGATCGCCCGCGGCGTTGCCAGGACCATCGTGAGCGGTCGGCAGGCGGAAGGTTCGATCCTTGTCACATCCGGGCGACGCTACATCTGCCGTACGCCGCAGGTCCCTGTGATCAGCAAGATCGGCGCCGGTGACGCTTTTGTCGGCGCACTGACCTTTTCGCTGGCGCAGGGCGATGCGCCCGGCGTTGCATTGCAGTGGGGTGTTGCCTCGGCCACGGCCACCATGAGCACGCACGGCACTGATTTTTGCACCCGCGACATTGTCGCGGGCCTGCGTTCGCAGTGTCATCTGGAAGAGGTTTAGCGCGGGCTTTCTGTTGCTCCATTGATGCGGGCAAAGGGCTTGATTTTCTTTGAGATCTGAAAGGCGAACACCCTTCTGACGGTGTTCCTGTCCGGCGCAGTCCGAGGGCCGGGAAGCCTTGGACCTTACCGTGATGGCGCACGCCGTAAAGGCGTCGGGGCCGGACTGACAAAGATCAACTGACGCCCGGAGTACCCATGGCATTCTGATCCGAAACCAGACCTTCGGAAAAGTGGCAGATGGACTTCAAGGATTACTACAAGGTACTTGGCATCCCCCGCACGGCTGGGGCGGATGACATCAAGAAGGCTTTTCGCAAGAACGCGCGAAAGTATCATCCTGACATCAATCCCGGCGCTGACGCGGAGATGAAGTTCAAGGATGTCAACGAAGCCTATGAAGTGCTCAAGGACCCGGAACGGCGGGCCGCCTACGATCAGCTGGGGCAGGAACCGCCCCCCGGGCAGGGACCCTATCAGCCACCGCCTGACTGGGACAGCGGGTTTGCCTTTTCGGAAGGCGGGCCGTACGGGCAAGAGGGCTTCAGCGACTTCTTTGAAACCCTGTTCCGCCGAGGTGCCGGCCCGGCGGGTGAGAGTCGGTCGGCCCAAGGGCCGGACAGCCATGGGCGGGTCGAGATCACAATCGAAGACGCCTATCGCGGCGCAAATCGCACCATCAGCCTCAGAATGCCAGTGGTCGGTCCGGACGGGCGCGTCACCCTGCAGGACCGGTCGATTTCGGTGCAGATCCCGAAGGGGACAGCCCAGGGCCAGCATATTCGACTGGCCGGGCAGGCCGCCCCCGCCTTCGGGTCGGGGGCGGCGGGGGATCTTTATCTCGAGGTCGCCTTTGCGGCGCATCCGGTCTATCGTCCGGACGGCAGGGACCTGCATCTGGACCTGCCGGTAGCCCCCTGGGAGGCCGCCTTGGGCGGGCATGTCGTTATGCCGACCCCCGACGGCAAGGTCGATTTGCGCATTCCCAAGAACGCCCGGACCGGCCAGAAGCTGCGCCTCAAAGGCAAGGGGCTTCCGGGCGTACCGGCCGGCGACATCTATGCCACCCTCAGGATCGTCAACCCGAAAGTCACCACGCAGGAGGCGCGCGCGTTTTTCGAAAAGATGGCAAAGGACATGCCGTTCGATCCGCGCGCTCAACTAGGAGGATAACCCCATGAAGAAGACCACGTCCCGCAGTGATCTGATTGACACCTTGTCCTTGCCGGACCTGTGCCGTTTTTGTCAGGCGGATGAGGCTTGGGTGATCGAGCTGGTTGAATATGGCGTATTGGAGCCTTTGGGCAGGACTGTTCAGAATTGGCACTTTCAGGGCCCAAGCATTGCCCGCGCAAAAAAGGCGCGTCGCCTGAACCGCGATCTCGGCATCAACGTCGCCGGGGTGGCGCTTGTGCTGGAGCTATTGGAGGAACGGGACGCGGTCCTGAGCAGGCTCTCAAGATACGAGGCGATCTGAACGATGTGCTGGAGCATCGAGGCCTCAGCCGCATTTGTCATAGCAGGGGCGGCGGCGACAGGGTTTGCATGGTCCAAAGAGCAGCCTGCCGGGATATGGCTCACGCTGGGCTATTTCACGGTCATGGAAGCGCTGCAAGTCGCCGGGTACCGTGTGCTCGACCAGTGCGGCACGCCTGAAAACAGGGCTGTCACTTTGCTTTCCTACCTTCATATCGTGTTCCAGCCGTTGTTTATAAACGCCTTTGCGATGGAGCTGGTGCCAGCGCCGGTCAGACGCCGGGTCCGGGTCTGGGTGTTCGGGCTCTGCGCCCTGTCATCGGCTGTGATGCTGGCGCAGCTCCTGCCGTGGCCGTCTCTGGGCCGCTGCGCGCTTGGAACCCCGCTTTGCGCGCGCGACCTCTGCACGGTGTCCGGCGCGTGGCATATTGCGTGGAACATTCCCTATAACGGACTACTGACCCCGTTGGATCAACTGCTGGGCCTGAATTCGGGATTTCCGACATATATGGTCTCGGCCTTTGTGCTGCCGCTTTTCTACGGGGCGTGGCGTTTCGTGCTTGTGCATGTTTTACTCGGGCCGACCCTGGCCTGGTCCTTGACAAGCAATCCGAATGAGATGCCTGCGGTTTGGTGTCTCTTCTCGGTGGCGATCCTGTGCATCAGCCTGAGCCCCGCCGTTCGGCAGCGTATGTCCTCACGCACGTGGTGGGGGGTGCCTGTCTAGGCTCACCCTCGTCCCGCTGGTGCCTGCGACCAGCTTGGCGGTGTCTTCAAGCCGTCCGATGGCGGCAAACTTCCCCGCTGCATCCGCAAAGGCGCAGGCGGCCTCAACCTTGGGACCCATCGATCCTGCAGGGAAATCCATCGCGCCAAGCTCGCTCGGCGTGGCGTGATCGATCAGCCGCTGCTTTGGGGTCCCCCAATCGGCAAAGACGCCTTCCACATCTGTCAACATCACAAAGGCATCCGCATCCAGAGAGCGCGCAAGCAACCCGCTGGCGTGGTCCTTGTCGATGACCGCCTCTATTCCCGTCATCGTGCCATCGTCTTTCTGAACCACGGGAATGCCACCACCCCCGGCGCAGATGACAACCACACCCTGATCCAAGAGCAAGCGGATCACATCGATCTCCAGAATACGTTTGGGTCGCGGCGATGGGACAGTGCGGCGGAAATGTTCCCCATCCTGGCCGATTGTCCACCCCCGCTCCAGGCTGAGCTTGGAGGCGGCCTCTTCGGTGTAGATCGGCCCGATGAATTTCGTCGGCGCCTGAAAGGCGGGATCGGCGGGATCGACCTCGATCTGGGTCAGAAGTGTCGCGTATCTGGCCTCGGGCAGGTAGGCGTTGTCGAGCTCCTGTTGCAGGACGTACCCGATCATGCCATCGGTTTTCGCGCCCAGCACATCCAGCGGGAAAGGGCTGGCCTGAAGCGCCAGGTACCCGACCTGCGGGCCGTTTCCATGGGTGATCACCACCTCATGACCGGCCTCCAGCAGTTGCGCAATTGACTTTGCCGCGACGCGAATGCTCTTGCGCTGGCCTTCGGCCGTGAGCGCTTCCCCTCGGACAGACAGGGCGTTGCCGCCCAACGCAACAACAATTCTCATTCAGGAGCCCAATGTGGCGACAAGCACCGCCTTGATCGTGTGCATCCGGTTTTCGGCCTGATCAAAGACGATGGAGGCCGGGCTTTCAAAAACATCTTCGGTGACCTCCATCGCCTCCAGAGCGAATTTTTCGCGTATCTGCAGTCCGATTTCTGTTTCGGTGTTATGAAATGCGGGCAGGCAATGCATGAATTTCGTATGCGGGTTGCCGGTCATGGACAGGACCTCCCGGTTGACCTGATAGGGGATCAGCAGCTTGATCCTCTCGGCCCAGTCGTCATCCGCGGCCCCCATCGACACCCAGACGTCGGTGTAGAGCACATCGCATTCGCTCACCCCCTGCTGGAGGTCCTCTGTCAGCAGAATGCGCGCACCGGTCTGCTTTGCCTCGGCCAACGCGGCCTTTACGATGGATTTCTCGGGCCAGAGAGACTTGGGTCCGCACAGGCGCACATCCATGCCCAGCTTGGCCGCACCGATCAACAAGCTGTCCCCCATGTTGTTGCCGACATCGCCCAGAAAGCAGAAAGCCATCTGGCTCAGGGGCTTGTTCACATGCTCCTGCATCGTCAACACATCCGCGAGGATCTGAGTGGGATGAAACTCATCCGTGAGCCCGTTGTAGACCGGGACGCCTGACCATTCGGCCAATGTCTCAACAACAGATTGGCCAAACCCCCGGTATTCAATGGCGTCATAGACACGTCCCAGAACGCGGGCGGTGTCCTTGATGCTTTCTTTCTTGCCGATATGACTGCCGGAAGGCCCCAGGTAGGTGACATGCGCGCCTTGATCGTGTGCCGCCACCTCGAACCCGATGCGGGTGCGGGTCGAATTCTTTTCAAAAATCAGCGCGATTTCGCGTCCTTTGAGGGTCTGCTGTTCGGTGCCAGCGTATTTCGCGGCCTTCAGATCTGCCGCAAGCTTCAACAGATGCCGGATTTCGGCGCCGGTAAAATCCCGCAGGCTCAGAAAGGAACGGTTCTTGAGATTATAAGCCATGTCTTACTCCACCGGATCCCGCGAAATGGGGCAGGTCATGCAGTGGCCGCCGCCGCGGCCCCGGCCCAGTTCAGCACCGCGGATCGTGATGACCTCAATGCCCGCTTTGCGCAGAAGCGTGTTGGTGTGAACATTGCGGTCATAGGCGAGCACCACGCCCGGCTCCAGCGCGACGACATTATTGCCGTCATCCCATTGCTCACGTTCTTGTTCAAAATGATCCCCCCCGGTGGCGATGGTGCGCAGGGACTTCAGACCAAGGGCCTCTTCCACCATGTCAAAGATGTTGCCGGGATCTTCCGTGACATGCAGCCGGTTCTGGCCATCCGGCCGCAGCGTGTAGCATCTGATCTTGTCGGCAATATGCGTATAGCTGGTCACCAGATCCGTGTCACAGAACGAAAACACCGTATCGAGGTGCATGGCGGCACGCGAGGGCGGCATCTGGCAGGCAATCACCTGCTCCGCCGCTTCCTGACGGAAGAGCGACAGCGCCAGCTGGCCCACCGCCTGGGGTGTTGTGCGCTCGCCCATGCCGATCAGAACACAGCCTTTGCCAATCGGCATCACATCCCCTCCCTCAAGGGTGGCCGGGCCGAAATCCTGATCGGGATTGCCCCACCAGATCGTGGTTTTTGCCGCAAAACGAGGATGAAATTCATAGATGGCTGCGGTGATCAGCGTCTCTTGCTGGCGCGCCGGCCAGTGCATCGGGTTCAGTGTCGCCCCGCCGTAGATCCAACAGCTCGTGTCCCGCGTGAACAACAGATTGGGCAAGGGCGGCAACACAAATCCATCCGGCCCCAGGAACTGTCCGAACATGCTGGTGGTCGCGAAGGGCAGGTCATGCACAGCGATCCCGCCGGTCAAAAAACGCGTGAGGCGGGGGGAGGGCATCTCGTCCAGCCAGCCGCGCACCTCATCCAGCATGCCCACACCGATGTGGTCTTCGGTGATCTTGCGATCCAGCAACCACTTGCGTGCGGCCTTGATGTCCAGGATGTCGGTCAGCAGGTCGTGCTGATCCAGAACCTCGACCCCCCGGTCCCGCATCTTGTCACAAAAGGCAAAATGATCCTTGCGGGCTTCGTCGACCCACAGGATGTCGTCAAAAAGCAGCGCATCGCAATTGCTGGGCGTCAGACGTTCGTGCGCCAAACCGGGCCGCGACACCATCACAGTGCGCAGCTTGCCGACCTCCGAGTGCACCCCGAGAGGGGCGGTCATAGCATCACCGCCGCACTCAGAAGTGCCATGGAGATGAGGGAAAAAATCAGCAAAAGCGGCCAGACAAAGCGCAGCCAGCGGTTATAGGGCACGCGGCCGATGGCCAAGCCGCCCACCACGACGGCATAGGTCGGCGCGACAAGGTTGGTGATCCCGATGGCCGTCTGAAAGGCTGTCACGGCAAGGTCGCGGCTGACGCCTGCAAAATCAGACAGGGGGGCCAGAATGGGCATGGAGAGGACCGCGAGACCGGATGTCGAGGGCACAAGGAAGCTCATCAAGGCCTCGACCCCGAAGAGGGCGTTCACAAAGGCAATGTCTGACATGCCCGCAATCCAGCCTTCAAAGGTATACAGAAAGGTATCGGTGATGCGTCCCTGGTCCATGATGATGACAATGCCGCGCGCCAGGCCGATGACCAGCGCCACGCCCAGAAGATCGCGCGCGCCATTCACAAAGGCGGTGGTGAATTGCTTTTCCCCCAGCCAGGCCAAGGTGCCGATCACGAGCGACGATCCCAGAAACAGGGCGGACATTTCAGCCATCCACCAGTCCTGAGAAGAGACACCCCAGACCATGACCACAAAGGTCCCGGCAAAGAGAAGCAGGATGACGATTTGCAGCGGGGTGAGCGCCGTGGCCTCGGCCTGCGGGGCGCGTTGCAGAAAATGCGCCTCGTTCGCCGCTTTCATGTCAGCGACCAGTGACAGGGACGGATCGCGCCGGACCCTTTCGGCATATCGCATCACAAAGAGCACCGCCGTGATCCAGCAAAGTCCGAGGATGGCAAACCGCAATCCCATTCCCTGGGTGAACGGAATGCCCGCCGCATCGGATGCGATGGCGGTCGAGAACGGGTTGATCGTTGAGCCGATGACACCCACACCGGCCCCAAGCATGATGACGGCAACACCGGTCAGCGCGTCATACCCGGCTGCGATCAGAATAGGGATCAGCAAGACGTAGAAGGCCAGCGTTTCTTCGGCCATGCCGTAGGTGGTGCCACCGGCGGCAAAGAGCGCCATCATGATCGGGATCATCCACTTTTCGCGCCCCTGCATCTTGCGCATGGCGCTGGCCACGCCGGTCGTGATTGCCCCCGTCGCTGTGACGACCCCGAGAAACCCCCCCACGATCAGAACGAACAAAGACACATCGATGGCGTTTGCTTCGTATGAGGCCGGATCATAGAACCCCGCAACTGGTGCCATGAGGACGTGGAAAAGGTTTTGGGGGGAGGCCTCGACCAGTTGATAGGTGCCGGGGACGGGCACGTCTCTGCCGAGCGCGTCATTGGGGGTACGCGTGTATTCCCCGGCTGGGATCACCCAGGTCAGGACGGCCATCAGGATGACCAGAAGAAACAGGATCGTGTAAGCCGTGGGGAACCGCCCCAGGGCCGGCTGGTCGGCCGGGATATCTCTGTCGGGTGCCTGGCTCATCCCGGTCTCCTCTCGTTAACGCATATGTTGAGACGGAATGTGGGCCGGAATCGGGATGCCGGATTGAGATTGGTCAATCCGGCCAGTGGTTGCAGCTCACTTTTTGAGGCTGTCCTTGGATTTCTGGTACAGCCGCTTGTTGAGCGTGATGAATTGGGCCAGGCCGCGCCCGAGATACCCGGCTGATTTGCGCACCAGATACAGATACCCTGTCAGGCTGGCGATCGCGCTGCCAAGCCCGTTGATCATAAGATCCCCCATCGTATCGTTCAGCCCGGTTTTCTGCATGTTCAATCCAAATGTCTGATCCATGAGAAATTCGAACACCTCCCAAAGGGCCCCGATTGTCATGGCGACGCAAAAGGTGATGAACGCAAGGGCAGAGGGCGGTGCCGCAAAACGGTCCCCTTCGAACAACATGAAAACGAACAGGAACCCGATGAGGCCAAATCCAATGGCCGAAGAGCCGTGCAATGCCAGATCCCACCACCAGAGGCGTTCATAGAAACCCAAAGCCTCGCCAAGGAAGATGGACGCAAAGAAGAACAGGGTCGTTGCAAACAGGAACGGCACCGGCAGGTGCAGCGACCAGCGCGAGGCAAGGATCGGCGGGACAAGCGACAAGGCAAGCGTGCCGAAGCTGACGAAAGCCAAGGGCCAGCGCGCCAGAACAAGCGCGACAAGCCCCGCCAGCAGCAGCAACGCCCAGATCACGAGCATGACCGGACTGGTGTTTTTCGAAGAAATCATCGGACAAAGGCTGTCATTGTATTACATTTCGCATCTGTGAACCTACATTCATGATATGTCAGATGCAGGTCTCCGTTTCGCAAGTTATAATATTCGCAAGGCGCGTGGCCTTGACAATAAACGCAAGCCTGAGCGCACGCTGCAGGTTATCAACGGCCTGAATGCCGACATCGTCGTTCTGCAGGAAGCCGACAGGCGGCACGGGGCGAGAAAGCCTGCCATTCCGCGCAGGCTGATCGAAACGGAAACGGATCTGGACCTCCTCGATCTGACGGAAAAAGGGGTCAGCCTTGGCTGGCACGGGAATGCGGTTCTGGTGCGGCCTGGTCTCAAGGTCGGTGCCATCGACCGCCTGGACCTGCCGGGGCTTGAGCCGCGGGGAGCGGTGCGCATGACCTTTGATGTCGCGGGCGGGTTCTGTTTGGTTGCAACCCATCTGGGGCTGAGGCGACGTGATCGCAGGGCGCAGCTGGAGGTGTTGCGCCATGCGACGCAGGACTGCGGGCATACGGTGATGGCCGGGGACTTCAACGAATGGTCCCGGCGCAAGGGGCTTGAAGCGTTGGACGGGCGGTTTCAGGTTCATGCGCCCGGCCGGTCCTTTCATGCCCGACGGCCGATTGCGGCCTTGGATCGATTTGCGATCAGCCATGGTCTGTCGTTTGATGACGGCGGCGTTGAAGATGGCACGCTGGCGCGGCGCGCCTCCGACCACTTGCCGATATGGGCAGATATCGTTGTCCCCCCAAAGGCATCTATTTGCTGAAAAGCACGGGCAGTTTAGCGTCCTTCAACAAGGCATATGTCGTGGCCCCCATGACAAAATCATAGGCCTTTGAATGCCCGAATGCGCCGGTTGCGATAAGATCGGCACCCTCTTCAAAGGCCACCTGGTTCAACACCTCTGCAACCGCGGCCCCCAGCGGGGTGCGATGCGCCAGCTTGGCTTTCAGCCCGTGTCGGGAAAGCATCCCGGCCAGATCAATCCCTTTGGAATCCTCCAGCGCATCTTCAGATGCGTCGCCCACACGCAGGACCGTAACGACCGCACCCTCATCCGCCAGATTGACCAGATCGTGGGCGGCGCGGGCGGCTTCGCGGGTATCGCTCCATCCCAGCAGAATGGACGTGCCAATTTCCGGGCCGTCATAGCCAAGCGGAACAACGATGACCGGACGCCCGCTTTCCCGAATGAGCTGCGCCTGTGCCTTGCGCTGATCGTATCTGTCCGCCGCCTTGTCTTCATGGGCCATGATGACAAGGTCCGCCGCCCGCGCGCTTTCCACCATCCTGTCGGTTGCCGACGCGGCTTCGGCGCGGATACAGCGGAATTCGCTTTGAAAGTCTTCGGGTGCGGTGTGCTTGTCGAACACGGCCTGAATGGCGTCTGCGGCTGCTTTCTGGCTGTCGTTGAAGGCCGCAAAGGCGGGCTCGGGAACATGCACTGCAATGCCGGGGTAGACCACCAGGGATTCAATTGTGTGCAATCCAATCAGATGGGCATCATGTTTGCGGGCAAGGGGAACGGCAAGCTTCATCAGCTCTTCCGCATGATCGGGTGTCGTGAGACAGACCAGAAGTGTTTTCAGGCTCATGGAGCGTGCCCTTCTAAAAAGGAATTGGCCGGGCGCAGGAACACGCCCGGTGCCTGCATCAACGATTGCTGATGTCGATCTTTCGGAC
The DNA here is from genome assembly GCF_020622345.1 of Roseobacter weihaiensis. Classification (GTDB taxonomy): domain Bacteria; phylum Pseudomonadota; class Alphaproteobacteria; order Rhodobacterales; family Rhodobacteraceae; genus Roseobacter; species Roseobacter weihaiensis. The sequence continues at coordinate 25,688 of NZ_JACNMO010000008.1, read as the reverse complement.
GCCAGCGCCAGCGGCAGCGGCTTCCGGTTTTGAAATCCTGATCTTCAGGACGCCCGCCGTGAACTTGGCGTCGACCGCGTTATCTTCGGGCGCGAAGCCCAGCGGGATCTGACGCCTGAAGCGGCCGTAGTGGCGCTCGATGCGGTGGTAGCTGTCCTCCGTCTCGTCGTGATCTGAACTCTTTTCCCCCTTCAGGACCAGGGTATCTCCGGCGATGGTGGCCTCCAGGTTCTCTTCGCTGACACCGGGTACTTCGGCACTGATCTCAATGGCGCTGTCCGTTTCCACGATGTCTATTGCGGGAAAGACCGACGCCGCAAAGCCTGTGTCACCCGACGTTTCGGGGACCGGGAAACCGGCGCGAAACTGGTCAAACAAACGGTTCATCTCGCGTTGAAACGAGGGGAACAGCGGGGATTCTCCTGTTACCGATTGCAGGCTGGGCAAAGGTCTTCGGGTCATGTTCGATCTCCTTTCTGACGGTCTGAAACGCGGCGAGTGCCGATCTTTGCCTATCAAATCGGGATCACCTTCGATTGATAAGAATCAATCAACGGCGCGGGTGGCAGGGTAAATCAGGCTTGAGGGACCGATGGACCGGGAGCAGGAAATGAAGCTTTTGCGCATTATGATGGCCGCGGCCGCCAGCCTTTCCTGCGCTACTGCGGCTCTGCCGGAAACCAGCCAGATCGCGCACGGCGGCGATACCTTTATCGCAGGGCCGGTCATCAACGAGACGCTGGAGACATCCGGCGATACCTTTGCCGCCGCAAGAACGGTAAGCGCGAGCGGTCAGGTCACCGGCGATTTGCATGTCGCGGGCTTTGATATCACCGTGAGCGCCGATGCTGCCGAGGATTTATACGCCGCAGGCGCTGTCGTGGCCATCCGGGGTCAGATCGCCAAGGATCTGACGGTAACAGGTTTCTCTGTCCGAACAGAGAGCAGCTCCGTCACAAGCCGAAACGCGCGTTTGTTCGGGAAAACGGTCACGGTCGACGGACCTGTGAACGGCGCTCTTCTGGTGACGGCCCGGGATGTGGTTTTGAATGCCCCCATTGAAGGGGACGTCAGGCTTCTGGCGCAATCCATTTCCTTTGGGCCAGAGGCAAAGGTCGCCGGTGTTCTGACCTACAGCATAGCCGAGAGGATTTCGGTTCCCGAGCGCGTCGCCCCGGCTGATCGTGTGGTTTTTGAACGGGTATCGGCCGGGCATGCCTGGCGCGAATGGGACGACATCCGCAACGAGATGCCGGTTCTGCCAACCTTTGCGTCGCTTCTCTTTGGGTTTGTGGTGTCCTTGTTGTTCTTCGTCATTTTGGGGGCTGGCATGCTCAGCTTCATGCCCAAACGGCTCGAAAAAATGCGGCAGAGCATTGCGGCGGCGCCCGGACGGTCCATTTTGCTCGGCGTTATCGGGTTGTCGATTTTGTTTGGCATGGTGCCCATCACCGGCTTGACGATTGTCGGATTACCCTTCGTACCCGTTGTCGTGCTTGCCATCGTGGTCGTCTGGACACTGGGATATGCATTGGGCGCCTATAGTGTGGCCATGCGCGTCTGGACCGGTTTCGGCGGTGAAGCAGAGCCAAGCAACGCAGCCCGCCTTGTCGTCTTTGCCGCGGCGATCCTTCTCATTGCCCTGTTGAACTTTATCCCCTTCGTGGGATGGGTGGCGAATTACACGCTTGTCCTGCTGGGTCTTGGTGCAATGACACATGCTGTATTTCAATATCTCATCGGAAACCCGGGTGAGGCCTTCGACATTGATATGCAGCCGATTGATGACTGAAACTGGATACCAGGAGAATTGCCGATGTCTGCACAAGGTTTAGAAGTAATTGACCGCTCTGTTCACATTACCCACGAGTGGATCAACGAACTTGCAGGGCGTCTGGACTGGTCGTCAAAACGCAGCGCGCTCAGCCTGCTCAGAGCCACGCTTCAGCACCTGCGGGATCATCTGATGCCGGACGAATTGGCGCAGTTTTCCGCCCAACTTCCGCTGATGATCCGCGGTATGTTTTTTGAAGGCTGGGTGCCCAAGAAAACACCGATCAAGGAGCGGGCAAGCGCCGACTTCATTGCTTTTATCGAAACCCGTCTGGGGGATACGGAAGAGTATCGTGGCGCCGAAGACATCTCCTGTGTCTTCAAGCTGCTGAATACCAAGGTGAGTGCGGGTGAGATCGCCGATATCCGCGCCAGCTTGCCATCGGCGATACGCGCCCTCTGGCCGGCCCCTTAGGGCGTGAAGCCTTCTGCCGGGGCCGCGGGGTCGCGTGCTTTTGATCTGCTACCCGCGATCTCCCAGAGACAGGCTGATCAGGGCGGTCGGTTGCAGGACAATGACCGTGTGGATGTTGTCGATTGCAATAACGCCGGTCTTGCGAAGCTGCGTGAGTGTCCGGCTGACCGTCTCCGTGGTCAGGCCCAGAAAATCCGCGATATCGCCGCGCCCCATCGGGAGCGCCACCTGAACGTGTCCCGCCACCTCCTGACCGACGCGGTCGGTCAGGACACACAGAAAGGATGCCACCTTTTCCACGGCGGATTTCCGCCCAAGCATCATGAAATGATCCTGCATGGCGCTGATCTCGCGCAGCGCGGCCTGTAACAACTCGCGGTGCAGGTCGGGGTCTCCATCGCCTCTTTCCAGCATGGATCTGCGGTAGGGCTGAAGATGCGAATCGACCAGAACCTCACAATCGGTATGATGCAAGCCATCTGACGGAAAGCCAACGATGTCACCGGGATACCCAAAGGCAATGACCTGACGGCGGCCGTCTTCCAACATGCGCGTCAACCGCAGGACCCCGGTCTTGACCTGATAGAGCCAGTCGACGGAATCGCCCTCAAAATAGAGATATGATCCGGCTCTGAGGTAGGCTTCGGGTGATCTCGCTGTTGTGCTGGAGAGGGTTCTGAATGGTTTTCGGGTCGTCTCATCGCTCAGTATTGTGACATACATTTTTGTCGGCCCCCATTTTGCATTCGGCCGAACTTGAACGTGTGTTGTATTCTGAGTTATAACTAAACTGCACGGTTTTGTATCGTTTTGTATCAAGTCGTAAACCCGCAAATAAGGGCTGCATCTACTTCCTGGGGGTCGGCACGGGGTTGGTCGAATAACGGTCTATGGGACACCAAACAATTCTTGTCGTCGAAGACGACAAAAGGGTCAGGGCGCTGCTGCGCAACGTTCTGGAACACGAGGGATTTCGTGTTCTCGAAGCTGCCAGTGCTGCGGCAGTGCTGGAGGCGATTGAGACCAGCAAGATCGATCTGATTACCCTGGATCTGCATCTGGGGGCAGACAATGGATTGGAAGTCGCGCGCGACATCCGGCGGCAATCCCAGATTCCGATTGTGATGGTGACCGGCAGAGATGATGTGATCGACCGCGTGGTCGGGCTCGAGGTCGGGGCGGATGACTACATCACCAAGCCATTTCATGTCCGGGAATTGGTCGCACGCATCAGGAGCGTGCTGCGCAGGACAGGGGGTGCCGCTGCGGCGAAGGCCCCGAAAGAAGACGGTTCACCCGAGCCCCGGAATGCGCCCGAGATTTCAGGCTACACGTTCGATGGCCTGAGTGCTGCGCCGGATCGGTTCGAGCTTATTGATCGCGCCGGGCTCGATTGTGCGCTGACCAGCGGCGATTTCAAATTGCTGACCGTGTTTCTGGAACGTCCGAAACGGGTGTTATCGCGGGATCAGCTGATGGATCTGACAGGAGGGCAGAACTGGAGTCCCCTTGACAGGACAATCGACAACCAGATTGCCCGGCTGCGCAAAAAAATCGAACGCGACCCATCCGATCCGAAACTCATAAAGACCGTGCGGGGCGTCGGCTACACCCTGGCTTGTGATGTGAAAACTCTTCAATCGACGGCATCTTCGGCCAAAAGTGCCTGAAGCCTGCCGGCCAGTTCTGATTGCCGGTAGGGCTTGTGCAAAATCGGGTATGTCTGCCCGTTCGCCATGGCCTCGGTCACCACATCGCTGGCATAGCCAGACGTCAAAAGCACTTTGATGCCGGTAAATTCCTCTGCGACCTTACCGGCAAGATCATAGCCGTTCAGATCACCCGGCATGACAAGATCCGTGAACACGACATCTGCGTGAACGCCTGATCTGAGCATCTGATAGGCTTCATCGGCGTTGGTGGCTTCTTCGGTCTTAAAGCCCAGATCGCGAACGCGTTCGACGGACAGCTTGCGGACTCTGGGGTTGTCTTCCACGACCATCACAACCTCGCCATGTCCGAGCGGATTTTCAGATTTGGGTTGCGCCTCTTGCGGTCTTTTGGCGGGCTCACCTGTGGCAGAGACCGCTGGAAAGTAGAGCCCGAAACTGGTGCCCAGCCCGAGCTCGCTATAGAGCGTGATATGCCCGCCGGATTGCCGGACGAACCCATAGACCATCGCCAGGCCAAGGCCCGTGCCGCCGCTGTCGGCTTTGGTCGTAAAAAAGGGCTCAAAGGCTCTGCGCTGCGCCTCTATGTCCATCCCGGCACCATCGTCGTTGACCGACAGGCGCACGTAGTTGCCCGGTTCGATATCCGTTTCCTGCGCGATATAGGTGTCGTCTATCGAGACATTTGACACTGTTATCAGCAGCTCGCCCTTTTCCCCCATCGCATCGCGCGCGTTCAAGGAGAGGTTCAGCAACGCTGTCTGCAGCTGCACCGGGTCGATCATGACCTTGTCGAGTTCGGGTGCGAACTCGGTTCTGATCACATAGTTTGACCCGAGTGTGCGCCTGAGGATCGCCAGCGTGTCTTCGCACAGGACCCGCAGATCTGCCCCAACGGGATGCAGGTTGCTTCGACGGGCAAAGATCATCAGCCTTGAGGTCAGATCGGCGCCGAGTTCCGCCGATTTCAAGGCGTCCTGGATAAGCGGCAACTGACGGGCACTCGCACCGCTGTTCTCCAGAAGCTCCAGATTGCCGATCACCACCGTGAGCAGGTTGTTGAAGTCATGGGCAATGCCGCCGGTCATCTGCCCGATCGCATCAAGCCGCTGGGAGCGCGCCAGGGCCTCCTGCGTCGCGGTGCGTTGGGTTAAGTCATGCAGGATTGCGATGAACATGCGCTGGCCACCCGCGATGGTCTCTCCCACGGAGAGGTGCAGGGGAAAGACGCTCTTGTCCTTGCGCTGGCCTTCAACATCACGGCCAATGTCGATGATCCGCTTTTCGCCGGTCTGAAGGTAATGCTGCATAAAGCTGTCATGCAGGTTGGCCAGAGCATGCGGCATCAGTGTGTTGACGCTCTGTCCGACCAGCTCGTCGATTTCATATTGAAAGAGCTGACAGGCGGCCGGGTTGGCGCGAATGATCCTGCCGGACGGGTCGGACACAATGATCGCGTCGACCGCAGCCTCGAGGATCGCCTGCAACAAAGCACTGTCTCGCTCACTCCTGGTCATCGCCTCCCTCACTTTCCTATGACGCCTGCTGATTACATCGCGGCAGACGCAAGCTTAGATTGATATTGGTCAACGCTCAATTGATCCGATCTGCAAATCTGCAGGTGCGAACCGATCAGGAGTGGACCGTGAAACCTGTTGTGACATGGATTGTATTGGCAAACACGCGTGAGGTCAGGATCCTTGTCAATCGAGGTCCCGGCAAGGGTCTGGAGCCCTTGGCGAATAAGCATTGGCGGGCGGAGGGCGTGGACAAACCCCGCGACAAGGCGGGGGTCGGACACAGCATTGCCGGTCCGGCGGTATCCGCGGTCGACCCCGGTGATCCTCAACGGCAGAGCGACATCCGGTTTGCGCGGAAGGTGGCGGGTCGGCTGTCCAACAGTTTGGATAAGAAGCGGTTCCACCGTCTGGTGCTTGTCTCTGGGCCTCTGATGCTCGGGTTGTTGCGAGGTGTTGCGGAAGACCGTCTGAAAGACGTGATCGTGGAGGAAGTTGCAAAAGACCTGACCGCGCAGCCAATTGACGTCGTAAAATCCCATCTGGGTGCGGTTATAGCGGTCTGATCCGCACCGCCCATCAGAAAAGAGAGCCGTTATGTTCCGACAAATCATCGTGGGCCTCGACGGGTCCGAAAAGGCCAAATCGGCGGCCCGGATCGCTTGTGATCTGGCGAAATACTATGCCGGGACGGTGACACTTGTGCATGTTTCGCGCGCAGAGACGGCAGCAGAAGCTGTCAGCGCAGGTGACGGAGACCACGTGCCCCCCCTGGTGCCGACCTTTGAAGAGGCCGAAAAGGCCGGTCAAAAGATCCTGGACGAAGGGTTGAAGATCGCGGGGGACATCGGATGCAAACGTGTTGAAACCCGCATGCCGCACGGGGATCCTGCGACAGAATTGCTTGCCTGTGCCGATGAGATCGGCGCGGACCTGATCGTAACGGGGCGCCGGGGACTGAGCCGTGTTGCCGGGCTGGTGCTGGGCAGTACCACGCAACGGGTCAATCACCTGGCCAAATGTGCGTGTTTGTCGGTTGTGTGATGATGACTGGTGTCAGCCTTTGGCCTGCGTCTTAAACGACGTGCGGTGCGGGTGACCGGGCGGACCTGCCTTGGAAAGAGGGCCATCTTCAGTCTTCGGTGCATCTTTGAGAAAACCCCTCACTGATGATAAAGCGCATCCGCGATTTGAAGGCACTCCGTGACATCGGCCAACGTTATGACGCCCACCAGCTTATGGTCTTCCGTAACCAGAAACTTGCGGTTCCTCGTGGCCGCGATTGTCGTCAGCAGGTCCTGAATGGGCATATCCGGCGCGACTGTCGTTTTGGGATCGAGCCCTGCAAAAACATCACCGACGTGCGTATTTGCCCAGTTTTCCCGATCAATCCCCGACAGCAACGTCTGATCCATATGCCCCAGCAGAACACCGTCTTCGACCACGGGGGTAAAGCTGATCCGGTGTTGCAACATGATCCTGTTGACGAACTCGGCCAATGTCATTTGGGGCGCGACGATGATCGGCGCGCTGTTCATCAGGGTCTCTACTGTTTTCCCCTCAAAGACTTTGCGGGCGAGTTGCGTGCGATAGCTTGAGCGGGCCGCGAACAGAACGAACCCACCCAGCAGCATCTGCCACATTCCCGCGATGAGCGCCCCTTGGAAGAGCGCAAAGAGACCCATCGCCATCAGGAAATAGGCAAAGATCGTACCGGATCTCGATGCGATTTCCGTTGCCCTGAGCGCGTCGCCCGTGCGGTGCCAAAGATAGGCGCGCAGGACGCGCCCGCCATCCAGTGGAAATGCCGGCACCAGATTGAAGAGCGCAAGCACGAGGTTGACCAGCGCAAGATATGACAGAACGGCTGTGCCGTTTGAAAAATCCGGGAAAACCTGTGCGAGCTGTGCCAGACACCAGAAACCCAGCGCCAGGCAAAGGCTCATCGCGGGCCCTGCCAAAGCCACCCAGAATTCGACACGCGCCGACTGCGGCTCGGCTTCGAGCTCCGCCACGCCCCCGAACAAAAAGAGGGTGATGTTTTCGACGGGTACGCCCAGCCTGCGCGCGACAACCGAATGCGCCAATTCGTGCAGCAGCAAGGACGCAAAGAACAGCAGCATCGCGATCACGCCCATCAAGAGATATGTCTGATAGGCCTCACCGGGGAAGACAGAGGGAAAATAACGCCGCGATAAACTCCAGGTGATCAGACCCGCGATGAGGAGCCAGCTAGGATCAATTTTGATCTGAAAGCCATTGATAGAGAATAGTTTTACCGAGTTAGAGAACATAAAAAGCCCCATCGTTGGCGTAAGAGTATCATGACGTTGGCTCGGTTTTTTTGATTTTGCTCAATCGCCTGCGAGATGAAAGAGCCCGCCAACGCCAAAGGCAATCAAGGCGGCCAAGGCCCCGATTGCAAAAGTCTCCAATCCCGACCACCACCACCGCGACAGGGACCACCGGCTTTTGCAGGCGCCAATGAGGAAGAATGTTAAAAGAGTTGCAAAAACAGATATTTGGAGTGCGTTTTTCATCTCGATCACATACGGAATCAGCGGCACTGACCCGGCCATGAGAAAGGCTCCGAATGTCGCCAATGCCGCGCGGATGGGGTGCGGTTGATCCTTGGATAGGCCGTATTCGTCCGTAAGCATCAGATCGATCCATTTTGCCTTGTCCTGAGAGATCAGGTCAGTCGCCTGTGTCAGAACCTCGCCGGATAATCCACGCAGGGCCAGGATCTGGCGCAACTCTTCCAATTCGCCGTCCTTGTGGTCTTCAAGGTGTTGCTCCTCAATGCGAATAATCCGCTTGCGATCATCGAGTTCGGCCTTTGTGCCGGAGTAGTTGCTGGCCGCCATCGAGAACCCATCCGCAAGGATATTCGCGATGCCAAGTGTGACGATGACACCGTGGGAGAGCCCCGCACCTTCGACGCCGGCCACGATGGCGAAGGTCGTCACGGCCCCGTCGATGCCGCCGTAGATCATGTCTTTTAGATACGCAGCTTGGTTTCCGGAGGACAGGCGTTGGGCAATTTCTGTGCGGCTGTGACCGTGCTCTTGTTGCATAGGTGCATGTTCTCACCCGCGCCAGGGGCATGGATTGAGCGATATCAAATGGCTCTTGCGGAAATTCGCTACCGCAAGGCCATGGGTATTCCCGAAACCTCCTTGATACAGAGCCTGCTGGCGTTCCTGTGCTGCGCGGCTGTGGTGTGGATCTCCGGGGCGCGCCTTGCCTATCTGGCCGATACGCTGGCGGATCGGTTCAAACTGGCAAAATCGCTGGTGGGGCTGCTGCTGTTGTCTTTGGCAACCTCACTGCCCGAGGTCGCGACGACATTGACCGCCGCGGCCCAGCAAGCGCGTGATCTCGTGTTGAACAACCTCTTTGGCGGTATTGCGCTGCAAACGGCCATTCTTGCCATGTCGGATTTTTGGGCGCGTGGTGCGATTACCAACTACCCGCGCAAGGCCAATCACGCTCTGGAGGCGACATTACTGGTTCTTTTGCTCTCTGTCGCCTTGATCATCACCAGCCTGGGCGAAACCTTTGTGATCTACAATGTCGGATTTGGCAGCATTTTGATCGTGGGGACATATGCCGGGGCGGTCTGGCTCTTGCGCCGCTATGACAATGAGAGCGATTGGGTGCCGGTTGATCTGCCCGATCCTGAACCGCTGCCCTTTCCGGCGCCTTCCGGTCTGGCGGAAACGGTGAATGCCTCCCTTGTCTGGCAAGCCATCGTCGCCTGCCTGGCCATTCTCCTGTTTGGCATATTGCTTGTCTTTTTTGCCGAGCGCATCGCGGCGCAATCGGGCCTTGGCACAGGGTTTATCGGGGTGACGCTGCTGGCGGTGGCGACCTCTTTGCCGGAATTGACAACAAGCATCACGGCGGTTCGCATCGGGGCCTACACGATGGCGATTTCCAATATTTTTGGCAGCAACCTCATCATGCTGGTCTTGGTTTTCCCGGCAGATATTCTGTTTCGGGAGGGGCCCATCCTGCAACAGACCTCCCAGACCGTCAGCCTTGCGCTCTCGTTTGGCATCGCGGTCACCGCAATCTATCTCGTCGGGCTGATCGTCCGGCGCAAACCCAAAATCGGCACATTCGGGCTGGATTCCATCCTCGTGCTTATCACCTTTCTGGCCAGCCTCGTCGCCTATTACGTGGTGCGCTGATGCCATAGCGCCAGCGCCTTCAAAACTTCGGGAACGATCAGGATCGGGATTGTAAAAATCGCGATCCACAGCCATTCCGCAGGGCCGATCGGCACGGTGCGCAGCATCGCCTGCAGGGGAGGCCAATAGACCGCCAGAACCTGCGCGCTCAGGGTCACGGCGAGCGCGGCCAGCAGGAAAGGGTTGCTGAACCAGCCGATTTTCCAGCCCGGCAGGCGGAGCGATCTGAACGCAAAAACACTGGCTTTTTCGAAAAAGACCATGGCAGTAAACGCGGTTGTGCGGGCGAGTTCCACCCCCTGATCCAAAAGCTGAAAGAAGATCCAGAGGCTGGCCCCGCCGGTGTAAAGGCCCAGCAGGAGGATGGACAGAATGCCCCCCGCACCGAGGATCTGTGTGTTCTTGCGGCGCGGCGGGTGTTGCATCTGGTCCGGTTCGGATTTTTCCATGCCGAGCGCAACGGCGGTCACCCCATCGGTGACGAGGTTCATCCAGAGGATTTGCGTTGCCAGAAAGATCAGCGGGCCACCGATGGCGATGTTGACGACGAGAGCGATGACCTCTCCCGCATTTGAGGACAAAAGGTACCGAACGAACTTGCGGACGTTGGCGAATTGGCGTCTGCCTTCGCCGATCGCCCTTACAATCGTGGCAAAGTTGTCATCCAGCAGCACCAGATCCGAGGCGTCCTGGGCAACATCCGTTCCCCGAATACCCATGGCCACGCCGATGTCTGCTTTCTTGAGGGCAGGGGCGTCATTGACGCCGTCACCGGTCATTGCCACGATCTGACCCTGGCTTTGCAGCGTTCCGACGATCCGCATCTTCTGCTCTGGCTTCGTGCGGGCAAACAGCACGTTTTGGGCCAGCAGCTCGGCCAATGCCTCATCGGTCAACTGGTCGAGCTCTGCTCCCGTGAGCGGGGTTTCCACATCCAGTGCCAGCTGGTTTGCGATGGCCGTTGCGGTGATCGGACTGTCCCCGGTGATCATGATGACACGTATCCCGGCCGACACTGCCGAGGCGATGGCGGCTTTCACCTCTTGTCTGGGCGGATCGATAAGGCCGACAAGCCCCAGAAATGTCAGGTCTTCCTCGACGATCTTGGGATCGGCGGTGCTGCGCTGTGCCAGCGCAATGACCCGCAAACCCCGGGCTGCCAAGTCAGCGTAGGCTGCGTTTATGGTCGCAATGTGCTCGGGCGTGAGGTCTTGCAGGCCATCTTGGCCCATGATGCGTGAGCAGATTTCCAGTATCTGCTCGGGCGCGCCCTTGGACAGCACCACCATGCCGTCAGGCGATTGATAAAGAACACTCATGCGCTTTCGGGCGCTGCTGAAAGGGATCTCGGCCAGAAGGGCCTGCTCCTGCGAAGGAGCGCACCATCCCTTGTAAGCCAGGGTGACAAGGGCCCCTTCGGTCGGCGCACCGGTCATGGTCCATGTGTCACCTTGCCGGGTGAGGCGGGCGTGGCTGCAAAACAGCCCGGTTTGCAGAACGGCCGCCAAGAGAGGGTCGTCACCCGCTCGAAGTCTTTGGCCGTTGGCTTCGATATGTCCTGCCGGGTCATAGCCCGTCCCCGTGACGTCGTAGGTCCGATCCACCGTCCAGATATGGGTGGCGGTCATCTTGTTTTCGGTGAGGGTGCCGGTTTTGTCGGTGCAGATGACCGACGCCGCACCAAGCGTTTCGACGGCCTGCAAGCGTCTGGCCAGAGCGTTCTGGCGCACCATCGCCGTTGCCCCGAGAGCCAGCGTGATCGTGACCACCGCAGGCAGCCCCTCGGGAACCATTGCGACAGAGAGGGACAACCCGGTCATAACCATTTCACCGATGTCGCGCCCCAGAGCGACGCCAAGGATGCTTACCCCGGCAGCCACCAGGATGGCGGCGATACCCAGCTGGCGCGCAAGCTGGCCCAGCTTGACCTGAAGGTTCGTGACCTTGGGTCCGACGGCCCCTGTCAGATCGGCGATCTTGCCGAATTCGGTATTTGCCCCGATCGCGGTGACGCGGGCTTCGCCGCGCCCGGCAACGATTGCGGTGCCTGTAAAAACGACGGGTTCTGCGGCGTCGGGTGATTTGGGAACCGGCACCGACTCCCCCGTCAGGATGCTCTCATCCGCGCGCAGCTCGGAGGCGCGGAGCAATACTGCATCGGCGGCGACCTTGATGCCCGGAGACAGAACAAGAATATCCCCCGGCACAACCTCGCGGGCGGGAATGACCTGCTCTTCACCGTCTCTTATGACCATGGCCTTGGGGGCCAGCATCTTGCGCAGCGACGCCAGGGCGGTCTCCGCCTTCCACTCCTGCACAAACCCCAAGACGGCGTTGAGCAAGACCACAACGCCGATTGTTGCGGCATCCAGGACCTCTCCGAGCGCAACCGCCACGCCGGCAGCGACGATGAGGATGATGATCAAGAAACTTGAGAATTGCCGCAAGAAGACCCCAAGTGCGCTGGCGGTCTTTGCGACCGGCAACTCGTTCCAGCCGGAACGTTCCCGCGCAGCCTGTACTTGCTCTGGCGTCAGGCCAGAGTCGTGATTGAAGGTTGGCAAAAGAACTCTCCAACTGGGGTGGCCTGCCTTCGATACCTGTTGTCGGTGCGCGGGCGCATTGAGCAATGTCAATCAGCGCCGCACCAAGTTGGATTATTCTCAAATCAGCCAACATTCACTGGAGGATCAGACATGGCGAATAAACAAGACAAGGAATCAAAGCCAAGCAGCGAAACACCCTTGAACGCGCTTTCGCAGCTTCAAGAAGCGGGCCTTGGAAATTTCATGGGGGCCAGCACGGCCTGGGTGGAAGCGCTGAGCGATATGGGGGCCGAGATGGCCAGTTTCGTGGCGGAGCGGATCAAGGAAGATGTGAAAACCCAGCATGAAATACTGCACTGCAAGAACGTGGCGGACCTTCAGCAGATCCAGGCGGAATTCATTCGGAAAGCGTTGGATCAATATCAGGCCGAAACCGGGAAACTGGTTGAGATGGGCGCCAAGGCATTCGCCCCGACACCGGGCAACAAGACACCCTGAACCTATCCAAGCACATAGTGGCCGGGTGCGCTTCCATAGGACTTTACGGGCGGCGAGCGGGGGTCCACCGCATCGCCGCTCTGGGTTTTCATCCACTCCGACCAATGCGTCCACCAGGACCCGTCATGAGGCGCATGACGGTCGAACCAGTCGGGCGCCGTGACATGCGCATCGCCTTCCGTTTTGTGCGCTGCGCGGTAATGGCGGTTCTTGTGGCCGGGCTCGGACAGGATGCCGCCGTTATGGCCGCCGTTTGTCAGCACGAAGGTCACATCCGTGTCGGTAAGCATCAGCAGCCTGTAGACAGATTGCCAGGGTGACACATGGTCCTGTTCTGTTGCCACGCAATAGATCGGACAGCGGATATCAGTGAGGGCGACCGAGGCACCATCAACCTTGAACCGGCCCTTCGCCAGCGCATTTTCCAAAAACAGACGTCTGAGGTATTCAGAGTGCATTTTGGCCGGCATCCGCGTCGCATCCGCATTCCAGGCCATCAGGGGGTTGTCCTTTGTACGTTCCCCGAGCAGGTAGTGGCGCACGACGCGGCTCCAGATCAGATCATTTGTGCGCAGCAGTTGAAAGGCCCCCGCCATCTGGTCGGCTTTCAGATAGCCTTGGGTGGTCATCAGATCCTCAAGAAAGGCCACCTGGCTTTCGCTGATGAAAAGGCTCAGTTCGCCGGGCTCGGAGAAATCCACCTGCGAGGCCAGGAGGCTGACCGAAGCCAGTGTGCGATCCTGATCCCGCGCCATGGCCGCAGCCGCGATGGAAAGCAGCGTGCCGCCCAGACAGTACCCGACGGCATGCACCCGCGTTGCGCCCAGCTGCCTGAGATGCGTCAGCGCGGCGCGGGGGCCGAGGTCAAGGTAATCCTGCATCGACAGCTCCGCATCCGCGGCGTCCGGGTTCTTCCAGGACAGGATAAAGACCTCGAACCCCTGGTCCCGAAGATAGGCTACAAGCGATCGTTGATCGGTCAGGTCCAGAATGTAGTACTTCATGATCCAGGCGGGCACGATCAGGATCGGTTCAGGATAGAGTTTTTCGGTTGTCGGCCGGTACCGGATCAACTCGACCAGCTCATTTCTCAGGACGATGTCGCCGGGCGTCGTGGCCAGATCGGTGCCAACGCTGTGCACGCTGGCGCGCCGGGGGTGGCCCGAAATCATCCGGTTGAAGTCTTCCATCCAGTAGCGGGTCCCGCGGATGAGGTTCTGCCCGCGTTCCTCCACCGCACGTTCCAGCACCTGCGGGTTGGTCAGGGCAAAGTTTGTGGGTGCCATCATGTCAAGCCACTGGCGGGCGGCAAAATTCATCATGCGTGCATGTTTGGGGTCTACCCCCGGCATGTCGCCGGTTGCCTTGTCCCACCAGTTCTGAACGGCCAGAAACCCCTGTGCATAGAGGTTGTAGGGCAATGTCTGCCAGCTGGGATGTTGAAAGCGTGGGTCCTGTGCGGTTTCGGCAGCCCCGGCGGTCAAAGTGGCGCTGAGCAGCTCTGCCTGCTTTTCCGGCGAGGCCAGCAGGTGCAAAGACCAATCCGTATAGGCGGTGGCAAGGGCGGCTGGCGACAGGCCGCCGGTAAACTGCCCGATGATCGAATGCCAAACGGCATCCAGCCCCCTGATGTTATTCGACTTTGCCGTCACCGCCGCGACCTTTCCGAATGTACCCCGCCTCGGGGCGTGGCTGGGCGACGGTCTCCGCTCACAGCACTTGGCAATATGCGCGCACAGTCATCGTCGCAATGGTTTGGCAGCTTGCGGACCGCAGGGGCCTTGCCAGGCGCGGTCGGGTGCTTGTCCATCCCGGCAATCTTCTGGGATACGGTCATCTCACGCGGTATCTTCAACTGGCTTCATCTTGGGCCACGGCGCCGACAGTGCGTAAAAACGCCTCGACCACGGTATTCTCCTGCTCGGTCCCTTCTGCGCTGTTGACAAGAAATGCGGTGGCCGTCAGGGCGCGCCCCAGATCCTGTTCCGCGACGGTCAACGCCTTTTCCGCGGAGGACTGGCTGCCGGTGGTCAGGAACACATTGACCGATGCGGGCAGGTCAATGTCCGAGCGCAAGAGGGCCCGCAAGGGTGTGGCGGGGTAGGAGGTCCAGACCGGACCACAAAGCACAAGCCGGTCAAAATCTGCAAGGGTGGTAAAGCGTTGCGGCGCCAGAACACATTTTTTCCGAACGCTGTCGAAACCGGCATGCAGGTAGCCCAGAAGGCCGGACCGGTAAGAGGGGGCGTTCAGTGCGATCAGCTCACCCCCCAAGGCCCGTGCCAATCGTGTGGCCAATCGCTGTGAATGACCGGTCAGTGAGAAATAGACCACTGCAGTCTTGTTGGTACGATCCATCCGGACATCTCCAATTCTGTTTCGCTCTTTTTGGCACTGCGTGCTGCGAGGCCGTTGACAAATATCAAAGGACTCAACCCTCTGTTGCGGTATTGATGCGCGGAAAACGGATCAAGACAGATGCTGACCTTTTCAAATTGGCGTGCTACCTTCCCCGGACTTTCTGGTATCTCAAATCAGGCGGCGGAACTTCTGGACCGAAAGGCACGGTCTGTCAGGATTCCCGAGGGGTCTGTCGTCTTTGGCCCAGGCAGCCCCGCGCGGCATCTTCTGCTGTTGGTCTCGGGCTCTGTGCGGGTGCAACAGCTCTCCGAGACGGGCCGCGAAATTGTCCTTTACCGCGTGCAGTCGGGCGAAAGCTGCGTTCTGACGACAGACTGTCTGTTGGCCTTCGAGGATTATTCGGCCGAGGGCATTGCGGAGACTGATGTCGAAGCCATGCTGATCCCGCGCCATGACTTCGATACGCTGATATCGCTGTCAAAGGAGTTTCGCGCGTTTATTTTTGACGCCTACTCGAAGCGGATTGCCGATCTGTTTGTCGTGATCGAGGAGGTCGCCTTCAAGCGTTTGGATATTCGGCTTGCCCAGAAGATCCTGGAATTGCTCGACGCCCATGGCATCCTTCAGCTCACTCACCAACAGCTTGCCGTCGAATTGGGCACCGCCCGGGAAGTGGTTTCACGCCAGCTCAAGGAATTTGAGCGTCGAGGGTGGCTCAGACTAAGCCGGGGTGCTCTGGCGGTCACGGAAATGGATCCGATCCGCCACTTGGCCGAGGCGCCCCTGTCCTGATCGGATCGGGGATGGTGGTCCGGTTCGTCATCCTGGCGCTTTTGACAGGCTCTCGCGATGCACGCAGTCACCCGTCCGGCCTGCTGGACGAGGAAGCAAGGCACGTCATGCGCCGAGACAGGGAAGGGCCCTGCAAGGTGGTCGGCTTCACCGCGCGCGCCTGGCCTGCGATTTGCATCTTCTTGCTGGTGCTGCAGATCCTTGCACAGGCCAATGGCAATCTGACCGGTGCGCTCAGCGAGGGAGTAAATGCGCGGAACCGATCCTTTGCAGCGATTGTGCCGGCCCGTCCCTTTTCGAAGTACCGGCATCCGGCGGGATCGTCTGTTGTCCTCGTCAGAAGGCAAGCAGGCCGGACGCATCCAGGGCCTATTTTCGTTGCTGGAAGCGGCCATCACTGTCGGGACGGCGTTTTTCATCATCTATGCCCGGAACATCGACCCCTTCACCAAAGATCTGACCGGGGCGCAGCGCATCCTGCCGGGGCTGGTGAGTGCGGCAATCTTGACCATGATCGGGGTCTCCGCGTGGCGGACGTCCGGCACGTTTTTCGACGGCACCAGGGATGGCGCGGGCGAGGGTGCAGAGGAGTTGCCCGACGGCGAAGGAGGTGTGGGCGGCAGCCGGCTCTCCGTGCGGCTGCGTCACCACAGCGGGCCGGTCTTTACGATCCCGTTCAGTTCCATGGGTACGATCCAGAACCACAGCCGGGACTGGGTCGCGGTCAAGCTGTCGTTTGAAGTCTCGCTCGACGAGTGATCTGAAAAAACTCCGCAAGCTGGTCAAGAAAGTAGGGGTTGAGTTGCTCGAATCCCCGGAACTCGATGGGCAGTTTCCGGCTCCGCTCAAAAGTCAGGGCGCGGTGGCCCTGATCGGGACAGATTACAAGATCGGGATCAAGTTCACCTCCGAACCCGGCCAGCAATTCCTGATCCGGCGCGAAGCACCGAATGCGATCCCGAAGGGCTTTCAGGAGAAAAACATCGAAATGGCAGCGCCGCGTGTCATCGTCGGTCGACACCAGGGACCAGGCAGAGGCCGCGCAAGCCGCGGCAGATGCGCAGCTTCAATCCGCCGGGTGACCGGGTGGGCGCCGCGGGATGACATCTGCCGTTTTTGCGCGGCATGCTGGCCGCCACGCGTCAGCGGCCTAAGTCCTTGGATAGATTAAACGAAGGGTCCATCATGTCTCATCTCCCTCGCATTGCCATTATCGGTGCCGGTATCACCGGGTTGCGGCTGGCCCAGCGTCTGGTGGCACAGGCGGACGTTGATATCTTTGAGAAATCACGCGGCTTTGGCGGGCGGATGTCGACCCGGCGTGCGGAAGATTTTCAGTTCGATCACGGGGCGCAGTACTTTACGGCCCATACCGCGGCATTTCGCGAATTTCTGACCCCTTTTCTGGCGGATGGAACCGTCGCCCGCTGGTCGCCGGAACTGGTCGATTTGACCGCCGGGCAGGCATCGGGCCGGGCATGGACAGCCCCGCGCTATGTGGCGCTGCCTGGGATGAATGCGCTGTGCAAGGCGCTGGCGGTCGACCAGAAGGTGTGGCGCAGCACGCGCGTTGCCGCCATTGAACGGGTCGGGGCGGCATGGTCTCTCATCGCGCTCGATGGGGAGAGATATGGCCCCTACGACTGGGTTCTCTGCACGGCACCCGCAGAGCAGTCGGCACAGCTCATGCCAGTTGAATTTGCTGAAAGCGACGCGCTGAATACCGCCCGGATGCAGGGCTGCTACAGTCTGATGCTGGGCTTTGCCGATCCGCTTGATACGGGATGGGAGGCGGCAGTGGTGCGCGACAGCCCCCTCGCTTGGATCGCGCTGAACAACTCCAAACCGGGTCGGTCCGAGGCCACGAGCATCCTGTGCCAATCCTCGAATGATTGGGCAGAGGCCCATTTGGAAGACGATGCGCAGGCGGTGACCGCCCGCCTCAGCAATGCTTTGGCGGCGGCTACCGGGCTTGAGGTAGGGCGCGCGCAATATGTGTCGCTGCACAAATGGCGCTTTGCAAAGGTTGCCTGCCCGGCAGAGCAACCCTGTCTTGTGGACCCACAAAAGGGGCTTGGTGCTGCCGGAGACTGGTGCGGGGCCGGACGGGTCGAAGCCGGGTTTAACAGTGCGGATGCTTTGGCTGTGGCAGTAGCTGACTGCCTGTGAAAGGATATCATAATCAGATATTTGCTGCGCGTTCTTGATGTTTTGATCAGCATGCAATGATGATGTGGTCTCAAATGCTGAAGACAGAGGTGGCAATTGGCCCGCGTTCCGTGGTCGATTAACCGCGTCTCGTCCCTTGTGTTCCTGCCGGACTGCGCCATCTCTTGGCATGTAGAACGAAACCGGGCGAACAGAGATGGTATTGAGACTTTCACATGTTGCAAAAAGCTATTCCGTGGGGGGGACGGCTGTTGAGGTGCTGCGCGATGTCTCTTTCGACCTTGGCGCAGGCGAGACACTGGCGTTGGAGGGTGAATCCGGCAGCGGGAAAAGCACCGTCCTTCATCTGATCGCGGGTCTCGACGCACCAACGCAGGGGGCAATCGAGGTTGAGGGCACCGAGATCACGCGCCTTTCCGACACAGAGCTGGCAAAAATGCGCCGCGGCACCGTGGGTGTCATCTTCCAACAGTTCAACCTGATCCCCAGTCTGACGGTGGGCGCCAATATTGCCTTTCACGCGCGGCTTTGCGGTGCATTTGATCCTGCGTGGACGGATCATCTGGCGGCCCGCATCGGGCTCGAGCATCACCTTGAGAAGTATCCCGAAGCACTGTCCGGTGGCCAGCAACAGCGGGTCGCCATTGCGCGCACGCTGGCGGCCCGTCCCAGGCTGATCCTGGCGGATGAGCCCACCGGCAACCTGGATGAAGATACCGCAGACACCGTCCTGGCGCTGATGCTGGAAAGCGCTCAGGAAGCCGGGGCAGCGGTCTTGATGGTGACCCATTCTGCCCGGCAGGCGGCCCGCATGGGGCGGCGGCTCATACTCTCTCACGGGGCGGTGAGTGAGAGGTCAGCGGCCGGTGCCGGAGCGGCAGCCGCGCAATGATCGGGCAGGGGGTTCAGGCGCTTTGGTCGCATTGGCGCTACAACCCGTGGCAGCTGATAACCCTGCTGGCGGGCCTCGCGCTGTCTACCGCCCTTTGGTCGGGGGTGCAGGCCATCAACGCGGAGGCGCGGGCCAGTTACGCCCAGGCCTCGGACCTGCTGGGGGCGGCGGACGTCAGCCGTGTGGTGCGCCGCGACGGGGCAGCGCTGAGCGTTGCGGAGTACGTAAGCCTGCGGCGGCTCGGTTGGCCCGTGAGCCCCGTGCTGGAGGGGCAGGTGGACATTAACGGGCAATCGTTTCGCATTGTCGGCATAGATCCTCTGACCTTTCCCGCAGCCTTGCCCGAGAGCGCAGGAGAGGAAGGCGGTCTGACAGCCATGCTGGGAACGGAGGCGCTGGCGATGGCGCATCCCGACGACATACCCGAACTCGCGGGATCAACGCTCATCCTGCGCCCGGACGCGACACGGCCGCGCGGCAGCGTGTTGATGGATATCGCACAGGCGCAGCAGGTCATGGGGCCACAAGGATCGATCAAGCGCTTGCTGTTGGGCTCCGTGATGCCGCTGAACCACGCACCGCTGCCGCCGGAATACCGGGTGGCGCAGGCCGGGGTGCAAACGGATGTGACCCGGCTGACGCAGAGCTTTCACCTCAACCTGACGGCTTTCGGGCTCTTGTCCTTTGCGGTGGGAATTTTCATCGTCTATGGCGCGGTCGGCCTCGCCTTTGAGCAGCGCCGCGGCGTTTTCCGAACCCTGCGCGCTCTGGGGCTGCCCCTCAACCGGCTGATGCTGCTGCTGGTGGCGGAGCTGACGGTGTTCGCCCTGCTTGCCGGGGCGGCGGGGGTTGCCCTTGGGTATCTGATCGCCGCGGCGCTTTTGCCGGATGTGGCCGCCACGCTGCGGGGGCTTTACGGAGCCGATGTCGCGGGGCAGTTGCAGCTGCGCGCGGCCTGGTGGGCCTCGGGGCTTGGCATGGCGCTGGCGGGCACCGCGATCGCCGCGGCGGCGGCCCTGTTCAAGCTGGCGCAGATGCCGCTGCTCTCTTTCAATCACCCAAGGGCGATGAGCGTGGGGGCCTCCGTGGCCGGGCAGCGGCTGGCCGGGGGGGCCGTCCTGTTGTTCCTCCTGGGGATCCTTGTTGCTCTTTGGGGCGAGGGGATTCTGGCGGGCTTTGCGCTGCTGGCGTGCCTGTTGATCGGGGCCGCCTTTTGCGTCCCCTGGTTTCTCGCACAATGCCTGAGCGTCGCCGAACGTCTCAGCACCCGCGCCGTTGTGCAGTGGTTCTGGGCCGACAGCCGTCAGCAATTGCCCGGTCTTTCCATGGCGCTGATGGCGCTGTTGCTGGCGATGGCCGCCAACATCGGTGTGTCGACGATGGTGTCCAGCTTTCGGATGACCTTCACCGCCTACCTGGACCAGCGGCTGGCTTCCGAGCTCTACCTCAATGCCCGCGACGCGGCGCAGGCCGAGGCGCTGCTGGGCTATCTGGGCACCGCCGCCGATGCCGTTCTGCCCATCGTTTCCGTGGACACCCGTCTGGGCGGGTTGCCGGCGGAGGTGTTCGGCATTCGCGATCATGAGACCTACCGCACCCACTGGCCCTTACTGCAAGCAACGCCGGATGTCTGGGACGCTCTCGCCGCCGGGGAGGGCGTGTTGGTGAATGAACAGCTGGCCCGGCGCGAGGGCTGGGGGATTGGCCAGACACTTCCCACGGGCGACCGCCTGATCGGCATCTACAGCGATTATGGGAATTCCGCGGGCCAGATGATCCTGGGCGAGGCGCTCTTTTCCGCGCGCTACCCGGACGTGCCGCGCCTGCGGTTCGGGGTGCGCACCGATCAGCCGGAGGCGCTCGCGGCGGCGCTGCGCGCCCGCTTTGATCTGGACGAGGAGGCGCTGATAAACCAGACCGATCTCAAGGCGTTTTCGCTTCAGGTGTTTGAGCGGACCTTCTCGGTGACCGCCGCCCTCAATGTGCTGACCCTGTCGGTGGCGGGGCTGGCCATTCTCATCAGCCTGCTGACGCTGGCGACGATGCGGCTGCCGCAGCTGGCTCCGGTCTGGGCCCTGGGGCTGACCCGGGCCGCTCTCTCCCGGTTGGAGGTGGTGCGGGCGGTGTGCCTCGCGGCCCTGACCGGCGTGTTGGCGGTGCCGGTCGGACTGCTGCTTGCCTGGGTGCTTCTGGCGGTCGTGAATGTCGAGGCGTTCGGGTGGCGATTGCCAATGTATTTTTTCCCGCTGGATTATCTGCGTCTGGCGGGGTTGACGCTTGTCGCCGCTTTCCTGGCGGCGCTCTGGCCGGCGGTCAAACTCGCCCGCACCGATCCACAACGGCTGCTGAAGGTGTTTAGCAATGAACGTTAGAAGCATGCTGTATGCATTTATTTTCCTTGTGATTTTTGCGGGTCAGGGTGTCGCGCAGGGGTTTGCGGGCCTGGGCCAGTCAGCGGACGCTTTTGCGCAGCCGGAGCGCGGGGGCAGCTTTGCCTTTCCAGCCGATCACGGGGCCCATCCCGCGTATCAGATCGAATGGTGGTATGTGACCGCCAACCTCAAGGACGATCAGGGGCGTGATTTCGGCCTGCAGTGGACGCTCTTTCGCTCCGCCATGGCCCCGGAGGAGCGCCCCGGTTGGGACAGTCCTCAGCTCTGGATGGGGCACGCGGCGGTGACCACCCCGCAGGACCATTTCGTGGCGGAGCGGATCGCGCGCGGCGGGGTCGGGCAGGCAGGTGTCACGGCGGCGCCGTTTGAGGCCTGGATTGACGAGTGGCATATGGCAGGCGACACGCTGGATCAGGTCGAAATGCGGGCCATGGGGGCGGATTTCGGCTATCAGGTCACGCTCACCGCGCAGGGACCACTGGTGTTTCACGGTGAGAACGGTTTTTCTCAGAAATCCGCCAGCGGGCGCGCAAGTTACTATTACTCGCAGCCCTTTTATGCGGTTGAGGGCACGCTGATGCTGCCGGACGGGCCTGTCGAGGTCACCGGGACCGCCTGGTTGGACCGGGAGTGGGCCTCGCAGCCACTGGCCGCGACGCAGGTCAGCTGGGACTGGTTCTCCATGGTCTTTGACGAGGGCCCCCGGCTGATGGGCTTTACGCTGCATGACAGCGATGGCAGCGATTTTACCCAGGCCACCTGGATCGAACCTGACGGGACCACAACCGCCTTTCCCAACGGCGCTTTCCTGGCCACGCCGCTCGACACCACACGGGTCGCAGGGCGCGACGTCCCGACCCGCTGGCGCGTGCAATTGCCCGACAAAGGGGTCGATGTTACGGTATCGGCGTTGAACGGATCCGCCTGGATGACCACCTCGATCCCCTATTGGGAAGGGCCCGTCCGGATCGAAGGAACCCATAGCGGTCAGGGCTATCTGGAGATGACCGGTTACTGAGAGCCCCTTGCAGGCTGAGAGGAGGATGCTATCCCTGTGCGGGGGCAAAGAGGGACGAGGCGCATATGGATTTCGCACTGACGGAAGAACAACAGGCCATTTTCGACATGGCCCATGGTTTTGGACAAGAGCATATCGCCCCGCACGCCCGCGCCTGGGAGGCAGCCGGAACGATCCCGAAAGACCTCTGGCCAAAGGTGGCCGAACTGGGTCTTGCCGGGATCTACGTCTCTGAAGACCACGGCGGGTCGGGGTTGAACCGGCTTGATGCCACGCTTGTTTTCGAAGCCCTTGCAATGGCTTGTCCCTCCGTCGGGTCGTTTCTGTCGATCCATAACATGTGCGGCGGCATGATCGACGCCTATGGGTCTGAGGCGCTCAAGGACCGATGGCTCCCGCCTCTGTGCCGTATGGAGGCGGTGTTTTCATACTGTCTGACCGAACCGGGATCAGGGTCGGACGCCGCCGCCCTGCGCACCCGCGCAGACCGCGACAACGAGGGCTACGTCCTGAACGGCACCAAGGCGTTTATCTCGGGCGGCGGCTATTCCGATGTTTACCTCACCATGGTGCGTACCGGAGAGCCGGGCCCGCGCGGCATCTCCGCTGTCTTGGTCGAAGCGGATCGCACCGGGATTTCCTTTGGCGGGTTGGAGGATAAGATGGGCTGGCGCGCGCAGCCCACGGCACAGGTGCAATTCGACGCCTGCAAGGTGCCCGGCGAAAACCTGGTTGGTGAGGAAGGGCGCGGGTTTTCCTATGCCATGGCGGGGCTTGACGGGGGACGTCTGAACATCGCCGCCTCTGCCTTGGGCGGCGCGCAGGCAGCATTGAACGCGGCCCTGTCCTACACCAGTGAGCGCCAGGCCTTTGGGACCGCAATCAACAGCTTTCAGGCGTTGCAATTCAAACTGGCCGATATGGAAGTCAAGCTGCAAACCGCCCGTGTGTTTTTGCGGCAGGCGGCCTGGAAACTCGACAGCAAATCGCCGGACGCCAGCAGGTTTTGCGCCATGGCAAAACTCTATGTTACCGATGTGGCCTTTGACGTCGCAAATCAAGCCCTGCAACTGCATGGGGGCTACGGCTATCTTGCCGATTACGGGATCGAAAAGATCGTGCGCGACCTGCGCGTTCACCAGATCCTTGAGGGTACCAACGAAATCATGCGCGTTATCATCTCGCGTCAGTTGATCGAACCTGAGTCCACATAAAAAGATACTCTTAACTATTTGTTTTTATTATATTTAACTTATTATACTTGATGAATTCCTGGACCGCAGTTCGAAATTGATTAGAAACACGCCCCATTTTCTTCGACCCTATTAAGCCAGCCTTCACTTATCTGCCGCATAGCTCACAAGGCGTGCCAATTGGGCGGTGCGTTGCCTGCAGTTTTGGGGAAGATGTCTTGGCGCTTTTTTCATCATCAAATCATTCTGCTTCCGAACCGGCCAAGAAGGTCCTTATCGTAGACGATTCGCGGGTCATACGGGCCTGGCTGCGGACCGTGCTTTCTTCTGACCGGCGGTTGGAGATTGTCGGTGAGGCATGTGATGCCGTTGAGGCGCGGGATTTCCTGCGCCGCAATGCAGCGGATGTTCTGACGCTTGATATCGAAATGCCCGGCATGAGCGGTCTGGAGTTCTTGACCCGTCTGATGCGCGCGCGCCCGATGCCGGTTGTTATGCTCTCCAGCCTGACGAGCAAAGGCAGTGATGCTGCCATACAGGCCCTCTCGCGGGGGGCCATCGACTGTATTCTCAAGCCATCCAAAGGCTTTGATCAAGATCTTTCACGTGACATCTGTGACCGTGTATACCAAGCGGCCTGTACCAATGTCGCCCGGTTGCAAATGGGCAATCCGGACCCGCATGACACGCCGCCCGGTGCAGGCGCATCGCCTGCTCTGAGTGGGATATCCTGCCGTCGGTCTTCGCTGATTGTGATTGGCGCTTCGACAGGGGGTGTCTCCGCAATCGAAGCGGTTTTGCCGCGGCTGGATCCGATCGGGCCGCCTGTTGTGATTGTTCAGCATATGCCAGGAAACTTCCTGCAAAGCTTTACAGAGCGCTTGCAGCGTCAGCTGCCGCAAAACGTCAGGCTGGCGGAAGAGGGCGTGGTTTTTGAACGTGGCGACGTTGTGCTGGCCCCAGGCATTGGACGCCATACAGAGGTCATTCAGCGGGCCAATGGATGGCAATGCCGGTTTGTGGATAACGATCCCGAAATGCTTCACTGTCCTTCGGTCGACCATCTTTTTCACTCTGCGGTCCCGCAAGCGCGTCGTGTGACGGCGGCGATTCTGACCGGTCTGGGTCGAGATGGTGCAGAAGGGATGCTGAAACTTGCTGAGGCAGGCGCAGTGACATTTGGTCAGGATGAAGAAACCTCGGTCGTCTATGGTATGCCACGCGCGGCTTTCAGCATTGGTGCCGTTCAACATCAACTTCCGATACACCGGCTGGGTGATGCCATTCGATTGGGTCACACTGGCACAAAACAATCGGCGAAAAACCTCTCTCGGGCGGACAATCAATGAGCAAGGATCGTAGGCATATTACTCAAGGCGAACGTGCCGTCGGTGGACATCCCGATCAGGTGATAACCACCATTCTGGGATCCTGCGTTTCGTGTTGCCTTTGGGACCCTGTCGCGCGGGTTGGCGGCATGAACCACATGCTTTTGACTGTCAGCACCAACAGTACCGGCGTTTGCAACCTGGCAGGGATCAACGCAATGGAGCTATTGATCAACGATATTCTCAAGCTTGGCGGCAGCCGGGATCGTTTGCGCGCCAAGGCATTCGGCGGGGCCAGGATGGTGGCCGGCCTGAGTGATATCGGCAGGATGAACAGTGAATTCACGCTCGATTTTCTTCAGAAAGAAGGCATTCACTGTGAGAAACACTCTCTCGGTGGAGATGCGGCGCGCCACATCATGTTCTGGCCAGCCAGCGGACGTGCGATGCAGAAAGCGCGGGCTGATGAGGTCATACAAAATGAAGTTCCAATGCCAGCTACAGAGGCGGGAAATGGATTGGAATTATTTTGATCAACTATTGCTGTCGTTCAGAGAAATTTGGTCCTGACCTTCCCCCAATGCTGCCTCGTTGGTAACAAGAGTTTGCGGGTTTTTGATGTGCTAGCCGAAAGTGTCCCAGGTCTGGGCGAGATTTTCCGCGCTTTTGCTCACACAGACGGGCTGGATGCGCCTGGCAATTCCATCAGTGCTGCCGGGACCTTGTTCCTGAGCCGATAGTGACCTGCTGCCCGAAAGCTGGATCGATCAGAGCTGGAATTTTCCATTTATGATCCCGCGTGCGGGAGAAGGAGAGTTCTATGAAGAAGAGTAAATTCATGGAGGCGCAGAGAGCGTTTGTGCTGAA
>NZ_JACNMO010000091.1 GCF_020622345.1 Roseobacter weihaiensis | reverse complement strand
TCAGACGCTGCTCGTCAGCACGGCCTTGCGGCACCTTGCACTGCGTCGATCGGTGCTGCCCAAGTGTGCGGCAGGCCCGGCGCTCAGACACACCAAGCTCCTGCCGCACGTGGTCGATGCATTTGCGACGACGTGAAGGGCTTAGTAGGGCTTCGCGTTCAGGGCTACAAACCATCCACAGGATGGTTTGCCTGACGCCCTTCATCCTTCGCCGCTTCCGTCAAGATCAACTTGTCCAAGGTCAGGTCAGACACCGCCCGTCTCAGCCGCTGGTTCTCTTTCTCCAGCTTTTTCAGACGGGCCAACTGCGACCGTTGCATCCCACCATACAACTTACGCCATCGATAGAACGTTTGCTGCGTCACGCCAATCTGGCGCACCGCCTCGGCAATCGTCGCGCCTTGTCCTTGCAGAACTTCAACCTGCCGAAGCTTCGATACAATCTCTTCCGGCTTCTCTCGTTTCCCAGCCATTGCTGATCCTCCAATTTACGGGATAATCTATCCCAGTTGGTGGACCACTTTCACG
>NZ_JACNMO010000090.1 GCF_020622345.1 Roseobacter weihaiensis | reverse complement strand
TGTCTGACGTCAGCGCTTATGGGGCCATTTAGGGTGATTTGCTAAGGGAGTGTTTCTGGCTCATCGTCACCACTGAGGAGTGGACGATGAGAAAGACAACGAAGAGCCCTGGCGAGCAGATCGTCAAAGACATCAGGCGTGCCACCCGCAAGCAATATTCCGGCGAAGAGAAGATCCGCATCGTGCTGGATGGCCTGCGTGGTGAAGACAGCATCGCTGAGCTGTGCCGCCGCGAGGGCATATACCAGGGGCTGTATTACAAATGGTCCAAGGACTTCATGGGAGCTGGGAAGAAGCGCTTGGCTGGCGATACGGCCCGGGCCGCGAACACGGATGAGGTCAAAGAGCTACGCCGCGAGGCCAAAGATCTCAAGGAAGTCGTGGCAGAGCAAACCTTGGAACTACGTCTTCTCAAAAAAAGCATGTTCGACGGTGGGGGCGACCACGAATGAGGTACCCTGCATCAGAAAAGCTTGAGATCATCCGGCTGGTCGAGGAAAGCCATCTATCTGCCCGTCGGACATTGGCAAAACTGGG
>NZ_JACNMO010000089.1 GCF_020622345.1 Roseobacter weihaiensis | reverse complement strand
TTGGAGCGCCATTGGTCTGAGCGATAATGGCGACGCCTGTTCAGGCATTCGGCCCGGAACTTGGAGTTGAACGCTTCGATGAAGGCATTGTCCGTCGGTTTACCCGGCCGCGAGAAGTCGAGTGTGACACCTTTCTGGTAGGCCCAGAGGTCAAGGTCGCGGGAGATGAACTCGCTGCCTTGATCAACGCGGATCGCCTTTGGATAACCAATCTGATGACAGATCCGTTCAAGGGTTTGTACGACGTCCTCGCCGCGATAGCTGAACATTGGGTCCGTGGCTGGCGCGAACCGCGAGAACGTGTCCACGATGGTCAGGACCCTGATCTTTCTGCCGGTCACCAACTGGTCATGCACAAAATCCCCTTACGGTGAATGCATGCATCACCTACCGGGCAGGGGATCGCCCAAGTCTCATTGCTTGGCGTTGCTTCGGCTCGATCCTCCCGTAGCTTGGCCTGCACCCGGCGTTTGGCATCAAGCCCGCATACTTCTTGCGCCAGTTGTAGAATGTCGCCTCAGCAATTCCGGCTTTGCGACACACCTCCGCGAGGCTGGTG
>NZ_JACNMO010000088.1 GCF_020622345.1 Roseobacter weihaiensis | reverse complement strand
CTCTCGGCAGATTTTGCATTGCAAAATCGCCTACCGGTCAACGGGATCTCTCGACTTTGTGTCTGACGCTTTTGAAGATGGCCAGCGGTTCCGCGTGCTGTGCATCGTGGATGATTGCACCCGCGAAGCCTTGGCAACTGTGGTGGATCGCTCTCTGTCTGGGGCGCGAATGACACGTGAACTGGATGACCTGATCAGACGGCGCGGTCAGCCCGACATGATCGTCTCCGATAACGGGACGGAAATGACATCTCACGCGGTGCTCAGATGGTGCCAGGATACGGGCGTCGGTTGGCATTACATCGCCCCCGGAAAGCCAACGCAAAACGCGTTTGTGGAGAGCTTCAATGGCCGACTGCGCGACGAATGCCTGAACGAGCACATCTTTGGCAATCTCGCCGAGGCCCGAAAGATCATCGAAAACTGGAGGATCGACTACAACACGCAAAGACCACACACATCGCTTGGCGGGCTGGCTCCGACCGTCTTCGCCAATCTCAACCGTGCCACCCGGCCTGCTTCGCTTGAGCTCCGCAAAGGCTCCGCTCAGCAGGCCTTGACC
>NZ_JACNMO010000087.1 GCF_020622345.1 Roseobacter weihaiensis | reverse complement strand
CGCATCAATTGCTCAACGCAATGCAGACCACAGGAATAACCTTCTTCGAGAAGATCGTGCCAAACCCGCCGCGCCCCATAGGTTCGATCCGAGCGTAGAAAGCTTGCCCGGATCGCCGCAGATAACTCTTCGTCGCGGATCGACCGGTCGCTGCGCGGTCGTGTCAGCCAGGCATGGAAGCCACTTCGTGACACACCGAGCGCATCACACATCCAACTGACCGGCCAGACCCCTCGGTGCTTCGCCCATCTCGGCAGATTTGCCATGCAAATCGCCTGCCAGGCCATGCACAAACCCAAACATCACAGCTGGTCCTTGGCGCAGCAGGCGTGCGACCGTCGCCGGTGGGCTTGAACCAAGCGCGCCTCACCGGCAACGCTTCGGACCCATGGCGGAAAATGGTCTCACCCTTTTTTTAACATGTCACGCTCCGCCTTAAGCTTGGACACCTCACGTCGAAGAGACCTGAGCTCTTCCTTCCTGCTCTGGTGTTAGCTTGCCATTTCCAGGGAAAGCTGCGGGGCCATCAGCCTCGGCAGCACGCACCCACCGCCGAAGCACGGTGGCATGTATTCCAAGATCCCTCGAAGCTTGTGCCGCACTGACACCACGCTTCGTCACCAATTCCACCGCTTCCTGCTTGAACTCACTGCGGAACATGCTTCTCGTCATGTAAATGCTCCAGTTGCATAAACACCTTAGCTCGGT
>NZ_JACNMO010000086.1 GCF_020622345.1 Roseobacter weihaiensis | reverse complement strand
TTCCTGACCGCAGCGCCAATCCAAAAGGCAATGCAGCTTTCGTTCGGCGAAGACGACCTCGTGGTTTCCGCGATCCGCCGCGAAACCGCTGCACAAGCGCGACACACCGACAGCTGATGCCAGCCTTCGCCCCCCTTTTGTACCCGCCCACATGGGTCGCCATCGGAGAAGCCGCGAAATGGACGCTGATTACGCTGGGCGTCGTCGGGGCCGGTGCGGCAACCGGGGTCGCGATCAACGAGATGACCCAGGACGAAGGGGAAACCGAGGCCGCCCCCAGTGCGGACACAAGAAGCTGCGCCAACTGCGGTGAGCGGCGACGGTGTGCCCCCTGCGTGCCGCCTGCCGGGACGCGCCGCTTTATACGCCTTGATCGCGTGCCGCCCGGTAGATCGCATTACCCTTGTCCGGGTGACCATGTCCACATTCAGATACGTCATCAGAATCCAACCACCTGCGAATGCTATTGGAATACGCCCTCTTCTCCACATGACGTGATCTGCATCGAGCAAGGTGGTGACGCGCCCGCGGATCTGTACTATCCCTAACCCATGCTTCGCCTGTCACAAATCCCCGATCAGCCGATCGCCATCGACCTTCGCATTGGTCTTCCCGAGGCTGCGACCTTGCGCGCACCGGCGGCCAGATATTCCCTCTGGCCGGATGATCCCTTTGGGGCATCCGCAGATTACAATGTCTGGCCAAGTGCGTTTA
>NZ_JACNMO010000085.1 GCF_020622345.1 Roseobacter weihaiensis | reverse complement strand
GAACCGGCGACCGTCCTCCAATGCGTCCGACATGAAGTCGAGCGACCATCGCTGGTTCGGCCCCTGTGGGATTGCCATAGGCGTTCGCGTCCCGACTGCCCGCTTGCGTCCGCCCCGTTTACGAACGGTTAACCCTTCTTCGCGGTAGAGCCGGTACAGCTTCTTCCAGTTCACCTCCCAGCCTTCCCGCTTCAGCAGGACGTGCAGCCGCCGATAACCGAACCGTCGCCGCTCGGAAGCCAGTTCTTTCATCCGGATGCGCAACGCGGTGTCTGCCGGACGCTTCGACGTCCGGCGATACACACGTGGATCGATCCCGGCCAACGCACAGGCGCGCCTCTGATTGTAACCCTTGGTCTTCATAGCCCAGTCCACGGCATTCCTCCTCGAACCGGGCCTCAGAAGTTTTTTCCGAGCATCTCTTTCAGCGTCGCGACATCAAGCATCTGCTCTGCCAGCATCTTCTTCAGCTTTGCATTCTCGGCTTCCAGAGCCTTCAAACGCCGCGCGTCTGACACCTCCATGCCGCCATACTTCGACCGCCACTTGTAAAAGGTCGCATCGCCCCCTCTCGGTCAAAGGACACCATGCTTGCGGCACAGTTCCTTCGCGCCAAGCCCGGCCTGGTGTTCCTTCAGAATCCCAATGATCTTGTTTCCATGGGCTTACGCGGCCCCACTGGGGCCACGGTCCCATTCCAACTCACTGAAGGCTTCTCTTCATCATCTGTCTCCTCAGTTGGAGAACAGACTAACCCTAAATCGAGGACTTTTCAGGGGAGCACGTCA
>NZ_JACNMO010000084.1 GCF_020622345.1 Roseobacter weihaiensis | reverse complement strand
CGCTTACAGAACACCTCAACGTACTCGAACAGATCGGCGCGTGCTTCGTCTCTGGTGCGGTAGCGTATGCGGTTCACGCGTTCGCGTTTGAGCACGCCGAAGAAGCTTTCGACGACGGCGTTGTCATAGCAATTCGCGGCCGCACTCATGCTGCATTCGATACCCTGCCGGGCGAGTTCCTCTCGGAAGTCGTCACTGGTGTACTGGGCGCCTCGGTCGGAGTGATGAATGAGATGTCCGCCCGGTTGGCGCGCCTCAATGGCCATGCGCAAGGCGCTAATTACCAGGTGTCGACCCATCCGCTGGCTCATTGACCAACCCACGATCCGGCGAGAGAAAAGATCCATCACAACCGCGAGGTAGAGCCAGCCCTGCTGCGTCGAGATATAGGTCATATCAGCAGCCCATCGCCGGTTCGATTCCGGAGCCTCGAAGTTCCGTTGCAATAGGTTCTTTGCAACCGGATGGGTCGGGGCGCGGCGCGTCGTGACCCGGAAACGGCGTTTGGGACAGCCTCTCAAACGTTCAAGGCGCATCAGGCGGGCAATCTTGTTGCGCCCGACTGTGACGCCCTCAGCCACCAGTTCCGCATGCACCCGAGGACTGCCATAGACACCCTTGCTGACCTCGAAGATCCGCCTGATCTTCGGCATCAATTCTCTGTCCTGTTCTGCACGGGTGCTCTCCGGACGTGTGCGCCAAGCGTAGTATCCGCTGGCTGAAATGCCCAGCAGCCTGCACATCATGCGCACTGGATAATGATCGCGCCGCAGATTGATACAGGCGTACTTCACTTCGACAGCCTGGCGAAGTACGCCGCCGCTTCCTTTAGGAAATCACGCTCCTTCTTCACCTGGGCCAGCTCGCGCTTCAGCGCAGCCATCTCTTC
>NZ_JACNMO010000083.1 GCF_020622345.1 Roseobacter weihaiensis | reverse complement strand
GCCATCGACCTTCGCATTGGTCTTCCCGAGGCTGCGACCTTGCGCGCACCGGCGGCCAGATATTCCCTCTGGCCGGATGATCCCTTTGGGGCATCCGCAGATTACAATGTCTGGCCAAGTGCGTTTACCCAGCGCGACCAAGCCAGAGCCGACCGCATCCTGCTTGATCCAGGGGAAGCGCCCTATTGGGACAGTTTCTACATGTGGTATGATGTGCGGGAGATGACCAACCACATGCGCCCCCTGCCGATCACTACCAATGTTATTGCGCTCGGCCTCGACAGAGATCCAACCGTTCATCTTCGAAGAGACTATGCATTAGGTCAGCTAAAGTTGGGCAAGCTCACCCCTGAAACCCTGGAGATGGAGGCAGCCTTCATGGGC
The DNA here is from genome assembly GCF_020622345.1 of Roseobacter weihaiensis. Classification (GTDB taxonomy): domain Bacteria; phylum Pseudomonadota; class Alphaproteobacteria; order Rhodobacterales; family Rhodobacteraceae; genus Roseobacter; species Roseobacter weihaiensis. The sequence goes on along the minus strand of NZ_JACNMO010000083.1, from coordinate 634 downwards.
TACGACATTACCGATGAGTTTCTACGGTCTGCTCTCTTCGATTCCGCGCGCCCGGATTTCGACGCCAGCAATGTGTCGCGGACTGCCTACGGTCTGGTGGATACACTTCCGGCCGCGCGCACGCTCAGGGATCTCCTGGACAAGGACGATCCGGCGCATAGCCCACTCTCCTGCATCTCAGTCTGGTCCCTGGGGGAAAGACCGCCAACGCCCCCGGCACAATAACCGCCCCTCTCAACCGAGTGCCAGAGACGATAAGCGCAGTCATGATTATAGCCTCACTGGCCAGACCTCGGCGTCACTCAAAGGCAAAGGTGTTCGGTACCTTCGCAACGCACACCGTTTCATCAGATACCCGAATGCGTGACGGAGCCTCCGGACGGAGAGTCATGAAAGCTAAACGTAACGTGCGGGTCAACTAGCTTCGCCTGACACACAGTGCACTTGAACACGTGGCGCGCCTTAATCTCTGGCCACGTCATGTTCTGGGGTAAAGCGCAGGAAGCAGACATGGCGTATCTGCTGAGCGCTCGGCTTCAAGGGCATTGAGAACGGCTAATGTCGATCTCAGAAACCTTGAGCTGAAGGAGAGACGACCATGAAAAACTACATTGGTTTAGACGTATCGCAGACC
>NZ_JACNMO010000082.1 GCF_020622345.1 Roseobacter weihaiensis | reverse complement strand
GAGCCGATCTGCAAACACCTGCCGATTGCCCCATCCACGTTCTACGATCACCTGGCCAAACGAGCGAACCCTGACTTGCTGTCGGATCGGGCGAAGCGGGACAAGGCGTTGCGGCCAGAGATCGAGCGGGTTTGGGAACAGAACTACAAGGTCTATGGCGTTCGGAAGGTGTGGCATCAAATGAAACGGGAAGGCTTTGACATTGCCCGCTGTACCGTTGCCCGATTGATGAAGGACATTGGGATCGAAGGTGTCATTCGTGGCAAGAAGGCTCGAACGACCATCCCGAGCAAGTCCCCGCCATGCCCGCTGGACAAGGTGAACCGCCAGTTCAAGGCCTCTGCGCCGAATGTCCTCTGGGTCAGCGATTTCACCTATGTCGCAACATGGCAGGGCTTTGTGTATGTGGCCTTTGTTATCGACGCTTTTGCGCGCCGTATCGTGGGGTGGCGGGTCAGCCGGACGGCCCACGCCGGGTTCGTCCTGGATGCACTGGAACAGGCCGTTCACCAGCGACAGCCCGGGGCTGGTTTGGTGCATCATTCCGATCGCGGATCGCAATACCTGTCCATTCGATACACCGAACGGTTGGCCGAGGCTGGGATCGAACCCTCTGTGGGCAGCGTAGGTGACTCGTATGACAACGCTTTGGCAGAGACGATCAACGGCCTGTTCAAAGCCGAGGTCATCCACCGCCGAGGCCCATGGCGCAGCTTCGACGCCGTGGAATACGCCACGCTCGAATGGGTGGATTGGTTCAGCAACCGCCGCCTGCTGGAACCCATCGGGAATATCCCGCCAGCAGAGACCGAAGCAAAATTCTACGCGGCTCTGGGAAGATCAGACATGGCCGCGTAACTAAGATAAATCAGCCTCCGGCAAACCCGGCGCGGTTCATGGTGCCATCTTCAACCTGCTTCAGCACAAACGCTCTCTGCGCCTCCATGAATTTACTCTTCTTCATAGAACTCTCCTTCTCCCGCACGCGGGATCATAAATGGAAAATTCCAGCTCTGATCGATCCAGCTTTCGGGCAGCAGGTCA
>NZ_JACNMO010000007.1 GCF_020622345.1 Roseobacter weihaiensis | reverse complement strand
GTGTCATTGGAACCTCCTGTCCGATTGAGAAACCTCAATCGTCAGGCAGGTCTGCCAAATCCCAAAACAGCTGCATCAGTGATCAACACCCGCAAAGTGCGCAAATGCCGCGCGAGCGGCTTCGTCCAAGTCCCGCTGACCCGTCAATGGACGTCCAAATCCAAGGTCCGCTTGGGGCTGGCACCCGCCAACCGACCGAAACTGTCAAATGTCGGCTGCGAGCCCATAGTGATCGATGCTGCGTGCTGCACGAATGTCGGCATGGGCAGCGAGGTGCGGGGAACGAGGTTGATCCGAAATGATCGGTCACGGATAGTGACGGTATAGTCAGTTGGACGGAATGGACCTATGGAAGCTCTCACAATCGCCTTGCCGGGCATCCTTGTTGCCTATGGCGTTTTCGTGATGGGCATGTTCAGCCCCGGCCCCAATATTCTATCCATTATGGGCACCTCAATGGGTGTCGGGCGAGATGCCGGTAAATCCTTGGCGCTTGGCATAGCATCTGGTTCACTGATCTGGGGTTTGCTCGCTTGGGGCGGTCTTACAACCATTTTGGTCGCTTACGCCTCACTAATAACCATCATCAAGATTGCTGGCGCTGCCTATTTGCTTTGGCTGGCTTTCAAATCCTTCTGATCCGCAATGTCACATCGCGATCTAACGGCGAACGCTCTATGTCTGAGTGGGGGTGGTAGCGCTTATTATCGCCGCGGTTTACTCATCCAAATGACCAACCCAAAGGCCGCGCTGACTTGGACCGCGACGATTTCGCTTGGATTGTCCCCCGGAGCACCATGGTGGATTGGTGGCCTGATCGTGTTAGGAACCAGCCTGATCTCGTTCGGCGGGCACATTGCATATGCACTCGCTTTCTCGACCAAACCCATGGTGTCTGGTTTCGCGAAAGCCCGGCGATGGATCGAGACTGGGTTGGGGGTGTTCTTCTGCTTTGCGAGCTTTAAGTTGGTGACGTCTCGAACCTAGGGTAAGCGATACGGAATATGCAAGACTGTCCGCTCTGCCGACCTTGGCATGACTCTCGACGAAGGTCCGGTTGCCCTCGGGCACCTATGGGGTGATCCTTGCAGACGGCCTGACGAGGACGTTTGATGCTATGCGGGGGGTATTGTGGGTTTGGCTGTCGCTTGAACGAGACTTTAAGCCTTGTTCTAAAAAAATCGTTTGCTGCAGAAATCTTTGTCATTCACTGCAGAAATCGTTGTCCCGCTACACCCGCTACAAACAGCTACATTTCACCAAACAGGCTTGCGCCCCTTTACCCTTATGCCCCAAATCTTATATAAACGCTAAGGATCATGAGTGAGGCCCTCGATGAACAATGCACCCGAACCGCTCGAAGGCGCGCCGCTGATTGCGCCCTCCACAACAGACCATCCGCTCTACGATGAAGTGGTCGAGGCTTGCCGGAGCGTTTACGATCCGGAAATCCCGGTCAATATCTACGAACTGGGGCTGATCTATACCATTGATATCAATGACGAAAGTGAAGTAGCAATCAAGATGTCTCTCACGGCGCCCGGCTGCCCGGTTGCAGGTGAGATGCCGGGGTGGGTCGCAGATGCGGTAGAACCGATTGCCGGTGTCAAACAAGTCAATGTCGAGCTTGTGTGGGAGCCGCCTTGGGGCATGGACATGATGTCGGATGAGGCGCGGCTCGAACTGGGATTCATGTAAGCGTCGCCGATGCGCTCGGAAAAAGACAAGATGATTGCCGGCGAACTCTATCAACCCGGCGATGTAGAATTGGTGCGGGACCGGGCCCGGAACCAGGACATACAGCGTCGATACAATACGACCATCGTATCGGATAGTGCAGAGCGAAAATCTATTTTAGATGAATGGCTTGGAAGTCATAGTGAAGGTTGTGCTCTGCGTGCACCGCTGCATATGGACTATGGTTACAATGTCCATCTGGGACGCGACGTCTTTCTCAATTACGGCTGTGTCCTGTTGGATGTGTGCACGATCCGCATCGGCGACAAAACGCAGATCGGTCCTTACGTTCAGATTCTGACTGCCGATCATCCGCGCGATGGTGCCACACGAGACACCGGACAGGAATTCGGCCAACCGATTGAAATCGGAAGGAATGTCTGGATCGGTGGAGGTGCGATTATCCTCCCCGGCGTCACCATCGGCGACGATGCCGTGGTGGGTGCCGGCGCGGTTGTCACCAAATCCGTGCCGCCCGAGACCACGGTTGCAGGAAATCCCGCCCGCCCGCTTGTCCCGCGTCCCGTAAGAGACTAAATTAGCGTCAAAGGAGATTTGCGATGTTTGGCATTCCGGGCAAGCAGGCCGTGACACTGACCCCCAAAGCTGCTGCGCAGGTGGCAAAGCTGATGAAATCCGCAGGTCACGCGGGGCTGCGCATCGGTGTGAAAAAAGGCGGCTGTGCGGGCATGGAATATACTATGGAATATGTCGAGGACACCGATCCCAACGATGAATTGGTCGAACAGGACGGCGCGCGCGTGATGATCGCGCCCATGGCGCAGATGTTTCTCTTTGGTACCGAAATCGATTATGAGACGAGCTTGCTGGAGTCCGGATTTCGGTTCAACAACCCTAACGTGACCGAAGCCTGCGGCTGCGGCGAATCCATCAAATTCGGCTGAAACCGCTTATTCTGTCTTGAGATGAACGTAGGTTTCGTTGAACCGGCGGGCCAGATGATCGCCCGCCAAAATGACCTTGCCCGACCCCATCGGGGCGATATTGGTCTCTACGGACGGGTTGAAGAAAAGCGGCACTGACAGTCTTTCCTGCAGCGTGCCGATGACCCGGTGCGGGGTCGCCTTGACCCGACCGTCGCTCCAAATCTGCATCATCTCGCCAAAGTTGATAACAAACTCCCCCGGCGGCGCGCTGACCGGGATCCAGCCACCGCCGCGTTTGCGCACCTCCAGTCCCGGTGCGCCATCGGTGGCGAGCAGCGTCAGACAGCCGTAGTCGGTATGGGTCGCGATGCCGAAGTCCTGATGGGTCGCCCGGCCGGGTCGCGCCGGATAGTAATTGCCCCGCAGCAAGGCCATGGGGGCCTCGAACGCATCGTCAAAATAGCTGGCGGGCACGCAGAGCGCCTTGGCCACCCCCCGCAGGACGCCCATCGCCACATCGCAGGCCTGCCCGTAATAGCTTTCGATCTCAGGCCGAAAAGCGCGCGGCGTCTCAGGCCAGAGGTTGGGCGCATAGACCTCCAGCGCGCTGCGCGGATCATTTGCGGGCAGGGTAAACCCGCTGTCGAAATACTGTTTGTAATCCGGGTTGGCATTTGGGTCGACCTGTTCTGACCCGGATCGCCCCCAGCCCCGGTTGGCGCCGGTGCGCGCCATGTCGACCCGTGCTTTTTCAGCCTCGGGCAACAGAAAGAATGCCCGGTAGAGCGCAAGGATTTCGCGCACCCGGTCCGCGTTCAACCCGGTGTTATGAACCGTCGCAAAGCCGGTAACCGTTGCCGCCTCGCGCAGGGCCGCGATGGTTGCCACGTTCTCATCGGCAATCTTGCGCACATCCAGCCTGGGGATCATCTCGGCCTCCGATCTGTGCACTATGGCCTGCCACAGTACCCGCCGGGTTGCAAGATTTCAAACCCGTTTGCCGGACCGGGCGCAGGCTGCTACCAAGTGGCGACACTCAAGAAGGAGAGCGTGATGCGCAGAAAACTGGCCGCAGGAAACTGGAAAATGAACGGCAAGCTGGCCAGTCTCGAAATGCTGGACAGCCTCTCGCAGTCGTTCGGGGATGCCGGCTGTGACATCGCGATCTGCCCCCCCGCGCATCTGATCCTGCCCGCCGTTGAGCGATGTGCCAGCGGCGCCGTCCGCATCGGGGCACAGGACTGTCACACCGCGGAAAAGGGCGCTTTTACAGGGGATATTTCAGCCGTCATGCTGCGCGAAGCCGGGGCAGACTATGTGATCGTCGGCCATTCTGAACGGCGCGCGGCCTATACCGAAACCGATGCGGATGTGATGCACAAGGCCGCCGCTGCGCAAACCGCCAACCTGATCCCGATTGTCTGCCTTGGCGAAAGCCTCGCAGAACGCGAGGCGGGACAAGCCCTGCCGGTGATCCGCTCTCAGCTGAAACACTCGGTTCCGGCAGGCAGCACAGGCGCCACGCTGGTGGTGGCCTATGAACCGATCTGGGCCATCGGGACAGGCAAGATCCCGACCATGGCGCAGATTGCCGAGGTTCACGCGGCCCTGCGCCAGGATCTCAAAACCGCCTTTGGTGCCGCCGGTCAGGACATCACGTTACTCTATGGCGGGTCGGTCAAAGCAGGCAATGCCGCCGATATCTTTGCCATCTCGGACGTCGATGGCGCGCTGGTGGGCGGGGCAAGTCTGACGGCGGAGGATTTCTCGCCAATCGTCGCGGCGCTGAGTGCGGCCTGACCGCCTCTTGCCATGCCCGGCGCCGTCGGTCTTAAAGGGGTCATGAAAACCCTGCACCAATCCCCACTCGACGACAGCTTTGTCCAGAACCCCTATGCGCTCTACGCGGACGTACTTGCGGGTGATCCTGTCCGGTTCTGGCAGGACTATAACATGGTGGCGGTTTTTGATGCGCCCACAGTGCAGGCGCTGCTGCGGGATCGCCGTCTGGGCCGCGCCCTGCCCGATGCCCAACGCAGCAAGGCTCCGAAACATCTGGCAGCCTTTGACGCGGTGGAACGTGTCTCTATGCTCGATCTGGAGCCGCCGCACCATACCCGGCTGCGCGGGCTTGTGCTGCGCGCCTTCACCTCGCGGCGGATCAAAGCGCTGGTGCCCGACATCCACGAGATTTGCACCGATCTGATCGCCGGTTTCCCCGAGGGGCCGTTTGATCTGATCCCCGCGTTCTGCACCCCGCTGCCGGTCCGGATCATCGCGCGTCTGCTGGGCGTGCCCGAAACGATGTCGGAGGATCTGTTGCGTTGGTCAAATACGATGGTCGCGATGTACCAGGCCGGACGCACCCGTGCCATCGAAGAGGCTGCCGATGCGGCGGCCGCAGCGTTCACGGCGTTCCTGTCCGACTATATCGAGGCCCGGCGCACGGACCCGCAGGACGACCTCATCACAGAGCTGATCGCCGCCGAGGAAAACGGCCGGAAGCTCTCCCGCGAGGAGATGATCGGCACCTGCATCCTGCTCTTGAATGCAGGCCATGAAGCCACTGTGCATACCCTTGGAAACGCAGTGAAAACCCTGTTGGAACAGGGCACGGCACCAGCGGCACTCACCCCCGATCACATCGCCGCCACGGTGGAGGAAGTACTGCGCTATGACCCGCCACTACATATGTTCACCCGCTACGCTTACGCCCCCGTTGCCTTGGGGCCGCACAGGCTTGAGGCAGGCCAGCAGGTGGCGCTGATGCTGGGGGCCGCCGGGCGCGATCCCCGGCTTTGCCCGGACCCGGATCGCTTTGACCCGTTCCGCAAGGCCCCGCCGCATGTGGCATTTGGCGGCGGTCTGCATTTCTGCGTCGGTGCACCGCTGGCCCGGCTGGAACTGCAAATCGGGTTGCAACGGCTTTTCGAGGCCGTGCCGTCCTTGCGTCTGGTGTCACCGCCGCGCTATGCGGGGACCTATCATTTCCACGGCCTCGACGCCCTGCAGGTCACACTCTGACATGACAGACCCCGCGGCGCACATGCGCAACACCGGGGATTTCCCGCTTCACACCAAGACATTTCCCCAACCGGACAGCCGACCTAGATGGGTCACGCGGCAAAGGTCTCGCAAGACCCCATGCGCCAACTCCAAACCGTGTGAACGACCGTTTGCTGCCCTGCGCCCTGAAGATCGCAAGAATGCCTATTCGTAATATTCCGGTGCGCGGCGCAATTCGGCCCACTGGCGCGCGTCGTGCCCGTAGACAACCAGCGCCGCCCGCTCCCGAGCAGCCACCTCGGCGATCTTCTGCGTGCTCGCTCTTATCCGCGCTTCGTCGTCCGGGGACTCGCTCCAGTCCGTCACCCACATCTCGCGTGTATCGGCGTCCGCCATGGACTGGTCCATCACCGCATCCACCGCCAAAAGAACCGGTCCAGTCTTGGGCAGGCGCACGAGGACGGACTGATGACCGGGAACGTGCCCACCGGTCTCCAACAGCTCCACCCCGGCAGTCAACGCCGTATCGCCCTCGATCAAGCGGTAGTTCAAGTCCGGAAGATCCCAGATTTCGCGGTTCGTGGCAAAGCGGGGATGCCCGCCCTTGGCAAGCTCATAGTGTTCGCGCTGCACAACCAACTCGGCCCCCGGGAAAAGGTCGTGATTGCCGGAATGGTCGTCGTCCAGATGTGAACACACCAGGATATCGATATCAGAAGGCGTGAGGCCGATGGAGGCCAGACGGGCAACAACAGTGTCCTCGGGCGCGATTTCGAGTGTCAGACCCGGCGGGTGTTGCGGATTTTCCACGTAAGAGCGGGGCCAGCCCGTGTCCACCAGAACGTTCGTCCCGTTGTCCGTTTGGACGAGGTAGCCGGCCACCGGTATGTCGCCCGGTTGCATGGTGCCGAATGAAAGAAGGTAGAGGCGCATGACGTTGTTGTCTCCTGTCAGGATCATGACGGGTGAGCCGACGTGCAAGGCTCGGTGGCGTCATCAGTGTATAACAGAAGCGGAGTTTCATTGCGATCAAGCGACCAGCGGATCAGCTCCACCCTGCCGATATCGGATCGATGCTCTTTGTTGTTTGGCTCAAAATGGCCAGACTGAACGCCAGGTCTGTTGGCAGATCTGCCGCAAGTCAGGACAGGCCAATCCAGCATTTGGCGTCACGGCTCTACACGGTCCAAGACTGTCATGCGGCGCAGCCGCTCCGCTGGATCAGATCACAGCGGCAGCATGGTGGTGGATTTGATTTCTTCCATCGACAAAAGCGCGGTCACATTATGCACCCGGACCTCTGAGATCAGCGCCTGGTAGAAAGCGTCATAAGCGCGCGCATTCTGAACCCTGACCTTGAGAATATAGTCGATATCTCCGGCCAAGCGGTGCGCCTCCTGCACCTCTGGCCGGTCGCGCAGCGCCTTCAGAAACGCCGCCTGCCAGTCCGCCTCATGCTCGGAGGTGCGGATCAGGACAAAAAAACAGGCCTCGAACCCAAGGGCTTCCGCATCCAGCACAACGGTCTGCTGGCCGATGACGACTGCCTCCCGCATCTTGCGAATCCGGTTCCAGACCGGGGTCTTTGACGACCCCACTTCAGAGGCGATCTCATCCAGCGACTGGCTTGCATCGCGCTGCAGCGCCTTGAGGATTTTCCGATCCGTTTCATCAATCCGAACTGCCATTCTCGATTTTAGCCTTCTATCAGTCATCTGTTCTATTTTGCGACATAAACGGAACATTCGTCCTTATCAAGTCAGACATATAGCCAATATGCGGAATTATTTCCTATATTGGGTGAAAGAAATTCAAGAGGCAGCCATCATGGATCATTTCCCAGTTTTCTTGCGGGTGCACGGGCGACGCATTGTCCTGTCGGGCGGGGGTGAGGCTGCATTGGCCAAACTCCGGCTTCTGCTCAAAACCGCGGGACATATCACCGTCTTCTCGCCAGACCCTGCAAGTCAGATCGAACGCTGGGCAGATGAGCGCAGATTGACACTGGTCCGCCGGGCGATGGCCCCCGGTGACACGCTCTGCGCGGCCCTGTTTTACGCCGCTGACGAAGATGAGGCGGAAGATGCCCGGACTGCAGCAATTGCCCGCGCCGATGGGGCGCTGGTCAATATCGTCGACAACCTGCAGGATAGCCAGTTCATCACGCCCGCCATTGTCGACCGCGATCCCGTGACCGTCGCGATCGGAACGGAAGGGGCGGCCCCGGTGCTGGCGCGTGCCATCAAGGCGGATCTGGAAAGCCGTCTTCCAGCAGCGCTTGGCCCGCTGGCACGGATCGGCAAGTCTTTTCGCAAGCTCGCCGATGCCCTGCCCTTTGGCCGGGCGCGGCGTGATTTCTGGCGTGATTACTATTTCTCGGCGGGCCCGAAAGCGATCAAAGAGGGCGAGCCTGCCGTCCGGGACAGCCTCGATACCCTGCTGGAGGCGCATCTGCACCGCGAGGCCCGGCCCGGGCACGTGCATTTCGTGGGGGCGGGGCCGGGCGATCCCGACCTGCTGACGATGAAGGCCCGCCGGGTGCTGGATGAGGCCGATGTGGTGATCTACGACCGCCTCATCAGCCAGCCCATTCTGGAGCTCGCCCGCCGCGAGGCACTGATGATCAACGCCGGAAAGGAAGGCTTTGGCCCTTCCATGGCGCAGGAGGACATCAACGCGCTGATCGTCGAGCACGCGCAAACCGGGGCACAGGTCGTGCGTCTGAAATCCGGCGATGCGACGGTTTTCGGGCGGCTGGACGAAGAGATCGACGCGGTGGACGCGCATCAGATCGGCTGGGACATCGTGCCGGGGATCACCGCCGCCTCCGCCTCGGTCGCCGCCATCGGGCAAAGCCTGACCCGGCGGCAGCGCAATTCCTCGGTCCGTTTCCTGACCGGGCATGACATGAAAGGCTTTGCCGATCACGACTGGGCCACGCTGGCGCGTCCCGGCGAGGTGGCCGCGATCTACATGGGCAAGAAATCCGCACGGTTCATCCAGGGGCGCCTGCTGATGCATGGCGCGGACCGCCACACCCCGGTCACCGTGATCGAGAACGCCTCACGCCCGGATCAGCGGGTGCTGGAGACGACGCTGGATGCCCTGCCCGCCGCCCTCTCTGCCGCGCAGATGTCGGGCCCGGCACTCACACTTTACGGCCTTGCCCCGCGTGAAGCAGCCGCGGCGCATATCGAAGATCGCGCGGATCCGCTCTTTCACACGCCGGTTTCGCAAACACAGGAGGCGCTCTGATGCCCAAACCCTTTACCCCCAAAGTCGTCACCGCAAATCACCTGCTCAAAGGCGATGTGATCTATCAGACCGCCAGCGGCTGGACCCGCGATCTGGCGGAGGCGGAGGTGTTGACCGATGAGGCGGATGCCGCGCTGCGGCTGATCGATGCCACCCAGCAGACGGGCGAGATCGTGGGCGCCTATCTGGCGGATGTGGACCTCTGCGATGACACCCCCACCCCCGCGCATTTCCGCGAGGCGTTCCGGTCGCGCGGTCCGTCCAACTACGCCCATGGCAAGCAGGAGACACGTGAGCATGTATAGATACACTGATTTTGACGCCGCGTTCATCAAAGAGCGCAACGCCCAGTTCCGCGCCCAGGTCGAGCGTCGCATCGACGGCTCGCTGACCGAAGACGAGTTCAAACCGCTGCGCCTGATGAATGGTCTCTACCTGCAACTGCACGCCTATATGCTGCGGGTGGCGATCCCTTACGGCACGCTCAACAGCCGCCAGATGCATGTACTGGCCGATATCGCGGACAAATGGGACAAGGGTTACGGCCATTTCACCACGCGCCAGAACATCCAGTACAACTGGCCCGAACTGCGCGATGTGCCGGATATGCTGGACGCTTTGGGCGAGGTGCAGATGCACGCGATCCAGACCTCCGGCAATACGATCCGTAATGTGACGGCGGACCACTTTGCCGGTGCAGCGGCAGATGAGATCGCCGACCCGCGCCCGGTGGCCGAGCTCATTCGCCAGTGGTCCACCGACCACCCCGAATTCCAGTTTCTGCCGCGCAAGTTCAAGGTGGCCGTCACCGGCAGCCCGCATGACCGCGCCGTCACCAAGGCGCATGACATCGGGTTGCGCATGATCGAACGCGAGGGTCAGGCCGGGTTCGAGGTGATCGTGGGCGGCGGCCTTGGCCGGACCCCGATGATCGGCAAGGTGATCAAGGATTTCCTGCCGCGCGAGGACCTGCTGCCCTATCTCGAAGCCATCGTGAGCGTCTACAATGTGCTGGGGCGGCGCGACAACAAGTACAAGGCCCGGATCAAGATCACCGTACATGAAAACGGCATCGAAGAGATCCGCGCCCGGGTCGAGGAGCGCTATGCGCTGATCCGGCCGCAGTTCACCGGTGTCGATCAGCAGATGCTGGCCGCCATCGAAAGCGATTTCGCCGCACCGAAGTTCAAGATCAAATCGCTGGCCCCTTTCGAGGCCGCCTACACCAATGATCCGGTGTTCCGGTCCTGGGCCGACACGAACCTGACCGCACATCGCGCGCCGGGCTATGCCATCGTGTCGATCAGCCTCAAGGCGCATGGGGCCACGCCCGGCGATGCCTCCTCGGAACAGATGCGCGTGATGGCGGATCTGGCCCGTGCGTTTGCCCATGACGAGCTCCGCATCAGCCACGAGCAGAACGTGATCCTGCCGCATGTGCACAAGGCCGATCTGCCCGCGCTCCACGCCGCGTTGAAGGAGGCGGGTCTGGCGACGGCCAACATCGGCCTAATTTCCGACATCATCGCCTGCCCCGGCATGGATTACTGCGCGCTGGCAACGGCCCGCTCGATCCCCATTGCGCAGGAGATTGCGACGCGCTTTGACGCGCTGAAGCTGGAGCACGATGTGGGGCCACTGAAGATCAAGATCTCCGGCTGCATCAACGCCTGCGGACACCACCACGTGGGCCATATCGGTATTCTCGGCCTCGACCGTGCAGGGGTGGAGAACTACCAGATCACGCTGGGCGGCGATGGCACCGAAGATGCCAGCATCGGCGAACGCGCAGGCCCCGGCTTTTCCGCCGAAGAGATCATTCCGGCCATCGAACGGCTGGTGCTGGCCTACCTCGAGCTGCGCACAGAACCTGCGGAAACATTCCTGCAGACCTACCGCCGCTTGGGTCTCGCGCCGTTCAAAACCGCCCTCTACCCCGAGGCCCAGGCCGATGCCGCTTGATACCCCGCCCCTTGCCCCTTCGGAAAACACCGACGGAGGGTCAGGGGAGCAGCAGGCACGCGTCCGCGATCTGAACAGCCGATTGCGCCACCACGGCGCAACGGATGTGCTGCGCGTGGCCTTCGAGGCTGTGCCCGATCTGGCGCTGGTGTCCAGCTTCGGGGCCGACTCCGTAGCCTTGCTGCATCTCACCGCGATGGTGAACCGGGAGGTGCCGGTCCTGTTCATCGACACCGAAATGCTCTTTGCCGAAACGCTGGTCTACCAGCAGGAGGTGGCGGAACGTCTTGGCCTGCGCAATCTGCGGATCATCCGCAATGCGGATATCGCGCGGGCCGATCCGACGGGGCTACTGCACCGCACGGACACCGATGCCTGTTGCGCCCAGCGCAAAACACGCCCCCTGCAGGCCGCGTTGCAACACCATGGCGGCTGGATCACGGGTCGGAAACGCTTTCAATCCGGGCAACGGGCAGGTCTCGACTTCTTTGAGGTCGAGGCGGGCACGCCCCGGATCAAGGTCAACCCGCTGGCCTATTGGACGCCAAGCGACGTGGCAGACTACATCGATGAAAACCGCCTGCCGCGCCACCCCTTGGTGGCCAAGGGCTACCCCTCCATCGGATGTGCACCCTGCACCTCCCCCGTCATGCCCGGCGAGGACCCGCGCGCGGGCCGCTGGCGCACCTTGGACAAAGAAGAATGCGGCATCCACTTTGTAAATGGCAAGGCCGTCCGCTCAGGAGCTTCAACATGACTGTACTCGTAAATGACACCGGATTTACCCAGGACGACTGGACCCACGGCTTTGCAGCCCTGGGGGTCGCCAATGATGCCGAAGCCCTCGATGTCCCTTCGGACGCCGATCCGGCGGAAATCCCGCTCTGTGCCGGGCTGCAGATGGTGCGGGTCGACTTTCCCTCCTCCGCCGATGGGCGCGGTTTTTCCATCGCCCGCGCGCTGCGGCTGCGTGGCTTTACCGGGCGCTTGCGGGCCCGCGGGCACGTGCTGGCCGATCAATACGCGATGGCGCGCCGGTCAGGCTTCGACGAGGTCGAGATCGACGATGAACTGGCCGCGCGACAACCGCAGGATCAATGGCTGTTTCGCGCAGATTGGCAAAGCCACGACTACCAGAACCGCCTGCGCGGCAGGCAAACCGGCTGACGCGTCAAAGCGTCCGCCTTTTCCCTTCACATATCTCTTTCTAAAAAGGACGGGCAGGTGTAAGCCTGCGTTGACAGATTCATGACCGAGCATTCCTCCGTGACCCAAGCCACCGCCACCAAAGTGCCCACCCTCCCCGACGCCCAGACCGTCACCGCCGTCCAGCACTGGACGGACCGGTTGTTTTCCTTTCGCGTGACGCGGCCTGCATCCTTGCGGTTCCGGTCGGGCGAATTCGTGATGATCGGGCTGATGGGGGATCCTGATCCCAAGACAGGCAAACAAAAACCGTTGCTGCGGGCCTATTCCATTGCCTCACCGTCCTGGGACGAAGAGCTGGAGTTCTACTCGATCAAGGTGCAGGACGGCCCGCTGACCTCAAGATTGCAACACATCCAACCCGGTGACGAGATCATCCTGCGGCCCAAGCCGGTTGGCACGTTGGTGCATGATGCGCTCTTGCCCGGCAAACGCATCTGGTTCTTTGCGACCGGCACCGGCTTTGCGCCTTTTGCCTCGCTGTTGCGGGAACCGCAAACCTACGAGGACTATGACGAGGTCATCGTGACGCATACCTGCCGGGACGTGGCAGAGCTGGAATACAGCCGCCGTCTGATCGAAGAGATCAGGAGCGATGAGCTGCTGGGCGAGCTGATCGGCCCGGAAAACCTCGCCAAGCTGACCTATTACCCGACCACGACACGCGAAGAGAGCCCGAAGATGGGGCGTATCACCACGCTGCTCAAGGACGGCACCCTTTTCAGAGATCTGGGCATCGACGGGATCTCGGCCGAAACAGACCGCGCGATGGTCTGCGGCTCCATCGGCTTGAACACGGACCTCAAAGAGATTCTGGAAGGGTTCGGGCTGGAAGAAGGCGCAAACTCGGATCCCAAGCATTACGTGGTCGAGAAAGCCTTTGTCGGCTGAGCACAGATGGAAACCGGTTAAGGGACGCGGTGCGGAGAAATCCCGCAGCGCGTTTTTTCATTTTGCGCGTTGACACACCGATGTACACAGTCCAAGCGAGGCGTTGCAGGGTCTGGAACCTGTTTGCGCCCTTATTTGCTGCTTGAAGTAAAACTCCGCTGCGATTAATTTAAAGGCACGGCCCACAACAACTATCGAAGGAAGACCATCATCGCTCGCAGACCCCATAACGCGCCGCCACAAAGAGATACCGGCCCGCGCGTGAACGAAAAAATCCGAGGTTCTGACATTCGCCTGATTGGCGCGGATGGCGAAAACGTAGGCGTTGTGTCACCGGACCGCGCCATGGAAATGGCGGATGAGGCCGGACTGGACCTTGTGGAGATTTCGCCCAATGCCAACCCGCCCGTGTGCAAGATCATGGACTTTGGCAAATTCAAATACGAAACGCAGAAACGAGAAGCCGAAGCCCGCAAGAAGCAGAAGATCATCGAGATCAAGGAAGTCAAGTTCCGCCCGAACACGGACACCAATGACTACGATGTGAAAATGCGCAATGTTTTCAAGTTTTTGGAGAACGGTGATAAAGTGAAAATCACGCTGCGCTTTCGCGGTCGCGAGATGGCTCACCAGAACCTTGGACGCGAGTTGCTGGAACGTGTCGCCGAAGATACCAAAGACGCAGGCCGTGTGGAGAACTTTCCGAAAATGGAAGGCCGTCAGATGGTCATGCTGATCGGGCCCTTGCCGAAGTAAGTCCCCTCACCCAGCGATATCTATCCTGCGCCCTGCCCGAATGGGTCAGGGCGTTTGTTTTTTCTATAAGACCGTAAAGCAGCACAGGAAGCGATCTGTACCAAGCCCGCGCTTGCGAGCCGCAGCGCAGACCGACACTGGAAAACGCAATCAGCCATAATACCCCTTGACCCGCTTCTTTTGCGGATCGAAGTGAGGAAAGGGCACCACTCGCGCCACCAGGCGTTTTTGATGCCCGTCAAGCTGACCGACATCGATCTCGGTGCCGATCTCCGCATGGGCTGCCGCGACCCTTCCAAGCGCAATGACCTGGCCCAGCAGTGGCGATTTCATGGCAGAGGTCACCTCGCCTACCTGCGCCTTGCCGATCCGCAGGCAGTCGCCCGGTGCGGGGACGACGCCCCCCGTCAACGCCAGCCCCACAAGCTTGCGATGTGGATGCGCCTTGCGCTCTTCGAGGGCGGCGCGACCGATAAAGTCGTCCTCCTTGGACTTCAGCGGCACAGTAAAACCGATGCCCGCCTCAAAGGGGTCGGTCTGGTCGTCAAACTCCGACCCGGCAAAGATCAGACCCGCCTCGATCCGCATCATATCCAGCGCCGCCAGCCCCAGCGGTGTCAGCCCGTAAGGCCGCCCCGCATCCCAGACCGCCGCATAGACCGCTGCGGCATCTTTGGGGTGGCAGAAGACTTCATACCCCAGCTCGCCAGAATAGCCCGTGCGCGAGATCACAACAGCGGGGCCGTCAAAATCACCGACCCGAGCGATGGTCAGCCGGAACCACGGCAGTTCTTCGATGGTCGGTTGGGTGGGCGGCGTCCAGAAGACCTGCGCGAGGATATCCCGACTGTTTCGCCCCTGCACCGCGATGTTATGCAACTGGTCCGTCGAATTGCGCACCCATGCGTTCAGCCCGTGTTTCTCCGACTGCTCCCTGAGCCAGAGGCCCGAGGTGTCATTCCCCCCGATCCAGCGAAAATTCATCTCGCCCAGACGGTAGACCGTGCCGTCATCGATCATGCCGCCGTGGGCGTAGCACATCGC
Organism: Roseobacter weihaiensis; assembly: GCF_020622345.1. GTDB lineage: Bacteria > Pseudomonadota > Alphaproteobacteria > Rhodobacterales > Rhodobacteraceae > Roseobacter > Roseobacter weihaiensis. The sequence continues at coordinate 210,545 of NZ_JACNMO010000007.1, read as the reverse complement.
CGTGTAGACCACCTGCCCCACGGCCAGCTTTCTGATGTTGCGGGTCACGCAAAGCTGCATCAGCGCTTCGGCATCGGGGCCTGTGACCTCATATTTGCGCAGGGGCGACAGGTCCATGATCGCGGTTTTCTCGCGCACCGCCCAGTATTCGCCAATCGTGCCGATGGTGGGAAAGCTGTTGGGCAGCCAGTAGCCGTTATATTCGACAAAATCGCGGGTATGCGCGGCAAAGCACGCGTGAAATGCCGTTTTCTTGGTGTCTTCCACATCCGCCTCCGTGGATTTTCTGTAGCCGACGGACCTTTGGAAGTCTTCGGTCTGTTTGTAGGTTCGGACCTGGATATCGGTCGGGTTCCATCCGTTGGCCGGATCAATGTCGCAGGGGCAGGCCGTCGAGATACACAGCAGATCGGTCAGCGCCCGCAGCAGTACGTAATCGCCGGGACGCGACCAGGGGTCGTCCATGCCGATGGCGTTGGTGTCGTCCAGCATCGTGTTGAAGAAAAAGTTGATGGCGGGCCACCCCCCGCGTGGACGCACGTCAAACCGCGCCAGATCGAGGTTCATATTGTCCGAGCAATTGACGTGACCCGGATAGCCCAGATCCTCGTAGTAGCGCGCGGTACAGGCCAGACCGAAGGTGTCATGCCGCCCGCAGGTGTCCTGCACGATCTCAATGAGCGGCTCGTGATCGACGCTCCAGTATTTGGAAAAGATACCTGGCTGCGGATAGAGCGACCCCATCAGGCTGCGGGTGGTGGTGGGGTCGATCTCCCGCTCCAGCCCCTTGTCGAGCGCGCGCAGGGAAAACGCCTGAAAGTCGCTGCATTCGCGCCCCTTGACGTCGAGGATCTGGATGAACTGACCGGCCTTGACCTCATAGGCGGTTGCGGCACCGGGCTGGATGTTGAGATCCTCAAGCGGGTCGGCCAAGGGGTCCGGCGGCCCATGGGCTGCCTTGGTCATGGCGGGGTCGGCGCGGGACACGTAGAGCGCCAGATCGCTGGGTGGGTTCTGGTGCTGCGGCTGCATCGGCGCCCCCGGCGCGGCACAGATCAGCAGACCATCACGGTGAGCCACGAAGTCGGCAGTCTCTCCCGGACGCGAGCCTTCATCAAAGACGTGGATCGCATCGCCGAGCCCCAGATCAAACCCCGCCGCCTCCAGCGCGTGCAGAACCCTGGACCCTGACGGGCCCCCCTGTGACAGCGTCTCAATCGTGCGCTCCGGCCGTCCGGCCCCGCGCGCCCCGAGATAGCCCGCATCGGACGACTTGTCCGGCGCAAAGAAAACCAGCTCAGCCGGTTGCAGGCCATCGAGGTCCTGGATCGAGATGCGGTCGCCGCGATAGACCGGCACTGCGCGCGAGCCTCCACCAGGGACGGGATGACGCTCCACCCCCGGTGGCAGGATCGGCAGGCCGGGCATGCGCACCCCGTTACGCTCCCAGACATGCCGGGGCGTGTCAGTCGCGCTCATCGCATCACCTGCCGTGTCGCACAGGTCGACGCGGTGCGTATGCCCTGCTGTGCACGCCGGATTACTGGTGTCACTATCAGTCCCTTCCCCAAACGGGCATGGCAAAACGATTTGGACGCGGATCAACGCCCCAGACCCAGAGTGCCGCAAAACCAACAATCCTCTGCACAGAATTTTTCAGGCCTTTGCCCCTAGAAATGAGAGCCAAAGAATGTTGTGCTGCGGGCATGACCCGCAAGCGCAACGCTCTCCCCTCGCTCGACTACCTGATCGCCTTTGAGGCGGCCGCCCGGCTCGGCGGGTTTGCGCGCGCCGCGGAACACCTGCACATCGCTGAAAGCGCGGTGAGCCGGAAAGTCAGGTTGCTGGAGGCGCACTTCGGCTGCGCTCTGTTTACCCGAGGGCACCGGTCTGTCACGTTGACACGAGAGGGTGCACGCTATTTCGAGGCGATTGCCCCCCCTCTGGACGCGCTGCAAGCCGCCGCCGACACGATCCTGCCCGGCGGCGCGGAAGATACCGTCGATCTGGCCGCAACGCATTCGGTCGCATCGCTCTGGCTGCTGCCCCGGCTGCCCCGCTTTCATCGCGAGAACGCCGCTCTCCGGATCAAGCTGACGGCCTCCGACAGCGATGCCGAATGCCTCTCGGACGAAAGAGCGCTGACGATCCTGCGCGGTGAGGGCACCTGGCCCGGCTACGACGCGGAACTGCTCTTTGGCGAGACGGTCTTTCCGGTTTGCGCCCCCGCCTATCGAGACCAATGGCCCGAGACGCTTTCGGTCGCCACGACGCAACAGCTCGACCTGATCGAGGTCAGCAGCACCCACCCGGAGTGGATGGACTGGCGCCAGTGGCTGGAGGGTCGGGGCATGGGACGGCCCGTCGAGGACCGCCAGACGCTCTTTAACACCTATCCGCTGGCAATTGAGGCGGCGGTCAGTGGTCTTGGCATCGCGCTCGGCTGGGGTCATCTTGTCGACCGGCATCTGGAGCGCGGCCAGCTGATCCGGCCCTTTGGCGACGCAGCGCTGCAGACGACATCGGGCTACTACCTGTTGCGCCGGCAAGGCCGGACTGCGCCCGCCGCCCAGACCCGCGTCGCCCGCTGGCTGCTGCGCGAGAGCGCCGCGCGCCGCCGCTATGGTGCGGGCGGAGAACCCAGCGCTCCCCCTTGAAACCTGACCACAGGGCATGGAATACCGGTGCAGATCAGCCCACAAAAAGCGGTGTGCTGGCGGCAATCGACCAGGCCAGGATCACCGCAAGGGCAAGGGCTGCCGTCTCGGGGTTAGTCCTGACCGCGACGGCCCGTGCCATCGTGCCATAGACCACAAAGAACAACACCATCACCGGCAGCACCGTAAAGAGCACACCCATGCTCTGTGGAAAGACGATCATGCTGCCGGACAAGGCCACCACAGGCACGACACGCAGGGTGACCCGCCGCCAGAGCGGTGCCCCCGCCGCCAAAACGCGGTCTGCCAGTACAAACGGGACCGTCCCCAGCAAAAGCCAGAGCATCAAGGGCACCCGTGGTCCGGTCGGCAGAAAGGCTGCCGCATAACGATCAAGCGCCAGCGCAAAGGCCCCCAGCCCCCAAAGCAGCAGAAGCGCGATGCCGCCCAAACGGGGCAACTGCGGACGGTAGCCCGCCGCCACAAGGACGATCAATGCAACGCTCCCCCAGATCGCGAAGAACAACAAGAGCGCCCCGAAAGCCGCTGTCTGCATCAAACCGCCTCCGAGCAACACCGCCGCCGCCATCGCGGGGAGTACCGGCATCAGGACACCGACCAGAAACGTCCTCAAGGGCACCGGGGCCTGTGGTCCTCTCCGCGCAGGCAAGAGCCGCGTGAGCGGCCACATCAGGATCGCCAGCCCCACAAGCAACGCAAGAATGGCACGCCCCCGCGCCTGCGTCTGACCGCTTTGCGGTCGGGCAAAGGCATCGTTCAGCCAGGCGCGGGTCTCCTGCATGGTCAGAGGGGCAAAAAGCACCGCCACATGTTCGGTCCGCGGGACCGACACCGCCCGGCGCAGAACCAGTCCGTTGCGCACGGTCTCGGCCTCCTCCGCGCGGTCGCCCACCAGCGCCACCGCGTCGAGCGCCACGGCGCGCAGGCGGTCCTCCCACTGGCCGGACAGGATCAGCAGACGCTCCGGAAAATCGGCGGTGATGGCATCCGAATACATCGAGATGGCGACGATTGCAGCCACGTCCGGGATGTCTTCAGCGGCGCGGATGATGATATCGGTCGCCATGGAATGTCCCAGCAACGCCAGCGGGCCCGCCAATCCGGCCTCCTGTTGCAGCGCCTGCACGACCGCGCGGGTCTGCCCGACCAGTTGCTGGGTTGTCCCCTCAATGCGCGAGACATCCGCGGACATCCGATCCGGGTTACGGCCATGGCCCAGAAAATCGAATGCCGCGACCGTAAAGCCCGCCCGCGCCAGATCGCGCGAGATATACTGCATCATCTGCCGCGACCCGGCAAAGCCGTGCGTGATGACGACCAGCGGGCCTTCGGTCTCGGTTCGGTAGAGCGATACCGCGCCGGCCTGCGTCTCAATGACCTCCTCCGAGACCGTCGCGCGCTCCGCTTCGAGCTGCCAGATGCTGAGGATCACCGCCAGAGCGGCGACCGCCCACAAGACAAACGCAGCAAGGTTCTTTGCAAACCGGGTCATGGCGCATCCCTCCTCCGCAGGGTGCCCGGGAAAGGTGGCTCGACGGCACCCATCAGGCGCACTAGGTAGCGGAGGGGAGAAATCATGTTCATCGTATGCCCTTCAACACTTTACAACCACAAGGCGCTGGAAACACGGAGCGTGCCCAAGCGAATGATAGGGCGGATTTCGCTGATTCCACGCCGCGAGGCAACAGGCCGCATGGTGGCGCGGCTGATCTTCGAGGTGCAGGTGCTGCGGTTTCTGGGCGCACTGATGCCCTTCGTGGTCGCCATGCTGATCTGGCCCGACCTTGCGCTGCCGATTTCACAAGCGCCGATTCCGATGCTGATCCTCATTGCCTTTGTCGAAACGCGGGTCTTCAACATGCCAAAGGAAAAGCGTGAAGCGCTTGTCACAGAGGATGAAATGGCCCGCACATTGGACGCCCTGCGCTTTAACGGAACCCGGGTGCTGACCCGGATCGCGGCACGCCGGGGGATGGCAGCGGGCGAGCTTCATCTGGTCGTTGAACAGTCGGAATTGGCCCGCGTGACACCGCTGACCCTGGTGTCGGTGCAAAAGCCCGCGCCTGACCCGGCGGTGCTGGACCTGGACCCGCAAGCCCGTCAATGGCTGCGGGAGGCGCTTTTTGACGAGACCCTGACCGAAAAGGCGCTGCACGCGGTCACCCTGCGCCAGGCGACATCGATCCACATGGTCACGCTGGAGACCGGGACAATTTCGGCCCATGCCCGGATGGCGGCACTGCGGGAAACGCCCCCGACCCCGCGGCCCGGAAATGAGGTCACGTCATGAGCCTGAACACCCCCCCGATCTCTGCAGGCCGCGCGCTGGAGGTACTGCACGCCGGTTGGCAAGCGCAGGCAGACGGCCGCCTGACCGCCTCATGGATGCTGCACGGGCGTCCCGGTGTAGGCAAATCCCAGATCGTGCAGCAGCTCGCCGACGTGATCGGCGCCAAGCTTTTTGATCTGCGCCTGACGACCATCGAGCCGCAGGATCTGCGGGGCCTGCCCTACTACGACCATGACCAGCGCAAGACCGTCTGGTACCGCCCCGAAGACCTGCCCGACGATCCACAGGCCCCGGCGATCCTGTTTCTGGACGAGCTGACAGCCGCCTCGCCTTATCTGCAACCCACCGTCTATGGGTTGCTGCAGGAACGTCGGGTCGGACAGCATCTGTTGCCGGACAGCGTGCTGATCGTGGCGGCAGGCAATACGGTCGAGGATGGCGCCATTGCCTATGAAATGGGTACCGCTCTCTCTGACAGGTTGATCCATCTGCACGTGCAGGCCGATCCCAAGGACTGGCTGGAGACCTATGCCGCCCTCAAGGGGCTGTCGCCCGCAGTGACCGCCTTTCTGCGCAGCCGACCCGATCTGCTGGAGACCACGGAAGAGAGCTTGCGCCGGGGTCACCTCATCACCTGCACGCCCCGTGCCTGGGAGCGGGTCAGCGAGATCATGAGCGCTGTCCCTGACCGTGCCACCAGGCAGACGCTGATTGCGGGTACCGTGGGCGACGCCGCCGCGGCCGAGTTTGCCGTTATTGCAGATGAAATCCAAGCGTCGGTTCAGATCAATGACATCCTGCAGGCAACTGAAAAAGAAAGGTTTTCACTCTTTCCCGAAAGCTTGCACGGGATGAATGCCGTGGTTTTCGGGCTGGTCGGTGCGGCCAACCCGCACACCCTCTCAGAGATCATCGACATCATGGAACAGATCCGGCACGTCGCCCGTCATCGCGACACGCCAGCCTTCGCACAGCTCCCCTTGGCGGAATTGAGCGCCTTCGGCTTCGAGATGCTGATGGCCAAAGCGTTTCGGGACGGGCTTCAGGACGCGTTCACTGGGTCGGCAGCCTATGCGCGCTACGCGGCAGACCGCCAGGCGCTGGGGCTGGACTAGCGCCTTGACGCGGCGCTCCACCCGTGTGACGCGCGCGCTTGCGCATTTGCCGGACGTGGACCCCGGCCTCGCGGCGCTGGCCCTTTGGTGCGACACAAAGGATGCTGACGGCCCCCGGACGATCACCTCCGGCGACGCGATCCATATCGGGACGATGTTTCAGAACCTTCCCCTGCGGGAGCAGATCGGTGTCCTCGGGCATCATGTCCTGCACATCGCCTTCCGACATGAGGCCCGGCAGCAGGCCATGCAGGCGCGGTTTGGTGCCCAGTTCGATCCGCTGACCTACAATCTCTGCGCCGATGCCATCGTCAATGAATGCCTGCTCCGCGCCGGGCATGCCCTGCCACGTCCAGCGGTGACGCTCTCGGAGTTGATCGCAGACGTAATCTCCGATCCCGCTGAGGATGGCAAAGACCTCTTGAGCATCTGGGATGTAGATCGACTTTACCTTCGCCTTGCAAGCGCTGGAAACAAAAAGAAAAAGAAACAGGGTGACTATCAGGCCGCCAAGGCCTTTGACTCCGACCTGGAACCGGACAACCCTGCTGCGGACACGGATCAGAAAGACGCTGCATGGCAGGCCCATCTGATCCGGGCGGCGCAAACGGCTGGGGCCGCCGGGCGCGGCATCGGCACGGTCCTGCGCCAGCTCAGCGACATCCGCGTCAGCCGCACGCCTTGGGAGCATCGCCTGCGCCGACTGCTGGCAAAGGCGGTCACCGACGCCCCGCGACGGTCCTATCGCAGGCCGCGGTCCGCCTGGGTTGCCGCCGAAAGCGACGCCCTGCGCCGCGGTGGCCCCTCCCCGGTTTTCGAGCCCGCAACCGATCGCCGGTCCATAGGTCCGCGGGTTGTTGTCGGCATCGACACCTCCGGCTCGATCAGCCCCGACATTCTGTCGCTTTTCGCGGGGGAAGTGAGCAGCATCACCCGGAAAAGCACGGTCGAAACCCACGTTCTATGCTTTGACGAAGCGGTCTATGCCCACCACATCCTGACCCCGCTGACGGGGCAAAATGTGTTCGAGACCCTCACCTTTCGACGGGAGGGAGGCACCTCTTTCGTGGAGGTTCTGAGCATCGCGTCACGCCTGTCCCCGTCCTTGATCGTCATTCTGTCTGATATGCTGGGCCTCCATGGGCCCGCCCCGGCAGCACCGGTAGTCTGGGCCACGCCCCTGCCCGCCCGCACGCCACCGCCCTTTGGCGAGGTGATTGAACTGATCCGGTAGCGCAATCGTTTGACCTGCCCGAATGAACCTGAAAAACTGCACGCAGTGCTGTCATGGGGGGAGGAAACCATGGTGCGATACATTTTGCCGCTGCTTGTTCTGTGCGGCACGTCATCCCTGGCGGATAGTCATGATCCGGGCCACCGCCTCTTCCAGTTGCATTGTGCTGTCTGCCATGGTGCTGATGCGCGTGGCACAGGCAGTATGGCGGATGCCCTCACCGTCGTTCCCGCAGATCTGACAATCCTGCAAAAGCAAAACAATGGCATCTTTCCGACCGCCCGTGTCGTGGCTCAAATCGACGGGCGTGCCAGCCTGCCGGGCCATGGCAGCAACATGCCGGTCTATGGCTGGTTCTTCGAGGGACCGAAGACAACGATGATGGCGGGCGACGGGCAAACCCTTGAAGCGAGTGCCGCGATCGCTGATATCGTGCGTTGGTTGCTGACGATCCAGAGTTCGCGATGAGCTTGAAGCCACACAGAATGTTTAGTCCAACGCCCTAAACACACCGATCACACGCCCTACCTTGCCGGACGGATCTTTGCGTGCCAGGCCAAAAGTCTCAACATTGATCGTTTCACCGTTGCCGTTAATCAAACGGTTCTTGAGATGGAATTCGCCACCCTTCTTGCGCACCTGGTTGACCTGCTTGCGCACCTTCTCCCGGTCAGCGGGGTGATAGAATTCAACCGCCTTGTCAAAATCCGGCGTAAAGGTCTTGGGGTCCTGTCCATGGATGCGGAAAACCTCATCCGACCAGAAAACCGAATTGTTTTCCAAATCAACGGACCAAAAGCCGATCTTGGCCAATTGCTGCAGCAAAAGCAGCTGTGCGAGTGCATCCTCGGCCCGATCCCGGGTCTCGACAACCTCGGAGATATCCTGCCCGAATGTATAGATCGACGGCTCCTCGGACGCCGGGTCGTAAAATAGGGAGGTTTCGGAATTCACCCAAACCTCCTGACCATCCTCGATAGAAGTCATCTGGATGACCTCTCTCAGGCTGCCGTCTTTCGATTTCAGCAGGGCTGCATCCCGATCCCGTGTCTGCTTGGCAAGCTGCTTAGAGGCAAACTTGAAGAAATTCGACCCCTCCGCCTTTTGCCGCGTGGTACCAAGGAAGCTGGCCGACTTTTCGCTGATACGCAGGATTGTTCCGTCTTTCGCGCGGTTCAGCATATGAATTTCGCCATGATCCAGAATCAGATCAAGCTCTTGGGCCAGCCCCGGGAATTCCGACACCACCATCGTCACCCCCTTCATCTGACCGCGCATGTCAAAAAACGGCGAGCAGGTCAGCTTGAAGCGGGAGCCACCCGAGGTGAATTCCTTGGAGATCGGTTCGCCCAGCTTGAGGGTCTCATTACAAATCGGTGCCAGCGACGGATAGCTCTCCGGCAGGACACACTGGCTGATATGCGGATTGGAGATCGGGCGCGCCAGGCTGAACATCTGGGCGGCCGCATTGGTTGCCTGCGAGATTTGCAACGCGGTATCGAGCACCATGATCGACAAGGGGGCCGTTTCCAACACCGACATCAATTCGCCCGTCCGTCCGCTGAGTTCGGCCGCGGTGACCTGAAGTTCCTCGTTGACGGTGATCAGCTCCTCGTTGGTGGATTGCAATTCCTCATTGGAGGTTTCCAGCTCTTCATTGGTGGCCTGCAACTCTTCGTTGGTGGATTGCAATTCCTCGTTCAGCGATTGCAGTTCCTCGTTCGAGGTTTCCAGCTCTTCGATGGTTTGCTGCAACGCTTCACGGGTGGTGGCGACCTCATCCTCGAGAAACCGGATGCGGTCACTGTCAAAGCCGCTATCCTCTTTGGCCTGTCCACTGCCATTGGTGATTTCCTTGGCGCGGTCGATCTGCACCTCGCTAAAGACCACCAGGGCCACGCGTTCGTTCAACTCTCGCGCGATGATCGGATAGACGTCGAGCCGGATTTCGGCGTCATCATCCTCGGCCAAAAGGTGGCGCACGCCGCTGCGGTGTTCCCCATGTTTGAGCGCCAGCGTCACAAGGCTGCGAGCCTCCTCCCGAAAGGGCCTGCGCAGCAGATCGATGTGCATCTTCAGGCTGCTGGTCTCGTTCATTTCGATAAAGGAGCTCACGTTGCCATAGACCCGAACAATCGAATACTCATCCGTCACCAGGACCGAGTTTTTCCCCAAAGACAGGGCCAGCGCCTCGAACATCTGGCGGTCGGTGGAATGCGCCTGCGACTGGGTGACCGGCACCTGCGCAATTTTGCGGGATTTTGGCAGGCTGCGCGTATTGGCAAAAGGCGTATGCTCGGACCTGCGAATCGATCTTCGGCGGTAGATATGCGCGGAGTTGCTGTCCTGAATGAACATCTCATCCGATCCGGCGACCGTCTCAGCCGTCCCGAGGAACATCATAGAGCTTTCCGTCATCGCGTAGTGGAACCGCGACATAACCTTATGCTGGAGCGCATTTCCAAAATAAATCAACAAGTTGCGACAACATAGCAGCTGCACTTTCTGGAACGGCGGGTCCTGACACACGTTGTGATCCGAAAACAGAATGGCGGAACGCAGCGAGTCTATGACGCGAATGCCATCGTTTTGCTTGATGAAATAGCGATCCGCCAGCGCCTTGGGAATATCATTGAGCGCCGCCATCCCGTAGACGCCCTTGCGGGCAACCTCCAGCGCGTCCTTATCGATATCCGTTGCAAAAATCTGGACATGGTCCTTGAGCTGCACCGCAGGTCCGCCCAGCGCTTCGGCCAGAAGAATTGCGATCGAATAGGCCTCTTCCCCAGTGGCACATCCCGCCACCCACACGCGAAACGGCGTGTTTGAGTCCTTCTTCAGCAAGGCCGGCAACATGTCCTTGAGCTGTTCAAATTCTGACTTGTCGCGGAAAAAGCGGGTGACCGAGATCAGCAGATCCTTGAAAAGCGCATCGACCGCATTCGGGTTCACCCGGCAGAACTGTGTGTACTCTTCGTGGCTTTCAATGCCCAGGGCCACCATCCGCCGCTCGATGCGCCGATTGATGGTTGTCTGTTTGTATTCGCGAAAATCCACCCGTGTCCGCGCCAAGAGGATCTGCAACAGATCCGCGGAGGGGCTGCTTTCCGACGTCTCCTGACGGAAGGCGTCAAAATCACGGGGCGACGTCAGGATTTTCTGAAGATGCGTGCCGATTTCGAAAGGCCGCAACACCAGATCGATACATCCGGTTTGCATGGCGGCCATTGGCATGCCGTCATATTTGGCACTTTCGGTATCCTGCGCGATGGTGATGCCGCCGGCTTCGCGGATCGCCTGCACGCCATAGGCCCCATCGGTACCGGTGCCCGACAGGATAATCGCCATCGACTGCTCGCCATGCGTGTCGGCCAGACTGAGCAAGAAGCGGTCGACCGACGGTTTTGGCGAGGCCACCTCATGGCTGGGCTCAACAAGGCACAGCTTGCCCGCATCATAGATGATATCTGTGTTGGGCGGCGTGACATAGATGACACTTGGCTCGGGCTTTATGCCGTCCTGTACGTCTTTGACCTTGAGGCTGGTCTGACGTGCAACCAGTTCGGTCATCAGGCTTTTATGATGCGGTGACATGTGTTGAACAACGACATAGGCGACCTTCAAGTTGGTCGGCAGGGTCGCCACAAGTTCGCGGATCGCCTCCAGCCCCCCGGCAGATGATCCAATACCAATGATCGTGATGTCTTTTTCGTCTGTGCTCAAAGTTCTTGCCCCTGTTCGTCCCGGCCCTCTTTCGGGCTGATTACTCTTAGGTTAACACTGAATAGTCTGCAATTGGCAACCTTGGGTTGCGAAGTATTAGTCGTTTTCCACTAGAATGATTGGCAGAGAAAGACAAAGCCTCTTTTGATCCGACACGCAACAGGCACCGTACGGTGCATTTACAGATCGTCGAGGGAATGGGCGCATGATCTAGGTGTTTTTCTTAATGCGCGGTGCATATTCATGAAAGCTTTACCTCAGACCCAGTCTATTCACTCCGATCTTTCGGATCGTACAATTACTCTCAACCTCACACTCAAAGCGGCCGACGTTGTGTCGATCCGCTCCTGCGAGGTAATCGGGCGCAGCTTCAGAAACCGGGTTTCGTTTCAAGAGACAACCGATATCGAAGGGGTTCTGGTCGGGCGCCTGGCAGACGCCATCAGGTCCTGTCTGAAAAGACTGCCGGGCGGTGCGCAAGTTCTGGCCTTGCCCGAATTTCTGGTAGAGGTGCCGGGGTTGATTCTCTCCGGCCTGCATATCATGATCATGGAAGCCAAGGACGGGGTCCGCAACGCAATCTTCCGTTTCAAGGAGTTCATTGGCGGCATCAACAACGCGTTTCTGACCGATCTGGGCTTTCAGGAGACCTCTGCGACACATAGCGAAAAGCTGGCGGTGAACGTGCTTGCAGAAATATGCCTGCCAATCTTCAACCTTTGCCAAACCTTTGAGCAGATGAACCTCGGCAAGGGCACGAACGCGCCGGAATTCATTCTGCGCGCCCGAGAGTTTGAGTTTCAGACCGAGTTGCTCAAGCGGTTCGTCTTCAATGCAGGCGTTGGACATGCAGCGGCGACGGAAACATACATCGATGCGCGCCTCACCCCCGATGTGGGTCGGCTGGCCATCTAGGCACCACACACTCGCACGGCTTTTCAATGTCCGGTTTTCTGGTATTGCGCAGAAATACGAGGAGATCGGCCCATGATCGTATTGCAATCGAAGCGCCTGCGCGCGCATGTACTGACGCAAGGCGCAATTCTCTCCGGCCTTTGGCTTGCGGGGCACAACCACAGCCTCGTTCTCGGCGCGCCGGAGCCCGCGACCTACAGCCGCGCGTTGCCGTATTTCGGGGCTGTTGTCGGACCTGTCGCAAATCGGGTCGGGGGCGCTGAGGTCACGATCAGATGCAAAGTTTGGCAGATGCCCGCAAACGAGGGCGCGACCTGCCTGCATAGCGGCCCGCAGGGGCTTCACACCCGTATCTGGCATATCGCAGAACAGTCCTTGCGCCATGTGGTCCTGCGCTGTCATCTGGACCATGGCGCGATGGGCCTGCCCGGCGTGCGTGAGATCACCGCCACCTATCGCATTACGGATGATGGCGTCCTGGGCCTGACGCTGACCGCGATCAGTGACCGTGACACGGCGATGAACCTGGCCCATCACCCCTACTGGAACCTCGACGGCAGCCCCACGGTCGGCGGCCACCGGCTGCAGGTCATGGCGGAGACTTACCTGCCCGTGGACGACCAGACCCTGCCCACTGGCCAGATCGCCAGTGTCACCGGCACGTCTTACGATTTCCGCACCGCCCGCGCCGTTCCTACAGATCTGATGCTGGATGCTTGCGCCTGTCTGGCCTCTGCCCGCCGTCCCACCTTAGAAACGGCTGCGATCCTGTCGGCACCGCCGGGCCTCCGGTTGCAGATTGACACAACCGAACCCGGCCTGCAGATTTACAACGGCGCAGGCCTTGAGCCCGCCCCTGCCGCCCTTCATCCAGGGCAGCGTCTTGGCCGCTGTGCCGGCATCGCACTGGAACCACAAGGCTGGCCGGACGCCCTGCGACACGAGGGATTTCCCAGCATCCTGCTGCCCGCAGGCCAGCTCTATGAGCAGCGCACGGAATACTGCATTTCGGACTAAATTTCACGAACTGTCACAGTATTGCCATGCCAGAGCCGCCAGAGCGGCCGTAACCGATGCTCTGCTGCCTTGCATTCAAATGCTCCACGCCAAAAAGGAAAGCAGCACCATGACCCGCAAGACACCGCCATCGCAGCCCCCGCGCCCGACATCGCCCAAGACCCCGCCACCATCCCCTCCCATTACCGATTACGCAAGCATCTGATCGATACAGTCAGAGTGGCAGTGTCGCGCAAACCACGCTAGAACCTGCCCATGTCTGATCCCATCTCATCGATCCGCAACCTCGGTCCTGCCTTTGAGGCGGCCTGTCGCGCGGCAGGCATCACCTCGGCAGAGCAGTTGCGGACACTGGGCGCGGACGAGGCCTATGCAAGGCTCCTGAGGCATGGGACAAGGCCGCACTTCATCGGATATTACGTTCTGGTGATGGGGCTGCAAAACCGACCTTGGAATGACTGCAAGGGCGACGAAAAAAAGGCGCTGCGCGCGCGGTTCGACGCCATCAAGGCACAGGCCTTCGACAAGAACCTCGACAGTTTTGAACGGATGATGGATCAGATCGGCGTCCGCGCCCAATCAGAAAAGGGCCAGCCCAACGGCTGACCCCTTCTGCGTCTCAAAGCTCTGATGAGCTTAACCGACAAGTTCCATGCCGGAGAAGAAATACGCAATCTCGACCGCAGCGGTTTCGGGCGCGTCCGAGCCATGCACGGAGTTTTCACCCACGCTCTCGGCAAATTCCGCCCGGATGGTGCCGGGCGCCGCGTCCGCGGGGTTGGTGGCCCCCATGACTTCGCGGTTCTTGGTGATCGCGTCCTCGCCTTCCAGCACCTGAACAACAACCGGGGCGGACGCCATGAACTCACACAGTTCATCGTAGAACGGACGCTCCGCATGCACGGCATAGAACACCCCGGCCTGCTGCTTGGTCATGTGGATGCGCTTTTGCGCGACGATGCGCAGACCGGCGTCCTCGAACTTGGCGTTGATCTTGCCCGTCAGATTACGGCGTGTGGCATCGGGTTTGATGATCGAAAAGGTGCGCTCAAGGGCCATGAGAGGTCTCCTGCAGGGGGTTGATTTGCGGCGCGTCTATCATGGGGGTTCTGCATGGAAAAGGGGTTTATTCGGGCCAGCGCCGCGCACCGAACAGATCGCATTGACATGACCTCCCGTGTGGTCCAGTGCAGGGCGTATGTTGCGCATAAACGATATCAGTTTTTCGATCGAAGGCCGCCCGCTGTTCGACGGGGCCAGTGCCGTCATCCCGGACGGGCACAAGGTTGGTCTGGTCGGGCGCAACGGCGCGGGCAAGACCACGCTCTTCAAGCTGATCCGGGGCGAACTGGCCCTCGACGGGGGTGATCTGTCGCTGCCCTCCCGCGCCAAGATCGGCGGCGTCGCGCAAGAAGTGCCCTCGTCCGAAACCTCCCTGCTGGATACCGTGCTGGAGGCGGATACCGAACGCGCGTCCCTGATGCGCGAAGCCGATACCACCCAGGACCCCGCGCGGATCTCCGAGATCCAGACCCGGCTGGCCGACATCGATGCCTGGTCGGCAGAGGCCCGCGCCGCCACGATCCTCAAGGGTCTGGGCTTTGACGATGACGAACAGCTCAAGCCTTGCTCCGATTTTTCGGGCGGCTGGCGAATGCGGGTGGCGCTGGCCGCGGTGCTCTTTGCCCAGCCCGATCTGCTGCTGCTCGATGAGCCGACGAACTACCTCGATCTGGAAGGCGCGCTCTGGCTTGAGGCCTATCTCGCCAAATATCCGCACACGGTCATCATCATCAGCCACGACCGGGGCTTGCTGAACCGGGCCGTGGGCGCGATCCTGCATCTCGAAGACCGCAAGCTGACGTTTTATCAGGGCCCCTATGACCAGTTCGCCCGCCAGCGCGCCGAACAGCGCGCGTTGCAGGCCGCGATGGCCAAGAAACAGCAGGCCCGGCGCGATCACATGCAGGCCTTTGTCGACCGGTTCAAGGCCAAGGCGTCGAAAGCGAAACAGGCGCAATCGCGGCTCAAGATGATCGAAAAGATGGATATGATCGCGAGCCCCGAACAGGTCGCCAAACGCGTCTTTAGCTTTCCCGAACCCGAAGAGCTCTCACCGCCCATCATCTCCATCGAAGGCGGGGCCGTGGGGTATTCCGAAACCCCGGTGCTGAGCCGTTTGAACCTGCGGATCGATCAGGATGACCGGATCGCGCTGCTGGGCAAGAACGGCCAGGGCAAATCCACCCTGTCAAAGCTGCTGTCGGACCGGTTGGTGCTGATGCAGGGGCGCGCGATCAAGGCCAACAAGCTGCGGATCGGATTCTTCGCCCAGCATCAGGTGGAAGAGCTGCATGTGAACGAGACCCCGCTGCAGCACATGATCTCGGCGCGTCCGGGGGTGCTGCATTCCAAGCTGCGCGCGCAGTTGGCGGGCTTTGGCCTGGGGCCGGAGCAGGCCGAGACCGAGGTCGGGCGGCTCTCGGGCGGGCAAAAGGCACGGCTCTCGCTGCTGCTGGCCACGCTGGATGCCCCGCATCTGCTGATCCTCGATGAGCCCACGAACCACCTCGACATCGAGAGCCGCGAGGCCCTGGTGGAGGCTCTCACGGCCTATTCCGGTGCCGTGATCCTCGTGAGCCACGACATGCATCTGCTGTCAATGGTGGCAGACCGGCTCTGGCTGGTCTCGAACGGCACCGTGGTGCCCTATGAAGATGACCTCGACAGCTATCGCAAGATGCTTCTGACGCCCTCAAAGCCCGTCAGCAAGGGGGCCGCAAAGCCAAGACCCGAGGTCAAAGCCAAGACCGCCTCCCGCGATGAAATCCTCGCCCTGCGGGCCGATGTCCGCAAATCCGAAGCCCGCGTCGAAAAGCTCAACGAGATGCGCGACAAGCTGGCCAAGAAACTCGCTGACCCTGCCCTTTATGAAGACAACAAACATGGCGAACTTGCGGTCTGGAACAAGAAATACGCCGAAGTGATGGAGGCGCTGGAGCGCGCCGAAACCCTATGGATGACCGCCTTGGAGCGGCTCGAAAAAGCGGGCGCGGCCTAGACTTCCAGCCCCTTGAAATGCGCGCGTTTTTTCTGCCGCCGGACGACAAAGCGGCAGAGATCGCCCCCGCAACCACAGCAGGACACTTCCTCGCAGAAATAGGGGCGTCCGAGCACGGCACTGAAAAGCTCTTCAAAGACCGCCGCATGCCAGTGACAGGGATGCGGGTTGTGCAGGTCGATATCTGCCAGAGGATTGTCGCGCAGCATAAAATGAATCTCACGCCCTTGTCGTGCGGTCCCGAGCGTGCCGGAGCCGCAAAAGGTCCAGGCATGCGCGGCAATGGCACGAGTCAGCGCCCGCTCACCCAGCGCGCGCGGCAAAAGTCTCAACGCCAGACGCGCGGTCGCGGGCATGCGATGCGTGCGGATATAGCGTGCGGTGGCCGCCCCTGCCTGTTCCGACAGCTCCCGCGCCTGCGCGGGGAAAAGCTGCCACATCGCGCGGTGCACCCGGCCTACCTCGTCTTCGGGGATCATCCCCTTGCCCGACGGCATCGGCACGCGGCAAAGGTCCAGAAGCTGCGCCATCACCCCTGCACCCAAAAGCCTCTCCACCGGGCCTGCCAGTTGCAGGATCGCATTGGGCCCGATGCGCGCCGTGCTCTTGAGGTCAGGCTGGCAGGGCCCGTCAGGCATCCGCCTCTTCCATTTGCTGGCTGCCGCCGCCGCAGGCTTTCACCTGCGCGCCGTTGGGCATCTTGAAATCCGCGCTGCGCGCCACGGCGCGGGCCTTGCCCTGCGCCCGGATGGCCTCCCGGCGCTCTGCGGCACGTTTGGCGCGATCGGCCGAGGCCTCCCAGTCTTCGAGCTGCGCCTCGGCTATTGTGCGGCTCTCGTCAAAGTCGAAATCCACCGTGTCCTTGGTTTGCGGTCCCCAGTATCCCGCCTTGCCCAGATCGTAGAAAGTGCGGCTGACACCCGCCTTGAGGAACGCCTTGAGACAGCCCAGCAGATAGCGGCGCCTGTATCCCGTTCCCCGCCACGGATAGTGAAACAGCGCCTTGCGCATGTAAAAGCGCCGGTAATTCTTCATCACCCCGTCGAGCAATTCGCCCCGCGTCAAGGCGGCAGGTTTCATGATCGGTGTGACGAAATTGTACTTGGAGAAGTCAAAGATTTCGACCTGATCCTTGAGCTCCTGAAACAGCGGCGTGAAAGGCCAGGGCGTATACATCGCCCAGTTCGCCAGGTCGGGTTGCCAGTCCCAGGCCATCTGGAAGGTCTCTTCCAGCGTCTCCTTGGTCTCGTTGTCGAGCCCGACGATGAATTGCGCCTCCACAAAGATGTCGGCCTCGCGCAACAGCCGAATGGCTTCCTTGTTCTGCTCAACGGTGGTTTCCTTGTTGAACTGGTCGAGCTTGAGCTGCGCGGCCGCCTCGGTGCCCAGCGACACGTGC
Organism: Roseobacter weihaiensis; assembly: GCF_020622345.1. Taxonomy (GTDB): domain Bacteria; phylum Pseudomonadota; class Alphaproteobacteria; order Rhodobacterales; family Rhodobacteraceae; genus Roseobacter; species Roseobacter weihaiensis. The sequence goes on along the minus strand of NZ_JACNMO010000007.1, from coordinate 193,113 downwards.
ACCAGCCCCGCCTTGCGGTAAAGCGGCAGCAATTCGCGGTCGCGGTAGATGTCCGTCACGCGCGTGTTGATGCCCCATTGCACCTTCTCGGGCAGGCCGCGGGCAATCAACTCCTCGCAGAACTGGATGAACTTCTTGCGGTTGATGGTGGGCTCCTCATCGGCAAGGATGAAAAAGCCGACGTCATGTTCGTTGACCAGTGTTTCGATCTCATCGACGACCTTGATGGGATCCCGCACGCGGTAATCGCGCCAGAATTTCCATTGCGAACAGAACGAACAGGTAAAAGGACAGCCCCGCGCCATATTGGGAATGGCGACTTTCTTGTTCAGCGGGATGTAGATGTATTTGTCCCACTCCAGCAGGGACCAGTCCGGCTCGATGGCGTCGAGGTCCTTGACCGTGGCGGCGGCTTGCGTTGCCATGATCGTCTCGCCATCGCGAAAAGCGAGCCCCTTGATGGTCTTGCGCGCCGACGGCCAGCGGCCATCCTCAAGTGCGCGCATCAGATCGACGATGATCTCCTCTCCCTCACCGCGCACGATCACATCGATCCAGGGGGCCTCTGACAGAACCTGCTTGTACATGAAGGTCGCGTGGATCCCGCCCAGAACACGCAGGGCATTCGGGGCCACCTCCTGCGCGATTTCCATCACCCGCTCGGCCACATAGATCGACGGTGTGATCGCCGTGCAGCCCACCACATCAGGCCGCAGGTCCCGCAGCTTTCGGGCCAGCGTGTCATCGGCCAGATCGTTGGTCATCGCATCGATGAAATGCACATCATCAAAGCCCGCACGCTTCAGCGCGCCCGCCAGATAGGCGACCCAGGCCGGCGGCCAGTTCCCTGCAATCTCAGCCCCGCCAGAATGATAATTGGGGTGAATAAAGACGATGCGCATGGGGAACCTCCGACACTGTGTAAGATATTTCTGACATATATAGTGTCTACTTTTATTGACATAGATCAAACAGGCGATTCAGCGGCCTCCATCAAGAACCAACCTTTCCCACGCAGATCATTTGCGTTTGCAGGCAAGCTCGCCTAAGCCGCTGGATCACAACAGCCTGCGCGCGCAGCAAAGGCACGGACAGGAAAACCCATGACCGTCGATACTGCTTTTCTGATTACAGCTTTCGTGACGATGTTTGTCGTGATCGATCCCATCGGCCTTGCCCCGCTGTTCGTGGCGCTCACCCAAGGCATGCCGGACCGGGCACGCCGCCGGATTGCGATACGCGCCACCCTGATTGCGGCGCTGATCCTGCTGGCCTTTGCCGGCTTTGGCGAAGCTTTGCTGAGCTTTATCGGCATCTCGATGCCCGCCTTCCGCGTGGCGGGGGGGATCCTGTTGTTCCTGACCGCCCTTGATATGCTCTTTGAAAGGCGCACCAAGCGGCGCGAAAACCAGTCCGAGGAAGATGACCACGACGACCCGTCGGTCTTTCCCCTGGCGATCCCGCTGATTGCCGGTCCCGGTGCCATCGCCTCGGTGATCCTGCTGATGGGCCAGCGCCCGGGGCTGGAGGGCTCTGTGATGGTCTTGGGCGTGACCGGGCTGGTGCTGTTGATCGTCATGGGGTTTTTCATGGTCAGCGGCCTGATCGAACGCGCCCTGGGCAAGACCGGCATCACGGTTGTCACCCGGCTCTTGGGCATGTTGCTGGCCGCGCTGTCGGTGCAGTTCGTGCTCGACGGCCTGGCCGCCTTTGGATTTGGCCCCGGCGCGGGCTGACATCTGGCGCACCTTCCCTATATTCTAGGGAGACATACAGGAGAGCTTCCTTTGGACAGTTTCGACACAGGCCGCCTTATTTATCTGATCCTGCTGGGACTGATGGTGGCAGGCTGGTTTTTTGCGCAGGGGCGCGGCTCGTGGAACAAGAGCCTGCAACAGGCCGCGATCTGGGCGTTCATCTTTGGCGGCGCCATCGCGGCCTATGGGCTTTGGGGGGATATCTCGCAGACCGTGCGGCCCCAGCAGTCTGTCTTTGCCGATGAGGGTCGCATCGTTGTGCCGCGCAGCCCGAACGGACATTACTACATCCAAACGGAGGTGAACGGCGCACCGGTCAGTTTTGTACTTGATACCGGGGCAACCTCCCTGGTCCTGACCAAAAGCGATGCGGTGGCGGCGGGCATTGACCCCGAGGGGCTAAGCTACTTCGGGCGCGCCATGACCGCCAATGGCGAGGTGCGTACCGCCCCGGTGCGGCTGGAGCGCATGTCTATCGGCCCGTTCATCGATGAAAACGTCAGTGCGGTGGTCAACGAAGGCGAGATGGGCAGCTCGCTCATGGGCATGACCTACCTGCAGAAATGGGGCCGGATCGAGATCGCGGGCGATACGCTGACGCTGGTACGTTAATCCTGCGTCTGCGCTTTTTTCTGCCACGCGCCGCTTTCCTCCGACCAGTATTCCGCCAGCGCGCCCGCCTCCTTGAGCGCCCGCCACTGGTTCCTGGCGCGCTCAAGCGCCTCCGCATCGTTGCCATCGAAAAGCACGCAGACACGCTCAAGCGCCTCGGTCTCGGATGCGCTCACCTCCGCCCCGTCGATGGACATCAGACAGGTCGCGGCATTGGCGCCCTGCGTGCCGGTGCTGAGCAGGATCGGTTGCAACGCGTCATGTGGCCCGCCGGCGAGCCCATGGGGCAGAAACCCGTCCTCGGACCCCTGCCAGAGCTTTTCATCGAGCCAGGCCATGCGCTCCTCTGATCGGCCGCGCACATGAACGCGCCAGCCCGCCTGCCGGGCCTTGCCCAGCAGCATGACCAGCGTGTCCTCCATCGGGCGGCGCGTGAGGTGGTAGAACATGGCCTTGCCCAAGGGTCTACTCCGTCTCGTAGTTGTCCGCGACCAACCGGTCGAGCGCACGCACGCCCCATCCCGTGGCCCCCTTGGGCGCCAGCGGCGTGTCAGACTTGACCGAGGCAACGCCGGCGATATCGAGGTGAATCCACGGCACCCCCTCCTTGACAAAACGTTGCAGGAACTGCGCCGCCGTGATCGACCCCGCGGGGCGCCCGCCGATGTTCTTCATATCCGCGATCGGGGATTTCAGCATGTCGTCATAGGCCTGCCCGAGCGGCATGCGCCACGCCCCCTCGCCTTCGGCTTCCGCCGCCTTCAGGAACGCCTTGCAAAAGGTGTCGTCGTTGGAGAACACGCCTGCGTTCTCATGCCCCAGACCGATGATGATCGCCCCTGTGAGGGTCGCCAGATCAATCATCGCCGCAGGCTGGAACCGTTCCTGCGTGTACCACATGGCGTCGCACAGCAAGAGGCGGCCTTCGGCGTCGGTATTCAGGATCTCGACCGTATCGCCCTTCATCGAGGTCACGACATCGCCAGGGCGGATCGCGGTGCCCGAGGGCATGTTCTCGACCAGGCCGACGATGCCGACCACATTGGCCTTGGCTTTGCGCAGGGCCAGCGTGCGCATCACACCCGCAACCGTGCCAGCGCCGCCCATGTCCATCGTCATGTCTTCCATGCCGGCGGCGGGCTTGAGACTGATGCCGCCGGTATCAAAGACCACGCCCTTGCCGACCAGCGCCAGCGGGGCCGTGCCCTCGGCCCCGCCGTTCCATTGCATCACCACCACTTTGGTGGGGCTGGCCGAGCCCTGCCCGACCGCCAGCAGCGTGCGCATCCCCAGCTCTTCCAGCTTGTCCTCTTCCAGCACCTCGACCTTGAGGCCGATGCTTTCCATCTCGACAAGCCGGTCGGCAAAACTCGTGGTAGTCAGGATGTTGGCCGGCTCGTTGACCAGATCGCGGGTAAAGAATGTCCCCTCCGCCACCGCCATCAGAGGCTCTGCCGCCGCCGAGACCGCCGCCTTGTCGTTGCACATCACCTCGATGCTGCCCGCCTTGGCCTCAGCATCGGTCTTGTGCGCCTGAAAACTGTAGTCGCGCAGCACGGCCCCCAGCGCAATCTGCGCGGCCCACTTGGAACTCCCGGTGGCCAACAGCAGATCCGCCTTGCCGCGCTGTTTGCCGACAATCGCCCCGGCCGCGCGGGCCTTGTGCACAGGGGCGCTGCGCGGCACACACAGGACATCGACCGCATCTGCGGCCATGCCGGCAGGATAGGCCAGCGTGAAGACGGTGCCGGGCTTCAGCCCTTCTGTCGCCTTTGCCTCCAGCGCCCGCTTCAGCGCACCTTTCGTAAGCCGGTTCACCCGGCGCGCTGACACATCCATCTTGCCGGTCTCATCGACAACGACGGCCACGCGCCCGGCATGATCTCCGAGCCGTTCGATATCGGTTTCAGTAAAGGTCACAGAGGTGGGCATGGTCATAACGAGAGCCTTCTTGCAGTGGGTTCGGTCATGGTCGTAGCGCGCCTGAACGGCAATGACCAGATAGCAGTTTTCCCGGCCCGAGCTTTGGTCTAACGTGACCGCAACGATACGAAACGACGAATGAGGGAATCGCAGTGGTCAGACTCGACAGATACGTACTGTCGCAACTGCTGGTGCTTTTTGGCTTTTTTGCGCTTGTGCTGGTGGCGATCCTGTGGATCAACCGCGGCGTGTCGCTCTTTGACCAGCTTATCAGCGATGGCCAGTCTGCCTTGGTGTTTCTGGAATTCACCGCCCTGGGATTGCCCAAGCTCATCACCACCGTCCTGCCCATCGCGACCTTCGCCGCTGCGGTCTATGTCACCAACAGGATGAACAACGAAAGCGAGCTGACGGTGCTTCAGGCGACCGGATCAGGCCCGTTCAGACTGGCACGGCCGGTGCTGGTCTTTGGTCTGATCGTGTTTGTCATGGCCTCGGCGCTGCACCACGTGCTGATGCCGCTGGCCCAGCAACAACTCAGCCATCGCCAGAACGAGGTCGCTCAGAACGCCACCGCACGGCTGTTGACCGAAGGCCGGTTCCTGCACCCCTCCGCAGGGGTCACCTTTTATACACAGGAAATCGATGACGACGGCGTCCTGCGCGATGTGCTTCTCTCAGACCGGCGCAGCGAGATCGAAGAAGTGATCTACACGGCGGCAGAAGCCTACCTGATCCGCAACGAAGAGAGCACGACGCTGATCATGGTGGACGGCATCGCCCAGCGTCTTGCAACGGCCAATGAGCGCCTGTCGACGGCGAATTTCCGCGACTTTTCCTTTGATATCTCGGCTCTGGTGCAGAATGACGCCAGCCAGCGACTGGACCCCGACAGAATGACCACGGTAAAGCTGCTGCAACCCTGGGACGCGCTGTCGCGCACAACCGGGGAGACGATCGGAAAGATCGCCGTGAGCTTCCATGCGCGCTTTGCCGACCCGCTCTTTTGTGTGGTGGCTGCTTTGATCGGGTTCTCCACGCTGATGATCGGCGGCTATTCGCGCTTTGGCGTCTGGCGCGAGGTTGCACTGGCCTTTGCGCTGTTGGTGGCCATCGACGGGGTCCGCAGCACCTTGCAAAGCCCGGTCCGCAGCGATCCGCAACTGTGGCCGTTGCTCTATCTGCCCTCTGCCTTCGGGGCCTGCCTTGTGGTGACCATGCTGTGGTTTGCGGCCAAGCCGCGCGGCGTGCTGCTGCGCCTGATGCGGAGAGCCGGATGATCCTGCATCTTTATTTCGCGCGACGTTTTGCAAACTGGTTTGGCATCGTCTTTGTTGGTCTTTTTGCGCTGATTGCGCTGGTCGATCTGGTCGATCAGACCCGCCGCTTTGCGGACCGGGGGGTCAGCGCGGGCGGGATTTTCGAACTGGTCATCCTCAACACGCCGGAGACGGTGAACCAGATCCTGCCGCTGATTGTCCTGATTGCGACAGTCGCCTTTTTCACCAGCCTTGCGCGCTCGTCCGAACTGGTGGCCACCCGCGCGGTGGGGCGCTCCGCGCTGGGGGCGCTTGTGGCGCCGGTCGGGGTGGTGCTGGTGCTCGGCACGCTGGCCACCACCATGCTCAACCCGATCGTGGCCGGGACCTCGAAAAAATACAGCGAACTGGCCCAGGGGTACCGCACGGGCGGTGCGTCGACCTTTTCGATCTCAACCGAAGGGCTCTGGCTGCGCCAAAGCACCGAAGAGGGTCAAATGGTGATCGGTGCCCTGCGGTCCAACCCGGATGCCTCGGTGCTTTATGATGTGACCTTCCTTGAATACGAGGAAACCGGGACACCTTTCCGACGCATCCGGGCAGACAGCGCCGAATTGCAGGCGGGCGAATGGCTGTTGCGCAACGCCAAGGAATGGCCGCTGGCCCGCGGCACCAATGCCGAGGGCAACGCGACCCTGCACGACCGGCTGGCCATCCCGTCGACGCTGACCGTGGAGCACATCCGCGAAAGCTTTGGCCGCCCCAACACGATCTCGATCTGGGACCTGCCCGATTTCATCCGGCAACTGGATCAGGCGGGGTTCTCCTCGCTGCAGCATCGGGTCTGGTTTCAGTCAGAAATTGCCCGGCCGCTGTTTCTGGTGGCGATGGTTCTGGTTGCGAGCGCCTTTACCATGCGCCATACCCGTTTTGGCGGCACCGGGCTTTCCGTGCTTGCAGCGGTACTTTTGGGGTTTGCGTTGTATTTCGTTCGAAGTTTTGCAATGATTTTAGGGGAAAACGGGCAGCTTCCGGTTTATCTGGCCGCCTGGGCCCCGCCCGTCGCCTCGGTTCTGCTCGCGTTCGGCCCCTTGTTGCATGCGGAGGACGGCTAGGTGATCCGTGCTGTCGTTCTGCTCGCCCTGACGCTTTGGCCCGTGATCGCTCTGAGCCAGGAAGATGCCGCACCAGCAGCGGTGCTGGTGGCCGATGACGTCTTTATCGCAGCAGACAGAGAGCTGGTGGCCCGCGGCAACGTAGAGGTTTTTCAGGACGGCGTGCGGCTGGAGGCGGAGGAAATCCGGTATGACCGGGTGAGCGGCGCGCTGGTCATCCAAGGACCGATCCGGATGCAGGACGGCGACAGCATCACCGTGCTGGCCAGCGCCGCCGAGCTTGAGCCGGACCTGCGCAGCGGTATCCTGACCGGGGCGCGGGTGGTGATGAACCAGCAGTTGCAGCTTTCGGCGGCCCAGATGCAGCGGGTCAACGACCGCTACAGCCAGCTCAGCAGAACCGCCGTCACCTCCTGCGAGGTTTGCGATGACGGCAAACCGCCGCTCTGGCAGATCCGCGCCCGCCGCGTGATCCATGACCGGGAGGAAAGGCAGCTCTATTTCGACCAGGCGCAGTTTCGCATCCGCAATGTCCCGGTGTTCTACTTACCCCGCCTGCGGCTGCCGGACCCGACGGTTGAGCGCGCGACAGGCTTCCTGTTCCCCACCTACGAAAGCACCTCGGATCTGGGTTTTGGCATCAAGATTCCCTATTTTATCACGCTGGGCGATGACCGCGATCTTACCGTGACACCCTACCTGTCAAGCCGGACAAGAACGGTGGAGTTGCGCTACCGCCAGGCCTTCACCAATGGTGATATCATCTTCAACGGTGCCGTCTCCCGTGATGACCTGATGGAGGGCAAGACCCGCGGCTATGTCTTTGGCCAAGGTAATTTTGCGCTCAGGAACGACTTCAGGCTGGTTTTCGATGTGGAGCTGACGTCTGACGACGACTACCTGCAGGACTACGGCTATTCCGGCAAGGACCGCCTCGACAGCCAGGTTGCGATAAGCCGCTACCGACGTGACGAGTTGATCTTTGGCAGCCTTGTAAATTTCAACTCTCTGCGCGACGGCGAAGGCGGCTCCACCAGCCCTTCCATCGTCGGGGATCTCTACTATGAACGGCGCTTCTTCCCGGCGGCCATCGGGGGCGAATTGCGCTTTAGTTCCAATGCACACAACCACATCCGGTATTCCGAAAGGGATATCGATGGTCGCGATGTCAGCCGGTTCAACACCCAGGCAGAATGGCTGCGCGGCTGGACCATTCCGGGCGGCGCACGCGCAGAGACCACGATCGGCCTGGCCGGTGACATTTTCAACATCACCCAAGACAGCACCACCAACCAGAACCAGACACAGTTCACCCCCTATACAACCGTGGCCCTGCGCTACCCGATGACCCGCGTGGACAGCACCGGGGCCACGCAGTTTCTCGAACCGATTGCGCAGCTGGCCTGGACCGGATCTTCGCAGCTCGACATTCCCAACGAGGAAAGCACATTGGTCGACTTCGACGAAGGCAACCTCCTGGCGCTGTCGCGCTTTCCCGCCCCGGACCGCCGCGAGCGCGGGACGGTCGGGGCCTATGGCGTAAACTGGGCGCGCTTTGCCCCGACCGGGTGGCAGGGAAACCTGACGCTGGGACAGGTTGTCCGAAACCAGTCGGATGACAGTTTCACCGAAGCCAGCGGGCTTTCTGGCCTCAGCTCTGACTACCTTGTCGCGGGGCAGCTGAAGACCGAAAACGGCTGGGCCCTGACCGCCCGCACCCTTTTCGACGACAGCTTTGATTTCACCAAGGCGGAGGTGCGCGGCTCTTATGACCACCGGCGCGGACGCGTCTCGGGCAGTTATCTGTGGCTGGTGGAGGACCCCAGCGAGGACCGCCTGCTCGACACCTCGGAAGTCTACCTGAACGGATTGTTCAACGTTGATAAAAACTGGGCAGCCAATGCGGACTGGCGCTATGATCTGATCGAGAACCGCGCCTCGACCGCCAGCCTGGGGATGACCTACTTCAACGAATGTGTGGAGATCGGTTTTTCGGTCCAGCGCAGATATACCTCCTCTTCAAGCCTTGAGCCCACGACCCGTTTCGGCTTAAGCATCGGGTTGCGGGGGTTCTCCGCCCTGAGCGGGTCAAACACGTACTCCAGAACTTGCGGATGATGGATAGATGACCAACCTGAAAAACCTTTGCGCTGCGATCCTGCTGTGGGCAGCGGCAACCATCGGCGTGCCGTCTTTTGCCCAAAGCCAGTTCAGCCCTTCCATCCTAGTGAACGAGGGGGTGATAACAGAGTTTGAGATTGCGCAGCGACAGCGGTTTCTGTCCCTGTTCAACGCACCGGGATCGGGGCGCCAATCGGTGATCGAGACGCTGATCGATGAACGGCTGCGCGAGCAGGCAATCGCCGAAGCGGGGCTCGAGCTGACCCAGGAATCCCTCGACGCCGGCATGTCCGAATTTGCCGCGCGGGTGAACCTTGAAGTCGAAGAGTTCAAGACCCTGCTGGCGGAAAACGGCATCGCCCCCGAGACGTTTGAAAGCTTTGTCAGCGTGGGCGTTGCCTGGCGTGACTATGTCTCGGCACGCTTTGGCGGACGGGTACAGGTCAATGAAGATGAGGTCGATCAGGCGCTCGGCACTACCAGTGCGGACACCACGATCCGCGTTCTGGTCTCGGAAATCATCATCCCGGCCCCCGAAGACAGGGCGCAGGAAGTCGAGGACATCGCCCGACAGATCGCCACGACCACCTCCGAGGCCGAATTCTCCGACTATGCGCGCGAGTATTCCGCGACTGCAACCCGCGACGAAGGAGGCCGCCTGCCCTGGCAATCGCTCAGCAATCTGCCGCCGGTTCTGCGCCCCCTGCTGCTGGGTCTCGCACCAGGTGAGGTCACCGACCCCTTGAACATCCCCAACGCGGTGGCCTTGTTTCAACTGCGCGGCATCGAAGAAACCGGCGCACCGACCCGCGAATACGCCGCGATCGATTACGCCGCATACTACATCCCCGGCGGTCGCACGCCCGCAGGGCTCGCCGCTGCCGAAGAGGTGCGGGCAAGGGTTGATGTCTGCGATGATCTCTACGGGGTCGCGCAGGGCCAGCCCCCCGAAACCCTGGAGCGCGGCAGCAAGCCACCGTCCGAGATCCCAACCGATGTCGCGCTCGAACTGAGCAAACTTGATGCCGGGGAAAGCTCAGTCGCCCTGACCCGGTCAAATGGCCAGACATTGATGTTCCTGATGCTGTGTGGCCGGACAGCCGCGGCAAACGAAGATGTCGCGCGGGAGGATGTGGTTGCCTCCCTGCGGACCAGCCGCCTGAACGCGCTGGCCGACAGCTTTCTTGAGCGGCTTCGCGCGGACGCCCGTATCACCTTCCAATGACCTCCGCGCTGGCGCCGATCGTCATCAGTTGTGGCGAACCAGCCGGGATCGGCCCTGAGATCACCCTGGGCGCCTGGCAACACCTGAAATCGGAGATTGTGATGGCCTGGATGGGCGATCCGCGCCATCTGCCGGAAGGGACGCCCTTCGAGATCATCGACGACATCGGCGAGGCCGCTGCGCTGGGGGGCCAGGCGCTGCCGGTCCTGCGACATGACTTTGCGTGCGACAACAGACCCGGACACCCTGATCCGGCCAACGCCAGGGGCGTGATCGACGTCATCGCCGCCTGCGTGGACCTTGTGCAGCGCGGGGCTGCCAGCGCGCTTTGCACGAGCCCCATTCACAAAAAGGCGTTGATCGACGGGGCGGATTTTGCCTATCCGGGACACACGGAGTATCTGCAGGCCCTTGCAGGGGGTGACACGCGGGCGGTCATGATGCTGGCCTCGGATGCCCTGCGGGTGGTGCCTGCGACCATCCACATCGCGCTGGAGGACGTGCCCCGCCACCTCACCCCGGAGGTGTTGCGCGACACCATCCGCATTACCCATGACGCGTTGCGCCATCAGTTCGGCATCGACGCCCCGCGGATCGCCGTCGCCGGGCTGAACCCCCATGCCGGCGAAAGCGGGGCCATGGGCAGGCAGGAAATACAGTGGATCGCACCGCTGATTGCCGAACTGGCCGCCGAAGGGCTGGACCTCCGGGGGCCTTTGCCCGCCGACACGATGTTTCACGCCCGCGCCCGCGCCGGGTATGACGCGGCTGTGGCGATGTATCACGATCAGGCGCTGATCCCGATCAAGACGCTCGACTTTGATCTGGGGGTGAACGTCACGCTCGGCCTGCCCTTCATCCGCACCTCGCCCGATCATGGCACAGCCTTTGACATCGCGGGCAAGGGCATCGCCAGTTCGACAAGCATGACGCAGGCCCTCAAACTGGCCGCGGCGATGGCAGCCTCCCGTGGGTGAAACGCAAGGTATCCCCGATGAGCGCGATTGACGCCCTGCCCCCGCTCAGGGAGGTCATCCGCAGCCACCATCTGCAGGCGCGCAAATCCATGGGCCAGAACTTTCTGCTGGACCTGAACCTGACGGCCAAGATCGCCCGGCAGGCCGGAGATCTGACCGCCTGTGACGTGCTCGAAATCGGGCCCGGTCCGGGTGGGCTGACACGGGGGCTTCTGGCGGAGGGCGCGCGACACGTGCTGGCGATCGAAAAGGATGCACGCTGTCTGCCCGCGCTGGCGGAGGTGTCCGCTGCCTATCCCGACCGCCTGACGGTGCTGGAAGGCGACGCGCTGGAGATCGATCCGCTGGCGTCGCTGACGCCCCCCATCCGCGTGGCGGCCAACCTGCCCTACAACGTCGGCACTGAACTCCTGGTGCGCTGGCTGACGCCGCAGGTCTGGCCCCCGTTCTGGCAAAGCCTGACGCTGATGTTTCAGCGCGAAGTCGCGGAACGGATCGTGGCGCAGCCGGGCAGCAAGGCTTACGGCAGGCTCGCGATCCTCGCGCAATGGCGGGCGGATGCGCAGATCGTGATGCAACTGCCCCCCGAGGCTTTCACCCCGCCGCCGAAAGTTTCAAGCAGTGTGGTCCACCTGACAGCGCTCCCCTGCCCCCGGTATCCCGCTGATCCCGCGATCCTCAGCCGGGTGGTTGCAATGGCTTTCAATCAGCGGCGCAAGATGCTCCGCGCAGCGCTCAAGGGTCTGGCACCGGATGTCGAAGACAGGCTGCGGGCAGCGGGGCTGAAGCCCACGGATCGCGCCGAACAGATCTCTGTTGAGGGGTTCTGTGCGCTGGCCCGTGAGATCGCCGCCTCCTAAAAGACCCCCCGGTAGCGCGCCGCGGATTTTACTCAGCCGCCTTCGGAGCGTCATCTCCACCGCCGTCCGACGATGTCTCCGCCTCTGCTGCGGGTGCGGGCTTGGGGCGTGGCTTGCGGCGCGGTGTCCGTTTGGGCTTGGGCTGGCTTTCGGGTGTCTCGACAAGCCCGCTGTCCCCCTCCTGAACCGGCGCCGGGGCGATGGGGTGTTCCTCGGCGGCCTGCGCCGCTTCGCGTTCCTGGCGTTCGGCGCGTTCGCGGTCCCGCTCTGCCTGGCGCTCGCGGTTCTGGCGTTCCTGCTCCTCGCGGCGCTGGTCGATTTCGCGCTGCGCCTCGCTGAGCAGGCGCGTGTAATGTTCGGCGTGCTGCTGAAAGTTCTCAGCGGCGACACGGTCATTGCTCAGCTGCGCGTCACGCGCCAGTTGGTTATACTTTTCAATGATCTGCTGCGGTGTCCCGCGCACTTTCCCCTCGGGACCCGAGCTGTCAAAGACGCGGTTTACAACGTTACCGCCTTGATTATTGGACCTGTTGCGGTTGCCCTTTGAGCGGGACCGGGATCGCGATGATTTCATGAAGCTTGCTCAGCCTTCGTGCTGTTGATCGTGGAACCGGATGCGCCTCGTGCAGCATATTCTCCGGCTTTCGATATGTTGGGCATAATGCCGCGCGGGACCACATCAGAGAAGTATCCACCGCTGCAACATCCTTGAATATGCATGGCAGGCGCATCGCTGCAAGAGGAAAACCGCAGTTTGGCACGGTTTTGGTTAAATTTCCTGAAATTCCGGTGGGTTTCAGCCGGGCTTGGACGCGCAGAGCACCCTGTCCCGACCTCCCAGATCAGGGAGAATCGCTATCTCTCCCCAGCCCTGCTCCTGGAATATCTGTTGGACGTCGGGGGCCTGCCGCCAGCCAATTTCAACCAGGACGCGACCCGTGGCACTCAGGTACCCCTGCGCCTCCGCGGCAATGACCCGGTAAGCGCTCAGCCCGTCCGCCTCATCCGTCAGTGCCGCGCGCGGCTCATGATCGCGCAGTTCGGGCTGGACGTGCTGCATTTCACTGGCCGCCAGATAAGGCGGATTGGAGACGATCAGATCGAACCGGTCCTCTACCCTGTCAAACCAGTCGGACTGCTGCAGCATGGCCCGGTCCGCCACCGCATGCAGCACCGCATTGGCGCTGGCCTGAAGGCAGGCCACCTCGCTGATATCAACCCCCACGCCGGAGGCCTCCGGCCGCTCTGCCAGCAGCGTGACCAAGATGCAGCCCGACCCGACACCAAGGTCCAGCACCCGGTCAAAGGGACCACAAAGGGCGGTTTCCACAAGGGTCTCCGTCTCCGGGCGCGGGTCGAGCACCTCGCTGGAGATATCGAACCGCCGCCCGTAGAACTCGCGCGAGCCGATGAGCTGGGAGACCGGCACCCGCACCGCGCGCAGGGCCACAAGGTGGTCGTAGCGCTCGGCAATGTCCGGTGCGATGTCCTCGGGCGCGATCAGGGTGACCCGCGCGGCATCGACCCGGGCGGCATGGGCCAGAAGCACCCGCGCGTCGCGCGCGGGGTCCGGCACGCCTGCCGCGCGCAGCCGCGCCATGGCCGCCACCATCGCTTCGGCAGCGGTCACTGCCCCATCTCCGCCATCTGCCGGGCCTGCGCATCTGCCGTCAGCGCATCCACGATCTCATCCAGATCGCCCTGCAGGATCGCATCGAGCCGGTAGAGTGTCAGATTGATGCGGTGATCGGTCATGCGGCCTTGCGGAAAGTTATAGGTGCGGATGCGTTCCGAGCGGTCGCCGGAGCCCACCTGGGCGGCCCGGTCGGCGGAGCGTTCGCTGTCCGCCCGGCTCCGCTCCAGATCATAGAGGCGGGCCTTGAGCACCTGCATCGCGATCTCGCGGTTGCGGTGCTGCGATTTCTCGGAGCTGGTCACGACGATGCCCGAGGGCACATGGGTGATCCGCACCGCGGAGTCGGTGGTATTGACGTGCTGCCCCCCGGCCCCGGAGGCGCGCATCGTATCAATCCGCAGATCGTTGGGCGCGATCTGGATATCGACGTCTTCGGCCTCGGGCAGCACCGCAACGGTCGCCGCCGAGGTATGAATCCGCCCGCCGCTTTCGGTCGCGGGCACCCGCTGCACCCGGTGCACGCCGCTTTCGAACTTGAGCCGGGCAAAGACATTCTCGCCCTTGACGTGGGCAACGACCTCCTTGATGCCGCCAAGCTCGGTCTCCTGCAGCTCTATGATCTCCATCTTCCAGCCACGCGCCTCCGCATAGCGCTGGTACATGCGCAAAAGATCCCCGGCAAACAGGGCAGCCTCATCCCCGCCGGTGCCGGGGCGGATTTCCAGCATCGCCGGTTTGGCATCGGCCTTGTCGCGGGGCAACAGCGCCAGTTGCAAGGCGGTCTCGGCCTCGGGCAGCGCCGCCTTGAGGCGCGGCAGTTCCTCTTCGGCCAGCGGCGCCATGTCAGGGTCCGCCAGCATCTCCTGCGCCTCGGCCAGGTCGTTCAGCAACTGCTCGTAGGCACTGATCTGCTCCACCACCGGGCGCAGATCGGAATACTCCTTGGCCAGTGCGGCGATATCGGCCGCCCCGTCTCCGGCCGCCATCGCCGCCTCCAGATACTGAAAACGATCGGTAATCTGCTTAAGTCTTGAGCGTGGGATCATGCCCCTGCAATCCGATATTGAAAGCCTTTGGTCAAGGGCACATTCCATGCTAGCATTACCCCATGAAACGACTTGCTTTCATATTTTTTTTCGCGGCCCTGCCTGCCGCCGCAGACGTGACCTACCCCAGCGGGAAAACCGTCGAGTGTTATTGCACCGACCGATCCGGCGGCCGCATTGAACTGGGCGAGACGATTTGCCTGAACGTCGACGGGCGTATGTTCATGGCGCAGTGCCAGATGTCGCTGAATGTGCCGATGTGGCGCGAGGTCCAGCAGGGCTGCCTGTCCTCATCCCTGGAGCGCGGCGAGCAACCCTTCGAGTCGTTCGCGATTGACGCCCATATCTGACCGGCCAAACCGCAGCCGGGCATGGGCCTTGAGCGTGCCGTCCGCATACTCCAGCGTGGTGTAGTCGGGAAATCCGAAGGCTGCGGAGCGTGTGATGTATGTCACCCGGCCTGCGTCCGTGCTGCCGGCAAGAACCTGCGTGCGCGGCAGCGCCTCCATGAAGGCCGCCGCGGCGGCGAAATCCTCTGGCGAGGCTTCAACCACCCGCACGGCACCGCCGTCGAAATCGGCGCTCTCCGTCTCCTCGACCGGCACGTGCCAGCGCGCCGCATCACTCGGGGCCAGACGGATGTACCCCAGCCCGGCGACAACCAGCAAAATCAAAATCAGCAGCACAAAGCGCATGTTTCAAGACCCCTTTCATGACCTTCCGCCAGAACCCTGCCTAGCGGTACCGGACCCCCGGCAGAACGCACAGCAGCTCAAAGAGGATGTTTGCCCCGACAAGCGCCGTGTTTCCTGATATATCGTAAGGGGGCGAGACTTCTACAAGATCACAGCCGACGATATTAAGCCCTTTGAGCGCGCGGATCAGTTCCATCGCCTGCGGGGTGGTCAGCCCGCCGATCTCGGGCGTGCCGGTGCCCGGCGCAAACGCCGGATCGAGACTGTCGATATCGTAGGTGACATAGACCGGCGTCTCGGGCCCGATGTCGCGCCGGATCTCGCCGCCCAGGCCGGACAGGCTGCGATGCCAGAGCTCTTGCGCCGGGAATTGCTGAAACCCCCAGCCCTGCGCCTCGGCGAAATCCTCGGCCGTGTAGCCGGTGCCGCGCAGACCGATCTGATAGGTCTTTTCAGGCAGGATCAACCCTTCCTCGTGGGCGCGGCGAAAGACCGTGCCATGGGTTTCACGCTCACCGAACATATCGTTGTTCACATCCGCATGGGCATCCACATGCACCAGTGCCACCGGCCCGTGGCGTTTGTGCATCGCCCGCAGGATCGGCAGGGTGATCGAATGATCGCCCCCGATGGCGATGGGCATGGCGTCATAGTCCAGAATGGCGTTGTAGCTTTCCTCGATGATCTTCAGGCTCTGGGCCAGCGAAAAGGTGTTGATCGCCAGATCGCCGATATCGGCCACCTGCAGGCTGTCGAAGGGGGCCGCGCCAGTGCCCATGTGATAGGGCCGGATCATCGCACTTTGCGACCGCACCTCCTTGGGGCCGAACCGCGTGCCCGAGCGCCAGGAGGTGCCGATGTCGATGGGCACCCCCAGAAAGGCCACGTCGAGCCCTTTGAGGTCATTGACCATCGGCAGCCGCATAAAACTGCCCGGCCCGGAAAAGCGCGCCAGATCATTGCCGCTGATAGGTTGGTTCTTGGTACTCATGCTTATGTCTCTTCACGCATCCGCCAGCCCAGCAGGCTGAGTATTTCGGTGGCCACATGCGCGCCTGCAATCGCGGTCGCGCCGGTGGTATCAAAGGGCGGCGAGACCTCCACAATATCGCCACCGACGATGTTGATCCCCGCCAGCTCGCGCAGCATTGCCGCCGCCTGCGCGCTGGTCAGCCCGCCCCAGACCGGGGTGCCCGTGCCCGGCGCATAGGCCGGGTCGAGCGCGTCAATGTCAAAGCTCAGATAACAGGGGCGGTCGCCGAGAATGGACTTGATCTTGGTCACCACCGCGGCGGGATCGCTCCCGTGGACCTCACGTGCGTCGATGATGTTCACACCCAGCGTATCGGCGTTGGTGGTCCGAATGCCGACCTGTACCGACGTGGCCGGGTCGACGATCCCCGATTTCACCGCCTTGTAGAACATCGTGCCGTGGTCCACGCGGGACAGGTCCTCGTCCGCCCATGTGTCGGTATGCGCATCGAACTGCAACAGGCTGAGCGGGCCGTATTTCTCCGCATAGGCCTTGAGGATCGGAAAGCTGATATAGTGATCGCCCCCCAGCACGACACTGGCCGCACCGGCGTCAAGAATCCCGCGAATATGCGCGGTCAGCGCCTCGGGAAAGGCCGGCACATTGGCATAGTCAAAGGCCAGGTCCCCGTAATCCACGACCACCCGCTCGCTGAGCACATCAAAGGGCCAACCGTAGGGCGCATCGGGTGCCTGCAGGCTGGAGGCCTCGCGGATCGCGCGCGGCCCCAGCCTTGTGCCGGGCCGGTTGGTCACCGCCTGATCGAACGGCACCCCGGTCACCGCAATGTCCACACCCGTCAGATCCTTGGTATACTTGCGCCGCAGAAACGACAGCGCGCCGCCAAAGGTCAGCTCAAAGCTCGGGCCTTTGGGGTCGTCGCGCGTGAAGGCGTGATCCATCTGGGTCTTTGCGTCTTCCAGCGCCATCCATCAGGCTCCGGTCGCGGGCTGGGCGCGCTCCACCATGCGCGCAAAGAACGAGGCCCCTATGGGGGCGATCTCATCGTTGAAATTGTACTTTGGATGGTGCACGCCTGCGGTGTCGCCCTGGCCCAGCATCAGGTAGGCACCCGGCCGCTTCTCCAGCATGTAGGAGAAATCCTCGGCCCCCATGACAGGCTCCACCTCCGGGTTGACGCCCGCCTCGCCCGCGACCTCGCGCGCCACCTCGGCGGCAAACGCCGCCTTCGCCGCATCATTGACCGTGGGTGGATAGCCGAACTCGAACTCCAGCCGCGCCTCAAGCCCGAAACTGGCGGCCTGGCCCGCGATGATCTCCTCCATCCGGCGCACCACGAGCGCCTGCACCGCTTTGTCGAAGGTGCGCACGGTGCCGTTGATATAACAGGTCTCGGGGATCACGTTGTCGGTGGTGCCGGTGTGGATCTGCGTGGCGGAGATCACCAGCGAGTCGCGCGGGTTGCGGTTGCGGCTGACGATGGTCTGAAGCGCCTGCACGATGGCACAGGCCGCCACCACCGGATCGACGGCATCATGGGGCCGGGCCGCATGGCCGCCCTTGCCGGTGATGTGGATGTGAAACGTGTCGGCGGCCGCCATGATCGGCCCTGGCCGCGTGTTGAAGCTGCCAAAGTCCTTGCCCGGCGCGTTGTGAATGGCGTAAACCTGACCGATCTCAAAGCTGTCCATGATACCTTCCTGCACCATCACCTCGCCGCCGCCGCCAAATTCCTCGGCGGGCTGAAAGATCAGCGCCACACGACCGGAAAAATTGCGCGTCTCCGCCAGGTATTTCGCCGCACCCAGCAGCATCGCGGTATGCCCGTCATGGCCGCAGGCGTGCATCCTGCCCGGATGGGTCGAGGCATAGTCCAGCCCGGTTTCCTCCTCGATCGGCAACGCGTCCATATCCGCGCGCAAGCCAATCGTGGGCCCCGGCCCCTGCCCGTTGATGATCGCCACGATGCCGGTCTTGGCGATCCCCTCATGCAGTTCATCGACGCCAAAGTCGCGCAGTCGCGCGGCCACGAAGGCCGCCGTCTGGTGACACTCCAGCCCCAGTTCCGGGATGGTATGCAGGTGCCGCCGCCACGCGGTCATGTCATCGCTCATGTCGGCAATCCGGTTAACAACGGGCATGGTCTGGACTCCTTGGAGAATGTTCTGTCATCTGCATCTGACACCGAAGAGGCACAAGCTGCAATGGCAGATGATCTGATCCACGATCCCAACGCCGGAATTGACCGCCTGCTGGAGATTATGCGCCGCCTGCGGGATCCCGAAACCGGCTGCCCGTGGGATATTGAGCAGGATTTCAACAGCATCGCCCCCTACACGATCGAAGAAGCCTATGAGGTGGCCGATGCAATAGAACGCCGCGACTGGCCCGAGCTGGAGGGCGAGCTGGGCGATCTGCTGTTGCAGACCGTCTATCACACCGCCATGGGCGAAGAGGCCGGCCATTTCACCTTCCAGTCCGTGGTCCGCGCGATCAGCGACAAGATGGTGGCCCGGCACCCGCATGTTTTCGGCGATGAGGCCCGCGATAAATCCGCCGACCAGCAAACTGCGGACTGGGAAAAGATCAAGGCCGCCGAGCGTGCCGGGAAAGCACAACAGGGCACGCTTGACGGGGTGGCAATCGGGCTGCCGGCGCTGCTGCGGGCGCTGAAGCTGCAAAAACGGGCCGCCCGGGTGGGGTTTGACTGGCCCTCGACCGATGAGGTGCTCGACAAGATCACCGAGGAGGCCGCAGAGCTTGTCGAGGCGCGCGACAGCCTGACCCAGGCGGAGATCGAGGAGGAGTTCGGCGATCTGCTCTTTGTCATGGCCAATCTTGGCCGCCACCTCGGGCTCGATCCGGAAGCTGCCCTGCGCGCGGCGAATGCGAAATTCACCCGTCGTTTCGAAGGGGTCGAGGCCAGGCTTGCGGCACGGGGCAAAACCCCGGCCGACAGCGATCTGGCAGAGATGGATGCGCTTTGGGAGGCGGTCAAGGCAGAGACCCGCAAGCGCTAGCGTTCAACCACCGGCACCCCGGCCCGCCGCAAGGCCCGCACAAAGAACCGCCTTGGCGGGATATCGCTCGAAAACACGTGCAGCACCGCGCCTGAAATCAGATATACCGTCATATCCGTCCTGTGGCTCCGCGTGACGCAGTCCAGTTTGGCAATCTCCGCCAGAGGGACCTTGCGCGGGGACACCCCGGCAGGAAGGATCAGATGCTCTTGCGTCAGTTTCAGCCCGTTGCTGTGGTTTTTTATCAATATGTAGAATGCCATAGCGCCGCCCGCGACCAATGGCAGGTAGAACGGGCCGGGCGCGTCGTGATACAGCCCCAGCGCAAAGAGCACCAAAAACACAATCATCGCAAACCAAGTAAAAGGCCGCCTTTCTGGCAGCCGATATGCGTAAATCTCTTCCACCCGGTCAGGTCTAGCGATGCAATGTGGCGCGGATTTGGCGTGCATGGCCGCTGGACTCTTTCCCGCCCGGTCGGCAAAGAGAGCGCATGACACTTCGCAAGATCATCATCGATACGGACCCCGGTCAGGACGACGCAGTCGCCATCCTTCTGGCCTTCGCCAGCCCGCAGGAACTGGACGTTTTGGGCCTCACCTGTGTTGCCGGGAACGTGCCGCTGGACCTCACGGCCAAGAATGCGCGGATCATCTGTGAACTGGCGGGCAAAACCGATGTCCCGGTCTATGCGGGGTGTGATCGTCCTCTGGCGCGCGCCCTTGTGACGGCAGAACATGTGCATGGCAAAACCGGGCTCGACGGCCCGGACCTGCCGGACCCGCAAATGCCTCTGCAGCAGATGCATGGTGTGGACTTCATCATCGAGACCCTGCGCGCGGCCCCCTCCGGCACGGTCACGCTCTGCCCGCTGGGCCCGCTGACCAACATCGCCACCGCGTTCCGAAAAGCCCCCGATATCGTGCAGAAGGTGCAAGAGATCGTGCTGATGGGCGGGGCCTATTTCGAGGTGGGCAACATCACGCCAACCGCAGAATTCAACATTTACGTCGACCCGGAAGCCGCTGATATCGTGTTCAAATCCGGCGCTCCCACTGTGGTGATGCCGCTGGACGTTACGCATAAGGCGCTGGTCACCGCGCCGCGCAATGACGCCTTTCGCGCCCTCGGCACCCCCGTCGGCATCGCGGTGGCCGAAATGACCGATTTCTTCGAACGGTTCGACAAGGAAAAATACGGCTCTGCGGGGGCGCCCCTGCATGACCCCTGCGTCACCGCTTATCTGATCAAACCGGCCCTCTTCACCGGGCGGCACGTCAATGTCGAAATCGAAACCCGCTCGGAGCTGACCCTCGGCATGACCGTTGCCGATTGGTGGGGCGTCACGGACCGCCAAAAGAATGCGTATTTCATCGGTGATCTGGACGCGGATGGCTTCTTTGACCTGCTGACAGAGCGGCTGGCCCGGTTATGAGTGCCGCCCTGACCCTTGCCCGGCCCGATCACCTTGAAAAGCTCGACGCGCTGGTGGGGGCCTTCCACGCCGAAGAGGGCATTACCCTGCCCGCCGACCAGCGTCGCAAGGGGCTGCAGCCGCTGCTGGAGGGGATCCCGCATGGGGCCGCCTACCTGATCGGGCCGCCGCGCGCGCCCATCGGGTATCTTGTCGTCACCTTCGGCTGGTCCCTGGAATTCGGCGGCCTTGACGGTTTCATCGACGAGATCTACGTGCGGCCCGGTGTGCGCGGCCGCGGCATTGCGACAGAGACGCTGCAGGCCTTGCCGCGCGCACTGGCCGGGGCCGGTCTGAAAGCCCTGCACCTTGAGGTGAACCGCACCGCAGAGGCGACCCAGCGCCTCTACGCCCGTGCCGGGTTCACGCCGCGGGCGGATTACATGCTGATGACCAAAACCTTCTGAGACCGGCGGGTAGCGGCGGCTCCGCCCGCGCCCTATATTGGTGCCATGAGCATTACCGCCCCTTTTGACAACAGCTACGCCCGTCTGCCGCGCAGCTTTTACACCCGCCAGAACCCGGTTCCGGTGCGCGCGCCGCAGTTGATTGCCTATAACGAAAGCCTCGGCGCGCTGTTGGGTCTGTCCGCCGCCACAGAGGCCGAGCGCGCCGCCGTCTTTTCAGGCGTGGACCTGCCCGAGGGGGCCGCCCCGCTGGCGCAGCTTTACGCCGGTCATCAGTTTGGCAGTTACAACCCGCAGCTTGGGGACGGGCGGGCGCTGCTGCTGGGCGAGGTGATCGGCAGCGACGGTCGCCGCTATGACATTCAGCTCAAGGGCTCCGGCCCCACGCCTTATTCGCGGATGGGCGATGGGCGCGCCTGGCTTGGGCCGGTGCTGCGCGAATATGTCGTCTCCGAGGCGATGCATGCGCTGGGAATTCCCACAACGCGGGCGCTGGCCGCCACGCTGACCGGAGAAGACGTTATCCGCGAAACCGTGCTGCCCGGTGCGGTGCTGACGCGCGTGGCCGCCAGCCACCTGCGCGTGGGCACGTTCCAGGTCTTTGCCCACCGCCGCCAGATCGACGAGCTGCGCCAACTGACCGATTACGCCATCGCGCGGCACTATCCGCAGGCGGACGGCCCGCTGGGCCTGCTGCGCGCGGTTTGTGCCGCACAGGCCGAGCTGATCGCCGGATGGATGTCGGTGGGCTTCATCCACGGGGTGATGAACACCGATAACAGCGCCATCTCGGGCGAGACCATCGATTACGGGCCTTGCGCGTTTATCGACGACTATCACGCCGATACGGTGTTCAGCTCCATCGACCGGGCCGGGCGCTATGCCTATTCCAACCAGCCGCATATCGCGGTGTGGAACATGGCACAGCTGGCCACGTCCCTGTTGCAACAGCTCGACGATCCACAGGCCGCCGTGGCGGAAGCCACGCAGATCGTGCATGCCATGCCGGGCCAGACAGAGGCGGCGTGGCTGCGCCGGATGGGGGCCAAGATCGGTCTGACGGGCCCCACGCCCGAGGACGTGCCGCTGATCGAGGGGCTTTTGACCCTGATGCAGGACCAGGGGGCGGATTTCACCAATACCTTTGACGCGCTGGCCCGGTCAGACGCGAGAGACCAGTTCGTGGACCGGGATGCCTTTGACGCCTGGGCCGAAGGATGGCGCGCCCGGCTCGCAACGGAGCAAGACCCGCAAGCTACCATGCAGGCGGCCTCGCCCCGCGTGATCCCGCGCAACCACCGGATCGAAGAAATGATCCAGGCCGCCGTCGCCGCGGACTACGCGCCTTTTCACCGCCTGATGGCGGCCCTGACGGATCCCTTTGACACGCAGGATACAGGTTTGATGCGCGCGCCCACCAAGGACGAACGCGTCGCCGCCACCTTCTGCGGCACTTAAACCCTGCGGGATCGGCGGTTGATAAGATAAATGCCGCCCGACACCAGCCCGAGCGCCCCCCAGACCTGCGGCCCGACTTGCTCATCCAGCAAAAGCCAGCCCAGGATCACCGCAAAAATCGGCGACAGAAAGCTGAAAGAGGCGACCGAGGACGCAGGGTAGATCGTCAGCAGCCAGAACCACGCCAGAAACCCCAGGCTCGCGACAGCGATGATCTGAAAGGCGATGCCGGCATAATGGATCGGCTGCGGGTCGCGCATCAGATCGCCCGTGAGCAGGGCCGCGAAAAGCAGCACAGGCGCGGAGATCACAACCTGAAACATCAGCTGCTGCGCCGGCGGCACGGTGCTCAGCGGTGTGATCTTGACGCAGAGCGCGATGGCAGCCCAGCACAGGGCCGAGGTCAGCGCCATCAGGTCTCCCGCAAGGCTGGCGCTGACATCACTGCGGTCCAGAAGGGCAAGCGCCACACCGGCCATGGCCATTACCAGCCCCAGCCCCTTGAGCCGCGTCATCGCGTCGCCGGGGATCAGAAAATGGCTCGCAATCGCGAGCCAGACCGGCATGGAGTAAAAGATCACCGAGGCGCGGCTGACCGTGGTGAAATCCAGCGCGGAAAACAGTACCATGAACTCGAGCGCAAAGAGCAACCCCGCGAGAATTCCGGCGGGGACAGCCGCGCGCGGCACCCAGAGCGGAATCCCCCGCAGCCGCATCCACAGGAGCAGCACAGCCACCGCCCCGGCAGAGCGCAGCCCGGCGGCGAAAATCGGCCCGAACCCCCCATTGGTGACCTTGATGACCACCTGATTGAACGCCAGATGCAGCGCAAAGGCGATCAGTACGACAGCCCCGAAGGTGTCCATGTGCGATTTGCGGTCCATGGCTGCATCAAAGACGCGTGCGCGCGGATGTCAATTGCCCCTCTCACGCCGACGTGCCGCCCCTATGCCGCTTTCAGGAGGCCGCAGCGCCCCCCGGTTTGCCGCCCCTGCGCCGCCGCCGACGGCTGCCGGGTTTCTTGGGCTGCCCGGCGGGGGTGCCGGGACGCCCGCCGGTATTGGCGGGCCGCCGGCCCCGTCCGCGCCCCTTGGGCGTTTCGCCGGCCGGAATATCCGCCCCCTCCCAAGGCCTGCCAGAGCCTATGGGAATGCTGACCCCCATGGTCTTCTGGATCGCTTTCAGCTCGCCCATTTCATCGGGCGCACAAAAGGCAATCGCGGCCCCGTCCTTGCCCGCCCGCGCGGTTCGCCCGATTCGGTGCACATAGTTGTCCGGCACATTCGGCAAATCGTAGTTGTAGACGTGTTTCACATCCGGAATATCCAGACCCCGCGCCGCCACATCCGTGGCCACCAGCACCTTGATCTCCCCCGATTTGAAGGCGGCGATGGCGCGGTCCCGCTGACCCTGGCTTTTGTTGCCGTGAATGGATCCAGCCGCATAGCCCGCCTTGACCAGCGACTTCATCAGCTTTTCGGAGCCGTGCTTGGTACGCCCGAAAACCAGCGCCCGCTCTTCGCGGTGCTTGTCCAGCAATTCGATCAGCAGGTTCGATTTTTCCGCCTTGGCGATGAAATGCACCTCTTGGGTGACCTTGTCGGCGGCCTTGCCGGGGGGCGAGACCTCCACCCGGATCGGGCTGCGCAGATAGCTTTGCGCCAGCTCGTTCATCTGCTTTGGCATCGTGGCGGAAAACAGCATCGTCTGGCGCTCTTTCGGGATCACATTTGCGATCTTCCGCAGATCATGGATGAAGCCCATGTCCAGCATCTGGTCTGCCTCATCCAGCACCAGAAACACCGCCTCATCCAGGCGCACGGCCCGGCGATCCATCAGATCGAGCAGCCGGCCCGGCGTGGCCACCAGTAGATCGACCCCCCGCTCCAGCCGTTTGATCTGGTTGTTGATCGATTGCCCGCCCACAACCATCGCCACCTTGATCGGTGTGGTCTCGGCAAAGGCGCGCAGGTTCACGCTGATCTGGGTCGCCAGCTCCCGCGTGGGGGCCAGCACCAGACCGCGCACGGACCGGGGCGCGGGACGCCCCTCCAACTCCAGCATCTGCGCCACCAGCGGCACCCCGAAGGCCGCCGTCTTGCCGGTGCCGGTCTGCGCCAGTCCCATCACATCGCGCCCGTTCAACGCGTATGGAATGGCCTGTTTCTGGATCGGCGTGGGGTCTTTCATGCCCATGGCCGCCAGCCGCGCCACCAGTTTCGGTGGTAAACTCATCATGTCAAAATCACTCATCTCAGTCTTTCCTGCGCCGCACGCTGCCGCGCATTTGGGCCGCCGGTAAGGGCGACATTTAGGCAGGCAAAGCAGACCATCGGTACGAGGCCTGCGCTCTGTACCTGTCTATCGCGGTCGGCCCCACGCGTGATTTTGGGAACGTCGGCGGACCTCTCTGGGCAGACAGTCGATCACAAACGGATCCTTGTCTGGCACTGCTCACGCGGCAGAAGGCATCGCCTAGGCTTCACTTGGGTGTTTTGCAGACATAAGTCAACCAAAAGACCAAAACTTGGCTAGCCCCTCTGCATAAAGAGGGGTAAACCTTGCCACCACGCGACAGGAACGGGCCCGATGAGCAAACCGATTTTGATACGTTGCGAGGCTATGGGCCTGCGCATGACCGGACAGCGGCGCATCATTGCGCAGGTTCTGGAAGACAGCGACGATCACCCCGACGTCGAAGAC
This sequence comes from Roseobacter weihaiensis, assembly GCF_020622345.1. Lineage (GTDB taxonomy): Bacteria > Pseudomonadota > Alphaproteobacteria > Rhodobacterales > Rhodobacteraceae > Roseobacter > Roseobacter weihaiensis. The sequence continues at coordinate 167,831 of NZ_JACNMO010000007.1, read as the reverse complement.
CTCTATGCCCGCGCCTCCGCAATCGACAGTGGCATTTCCATCGCCACGGTGTACCGCACGGTCAAGCTGTTCGAAGAAGCGGGGATCCTCGACAAGCTCGAATTCGGCGACGGCCGCGCCCGCTACGAAGACGCCGAACGGGACCACCACGACCATCTGATCGACATGAATTCGGGCGAGGTGATCGAATTCGTCGATGCCGAGATCGAGGCGCTGCAGGAACGCATCGCGCAAAAACTGGGCTACGAACTTCGCGGTCACCGGTTGGAACTCTACGGCGTCCCGTCGAAAAAGAAATGATAAACTCCCAAACCGGAAAGCGATTGAGAATGGCAAGAGACCGCCCCCTGTTGGCTGTGCTGATTGATGCAGACAACGTCCCGGCAAAATACGCCAGCGCCCTTCTGGACGAGGTCAACCGGATCGGGGAGCCCGCCCTGCGCCGGGTCTATGGCGACTGGTCCAGCGGGAAGCTGAACAAATGGTCCGAGCAGATCCTCAGCCTCGGTCTGGTCGCCCATCAGGACACCGCCAACACCACGGGCAAGAACGCCTCTGACATCGGGCTGGTGATTGACGCAATGGACATCCTGCATGGCGGGCGTTTTGACGGGTTCGTGATCGTCTCGTCCGACAGTGATTTCACTGCCCTTGCAAACCGCCTGCGCGAAGACGGGCTCATGGTCATCGGGATTGGCGAGACCAAGGCGCCCGAAGCTTTGCGCAACGTCTGCAATCGGTTCATTCTGATCGAAAACCTGCCCGGCATTCAGGACGATGAAGCCCCGGCGGACAAATCCAAATCGGCGCTCCCGCTCAACCACGCCTACCAGCGCATCCGCAACGCCATGAACAGCATTGAGCAGGACGACGACTGGTACAGCCTCGGGCAGATCAAAAACGCCATTACGGCATCGCATTCCGATTTCGATCAGCGCAGCTATGGGCATGCGAAATTCAGTGGGCTGGTCAAAGCGCTTTCGGACAAGATTGAAACGAAAAGCGCGGGCAATACCATTTTGATCCGCTCCAGGAAACCGCCGCGCTAGACATCCCGCATCGCAGAGCCTAGACCGACAGCAGGACCTTCCGGACAGGACACATCATGGACAACCTGCGCGGTGCTGGCCTGATGGTCGGCGCGATGCTGCTCTTTGCGATCGAGGACATGCTGATCAAATTCATGGCCGCCAGTCTGCCCATCGGGCAGATTTTGGGCATGATCGGTCTGGGCAGCGCGCTGCTGCTGGCGGCTGTGCTGCGGCTGCAGGGTCAGGCGCTGTTCACCCGCCGGATGCTGAGCCCGGCGATCCTGCTGCGCGCCGCGGGCGACCTGGTGGGCACCATCGGGTTTGTGACGGCCATCGCCCTCACCCCGCTTTCCACCGCCTCGGCAATCCTGCAGGCGACCCCGCTTTTCGTGACACTTGGCGCGGCACTCTTTTTGCAGGAAACCGTCGGCTGGCGGCGCTGGACGGCGGTCCTGGTGGGTTTTTTGGGTGTCTTGCTGATCATCCGGCCCGGCATGGAAGGCTTTGACTGGCAATCCCTTTTTGCCGTGCAGGGGGTCATCGGGCTGGGCATCCGGGACCTCGCCACCCGGCGCATCCCGCGCGAAACCTCCTCGCTGCAACTCAGCTTTCTGGGTTTTCTGGTGCTGATCCCGGCCGCGGCCCTGATGCTCTGGCTCAATGCGTCGCCCCTCGCACCGCTCTCGGGGCTGACCTGGGTCTATCTGCTGAGCTCGCTTGTCATCGGCATCTTCGCCTATTATGCGATCATCGCCGCCATGCGTCTGGGCGAGATCAGCTTTGTCACCCCGTTTCGGTATTCGCGCATCCTTTTTGCCCTCGTCATCGGCATTGGCGTTTTTGACGAAGACCCCGACGCCCTTACCCTGCTGGGAGCCGCGATCATCGTGGCGTCGGGGCTCTACACGCTCTGGCGCGAAAGAAGGGTGCAGCCCGGCCCCGCCTAGACCTTTTCATCGCCAGGACATCCGGGTATCACGCGATCAACGCACAACAAGGAGCCTCTCATGAGCACGATCATCGACATCCACGCGCGCGAAATTCTGGACAGCCGGGGCAATCCCACCGTCGAAGTCGATGTGATCCTTGAAGACGGCACAATGGGCCGCGCCGCTGTGCCCTCCGGGGCCTCCACCGGCGCCTATGAGGCGGTCGAGCGGCGCGATGGGGACAAGACGCGCTATCTGGGCAAGGGCGTGCTGGAGGCCTGTGCGGCCGTCAACGGCGAGATTGCCGAGGCGCTGGTCGGCATTGATGCCACCGAACAGGTGGAGGTCGACAGCGTCATGATCGAGCTCGATGGCACCGACAACAAGTCCCGTCTGGGGGCCAATGCGATCCTTGGCGTGTCGCTGGCCACGGCCAAGGCGGCGGCGGACTTCTGCACCCAGCCGCTTTATCGCTATGTGGGCGGGACCTCGGCCCGCGTGTTGCCGGTGCCCATGATGAATATCATCAATGGCGGGGAGCACGCCGACAACCCCATCGACATTCAGGAATTCATGATCATGCCGGTCGCCGCAGAGAACATGCGCGAAGCGGTGCGCATGGGGGCGGAGGTGTTCCACACCTTGAAAAAGGAGCTCTCCGCCGCCGGTCTCTCCACCGGGATCGGGGATGAAGGCGGCTTTGCACCCAACATCAACTCCACGCGGGATGCGCTTGATTTCATCCTGAAATCTATCGAAAAAGCCGGATACACACCGGGCGAGGACATCTACCTCGCCATGGATTGCGCCGCGACCGAATATTACAAGGGCGGCACATACGAGCTTGCGGGGGAAGGCAAGTCGCTGACCTCCGAGGAAAACGTGGCCTATCTGTCGGCGCTGGTGGACGACTATCCGATTATCTCCATCGAAGACGGGATGTCCGAAGACGATTGGGACGGCTGGAAGGCGCTGACCGATGCTCTGGGCGACCGGGTACAACTGGTGGGTGACGATCTCTTTGTGACAAACCCGGCGCGTCTGGCCACGGGGATCGCCCGCGGATCGGCAAACTCCATGCTGGTAAAGGTCAATCAGATCGGCAGCTTGACGGAGACACTTAAAGCAGTGGACATGGCACATCGTGCGGGTTTCACCAATGTGATGTCACACCGCTCCGGCGAGACCGAGGATGCAACGATCGCCGATCTCGCGGTGGCCACCAACTGTGGTCAGATCAAGACCGGTTCGCTGGCACGCTCGGACCGGCTGGCCAAGTACAACCAGCTCATTCGTATCGAAGAAGCTCTGGGCGAGACTGCTGAATACGCCGGTCGCACCATTCTGCGCTGATGCCGGAGGTAGTGATCCGCCGGGCGGAAACATCCGCCGACATCGAGACGGTGCGACAGCTCTGTTGGGAATATCGCGACTATCTGCTGAACTTCAGCGCCGCGATACGGCCCATGATGGAGACGTTTTACCCCCAGGACGCTTATGCCGCGCTGATGGCGGCGTTACCGGGCAAACATGCGCGGCCCCGTGGAGTGATCCTGCTGGCTGAAATTGACGGCGCGCCGGTGGGCTGTGGCATGACCCACCCGCTCAACGCCCGCGACGCGGAGGTCAAGCGGGTCTTTGTCCGCGACGCGGCGCGCGGGACCGGCGCAGGCGCACGCCTGTCGCAGGCGCTGGTGGATCAGGCCCGCGCGGATGGGTTCAAACGGGTTTTGCTGGACACCGCGGCGCAGTTTACGCATGCGCAGAAGCTTTATGAAAAACTCGGGTTTCAAGCGCGCGGCCCCTATTCGGATCTGCCTCCCGGCACCGAAGAGTCATTGGTGTTCTACGAGTTCGTGCTGTGACAGACGCGTGCCTGCAAACGGCCCTGAGCACGCTTTCAGCCTGCGGCCTGCGAGGCCGCAGCACCACACCGCAGCGCGGCCTGCGCGCCCGGCTAGCCTGACCTCTATGACAGCACAAGAGATCATCGAAACCCTCCGTCTCAGCCCCCACCCCGAAGGCGGGCATTATCGCCAGACCTGGGTCGCGGAGAATGACGGCAGACCCAGCGGGACCTGTATCTATTTTCTGCTGGCCGTGGGGGAACGGAGCCATTGGCACCGGGTCGATGCGACGGAAATCTGGCTTTATCACGCGGGGGCCCCGCTGATGCTGTCGCTCAGCGCGTCAGAGCGTGGCCCGGCGCAGGATCATCTGCTGGGGCCCGATCTGACTGTTTCACGGCCACAGATCATTGTGCCCAAAGACCATTGGCAGGCGGCGCGCAGCACCGGAGGGTATACGCTGGTCAGCTGCACGGTCTCCCCCGGCTTCAGCTTTGACGGGTTCACGCTTGCGCCGCCGGGGTTTGACATTCCCCGACACTAATGGGCCACCTGCTGTGCCACGGCGGGATAGCTGACCGTCCCGCCGCCCACGGCGGCGCGCACCCCGGTGGTGCCGGGGCAGGATGTGGGCAAGCCCCGCGCCACCCGAACCGCCAGATAGGCAAAGGCCTGCGCCTCGAGCATATCCCCGTCGAGGCCGACCTCTTCGACAGGTTTCACCGGACAATCCAGCGCGACCGACAGCATCTCCATCAACACCGGGTTACGCCGCCCGCCCCCCGTCACCAGCATCTGCACCGGGGGCGACGGGCAGTGGCGCAGCCCCTCCAGAACACCGGCCGCCGACATACCCGTCAGCGTGGCGGCCGCATCGGCATCCTTCAGCTCGCTTACCAGCGCGATCATCTCGGAAAAATCGTTTCTATCCAGTGACTTCGGCGGCATGCGTGCAAAGTAGGGTTCTGCCAGAAACAGCTCAAGCGCGCCCTGTTCGACCCGGCCCTGCCGCGCGATGCGACCGTCTTTGTCGTAGGGCAGATCAAGGCGCGCGCGCAGCAGATCGTTGATCGGCGCATTCGCCGGCCCCGTATCAAAGGCCAGCAGCGCGCCGGCCATCTCGGGGCGCGAAAAGGAAGGATCCACATAGGTCAGGTTGCCCACGCCGCCGAGGTTCAGAAAGGCAAGCGGCGCGGAGGCCCCGATGTAGTGGGCGCAGGCGAAATGAAAGAAGGGCGCGAGGGGTGCGCCCTCGCCGCCAAGCTCCACATCCGCACTGCGGAAATCCCAAACCACCGGCAGGTCCAGCGCGGTGGCAAGCCATGCGCCATCGCCCACCTGCAAGGTGCCTTGCGTCCGCGGGGCATGGGCCAGAGTCTGGCCATGAAAGCCCACCAGATCAACGTCTTCGAAGTCTTCAAGGGCCGCCAGATGCGCCTGCTCCACCACATCCGTGGCGGCATCGACCGCCTGCCCGCGCCACTGACCCAGCGCCCGCGCCAGCACCTGCTGTTCGGAGGGTTCATAGGGCCGGTAGAACGTCGGGCCAAACCCTTCGATCCGGTGACCGTCGGTCACGACGACGGCCGCATCCACCCCGTCCAGCGAGGTGCCGCTCATCGCGCCCAAGGCGGTGAGGCTGCCCGTTTTTGAGATGGCCCTTGCCAAAGCCTTTTCCTTTGCCTGCTCTGCGCCTATAGAGTGCGCAGAATGCCAGCCTGAGAGCAAGACCCATGACCTACCATCCCAAATCCGAGTTTCTGCATGAATTGAGCACCCGCGGCTTTATCGCGGATTGCACAAATCTGCAGGAGCTGGACGAAAAGCTGATCTCCGGGGTTGTCACGGGCTACATCGGTTTCGACCTGACAGCGACCAGCCTGCATATCGGGAACCTCGTTCAGATCATGCTGCTGCGATGGCTGCAAAAGACCGGGCATCGGCCGATCACCCTGATGGGCGGCGGCACGACAAAGGTGGGTGATCCGTCGGGCAAGGATGAGATGCGCAAAATCCTGACGGTGGCGCAGATCAACGAGAATGCAGGCGGCATCCGCAAGGTTTTCTCGCGCTACATTTCTTATGGTGACGGGCCGCTGGATTCGCCGCTGGTCAACAATGCCGAGTGGCTGGACCAGTTGAAATACATCGATTTCCTGCGCGATATCGGCCAGCATTTTACCATCAACCGCCTGCTTGCGTTTGAGAGCGTCAAATCCCGGCTCGACCGGGAACAGCCGCTTTCGTTTATCGAATTCAACTACATGCTTTTGCAGTCCTATGACTTTTTGGAGCTGAACCGGCGCTTTGGGTGCAGCCTGCAGATGGGGGGCTCGGATCAGTGGGGCAATATCGTCTCGGGCGCCGATTTGATCCGGCGGGTCGATCAGGCGGATGCTTATGGTCTGACGACACCGCTGGTGACCCGCGCGGATGGCAAGAAGATGGGCAAATCAGCCGAAGGGGCGGTCTGGCTCAATGAAGACATGATGTCGCCCTACGACTTCTGGCAGTGGTGGCGCAATGTGGCGGACCCGGACGTCGGCCGGTTTCTCAAGCTCTTTACCGACTTGCCCGTGGCGGAATGTGACCGGCTTGGCGCGCTGGCGGGATCCGAGATCAACGCGGCCAAGATCCGCTTGGCAAATGAGGTCACAACGCTCCTGCACGGGGCCGAGGCCGCCCAGGCGGCCGAAGCCACCGCCCGCGACGTTTTTGAGAAAGGCGGCATCGGGGAGGATCTGCCGACCGTAACTCTTTCATTAAATGACTTCTCTGAGGAGACTCCCCTCGACTCGGACCCAAGCGACCCTAACACGCCTAGAACGAGACGAATTGCAGCGCACTCACTTTTCTTACGTGCAGGGCTCGTCAAGTCTGGCAAAGAGGCTAAACGCCTGTTCGCGGAACAGGGCGCACGAATAAACGATACAGTAATCACAGACATTACCACTCAGTTTGAGCCAAATGACTTTGCCGAGCCACTCAAGCTCAGCGCGGGCAAGAAGCGGCACGCGCTGGTGCAGCTGAGCTAAAGCCAGATCAGCTCAACCAGCGTCAGCACGAGAAACACGGGGATAGACAGCGCGGCCGCCACCAGAAAGGCGGCCGTTTTGGTAAGACGCGGCGACGGGGCGGTCACACCCAGGACAGAGTTGGCCTTTTTCATTCCCTTTTTAACCATGTTTTAGGTTTCCATACCGTTAATCACGGCATGTATGATGCGATACCGGATGCCCCCGCCCCATCGCTCCAGCAAAGCCCGGAGTTTGCCCGGACCCTCAAAGCTGTCGGCCAGGAACCCGGACGCCTGCCTTGCGGGGCCCTGACGCTGCGGCGCGCCTGGGCCGGATTGAGAGTGACAATGCTGCCCCGAGCAATCATGCCGGTCCCTAAGCAGACCTGCGCGGATCTCAAACAGACCGGATACCGGGGCCCGGTGATCTTTTCGCCGGATCATCCCGCTGCCCTGGAAAGCGTCGGCGCGCTGCCGCTTGTTGGCCCTGCCGTCGTGGCGGAGCTTGACCTGACATTGGAGGAGGACAGGCTCGAAGCCCGGCTGCATCAAAAATGGCGCAACAGGCTGCGCCACGCGCGCGGACAGGACCTGCGCGTGACACGCCAGAACATGCCGGATGACCCGGCGCACTGGCTTCTGCACGCGGACCTGCAGCGCCAGCAATCCCGCGGCTACAGAAGCTGGCCGGTGGCACTGACGCGGGCCTACGCGGCCAGAAATCCCGGTGCGGCCAAACTCTTCACCGCATTCCAGGGGGGCCATGCGGTGGCTGCGATCCTGATCCTGCGGCATGGTCCGGGCGCGACCTATCATATCGGCCACGCCACGCCACTGGGCCGTGAGACCTCTGCGCAGACACTTCTGTTGTGGGAGGCCATGCGCTGGCTCAAACGGAAAGGCGGCTCTGTGCTGGATCTGGGTCTGATTGACACCGAAGACGCCCCGGGGATCGCACGCTTCAAACTGGGCACCGGGGCGCGGGCCCGCCGTCTCGGGGGCACCTGGATCTGGTGGCCTCCGATGACGCGAATGCTGCGCCCCCTCGCATCGATGGACCGCAAGCTCATGCAAAGCGGCTCGACAGGCGTGGGGTAAAGTGTTTCTCTGCCCCGCAAAACGAGATGAGTGCAGCAGATGAAGCTATCAGAAACAGCCGCCGTGATCACAGGGGCCGCCTCCGGCCTCGGCGAGGCTACGGCCCGGTTTTTCGCGGCCAGCGGCGCAGAGGTCACATTGCTTGACCGCGATGCGGCGCGCGGCGCGGCAGTGGCGACAGAGATCGGGGCGCATTTCGTTGAAACAGATGTGACCTGCGAAGCCTCCGTTCAGGCCGCGCTGACCACGGCACAGCAGAAAATGGGCCGGATTTCCGCCGCCGTGAACTGCGCCGGGATTGCCCTCGGGATCAGCACCGTGGGCCGCGACGGGCCGCATCCGCTGGAAGCGTTTCAGCGCACCATCGACATTAACCTCATCGGCACCTTTAACCTCTGCCGTCTGGCCGCCGCGGTCATGCAGACCAACCCGCCCGGCCCCGATGGGGCGCGCGGCGTTCTCATCAATACCGCCTCGATTGCCGCCTATGACGGGCAGCGCGGCCAGACGGCCTACGCCGCCTCCAAGGGCGGTGTGGTCGGGCTCTGCCTGCCCATGGCACGGGATCTGGCGCGCCATGGCATCCGCGTGATGACCATCGCGCCGGGGATCTTCATGACGCCGATGCTGGCGGGCCTGGGCGAAGAGGTGCAGGCGCAACTGGCCGCCGACGTGCCCTGCCCGCCGCGTCTGGGCGATCCGGCGGAATTTGCAAGGCTGGCCGGGTTCATCGTCGAGGCCGGCTATCTGAACGGGGAGGTGATCCGCATCGACGGCGCGCTGCGGATGCGCTGATGCCGCTGCAGAACCGCGTCCAGCCCACAGGAGAGATCATCACCCACCCCGCGCGCGGGCGGTTCATGGGCAATCGCGGCATTCTGCATGACGACACGCAAACGCTGGGCCGCGCCCGCTGGCGGCACAAGGCCTGGGTCACTTGCGTTCTGTCCTTCAAGGGCCGCAAGCGCCGCCTGATGACCCCGCACCGCTATACCGAACTGTTCTTTCTCGATGAGGCCGTCGCCTTTGCCGCCGGTCACCGACCCTGTGGCGAGTGTCGGCGTGCGGACTACAACCGCTTTCGCATCGCCGCAGAAATCACCAGCAGTATCAAACTCTTTGACGCCGACCTTCATCTCCACCGGGTGCAGACACGGCCCCTGCGGCAGCGGCGCATGCGAGCACAGATCGACGATCTGCCCGACGGGGCCTTTGTGCTGGACGAGCACGGTGCGCCCGCGCTGATCTGTCACGACGCGCTCTGGCCCTTTGCGCCCGAGGGCTACGGTGCGGCCCGCATCAGACCGAAAGGCATGGAGGTCACCGTGCTGACCCCTGCCCCGCTGGTTGCGGCGTTGCGGGGCGGATACACCCTTCAGACGGCGCTGACGCCGCAGGTCTAGCTTTCCGCTTTCTCTTCCAGCAGCAGCCATTCCTCTTCCGCCGCTGCAAGCTTTTCGTGCCGTTCAACCAGCGCATCGGTGGCCTTCTGGAACTTGACGGGGTTGTCGGTAAAGAGCGCGGGGTCGCCCAGCAGGTCTTCGAGCTTGCCGATCTCCGCCTCCAGCCGTGCGATCTCGGCGGGCAGGGAGTCCAACCGGTGCTTTTCGGTAAAGCTCAGCCCCGGTTTGGACGCGGCTTTCGGCTTCTCCGGGGCGGCGGTCTTTTTGGCCGGTGCGACGGAGCCTGCAAAATCATCCTGTCCGCGCTGGCGCAGATAATCGCTCCACCCGCCGGCATAGACCGTGGCGCGCCCGTCTCCTTCCATGGCGATGGTGGTCGCGGCCACCCGATCAAGGAAATCGCGGTCGTGGCTGACCAGCAGCACGGTGCCGTCATAGGTTTCCAAGAGCTCCTGCAACAGGTCGAGTGTTTCGACATCCAGATCATTGGTGGGCTCGTCGAGCACCAGCAGGTTGCTGGGCCGCGCCATGATCCTGGCCAGCAGCAGCCGGGCCTTTTCGCCCCCCGAGAGCGAGCGTATCGGCGCGCGTGCCTGCGCCTCGTCAAAGAGGAACTCCTTGAGATAGCCCACCACATGCTTGGGCACCCCGCGCACCATGACCTGATCGGCCTTGCCGGAGACGCGCATCTCCGGGTCCCCGGTCAGGCTGTCCCAGAGGCTCATGTCACCGTCAAGCTGATCGCGGGCCTGATCGAAGAGCGCAATCTCAAGGTTGGTGCCAAGGGTCACCGTGCCGGTATCGGGGCTGTCCTGCCCGATCAGCATATTCAGCAATGTCGTCTTGCCCACGCCGTTCGGACCGACAAAAGCGATGCGGTCGCCGCGCTGCACGGTCAGCGAAAACGGGCGCAGAATGGTCTTGTCGCCGTAAGCCTTGGTGATCTGCTGCGCCTCGATGACCTTGCGGCCCGATTTGGGCCCGGCCTCCAGCGCCATGGCCGCGGTGCCCTGCCGCTTGATCTGGGCAGAGCGTTCGGCGCGCAGCTCCTGCAAGGCGCGCACCCGGCCCTGATTGCGCTTGCGCCGGGCCGAGATGCCCTCGACCGCCCAGCGGGCCTCGGCCTTGATCTTGCGGTTGAGCTTGTGGCGCTGGGTGTCTTCCTCCTCCCAGACCGTGTCGCGCCAGGCCTCGAAGGTCTCAAACCCCTGTTCGCGCCGCCGCACGACACCGCGGTCGATCCACAGCGTGGCCCGTGTGAGCGCGCGCAGAAAGGCGCGGTCGTGGCTGATGATGACATAGCCCTTGCGGCTTTGCCTGAGTTCACCCTCGAGCCAGGCAATGGCTTCGATGTCGAGATGGTTGGTCGGCTCATCCAGCAACATCAGATCCGGCTCATCCGCCATCAGGCGCGCCAGGGCCGCGCGCCGCCTCTCGCCACCGCTGGCGGTTTCCACCGGGCGCGCGGGGTCGAATTTCAGCCCTGCGCCGGCCCGTTCGACCTTGTACATCTCTGCAGGGTCAAGCGCATGGGCGGCAAAATCCCCCAAAGTGGCAAAGCCGGTCAGGTCGGGGTCCTGCTCCATATAGCCGACCGAGATGCCGGGGCCGGGAATGACATCGCCCCGGTCCGGCTCAACGAGCCCCGCCATCACCTTCATCAGGGTGGATTTACCCGATCCGTTGCGCCCCACCAGTGCTACCCGGTCACCGGGCTGGACCACAAGGCTGAGCCCGTCAAGCACGGGATCGCCGCCAAAGGTCAGCGAAATATCATTGAGTTGCAAAAGCGGAACGCGGGCCATACCGCGCAGCTATGCCGCCTGCGCCGTGGCGTCAATGTCCCAAAGCATTTGGCCCTGAAATATCCGATCCTGAGCCCCCGGAGGCAGGTTGCAGGAGCGCCCGCAGCAGGCGCTTGCGCGCAGGCTGGATCGTCGTCACCTCAAGGGCGGTAAAGACATGCAGCGTGTTCAGGGCCCGGTCCACCACCGCATGATCGCTGACCCAGGCCCCCATCGACAGGTAACTCCGCAGCAAGGGCGGCAGGGATTTGTTGGCTTTCTTGAGGTCACAGGGCTGCGTCCCGCCGCGGTCAAAGAGGAAAACTTCGGGCGATTTGATCCCCGGACACCAGCGGGCCGGGGCCGTATGGCGCGCGCTGAGCACGGCAAAGGCGTCTTGGTAGGGGGCCGTTTCCGTGCCGTCGAAGGACGAACATCCAAAAAGCAGCTGCACACCGCGCCGGTCGACATAATCTGTCATCACAGCCCAGGCCAACCGCAGGATGTCAGGATCGCGGCGGCTGGGATCAACACAAAACCGACCTATCTCGGCCATCGGTCCCTTGAAAACCGCCAATGCCGAAAGGTCATAATGCTGGGCTGAATAGCTTTCGACAACGTCCGGGCCCCCGAACGTCAGCACCCGAAAGCAGCACACCAGGCTGCGGTTTTCACGATCTTCGATCAGAAAATGCAGGCAATGCCCGTCAAACCGGTCCTTGTCGCCCTTGACGCCCCCCCCGAATGTCAGTGCGCGAAGCGCCTGCGCGGCGGCGATCTGCGCGTCTGACTGCGCAACGAATGCCACATATCGTCCTTTTTCAATCCGCTGCATCAACCGAACCTCTGGCCCGCATACGGCCGCCGCGCCGGGCGCGGGGTCTGAGCGGGGCGCAGGGTCGCCTAGCTGCCAAAGTTCGCCGGCCCGAATTGTCCGATATTCCCCAGCAACTGCCGCAGGAAGGTTTTATTCGCAACACTGGAATCGGTCACCCGCCGGGTCAGCTGGATCACCTGCCCCCGCTCCAACCCGAAGGTCTCCACATTGGCGACGATACCATCGTCATCAAAGCTGACCGCGACCACGTTGCGGTCCACGACCTCGGGCTGGAACATTCCAAAGGTCCGGATGCGACTGCGCACGAAGTAGAGAGCGTCATCTTCCAGAACCGAGGTGGACCCCGCTGTGCCCAGCGTCTCTTCCACGCTGGAGCGGGTATCGATGCCGACGACGATCTGTTCCAGATCCTCCTGCGGCGGAACATATCCATGATTGCGGTAGGTGCCGCTACAGGCGCTGAGTGCAAGGACCAACGCGCCAACACAAAAAAGCCGTGCAGCTTTGGGTCTGCCCCTACTGGCCGGTGTCTTGCTGCTCATTCTCGTGCCCTCTTGCCCTTGTGCGTCCTGGCTTCTATCTCGCTTACACCATGCATGCGGCATGGTTCAAGAAACGAAAGTGCTCAGAATGAAGCAAACGCCGCCCACCCCGACCGCTTTGCGCGTGGCCAGCCTGGCGCAGAACGCTGACACCCCCTTTCATATCCGGCCCGCGCTGGAAACGCTGACCCGGATCGCGGCCGAATTGAACCTGTCGGGCCTGCGCAAACTGTCCTTTGAAGGCACCATAACCGCGCAGGGTGCCGCGGACTGGCTGTTGACCGGCACGCTCGGGGCCACGGTGATCCAGCCCTGCGCCGTGACGCTTGACCCCGTGACCACGCGAATCGATGTGCCGGTCCGCAGGCTCTTTCTGCGCGACTTTACCGAGATCGACGCCCCGGAAGCGGAAATGCCCGAGGATGACACGGTAGAGCCGCTGACCGCCTGGATTGACCCCGGTGAGATCATGATCGAAGCACTGGCCCTGCATCTGCCGCTCTATCCGCGCGCGCCGGGGGCGGAACTGGGCAGTCTGGTGGTGACCGAACCCGGCGTGACCCCCATGCGCGACGAGGATGCGCGCCCCTTTGCGGGGCTCGCCGCGCTGAAAGACCAACTGGCGGGCAAGGACGACACCAGCGACACGGACTGACCCCCCCGCCCCGGCGACCGGATAGCGCAACAACCCGCTGTCCAGGGCCGCGAAGGCTGCGAAAAAGGGGTTGCACAAAACCGCAATCACAGTATTTTGCGCGGCTCATCCAAATAGGGTTGGACAAAGCGGTGGCATCGGCCTAAACGCACGTCACACCCGGTATTGGGACAAGATTTATGAAACTCGGCCCGCAGGCTAGGACGTGCTGCGCAGGGCCCCGAACGACAAAAGGCCCAAGACAATGGCTGTTCAACAGAACAAAGTCTCCAAATCGCGCCGCAACAATCGTCGCGCGCATGACGCGCTGGTTGCCGCGAACCCGAACGAATGCACCAACTGTGGCGAGCTGAAACGCCCCCACCATGTCTGTGCCGCCTGTGGTCACTACGACGATAAAGAAGTCGTGGCACTGACAGAAGAGATTGATCTGGAAGACGACGCAGCCTAAACCTTTGCCTAAACAATAAGGGCAGCAGGGTTTGGGGGCAGTCGCTTTATGACGGCACAGACCGATCACGCAACGACAGAGGCCGAGCGCATCGTGATTTCGGTAGATGCGATGGGGGGGGACGAAGGCCCCGCCACCGTGATCGCGGGCTGTGATGTCTCTGCGCGGAAAAACCCCGACATCTCCTTTATCCTGCATGGCCCCGAGGCGGAGCTTTCCAGCCTTGTCGCGCGGCGCAAGGCCTTGGCCGGACGGTGCGAGATTCGCGGCACCTCAGACGTTGTCACCATGGACGACAAACCAAGCCAGGTCGTGCGCAACGGCAAAGGCACCTCCATGTGGTCGGCCATCGAAGCCGTGCGCGACGGCAGCGCGTCGGTTGCGGTGTCCTGCGGCAATACCGGCGCGCTGATGGCGCTCTCGATGATCCGCCTGCGCAAGCTGCCCGGCGTGAACCGGCCCGCCATCGCGGTGCTCTATCCCTCCTCCAACCAGCAAGGGTTCAACGTTCTGCTGGATGTGGGCGCGGATGTGAAAGCCGACGCCGACGATCTGCTGCGCTTTGCCCTGATGGGGATGTCCTACGCGCGCAATGGGCTGGATCTGCCCACGCCCCGGGTGGGTCTGCTCAATGTCGGGACCGAGGAGCACAAGGGAAGGGTCGAGCTCAAAGAAGCCTTTGAGCTGATCCGCGACCAGCAGGAAGGCGGCGGGTTTGAGTTTGTGGGCTTTGTCGAAGGCGGTGATATCTCGGGCAACATCTGCGATGTCATCGTGACCGACGGTTTTACCGGCAATGTGGCCATCAAGACCGGCGAAGGCACCGCCAATCTGGTGGGCGCGCGCCTGCGCGAGGCCTTCAAGTTCACACCGCTGTCGCGGCTGGCGTCGCTGTTGGCCTACCCGTCGCTGCGCCGCCTGAAAAAGAAGATCGATCCGCGCCGGGTCAATGGTGGCGTATTTCTGGGCCTCAATGGCACGGTGGTGAAATCCCATGGTGCAGCGGATGCAACCGGTGTAACCTCCGCCATCCGGCTTGCAGCACAACTGGCGCAGATCCAGTTCACCGACAAGCTGGCCGCGCGCGTGGCCGCCCTGCCCGCAGAGGAGACGACCCAATGACCCTGCGCGCCGTGGTAAAAGGGGTGGGCCACTATCTGCCCGAACGGGTGGTGCCGAACGCAGAGTTCGAAAAGACGCTTGATACCAATGACGAATGGATCCGCGCCCGCTCCGGCATTGAACGCCGTCATTTCGCCGCCGAGGGCGAGACGACCTCCTACATGGCGACCGCCGCCGCGCAGGCGGCCCTGACGCAGGCCGGTCTTGCGGTCGACGACCTCGACGCCATCATTGTCGCCACCTCAACCGCCGATCTGACCTTTCCCTCTGCCGCCACGATGGTGCAGGCAGAGCTTGGCATGACGCACGGCTTTGCTTTTGACGTCCAGGCGGTCTGTGCGGGGTTTGTTTTTGCCCTGAGCAATGCCAACGCGATGATCCTGTCGGGCCAGGCCAAACGGGTGATGGTGATCGGGGCGGAAACCTTCAGCCGCATCATGGACTGGACGGACCGGTCGACCTGCGTGCTCTTTGGCGATGGTGCGGGCGCGGTGCTGCTCGAAGCGCAGGAGGGCCACGGCACCTCGGACGACCGCGGCATCCTCTCGACCGATCTCAACTCCGACGGGCGCCACAAGGATCTGCTCTATGTCGACGGGGGCGTCTCGACGGGCACCACTGGTTACCTGAGGATGCAGGGCAACCAGGTCTTTCGCCATGCGGTTGAAAAACTGGCCGCCACCGCGACCACCGCCCTTGAGCGCGCCGGGGTAACGGCCAAGGATGTCGATTGGGTGGTGCCGCATCAGGCCAATATAAGGATCATCCAGGGTACTGCCAAAAAGCTGGGTCTGCCGATGGAAAATGTGGTTGTGACGGTCCAGGACCATGGCAATACCTCAGCGGCATCGATTCCCCTCGCCCTCTCGGTTGGACATGCCCGCGGGCAGATCAAAGAGGGCGATCTGCTCGTGACAGAGGCCATTGGCGGCGGATTGGCCTGGGGCGCGGTGGTTCTGCGCTGGTAACGCAGGTTATTTCCGCTCAAAGCCCCTGCGCCAAGCCATTGATATTGACTCGGAAAAACCGCTCGCCTTATTGTCGTTGAAAAATAAGGGGATGGACATGACAGACAAGACGTTGACACGAATGGATCTCAGCGAAGCCGTATTTCGTGAAGTGGGGCTCTCCCGCAACGAAAGTGCACAACTTGTCGAATCCGTACTTGAGCATCTGTCAGACGCCCTTGTGCGCGGCGAGCAGGTCAAGATTTCCTCCTTCGGGACTTTTTCCGTCCGGGACAAATCCGCCCGCGTTGGGCGCAATCCAAAGACCGGGGAAGAAGTGCCTATCAACCCGCGCCGCGTGCTGACGTTTCGCCCGTCTCACCTGATGAAAGACCGCGTGGCCGACGGCAACAAGTCCTGAACTGATGTCCAAATCTCCCGATGCTTTCCGCACCATCTCGGAAGTCGCCGACTGGTTGGGCGTGCAGGCGCACGTGCTGCGGTTCTGGGAAAGCAAATTTGCCCAGGTCAAACCGATCAAACGGGCCGGTGGGCGGCGCTACTACCGCCCGACCGACATGCTGCTTCTGGGGGGCATCAAAAAACTGTTGCATGACGATGGTCTGACCATCAAAGGCGCGCAGAAACTGCTGCGTGAAAACGGCGTGGCGTTTGTATCGGATATGTCGCAACCGCTGGATGATCTCACCATGGCGGTCATCGAAGGCAATATCGACGACGCCAAACAAGAGACACCCCAGGTGGCACAGCCGGATGCCGGGACCCCTGTCAGTAAGGGAGATGCGGTCGAGCAGGTCTCCGCCGTCGAAGAAACCACCGAAGTTGAAGACACTGCGCCAGACCTGCCTGCCCCAGACACGCCGGAGGAGGTTCTCACGACATCCGATCTGCACGCGCCCCTGCCCGCCGGGCAAGAAGAGCTGTCCGAGGACCTGCACGCGGAGAGTGACGAACCCGGTGAGGCCCCCCGCGACGACACGGCAGAACGTCAGCCCGACCTTCTCGAGGCGGCTGAACCACCTTCCGAGGCACCCGCTACGACCCCCGCCCCTCTTGAGGTGCAGGAGGATACCCCCGCCACCGAAGACCCGCCGGAGATCGAAGAGGCAGACGCGATGCCGAGCTTTCGGGCGCGGCCCCGTACACCTGACCCTGAACATGAGGTGCCCGCCGACGCGGCACCGGTCGCTGAAAACGAAACGCCGGCAGAGGCTCGACCGGAAACCCCGGTTGCCGAAGAGGCCCCGCTGCTGTCCCCGCAAGAGCACGCCGCGCCGCAGCAGGAGGATACCGGCGCCGCGGCGGCGGCCCCTGACGGGCAGAACCCTGTCGATGAGCCCGCCTTGGCGGTCGAGATGCCAGACCCGGCCCCGCAAGAGCCCCCGAAACCCAATGTGGTGGACATCCCGCCGGTGCCCGACGCCACAGAGATTTCGGTCAACCCCTCGGCCCTCTCGGCCCTGGCAAAGATCAAGCGCCTGACGCCAGAGCAAGCCCATGAAATCAAGCCGTTGCTCGCGCGGCTGACGCGCTTGCGAGCCAGCATGGCCAGTCCGCGCAAAGAAATTCGCAAAGACTAGCGATGTGACAGTTCTCTCTTGCCACGACGCCCAGATCGGGTATGAAGCGCGGTGTGGCGGGCTATGGCGCAGCCTGGTAGCGCGTCCGTCTGGGGGACGGAAGGTCGCAGGTTCGAGTCCTGCTAGCCCGACCATTTTTCACCACACACAAAGGCCCTGTGCGATTTCTGCACGGGCCTTTGCTGTTTAAGGAGCCGGATCATGAGCGGTGTGCTGCCAAACCAATCCATTGAGCAGATGATCGCGGAGAACCAGATCGCCGCCACCCGCACCATCGCCGCCGCCCAGGTCCAGCCCGCGAGCCTTGATCTGCGGCTGGGCACGACCGCCTACCGGGTCCGCGCCTCGTTTCTGGCCGGACAGGGCGCACGGGTCATGGACCGGCTGCGCGAGTTCGAGATGCACCGCGTCGATCTGAGCGAGGGTGCCGTGCTGGAAAAGGGTTGCGTCTATGTGGTCCCGCTGATGGAATCGCTGGCCCTGCCGGCGGACATTCAGGCGGTCGCGAATGCCAAAAGCTCGACCGGACGGCTGGATCTGCTGACCCGTACGATCACCGACGGGGGGACAGAATTCGACAGGGTCGCGCCCGGCTACTTCGGCCCGCTTTACGCAGAAATCTGCCCGCGGTCGTTTTCCGTTCTGGTGCGTCCGGGCATGCGGCTCAACCAGATCAGGTTTCGGGCCGGGCAGGCGATCCTGGATGATGCGGCATTGCAGGCGCTGCATGCGCAAACCCCGCTGGTCGACGGCGCGGCCGTGATCGACGAGGGCCTGGGGTTTTCCGTTGATCTGCGCCTGCCGGAGACGACCCTTGTCGGCTACCGCGCCAAACCCCACACCGGTGTCATCGACCTTGACCAGATCGGCACCTACGCCGCCGCCGACTACTGGGAAGAGGTGCATTCAAGCAATGGCCAGATTATCCTCGATCCCGGTGCCTTCTATATTCTGGTGAGCCGCGAGGCGGTGACGATCCCGCCGGGCTATGCGGCGGAAATGGCCCCCTACCTCGCCATGGTGGGCGAGTTTCGGGTGCATTACGCGGGCTTTTTTGATCCCGGTTTCGGCCATGCCGCGGCGGGAGGCGCCGGCTCTCGCGGCGTGCTCGAGGTCCGCTGTCACGAAGCCCCCTTCGTGCTGGAGCATGGCCAGATCGTCGGGCGGCTGGTCTATGAGCGGATGGCAGCCTCTCCCACGCAGCTCTACGGGGCGGGCATTGCGTCGAATTATCAGGGCCAGGGCCTGAAGCTGAGCAAGCATTTCAAGATGCCCTGAGGGGCGCAGTTCGCTCTGTTGGCGACCCCGCGGCCTTTGCCTAGAGGCGATTGATCCGCCGCGTGACCTTCGCCGTTTGCTTGAGGCGCCCTGCGGCGTCCTTGTCTTGAGGGGCGCGGTTCGCCGCCCTGGCCGAGGCATTCCCGACGCCCGCGTTGATGCCCCGATTGACCAGCTGTCGGATCACCTGCCGCAGCACCATAGAGATAATTCTGTTCATCGCCTGGCCCTCATGTTGCCTGCTCCGGGTGCAATATAGACGCAAAACCCGCTTTTTCAGGAAGATAATTCTAATCTTCGAAAAGTTCGCTCTGGCCTTCGACCGCCGCGTCGCCGTCGTTCTCTTCCGATACCAGATCGAGCGCTCCGGGGGGCGGGCGGTTTTCCAGCAGCCCGGCGGCCCGCAATTCCTTCAGCCCGGGCAGATCGCGGGCATTCTCGAGACCGAAATGGTCGAGGAATTCGCTGGTCACCACAAAGGTCACGGGCCGTCCGGGGGTCATCTTGCGCCGCCCGAAGCGGATCCACTCCATTTCCAGCAGCTGGTCCACAGTGCCGCGTGAGACAGAGACGCCGCGGATCTCCTCGATCTCGGCGCGGGTGACCGGCTGGTGATAGGCGATGATGGCCAATGTCTCGATGGCGGCCCGGCTCAGCTTGCGGGTCTCGACCGTTTCGCGCTGCATCAGGAAGCCGAGGTCCGTGGCCGTGCGCATCGCCCAGGCATCGCCGATCCGGCACAGGTTCACCCCCCGCCCCTCGTAGCGTTTGCGCAGATGCACCAGCGCCTCGGCGGGGTCTGCGCCATGGGGCATGCGCTCGGTCAGCTCCTTGACGCTGACCGGCTCGGCGCTGGCAAAGAGGATCGCCTCCACCATGCGTTCCTGCTCGCCCATAGGGGGCGCCTCAAACAGGCTGTCGGCCTCGGGGGAGGGGCTGTTGGTCTCGTCTTCGCTCACGAATGGCGGTCCTTTTTGCGCAGCTGGATGGGCGCGAATGTCTCGGACTGCCGTATCTCCAGATGACCCTCTTTGACAAGCTCAAGCGAGGCCGCAAAGGTCGCTGCCGTGGCAGAGCGCCGCCGCACCGGGTCCAGCTCCCAGCCTTCGGGCAGGTAGCTGGCGATATCGGTCCACTCGCCCGCATATCCCATCAGGCCGCGCATACGCTCAAGCGCCTGCTCCATCGTGAACACCGCATCCCGGTCCATGACGAAGGGGCGGAAATCATCGCGGGTGCGAATGCGGGCATAGCCCTGCATCAGGTCCAGCAGTGTGGCGGTGTACTGGATCTTGCGCGTGCGGGTCACCTCATGGGTCTGGCCGCGCGCAAAGAAATCCCGCCCCAGCCGGTCGCGCCCCATCAGCCGGGCGGCGGCATCGCGCATGGCTTGCAGGCGTTCGAGCTGAAAGGCCAGATGGGCGGCCAGTTCCTCGCCGCTGGGGCCGTCCTCGGTCGGATCGGGCGGCAGCAGCAGGCGCGATTTCAAAAACGCAAGCCAGGCGGCCATGACCAGGTAGTCCGCGGCGAGTTCCAGACGCAGCGCCTTGGCCCGTTCGACAAAGGCGAGGTATTGTTTGGCCAGGTCCAGCACCGAAATTTTACGCAGATCGACCTTTTGCGTACGACTGAGCGTCAAAAGCACATCAAGCGGCCCCTCGAACCCGTCCACATCCACGATCAGCGCTTCGGCCGCCATGCGGTCGGCCACGGACATCGTGTCTTCTTCGAATGGTATCTCAGCCATGCCCCATATCGACTTTCACGCCCCGTTCAACAGCGTCTCAAGCTGGGCGCGCGCGGCGGGAATGTCAACATCGTCCGGTTGGGTGCGGGCATTCAGGGCGCGCAGGGCGCGGGTCTGTGCCGCAAAGGACATCTCGCCTGCGGCCTCAGCGACCTCTTGCCGGGCCGCCAGCGTGCCATTGCAGTGCAGGATCACATCGCAGCCCGCCGCAAGCGCGGCGCAGGTGATCTGGGTCAACGAGCCTTGCAGCGCCTTCATCGAGATATCGTCGGTCATGATAAGATTGTCGAACCCGATCTCGTCACGGATCAGGGTCATGACCTTGGACGACAGGGTCGCGGGCTTGCTGTCGAGAGCGGCATAGACCAGATGCGCCGTCATCCCCATCGGCAGATCATTCAAGGCCTTGAAGGGGGCAAAATCATGGGCGCTGAGATCGCCGTGCGACGCTTCGACGGTGGGCAGATCAAAGTGGCTGTCCTGTGTCGCCCGGCCATGGCCGGGAATGTGCTTGAGCACCGGGATCACGCCACCCGCCAGCAAACCGTCTGCCGCCGCGCGGCCCAGCCGGGCCACGGCATCGGGGGCCGTGCCATAGCAGCGGTTGCGCAGGAAATCATGGGTCTGAGGCCCGGCAACATCGACCATCGGCGCGCAGTTGCTGTCGATGCCAAGTGCATGCAGTTCCGCCGCGATCAGGCGGTAGCGCAGATACATCGCCTCTTCGGCCTTCGCCCCGGCAGCCCCCACGAAATCGAGCGGCGGCTGCCATTCGGTCCAGAGCGGCGCGCGCAGGCGCTGCACGCGACCGCCTTCCTGATCGATGGTGATGGGAGCCTCGCGCCCCACGCAGTCGCGCATCTCGGCACAGAGCGCGCGTACCTGATCTTCTGTGTCTATGTTGCGGGCAAAGAGGATAAAACCATAAGGATTGGCGGCGCGAAAAAACGACTTTTCCTCGGCAGAGAGCCGCAGCCCGTCCGCGTCAAGGATTGTCGCCCCGAACCGTGCCATGGGTTACTTGACCTGAACCGGAATACAATCGACCCCTTCGGCCTTGAAGGCAGAGCAGAACCGGCGCGTGTCGTTGAGGTCCAAAAACCCCATCGCCCGCAACCGGTAAAAGTTCCGTCCACCCGATTGCGCCTGCTGCACGACGCGGGACTTGTCCTGCAGCACATCGCCAAAGCGCGCCTGCAGGCGGGCCCATTCCGCGCGGGCCACCTCTGCGGTGTCAAACGCCCCAAGCTGCACCAGACGCGTGCCGGCCGGGATCGCATCGGCGTCAATCTCAGCCACAGGTGCTGGTTCAGAATAAGAGGCCTGCTGCCCCAGAGCGGGCGCGTTGGCGGGGCGCAACTGAGGCCGGACGGAGACACGCACGCCGGGGGCATCTATGGGGGCTGCGGTGGTTGTCAGGACAGCCGGTTGCGGCGCTGCGGGGTCTGCTGAGGGGCGAGCCTGCACCGTCTTGGGACCATCCGAGCCGGAAAGGGGTGTGACATTTGCGGTCAACGCGGCGACCACCTCATCAATCGCCCCTTGCTGTAGCCGGGCGGAGAGGTCTTGCGGCGTTTCCCCAAAGGAAGCTGCCGCCGGTGCCAGCGGCGCGGGGGGCACCACAGGGGCGGCGTCGGCGGCAACAATCGGCTGATCTTCCTCAGACAGTGCCACATCGGCGGGGGCCAGCACGACACGGTCGACCGGACCGGAGGCAACCCCCTGGGCTGCAATCTCGTTGACCGCCAACCCCTGGTGCCGGGCCAGCTGCCCGCCGGGATCTTCGGGGCGCACCCGCATCTCTCCCTCTGCGGCCCGAACCACCGGAATACCGCTCACATCGCGCACCATCAGTTTATATCCCCAGACCGCCACGCCTGTGATCAGTGCCAGCGACACCGCAGCGCCCGCGATATTCGTCAGGGTAACCAAAGAGTTAGGTGTCGCATTCTGAGGGGGCTGCCCATCGGCATGCCGCCCATAAGCCCCCATGCCATGGGAGAATTCCACATCCGCCATCAGTGCCTCACTGCCCTTTGGGTACATTGCCCACAGGGTCTGTCTAGAGAGTTGCTGCTCGGGCGCGGGCTGCGTTTTTTGCTATCGCATTTCCTGCGCCGGTGTGACACCAAGAATACCAAGACCGGACGCAATTACAACGCTCGTGGCGCGCGCAAGCGCGATTTTCGCTTGTGTGACTTTTGGGTCATCCTGCACAAACCGCAAATCAGGCAGCTCATTGCCCTTGTTCCACAGCGCATGAAAGACGCCCGCCAGCTCGTAGAGGTAAAAGGCCACCCGGTGCGGCTCGTTGCTGCGCGCGGCGGTTTCCACCAAGCGCGGCCATTCGGCCAGCTTGGCGATCAGGCCAAGCTCCGCGGCATGGTCAATCAGCGTCAGATCGGCGGCAGCGAGGGTCGCGTCATCCACCGCCACGCCCGCCTCCTGCGCCCGACGCAGCACCGAGGCCACCCGCGCATGCGCATATTGCACATAAAACACCGGGTTCTCGCGGCTCTGCTCCATCACCTTGTCGAAATCAAAATCCAGCATCGCATCGTTCTTGCGCGTCAGCATCACAAAGCGGGTGACATCCGGGCCGACCTGGTCGACCACATCGCGCAGGGTGACAAAGGTCCCTGCCCGCTTGGACATCTTGAAGGGCTCACCGTTCTTGTAGAGCTTCACCAACTGCGTCAGCTTGATGTCCAGCGACACCTTTCCCTCGGACAGCGCCGAGACCGCCGCCTTCATCCGCTTGACATAGCCGCCGTGATCCGCGCCGAACACATCGATCAGCGCGTCGAACCCGCGGCTCACCTTGTCATAATGATAAGCGATATCGGGCGCGAAGTAGGTCCAGGAGCCATCCGATTTCATCACCGGACGATCCACGTCGTCCCCATGTTCGGTCGATTTGAACAGGGTCTGCTCGCGTGGCTCCCAATCCTCGGGCTTTTTGCCCTTGGGCGGCTCCAGCACACCTTCGTAGATCAGACCCTTTTCCTTGAGATCGTCAATCGCCGCCTCGATCCGACCCGTCCCGTAAAGCGACTTCTCGGAGTAAAAGACATCCATTTCCACGCCCAGTGCCTTCAGATCGGCCCGGATCAGGTCCATCATCGCCTCGGTCGAGAAGTCCCGGACCTCTTCCAGCCAGAACTGCTCTCCCTTGCCCACGAAGGCATCGCCCACTTTTTCCTTGAGCTGTTGCCCCACCGCGATGAGGTAGTCGCCGGGGTATGTGCCGTCGGGAAAGGCCACGTCCTGACCGTGCGCTTCCAGATACCGCAGATAGACCGACCGGGCCAGCACATCGACCTGCGCCCCGCCATCGTTGATGTAGTATTCCCGCGTGACGTCAAAACCCGCAAAATCCAGCAGCGAGGCCAGCGCATCACCAAAGACCGCCCCCCGCGTGTGCCCCACGTGCAGGGGTCCCGTGGGGTTGGCGGAGACATATTCCACATTCACCCGTTGCCCGGCCCCCAGACTGGCGCGGCCAAAATCGGTGCCCTGTGCCAGAACCGCCCCCAGCACGTCGCGCCAGGCCTCGGGGGCCAACCGCAGGTTCAGAAAGCCGGGGCCCGCCACCTGCGCCTCGGTGATCCGCGGGTCCTCGCGCAGCTTTTCGGCCAGCGCTTCAGCGATATCCCGCGGCTTTTGGCCTGCGGGCTTGGCCAGCACCATCGCCGCATTGGTGGCCATGTCGCCATGGGCGGCATCGCGCGGCGGCTCGACCGTCACATTTGTCATGCTCAGGCCTTGCGGCAACTGCCCGGCAGTGACCATCTGGTCCAGACACGTCAGCACATGCGCACGGATATCGGCAAAAAGGTTCATCGCGTTTTCCCATCAGAGAGCTTGGGCGCGGTTTATCACGCCCGCTTGCCGGGTCAACCGCTGCACGCCCCGTCTTCAGGCCTCGGAATCCTTTGCAATCAGACGGGCGTGTTCCTGCAGGGCAAAGCGGTCCGTCATGCCTGCAATGTAGTCGGACACGATCCGCGCCAGATCGGTCTCGGATTGCGTCTCTTCCACGTCCTTGCGCCACTGTTTGGGCAGTTGATCGGGATGCGCCATGAAATAGGGGAAAAGCTCCTCGACCACCGTGGTGACCTTTGCGCGCATCCCGATCACGCTGGGCGCGCGGTACATCCGGTCAAAGAGAAACGCGCGGATCACCTTGAGATCGGCAAAGACCGCGTCGGAAAACCGGATGATGGTGTGACCGGCAGCCCGGATGTCATGCACCGACTGCGGTTGCAGCGCGGCCAGACGGCCCTGCGCCAGCGTAATCACATCCTCGACCAGCACGCCAAAAAACCGCCGCAGCGCCTCATGCCGCCGACGGTAATAGTTCAGCCCGGGATAGAGCGCATCCACCTGTGCAAAACACCTGTCAAGAATGGGCAGCATCGCCAGTTCGTCCGTCGAAAACAGCTCGGCCCGCAGACCGTCATGCAGATCGTGGTGATTATAGGCCACGTCATCCGCGATCGCGGCCACCTGCGCCTCGGCGCTGGCGAAGGTGTGCAACTCCAGATCGTGCTGGTCATTATAGGCCCGCAGCGCCCAGGGCACCTCGCCCAGCACCGGGCCGTTGTGCTTGGCCAGCCCCTCCAGCGTCTCCCAGGTGAGGTTGAGCCCGTCGAAATCCGCATAATGCCGCTCCAGATTTGTGACGATGCGGATCGCCTGCGCATTGTGATCGAACCCCCCATAGGGGGCCATCATGGCCGACAGCGCATCCTCGCCGGTGTGACCAAAGGGGGTGTGGCCCAGATCATGCGCCAGAGCCACCGCCTCCGTCAGTTCAGGGTTCAGCCCCAACGCACCTGCAATCGTGCGCGCGACCTGGGCGACCTCAATGGAATGGGTCAGCCGGGTGCGATAGTAATCTCCCTCATGCTCGATAAAGACCTGAGTCTTGTGCTTGAGCCGCCGGAACGCGCTGGCATGGATGATCCGGTCGCGATCCCGTTGAAAACAGGACCGGAATCTACTCTCTTCCTCGGGCATGCGCCGTCCACGGGCCTGTGCCGGATCAGAGGCAAAAGAAACTGTCATTGCCGAGGGTCCTTGTCGCCTGTCCTTCGACTTCGTATATTGCATGCATCGCGTTAATGAAACCGCTTGACGGAGCACGGCAATGCAACTTCCTCCCAAAGTTACTCCACGCGCTTTTGAACGACTGGCCGAGATCGGTGCCTCCGGCGAAGGCAAGGCGCTGCGCGTCGCCGTTGAAGGGGGCGGATGTTCCGGATTTCACTATGAGATCGAGCTGGACGAGCCCCGCGATGATGATCTCGTGCTGGAAGGTGCCGGTCAGAAAGTCGTGGTGGACGCGGTCTCCCTACCGTTTCTGGCGGATGCGATAATTGACTTCAGCGAAGAACTGATCGGCGCGCGGTTTGTCATCAACAACCCCAATGCGACCAGCTCTTGCGGATGCGGTACGTCCTTTTCGATGTGACGTTAGGAACGCCCTCTACTCGCCTGTAATATAACAAATTCATCACATCGCGCGCGAAAATCCCGCGAAGAACGCATCAAACCGGGTGGAGGATCGGGCAGCCCCTTCAAGGATCTGCTGATGCTCTGCGGCCAGAGTTCGTTCGAAGATCGCGCGCATCTGATCCCAGTCGCCGGTCCGCCCCGGGCCGAGCCCATACAGGACCTCTGAGATCGCCCGCAACGGCCCCTTGCGTGTAGCATGCCGTGTGACCATCACCCCTGCCGTTTGCGGCATGCCAGGAAACCCTGACAGACCGGCAAGCTCCGCCCACCAGCTGGTGACCAAATACTCGTGATAGGCATCCGGTGCAGGACCATCGGGGGCCGCCGACAGGACGAAACCGGCAAGCTCCCGCGAAAGCCAGTCTTCCCAGACAGCACTTGGGGTTTCTCCGGCAAAACGCAAAGCGACACAGATTTCCGAAAGCAGATCAATGTCTTGGTCGAGATAGGCCAGAAGCCCCGCGAATTCGAGGCTGACCACCGCAGCTTCTGACAGGCCGGGCGAACGTTTCCCGTATTCAGAGAGATAAAAGACGATGTGGGTCAGCTCATAGGCCGCTTTTTTGTTGGGCAGCGCGAAGGTTTCGGAATGGCCGATAAAACGGCGCAGGCGCTGTTCAAGATCCCCGTCCAGCCTGCCGCACCCCCGGCGCGCCAGCAGACGTTGCGCCTCGGCGCGTTGCAGATCGGACAATTCCGAGGTCGGCAGGTCGGCCTGCGCCACCCATTGACACAGCGCCCGGCCCTTTTCGCCCTCATAGCCGAGGTCTTCGAGATCAAGGCAAATCGACAGCAAAAACCGGTAGTATTGCGGGAAAAATCGCAACCGCTGTTCCAGACCGTCGTAAAACCCCTTGAAAACATCGAGGCTTTGCGCCGGCAGCGCGGCCCCGCCGGTCGCCAGCACATTCAGCACTTCGGCGTTTTCCTTCAGCCAAAAGACATCCTCAGGCTGCCGTCGATGCCGGGCAAAGCTGTTGATGAGAGCGGCTTGCCGCTGCGCGGTATTCGGCCTGCGTGGCAAACCGATCGGAACAACATTGGACATGGGGGATCTCTTTATCGGTTCTTGCGGATCTTGATCGGATGGACCACGCGTACCCCTGCGCGGTCCACGCGTTTGTCAGGTCAGCAAGACGGCGTCATGCTCGTGGTGAAAAGCCCGGTCGCCTCGCCCGACAAGGCGTCGCGCCCGGACACCATGCTTGTGGTGTAAAGGCCGGTGTCATCGCCTGCCAGGACGCAGCCTTCGGGTGCCATCGAGGTGGTGAAGAGAGCTGTGCCGTCACCGCACATCATATCGGTGCCTGCAGGTGCCATTGAAGTGGTAAAGAGGCCCGTGGCCTCCCCGGCGTGCAGGTCGGCGGTAGGGGCGAGCAAATCAGCTTCGGTAAAAGTTGAGCGCTGTGCGTTAGTTTTCATGGTATATCCCTTTCAGTTTCAGGTTGATCGCCCTTAAACGCTTGCCCGCCTTGAGAGAGTTGAAAAGAAATTTTTATCTTAAGAAAATTTTAACCAGGGCTTATCCACAGAGAGCCGAGGACGTATCTTTCCACCCCAATGTTCGCATCTGACGCGGTAACTTTCGTTAAAATTTCTTTATCCACAGAGGATAAGTCTGTGGATATTAACCAAATTCGCGCTGAGATCGCCAAAAGGTTAACAAGAATCACAGATACCGATTGGCGCGCAAAAGATCGCGCCCGCGTACCGTCTGCCCCTTGCCCTGACCGCTGGCCTGCGCGATAGCTGGCAAGAGCGGCGACAGGAGCAGACCCATGAAGATAGCGACATTCAACATCAACGGCATCAAGGCGCGGATCAACGCCCTGCCCGATTGGCTGGACGACGCACAGCCGGATGTCGCACTGCTGCAAGAGATCAAATCGGTGGACGAGAGCTTTCCCCGCGCCCTGTTCGAAGATCGGGGATACAATGTAGAGACCCATGGCCAGAAGAGCTTCAACGGCGTGGCGATCCTCTCAAAGCGACCACTGGAAGATGTCATGCGCGGCCTGCCCGGTGACGACAGTGACGACCAGGCCCGCTATATCGAAGCGACCGTCATGGGAGAGACGCAGGCGGTGCGCCTCTGCGGGCTTTACCTGCCCAACGGGAACCCCGCACCGGGGCCCAAATACGACTACAAACTGGGCTGGATGGCGCGGTTGCACCAGCGCGCGAAAGAGCTGTTGGCACAAGAGGCGCCCTTTGTGATGGCCGGGGACTACAACATCATTCCGCAAGCCGAAGACGCGGCCAAACCCGACAGTTGGCGCGAGGATGCGCTTTTTCGGCTGGAAAGCCGGACCGCCTTTCGCAAGCTGCTGAACCTCGGCCTGACGGAGGCCTTTCGCGCCCGCACGCCGGGTCCGGGCCACTACAGTTTCTGGGATTATCAGGCGGGCGCGTGGAATCGCAACAACGGCATCCGTATCGACCACCTGCTGCTGAGCCCGCAGGCCGCTGATTTGCTAACGGATTGCCAGATCGACAAGGATGTGCGCGGGCGCGACAAGCCGTCAGATCACGTCCCGGTCTGGATCGACCTGGCCGCCTGATCCGCTCAGCGGACGTGCAGGTTGTCGAACGTGCCGCCGTCGAAATGGGACTGCTGGTTCTCTGTGAGCTGGTCGAAATCAACCTTTACATATCTGATATCGGCGTCGGCATCCTTGTGGGCTTTCAGTCGACGGTTGTCGACGCTGACGATCTCACCCTCAAAAAATGTAATGGTGATCGGGGGTGTCGTCTGTGGATCAAGGGTTCCGTTCTGCAGGGCAGCCGTCATCTCGGCCACCGTGCGGATCATGCTGCCGGTTTCATCCGGGAACGGCGTCTGAAAGAACGATGTACACCCGCTCTGACTGAACCGCAGCTCACGTGGTGAGATGGTGCCTTCCTCGGCCAGCGCGTCGTAGGTCTCCTCCCGGGGCACGGCGTTCTCGGCCAGGAAAGCGTCCAGCGACATTGTTTTGCCCTTGGCCTTTTTCCTCCCCTTCTTTCTGCCAAGCTGCAGGACGGCGCCGGTGGCTTTGCGTTGCAGGGCGGCACCGGCATGCACCACTGCGCTGTTGTTCGCCATCTTCTGCCATTGACCAAGCCGCGCGACCGCCGGAACACCTGCCTGGTCGCGCTCAAGGCCATCGCGCCCGACCGTTTCCCGCTGATCCGGGGTCACACGCGGCGTCGATGCTGTTGCTGGATCAGCGCCCTGTCGCATGAACTACCTCCGCACTTTACAACCTATCGTAGTAAAATGCAGAGATAAAGAATTTTCGCAGCCCTCGGGATCGCCATGGCCTCAAGCCTCAAGCTCCGCATCCCAATAGAGGAAATCCATCCAGCTTTCATGCAGGTGGTTGGGGGGGAATTTCCGGCCCATGTTGCGCAGCTCTTCCGCGCCAGGCTGGCGTGGCGGTTTGCGCAGGTTCAACCCGGTGCGGTGCAGCGGTTTGGAGCCTTTCCTGAGGTTGCAGGGCGAACAGGCCGCAACCACGTTCTGCCAGCTTGTCACGCCGCCGGAGGCTCTTGGCACCACATGGTCAAACGTCAGATCCCCCCGTGCGCCACAGTACTGGCAGCGGAATTCGTCGCGTAGAAATAAGTTAAAGCGTGTGAAGGCCACGCGCTTTTGAGGTTTTACATAGTCTTTCAGGACAACGACGGAGGGGATGCGTATCTCTGTGGAAGGGCTGCGCACGATGTCTTCGTATTCTGCAACGATGTCGACCCGGTCCAGCCACGCGGCCTTGACGGCTTCCTGCCAGGGCCAGAGCGACAGGGGATAGTAGCTCAACGGCCTGTAGTCTGCATTCAGAACGAGGGCTGGCCTGTGTTTCAAGCTCGCCGGGTTCCGCGTGAATTCCGTTCTAAAATCGCCGTCCATAGTAACCCTGCACCTTTGCCGTTCCGCGTCCGGTCCGGCGAGACAGCCTCACCGATGGCCTGACTATATCTCGTGGTTTTTGTCTTGCAAGCCCTTGCGTGACCACAAGATGTCGCAACGTGCATAGGATGCCCAGATGACAGGCAGATGACAGTTATCCACAGGGGCGTCGGCGCGCGACACAGCCTCCGGAGAACGGTCCTAGGCCGCCCTGCAACTTCGCGTCATGGCCTATGCAGCTTGGCCGACCTTCAGAACCTATGTATGGCGTGCATGGATCGGGGAGGCGATCTCGACCAGATGCCCGTCAATATCGCGCAGGTAACCGCTGACCTGCCCCCAGGGTTTTGTCGCCGGCGGTTTGACCGCCACCGCGCCGTTCGCGACCGCCTGCGCGTAGTGCCCGGCCACGTCCTCGGTGACGAAGGTGATGTTCACCGGCCCGGTGCTCTGCGTCGGATCACTTGCCCGCATCTCGACACCGTTCATTTCCGCCATCTGATAGGCGGCAAAGCCCAGCACGGTATCCCCGGTTGCAATTTCCCCGTAAAGATTGCTGTCGTGCAGAAAAGAAACCTCCCAGTCAAAGGCATCGCGGTAGTGGTCCAGGGCCGCGGGCACGTCAGCGACGTAGAGAATGGTGTAGCCCAGTTTCATCGCGCTCAACTCCGCATTTTGGTCTTCGCAAGGCTAGCGCATGACGCACGATCTGTCTTCTAAGAATTCCCCGTGACCCGCAGGGGACACCAAGCCGCCTTGGCCCCGCTGCACCGCAGCATGCTGTGATGCGGCATTTCAGGCAAAAAGCGGCGCGAAATTAGGCCAACACCCTGAGAGGTGAGCAAAATTCAGCGTGTTCACGCTGTGACAGCTGCGCTGAGCGACTGTCATGTTTAAGTGACAGTTACAATCCTGTCATGCTGTAACGATACCTCAGGATCGAGCAGAAGCAACGAGGCGACCCATGAAAGATTCCACGGACAATACCCCACTTGAATTTCCCGCCGAGCCGCAAAGCCCTGTGGGCTCAGACCGGCCCCTGCGCGGTCATCTTGCCAGAATGACAATGGGCGCCTCACCGGTGTCGACCCTGGCGATGATGAACGACTGGGCCCTGCATCTGGCGAGCGCGCCTGACAAGCAGGTGTCGTTGGTCAAAAAGGCGCAGGACAATTGGCTGAGCTGGCTGAGCTTTGTGAGCAAGGGCTGCCCCGCAGACCCGGACGACCATCCGATCGCGCCGCAAAAAAACGACCGCCGCTTTACCCATGAGGGCTGGGCCAAAGCGCCCTATGCAGCGATGTCACAGGCGTTTTTGCTGGCCGAAGATTTCGTCGATCACGCCACCTCGGACGTGCCCGGCCTGTCCCCCGCGCACGACCGGGCGATGACCTTTCTGATGCGCCAGATGATGGATGCGGTCGCCCCGTCGAACTTTCCCACGACCAATCCCGAGGTTGTCGCCCGCACGGTCGAGATGGGAGGTCAGAACATCGTGCAGGGGGCTGCAAAACTGATGCGTGACTGCCGCGCCGCGGCCTTGGGTGAAAAAGCCAAGCGGACGAAAGTTGTGGGGCAGGATGTTGCCGTCACCCCCGGCAAGGTGGTTTTTCGAACGCATCTGATGGAGCTGATCCAATACAGCCCCGCAACAGAGAAAGTGCATGCGGAGCCGGTCCTGATCGTGCCCGCATGGATCATGAAATACTATATTCTCGATCTCAGCCCGCATAACTCGATGGTGCGCTACCTGACCGAGCAGGGCTTTACCGTCTTTATGATCTCCTGGCGCAATCCGGGTGCCGAGGATGCCGATCTTGGCATGGCCGACTACCTTGAGCAGGGCCCGATGGCAGCGCTGGATCACATCACCACCACCACAGGCGCGCAAAAGGTGCATGCGGCGGGCTATTGCCTTGGGGGCACGCTCTTGTCGATCACGGCCGCCGCGATGGCCCGCGCAGTCGATAACAGGCTGGCGAGCATGACTTTGCTGGCCGCCCAGACGGATTTCAGCCAGGCGGGCGAGCTGATGCTCTTTATCAACGAAAGTCAGGTGTCCTTTCTCGAAGATGTGATGAAGGTGCAGGGCTATCTGGATTCCAGCCAGATGGAGAGCGCCTTTCAAATGATACGGTCCAATGATCTGATCTGGTCCCGGGTCATTCGCGACTATCTTCTGGGGGACGATGCGGTTCTGATGACGGACCTGATGGCGTGGAATGCCGACAGCACCCGCATGCCCGCACGCATGCATGCAGATTACCTGCGGCAGATGTTTCTCAACAATGATCTGGCGGCCGGACGCTACAGGGTCGACGGTCATCCGGTGTCCTTGCGAGACATCCGCGTGCCGGTCTTTGCCGTCGGCACCGAGACCGACCACGTGGCCCCGTGGCAATCGGCCTTCAAGATCCATGCGCTGACGCATGCTGATGTCACCTTTGTGCTGACCAATGGCGGCCATAACGCCGGTGTCCTTTCGGAGCCCGGCCACAAGCACCGCCACTACGCGATCCACACCACCCACGATCAGGACAAGGCCCTCGGGCCTGACGACTGGCGCGCCGCCGCGGCCCGACACGAGGGCAGCTGGTGGCCAGCCTGGGCGGCTTGGCTGGCCGGGCCGGCTGAACAGATGGTGACCCCGCCGAAAATGCCGCGCGCGCTCGGGGATGCCCCCGGAACATATGTATTGGTGGAGTAGGTGATGATGCCACAAACGGACTTTCTCAAGGGCAAAAAGGGGCTCATCGTCGGGGTGGCGAACGCGCACTCGATCGCGGCAGGCTGCGCGCGTGCGTTTCGCGCCTCGGGCGCCGATATCGCCCTGACCTACCAGAACGAACAGGCCAAGCGATTTGTCGCACCGGTTGCGGATGAGATCGGCGCTGATCTGTTTCTGCCGCTCGATGTGACGGACACCAACCAGATGGACGCCGTCTTCGAGCAAATCCAAAAGCGGTGGGGCCGGCTGGATTTCATGCTGCATTCGATTGCCTACTGCCCCCGCGACGATCTGCACGGGCGCGTTGTCGACTGCTCTCAGTCCGGGTTTGGATTGGCCATGGACATCTCGGTGCATTCCCTGATCCGGATGGCCAAGCGGGCAGAACCGCTGATGGCAGACGGCGGCACCATTCTCACAGTCTCCTATCAGGGGGCCGAAAAAGTTGTCGATCACTACAACATCATGGGGCCGGTCAAGGCCGCCCTTGAGGCCACCATGCGGTATCTTTCGGTTGAGCTGGGCGATCAGAACATCCGCGTCAACGCGCTGTCGCCCGGCCCCTTGGCCACCCGCGCGGCCTCGGGCATCGATCATTTCGACGAGCTGATCGAAGACGCCAAGGCCCGCGCGCCCCTGCACCGGCTCACCACGATCGAGGAGGTGGGCGCGATGGCGGCTTGTCTGGTATCGGATTTTGCGCAATCTGTCAGCGGCAACACCGCCTATGTCGATGGAGGGCATCATGTCGTCTGACACCGAGCACAGTATGGGATACATCGAAAACCGCCCCTTCGATGAGATTGAGATCGGCGATTTCGCCGAGCTGGAACGCACCCTGACACCACAGGACATTGACGCCTTTGCCGTCGTTTCAGGCGATGTGAATCCCGCCCATGTGGACGCCGAATTTGCGCAGGACGACATCTTTCACAAGGTGATTGCCCATGGGATGTGGGGCGGTGCGCTGATCTCCAACGTGCTGGGCACGCAATTGCCGGGACCGGGGACGATCTATCTCGACCAGTCGCTCAAGTTCCTCAAGCCCGTCGGCATCGGTGACACCGTCACCGTGCGGGTCACCGTGGTGGAGAAGCAGCTTGAAAAGAAACATCTGACGCTGGATTGCCAATGCACCAACGGCGACGGCAAACCGGTGATCACCGGCAAGGCGGTTGTGATCGCGCCGGACCGGAAAATCCGCCGGCCAAGGATCATCATGCCTGATCTGCTGCTGCATCGCCGCGGGGCGGCATATGACCGGCTGCTGGCGCAGGCGCAGGCGCTGCCGCCGCTGCCCACCGCGATTGTGCACCCCTGCGATGCCAAATCGCTGGAGGCCGCCCTCGAAACGCGCGACCTGGGCCTGATCCAGCCGCTGCTGGTCGGGCCCGAGGACCGCATCCGCGCAACGGCGCGGGAAAATGATCTGGACATCGGTGATCTGCCGGTCTTTGACACCGAGCACAGCCATGCCTCAGCGGATAAGGCGGTCGAACTGGTGCGGGATGGCAAGGCCCGCGCGATCATGAAAGGCGCACTACACACGGATGAGATCATGTCCGCCGTGGTGGCCAAATCAGGCGGGCTGCGCACCGAACGCCGGATGAGCCATGTCTATGTGATGGATGTGCCGACCTATCCCAAACCGCTGATCATCACCGATGCGGCGATCAACATCACGCCCGATCTGCAAACCAAGGCGGATATGGTCCAGAACGCCATTGATCTGGCGCGCGCAACCGGCATCGAAGCGCCAAAAGTCGCGATCCTGTCGGCGGTCGAGACCATCACGCCACGCCTGCAATCCACCGTCGATGCCGCCGCCCTGTGCAAAATGGCGGACCGGGGGCAGATCACCGGCGGCGTGCTCGACGGGCCGCTGGCCTTTGACAACGCGATTTCCATGCGCGCCGCCGAGATCAAGGGGATAAATTCCCCGGTTGCCGGGCAGGCCGACATTCTGGTGGCCCCCGACCTGGAAGCGGGCAATATGATCTCGAAACAGCTGATGTATCTGGCCGGTGCGGAGGCGGCAGGCATCGTGCTGGGCGCGCAGGTGCCCATCATGCTGACCAGCCGTGCCGACGACAGCCGGACCCGGATCGCCTCTGCGGCGATTGCCGTTCTCTTCTGCAACTCGGTGCCAACATGAGCGGCCTGCTGACATTGAACACCGGCTCCTCGTCGCTGAAGTTCGGGCTCTACCGGAACGCGCCCGAGCCACAGATGCTGGTTCACGGGCAAGTGGACGGGATCGGGAAAACCGCAAAACTCATCCTTAAAACCGAGACCGCGAAGACCGCGGCGCATGTCAAGGCCCCCTCGCCTGCTGCGGCGCTCGAGGCCGTGATGCACGCCCTTGCCCCGCATCTCAACGGGCTGACAATCTCTGGCATCGGGCACCGCATCGTGCATGGCGGCCCGGCGTTCGCCGAACCGATGGTGCTGACCACGGAGACACTGGCAGCCCTTGCCGAGTTTTCGCCATTAGCCCCGCTGCACCAACCCAACAATCTGGCGGGGGTCAGGGCGGCCCAGGCGGCCTTTCCGGGGGCCATTCAGGTGGGCTGTTTCGACACCGCCTTTCACCGGGGCCACCCGTGGGTCAACGACACCTTCGCCTTGCCGCGCGCCTTCTACGATGAAGGCATCCGGCGCTACGGGTTTCACGGTCTGAGCTATGATTACATCACCGGCGTGGTGGAACAGGACTACCCTGATCTGCACCGGGGCCGTATCATCGTGGCCCATCTGGGCAATGGCGCCTCGATGTGCGCCATTCGGCACGGTCAGAGCGTTGGGTCGACCATGGGATTTTCCGCGCTGGACGGGCTGCCGATGGGCACACGGTGTGGACAGATCGACCCCGGAGTGGTGCTCTACCTGATCGAGCAAAGAGGCATGGACCCGCATGACGTGATGAAGCTGCTCTATCAGCGCAGCGGGCTTTTGGGGCTGTCCGGATCGACCAGCGATATGCGCGAACTGCTCGCCTCAGATCAGCCCGAGGCGGCACAGGCGATTGACTATTACGTCTTCCGTGCCCGGCGCGAGATCGGGGCACTCACGGCAGTGCTGGGTGGCCTGGACGCTTTGGTGTTCTGTGGTGGCATCGGGGAGAATGCCGTGCCGATCCGGCAACGCATCGTTGAGGGGCTGGAGTACCTGGGTCTCCAAATTGATCCTGCGAAAAATCAGGCCAATGCCCGCGATATCGGTGGAGGCACCACCCGCGTCATGGTGATCCCCACGGATGAGGAACGCGTCATCGCGCGGGCCATTCACGCGGCTTTGGCCGACCGGCCCCAACGCGCGGCGCACGCCTAAGGCGGTTCGGCACCCCTGGGGCATGGAGCAGGATCTGCCCACACCAGACACGGTTGCCCCTCGGCCAACCCTGTGCAACACCTAAAAACGGCCGACCGCCCCCAGAGCGCTGGTTTTTCACCGCGATTTCGGGGCGTTCCGGCAATTATGGCGCTATCGCACGCCCAGTTCATCAAATTTTTATCCGGACGGCGGCTTTCGCTCTTGAGTTATCTCGCATTAGAAACAAACTATACGTCAGCGCGAGATGCGCCAACAATCCGGTTGGGCGACACATGTCCAAACCGGGGACAAAAATAAGTTAGTGGAGGATAATCACACATGAAAAGCGCAGCCATAGTGCTCGTTGCCACAGCGGCGACAGCGACAGCAGCCTTTGCCGAGAGCCATCAGGATCGCACGGGATGGCCCGAAAGCTTTACTGTGGCCACAGCGTCGCAGGGCGGGACCTATTTCGCTTATGGGTCGGGATGGGCAAACCTTGTCGCCGAAGAGCTGGGCATCACCGGCGGCGGCGAAGTCACCGGCGGGCCGGGTCAGAACATGGCCCTGGTGCACACCGGGGATGCGCAGTTCGGCATGACCACCATGGGCCCTGCCGCCGAAGCCATCGCGGGGATCAGCCCGATCGCACCCGGGCTGCAGATGACCAACGCCTGTGCCATGTTTCCGATGTATCAGACCCCCTTCTCCGTGACAGCGCTGTCATCCTCCGGGATCACCAGCATTTCCGAAATTCCCGACGGGGCCCGGATCGGCTTTGGCCCGGCAGGCTCGACCTCCGACACCTATTTCCCGCGCATGATGGAAGAGCTCGGGGTCAATTTCGAGCGGCGCAATGGCGGCTGGACCGACCTTGGCGGTCAGTTGCAGGATGGGCTGCTGGACGTGATTGCCTTCGCCGCCGGGGTGCCGGTGCCTGCGGTCAGCCAACTCGAAGTACAGACCGATGTGAACATTATTGAGTTCACCGAAGAAGAGCAGGCTCAGATCCTCGAAGCGTTCCCGGTCGCTGAGTTCAGTATTTCCGCGGATACCTACACAACGCTCGAGAGCGACGCGCGCTCCGTTTCGATGTGGAATTTTGCCATCGCAAACTGCGAGCTGCCAGAGAGTTTTGTGAATGCGGTTGTCGATATCATCATGTCCGACAATGAGCGGATGATGACCATTCACCGGGCCGCACGTTCGACGCTGCCCGAAAACTGGGACAAGAACGCAGGCGTCCTGCCATGGCACCCCGGTGCTGCTGCGTGGTTTGTAGAAAATGCCGGTGCCGATATCCCGGCAGATCAGATTTTCAGCAAGTAAATGCTTATTTGACCGGGGCCGCGCTTTACGGTGGCCCCGGTATGTTTTTTGCTTTTCGACATAAATGATGCGGGTCGGGCGCGCCGCCGGGGACGTTTCGACAAACGCGAGGGCCACCCCATGAGCACCGACATTAAAAACGACGACATTACAGACGGCCCCGTGATTGCCGAAGGCATCGACGACGAACCGGTGGAAAGCAACCGGCGCCTCTTTACCGGCAAAACCCATCTGGTCATCGCGGCCTTTTCGGGCCTCTACGCCATCTTCCATATGGCGGCTCTGAACGGCTGGTCGATCCGGGGCTGGACCGGCATCGACATCCCCGGCCTGCCCGTCTTTCCGATGGAGACCTGGAACTTTCGCATCGTGCACATCGCCGGGGCGCTGATGCTGGGCTTTATCCTCTATTCTGCGCGCGCCTTTCCGAATACCGACAGGGGCGGCAGGCACCCGCTTGATCTGCTGGCCTATCTGGCCCTGCTGCCGGCGCTTTATGCCTGCTACACGGCCTTGACCTTCGCGGCGCAAATCTCGGGTGGCGTGATGTGGAACGGCATCGACGAAGGGATCCGCGCCGCCGAGATCTATCACTACGGCGTGCCGCTGATCGCCGCGACCGGCATCGGCATCGCGCTGAGCTGGCTGCGCCCCAGAGTGCGCGGGGTGATCTCGCCTGCTGACCTGGTGCTCTGTGTCTGTGCAGTGGGTGTGGCGCTCTATCTCGTTACCATCTTTGGCACTTTAATGCGCAATGCCACCGGCACACCCTTTGCCCCCATCGGGATGAGCCTTGCCGCCCTCGCGGGCATGCTGCTCATCATGGAGCTGACGCGCCGGGTGGCCGGGCTCGCCCTGATTGTCATTGCCGGGGTGTTTCTGCTTTATGTCTTTGTGGGCGACAAGCTGCCGGGCTTTCTCAATGCGCCCGACATCGCCTGGCAGCGGTTCTTCAGCCAGCTTTATACCGATGCCGGTATTCTGGGACCTACCACGGCGGTCTCCTCGACCTATATCATCCTCTTCATCATCTTTGCGGCCTTCCTGCAGGCCTCCAAGGTCGGGGACTACTTTGTGAACTTCGCCT
The DNA here is from genome assembly GCF_020622345.1 of Roseobacter weihaiensis. Taxonomy (GTDB): domain Bacteria; phylum Pseudomonadota; class Alphaproteobacteria; order Rhodobacterales; family Rhodobacteraceae; genus Roseobacter; species Roseobacter weihaiensis. The sequence goes on along the minus strand of NZ_JACNMO010000007.1, from coordinate 129,677 downwards.
TTGCCGCCGCCGGACGGGCGCGCGGCGGGCCGGCCAAGGTGGCTATTTTCGCCTCCGGCCTGATGGGGATGATCAACGGCACATCGGCGGGCAACGTGGTGGCCACCGGGTCGCTCACGATCCCGCTGATGAAGAAGGTGGGCTACAAACCCCGCACCGCAGGGGCCGTGGAGGCCGCGGCCTCCACCGGCGGGCAGATCATGCCGCCGATCATGGGCGCGGGCGCCTTCATCATGGCCGAGATCACCGGCCTGCCTTATACCGACATCGCGATTGCCGCGATCATCCCGGCGGTCCTCTACTTCGTGTCGGTCTATTTCATGGTCGATTTCGAGGCCGCAAAGCTCGGCATGCGCGGGATGCGCGAAGACGAGCTGCCCAAGTTCCGCGACATGGTGCGCCGGGTCTTCCTGTTCCTGCCGATCATCATCCTGATCGCAGCACTTTTTATGGGGTATTCCGTGATCCGCGCGGGGACCTTGGCCACCGCGGCGGCGGCGGCCGTGTCATGGGTGCAACCGACGCGACTGGGCTACGCGATCACCGTGGCGCTGCTGGCGCTGCTGATGGGCGCGGTCGCTTTGCCGGGACTGGCCGCGGCGCTCACAGGGGGGCTCGGCGCGACAATTCTGGCGGTCGCGGCCCTGGCGGCGGCGGTCTTCTGGATCTTTGCCTACAAGGGATCCGGCATGGGACCGGCCAAGGTCGCCAAGGCCTTCGAGATGGCGGGCTATATGTCCATCCAGATCATCGCGGTCTGCGCCTGTGCCGGTATCATCGTCGGGGTCATTTCGCTCACCGGGGTGGGCGCGCGGTTCTCCTCTGTGCTTTTGAACATCGCCGATGCCAACCAGCTTCTGGCGCTGTTTTTCGCCATGTGCATCTCGATCCTGCTGGGCATGGGCATGCCCACGACGGCGGCCTATGCGGTGGCGGCCTCTGTCGTGGCACCCGGTCTGATCCAGCTTGGCATCCCGACACTGACCGCGCATTTCTTCGTGTTCTATTTCGCGGTTGTCTCGGCCATCACGCCGCCCGTGGCCCTGGCCAGCTATGCGGCTGCGGGTATCTCGGGGTCGAACCCGATGGGCACCTCGGTGGCGTCCTTCAAGATCGGCATATCGGCCTTCATCGTGCCCTTCATGTTCTTTTACAACAGCGCCATCCTGATGGACGGCACGGTGTTCGAAATCCTGCGCTCCGCCGCGACCGCGATTTTCGGGGTGTTCCTGTTGTCCTCCGGCGTGCAGGGCTGGTGGGTTGGCAAATCCGCCGGGGCCCCCATTCGTCTGGGTCTGGTGATTGTCGCGCTCTTCATGATCGAAGGCGGCCTGCTATCGGACCTGATCGGGTTGAGCGGGGCCGCCGCGCTCTATTTCCTGTCAAAGCTCACGGGTCGGAAAGCCACGCCTCAGACCGAATGAAACCGAAGGCGGCCCCGGCGCGATCCGCTTGGCCAAGTTTTGGTCATCCGCAGGGTCGCAGGAGGCTTCTCCTCGCTTTGGCACGATTTTGTCTGGGCAAAGCCGATCAAACGATGTTCTCTAGGCCACAGAATGAAGACCCCAGGACGCTCCTTATCAATGCACGCCCCTAAAACGACCTCTTTCAGTTTGCGGCTGGCGTCTCTCGTCCGCCAGATTTACCCCGATATCGACGCCGATATCCTGTCCAGCAAGATTGTCGAAGCCTTCTGGCCGGAAGGCACCAAGCCGCGCAAACGCGGGCGCCAGCCCGGCAACAAGCTGTGGACCGAACGGGATGCCCTGCTCATCACCTATGGCAACTCGATCATGGACGGTGCCCATAAGCCGCTCGATCTGCTGCATGATTTCCTGCTGAGCTATATGAAGGGCGTGGTCAATGGCGTGCATATCCTGCCGTTCTTTCCCTTTACCTCGGATGATGGCTTTGCGGTGTCGGATTTTCGCACGGTCAACCCGCAGCTGGGCGACTGGCCCGACATCAACCGCATCGGCACGGAATTCCACCTGATGTCCGATCTGGTGCTCAACCATGTCTCCAGCCAGGGCGCGTGGTTCAACGCCTACCGGCAGGGCCAGGCCCCCTATGATCGGTTCTTTTTCGAAGCCTCCCCCGAGGATGATCTGAGCTGCGTCGTCAGACCCCGCACGACGCCGCTCTTGCGCGAGGTCGAGACCATCCATGGTCCCCGCCATGTCTGGTGTACCTTCAGCCACGACCAGATTGATCTGGATTTCCGCAACCCGGAGGTGCTGCTGGAGTTCCTGCGCATCATCCGGCTGCATGTGGACAATGGCGTGCAGATCATCCGGCTCGACGCGGTGGCGTTCCTGTGGAAGGAGATCGGCACCCCGTCGATCCACCTGCCCCAGACCCATGCGATCGTGCAGCTGATGCGGATGCTGTGCGATTACGCGGCGGAAACGATCATCCTGCTGACCGAGACCAACGTGCCCAAGGCCGAAAACCTCAGCTACTTCGGCAACCGGAACGAGGCGCACGCAATCTATAACTTCCCGCTGCCGCCGCTTATTCTGCATGCGATGATGTCGGGCTCGGCGCGGTATCTGCAGCGTTGGCAAAGCGGGATGCCGCCGGCGCAACTGGGCTGTGCCTATCTGAACTTCACCGCCAGCCACGACGGCATCGGCATGCGCCCGGTCGAAGGGCTGCTGCCGCCGGAGGAGCAGGCGCAGATGATCCAGACGGTGCGGGATGTGGGCGGCCTTGTGTCCATGCGGGCCCTGCCGGGGGGGGGCGAATCTCCCTACGAGCTGAACACGACTTTCTTTGAGGCAACCCGGCGCACCTTCGCCGGCGAAGATGTGCTGCATTTTGAGCGGTTTATCTGTTCACAGACCATCGTGATGTCGCTGGAGGGCATCCCGGCCTTCTATATTCATTCCATGCTGGCGACCCCAAATGACCATGCGCAGGTCGAAAGGCGCGGCATGAACCGGGCGATCAACCGGCATCGCTGGGATTATCCCAGCCTGCAGGCCCTGCTGGCCGACCCCAGGACATCGCAGTCCCGCGTGCTGAACACCCTGTCAGAGCGGTTGCGGATCAGGGCCAGGCAATCGGCTTTCCACCCGAACGCGACCCAGTTCACCATGGCGCTGGACGACCGCGTGTTTGGCGTCTGGCGACAAAGCCTTGACCGGCATCAATCGATCTTTGCACTGCACAATGTCAGCGACGCGGCGGTTGACGTCGCCTCCGTATCCATGAACCTGATCGATGACGAAGATTGGGTGGATGTGCTCAGCGGTGAGGCCATCGACAGCACGAAAGAGACGATCCCGCTCGCCCCCTACCAATGCCGCTGGATCACCAACCGGGTTTAGGCGGGCGCAAGGCATTTGCCACACCATCGCGGCGGAGCTTTACTGAAACTCCGCCTCATCGGCCGCCGCAGCCGCCCGCATGTCCCCGAGGAAATTCGGGTCTGCCGCGTGCACGCGGTTCCAGGTGGGAATAAAGGGGGTCTCATGCGGGTTCTCGATGAAAATCTGCCCGGCCCGTACGATGTTTTCGGCAAAAAGCTCAATGGCCCGCTCTTCCTGATGCCGGTCCAGCGTCAACCCGTTCATCTTGGCGTCGTTGTAATACCCTTCCAGCAGATCAAGCGCGCTCCGGTAATACGTCGCTTTCAGCGCGCGGAACACATTGGCGTTAAAGACCGTGCCATCCGCGGCCAGCTTTCGGAAGATCGCTTTGCAGATATCGGTCGACATGCGGCTGAGCCCGGCATCGGCGTCCTGAGAGCTCAGGTCCTGATGTTTATGGTCATAGGCATCGGCAATCTCCACCTGGCAGACGGCCTTGGGGGCGAGGTTGCGCCAGGCCTCCGACAGCACGCCGATCTCAAGCCCCCAATCGGACGGGATGCGCAGGTCAGGCAGAATGGCCGTGCGCATCGCGAATTCACCTGACAGCGGATAGCGGAAACTGCGCAGATAATCGATGTAGTCGCGGTCCCCGATCACGCGTTTGAGCGCAATCAGCAGCGGGCTCACCAGCAGGCGCGTGACCCGCCCGTTCAACTTGTCATTGCCGATGCGCGGGTAATAGCCCTTGGCGACCTGATAGGGGAAATTCGGATTTGCCACCGGATAGACCAGACGCGACAGCATTTCGTTGTCATAGGTCAGGATATCACAATCATGGATCGCCATCACCGCACTGTCGGCACAGCCGATCAGGTAACCCATCGAGGACCAGACGTTCTTGCCCTTGCCCTGCTCGGCCGGCGCCAGCCCCATGGCGTCCAGCCGCGCCCCCAGTTCCAGCATGCGCGGGCTGTCATTCCAGATCACGATGTGGTTCTGATTCAACGCCTTGAAGCATTCCTTGGCATGGCGGAACTGCGCCTCATGCGCCTTGTCGAGTCCGATGATGATCCGGTGCAGATAGTTGACCTTGGCCAGCTCGGACATGATGTGGGGCATCGCATCGCCTTCAAGCTCTGAATAGAGGCAGGGCAGGATCAGCGAGATCTTCCGCGTTTGCGCAAAGGTCATCAGCTCATCATTGAGTTCCGGGACCGACCGGGTGCGCAGATTATGCAGGGTTGTGATGTTTCCATTCTGGTGGAAATCGGCCATTTGGGTCAGTCCTTTTGTAAATCAAGTCGTTCGAGCAGATCGAGTATCGCCATATTCCAGCCCAAAGGACCAGCCTGCGCCGTCCGTTGAATGCGGCCCTCGGCCTCCCCCTCCAGCTTGGGCAGAGGGGACCGTTTGGGGTTGGCGACGATAAAGCCGAAGTCCGCCGCTTCCAACATTTCCACGTCATTGGGGGCATCCCCGAGAGCCACGGTGTACCGGGGCCGGTAGGTTTGAACAAGCGCCGCCATCTGATCGGACTTGTTGCGCCCGAAAGACAGCGTCAGAAACCTGCCACCCTCGCGCATGGTGATCCCTTCGGCCTGTAACAGGGACTGAAATCGGGCCAGTTCAGACGCTGTTCCGGCCCAGAGGCCCGGCTCGGAATAGGCCCGGTCCTTGGCCAGTTCGGCTGCCTCCCGCGACAGGCCGGTGATCTGACGGAGCGCCTCGGGGCTCAAATCTCCAAAACCTGTGAAATGACGGCGCAGCCCGGGTGGCAGACCCTCCAGGGCAACCCGGATCGCCGCGTAGTCATTGGTGTCTTTTGCGGGGGCCGCCCCCGCGGGCAGCAGCCCTGCCCCGTTTTCAACGATGGCAGGCCAGTCGCGCAGATCAAGATCGCCGCGCAAGGCCTTTATTTCAGACGATGTTTTGCTGCTGGCCAGCACAACACCGGCGCGCGCCACCGAAAGCGCCGCCAACGCCGGTCTCGCGGCGTCCCATTGGTAGGTATCATGGTCAATGAGCGTCCCATCAAGGTCCGTAAAGACCAACAGGCCCAAAGTATCTCTCATGGGGGGAACTTGCCTGAGCTCTCCCGGAACGGCAAGGCGGCGAATGCCTCATCTGCCGCAAAAAACCGGTCCGGCGCTAAATGAAGTCTGGGTCCAGACCGATACGAATTCGGCAATTCTTAAACTTTTGATGCGATGAATGGGGGGGTGATTGGAAGGGTGGCAATGTTACTTTTTGGTCGGGTGACGTTTTTTGGTGCCGTAATTGCATCGATCTGGTTCGCGATAGGCTACGGCGTGGATAGCGCAGTTGAGCGTGTGATCCTGCGGGAATCCATCGACAAGGCAGAGCACTGGGGCACCTATATGGCGGACCGGGTTCCTGACCTTGAGGAGCTCATTGCCACCGGCAGGCCCACGAAAGAGCAACAAGATGTCATCCGCGAAGTCCGCACGATCGGTGACATCTTCAGGTTCAAACTCTTCAATGCCAATGGCCAGCTGGCACTCATGTCGGACGAAACCAGCTTCGCGGCTCCCTTGGGAACTGCCGCGACCGCAGACCCCGAGGTGGTAGAAGTTGCCCGAACAGGCATTCCGATTGTTGCTGTGTTCGACGGATCAGAAAAGCCCGACCGCCCCGATCTTTACGCAGAAGCCTACATCCCCCTGAAAGCCCCCGACGGCACAGTGCGCGGGGTTGTCGAGGTCTACGTCAACCAGACCGTGACACAGTCGTATTTCACCGAAAGCTTTCGGATGTTCGGCGCCATGCTGGTGGTGTTTTGTGCCTTGGTATTCGCGGTGCCCGGCCTTGCCTATTACGTGCAGCGCAATTTTGCGCAAAGGTCTCGCCGGGATGCTGAATACCTTGCCCGTTTTGATCCGCTGACCGGGTTGCTGAACCGCCGTGAGTTCGTAACCCAGACAGAGCACCGCGCAGGATCAGAACCTCTTTCGGTGGTGTGTTATGTCGATGTCGATCACTTCAAGAAGATCAATGACAGCCACGGCCATCTCGCCGGCGATGCATTTCTGGCCCATATCGCCGAGATGCTGAGAAGAAACTGCCGGCCAGAGGACATCATTGCCCGGTTTGGGGGCGACGAATTTGTCATCGCCTTCCAGAATGTGAGCCTGCAGGACGCCATAGCCCGCGTCCGGGCCTGCCTGAAGGACTGCGCGCGGGACGTTGAAATCCAAAACACGAGATTAAGCGGATCGATCAGTGTTGGATTGTCCGTGGTCGAGGACGAAGCCAGTCTTGAAGCGGCTCTGAACAACGCGGATGCGGCACTTTATTACGCCAAATCATCAGGCCGGAACGACTTTGCGGTCTATGGGGCGGAAATGGGCGCGGAATTGCGTCGGCGCCACGCGCTGGAAGCCCGGCTCCGCACAGCCATAAAGCAAAACGAATTTGAAATTCACTATCAGCCTTTGGTCGATGGGTCCGGGCGTCAGATCGTGGGATACGAAGCTTTGCTGCGGCTCTGCGATACGGACGGTACGCCGATTGCCCCCGACGTCTTTATTCCCCTGGCCGAAGAGCTCGGCCTGATCGAAGAGATCGGCAACTGGACGATCAAGACCGCCACCCTCGAGATGGCCTCGATCAGCGGCGATAAAATGCTGGCCATCAACCTGTCAACGGCACAGTTTCTGAGCGGAAATCTTGTCTCGACTGTCCGCGATGCACTCTCCGCCTCGGGGTTTGCCGCCCAACAACTTGAGCTGGAAATCACCGAATCTCTTTTGCAGGACGATTGCGCCATCATCGCCATGCAGATTGACACGCTCAAGGACATGGGCGTCTCGATCGCGATGGACGATTTCGGCACGGGCTTTTCCAGCCTGAGCTACCTTTGGCGATACGGGTTTGACCGGCTCAAGATTGATCGTTCCTTCGTTGCTGCGCTGGAGGCAGACCCGGTGCGTTCGCGGAAAATCATCGAAACCGTTGTGATGCTCTGCGAACGGCTTGACATGAAAGTCACAGCGGAGGGTGTTGAAAATAATGCACAATCACGTCTTCTGTCAGAACTGGGCTGTGATATCCTGCAAGGATACCTCTTTGGGAAAGCCGCCCCTCTGCACAGGCTGCAGGCCGAAGTTGAAAGCTCTGTGATCTATCAGGATTTCAGCAGCGGCCCCGCCGCCCTGACCTCGTCTGCCCCCGCCTCGGACCCTCCGACGGGTGACGTCGAACAAGAAACCAAGGGATAGCGCCGTCAAGACCGCGCGCCCTCCGGACCCGCCCTGCCGCTGCAGATTCACAATGCCCGCATCCGCGTGACCTCGGCAAAGTCAGACCGCAGCCTCCGCACTAGGCCATGACCGCCGCTGACCCATCCCAAAGCAGCTTGAGCCCGGCACAAAAGAGAAACGCATAGACAATTCCGACAAAAAGGTCGGCGGAGATGACACGATGCAGCACTGTTCCCCCCCAGACCCCCACCAATACCAAGGGCGCCAGCATCAGACTGATGCTCAGGCTTTCCTCGGTCAGCTGCCCCATCGCGCTATAGGCGACCGATTTGGTGGCATTCATGGCAAAGAAAAACATCGTGTTCGTCCCCACAAAAACTGATTTTTCCATCCCCTGCCGCAAGAGGAACCCCTTGACCGGCGGCCCCCCGGCATGGGCTACAAAACTGGCAAAACCGGACAGGGAGCCCAGCAAAAAGACCCCGCTGAAACGGGGTTTCCGCCTCGGTGATCCGTGCCGCGGGCCCAGCATGAACTGCGCCACAAGCAAAAGCGCCAAGACCCCGACAAACAAACGAATGAAGTCCGCGCTCATCCACTGAAACACCATGGCGCCGAGCGTCAGCCCGGCAATCGCACCTGGCAGAAGCGTGGCCACCACCGGCTTGCTCCATCGGTGTCGATATTGCCAGACGATCAGCAGATCCATCGCCAGCAGGATTGGCATCAGAACGGCGACGGCCAGCTGCGGGGAAATGTAAAGGCTCATCAACGGGACCGCCATGACCCCGAGACCGCCGCCGAACCCGCTCTTTGAAATCCCGGTTACAAGAACCGCAAAGGCGGCGACCAAAAAGAAAGATACCGGAAGATCCATAAGGGCCACTCACATAAGGTGCTGCCCTTGTAGGGAGGCGTTATAAAACATAAAAACGATTTTATATGCTTATATAAAACTTGAATTGAGATTTACATGCGAGACCTGAATGCGCTGGAAAGTTTTGTCATCGCGGCGGAGACGTTGAATTTCTCGGAGGCTGCCGCCCGCCGTCATACCGTGCAATCCGCAGTGAGCGCGCATGTCCGCAAGCTGGAAGAAGAACTGGCCTGTGTGCTTTTTTCCCGAGGCCGGGGGCGGACAATGCAGCTGACGCCCGAGGGGGCCTCCTTTCTGGTCTATGCCCGGCGCATCCTCGGCCTCTCGGATGAAGCGGTCAAGGCTCTCCGGAGCGCGCGCGGGCGACGCACCATTCGGTTGGGCACAACCGTCACATTGGCTTTGTCCGTGCTGCCCCGGACCTTGCGCGACTTTGCTCAGATCACACCCGATGTGCAGATCCAGATACAATGCGCCCGAAGTGACGCCCTGTTGGCGATGCTGGAAGCGGGTGAGATTGATCTCGCTTTCATGATGGATCAGGGCAGACGGCCCACGCGCGATTTCGTTGAAAGCACAAACCTCGTCTGGGTGGCCGGACCCAGGTTTGAGGGGCTGCCGAAGACGGCGGATGTTCCCCTTGTTTTTCTCACCGATGGCCGCGATCTGCGCAGCTATGCTTTTGAGGCGCTGGACCGCGCCGGCCGCAATGGCTTTCTGGCGCATCTGAGCCCGCATCCCATCGGGGTCCGGGCCATCCTGCAAGCTGGTCTGGCGCTGACGGTCATGCCGCAGGTTACCGTCGACGCGCCGCTGCAGGTTCTGGATGAAGCCCAGGGGCTGCCAAGATTGAAAAGCGTGGCTCTATCCTTGTACCGCACGATCGGTGCGCCGCCACCTGAGCAGGTAACACTGATCGATCTGATCCGGGAACAACTGACCGCCAAAGAAGGTTAAAACCCGCGCGTGGTCTCTCTACAGTGCCCCGGCGCCCCTTTTGCTAGAGGCTCAGCTTGTCGCGCATGAACGCCAGCGCCACCGACAGCCCATCCGGCGCGATGCCGTGGCCGGTGCCTTTCATGATATGCGCATAGACGTCCTTCCAGCCGGCCTCCTGCAAGGCTTCGGCAGCCTGGGGCAACGATTGCGGTGGCACCACGTCATCCGCATCCCCATGCACCAGCAAGACCGGTGGCCGCACGACGACCTCGTCCGCCAGTGTCTCAGGTGCCAGAAGTCGACCGGAGAACGCCACAAGCCCGGCCACCTCGTCTTCGCGCCGGGGGGCCACGTGCAGGGCCATCATGCTGCCTTGAGAAAAGCCAAAGAGAACCACCTGCTCGGGCAGCACGTCCTCATCCACCATCAGCGCATCGAGGAAGGCGTTCAGATCGTCCACCGCCTGCCGCATGCCGCGCTCGGATTCCTCTTCGGAGGAATTGTCGATCCAGGGGATCGGAAACCACTGAAACCCGAACGGGGTCCCCGCGCAGGCCTCCGGCGCATCGGGTGCGACAAAGAGCGTATCCGGCAGATGCTCGCCCAAGGGCTCCGCCAGCCCCAGCAGGTCCGCCCCATTGGCCCCATAGCCGTGCAAAAAGACGACGACAGAGCGCGTCTGCCCAGAGACCGGCGCGCGGCGCTCTGCATTCAAAACCCGTGTCATGTAATCCCTTCGCGTTGTTTGATGACCCGGTAGTACGCAAACAAAAGCCGCGCTGCAACCGAGCGCCACGGCGACCAGTCGCAGGCCATTTGCCGCAGCGCGCGTTCTGTTGGACGGGTCTCAAGCCGATAGAGCGCGCGTGCGGCCTCCTGCAGGGCCAGATCGCCCGGCGCAAAGACATCCGCACGGCCCAGGCTGAACATCGCGTAAATCTCGGCGGTCCAATTGCCGATACCGGGTACCGCGACCAGTGTTTTGACGACGTCGGCATCGGGCAGATCACGCAGCCTAATATAATCGATGTCGGCAGCCGCCAGGGCCTTGGCATATCGGGCTTTTTGGCGGCTGAGCCCGAGCGCGCGCAGGTCTGCGTCGGTGGCCCTCGTGACAGGAGGGGGGGCTGTCATACCTGCCCCTTCCAGTTTTGCCCACATCGCCTGTGCAGACGCCACACTGACCTGTTGGCTGACAATCGCGCTGAGCAGCTGGGCAAACCCGTCTGCTTTGCGGCGCAGCGGCAAGGGGCCGGTTTGCTCCAGCGCATAGGCCATGCGCGGGCAGTGCTGCGCCAGCCAACGCGCGCCCTCGGCCACGTCGGCATCGGTTTGCACAAGACGCCCCACCGTCACGGGTTGGCCTCCCAGGCCAGTGCCTCGGCGACCGTGTCAACAACCGTATGCGACACCGGGGGACGCCTGCGTGCGATCATCAGCACAGGGATTTCCAGCGCCCGCGCGGCCAGCAGTTTCGACATGCTGGCGGCACCCCCGACGTTGCGACAAATCAGATGGGTGATGCCCAACTCGGTAAACAGCGCTTGTTCCTGAAACTGTGAAAACGGCGGGTGGCCTTCGACAAATTCGACAAAAGCATAGGGCGGTGCGGCACTTGGCGCGTGGGTCTGACGCATGAAAAGCCGCTGCCCGGTGAATTCGGCGTAATCCGGCAAGGTCAGCCAGCCCGTGTTGGTAAAGGCCCGCGCGCCCTGAGGTATCGAGAGGGCCGCGTGACGGACGGTTGGAACATGGCGCCACCTGTCACGCACGGTCTGGCTCCAGGGGGGGCGCAGCAGTCGCAGATAGCGCAAGGCGTGGCGGGTGCAAAAACTGCTGACCATCTCGCAGATGTGATCGTCAAAGGCGTGGCTGGCATCAATCACGGTCGAGACGTGATGCGCCTGCGCCCAGTCCGCGAAGGCGTCTTTGCTGTCAAAGGCCCCCACGCGCGTGGGCACGGGAAAAGCATCGAACATGCGCTCGGGTTCAGGCAGGCTTGCGATGACCTGACGGCGCCGGGCGAGCAACGCAGTGATAAGCCCATGCGCCTCCCGCGCGCCGCCCATCACCAGTGTCGTGCGTTCAGGTCTCATGGGTGCGACTTTACGACTCTGGTTTGGAGGAGCAAGAGGGGTTGCCCTGACCTCGCCTTTGGGATTACGCAGAGCCTTATGGAAGTTCCTCAAGACAGCCGTGCAAAACGCAATGTCGTCGTTCTGGTGCTGGCTCAGGCCATTCTGGGCGCGCAGATGCCCATGTTGTTCATCGTGGGCGGGCTTGCGGGGCAGTCATTGGCCACCAACATCTGTTTTGCCACCCTGCCGATCACGCTGATCGTGCTGGGATCGATGCTGGCGGCCAATCCGGTCTCTGCGATCATGCAGAGATACGGCCGCCGCACGGGCTTCATGCTGGGGGCCGCCGCAGGGGCGATTGGTGGGGCCATTGGGGCTTACGGGCTTTATGCCGCCTCCTTTCCGATCTTTCTGGTCGGCAGCCTTATCACCGGCATCTACATGTCCGCGCATGGGTTCTACCGCTTTGCCGCGGCGGATACCGCATCGGACGCCTACCGGCCCAAAGCGATCTCATATGTTATGGCGGGCGGGCTGGCCGCTGCGGTGATCGGCCCGCAATTGGTCAAACTGACCTCGGACGCCTATGTCATCCCCTTCATGGGGACCTACGCCGTTATCATCCTGTTGAATGTCGTGGGCTCGCTGCTGTTTTTCGGCCTGGATATCCCCAAGACGCCCGCCCCCGATGCGGATAGCCCGGCCGGACGCACCCGGTGGGAGCTTATCACCACGCCGCGCATCGCCGTTGCCGTGATCTGCGCGACGGTCACTTACGCGCTGATGAACCTGGTGATGACCTCGACCCCGCTGGCGCTGGTGGGCTGCGGCTACACCACCGGGAATGCGGCGGACGTGGTCACGGCCCATGTGCTGGCGATGTATGTGCCGTCGTTTTTCACCGGCCATCTGATTGCGCGCTTTGGCACGCAACGCATCATGGCCATCGGGCTTTTCATCCTGGCCGTGGCGGGCGGTGTTGCCCTGTCAGGCATCGCGCTGGAGAACTTCTTTGTCGCCCTCGTCTTGCTCGGCATCGGTTGGAACTTTGGCTTTATCGGCGCCACCACCATGCTGTCGGAGGAACACACACCCGCCGAGCGCGGGCGCATGCAGGGGTTAAATGATTTTATCATCTTTGGCGGCGTGACACTCGCCTCGTTGTCCTCCGGCGGGTTGATGAACTGTTCCGGCGGCTCGCCAGAAGAAGGCTGGATGGCCGTCAACCTGGCCATGGTCCCCTTCCTCGCTCTGGCCGGTTCGGCGCTGATCTGGCTCATGTTCCGCCCCAAGACACAGACCGCCTGAGCAGCGCAGCGCCTAGGACCACCGCCACAAGAGCCAGGACCGACGCACCGGATGAAGCGCCAGCATCCCGTCCGGCACGCGCGTCGGCTGCGAAGCGGCCTGCGCCAGCAACGCCTGTGCCTGAAACGCCTCCGTCAGCGCGGCCCGCGCCGGTTTCGGCAAACGCCTGCGGATCTGGGCGGCGGCCTGCGCGGCGGTGGTGGTCTCTTTGGCAAGGGCACTGATCGCCTCCATACGCCCGTCGAGCAGCGGCACGCGCCCGCGCGCCTCCAGCTCGGGGATGGCCTGAAAGAACCGCGCCAGGCCCGCGGCATAGCCAAGGGCCCGCACCGGCTTTTCGGTCTCGGCAGGCGCGCCCAGCAGTCGCGCGGCGACCCACATCAGGGTGCCGGCGGTTTGCATCAGATAGTCTTCGAAATGGGCGGCATCTTCGAAGGCATCCTTGTAGATGTCCCAGCGCCGCACCGCCACGGATTTATCCAGATCCGATGCCGCCTGTCGGTCGAGGATCTCGCTCAGCGGTGTGACGACCTCGTGACGGCGCGGTCGCGCATCCGATGCGATCTCCTCCAGCGCGTCCCGCCACCATTGCAGGCGCATCTCGGCGATCATGGACTCTTGTGTGACCCAGGGGGCGCGCGCAACCTCCACATTGAACGCATAGAGCGGAAACAAAACCCCGCGGGCCGCCAACGGGCTGGCCATGGCAGCGGCAAAGCGGTCCGGGTCGCCTTTTTCCACGATGGCGGCACAGGCCGTCAGGTTGTCATCGAAGCTCATGCCGGGCGCACAACGCAGAGCGTGTAGCCAAAGGTCGCACGCTCCGCCCGCCAGAGGGCCGCTTCGGCTTCGGCCTCGTCCAGCACGGCCGCCAGATCGCCGGTGGCCCCGGGGCGCAGCTTTGCAATGCGGGCATCCAGCGGGCTGTAATAACCCTCCCAGGCGGCATCCGACAATCGGCGGCTGGCAAGGCAGTGATAGCCCGCTTTGGTGATATGCGCCTGCAGACCGGCCTCATCGGTCATGGCGGGGTAGTCCGCCCACCCCGCCCGCGCCGCCTCTGACGGGGTGTCTGTGAACCAGCACGGCTGCGAAAAGGCGATGGTGCCTTGCGGGGCCAGCGCCTTGCGCCAGAGCCGCAGCGCCTCGGTCACCCCCAGAAAATAGACCGCCCCCGCACACCAGATCAGATCATAAGGCCCGGTGATCTTGCTCATGTCCCCGGTGCGGATGTCGGTGCGGGGGTCCTGACCGTGGCGGGCCTGCGCCTGCGCCACAAAGGCTTCGACCTTGTCCATCGCGGTCACATGGCCCTGCGGGGCGGCCGCGAGCAGCGCCGCGATGTCAGCGCCCGGCCCGCAGGCGGCATCGCAGATGCGCGCGTCAGGTCTCACCCCTGCCACGTCTGCGGCCCAGGCCACATCGGCAGGCTCCCCGGGTCCTTCACGCGGCAGGTCGCGGTGCAGATCGAAAAAGGCCTCCCAATATGCAGCACTCATGTCGCCGTCCAGTCGCGCAGCAATTTCCAGCGGATCGCATCCAGCAGCGCTTCAAAGGAGGCATCGACGATGTTCGCAGACACCCCCACGGTCGACCAGCGCGCGCCCTGCCCGTCCTCGCTGTCGATGATGACGCGGGTTACCGCTTCGGTGCCGCCCTGGGTGATGCGCACCTTGAAGTCCACAAGCCGCATGTCGTCGATGACCGCCTGATAGGGGCCGAGGTCCTTGGCCAGCGCCTTGGCCAGCGCGTTCACCGGCCCCCGGTCGCTGCCGGTCTCGTCCATGCTTTCGGAGACCGAGAGTTTCTTTTCCCCGTTCACCTTCACCACGACCACCGCCTCGGAGAGGCTTATCATCCTGTCGTATTTGTTCTTGCGCCGCTCGACGGTGACGCGGTAGCGCTTGACCTCGAAGAACTGCGGCATCTGCCCCAGCGTGTCGCGGGCAATCAGCTCGAAACTGGCCTGTGCGGTGTCATAGGCATAGCCGATGGCTTCGCGCTCCTTGATGCGGTCGAGGATCAGGCCAAGCGCCGGGTCCCCTTTCGGCACCGTCAGCCCCGCCGCTTGCAGACGCTCGCGCAGGTTTGACTGGCCCGCCTGGTTCGACATCGGGATGATACGCGCATTGCCGACGCTGGCGGGGTCGATGTGCTCGTAGGTGGTGGGGTCTTTCAGGATCGCCGAGGCGTGCAGCCCAGCCTTATGCGCAAAAGCCGAGGAGCCGACAAAAGCCGCCTGTCGGAACGGCACCCGGTTGAGGATTTCATCGAGCATCCGGCTGGTGCGGGTGAGTGTTTTCAGTGCCTTATGGGTGATGCCGGTCCGGTAGCGGCTGGCATAGGGCTCCTTGAGCAGCAGGATCGGGATCAGCGCCGTGAGGTTGGCATTGCCGCAGCGTTCGCCCAGCCCGTTCAGCGTGCCCTGGATCTGGCGCGCGCCCGCATCCACCGCGGCCAGGGTGCAGCCCACGGCGTTTTCGGTGTCATTGTGCGTATGGATGCCCAGATGCGTGCCGGGGATGCCTGAGGCGATGACCTCCGCGGTCACCCGGCCAACCTCTTGCGGCAGCGTGCCACCATTGGTATCGCAGAGCACGACCCAGCGGGCCCCGGCGTCATAGGCGGCTTTGATGGTCTCCAGCGCATAGGCGGGATTGGCCCGGTAGCCGTCAAAGAAGTGCTCCGCATCAAACAGCGGCTCGCGCCCCTGCGCCTTGAGATGGGCGATGGATCGGGCGATATTCTTGGTGTTTTCCTCAAGCGTGATGCCCAGGGCGGCCTGCACGTGAAAATCATGGGTTTTGCCCACGAGGCAGACGGCCGGGGTCCGTGCGTTCAGCACCGCCGAGAGCAAATCGTCATTTTCCGCCGAGAGCCCCGCACGTTTGGTCATGCCAAAGGCGGTCATCAGCGCGCGGGTTTTCGGAGCGGCGTCGAAAAAGGCGCTGTCAGTGGGGTTTGCACCGGGCCAGCCGCCTTCGATGTAGTCGACCCCGAGGGTGTCGAGGGCCTCGGCGATGGCGCGTTTTTCCTCGGTGGAGAACTGCACGCCTTGGGTCTGCTGCCCATCCCGCAAGGTGGTGTCATAGAGATAGAGGCGGTCGGTCATGCGACACCTCGCCGAGGATGGCCGCGCCCCTCACCAAGCGGTGGTCTCAGTCCGGGCTGCAAACCCGGACAGCGCCCGACCCTCCCCCCGAGAGGGCGCTTCACGCCCCCCCAGGCTCGGGCGCTGTCCTCGGTGCAAGGGCGGATCATTTCAACGCCTCCAGTTTGGAGGGATCGAAGTCAGGTCTCGGGAACAGATCAACACCGGTCGACAAAACACGTACTTCAACGCCCGCGCTTTCAAGGCGGGCTTTTCGAGAATCGAAATCGGTAAAATCTTTCGTTTCCTTCGCAAGATTGCGGCGGATCGTCATATCAACTGCAAAGGGATCCAGCAGCACATTCTGAGAACTCTTCTGCGCGTTGCGTTTAAGCAGCAGCTCGTAAAGTCCCAGAATGCTGAGGCCCGTCAGAAACTCGATTGCGGTCCGCTCCGGATCTCCACCAATAAAATCTTTGCCTACTTGCCCCAGAAGATTTTCAGCTGTCGCCATGAGCACAGTGCGCGCACCCCAAGTGTCAAGATCATCCAAGAGCCTTAGCTTCATACCTTCCGGCAAATCATCGACACTGGTGCCCGGAGGTTTTCCAAAGGTCAAAGCTGCCTCAAGCGCAACCGTCAGTTTGTCTAGTGCTTTTTCGGCCTCGTCTCGCTTCTTCTCCGTCCAATCCATCGGCTTGCGGTAATGCGTGCTCAGCATCACGAAGCGGATCACCTCGCCGGGCACGCCCTGATCCAGCAGATCGCGCACGGTAAAGAAATTGCCCAGGGATTTGGACATCTTCTTGCCCTCGACCTGCAACATCTCATTGTGCATCCAGACATTTGCAAAACCGTAGCCGGCGCATTTGGACTGGGCGATCTCGTTCTCATGGTGCGGGAATTGCAGGTCGATACCGCCGCCGTGGATGTCGAAAGTCTCGCCCAGCAGGTCCCGCGCCATGGCAGAGCATTCGATGTGCCAGCCCGGACGCCCCCGCCCCCAAGGGCTGTCCCACCCCGGCAGATCATCGCTTGACGGCTTCCAGAGCACAAAATCCATCGGATTGCGCTTATAGGGCGCGACTTCGACCCGCGCGCCCGCAATCATATCATCGACCGAGCGTCCGGAGAGCGCGCCGTAGGCCGCATAGCTTTCCACCGCAAAAAGCACGTGACCTTCGGCTTCATACGCGTGCCCCTTGGCGATCAGATCTTCGATCATCGCCACCATTTGCGCAATATACTGCGTGGCGCGCGGCATTGCCGTCGGTTCCAGCGCGCCAACGGCGGCCATATCGTCCAGAAACCACTGTGTCGTCTCGGCGGTGATCTCGCTGATGTCGCGCCCGCTTTCCGCCGCACGCGCGTTGATCTTGTCATCCACATCCGTGAAATTGCGCACATAGGTCACGTGATCCGCGCCATAAACATGGCGCAGCAGCCGAAAAAGCACATCGAACACAATGACGGGCCGTGCGTTCCCCAGATGCGCCCGGTCATAGACGGTCGGGCCACAGACATACAGGCGCACATTGGCCGCATCCAGCGGTACGAAATCCTCTTTGGTCCTGGTCCGGGTGTTGTAAAGCTTGATCGTCATCACGGGGCGTCCTTGCGCAGGGGTCAGCGCGGGCATAGCAATCTCGATCAGGGATGGAAACGACCCTTATGCCGCCCGCAGGTGGGGTTCAGCAGATAATGGAACAGAGGGGCGTCTTATAGGTCATGGCTTCTCCTACCCGGAGTGCGCTGCGCGGGTCAAGTCCGATTGACGAATCGCACCTGCTCTGCGCCCTTGCGGAAAAGACGACAAAGGACACGGTATGCACCTATCACAGCGCATCACAGAGCTCACCGGGGGCGGGTCAGACGGCTGGGATCTGTTTCTCAAGGCGCGCCGCATGATCGCCGAGGGCACCCCGGTGACCGAACTGACGATCGGAGAGCATGACATCCGCACCGCCGCCCCCATCCTGCAGGAAATGCACGACACGGCGCTTGCCGGCCACACCGGCTATGCTGCGGTCCCCGGAACGCAGGATTTACGCGACACGGTGGCCCGGCGGATCGCGGCGCGCACCGGCGTGCCGACCACCGCCGAGAACGTGCTGATTACGCCGGGCGGGCAAGCCGCCCTCTTTGCGGCGCATGTGGCGGCCTGCGATCCCGGCGACACGGCGCTCTATATCGATCCCTATTACGCCACCTACCCCGGGACCCTGCGCGGGGCGGGTACGGTGCCACAGGTAATCCAAGCACGGGCCGAGGATGCGTTTCAGCCCCGCGCGGCGGAGATTGCCGCCCATGCGCCGGGGGCGGCGTCGCTGCTTATCAATACCCCCAACAACCCCACCGGCGTGGTCTATTCCGACGCAACGCTCAGGGGGATTGCAGAGGTTTGTCTCACCCACGACCTTTGGCTGATCTCGGATGAGGTCTATGACACGCAGGTCTGGGAAGGCACCCACCTGTCGCCCCGCGCCCTGCCCGGGATGGCGGCGCGGACGCTGGTTGTCGGCTCGATGTCGAAATCCCACGCGATGACAGGCTCGCGCTGTGGCTGGATCATCGGGCCGGAGGAGGCCATCAGCCATCTCATCACCCTGGCCACCCATACCACCTACGGCGTGCCTGGGTTCATTCAGGATGCCAGCCGCTTCGCACTCACGCAAGGAGAGGCCTTCGAAGCGGAGATCGCAGCCCCCTTTCTGCGCCGCCGGGCGCTGGCGCAGAGGATGCTGTCGCAACAGAACACCGTGGGGCTCGTCCCCGCCCAGGGGGCGATGTATCTGATGCTGGACATCCGGGCCACTGGCATGAGCGGAGAGGCCTTTGCCAACGGGCTGCTGGACAGCCACCATATCGCTGTGATGCCCGGCGAAAGCTTTGGTCAGGCCGCCGCCGGACACGTTCGGGTCGCCATGACGGTGGCGGATGACGTGTTTGCGGCGGCGCTGCAAACGCTCATGACATACGCCGCGGAACGGGCGCAGCACAACGGGGTGGTGCGGGACATCCAGACCTAGATGTCAGAAAGCGACCCCGCGTCGCAAACAGAACAGACCCGGACGCCTTGGGCTGAAATCCTGCAGGCAGTCAAGGGAATGGCATGCGCGCAGACTGGATCAAGATCACACTTGTGACCCGCACCATCGGGGCAGAGCGCGGGCGCGCCGCACGCGGTCGACCGGAGAGACGCTGATCCGCCAAGACAGCTCTCTCACTTTCAGGACCTTGCATATGACACAAAGAACCCAAATCCGCAGCGGCGGACGCTCCGCCCGTCGGGCGGCGCGGAGCGCGCCACTGGCCGCGCATCTGCGCCCCATTCGCCCCGGTATGGAAGGCGGCCGCTATGAACCCCTGACCGCCGCAGATGTCGAGCGTATCCACGGAGCCGCTCTGGAGGCGCTGGAGACCATCGGTCTGGCCGATGCACCCGACAGCGGGGTGGCCTATCTGACCAAATCGGGTGCGATACAGGGCGGGGACGGGCGCCTCCGTTTCCCCCGCGCCCTGGTGGAGGACGCGCTGGCTCGCGCCAACCGCTCCATTACCTTGCACGGGCGCGACCCGGCGCATGATCTCGACCTGTCGGGCACCCGTGTGCACTACGGCACGGCCGGTGCTGCGGTGCATCTGGTTGATGCGGAGGGGCGCAGTTACCGCGAATGCGGCGTGCAGGATCTGCACGATGCGGCGCGGATAACAGATGTTCTGGACAATATCCATTTCCTGCAACGCCCGATGGTCTGCCGCGACATCACCGACAATCTGGAGATGGATCTGAACACCATCTATGCCACCACCTGCGGGACCACCAAACACATCGGCACCTCCTTTACCGACCCCGCGCATGTGGCCCCGGCCATCGAGATGCTGCACATGATCGCAGGGGGGGAGGCAAGCTGGCGGGCGCGGCCCTTTGTGGGCAACACCAACTGCTTTGTCGTCCCGCCAATGAAGTTCGCCACGGAATCCTGCGAGGTGATGGAAGAATGCATCCGCCACGGCATGCCTGTGCTGCTGCTGTCGGCGGGTATGGCGGGTGCCACGGCCCCTTCCACCGTGGCCGGGGCCATTGTGCAGGCAGTGGCGGAATGTCTAGCCGGGCTGGTCTATGTACAGGCGGTCAAACCGGGACATCCGGCGATCTTTGGCACCTGGCCTTTCGGGCTCGATCTGCGCACCGGCGCGATGACCGGCGGCTCGGGCGAGCAGGCTCTGCTCACCGCGGGCTGTGCCCAGATGCATAAATATTACGACCTGCCCGGGGGGGCCGCCGCTGGGATTGCCGACAGCAAACTACCCGACATGCAGGCCGGATGGGAACAGATGTGCTCCAACGTGATGGCGGGGCTTGCCGGGCTCAACATGGTCTATGAGGCGGCGGGCATGCACGCGTCACTGCTGGGGTTCTGCCACGAGTCGCTGATCCTGGGGGATGATCTGATCGGTCAGGCCCTGCGCTGCGTGCGCGGGATCGAGGTCACCGATGACACCCTGGCGCTTGATCAGATCATGTCGGTTTGTCTGGGTGGGCCGGGCCATTATCTGGGAACGGAGCAGACCTTGGGTCGCATGCAGGCCGATCACGTCTACCCGACCCTCGGGGATCGTACCTCACCCAAGGAATGGGACGAAAACAACAAACCGGACCTGATAAAAAAGGCCAAGGCTCGCAAGGAGGAAATCCTCGGTCAGCGCGCGGCTGCCCGCTTTGACCCGATCCTGGATGCCGCGATCAGACGCCGGTTCACCATTCACCTGCCCGCTTAGGGGAGGAGCAAAGGCGCAGCAGAAAAGCCGAGGTAATCCACGCTGCGCCTTTGCAAAGCCTGAGCGGCCTCAGGGCATATACCGCTCAGACTATCACGATGTTAGGCAGGTATCAGACCTGCGTCCTGTGCGGCCTGCACTTCTGCTGCATCCAGCGCACCATCGGCGTTGGTGTCCATTGCACTGAAGGCTTCGGCGGTAATGTCGGGCAATACAACCTGTACTTCGTCAATGGTCAGGACCCCGTCGCCGTTCGCATCTGCCGATTGGGCAAAAGCAGCAACAGGCAGAAGCAGGGCAGTCGTCAACCCGAGGGCTTTGAAAATCCGTGTCATAGGTAGTCTCCCGTAGTTTTGTCATAAAGAGACACATCATCGCGTCTCACCCAGTAAGATGCGCCAAAGACGGTTTGCGTCCCCGCCCCGGGGTCCCGGTGCTGCGATGTGCCGGTCTTCGCCGTTTTCAGGAGGCCGCCGCGGCAAATCCCCGCCAAAAAAGGGCGGGGAATGGCCATCGGCGGAAAGCCCCGGTCTTTTGCTCCGCAGGGAAGGTGCCATGTTGAGGACAGTTCTGTTCTGAAAGGATCCCGCATGGGCATGCACAGCGACACCCGCCAAGATTTCGACCACCTTTTAGCCCGCCTCAGCGCCCGCGCCCGCCGCCTCTCCGAGACCGCGTCAGAAGCGGATGACCTGGTTCAGGAAACGGTTCTGAGCCTTATCCGGGTGCAGCACGACGGCGCCAGGATCGACGACAAGGAGCGCTATAGCATGACGGTGCTGCGCAACCATGCCCGCCAGCATTGGCGCAAGACCCGGCCCACTGAACCTTTGGACGAAGAAATGGCCGCCGCCCCGGAAAGCGGCCCGGCCCGTCTGGCCTGCGCAGATATCGCCGCAGCGATCGAGCGGCTGCCAAGCGCGCAGGCCGATCTGATGCGGCTGGTGGCGGCCGGCGAGACCAGCCCGATCGCCCTGGCGCGGCTCACGAAAGTCCCGCAAGGGACGGTCATGTCGCGTCTGGCCCGGGCGCGGGCCCGTCTGCGGATCGAGATGGGCATGCCCGAACAGGCCCCGGTGGCAGATCTGCTGTAACCCCGGCCCGCTGCGGCCAGACCGGAGGCCGTTTTACTCTGCACGGTTCTGAAAGATCGGCAGCCCTGCGAGGCCCTCGAAAAGGAAGCCAAAAGCCTCAAGCTCCGGTGCCGGCCGTCCGTTGAACAAGGCAACGGCAGCCGCGCCACTTTCGGTGCGCACCACGAGGCTGAAAACCCCCGGCAACGCACCGTAATGGGTCAGAAGACGCCCCTCCGGACGCTCCCAGACCCGCCACCCCAACCCATAGTACTGATCCGGGGCGGCATAGCCGGGGCGCGAAAAGACCCAAGGGGCAAGCGGTCGCGTCGCGACAGGCATGAAATCCGACACGGTCCCGACCCAGCCCCCCGCTGCCGCAATCACCGCAGGCAGGGCCGCCGCCACCTGCGGCGCCTGGGCCCAGCCATGGTGGGTCACCGTGACATCCGCGGCGGCCAGAGACAGCCCTCTGGCCTCCGGGACCAATTGCTGAACGGCGGTGCCGTACGGAAGGCCACTGATCTCTTCTATCCAGATGCCCAGCCAGCAATAGCCAAGGTTCGAATATCCGTAGGAGGTGCCGGGATCCGCATCCAGCGGACGCTCGAGCATCCCGTAAGCGATTGGCCGGCAGTCCTGCAACGTCTCGAAGCTCAATCCCAGCCTGTCGTCAAGATCGGCAGACGGCAGGAAGAACGGATCGAAATCAGCGTGATGATCCCACCCTGCACCATGTTGCAAAAGATGGCGCAGCGAGACCTGGGTCATCCGCCCGTCCCGCGCGGTCAGCAGCGCGGGCAGATCCTCCGCCAACGCGGTATCGAGTGATCGCGCCCCATGCTCTGCCAAAAGCTGTTGGACCGCCGCGGCAGTAACAGGTTTGGACAGACTCGCGAGACGAAAACGATCCGTCGTCTGCATCTGCCGTGCAGCCTGCCTGTCCGCCAGCCCATAGGCGCGAAGCTCCACAGGGGATCCTGGTTGAGACAGGCCAATCACCGCGCCGGGAATGTTGTATTGCGATAGGAAATCCGCGATCAGCACATCGGTCGGATCAGGTTTAGCTTTGCGCTCCAGGGCATTGATTACAATAACGATCACCGCAAGAATGGCAACCAAGCGAAGGGGCCATCGGTGTGTGATCCTGAAGCTGTTTTTCAAGGTGCGTACCCTGCGCTTTTGTCTGTCTTGCAGGCTATGCCAGATTTCCGGTCGCGCCTATGGGTTTTTCGAACGGCGCGGGCCGCAGAGTGAAAAAAGAAAAAGGGATGCCGAGGCACCCCTTTAAGTTTCGCCGTTCAGGCTCAGTTTGTTAACCGCTCGGTATTTTTCTGCCTGCGGCCTGAACGTCGTCGGGGGCGAGCGCACCCGCCCCTTGTACGCGCGGGTTTTCACCGAAAACCCGCCGGGTTGGATAGAGCGGGTTTCGCAGAAACCTGCGGAGTCCAACTCTGTCCCTATTGAAGAGGCCAAGGTCCCACCCTGCCCGTCCCCAACCACGTTGGAAATCCAAAGGATTTCCGACAAGTGAGACAGAGCGGAAAACCGTCGGTTTTCTGCGGAGTCTCATCCCGCCTTAGTCAGGAACAGCCGGTAAATCGGCCATTCCCCTATTCGTCGGGGTGCGGCCTGCCGATGGCAGGACCGCGACCCCTACACGCCATCACCGGCGCGTTTTCTTCAGCGGCACGAAGGCGTCTAGCTACAAGTGTCGCACTTCCTTTGGAGGTCATTGCGCTTTGCAAGTCATTACCATCTCTTTAAGGATCATCGAGTTCTGCCAGCCAGTTGGGGACCGACGGTCTTTCATCGCCGCTAAAACCCTCGACGAACAACGCACAGAACTTCAAAGCTGCTTCCCGTGCCGTTAGTTCCTTTGGAATTCGATAACTGGCTGCAATCGCGTCTCCAGCTATTCCCGACCAACCAAAAATCTTGTCCTCGTATTTGATCATGATCATCTGAACGATCCACAGAAAGTCTGCGCGCCTATCGCTATTCACGGACATTGAACCTCCCCTCAACTACACCCGCTCGTGCCGCCACAGGTGTTGCACTTCATGCAGGTCCCGTTGCGCACCAGCGTGTAGTTGCCGCACTCGCCGCAGGCCTCGCCCTCATAGCCCTGCATCTTGGCTTTCGTACGGGCGTCCATTTCGACCGTGCCGGTTGCCACGGCTGTGGTTGTCATGGCCACCGCGACATTGCCGGCCTGGGCAGGCGCGATGTTGTCGAAGGCCACCGTCTCTTCGGCAAACCCCTGTTGGCCGCCCTGCAACACCATCAACTCCTGTGGCAGCCGCTTGCGCAGATACCCGGTGGAGCTGATTTGCTTCAGTACTTCCAGGGATTTGGAGGCCGCGCTGTCGCTCAACTCGGTGACATTGCTGACACCTTCCTCTTCGCCACGCCCCAGATCGTCGAAGGTATGGCCCGAGGGCTGCACATGCGCCAGATCTGTCCGGTCGAGGTAGGAAACGGCCAGTTCCCGGAACACATAATCGAGGATCGAGGTCGCGTTCTTGATCGTCTCGTTGCCCTGCACCATGCCCGCAGGCTCGAATTTGGTAAAGGTGAAGGCGTCCACGAACTCCTCCAGCGGCACACCGTATTGCAGACCGACCGAGACCGCGATGGCGAAGTTGTTCATCATCGCCCGGAAACCGGCACCTTCCTTGTGCATGTCGATGAAGATTTCACCGAGGTTGCCGTCTTCGTACTCGCCGGTGCGCAGATAGACCTTGTGCCCGCCGACGATGGCCTTTTGCGTATAGCCCTTGCGGCGCTGCGGCATCTTCTCGCGGTGCGATTTGATGATCTCCTTGACGATCACCTTCTCGACCACTTTCTCTGCCAGCACGACCGCCTTTTCCTGCGGGCTGCCGGTCTCCAGCACCTCTGCGGCCTCCTCGTCGTCTTCGACCAGAGCAGCGGCCAGCGGCTGGCTCAGTTTCGAGCCATCCCGGTAGAGCGCGTTGGCTTTGACCCCCAGCGACCAGCTCAACTCATAGGCCTTCTGGCAGTCTTCGATGGTTGCATCGTTCGGCATGTTGATCGTTTTGGAGATCGCCCCCGAGATGAAGCTCTGCGCCGCCGCCATCATGGTGATGTGGCTGTTGACCGACAGGAACCGCTTGCCTTTCTTGCCGCAGGGGTTGGCGCAATCGAAAATGCCGTAGTGCTCTTCTTTCAGGAAAGGCGCACCCTCGACGGTCATGGTGCCGCAGACGTGGTCGTTGGCCGCCTCTATATCCTGCCGGGAGTAGCCCAGGTGGCGCAGCAGGTCGAACGTCGGGTCGTTCAGCTTTTCGGTCGGGATCCCAAGGACCTGGGTGCAGAACTCTTCGCCCAGCGTCCACTGGTTGAACACGAACCGGATGTCAAAGGCGGAGGCCAGCGCCGCTTCGACCTTGGCCAGCTCATTGGCGCCAAAACCGTGGCCGGCCAGCGTCTTGGTGTTGATGCCCGGCGCATTTCCGATGGAGCCATGCCCCACGGCGTAGGCCACGATCTCTTCGATCTCGGCGGAGCCGTAGCCCAGTTTCTCAAGGGCAGCCGGCACCGACTGGTTGATGATCTTGAAGTATCCGCCGCCGGCGAGCTTCTTGAACTTCACCAGCGCGAAGTCCGGCTCGATCCCCGTGGTGTCGCAGTCCATCACCAGACCGATGGTGCCGGTGGGGGCAATCACGGTGGATTGCGCGTTGCGGTAGCCGAACTTCTCGCCCAGTTCCAGCGCCTGATCCCAGGCTCCCCGGGCCACCTGGATGAGCCGCTCATCGGGGCAGTTCCTATAGTCAAGCGGCACCGGGTTGACCGCGAGGTCTTCGTAGCCGCCAACCTTGCCATAGGCCGCCGTGCGGTGATTGCGGATCACCCGCAGCATATGCTCGGCGTTCTTGGCATAGCCCGGAAACGGGCCCAACTCGCCCGCCATTTCGGCGGAGGTGGCATAGGACACGCCGGTCATGATCGCCGTGAGCGCACCACAAAGGCTGCGCCCCTCATCACTGTCGTAGGAATACCCCATGTTCATCAGGAGACCGCCGATGTTGGCATAGCCCAGACCCAGCGTGCGGAAGTCATAAGAGCGCTGCGCGATTTCCTTCGAAGGGAACTGCGCCATCATCACCGAAATCTCCAGCGTCACGGTCCACAGACGGGCCGCGTGCATGTAATCTTCGACCTGGAATTCGCCGTCCTTGAGGAAGGTCAGCAGGTTCATCGACGCGAGGTTACAGGCTGTGTCGTCGAGGAACATGTATTCCGAGCACGGGTTCGACCCGCGGATCGCGCCATCTTCCGGGCAGGTGTGCCAGTCGTTCACGGTATCATGATACTGAATGCCCGGATCGGCGCAGGCCCAGGCGGCATGGCCTACTTTTTCCCACAGATCGCGTGCTTTGACGGTCTTGGTGACCTTGCCGTCGACACGGTTGATAAGCTCCCAGTCGGCGTCCTTTTCGACCGCTGTCAGGAACGCATTGGTCACGCGGATCGAATTGTTGGAGTTCTGGCCCGAGACAGAGCTATAGGCCTCCGAATCCCAGTCGGTGTCATATGTGGGGAACTCAATCGCCGTATGCCCCTGCCGCGCATAGTCCAGAACACGTTTTACGTATGTCTCTGGGATCGCGACCTTTTTCGCCTCACGGATCGCCTTCTTCAGGCCATCGTTCTTGGCCGGATCATAGGCATCCTCTGCCGCCCCATCCCATGCCTTGATCGCCTCAAAGAGCAGGTTGAGCTTTTGCTCGTGCATTTTGGAGCCTGCCACGATGCTCGCCACTTTCTGCTCTTCGACAACCTTCCAGTTGATGAAGTCCTCGATATCTGGGTGGTCTGCATCCACGATCACCATCTTGGCCGCGCGGCGTGTGGTGCCGCCCGATTTGATCGCGCCCGCGGCCCGGTCCCCGATCTTGAGGAACCCCATCAGGCCAGACGATTTGCCGCCGCCCGAAAGCCCCTCGCCTTCGCCGCGCAGCGACGAAAAGTTGGTGCCGGTACCCGAGCCGTATTTGAAAAGCCTTGCCTCACGCACCCAGAGATCCATGATCCCGCCGTCGTTCACCAGATCGTCCGAAACAGACTGGATAAAGCAGGCGTGCGGCTGCGGATGCTCGTAGGATGACTTCGATTTGGTCAGCTTGCCGGTTCTGTAGTCCACATAGTGGTGACCCTGTGCGGGCCCGTCGATGCCGTAGGCCCAGTGCAGACCGGTGTTGAACCACTGTGGAGAGTTCGGCGCGGCACGCTGGCTGGCCAGCATATGGCGCATCTCGTCGAAATAGGACTTGGCATCGTCTTCGGAAGTGAAATAGCCCCCCTTCCAGCCCCAATAGGCCCAGGCCCCCGCCAACCGGTCAAACACCTGCTTGGACGACGTCTCACCGCCCATTTCAGCGCCCTCCGCCGGCACCGAGCGCCACAAGAACTCCGGCACGCCTTTTTCCTTTACCTTGCGCGTGCTGGACGGCACCCCCGCCTTGCGGAAATACTTCTGCGCGATCACATCGCTGGCGACCTGGCTCCAGGAGCCGGGCACTTCAACCGCGTCGAGCCGGAAAACGATGGTGCCATCCGGGTTCCGGATTTCTGACGCAGTATGAATGAAATCGAGGTCCGCGTAGGCGTCCTGACCGGCTTTGGTGAATTTACGTTCAATTTTCATATGCGCTGCCTCGTTTCCAGCTTCTTCCAATTCAGGGGACCCTCTGTCATTGCAGACAGGCCCCCGCCCGGTGCCGCAGGTCAGCGGCAACAGCTCTCGCCCCGGAAAAACGCAAACGCCCCCCGGCCCGGATCAGCTCGTCATGTGATCGTCTGTTGTCCCTGCCCCGTCGATCCGCCCCCTGAGCGTTTTACCACTACATGTTGTGGCGATATCGTCGGCCTCCACAACCTGACGTATCTACCCCTAGTCGGTCAACGGGCTTTTTATGTTTTTTTTACAGGAAGGCGTCTTGACGGAAGGCTCTTTTTCAGTGCTGACCGTGCCGATGTGATTCAATTGATTAACGCCCTTTTATTATCCACAACTCCCCCGTGAATCCCCCTGTGGGAGATGCTTTGGAATAACTGAATGGATTGTTGCAGTTAGCCTCCGAGCTTCAGGCGATACGTGAAATTACCCACAGGTTAACTTGGAAAATTGGCGTTAAGGAAATGAATCGGGCCTCCTGAATTGATCGTGTCATTTTTTCTGGATGGCCCGCTCTGCGATGTGGCGAGGACGCCACAGCCAAGACATCCGACCCGCCAGATCGGGGGAGGCAAGCGGCGCAACCGATAAAAGAACACAAGATATGGGGGAACCCGCAAGCCACCTGAATGCTGCTCTTTCAACAATATGCCTTGTGCCATTCCGGCCTGAGCCCCCAATTCAGCGCCGCCAACCCAGCGGATGCGCTGACCGCGAACCATCGAAACCCTTTCAGAGCAAGCCTTTCGAGGCCCATGGCCCTTTCTCCCCGGTCCTGCGCCATCGGGGACCGGCAGATGCGAACGCTGTCACATCCTTGTGACGAATCGCCGGTACCCTTGTGAGAGTAATTTGCACGCTGCTTGCCTCATGCCCCAAAGAGCCACTGCCACAGTCAAGCACGCCGGACCGGATGTGGCGTTGCAAGAGCAAGCAGATTGCGCAACACCTCCGAACCTGCCACCGCAGACGTGCCCATGCCGGTTGAAAAGCCCGCACGTGCGCCGGGCTTGCGTTTCAGGGCGGCGAGGCGCGCGTTCTGGGGGTGCGCTCCGTCTTGGCGAGGCCTGTTCACTGACCAGAAGCGGCTTCTTGATGCCTGAAACGACGAAGGCCTCTGAAATCTCGGGCACCCGACCGGCCCCAAACGGATCACGGTCGATCAGAACCAGATTGCAATCAACAGCCTGGGCTCAGGCCTTTTTGAGATGGTAGGATTTCGGGCGGGTCAGGTTGTGATAGCCGATGACCGACAGGCCGCCCCCGCGCCCGGTATCCTTGCAGCCGGTCCAACAGAGACCGGGATCAAGGTAATCCGCCCGATTCATAAAAACTGTTCCGGTCTCGATCCGGTCTGCGATGGCCTCCGCGCGGGCAACCTCCTTGGTCCAGACCGATGCGGTCAGACCGAAGGGGCTGTCGTTCATCAGGGCGATGGCCTCCGCGTCATCCTTGACCGGCATGATGCCCACAACCGGGCCAAAGCTTTCCTCGCGCATCACGCGCATTTCATGGGTAACACCGGTGAGGATCTGCGGCGTCAGATAGGCCTCGCCATCATCCGCGTCAAAGGTCGGAATATGCGCCGTTGCCCCCTGTGCCACAGCTTCACCTGTCTGCGCCCTGACCTCCTCGGCAAAGCGTTTGTGCGCCATCGGTCCCAGGGTGGTCTCGGGGTCCAGCGGATTGCCGAGGATGTAGGCCTGGACGATCCCGACCGCCTTTGCCACGAAGGCATCGAAATGTTGTTCGGCCACGTAAATCCGTTCAATCCCGCAACAGCATTGGCCCGCGTTGAACATCGCCCCATCTATAAGCGTCTCCGCGGCTGCCTCCAGATCGGCGTCGTCGCAGACATAGCCCGGATCCTTGCCGCCAAGTTCCAGCCCCACACCGGTAAAAGTGCCTGCGGCGGCCCGCTCGATGGCTTGCCCGCCGCTCACGGAGCCGGTGAAATTCACAAAGCCAAAGCTCTTTGCGGCAATTAGGTCAGAGGTGGTCTGGTGATCCAGAAAGACATTCTGGAAGATCTCTTCGGGGATCCCCGCCGCGTGAAAGGCCCGCGCCATCCGTTCGCCCACAAGCGGGGTCTGGCTGGCATGTTTCAGGATCACCGCGTTGCCCGCGATCAGCGCCGGGGCCACCGTGTTGATCGCGGTCATATAGGGGTAGTTCCAGGGGGCCACCACCAGCACCACCCCATGCGGTACGCGTTTGATCACCCGCCGGAAGGCATCGCTGTCCTCGATCTCGATATCCGCAAGGGCGGCAGGCGCAATGTCGGCCATGTAGCTTGCGCGCTCGTTAAAGCCGCCAAACTCTCCACCGTAGCGGATCGGGCGGCCCATCTGATGCGCCAGCTCGGGCACAATCTCGTCGTTCATCGCCCCCACATTGGCGACCCCGGTCCGCACCAGCGCGATGCGCTCGGACAGGGGACGCTTGGCCCAAGCCACCTGAGCGGCCCTGGCACGCCCCGCCGCAGCCTGCGCCGCATCCGCCGACAAGGTCTCGCGTTCAGCGTAAACCGACCCATCAATGGGAGAGATACATCGGATCATCTTCAAGCCCTTTCAAATCCGCGGGCGATTTCCCAATCGGTCACCACGCGGTCAAATTCTTCCTGTTCCCATTCCGCGCAGCGGGTGTAGTGGTCGACCACATCCTCCCCCATCGCCTCGCGCAGCAGCTTTGAGCCGCGCAGGGTCTCGGTCGCGGCCCGCAAGGTTTGCGGAATGTCCTGCGCCTTGGCGTCCTCATAGACGTCACCACGGGTGGGCGGGGCCAGCACCATCTTGTCCTCGATGCCCCTGATCCCGGCGGCCAGCATGGCGGCCTGCGCCAGATAGGGGTTCAGATCAGAGCCGCCAATGCGGCATTCGACCCGCACGCCCTTTGTCCCATCCCCGCAGAGACGAAAGCCCGCCGTCCGGTTATCGACCGACCAGACCGTCTTGGTGGGCGCAAAGGTGCCTTTGGCAAACCGTTTGTAGCTGTTGATGTAGGGGGCCAGAAAATACGTGTAGTCCGGGGCGTAAGCGATGAGCCCCGCCATGTAGTGCTTCATCAGCTCGGACATGCCGAGCGGTGCTTCCTTGTCGAAAAACACCGGCACCCCGTCTTGCCACAGCGATTGATGCACATGAGAGGAAGAGCCCACCTTGTCATGGTGCCATTTGGGCAGGAAGCTCGCGGCATGCCCCTGCTGCCAGGCGATCTCCTTGATCGCATGTTTGGCAATGGTGTGGTGATCGGCGCAATCCAAGGCCGCCGCGTAGCGGATGTTGAGCTCTTCCTGTCCGGTCTCCGCCTCGCCCTTGGTGTTTTCAATGGGCAGACCGGCGGCATAGAGGTGATTGCGGATCGGGCGCATCACGCCCTCTTCCTTGGTGGTCTGCAGGATGTGGTAATCCTCGTTGTAGCCGCTGATCGGCTGCAGATCGCGGAAGCCCCCCTTGCGGATCTCATCAAAGCTCTTTTCAAACAGAAAGAACTCCAGCTCCGTGGCCATCATCGCGTCAAACCCCAGCGCCTGCAGCCGGGCGACCTGCTTTTGCAGCATCGCGCGCGGCGCATGGGGCACCGGTGCGTGGCTGTGGTGGTCCAGCACATCGCAGAGCACCATCACGGTGCCCTCAAGCCAGGGCACCGGCCGCAGCGTGTCGAGATCCGGGCGCATGACATAATCGCCATAGCCCTTTTCCCAGGAGGAGGCGGCATAGCCATCGGGGGTCGCCATCTCCAGATCGGTGGCCAGCAGGTAATTGCAGCAATGCGTCTCCCGCCAGGCGGTGTCGACAAAGTTCACCGCATGGAAGCGTTTGCCCAGCAGCCGCCCCTGCATGTCGACCAGACAGGCCAGAACAGTATCCACCTCACCGGCGGTGACGGCCTTTTTCAGCGCCTCGAACGTCAGGGGGGCAGCCATGGGAAAAATCCTTTCTCGAAAAGAAGCGCCCCCGAACCCCGGGGACGCCTGCGGTCACGGTCGGCGGTTTACTCGAAGTTATAGGGCACGCCGGCCTGGTTGATGACGCTGTTGTACTCTTTGAAGATGTCGACGATCTTCTGCTGGATTTCGCCTTCCTGCGCGACTTCTTCCCAGAAGTCCTTGGCGGCATTCTCGACCTCGGCCCATTCGGCGGGCGGCACCGACCGCAGCGCCAGCTTGTCGCCGTTCGCGCGCAAGGCTGCCTCGCCGCCCCAGTACCACTGGTTGCGGTAGGTGTGCCCGGCCTCTGTCGCGGCCATCACCACGGATTTCAGGTGATCCGGCAGTTCGGCCCAGCGCTCTTCGTTGACGAACCACGACCCGATCCAGGCCCCCGAGATGTTGTTGGTCAGGAAGTAGTCGGTGACATCCGCCCAGCCCACCGTGTAATCCTCGGTGATGCCGGACCAGGCCATGCCGTCGAGCTCTCCGGTCTGCACCGCAACCTCGGCATCCTCGTAGGGAATGTTCACCGGCACGACGCCAAACTTGGCCAGAAAACGCCCCGCCGTCGGGAAGGTATAGAGTTTCAGCCCATCCAGATCGGCCACGGAGGTAATTTCCCGCGTGGTGTTGAAGTTGCAGGGGTCCTGCCCGGCCGCCGACAGCCATTTGACGCCGACCTTGGCGTATTCCTCTTCCCAAATCTCCTTGAGGCCGTACTGGTTGAACAGCACCGGCACATCCAGAATGTGTTTGGTCGCGAAGGGGAAATAGCCGCCGAACTGGCGCAGCGGTGTGGGCGACGCCATGGAATCGTCATCCGAATGCACCCCATCGATCGTACCGCGCTGAAGCGCCTGGAACAGCTCGCCCGTGGGCACAATCTGGTCGGCGTAAAACAGTTCGACCTCAAGCTCCCCGTTGGCATTGGCGTTGATGTAGTCGATGACCGGCTTGGTCACATGCTCGCCCAGCGCCGCCCCGGCATAGGTCTGAAACCGCCAGGTGATCGCGGTCTGTGCCTTGACAATCGAAGGGCTGGCCAGGGCCGCAGCCCCCCCGACACCCGCCGTGGTCAGAAACTTACGTCTTGTCGTCATTTTATTTTCCTCTCTGTTAAAGCTCGTCTTATGCGTCCCGTTCGGGGATCTTCTTTGCGGTTAATTTCCGTAAACATATCCCGGCAGCCACAGGGCGATCTCGGGAAAGGCCATGATCGTGGCAAGGGCTGCCACCATCACCAGCACGAAAGGCAGGATGGAGGCGTAGATGTCGCGCAGCGTGATCTCGGGCGGGGCCATCGCCCGCATCAGAAACAGATTATACCCGAACGGCGGCGTCATATAGGCAATCTGCGTGGTGATCGTGTAGAGGATGCCGTACCAGATCAGATCAAAGCCCAGCGCGCCGACCAGCGGCACGTAAAGCGGGGCGACAATCACCAGCATTGCGGTGTCATCCAGAAAGGTCCCCATCAGAATAAAGCTGAGCTGCATCAGGATCAGGATTGTCCAGGGCGAGAGGCCAAGCTGCTCGGTAAAGAGGCTCTCGATGGCTTTGACAGCCCCCAACCCGTCAAACACCGCGCCAAAGGCCAGTGCCGCGAGGATGATCCACATGAACATGCAGGAGATGCCAAGCGTCTTGCGCACGGAGGTCTCGAACACCTCGCGGGTCATCCGGCCCTTGAGAACCGCCGCCGAAAAGGCCGCGATCGCCCCAATGGCCGAGCTTTCGACCAGCGATGTCCAGCCGTTCACGAAAGGCACCATCATCGCAAAGAAGATAAACAGCGGCAAAAGCCCGGCCCCGAGCAGTCTGAGCTTTTCGCCCCTGGGCATCGCCCGTTCCTCAGGCGGCAGGATCGGCCCGAGCGATGGGTTCAGCCGGCAGCGGATCACGATATAGATCACGAACAGGGTGGCCATCAGCAGCCCCGGCACCACGCCCGCCAGCCATAACTGCCCCACCGGCTGTCGCGCGATCATCGCATAAAGCACCAGCACAACGGAGGGCGGTACGAGGATTCCCAGCGAAGACCCCGCCTGGATCACCCCCGTCACCATGCGTTTGTCGTAGTGACGCCGCAGCAGCTCGGGCAGTGCGATGGTGGCCCCGATGGCCATCCCCGCGACCGACAGCCCGTTCATCGCGGAGATCAGCACCATGAGCCCGATGGTGCCAACCGCAAGCCCGCCCGACAGCCCGCCCATCCAGACGTGGAACATCTTGTAAAGGTCGTCGGCAATCCGCGATTCCGACAGGATATACCCCATGAAGATGAACATCGGCAGCGTCAGCAGCGGGTACCAGCGCATCAGCTTGATCGCCGCCGCAAAGCCCAGATCATAGCCGCCCCGATCCCCCCAGAGAAAGAAGGCCGCCACCACTGCGACAAATCCAATCGCCCCGAACACGCGCTGCCCGGTCAGAAGCATCAGCATCATGGATGAAAACATCAGGATGGCGATGGTCTCATAGGCCATCAGACCTTCTCTCCCATGTCGTGCCCTTGCAGGCGCAGGATGTCCTTGAAGAACTCCGATAGAGCCTGCAGCAGCATAAGGAAGATGCCCAGCACCATGATCGACTTGATCGGCCAAAGATACGGTCGCCAGACCGAAGAGCTGCGCTCTCCCCCGTAGGCGAAGGAATACATCAGGCTTTCCCACCCGCCCCAGAGCAGGAAGATCAGATAGACGATCAGGAACATCACCGTCATCGCGTCGATCTGTGCCTTTCGGCGGTCCGACCATTCGCCGTAGAGTAGATCCATGCGCACATTCGACCCCATCTGTAACGCATAGGGCCCACCCAGCATGTAATAGGCGACCATGGCAAACTGAGCCACCTCAAGCGTCCAGAGGGAGGGGGTAAAGAACGTCTTGGAGGCCGAGGACCACAGCAGGATCGCCATCATCACAAAGATGCCGTACATGATGACACGCCCGATGTGGTAGTTGACGGCATCCACGCGGCGTATATAGCCGCGCATCAGACCCCGCATGGATCGGCTCCTACCCGGACGCAAGCCTGCGCCACCCAGTCTGACAGGGTCCGAGCCATTCTGTCCTGAGCCGAGGCGTCTGCGATCAGATCGCTGCGCACCTCGAGCATGACGTTCAGATGGCCCGCCGGCAAAGCGTGCTCTTTCAACGTATGCGTCACACCATGCTCCGGCCCGTAAGGCTGGTTTCGGCGCACGTCATATGGGACCATGCCCTTGGCCAAGGTCAAAAGAGCCTCCGCAAGCCGGTCATCGCTGTCATGCAGCACACCGATCTCAACCGCGCGGGGGACCCCGTGATAGACCGGTGTGAAGCTGTGAAGGGTCACCAGTATCGGCGCGGCCTTATGGGCCATGACTTTTGCGACGGACGTGCGGAATGGCTGATAATATCGTGCGACCCGTGCCGCCCGCTGGTGCGCGCTGAGGCCGAGATTGCCCGGCACAGCGATCACCTCGCTCTGGCCCGGCATGGCGTCGGGGGCCTCCGGGGGACGATTGCAATCGTAGACCAGACGGGACACTTTCGAGGCGACCAGAACCGCATCCAGCGTATCCGCCATTCGGGTCGTCAGGGCCATCGCCCCCGGATCCCAGACAGCGTGGCTTTTCAGCGCGTCTTCTGACAGCCCCAAATCTTCAAACTCTGCGGGGATGTAAGAGCTGGCATGTTCGCACACCAGCACGACCGGCGACTTGGCGTCCTTGTTCAGGATCTCCACCACGCCGTTGTCTGTTGAATGATCAGAATGATTCATCTCGGCCCCCACCTGCAAAAGGTCTTGCCAAGCGGCCGTTCTGTCAACACAATTGTGAAAGAATTATCACAGGCAATCGCATGGTGATAATTTTTTACACACCCTGAGGCATTGCCATGGCCGCTGCAAACCAGACCATCTCGGACCGTATCCAGCAAAAACTGGATGACCTCACCCGCGCGGAACGGCAACTGGCACTATCGATCCTCGAAAACTACCCCGCGTCCGGGCTGGGTCCCCTCACCGCACTTGCCAGCAGCGCCAAGGTATCGGTGCCCACCGTGGCCCGGATGGTGCAAAAACTCGGCTACACCAGCTACCCGGATTTTCAGGCCGATCTGCGCGAGGAGCTGGGGGCCATCGGCAAAGGGCCGATTGCAAAGCAGGAGACCTGGGCCGGGGCCGCCCCCTCCGAGCACATTCTCAACCGGTTTACCGACGCCGTGATCGACAATATCCGCAACACGCTGGCGCATATCGATCCTGTCTCCTTTGATGAGGCCTGCCGCATGGTCGCCGACCAGGAGCGTCACCTCTACATCGTCGGCGGCCGCATCACCCATACTTTGGCGGAGTATCTGTTTCTGCACATGCAGGTGATCCGACCGAACCTGACCCATGTGCAATCTACCTCCAACACCTGGCCGCATTACCTTCTGAACGCCCGGGAGAAGGATGTCTTCGTCATCTTTGATGTGCGGCGCTATGAAAACAATACTCTGAAGCTGGCGGAGATGGCGCGCGCGCGCGGGGCAGAGATCATTCTGTTCACGGATCAATGGCATTCGCCCGTGCACCAGCTGGCCAGTGTCAGCTTTACCAGCCGCATCATCGTGCCGTCCGCCTGGGATTCCGCCGCAACCACCATGCTGCTGCTGGAGAGCCTGATCTCTGCGGTGCAGACCCTGACCTGGGACGAGACCAAAGACCGCTTGCAGGAACTCGAAGAGATGTTCGACAGCACAAAGCTGTTTCGCAAGTTTACCTGAGCCTTGGGCCTCTGCGCGGCGGGAGGGGCAGCCGGTGTGGGTCCCCCGGCACGGCCTGATCCGGCCGCACCGGGAGATCGCATGGACCGCGGCCGGGCTACCCGCCGGTCGTTGCGGTCGCGGTGTTATTGTCCTCGCGGCACTCCGCAATTCCATTGGCCGGATCGACAACCACGCGCACCGTGCAATCGGGGTCAAAGCAATTGCCACCGGGCGGCGTGACAACCGAGACGGTGCGCGACTGCCCCGGCAAGAGGGAGGACAGGCTCTCCAACACCGTGACGCTTTGCTGCGGGTCGAGCGTTGCGACAGCCTCGAACGGCCCGCTGGCCGCGACGCCGATATTCGCCACCGTATAGTCGAGCTGTGTCACGCAGGACCCCGCCCCCTCCGGGCAGCGGACCCGTGGCGTGCTCAGCCCTCCGACGGTCAGATCAGAGCATAGCGGGACCGGCGGCGCCTTGCGGTCGATGATGTGCTCCTTGATCGGCACGACATCGAGTGTTGTCGACACCGAAGGACCTGCGGGACAGCCGTGATGCGGATCCTCGGTGCAGCTCTTTTTGCACCCGTCGCCACCGCCGCCGTGACACGCCGGGGCCTGCTCAAGCGCGCGGCTGGTGTAGACGCCGGTGACATCCAGCGGCACGATGGCCTCCAGCGTGACGTAGCCTTCGATGTAAGGGGTCGGGAACCCACCCGGAAAGAGTCGCGCTTCGATATCGGCGCAATCCGTCTTGAGCGCATGCCCCGGGGCCAGCGCATCCACCGCAATCGGATACACATCGCCCTGTTTCTGCTCCTTGGGCGGGTAGGACAGCGCCAGAGATTTCCTGATCCGCGCGGCCTTGTCCGAGACGTTCAGCACGTTGATGGTCGTGGCGTAATGCGCCTTGACCAGCCGCCCGTCGCTGGGGGCACTGGGCTGGGTGCCGCAAACGAGCTTGGCCCCGTATCTGTAGCGGGTGGGTTCCGCACTGTCGCAGACACCATTGCCGTTTGCATCGTCACAGATACCGGTATCAATATCGATCGCATCATCGACTCCGTTTTCATTGAGATCCGGCTTGCCCCCCGGAAACTGGATAAAAATCCGGTTGGACAGCGGCCCTGTGACCATCGTGCCGGTCGTGCGGTCAAAATACCGGGCATTGGGATCGGTGACCGTCGCCGCGACATAGACGCGCGCGGAGGGGAAAAGCCCCAGCACTGGCCCTTCCTCGCAGTAGCGCAGATCCACGAAATCGGAATCCGGGACCGGCTGCGGCACCGGGAACGGCGGGCAATCGGGATCGGGCACGCGCTGGAAATCGACCGCGCGGGGCTGGGCCAGGTTTGCCACCCCCAGATCAGAGGCCGATGCCACGGTGATATCCGGGCCCACGCGGCTGTCCCAGGGCTGGATCGACCGGCCGTCATCCCCCAGCAATGCACCACTGTCGCGCATTTCATTGATGGTCACCGTGCGGGGCAGATGCAGGATCGACACATCCGAGACCAGAAGCGGTCCGTTGTCGGGGTCGGGCACCGACATCGTCAGGTGATACTCCCCCGTGGCCGGATCGAATGATCCCTCGGGCGTATACCCTACAACCCGCGGGTGCAGGGTCATGGCGCCGCCACTGTCCAGCAAGGTCACGTCCCGCACGATGTAATTGCGCGTCAGCCCGACGCCCACGTGAAACTCCGCCCCCGCGGGAATTTCGCCGGGATCGCCGTTGTTCCAGGCCTGCGGGTCGGTAAAACTGACCCGGTAGCGGTCATAGGCCTCGCCCTGAAAGGTCCCGGTTCCGTTCGCCGAAAGCGCCGCATCGCGCCACGGGCTGAGGCCGCCATCATAGACAGAGGCGATCATTGGCGCATCGCCCCCCTGCGCCACAAGAATGGTGATCTGCAAACCATCGGCCGCACTGTCATTGGGGTTGATGAAATCCCAGTTCGACAGCGTCTGCTGAAAGAGCCCGATACTGTTGGCCAGCACCTCGTAGCTGGTGTCCGAGAAGTGGCGGTCCGAAGCGCGATCTTCGCCCGTGATGTTGCCGTTGCCCGCCCCGGAGGCGAGGATGTGATTGTTGCGCGCATCCTCGGTCGGGCGCGAGACGCTGTCAGCGTGACCGACACCGAAACTGTGACCCGCCTCGTGAGAGGTTGTGCCCGCAATCGCATTGGCCCACCGTGCCAGCGTCGATCCGGTCCCTGTCAGCGTGTCTTCAATGGCCCCGCCGGGTTGCGACTCGTCGCCGAACTCTCCCGCCCAGACGCGAGACGTGCGCGCAGACCCGGAGCCTGCACAGCACAGCCCATAAAGGTTGCCGGTCGGGAACCCGTCACTGGCAATCCCAACGACATGCCACCGATCGTCCGTGGGGGTCGGATTGGTGGTCCCGCTGGCACTGGTGGATTGGACCACCTGCACGTTGAATTCGCAATAGTCATCGCGCACCCGCTCGGCGATCGCATCGCGGTATTGCGCCGTGGTGCCGACCGTGTCGTCCAGATCGCTGGCATCGAACGGGGGGATCGGCCCCGTCGTCACGTTGTTGCCGTTAAAGGAAATGCTGGCGGGGAAATCGCTGTCCTCTGCGCTCGGAAAATAGAGGTAGAGCACCATTTCCGTGCCGCTGCGGTCCGCCTGGCAGTCGACTGTCGCCGCTTGTGCGGGCCGCGCGCCCCCCGCAGCGAGGACCAGGCAGGCCAGAACCGTAAAGGCGCTGGTATTCAGCAGCCATGACTTGAGAGGAACTGCCTTTAGGGGCAGCAAGAAAAAATCGTTCCGTTGCATTTTGTGTCTCCAAAAAAATGATTTAGAAATATGGCAGTAGAGGCCGCCTTATGGCTCCTTTCCGATGCGGCGTTCGGCTTGCGCGCTCAAATACTCGGCAAGCCAGGATTGAGATTTATAGGCTGTAAGCGCCTCCGACGTGCACAGGCGCCTGAGGGTCATTGCGGGGCCGTCAGCGCGGTAGCAGTGAAAAAATCCCGCCAATGCGGTGTGGAAAAGCTCAACCGGGATGGCGACGGCCATGATCTTGCCCTGCGGCAGAGAGATGGTTTCGGCTGCCGGACCCTGACCCGCAAGGGATGGCACAAGCACAGCGCCGTCCCGGATCAGCATGGCCCCTTCGTCCACAAGACCCAACGGGTCCAGTACGCCTGCCTCTGCTTGGGCCATGAGCATGATATGTTGCCCGGTCTCCCACCTGTCGTGCAAAGCCGGGTAGTCCTGCCCGCTTGCCGCGCGAAACATCAGAGTGTCGGTTGGTTTTGACGGCCTAAAACTGCGCTTGACCGCAATGCGATAGGTTTCCGCATCGCTCGCGACAATCTCGCCCGTGACGATCCAATCAGCGCGGAGCAGCATCTGAAAGAGGGTCATCGCACCATAATCAGCCTGCACCGCAGAGGGGCCAAGCAATAGGAATATCAATACTTTAACAATGTGTTTCATGGGCGCTATCACACCCCGGTAAAAATGAATGTATACCACGATCCGTCCCGAAAATCTGCCGACGGTTCGCAAACCGGCGCTTCATGCGCCATTATCAGCCGATCTGGCGACAGGTCACCTGCAAGCTCTGTCCCGAGATAAAACCCGATTTTGGGGGTTTTGGCTTGCGGCGAAAAGCAGTCTGTGCCGCGTCTTCTTGGGGCAAAAGGACAATCACCGACCATTGGGTCATGTTGCAAATCGCCTCAAACGCAGCAACTGTTCGGAACCACATTTGAGTCGGGAGAGCGCCGTGAAAATCATCTGCCTGAATGGCTGGGGCGGCAGGCTGCACGAAGAGGTTATCTCCTATATCTCCGCCGAAGCCCCCGACGTGCTCTGCCTGCAGGAGGTGGTCCACAGCCCGGCCACGGACGCCGCGTGGCTGACCTACCGGGACGGCGATCACGTGCTGACGCAACGGGCCAATTTCTTTCGAGACATCTGCAAGACGCTGCCAGACCATGTGGCGATCTTTTGCCCCGCCGCCCAGGGTGTCTTGTGGCAGGACGGCACCGCTGTCGCGTCACAGTGGGGGCTGGCGACCTTTGTTCACCGGTCCTACCCGATCATCGGCCAGGCCCAGGGGTTCGTGCACAAGACCTATTCCCCCGACGGCTACGGCGATCATCCAAGATCCCGCAGTGCCCATGCGGTACGCCTCTACGACGACATCCGGAAGCGCCCGGTCAGCATCACCCATATGCACGGGCTTCGGGATATGAGGGGCAAGATGGACACGCCGGAACGCGCAGCACAGGCCAGGAAATTGCTCGCGCTCTCCCGGCAGGTCTCGGAGCGCCAGGACATCCGCGTCCTCTGCGGCGACTTCAACGTGGAGCCAGACAGCGAGACATTGGCCATCCTGAAAGGTACAGGGCTGACCGAGCTGGTCACCGCGCGGGGATTTGCCAGCACCAGAACCGCCCAGTATAAGAAACCGGGTAAGTTCGCGGACTACATGCTGGTCAGTCCCGAAAACGCGGTGCAACGGTTTGAGGTCGTCTACGCCCCGGAAGTCTCCGACCACTGCCCCCTTTTATTGCAGCTCTAGCGGGCGGGCCGCTGAAAACCGGCCAAGCGCATCAGGTAATACAGCCCACGCAGCATCGACACCGGCCCACGCTGCAAAGAGCGGTTTTTCCGGACGGATCAGACATTTTTGAAGTGGTCGGAGCGAGAGGATTCGAACCTCCGACCCCCTGTACCCAAAACAGGTGCGCTACCAGGCTGCGCCACGCTCCGACGAAGCACTCTTTAGACCGCCTTTTTGGGTTTGAAAACCCCTAACACGGCCAAGCGGCCTCGGCTTGCGAAAAACTTGGGTGTTTGAGAACGCTGCCCACCTCAATCCCAAGGCGCATCGCCATGCCACCGTTGATCTCCAGCACATGGGTCAGATCATGACCGCCAAAGATCGGGGTTTCATCCAGCGGCTGGGCGCGGTGATGGATATGTCGCACGACACCCTGCGGATCGATAAACAGCATGTCCAGTTCAATCAGCGTATTGCGCATCCAGAAGGACATTGTCTGCGGCCTGGGATAGATAAACAGCATCCCCGCAGCGCTCGCCATCGTCTCGCGGTGCATCAGGCCCTGGGCGCGTTCCTCACCATCATCCGCGATTTCAACTGAAAACCGCGCCTGTCCCCAGTCGCCCTTGAGATAGACCGCGTCGGGGGCGCAGGTTTCAGCAACAGCGCCCGGCGCCAGAGCGACCCAGAAAAGCGCTGCCCGCAGGCTCATGCGTCCTCGGGATCGAGGGCCGCCTCCCACGCGAAGACCTCGGCGGCCATGTGCCCGCGTTTGCCCTGGATCACCCGCAATGCAAGCGCCTCGCCCGGTGCGAGATCAGACAGGCCCGACCGCCGCAGCACTTCCATATGCAGAAAGATATCGTCGCGACGACCAAAGACGTTGGCAAAGCCAAACCCCTTGCCCTTATCGAACCACTTCACCCGCGCAGGCTCCAGTGGAGCGGCAGCAACAATCTGCGGATCCAGCGCCGCGATATCCGACAGCCCGACGGAATCGTCTCCGGCGGGTGGCAATAGAGAAATGACATGGGTCGCCTGGACACCGCGCTCGGTCCGCTGGACCTCAAGCTCGACCCGCGCACCGTCTGCCACCGAACTCTGTCCGAAGTTACGCAGAACATTGACATGTAATAAAATATCCGGACCACCGGCGTCTGATACAACAAACCCGAACCCCTTGGCTGGATCAAACCATTTAACCACCCCTGCGACGGGGCTTGTCATATCTGCAGTCTCGTTCACTTGCTCTTCTACCCAGATTATTGGGGTGCTTTACATAGTCTTGCGCGATATCGCAGCCGGTAATCAAGCCAAAAGCCTGACAATTCTTCTGTTTCCGCCGGTTAAACTGGAAAACTTTGCCTTACAAGCAACACCGGTCCGTCAAAAAAAGCCATTCTCGCGCTATCCGAGAATTACCGACCTTAACGCCCTGATAATTCATTCTAAAGAAATACTATGCACATTTACTGTGCATTTTTCAACACAGGCAGAATACCCTATTGAAACACTAAGGGTTAAGGCGCGCGATGTCCCAGGACCCGTCAGTTTTCTCGCGCCGCCAGACAAATCGATCATGCAGCCTGAATTCCCCGTCTGCCCAGAACTCGACCTCCAGGGGTGTGATCCTGTAGCCCCCCCAGAAGGGAGGACGCTTGGGGTTTGGCCCGTGCAGAGCGGTCATTTTCGCCACCTCCGCCATCAGTGCGGCACGGCTGCTGAGCGGGCGGGACTGTTTTGACGCCCAGGCCCCCAACCGGCTCTTCAGGGAACGGCTGCGGTAATACTCATCCGCCGTCGGACCATCTTCGCGCGCCACCAGACCGCGCACACGGATCTGGCGGCGCAGGCTTTTCCAATGCATCACGAACGCGGCTTTGCCAGCCTGATCCAATTCGCCCGCCTTGGCACTTTCATAGTTGGTGTAAAACACGAACCCGTCCGGCTCGACGCCTTTGAGCAGAACCATCCGCACATTTGGCAACCCTTCAGCATCCACAGTGCTGAGCGCCATCGCATTGGGATCGTTCGGCTCTGTCTGTTGGGCTTCTTCCAGCCAGCGCTCTGCGATCTCAAAGGGGGTGTCGCCCGCGAATTTTCCGCTTCTGGTTTCCATGGCCTGTCTCACATCTTCATTTGCTCACGCTGCACAGGTGACCGAAATCCGCGCCAGGTCAAGAGGCAGCGCGTCGGCAAGCTGCCGCATGCCACCTTGATGGGGGGGGCGCAATCGCCTAAAGAACAGCGACAGTGAACATCCAAACTTTCATCGAGGCACTTCATGAGCAACACTCTTCTGGCGGGCAAGCGCGGGCTTATCATGGGGCTGGCGAACGATAAATCCATCGCCTGGGGGATTGCGAAAGCCTGTGCGGATGCCGGCGCCGAGCTGGCGTTTTCCTATCAGGGGGACGCGCTGAAAAAGCGTGTCGGCCCGCTCGCCGGCCAGTTGGGCAGCGATATCGTGCTGCCCTGCGACGTGGCCGATGAGGCGTCGATGGATGCGCTTTTTGCCTCCCTCAAGGAAACCTGGGGCAGCTTGGATTTTGTCGTCCATGCGATTGGCTTTTCGGACAAGAACGAGCTGCGGGGCCGCTACGTGGATACAAGCCGCGCCAATTTCACCCTGTCGATGGATATTTCGGTCTATTCCTTTACCGCCGTTGTGCAGCGCGCGGAAAAGATGATGAACCCCGGCGGATCCTGTCTGACACTCACCTACTACGGTGCGGAAAAAGTCATGCCGCATTATAATGTCATGGGCGTGGCCAAGGCGGCCCTTGAGGCGTCGGTCAAGTATCTGGCGGAGGACCTCGGCAAAGACGGCATCCGCGTCAACGCAATCTCTGCCGGGCCGATCAAGACACTGGCCGCCTCCGGCATCGGGGACTTCCGCTACATCATGAAGTGGAACGAGTACAATTCTCC
Source organism: Roseobacter weihaiensis (assembly GCF_020622345.1). Classification (GTDB taxonomy): domain Bacteria; phylum Pseudomonadota; class Alphaproteobacteria; order Rhodobacterales; family Rhodobacteraceae; genus Roseobacter; species Roseobacter weihaiensis. The sequence goes on along the minus strand of NZ_JACNMO010000007.1, from coordinate 86,143 downwards.
CCTGCGCCGCAATGTGACCATCGACGACGTCGGGAAAGCCGCGCTTTTTCTGGTATCCGATCTCGGCTCGGGGACCACGGGCGAAAACCTGCATGTGGATGCAGGCTACCACGTCGTCGGCATGAAGGCCGTGGATGCCCCGGACATGAGCAAGGGATGAAGCGATGACGGATCTCACGCTCGCGCAGGTTATTGCGTTCAATGCCACGCTGCTGGCTGCGATGGCCGCACCCGGCCCTGCATTTCTGCTGGTACTACGTAATAGTATGGCGCAGGGGCGGCGTGCCGGTGTGATGACAGGGCTCGGGCTTGGGCTTGTGGCCGCACTCTGGACCGCTGCGGCATTGCTAGGGTTGGCGGCTGTGTTCGAGCTGGTGCCGTGGCTCTATGTCCTGATGAAGACCGTGGGCGCGCTCTATCTGATTTATCTGGCTTGGGGCATGTGGCGCGGTGCGCGCGAACCGTTGCAAACTGGAGCTGAGCAGCCTGCCCACCGCGGGTTTCGCCAGGGTCTGATCGTGAACCTCTCCAACCCCAAGTCAGTGCTCTTCGCCGGTGCCGTCATCGTCGTGATCTTTCCTGCGGGGCTGTCCGCCTTTGATGCAGCACTCATTGTGGCCAACCATCTGGCTGTGGAAATTCTCATCTACAGCGCCATGGCCATTGGTCTTGCCAGCACACCGGCGCGGGCGGCCTATCTGCGCCTGAAGGTCTGGGCCGACAGGATCGCAGCCACGATCCTTGGGGCGCTTGGCCTGCGCCTGCTGATTGAAAGGTGACCCTGATGAATGCCAAGAACCCCAGCCGCCTGCCCCATGAAAAAGGCTTTCACATCAGTTGGGACCAGATGCACCGCGACAGCCGGGCGCTGGCCTGGCGGCTCGATGGGCAGGGCCCGGACGACGGCGGCTGGCGCGCGGTGGTGGCCATCACCCGTGGCGGCATGGCCCCGGCGATGATCGTGGCACGCGAGCTCGACATCCGCACGGTCGATACGATCTCGGTGATGTCCTATCATTCCGGCGGCGGCAAAGCCGATCAGCGCCGCGATGCGCAGGTGCTCAAGGCGCCGAATGCCGAGGTCATGGGGGACGGCACCGGCATCCTCATCATCGACGACCTCGTGGACAGCGGCAAAACTCTCGAACTGGTGCGCGCGCATTACCCCAAAGCCCATTTCGCCACGGTTTATGCCAAACCTCAAGGCGAGCCGCAGGTGGATACCTTTATCACCGGGGTCAGCCAGGACACCTGGATTTTCTTTCCCTGGGACATGGCACTGCAATATGTCGAACCCTATCGTGGCACGGACTGACAGCAAGGACCCTTGCGGGAGGGCGCGCAGAGCGGTCGGCAGCACCGCGCCAAATCCAGCACGCATTCAACCGGTGGTCTTGCCATGACATTGACACGCACCAAGGCCACGTTTCGGCCCCCCGTGATGGAGGCCCGTCGCTGGCTGGAGGGGGTGCAGTTCACCGCCGACCGTCCGCTCATCAACGTCAGTCAGGCCGCCCCCGTTGACCCGCCGCCGCAAGGTCTGCGTCAGGCGATGGCCGATGTGGCGCTGAGCCGCGATGACGCTCATCTCTACGGCCCGGTGCTGGGCCTGCCCGACCTGCGCCAAAGCCTTGCGCAGCGCACGGCGCAGATCTACGGCGGCCAGATCGGGGCGGCTCAGGTGGCCATCACCTCGGGGTGCAATCAGGCTTTTGCCGCCGCCATCGCGACCCTTTGCGGCGAAGGGGATGAGGTCATCCTGCCGACACCCTGGTACTTCAACCATAAAATGTGGCTCGATATGTCCGGTGTCGCAGCCGTCCCGCTGCCCACAGGCGCGGATCTGCTGCCCGACCCCGCGCAGGCGGCAGCCTGCATCACGCCCCGCACCCGCGCGATCACCCTCGTCACCCCCAATAATCCCGCCGGGGTGGAATACCCCGCCGAGCTGATGGCCGCGTTTATGGCGCTGGCCCGGGATCACGGCATCGCGCTGATCGTCGATGAAACCTACCGCGACTTTCACAGCCAGCCCGGCGCGCCCCATGGGCTGTTTGACGATCCGGCATGGGACGATACGCTGATCCACCTCTATTCGTTTTCCAAGGCTTACCGCCTCACAGGGCACCGGGTCGGCGCCCTGATCGCGTCTGAGGCCCGGCTGGCAGAGGTGGAGAAATTCCTCGACACGGTTGCGATCTGTCCAGGACAGATCGGTCAGCATGCCGCCCTTTGGGGGATGGAGAACCTGACCCAGTGGCTGGCGGGCGAACGGGACGAAATCCTGACCCGCCGCGCCGCGATCGAGGCGGGGCGCCCGGCGCTTGAAGCCCAGGGCTGGAGGCTCTTGGGGCTGGGAGCCTACTTTGCATATTTTCAGCACCCCTTTGCAAAGTCATCCGCGGCACTTGCGCCCCAGATGGTCAGAGAGGCTGGCATTCTGTGTCTGCCGGGGACGATGTTCACCCCCGCCGATGACCCCAGCGGGGCCCGGCAGCTCCGCATCGCCTTTGCAAATCTCGATGCGGCGGGCATTGCAACGCTCTATGACCGCCTGGCCGGCCTCAAGGGCTGATCTGCGCGGCCTCTTGCTCCTGCCTGCGCCACCGCATAGATAGTCCTGCAACAGGCAAAACGCAGCGCGCGCAAAGGACGACCATGCTCAAAGGTTCAAGCATCTCGAAAACCGCAATCTGGATCCTGATGGGCCTGCTGATCCTCGGGCTCGCCGGGTTCGGGGCCACCAATCTCTCCGGCACGGTCCGCACCATCGGAACGGCGGGCGACAAGGCCATTTCCGTGGATGACTACGCCCGGCAGTTGCAGCAGGAAATCCGCGCGGTCGAACAGCAGACCCGAGAACCCCTGCCCTTTGCCCGCGCCCAGCAGATCGGGCTCGATCAGGCGGTGCTGCAACGGCTGGTCTCCACCCGATCGCTGGATCATGAAACCAGCCAGCTGGGTCTGTCGATTGGCGATGACGAGCTGCGCACCCGCATACTGGAGATCGGTGCATTCCAGGGGCTGGATGGCGCATTCGACCGGGAAGGCTACCGTTTTGCGCTGCAACAGACCGGGTTGAGCGAAGCCGCCTTTGAAACGCAACTGCGCGAAGAGGTGGCCCGCACCATCGTTCAGGGGGCGGTTCTGGGCGGTGTCATCATGCCGGACGCCTATGTCGATACGCTGGTGAATTACGTGGGTGAGCAGCGCAGCTTTACCTGGTCGCTGCTGGATGCAAACGACCTCGCAGCCCCCATCACCCCGCCGGGCGAGGCTGTTCTGCGCGCCCACTACGACGACAACATCGCGGATTTCACCCTGCCGGAGACCAAGCAGATCACCTATGCCTGGCTGAGCCCGGATGCGCTCATCGATGAGGTTGAGGTGGATGAAGCGGCCTTGCGCGACGCCTACGACCAACGCAGCGCCGAATTCAACCAGCCTGAACGGCGTCTGGTGGAGCGCCTCGCCTTTCTGGACACCCAAAGCGCCGAAGCGGCGGCAGCGACACTGGCCGAGGGCGGCAGCTTTGACGCGCTGGTTGAAGGCCGCGGCCTGACCCTTGAGGACATCGATCTTGGCGCTGTGGCGCAGACCGACCTCGGCGCGGCCGGTGCCGCGATCTTCGAGGCCGAGGTGGGCGACGTGGTCGGCCCGCTGCCCAGCACGATCGGCCCCGCGCTTTTCCGCGTCAACGCGGTGCTCTCCGCGCAGGAGACATCTTTCGAGGAGGCGCTCGAGATCATCCGCCCGCAGCTTGCCAATGACCGCGCGATGCGGCTTGTCGAAGCCCAGGCCGAGAACCTTGATGACCTGCTGGCCGGTGGCGCGACGCTCGAAGAGCTGGCCGATGAAACGGATATGACGGTGGGCCAGATTGACTGGACCGCGCAAAGCACCGACGACATCGCCGCCTATGAGGCGTTCCGTCAGGTTGCCGCTGCGGTCACCGCAGAGGATTTCCCCGAGATCGAACGTCTGGATGATGGCGGGCTGTTCGCGCTGCGGCTCGATGCGGTGCTACCGCCCCGCCCGGCCCCCTTCGAAGAGGTGCAGGAAGACGTTCTGGCCCATTGGGAAGCGGCAGAGACCGCACGTCTTTTGAGCGCACAGGTGGTCGAGCAGCTTGCGGAGCTGGAAAGCGGTGCCAGCTTCGCGGATCTGGGTCTGGATGCCATTGCCGAAGAGAATCTGCTGCGGTCTGATTTTGTGCCCCGCACCCCCCCCGGTTTCATGGAGCAGGTCTTTGCCATGGAGGTTGGCCAATCCCGCGTGGTCGAAAGCGACGCGGCGGTGATTCTGGTGCGCCTTGACGCCGTGGCGCCGCCCGCCGCAGATGGCGATGCGGCCGCCCTGCGCACGCAGCTTTCCGAACAGTCCGCCCAGCAATTGGCGCGCGATCTCTTTGATATCTACGTCGCAGACGTGAGGCGCCGGGCCGATCCGCAGATCAACCAGCAGGCCTTGCAGGCCGTGCATGTCAACTTCCCCTGACCCGGCATGACCCTGACCCCTTCCTTTGACGCCTTTCAGGAGGCGTATGGCGCCGGGCGAAACCAGATCGTCTACACCCGTCTTGCGGCCGATCTTGATACACCGGTATCGCTGATGCTCAAGCTGACGGGGGCGCAGAAAGATGCTTTCGTGCTGGAATCCGTCACCGGCGGCGAGGTGCGCGGGCGCTATTCGATCGTCGGGATGAAACCGGACCTGATCTGGCGGTGCACCGGCGAGACCAGCGCCGTGAACCGGGCCGCCCGCTACGACGCGGATGCGTTTGAACCGCTGACCGGCAATCCGCTCGATACATTGCGCGCGTTGATCGCGGAAAGCCGGATCGACCTGCCCGCTGACCTGCCGCAGGCGGCAGCGGGGCTTTTCGGCTATCTGGGCTATGATATGGTGCGGCTGGTGGAGCATCTGCCTGATATCAACCCCGACCCGCTGGGCCTGCCTGATGCGGTCATGCTGCGCCCCTCGGTCGTCGCGGTGCTGGACGGCGTGAAGGGGGAGGTCACCGTGGTCTCTCCCGCCTGGGTCAGCGACGGGCAATCGGCGCGCGCAGCCTATGCACAGGCGGCAGAGCGGGTGATGGACGCGGTGCGCGATCTGGAACGCGCCATGCCCATGGCCACCCGCGATCTGGGCGATGCGGAATCGCCGGGCGACCCGGTCAGCAACTTCACCCACGAGGGCTACAGGCAGGCGGTGGAGAAAGCCCGCGACTACATCCGCGCGGGCGACATCTTTCAGGTGGTGCCCGCCCAACGCTGGACACAGGATTTTACCCAAGCCCCCTTTGCGCTCTACCGCAGCCTGCGGCGCACCAATCCGTCGCCTTTCATGTTCTACTTCAACTTTGGCGGCTTTCAGGTCATCGGCGCGAGCCCGGAGATTCTGGTGCGGGTCTTTGGCAATGAGGTCACGATCCGCCCCATCGCAGGCACCCGCCCCCGCGGCGCGACACCCGAGGCGGACAAGGCGCTCGAAGCAGACTTGCTGTCGGATCAGAAAGAGTTGGCCGAACATCTGATGCTGCTCGATCTGGGCCGCAACGATGTGGGCCGCGTGGCCAAGATCGGCACGGTGCGCCCGACCGAGGAATTCATCGTGGAGCGGTACAGCCACGTCATGCATATCGTCTCAAATGTGGTGGGCGAGCTGAAGGACGGCGCAGACGCACTGGATGCGTTTTTTGCAGGCATGCCCGCGGGCACGGTCTCGGGCGCGCCCAAGGTCCGCGCGATGGAGATCATCGACGAGCTGGAGCCTGAAAAGCGCGGCGTCTACGGCGGCGGCGTGGGGTATTTCAGCGCGGGCGGTGACATGGACATGTGCATCGCGTTGCGCACCGCCGTGGTGCAGGATCAAAGGCTCTATATCCAGGCGGGCGGGGGCGTGGTCTATGACAGCGACCCCGAGGCCGAATACCAGGAGACCGTGCACAAATCGAACGCGATCCGGCGCGCGGCGGCGGATGCGGCGCGCTTCAGTGGCGAAGGCAACCGCTGAGCCATGGCCCGCGCGCCCTTTGAGATCGCGGGCAACCGGATTGCGGCGGGGTGTTTTGAAACCGTTCACCTGCCGGTCTCGATCCTGCCCGACCACACGCCGGTGAACCTCTCGGTTCAGGTGCACCATGGCAAGCGCCCCGGCCCGACGGTCTTTGTGTCTGCGGCGGTACACGGGGATGAGGTCATCGGCGTGGAAATCGTGCGGCGCCTGCTGCGCGCGCCGCAACTGACCGCCCTGCGGGGCACACTGCTGGTGGTGCCGATCGTCAATGCCTTTGGGTTCCTCAACCGGTCGCGCTATCTGCCGGATCGGCGCGATCTGAACCGCTGCTTTCCCGGCCACCCTTCCGGGTCTCTGGGCTCCCGCCTGGCTCATATCTTCCTCAACGAGGTTGTGCTGCGCTGTGACGCGGGCATTGATCTGCACTCCGCCGCCATCCACCGGACAAACCTGCCGCAGATCCGCGTCTCCCCCCGCGACAAGACCACCATGGCGATGGCCATGGCGTTCGGGGCCCCGGTGGTGCTGACCTCGGCGCTGCGCGACGGCTCGCTCCGGGCCGAAGCGGCGGCGCGCGGCACCTCGGTGCTGCTCTATGAAGCCGGCGAAGGGCTGCGCTTTGACGAATTGGCGGTGCGCGCCGGTGTGGCGGGGATTTTGCGGGTTCTGCGCAGCATGGCGATGCTGCCCGCCAAGGGGATCGCCAAGGCCAAGGCGGCCCCTTATCTGTGCAAATCATCAACCTGGGTACGGGCGCCGGCGGGGGGGCTTTTGCGCACCTTCCGGGCCGAGGGCGAAACGGTGGAGACAGGGGAGGTCCTGGCCTCCGTTGCAGATCCCTTTGGGGAGGTTGAGACCGAGATCCTCGCCCCCGCCGCCGGTATCCTGATCGGCCGGGCAATCCTGCCGGTGGTGAACGAAGGCGACGCCGTCTTTCATCTGGCAGCCCTCAGCCCAACGGCGGCCGAAGACACCGTGGAAGGGCTGGCCCAGCAGCTTGTGAGCGATCCTCTCTTTGATGAAGACGAGATCATCTGACCGCTCTCACCGCCCAACCGGGCCGTGAGAACGGATCAATTCGTCTAAAATTCTCTCTAAAACCAGAGCATTCTGTTTGTATTTTGCGCCTGCGGACCAAGAGCTGTTAAATTGCGCCCTGCATAATCCCCCCAACGGCCAGCCGTGCGCGCGAAAAAGCCCGGTGATCATGAGAGATTTTAACAAAGGATACCGTCTTTCGAGACGGGCAACATGGGTGCATCAACGCGACATGTGCGGCGTTTTCCACGTCGTCTCTGGATCAGCCGACCACAGACCCTGTTGCAGCGGCACCTTATTGGTTTTGCGTTTATTTTTGTCACGGTTTCCGTTTCCCATTGGGCATCGCTGGCCACCATTGAAGCCGCTCGGGACGATGCGGAGGTATTGAGCGTGAGCAGCAGACAGCGCAGCCTTGGAGCAGGATCAATTTGAGCCCTTCCTCCAGCCGCAGGTCTGCACTGAGACCGGTGCGCTCTTTGGCTCTGAGGTGCTGGCCCGCTAGCGGCATCCTTCTCGCGGTATCGTACCGCCGGCCACCTTCATCGCCGCAGCCGAAGAAGCAGGGCTGGTGGACCAGATCGACCGCATCATAATCGAGAAAGCACTTGATACGCTGGAGGAACTGCGCGCGACCGGCGTTGATCTGCCGGTAATCTCCGTCAACACGTCACCTTCCACCTTGCGGGACCCGCATCTGGCGGACCGGTTGATCCAGCAGATCAAGGCGCGTCACCTCGAGGCGTCAAACCTGACGATTGAAGTGCTGGAATGCACCCTGGTCAAAGATGATGACATAATCCTGCACATGATCGAAACACTGTCCGCGGCGGGGTTTTCCATCGTGCTGGACAATTTCGGTACCAGATACCCGTCCATGTCCAACCTCTCCCGACTGCGGCTCAACGCCATCAAGCTGGACAAGTCGCTTATCAAACCAGTGCCGGATGCCAGGGCCGACAGCATCATCTCTGCTCTCGTTACCCTTTCGCGCAATCTTGACATGCATGTCGTTGCAGAAGGTGTCGAGACACCAGGCCATCTTGAGACGGTGCGTCGGCTGAAACGCGATGTTCTGCAGGGCCGGCCATGAGATCGGGCAACCGATGCCTCTGGCGGGGTTTGCGGGCTGGTACATGGATGTACCGCAGCCCTGGATCAAGCGCGCCTGAGCAGCCTACTCCGTGCGCAGGGCGGCAGATATCGGGGCCATCGCGACAGTGCTTGCCCTGTCTTGCAGGGTCCACAGTAAAAGCGCCGCAAGCGTCTCCTCGCGCAGTCGTCCCAGCATGATCACCTGCCCATCCTGCGCCGCGCGGAAAGCCGCCTGATCCATAAAGCGGCGGATCACGGTCGCGTCCTGTTGGTTCGCATCAAAATCCCGGAAGACAATACCCGAAGGTACGCCGTCGCGCGCCGCAAGTTTCTGTACGGTGTTCAGGCCTCGGTTTTGCGTGACAAACCCGTGGCCCGTCTGGGCCAGCGCGCTCGCCACCTGCCGTCCGGCGTCAGACGTGGTCTGCACACCGGTCTCTGCCCCTTCGAGCACACCCAGAACCTGTGGCAGAGCCTCAAGCGCCAGGGAGAGGTTGACCTCGGCATCCCCCGCCGTTGCCCCTGCAGGCAGATCGATGGTCGCCAGAACCTCGAACCCCTCTGCGCGGTAGGCGGCCATTCGCTCTGCCGCATCCGGCAAAAGCGCGTCAACCGCGAGACTGACCGGGTACGGCAACTGGCGCAACGCCGCCAGTCCGGTTGCAGCATCCGTCAGATCCGCGCCATCATCCATCAGCACAACCGCCATCACCGGCTTGGCCTCGGGATTGTCAAAGGGGGCTGCATAGCGATCCACGGGCCGCATGTCCTCAGGCGCATCGACCGGCGCATCGCCCTCCGCAACCTCTGGAACATCCGCGTCAGAAACGGGGGGCGGATCGGTCAGGGTCGGCAACCGGTTGACCCGCACAGAGCCATCGCCCTGCGGCAATTGCTGGGAGACAACAGGCGTGGGCTGCTGCTGCTCTTCCGGGATCGGTGCTTCCGCATCGCCTTCGGGCTCGATCACCGGCAAGGGCTGCGTGCGTCGGGACGCGGGTGCCGGGGCAATGCGGGTATCAATCGCAACCTCTGTAGCCGCCTCTGGTGCAGGCTGCGGGGTCTGCACGGCCTCGTCTGCCGCGACCTCTGCCGCCGTGTCATCCGCAACACTGACATCATCAGCGCCCTGGGGGGCCGCCAAGCCCTCGACCGGCGCGGGTGCCGGGGCCGCGGCCTCCGACGTCACCTCTGCCGTCTCCGGAGCCGCCTCTGTGCCCTGCTGTGCGGGCGGTTCGGGCGCAACCTGCTCAACGGTCGGGCTTTCCGGGAGCAGCGCCGCCGTGACAGATTGCTCTGGCGCAGCGGACATCACGGACGGGCCCCCCTCGCTGAGGTCTTCCGTTACCTCCGGGACCGGCTGCGGGTCCTCCTCGGTCAGAAAAGCAGTGTCTTGCGTCTCTGCAGAGGGGCTCGCCGGCTGCGCGGGATCAGCCGAGATGGAGGGGGCGGTCGCCAGGTCAGGCTCTGACGTCGCGTCTGGTGTTGAGGGCGTGGCGGGCACTGTCTCGGCGGCCTGCCCGACCGGATCAGGCGCATCCCCCTCTTCAAAGGCTGAGGTTTGCGGCACGGGCCGCGGTGCGCGGGGCTGTGCAGGTTCGGTGCTGATCGACAAGTTCGGCTCTGTTGCCGGGGTTTCAAGCGACCCGGCTCCGGCAAAGGCAACCGCCGGCGCTTGGGTGGTCGGGGTTGAAATCCCGCTGATCGCATTCCCCTGCGGCAGGCCCGCGCCCTCCAGATCCGTGGCGGTTCCGGTTTGCGGCACCGCCGCGGGCGCAAGCGCGTCAGACGCCAGACCGGCCAGCGTGTCAGGTTCCGGCGGCACGTCCGCCGCCCCACCAATGCCCGCCACGGGCACCTGGCTTGAGCCCAAGCGGTTGGTCGGTTGCGAGGCCCCTGACGCTGCCGTCGCGCGGTCCTGTCCAAGGGAGGCCTGGTCCCGCACTCCGGGCGGGTCGCTCAACGCCGAAACCAGCGTCACAGCGCACAGGCTGACGCCGGTTCCCCAAAGCACGCCTTTGATAAATCCTCTGGCCACGATCTGCTCACCCTCTGTCTTGACGCGTCCGGATCCCGGTGCATATGTCCTGCCCCGACGTTCGTCCCTGCCCCGGTCTGACCCCCTGCCCTCTTGACGCAGCAGGCCAAGCCTGAACATGTATGCCCCATATATACCGCGCGAGAGGCCCTCGCCTCCAGCCCTGATTGCAAAGTTTTGGACATGTTGCTGCTGATCGACAACTACGACAGTTTTACCTATAATTTATTGCATTATTTAGGCAGCTTAGGCGCGGATGTCGTCATCCGCCGCAATGACGCGCTGGACGTTCAGGAGGCGATGGGCATGAATCCGGCAGGAATCCTCCTATCGCCGGGACCCTGTGACCCGGATCGGGCGGGAATCTGTCTGGCCCTGACACAAGCCGCCGCAGAGACGCATACACCGCTGATGGGGGTCTGTCTGGGCCATCAGACCATTGGTCAGGTCTTTGGCGGAAAGGTCGTGCAGGCGCAGGATATCGTGCACGGCAAGAGGGGCGAGATTCACCATGAGGCGCAGGGCGTGTTTGCCGGCCTGCCCACCCCTTTTGCGGCCACGCGCTATCATTCGCTGGTGGTCGAGCGCGACAGCCTGCCGGACAGCCTGACGGTGACAGCAGCACTGACGGATGGCACGATCATGGGGCTGCAGCACCGCGACCTGCCGATCCACGGCGTGCAGTTCCATCCTGAATCGATCCGCTCGGAACATGGTCATGCGCTGTTGCAGAACTTCCTCGATGAGATGAAAGTCCCCGCATGAGCGAAAGGTTGAAACCGCTGATCGGGGCGGCGGCCGACGGCCCGCTGAGCCGTGCGCAGGCCGAGGAAGCCTTTGGCATTCTGTTTGACGGCGAAGCCACGCCCAGCCAGATTGGCGGGCTGCTGATGGCCCTGCGCACCCGAGGCGAAACCGTGGCCGAATATGCCGCCGCCGCAGCGGTCATGCGGTCCAAATGCAATGCGGTCAAGGCCCCCGACGGCGCGATCGACATCGTTGGCACCGGGGGCGATGGCAAGGGCACGCTCAACATCTCGACGGCCACCGCCTTTGTCGTGGCGGGGGCGGGTGTCGTTGTCGCGAAACACGGCAACCGCAACCTCAGCTCAAAATCGGGCGCCGCCGATGCGCTGACCCAGATGGGCCTGAAAGTGATGGTCGGCCCGGAGGTGGTGGAAAGGGCGCTGAAGGAGGCCGGCATCGGCTTTATGATGGCCCCCATGCACCACCCCGCGATTGCCCATGTGATGCCCACTCGGGCGGAGCTTGGGACGCGCACGATTTTCAACATTCTGGGGCCGCTGACAAATCCCGCCGGGGTCAAACGCCAGCTCACCGGCGCGTTCGCGCGCGATCTGATCCGCCCCATGGCCGAGACGCTGGGCGCTTTGGGGTCGGAAAAGGCCTGGTTGGTGCATGGCTCTGACGGCACGGATGAGCTGACCATCACCGGCGTCAGCTGGGTGTCTGCACTGGGGCGGGATGGCGCGGTCACGGAAATGGAGATTCACCCCGAAGACGCGGGCCTGCCGGTGCATCCCTTTGAGGCCATCGTCGGCGGCACGCCTGAGGAAAACGCGCGCGATTTCAAAGCCTTGCTGAGTGGCCAACCCTCCGCCTACCGGGATGCGGTCCTGCTCAATGCCGCAGCGGCGCTGGTCGTGGCAGAAGCCGCAGGCGATCTGAAAGAGGGCGTGGCGAAAGCAGCCCATTCCATCGACAGCGGGGCCGCGGCAGACAAGATCGCCGCCGTCGCCCGGATCACCCAAGAGGCGTGAACGCTCTTGATCCCAGAAGGTTGGGGGCCTGGACAGCGCTGCCCTTTTTCACCGACACGCTGCCCGCAATTCAAAGTGTGATCGACACTGAAACAGACCCGGTACTGCCGCCCGGACCGCAGGTTTTTGCAGCCCTAGAGCGGGTCGCGCCGGCGCAGGTGCGCGTTGTGATCCTCGGACAGGACCCCTACCCGACACCGGGTCACGCCCATGGGTTTGCCTTCTCCGCCAGTGCCGCGACGCATCCGCTGCCCCGCTCGCTGGCCAACATCTTCAAGGAGATGCAGTCTGACCTGGGGGCCGCCCCGGCGCAGGCGGACCTGCGGTTTTGGGCGGATCAGGGCGTGCTGCTGCTCAATACGGCCCTCACCGTGCGGGCCGGCCATCCGGGCTCGCATGCCAAACTGGGCTGGGATCACCTGACACGTCAGGTGCTGGACCGGCTGTCTGACGTGCCCCGTGCCTATCTTTTGTGGGGGACGCATGCACAAAAGGCGGCGCGCGATGTCGATCCGGGTGCCAATCTCAAGATCGAAACCGCACACCCCTCCCCCTTGTCCGCCCGGCGGGGATTTTTTGGATCTCGCCCCTTCAGCCGGGTGAATGCATGGTTGCAGGACCACGGCCATCAGGCCATAAACTGGGCCAACCCGCCGGAGGCCCCATGACACAGACGATACTGGACAAAATCAAAACCTATAAGCTGGAGGAGATCGCCGCCGACAAGGCCGCCCGGCCGCTCGATGCTGTGGAGGCAGACGCCAGAGCCGCACCAAATGTCCGACCTTTCGCTGACGCCCTGCACGTGGCCTCGACGCAGAACTACGGATTGATCGCGGAGATCAAGAAAGCGAGCCCTTCCAAGGGGTTGATCCGGGCGGATTTCGACCCGGCCACCCTTGCAGAAGCCTATGCGGCGGGAGGGGCCACCTGCCTGTCGGTGCTCACGGACACGCCGAGTTTTCAGGGTGCCAAAGAATATCTGGTCGCGGCCCGCGCCGCCTGCGACCTGCCGGTGCTGCGCAAGGATTTCATGTATGATCCCTATCAGGTCGCCGAAGCGCGCGCGCTCGGGGCCGATTGCATCCTGATCATCATGGCCTCGGTCAGCGACGCGCAGGCGCAGGAGCTCGAGGAGGCCGCCCATGGCTGGGGCATGGACTGCCTGCTGGAGGTTCACGACGCGGCTGAGCTGGAGCGTGCGAGCCGTCTCAAAAGCCGCCTGATGGGCATCAATAACCGCAATCTCAATACCTTTGAAACCAGCCTGGACACGACGCGCACCCTGTCGAAATCCGTGCCGGAGGACCGGCTGATTGTTGCGGAATCGGGGCTCAGCACATCCGAGGATCTGGCCGATATGGCGCGCTACGGGGCGCGGATTTTTCTGATCGGCGAAAGCCTCATGCGGCAGCAGGATGTGGCCCAGGCAACCCGGGATCTGCTGGCCAACCCCGTCGTTGCAGGTGGTCTTTGAGATGGCAGGCAAGCTGACGCATTTTGACGGCAAGGGCGATGCGCATATGGTCGATGTGGGCGACAAGGCTGTCACAGACCGCATCGCAGTCGCGGCCTGCTACATTAAGATGCAGCCAGAAACATATGATATCATTCAGGAAGGTCGTGCCAAAAAGGGAGATGTTCTTGGTGTCGCCCGTCTTGCAGGCATCATGGCGGCCAAGCGCACGGCGGACCTGATCCCGCTCTGCCATCCGCTGCCGATCACAAAGGTCGCTGTCGATCTGAGCCCCGACGCCGCGCTGCCCGGCATTCGCATTGAGGCCACCGTGAAAACCACAGGCCAGACCGGCGTCGAAATGGAGGCGCTGACCGCCGCCAATATCGCGGCGCTGACCGTCTATGACATGTGCAAGGCCGTGGACAAGGGCATGGAAATCGGTGGTCTGCACGTTGTGCTGAAAGACGGCGGCAAATCAGGTCGCTACGAGGCACCATGATCTCTGTTGCGGAGGCGTTGGGCCACCTTTTCGATCTGGTGACGCCGACGGACACCGAAGAGGTTCCCCTGCGCGCCGCCGCGGGACGTGTGTTGGCGCAGGATGTGACAGCCCTGCGCACCCAGCCCCCCTTTGCCGCCTCTGCGATGGATGGCTATGCGCTGCGCGCGGCCGAGGTGGAGCCCGATGCCATGTTCAAGGTGATCGGGGAGGCAGCAGCAGGTCACGCCTATGCGGGCCATGTGGCGGCAGGCCAATGCGTTCGCATTTTCACCGGCGCGCCGCTGCCCGACGGTGCCGATTTCATCGTCATTCAGGAAGATGTCACCCGCCGCGATGATCTGATCACGCTCGGCCGCGATCTGGGGGAAAAAAGCCACATCAGACCGGCAGGCGGCGATTTCAAGGCCGGGGATACGGTCACCGCCCCCCGGCGGCTTGCGCCCTCGGACGTCGCGCTGCTGGCGAGCATGAATGTGCCGCAGGTGCCGGTTTTTCGCAAGCCCGGCGTCGCACTCCTGGCCACCGGGGATGAGTTGGTCGCGCCGGGCGAAGTGCCGGGCCCCGACCAGATCATCGCGTCGAACAGCTACGGTCTCGCCGCTCTGTTGGAGGCGGAAGGAGCGACCGCCCGGCTCCTGCCCATCGCGCGCGACACCGAAGCCTCGCTCACCACCGCGTTCGAGCTCGCGGCCACGGCCGATCTCATCGTGACCATCGGAGGGGCCTCGGTCGGCGATCATGATCTGGTGGCGCCGGTGGCGGAGAAGCTCGGCATGTCGCAATCGTTCTACAAGGTTGCCATGCGGCCCGGCAAACCCCTGATGGCGGGACGGCTGCGCGACGTGCCGATGATCGGTCTGCCCGGCAACCCGGTCTCGGCGATGGTCTGCGGAACGATCTTTGTTGTGCCGATGGTGCGCGCGCTGCTGGGTCTGCCGCGTCAGGCTCCGGGTCAGAGGACAGCGCCTCTGGCCGCGCCGCTGGCGGCGAACGGCCCGCGCGAGCACTACATGCGCGCCACCCTGACAAAAGACGGCCTGCGCGCTTTTGACCGGCAGGACAGTTCCTTGCTGAGTGTTTTGGCCGGGGCGGATGCCCTACTGGTGCGGCCGCCGCATGACCCCGCGCAACCTGCGGGGGCCAGCGCCCGTTACGTGCCCCTGCGACAGGAGCGTTGACACAAAAAGAGAACATGAATAGAACAAAAGCAAATCAGGCCTCGGAGGACCAAGACGATGCTCACCAAGAAGCAGTTGGATTTGCTGGATTTCATTCACAAACGCGTTCAGCGCGACGGTGTTCCCCCCAGTTTTGACGAGATGAAAGAGGCGCTGGATCTGCGATCCAAATCCGGCATCCACAGGTTGATTACAGCGCTGGAAGAGCGCGGGTTCATCCGCCGTCTGGCGCACCGGGCCCGTGCGATAGAGATCGTGAAGCTGCCGGAGAGCATGGGCGGCGAGCCGACCGCTGGCTTTACGCCAAGGGTGATCGACGGCGACAAACCTGACGGGCCCAAGCCCTCGGGCGCTCATGCCGTCAGCAGCGCCGCCGCCACCGAGGTGCCCCTGGTCGGGCGGATCGCAGCCGGTGTGCCGATCGAGGCCATCAACCAGAATGCCGCAAGTGTTGCTGTTCCGGGACAGATGCTGTCGGGCGCGGGTGAACACTATGCTCTTGAGGTCAAAGGCGATTCGATGATCGACGCCGGGATCAACGATGGTGATGTGGTGGTGATCCGCGAGACTTCCGCCGCCGATACAGGGGACATCGTGGTGGCTCTGGTCGAGGACCACGAAGCGACGCTGAAACGCTATGTCCGAAAGGGCAACACCATCGCGCTGGAGGCGGCAAACCCCGCCTATGAGACGCGCATTTTCACCGAGGACAAGGTCAAGGTGCAGGGCAAGCTCGTCGGGTTGATCCGCACCTACTGATCGCGGCGGCGCGGGGTGCGCCAGGTCGTCCAGAGCCGCGTGCCGGTGACATCCCGCACCGACACGAGCTTGAGACCATCGCGGGCGGGGTGAATGGCGATGGCGCCGGTGTTACGCAGACGGGTCGGATCATAAATCTCGCAATCGCTATCGGGTGCCGCCATCTGAACCGAGGCCACGATGATATGCCCTGTCTCACAGCCGTCAAATCCTTCGACAGCGCGCTTGCCGGAGAGATGCCGCAAGACCGCGCCCTGCGGCAGAACCCCTGCCCCGGTTTCGGGCCAGCGGGCCGCGGCACTGATCTGATCTGCCGCATCCCCATCATTTTCCAACCAGTTTTGGGCGATAAACCCGGCACCCTTGGGTTTGCTCAGGGCGCGCCCCTCCTCGGTCATAAGGCCCACCAGCGTGCCGTTTTCCGCAATCAGCGCCACGGGACGTTGCACCCCGGCCCACAGCCAGAAAGCCGTCAGAACCGGGACAACACCGATCATCCGGGCCCGCCCCTGCCACAGGATCAGCCACAAGAACCCCAAGGCAATCATCGGCAAGACAACACCGTCCGGCCCCGGCACAAAGGAGCGGGCGCCATCAAGTCCCGCCACAAAACCGCCGACCTCCAGGATCCAGCGCAGACCCAGCCCCATGATCCACATCCCGATCCAATCGAGACCCAGCGGCGCGAGACACAGCGCCAGAACGGCCGCCGGCACCACGACGGTCCCCATCACCGGCACCGATAAGAGGTTCGCGATCAGCCCATAGTGCGAAATGGCATTGAAATGCGCGGCCCCGACAGGTGCGGTGGCCAGCCCCGATATGCCGGAGGCGAGCAGAACCGCGATCACCGGTTGGAGCCATTTCGGGCCGATCTTGATCTGTTTGTCACGCATGTATCCAAAGACAGCCACCAGTGCGGTGGTTGCCGCAAAGGACATCTGAAACCCCGGGCCCAGCAAGGCCTCCGGCCGCAGCACCAGAACGATCACCGCCGCAATGGCCACGGCCCGCAGGCTGATGGCCCGCCGGTTCACCATGATGGCACAAAGCGCCACCGCGACCATGATAAAGGCGCGCTCTGTGGCCACGTTCCCCCCGGAGAGCGCCAGATAGCCGCTTGCCGCGACCAGCGCCCCCGCTGCGGCCATCTTGCGGGCGGGCCACCGCAGGGCAATCGCGGGGATGAGCGCGAAAATGGCCCGCAGCAACCCGAACACGAACCCCGTGAGCAGCCCCATATGAAGCCCCGAGATCGCCAGCAAATGCGCCAGATTGCTCGCCCGCAGATCCTCAAGCGCCTGTTGGCTGATCGCCGAGCGCGCACCGGTGGTGATGGCCACGGCAAAACCGCCCGTATCCCCCGGCAGCACGTCAAGCACCCGCGCCGCCGCCGCGGTTCGGACCCGGAAGATCGTAAGCCCCGCACTGCCCTCGCTGGCCGGGGCGATGGCCAGGATCGGCACGCGGGTGTAGCCCACCGCCCCCAGTTGCGCGAACCAGGCATGCCGCTGGAAGTCAAAGCCCCCCGGCTCCACCGGCCCGCCCGGCGGCGACAGATGGCCGGTGGTCATGATCCGCATACCCGGCTTGGGTTGGACGCTGTGGCTTTGATCGCCATGCAGGGAAATCCGTACCTTGGTGGGTGTCCGAGCAGTGCGTACATCCTCCAGTACCACCTGGTCCAGCGTGATCCGCACCGCGTCCGACCCGCTGCGATCAAGGTTGACCACGCGACCTTCGATGGGTCCGTAATACCGCCAGCCGATCACCGGACCCGAGACATCATGCGCCCGCTGGGCCGCCAGCAGGAACCCGGTGGCAATCAGAACCAGGGCCATCATCAGCGGGCGGAAGGCCTCCCCCGAGGCGCGGGCGGCGAGCAACACCAGCACCGCGCCGCCACCGACCCCCCAGAGCTGACCCGCCGAGGGTTCAAACCGCAAGGCAAAGTAAAGACCGATCCCGATCGCAAGGCACACCGGTCCCCACTCGAACAGGTATCCGCGCTGATGAAGCATTTGCAACTTGATGCGTGCAAGCAGCACCGCCTTGCCCCCGTTCCCTGCACTGGATAGATACGGCTCCAGAAATACGCTCCTCATGGTTACTGAAAGGTTAATCCACGCATGTCCGCGCCTGTCGTTACGCGTTTCGCGCCCTCTCCCACGGGGTTTCTGCACATCGGTGGCGCGCGCACCGCGCTTTTCAACTGGCTCTATGCGCGCGGACGCGGCGGCAGGTTCCTGTTGCGGATCGAAGACACGGACCGGACGCGTTCCACACCGCAAGCCACGGCGGCCATTCTCCGGGGCATGGCCTGGCTGGGGCTGGATCATGATGGCGAGATCGTCAGCCAATTCGAAAACGCACCCCGTCATGCGGCGGTGGCGGCGCAGCTGCTGGCCGCGGGCAAGGCCTACAAGTGCTTTGCCACGCCGGAGGAAATCGCCCGCTTCCGCGAGGCGGCGCGGGCCGAGGGACGCAATACGCTTTATCGCTCGCCCTGGCGTGACGCCGACCCAGCCACCTACCCGAACAAGCCTCATGTCATCCGCATCAAGGCACCGCAAACCGGCGAAACGGTGATCCGCGACCGGGTGCAGGGCGATGTCGTGATCCGCAACGACCAGCTTGATGACATGGTGTTGTTACGTTCCGATGGCACGCCGGTTTACATGCTGGCGGTTGTTGTGGATGACCATGATATGGGCGTGACCCATGTGATCCGGGGGGACGACCACCTGAACAATGCCGCCCGCCAGATGATGATCTACGAGGCCATGGGCTGGGAGGTGCCGGTCTGGGCGCATATCCCGCTGATCCATGGACCGGACGGCAAGAAACTTTCCAAACGCCACGGCGCACTGGGAGCGCAGGAGTATCAGCTCATGGGCTACTCCGCCGCAGGTATGCGGAACTATCTTGCAAGGCTGGGGTGGAGCCATGGGGACGATGAGTTCTTTACCGACACGCAGGCCAGAGACTGGTTTGATCTGGACGGGATCGGCAAAAGCCCCGCGCGGTTCGATCTCAAGAAACTTGAAAACCTGTCAGGTCAGCACATTGCCCAGGCAGATGATGCCGCACTGCAGCAAGAAATCACGGCGTTTTTGGCCGCCAAAGGCGCGTCTCCCCTGACCGCGTCACAATTACACACGCTCGGAAAAGCCATGTACTGTGTCAAAGAACGCGCGAAGACACTTCCGGAACTCCTTGATAAAGCTCACTTTGCGCTGACCTCGCGTCCGATTGAACCGGAGGAGAAAGCAGCCAAGGCGCTGGACGATGTATCCCGTGGTATACTGAGAGAATTGACGCCGCAGTTGCAAAATGCTAGCTGGAACCGCGAAGATCTAGAGGCGACCCTAAACGCATTTGCCCTCAGCAAGGACACGAAGTTCGGCAAGCTCGCCGGCCCCTTGCGGGCGGCTCTGGCCGGGCGAGCGGTCACGCCTTCGGTGTTCGACATGATGCTGGTTTTGGGTCAGGATGAAACCCACGCCCGCTTGACCGACGCTGCTGATGGATAGCCAATGGGTGTTCCGCGTATGTGCAGCCAGGAGAACCGCTTGACCGATAGACTGTCAGGCACGGGATGCATCGCGCTGCCCGCAACGATGAATGGAAGGACCACCTTATGGCTCAGAGCACAAAATCCGCAAAGCTGATGATTGACGGCAAGGAAATCGATCTGCCGATCTATTCGCCGACAGCCGGACCCGATGTCATCGATATCCGCAAGCTTTACGCGCAGGCTGGGGTTTTCACCTATGATCCGGGCTTTACCTCCACTGCGAGCTGCGACAGCACCATCACCTTCATCGATGGCGGCAAGGGCGAGCTGCTGCATCGCGGTTACCCGATCGACCAGCTGGCCGGAAAATCGCACTATCTGGAGGTCTGCTACCTTTTGCTTTATGGTGAATTGCCCTCGGCCGCGCAGCTCGAAACCTTCGAGCTGAACATCACCCATCATACGATGCTGCACGAGCAGATGGTGAATTTCTTCCGCGGGTTCCGGCGCGATGCGCATCCCATGGCGATCATGGTCGGCGTGGTGGGGGCGATGTCGGCCTTCTATCACGACAGCACCGATATCTCCGATGAGCACCAGCGCGAGGTCGCCAGCCACCGTCTGATCGCGAAGATGCCGACGATTGCCGCCTGGGCCTACAAATATTCCATCGGTCAGCCCTTTGTCTATCCGCGGAACGACCTGGATTATGCGTCCAATTTCCTGCGCATGTGCTTTTCGGTGCCTGCGGAGGATTACGAGGTGAACCCGATCCTGAGCCGCGCCATGGACCGTATCTTTACCCTGCACGCGGATCATGAGCAGAACGCCTCGACCTCCACGGTGCGGCTTGCGTCCTCTTCGGGGGCCAACCCTTTTGCCTGTATTGCCGCCGGGATTGCCTGCCTTTGGGGCCCGGCCCATGGCGGCGCAAATCAGGCCTGCCTCGAGATGCTCAAGGAGATCGGCACGCCGGATCGTATTCCGGAGTTCATCGCCCGCGCCAAGGACAAGGATGACCCCTACCGCCTGATGGGCTTTGGCCACCGGGTCTACAAAAACCACGACCCGCGCGCCACCGTGATGAAACAAAGCGCGGACGAAGTGCTGGAGCTGCTGGGCGTGGAGAACAACCCCGTGCTGCAGGTGGCCAAGGAGTTGGAGGCCGCGGCCCTCGCCGATCCGTATTTCGCCGACAAAAAGCTCTTCCCGAATGTCGATTTCTATTCCGGCATTATTCTCGAAGCCATGGGCTTTCCCACGTCGATGTTCACCCCGGTCTTTGCGGTGGCCCGGACGGTGGGTTGGATTTCGCAATGGAAAGAGCAGCTCAGCGATCCGCAGCACAAAATCGGCCGCCCCCGCCAACTCTATCTGGGCGAAACCACGCGCGACTACACCGACATCGAAATGCGCTAACGCCTCTCAAACGGATCACATCAGCCAGAGAGCGCGCAAGCCTCTCTGGCTTTTTTGTCCTGCGAGATCGAATCACTCCGACGAAAACCGCGCATCACCGATCAAGGGGCGACACCCGTTTTGCGGGTACTGTTCACAGCGTGCCACAAGAAATGTGGCGCGAATGTGTCATTGTTTCGCACCCGTTGCCAATCCCAAAGCTTCTTTGACCTCACTGCCAGAAAGCCCCTAGGTTGCTGGGCATGAGGCTTTCAATGCGCCGTCGTGAGCATCGGGGTGGCCTGTGTAACTTGGTACAACCGGGCGAGGACGCGCATGCAGAGCAAGGACCAAAACGCGGAGGGCTTTGCCCGGCAATTGCCGCTGTCGGCAGGCTCCGGCACCGAAGGGGCGTTGATCGCGGATAACACCGCAAGCGATGACCGGATCGTGGTGCTCTATGACCATGGCGCCCCGCCGCCCGAGATCACGATCTCCCAGACCGCAGGCCAGATCCAGACGGTGCTGGCCAATGGCGTCGCGGTGGCGGTGATTGCCCGTTCGGGTAGGCCCCGCCTGACCGCACAGGACGTTGTATTGGTCGAACGATTTGTCTCGGACAGGTGAGCGCTTGCCCAGCCGCGCGGGCGGCGGGGCTCAACGCCCCTCGAACCGCGGGCTGCGCTTTTCGGTGAACGCCAGCACACCTTCTTTGAAGTCCCGGGATTTGCCGCAAGCTCCCTGATGCCGCGCTTCAAGGGTCAGTTGTTCTTCGAAGTCGTGGTGCCAGCTTTTGCGCAGAACCGATTTGATGGCGGCGTAGGTGGCCGTCGGCCCCTCGGCCAAGTGGGTGGCGCGCGCGCGCCAGTGCGTCTCAAATTCCGCGTCGGGCACGGCCTCCCAAATCATGCCCCAATCGTCGGCCTGCCGAGCGGTAATCTTATCCGCAAAAAGCGCCGCCCCCAGGGCCTTGGCCGTTCCCATCGCGCGCGGCAGCGCGTAGGTGCCCCCCGCGTCGGGGATCAGGCCAATCCGCGCAAACGCCTGTAGGAAATAAGCACTTTCCGCCGCGATCACCACATCCGCCGCCAGCGCGAGGTTCGCCCCTGCCCCTGCCGCGGCCCCGTTCACGGCTGAGATGGTCGGCACGGGACATTCGGTAATGGCCCGGATCAAGGGAGCATATTCATCCCGCAATGTCCGCTCCAGATCGACGTTGGCCGCACTGACACTGTCGCCCAGATCCTGCCCCGAACAGAACGCCTTGCCCGCGCCGGTCAGCACCACGACACGCGCGCTCCGCCCCGCCTCGGTCACCGCAAAGGTCAGCTCCGCCCGCATTTGCGTGGTCAGCGCGTTCATCTTGTCGGGGCGGTTGAGGGTGATCGTCGCAATCCCGTTGTCCCGCGCACAGGTGAGCGTCTGATAATCCATGGGGTGTCCTTCACGCAGCCTTTGGCCGGACCTTAGCAGGTTTGCGCAAAGGCAAAAGTGGAACGAGGCGTCATTCTCTGAGGATTTCCCTCAGCCGCGCCGCCTCCTCCGTGCTGAGCGCTTCTTCGTGCGGTGCGCGTTGCGTGTCGCGGCTGCGCAGATAGAAAAAACCGATGAGCAGAGCGATGAGCAACATGAACGGCCCCGCCGCCCAGAGCAGCCAGTTCGAGCCGCCGAATGTCGGTTTCAACAAGACGAACTCCCCGTATCGCGCGACCACGAAATCGACCACTTCGGTATCGCTGTCACCCTCGACAAGGCGATCCCGCACCAGCAGGCGCAGGTCGCGGGCGATATTGGCATGGCTTTCGTCGATGCTTTCGTTCTGACAGACCGGACAGCGCAACCCCTTTGAGATGTCACGCGCCCGTTCTTCCAGAACCGGGTCGGC
Source organism: Roseobacter weihaiensis (assembly GCF_020622345.1). GTDB lineage: Bacteria > Pseudomonadota > Alphaproteobacteria > Rhodobacterales > Rhodobacteraceae > Roseobacter > Roseobacter weihaiensis. The sequence goes on along the minus strand of NZ_JACNMO010000007.1, from coordinate 63,475 downwards.
CAGAATCTCATCCGGCTGCACCGCCCACAGCGATGTCGGCAGCAGCATCAGAACGATGAGAAGAACCCGGATCATTCCGCCGGCACCGGGGTTGCGACAGGCTTGCGGGCACCCGCGGCCACGCGGAAGCGCCTGTCAGACAGGCTCAGCAGGCCGCCCAAGGCCATCAGGCCGGAGCCAATCCAGATCCAGTTTGTCAGCGGCTTGATATAGGTCCGCACCGCCCAGCCCCCGTTTGCCTGCTCATCCCCGATCACGACATAGACGTCGCGCAGCAGATCATAGTCAATCGCCGCTTCTGTCGTGGGCATCTGGGCCACCGGGTAAATGCGCTTTTCAGGGCGCAGCTGTGCGATTTCGCGGCCGTCCTGCGCCAGGGTGATATACCCCATGGTCGACAGGTAATTCGGCCCTTCGGAGCGGTTCACCTGATCCAGTGTAATCGTGTAGCCACCAACCTCGTAGGGCTCTCCGAACTGGGCGACGCGGATGTCTTCCTGTTGCCAGGCCATCAGGCCGCAAACCCCCAGCATCGTAATGCCCACACCGGCATGGGCAACCATCTTGCCCCAGTCGGCGCGCGGCAGCCGCAGCATCCGCGCCCAGCGATCCTGGCCGCGCCCGGCCCGCTGAACGAGATCGACAACCGACCCCATAACGATCCAGGCTGCCAGAAAGAGACCGATAGGTCCCAACATGCTGCGCCCGGTCTGCATCGCATAGGCGAGCCCGCCAATGGCCACGGCCAGCATGAACACGTAGCGCAAGGGCTTGACCGCCTTGACGATCTTGGCCCGCTTCCAGGGCAAAGCAGAGCCGATGGGCAACAAAAGCCCCAGCACCAGCATGAAAGGCGAGAAGGCCATGTTGAAGAACGGCGGCCCGACGCTCAGCTGGCGGTCAAAGAACATCTCTGCCACCAGAGGCCACATCGTGCCCACGAACACCACGAAACACGACACCGCCAGCAACAGGTTGTTTGCCACCAGTCCGCTTTCGCGGCTAACTACACCGAAGACGCCTCGCGCCTCCATCGCGCCGGACCGCAACACGAACAGAATCAACGCACCGCCCATGAAGAAGCCCATAATCATCAGGATGAAAACGCCGCGTTCCGGATCGTTTGCAAAGGCATGCACGGAGGTCAGCAGACCGGAGCGCACGATGAAGGTCCCGATGAGAGAAAAGCCAAAGGCGAGGATGGCCAACAGAATTGTCCAGCTTTTCAGGCTCTCACGCTTTTCGACCACGATGGCGGAATGCAACAGCGCAATCGCCAGTAACCACGGCATGAAGGAGGCATTCTCAACCGGGTCCCAGAACCAGAAACCGCCCCAGCCGAGCTCGTAGTAGGCCCACCAGGACCCCAATGCGATACCGATGGTCAGGAACACCCAAGCGGCCAGCGTCCAGGGCCGCACCCAACGCCCCCATGCCGCGTCCACGCGTCCTTCGATGAGCGCGGCAACGGCAAAGCTGAAGGCCATGCTCAGCCCGACATAGCCGAGGTAGAGAAACGGCGGGTGAAAGGCGAGACCTGGGTCTTGCAGCAGCGGGTTGAGATCCTGCCCGTCAAACGGCGGCACCACCAGCCGCACGAAAGGGTTGGAGGTGAAGATGATAAAGGCGAAGAACGCCACACCGATCGCGGCTTGCACGGCAAGAACCCGGGCACGCAAAGTCGGCGGCAGATTGCCCCCAAACCAGGCCGCCATCGCGCCAAAGAGCGCCACGATCAGAACCCAGAGCAGCATCGATCCTTCGTGATTGCCCCATGTCCCGCTGATCTTGTAAATCATCGGCTTTGCGGAGTGGCTGTTGAGCGTCACCAGTTGCAGACTGAAGTCCGAGACAACGAAGGCCCACATCAGCGCGCCGAAGGAAAACGCCGTTAACAGAAATTGCGCGTTCGCGGCAGGTTCGGCAACCGCCATCCAGGCAGGCCATCGTTTGTGTGCGCCGATCAACGGCACCACGGTCTGCACAATGGCGACCATAAAGGCGAGAATGAGGGCGAAGTGTCCAAGCTCTGTAATCATACAGTGGAGTATAATCCGGCCTGCGCGCTCCTCCAACGATAATCGACGCTTTTAGGTGATCACTTTGTCGCGGGGTGCGCCACCGCACGTTGCCAGTCTTCCAAGGCAGGGTTTGCCTCAGGTTGCAGCGCCACAGACCGCAGTCGGGCATCGGGGCCACTGTCCGCAACGCCGGGCGAGGTGGCGCGCAGGGACTGCAGCATCCGGAGATTATCCGCCACCTTGGGTACCAGCGCCACGCTCTGGGCAATAGACCGCTGAAATTGCTGACTTTTGATCTGATGCCGTGCCCCGAAATAGAACGAGACAATAACGCCCAGCAGCCACCATAGCGGTTCCGGCACGAGGGCGACGCCCTGCATGCGGGCAGCAAACCAGATCGGATCGACCATCGCCGCCACAAAGAGCCCCAAGGTGCCGAGTGCCATGGCAGGTCTTGGCAGGCGGTTCACGCCGTCCATGATTCGATTGAAGACGGAATCGTTCTTTGCCTCGTATTCGCGGCCAAACTGAGTCAGAGCCTCGATCCGCAATTCCTGACCGCGGGCCGCGTTTTCTTCGGCGTTGGCACGGAAAACCTCGGCGGTCTCCTTAAACACATTGCGGTCATTGCCAAAAATGACGTTGAGTAATCCGGTGATCAAACCCATCCCGAAACCCTTTCCTGAAATTGCTGATCGGTCAGGTGGTAGCGCGGCGAGATGAACTCTTCGGCGCGCTTTATCCACCCGCCCTTGCCGCCCGACCGGGCGCGCGCATATTTGCGACTGGCGGCCCGGCGGTCTGCAATCCTGAAATAGTAGTTGCGGCGGGCGATCCCATAGGCATCTGCCAGATGATCCGGCGCGGTTTGATGGGCGCTTTGTGCCGCACCGATCGTCTTGGGGCCCAACGCACCATCGACGACCAGAGCATAGCCCATATCGCGCAACAGCCTCTGCAGGATTTTCACAGCGTTCGATCCGGCATTAACGTACATGTCGAAAACAGTGGCATGCAACACCTGTGGGAGCTGCGCGATCAGCGGTTTTTCAAAGTAGTGTTTTTCAAAGATGTCGATGGCTTGCGCCTTTGTCAGAGCCCGCACATCCGCAACGGACACCGTCCCGTCCCGATCCAGATCAAGACCAAGTCTGCGCATGGTGTGTATCGTCACGCCGAAGTTCGTAGCCCCCCCCGGATCGTCCGGGTCGTTCACGAAGCCCCCCTCGCGCCCCACAATCTCAGTGGCGATTTGCCTGACGTTCAGCATGATGATCCCTTTGCGGCGATTGATTTCGCGCAAAGATCATCGGAAACGGGTTAAGACGCCTTAACTCCAGCGTACGGTGCTATCCTTCGGGAGCCTTGTAGACACCTTGTTCCTTTAGCGCATCAACGACTTCAGCGGGCATGTAGGTTTCATCGTGTTTCGCAAGAATTTCAGAGGCTTCAAACACACCGTTAATGTATCTTCCCGTGCCAACCATCCCCTGGTTTTCCTCAAAGAGGTCCGGCAAGACACCGGTAAATGTCACAGGGACAATACCGCCGCCATCGGTAACACTGAACCGAATGGTCTCGCCTTGTCCGCGCACGATGGAGCCTTCCTCCACCAGACCGCCGATGCGAAACACCTCGCTGGGTTCTGGCGGCTCAGCCAAAATCTGACTGGGCGCCCGAAAGAAATTGATCCCGTCCCGCATCGCATATCCGATCAGCGCTGTGGACAGCACCAAGGCCACTGTCGCCAGCGCGATAATCTGAATGCGGCGTTGTTTTTTAAGGTTTTTCATGGAACCTCACGGAAATAGCGGCGCCATCAAAAGCCCCTGTGTCTCCTCAATATTTAACATCAGATTGGCATTTTGCAACGCTTGTCCGCTTGATCCCTTGGTCAGGTTGTCCAGCGCCCCGACGATCAATGTCCGGTCTTCCGTGCGATCCGGCACAACGCCGATATGGCAGAAGTTTGAACCTCTTATGTGTCGCGTGCTGGGTGTTTCGCCCAGCGGCAGAACCTCGATAAAGGGCTCGCTGGCATAGGCCTGCGACAACGTGGCATGGATCACCTCTGCGCTTCCATGCACGTAGCCTGTGGCCAAGATCCCCCGGTTTGCCGGGATCAGATGCGGCGTGAACTGGATGGTGACGGGGCGGCCCGCCAGTTTTGAAAACTCCTGATCGAACTCGCCGAGATGCCGGTGGGTGCTACCCGTGGCATAGGCATGGTAGCCTTCGGAAAGCTCCGCATGCAGCAGATTTTCCTTCAGGCTGCGCCCCGCTCCCGACACCGCGCACTTCAGATCAAGGATGATGTTGTCCAGATCTATGACCTGCGCTGAAATCAAAGGCCGCAGCATGAATTGCCCGGTCGCCGCGTTGCAACCGGTGCCTGCCACCAGCCGTGCGGTTTTGATCTGATCGCGGTAAAACTCTGTCAGACCATAGACGGCTTCGGCCTGCTGCGCCAAGGCGCTATGCGCATTGCCGTACCATTTCTCGTACGCCGCCGGATCGCTGAGCCGAAAATCCGCGCTCAGGTCCACGATCTTGAGCGATTTGGGCAGGTCCGCGATGACCTGCTGGCTGGTTTTATGAGGCAAGGCGCAAAAGCAAAGATCAATATTTGCAAAGTCGATCTGATCTATTTGCAAAAGCGTCGGCAGGTCGAGATGGCGCAAATGCGGAAACACGTCAGACATCTTCTGGCCCGCCTTGGAATAGGCGCCAAGGGCGGTGATCTTGAGGTTGGGATGCCCTGCGATGAGCCGGATCAGCTCGGCACCCGTGTAGCCGGAGGCACCCAGAATTGCGATAGAGTATGTCATTGGTCGAAGTCCGTCTGGAAAGAATGTCAGGTTAGGCGGCTGTGAACTCAATGCGTCGTCGCAAGAACTGCGTGGCCCGGTCGCTGACACGCGCAGGTGTCCCGGTCGTCAGAAAACCGGCAGCGCCCTGCCCGAGCATGTGCGGATGCCGGTCCAGATAATCCGCAAGGCTCTCCGCTACCAGATCCGCCTGGCTGAACACCTGCACATCCGGACCGAGCGACGCCTGAAAGCTGTCCTCCATCAGCGGGTAATGGGTGCATCCGAGGATCGCCGCGTCAGGGTCCGGCATCTTGCGCTTCAGCGCGTCCACATGGCTGCGCACCAGCGCTTCGGCGAGAATCATGTCGCCCTCTTCGATGGCATCCACAACGCCGCCACAGGCCTGTGCCTCCACATCAACGCCAATCGCGCGAAAGGCCAACTCACGCTGAAACGCCCGGCTCGCCACTGTCGCGGGTGTGGCAAACAGCGCCACATGCTTGACCCCGACTTCGCGCGGGGGGGAATTGTCGCCCCACTGGCGCTCTGTCATGGCTTCGATCAGCGGCACAAAAACACCCAGCACCCGTTTATCGGGCGGCACCCAGGATTCCTGCATCCGGCGCAACGCGGCCGCCGACGCGGTATTGCACGCCAGAATGACCAGATCACAGCCGGCGTCGAACAATCGTTGCACCGAAGCGCAGGTGAGCTCGAAAATATCATCGGAGGTCCGCACGCCGTAGGGGGCATGTGCGCTGTCCGCCAGATAGACAATGGGCACATCCGGCAAGCGTTTCTGCACTGCCTCAAGAACGGTCAGGCCGCCCAATCCACTGTCAAAAATTCCAACCGCCATGGTCTTTGTGCCTTTCAGGGCACCTGTTCAAGACCGATGCCGTTCCTCGAATTCATACCCAAGATCGAAATTCTTTTTCGGGTGTGGAGAAAGCTCATACGTCGCTTTTCGCAAGAAATCCATCATCGCTTTGCTGTCTTTTGAAAATGCGCCCAGAACCTGCGGAGAAATGGGCGCGCCAATCGATACGCGCACAGGGGTATCAACCCGTTTTCCGAACTCCTTGATCAACAGCCCCATCCGGAGGGTGACATGCATGTGACTGGCGATCTGGAACAAACGGCTGGTGTGACCGTCAAAGTAAATCGGCAAGACCGTTGCGCCTGACTTGGCGATCATCCGCGCGGTAAAACTGCGCCAGCCGGGGTCCATGGGTTTGGAAAAGGGCTTCGCGGCGGTGCTCACGGTCCCACCGGGGAAAACCCCGATCACGCCACCACTTTCGAGATATTCGAGCGATCGCTTTCGGGTGGCTATGTTCAGCGCCCGCGCCTCTTTGGTGTCCTCAAAACTGATGGGCAGAAGCACGCGGTTGATCTCTTCCGCCTTGCGAAACACCGAATTGGCCAGAATCCGAAAATCGCCACGGGTGCGCGCCAGGATCTGGCCCATCATCAGCCCGTCCAGAATACCGTAGGGGTGGTTCGCAATCATGATAAGAGGCCCGTTGCGGGGGATATTCTCAAGACGGCCCGTCGCAATATCGAGCGTCAGACCGTAGCGATCCGCCATCACCTCGAAAAAATCGCGCCCCTGCGCCACTTCATTTTCATAGCCCCGCGCACGTTTGATAAGCCGCAGTCGTCCCGTGGAGTTTTCCATCAACCGGATCACGGCCCGCCCGCCACGCGTCTCAGCGCTATGCGCATAGCTTATGTCGCGGGCCATGTTGGGGCGCGGTGCTCCCATCGGTGTCTCCAAAGCGTAAGACCTTAATATTACGAAATAGACTTAAAAGAAATCTGTGACAAATGGGTAAAAGTTATTCCGCCGCTTTGGCAATATCAGGTCCTCCCGCGCGGATAACCGACAAAAGCTCTTCGCGGCGTTTTGCCGCTTTGGCTTCATTTTGCGCCTTTACCGGCCCGAAGCCCCTGATCTGGAGCGGGAGCTCCGCAAGGGCCACGATCGCCTCTTTCGTCTTTTCCGATGTCAGCGGCAAGACTTCCGCCATATCGCGCTCATATTGTTTGATCAGGGCACGCTCCATCCGGCGCTCCGCCGTATATCCGAAAGGATCAAACGGTGTCCCCCGGAGCCGCTTGAAGCGGGCCAATATCCGCAGAGGTCGCTCCAGCCAGGGGCCAAAACTGCGCTTTAGCGGACGTCCGTCGGGCCCTGTCTTTGACAGCATCGGGGGGGCGAGATTAAAGCTGATTTTGAAGTCCCCCTCAAATTCAGATTTTGCCTTGTCGCGGCTTGTCAGCAAAAGCCGGGCTACTTCGTATTCATCCTTGTAAGACAGAAGCTTATGGTACGACTTTAAAGCAGCCTTCCGGATGGACTTATCTTCAATACCCTCCAGAAATCTGCGGTAACGGCGGGCGAGCCTTTTGCTCTGATAGGCCACCAGATGCTCGGCGCGGTAGTCGATCTGCTCCTGCTCCGTCTTTGGAAAGGCGACAACGCCTGGTGCCAGCAGCGCTTCCGCCTCAGCGGGATACAGCACTGCCCAGCGACCGATTGCAAAGGCGCGCAGATTGCGATCCACGGAAGCCCCATTCAACCGGATCGCCTGAGCGATCGCCTCATGGCTGACGGGCACCCACCCCCGCTGCCAGGCAGCGCCAAAGATCATCATGTTGGAGTAAATAGAATCGCCCAGAGTTGTGCGGGCCAGTTCGGAGGCGTCAAAGAGGTCGACACGATCCTTGAGCCGAGCCTCGAGCGCGAGCGACAGCCGCTCACTTGGCAGACGAAATTCAGTGTCGCGGGTGAACTCCCCGGTCATGATCTCATGGCTATTGACGACCGCACCGGTCTGACCGCTGCGCGTCAGCCCGAGGGTTTTTGCGCCCGCAGAGACCACCAGATCACCACCGATGAGCACATGTGCCTCACCGGTTGAAACCCTTATTGCATTGATATCGCTGGGCTTGTTTGCCAGTCGGCAATGAATATGAACCGCGCCTCCCTTTTGCGCCAGGCCGGCCATCTCCATCATGCCCGCTCCCTTTCCATCGATATGGGCGGCCTGCGCAAGAATGGCACCGATTGTCACCACGCCTGTACCGCCGACGCCGGTGATGACGACATTCCAGGTCCCCGAGATGGCAGGCAGCGCAGGCAGCGGCAGGTCAGGCAAATCCAGTCTGGTTGTCGGCTCTTTGCGCAGCTGCGCACCCTCAAGGGTCACGAAGGAGGGGCAGAAGCCTTTGAGACAGCTATAGTCCTTGTTGCAAGATGACTGATCGATGGCGCGTTTACGTCCGAATTCGGTGTCGACCGGAACAAGCGACACGCAGTTTGACTGTACCCCACAATCGCCACATCCCTCACAGACGTCCGTATTGATAAACAGCCGTTTGTCCGGATCGGGGAAAAGGCCCCTCTTGCGGCGCCGGCGCTTTTCGGCCGCACAGGTCTGAATATAGACTATAGCCGACACACCTGGGGTCTTTGCAAACTTCTCCTGAACCGTTTGCAAAGACGCCCGCTCATGTATTTCGACGCCGGAAAATGCTCCAAAATCAACATCTTCTTTCTCATCGTAAACAACTGCCAGAGTCTGGAGCCCCATCGCCTGAAGTTCACGAACGATCCGGGGGGCCGACAAGTCGCCCTCATTGCTTTGGCCACCGGTCATGGCCACCGCATCGTTATAAAGGATCTTGTAGGTGATATTCGTGCCAGCGCTCAGCGCCGCACGGATGGCCTGAACGCCCGAATGGTTATAGGTGCCATCTCCGAGATTCTGGAACACATGATCGCGTGTCGAAAAGGGCGCCTCGCCAATCCAGTTGGCCCCTTCACCGCCCATATGGGTGAAGCCCAGCGTTTCGCGGTCCATCCACTGCGCCATGAAGTGACAGCCGATGCCAGCATAGGCGCGCGACCCCTCTGGCACCTTGGTGGAGGAGTTGTGCGGGCAGCCAGAACAGAAATACGGCAGACGTGCCGCGATATCTTCTGCGTTGTCAGAGCGTTGTGCCTCTTCCAACAGCGCCAACCCGGCGCTGATGCCGTCCGTGTTGCGCCCCTCATCTATCAACACCTGCCCCAGTTTCATCGCAATCTCGACCGGATCAAGCGCCCATTTCGCTGAAAAGAACGGCACCCCATCCCGCGTCCCGCCATACACCCGGCGGCCCGCCCGGTTGTCAAAGAGTGCCTCCTTGATCTGCACTTCGATCAATTTGCGCTTTTCCTCCACCACGACAATCAGATCGAGCCCTTCGGCCCAGGCCTCAAACCCCTTCATATCAAGAGGCCAGGTCTGACCGATCTTGTAGGTGGTCAGCCCCAGCCGCTCGGCCTCAGAGGCGTCAATATTGAGCAGGCTCAGCGCGTGCTCCAGATCCAGCCAGTTCTTGCCAGCCGCAACAAAGCCGATCTTTGCCCCCGGATTTCCCCAAACGCGCTTGTCCATTTTATTAGCATTTGCAAAAGCTTCCGCCGCGAACCTCTTGTAATCTATGAGGCGTGCTTCCTGCGCGATACGCTCGTCAACGAGGCGAATGTTCAAGCCCCCCTCGGGCAGGTCAAACGCAGGCGTCATAAAGCGATAGCGCCCCAAATCGGTCTCGACGACACTCGTGACTTCCACGGTGTCTTTCATCGTCTTGATGCCGACCCAAAGACCGCTGAACCGGCTGAGCGCAAAAGCATAGATACCGTAATCCAGCACCTCTTGCACACCCGCCGGGCTTACCACGGGCATGTAGGCATCGACCATCGCCATCTCGGACTGATGCAGCACGGTAGAGCTTTCGCCGGTGTGGTCATCGCCCATGGCCATCAGCACGCCGCCATAGCGCGAACTCCCGGCCATATTGGCATGCCGCATCACATCGCCTGACCGGTCGACCCCCGGCCCCTTGCCGTACCAAAGTCCGAAAACGCCATCGAACCGGCCTTCCCCGCGCAGTTCGGCTTGCTGACTGCCCCAAAGCGCTGTGGCCGCAAGATCCTCATTCAGGCCCGGCTGAAAGGTGACATCGTGCTCTGACAAAGGTTTGAGCGCACGGGTCATCTGTATGTCCACGGCCCCCAAAGGCGAGCCGCGATAGCCCGTCACAAGCCCGGCCGTATTCAGCCCCGCCGCACGATCCAGCGCCTTTTGCATCAGCATCAGGCGAACAAGCGCCTGTGTACCGTTCAACAGCACGGGCGACTTTTCCAGATCATAGCGATCATTTAACGAAATACTCTCTGTGCCCATGACGCGCCTCCCAAGCGGTTCTTCAATGTTGCACATATCTTTTACGATATTAGGTCACAAAAGCTGACCTGTATACAAGTATTTTTGCCGATGAGCGAAATCTGGGGCTGCTGCCTCTATATTCCGGCGGCAGATAGCGCTACCAGAAGGGCGAGCAACGTGAGACGCGAGATGGACTGGGACAAGCTGAGAATCTTTCACGCGGTGGCCGATGCCGGATCGCTGACCCATGCGGGTGACAAACTGAATTTGTCGCAGTCAGCCGTCAGCCGGCAGATCAGGGGGTTGGAGGACTCGCTGAACGCGACGCTCTTTCATCGCCATGCGCGCGGGCTGATCCTGACAGAACAAGGCGAGCTGCTCTTTGATGCGACCTCCGCCATGACACGGCGGCTTGACACGGCCTCGGCACGCATCCGCGATAGTGAAGAGGAAGTCTTTGGCGAATTGCGTGTGACCACAACCATTGGGTTCGGCACACTCTGGCTCGCGCCGCGACTATCCAAGCTTTACGAAAAATACCCAGATCTCAAGGTCGATCTGATGCTCGAAGAGCGCGTGCTGGACCTGCCGATGCGCGAAGCAGACGTGGCGATCCGGATGAAAGAGCCAAGCCAGGCAGATCTGATCCGCAAGAAGCTGATGATGATCCGCATGTGCCTTTATGCAACGCCGGACTATCTGGCCGAATTCGCGGCCCCCCAAGAGATCGGAGACATCAGGGACCATCGTCTGATCTGCCAGAACACGGATAGTGACCAGGTGGGGGCGGGGCGCAGTCTTGTGCAGCATCTTATGACATATGACATTCGGTCGCTGCTGACCGTCAACAACTACTACGGCGTGCTGCAGGGCGTGCTGCAAAACCTTGGCATCGGTGTCTTGCCCGACTATGTGACACAGGACTTTCCGGATCTTGTACGGGTTCTGCCGGACCTGACTTCTGCCGATGTGCCTGTCTTTCTGGCCTATCCAGAAGAGCTTAGGCATTCTCAGAGGGTTTCCGCCTTCAAGGACTTCGTGCAGGACGAGATTATCAGTTACCGCAAAAAACTGCGTGCACAGCGAGCCGGGGGCCATGCACGCAATGCATAGCGGCCATGTAAAACTACGTTAACAAATTGCCTTGATCGGTGGCAATGCGCACCTTATTTGATCTTTATGAAGGCGGCGCGGCCCGTATGCGCTCTTCATACCTCCCTGTTGGACTTGGCCGAGCTTCATGCTCGGCCTTTTTTTTGAATGACTGGCATGGCGATGTCAGTTTCTCAAAAATCTCTGGTTTGCAGCAGTCTCATCGACAGGCCGCTGAGTGCGATTTTCCCATGCCATCGGGGAACACCACGGCAAGATCCAGCAGAACCGGCTATTGCCCCCAATCGCCGCGGTCGAGTTCGACGGCCGTTGGCAGAACACCCAGCAGATTGAGACGTATTTCGACCTCCTGGGCACGTTCGATGGCTTGCTTGGAGTAAAGCGGATGATGTTCGAAGACCTGCCAGAACTCCATCTGGGTCGCGATCAGGCTGCCCCCGTTCATTTCCTGCACCAGCGCCGCTTCGGGCACATCGGACGGTGTCAGGGCAAAGGGCACCCAGCCGATCCAGCGAATGCCCCGCCGGGCGCGGTCGAGCGGGTGGTGCAGTTGGAAATAGTCGGACGGTCCGAATTCCAGATGCTGCGGGCGTTTCCAGCGCGTGATGGCCTCGATGAGGGCGATCATGTGGTCGGCGGTGAAGTTGTACTCGGGGCGGAAGCGCTTGAATTCTGCATGCAACTGGGTCGCGTAAATACCCCAGTTGTATTTGAAAGTGTAGTAGACCTCGTTGGACCCATAGAGAGTTTCTCCGTCATCAACCATGTAGATTGAACCCTCGTCGTCCGCATATCCGGCAGCATCAGAAAGCCTTCTGGAGTCGGCTAGATATTCGGCCTCCTGCTCCCATAAACGGAACCCGCGCTTGCTCCAGCCCAGATTGCAAAGGGGCAGGTGCTCGATCATCCGCAGCAGGCGAAAGAAATCCCGCCCGCCCTCATCATAATCCGCATACTCGGCGCCGTAGCGATGCGGCGTCAGCCGCAGTTTGAGCCTCAGATCAATGGGTTTATTCGCCTTCAACCACTCGTCCACTGCCGCACCTCCATATCGTGATACCAGCCGTCAATCCCATCAAGAAACAGTCTCCCCACATAGAGGCGCGTGTCGATGTGGCTGAAAACCCATGTCAATTGCACCTCCCCAAAGTGCGGAAGAACGGCGCGATGCTGATTGCGACCTTGCCGGAGCATTGGTTCGAAAACAGTTTCCTGAATATCTGCCTGCACCGCCCATGGCCGCAATTCCGGTCCGCCGGTCGCGGACCAATCCCTTGTTTCCAAAAAACCGTCATACCCATGTTTGGCCTCGTAGAGGTGGCAGTCCGCCGGGTGCAGCCCGTCGAAATACACACCGGAAAAGTTCCATTCCTCAATCCGCGCGGCCGCGGGCGTGTACCAATGCCAGGGGCAGACGAAGTGCTGGTAATCGTATCCTCGTTTTGAGGCCGGTGGCGCCTGAGGTGCAGGTCGATCCGCCGCCGCTCCCATATCCCGTGCCGCGCACTCGGGACAGTTGCGGCAACTTGGGTCGTCTTCGAGATCCGTTGCCCCTTCCGTCTAGGTTTGGCCATCCGGCGTGGTCTCTGGTTCTGTTTGCGTCTCTGGCCATGGATCCGTTTCTGTTTCGCCTTGCTGAGGAGGCGGGATCGGCCGCCAGGGTGGTGTTGGCTGCGGGTCCCGTGGCGGTGTCGGATCTGGTCTGGGCGGTGTCGGGGTCGGCGCCGGACGAGGCGGTGCAGGTACGGGGCGAGGAGCGGGAGCCGGTCCTCTGAAAGCGCGACCAATGGCCTCCAGGAATTCTCTGATGGCTTTTCCGCGCCCGCTCATGACCACCAGACCCCGGTCGGTTTGCCAGCACGTTCGGCAGACAGTTTGAACATCGCGCAGACATCACCAAAGCGGGTATCGGCTGTCCCCGTCGGCGCCTTCAAAAGCCCGGCGATCGTTGGGTCCAGCCAGAACCGCGGGAGCCTGAGTACACCGAGCATGATGAAGCGCATGCGGAGCTCTTGTTTGCGAATACCGAAGGAAAAAGCGGCCTCGCGTGCCTCGCGAATGGCAGAGTGGAGCTGTTGCGTCGGACAGATGCGCAACCTCTTCTCCGTTACGCTCCCTGAACATCAAGGCGATGTCCTGGTCATTGCGCTCTGCCGCGATACCGCGCATCGCGTCCCAGGTCGCTTGGCTCAGCTTCATTCGACCGCAACCAATGTCGGTATCTTGGAAACATCGACCCTCCGGGACGCCTGCCACGCATCGTAGGTTCCCTGCATCCTGATCCACAGGCCAGCCCCGTTGCCGAAAAGCTTGCCGAGGCGGACTGCAACCTCCGGGCTGACGGGCTTTCGCTCCGCCAGAATATCATGAAGGTGCTGGCGCGAGATCCCGAGCAGGCGTGCTATCTCAGCTTTCGGCCTGTTTACCGCAGGCAGCACGTCTTCACGCAGCAGTTCGCCAGGATGTCTCGGGCAGCGGGATGAATTGCGGCTCATTGTCAGTTCTCATTGGCATTGCTCAAATCAAGCACCCAAGCGTACCAAGCTCAAACGATAAAGGGCCATACCAGCGGCCCTCCGCATGAAGAGCGCGGTCCGTCGGGGTGTATCTTTCAGAGCGTAGAAATCAAAGCCGGGGAGGCTCCCATCCGCTGGTCGCGCGACTGAATCCGAGGCCTCCAATCTCCGCGGAGTATGAGCTTGAAACCTTGCATCGATCTTCGACTTACCCGCTTCCCAAATGGCCTTGAGTTACTTGTTGGTAAATGTTTTTATCTTGGAAAGTGTAGCCTGATTGCTTACAGGTTTCAACCGATCGTCGACGGTAGCGCGCCCCTTTAGAAACAAACTCTCAATGCCCTGAACCGGGAAAAACCCGCTTTTGTGAGGCATTTCCGCAGTTTCGCGCTGCCCCACGTATCAGGCAATCTTGGGCGCTCGGCGCATTTCGGGCGCAAAGAGGATATGGCGCCCCCGACCTGCGTTTTTGGCGGCATAAAGGGCCACATCAGCATCGCCCAGCATCTGATCGGCCGTCGGTTTAGAGTAGCTGCCAGCCAAAACGATCCCGATGCTGCCAGAAATCTCGCAGACTTTGTCACCCAAATGGATCGGAACTTGAAGCCGCTCGATGATACGCTGCGCAATGCGGTCGAGGATTGCTCGGTTTTCGCTTCCCCGGATCAGAATGAGAAATTCGTCACCGCCAATCCTGCCCACCACGTCATCCTTGCGCACAGCTTCCAGCATGATCTTTGCCACCCGCTGCAAGACATAGTCGCCCATAGCATGCCCCAGCGTGTCATTGACCTTTTTAAAGTAATCCAGATCCGCGTGCATTAAAGCAAAGGGTTCCTGAATGGACAGAAGAGAGGCAAGGGCATGATCGATTGCACGACGATTGCGCAAGCCCGTCAGCGTGTCGGTCAGTGCCAGTTCTTCAGCCTGCACACGGGCTGTTTGCAACCGCTGGTTCAGTTGGCGGGAAGCGTCCATCGCCGCAGATTTCGCTTCCATGAGGTAGAGCATTTCAACGGTCAGATCGGTGGCTGCAAAATCAGTTGCTGTCAGGTCGTATTCCTGAACTGCTTCCAGGATGGATATTCCAAAAGACAGGTTCACGACCATCTCGCCAACTCCCGGTCCAGCCATCACGACCCCTTTGAGCTGCCGGCGCGGCGCGGCGCGGAACCGCAGGGTAAGCTTAGTGCCCATATTGTCGCAAAGCATTGTGATCGTCTTGATCTCACGCGGCCTTTTGATCTCGAACATCTCCAGAAAGCTCTGACCGACCAGGCCCTCCGGGCAAATCTTTCGAGCCGTTGGACCGGCGGCCGTGATGTACCCGCTTTCGTCAAGTGTCATGTGCATGGGGCACAACACATCCAGCATTTCACGGCATGGGGTCTGGCTCATGCGGATCGCGCCCCCAGGTTGAAATCACGCCCAACAGAGAATCTGGGCTCCAACAAAGAGATCGCAAGCGTCTCGCACCCTGCCTCGAACCCGGTATGCTCAAGATAAACGAGCGCGCCGTAATCGTCAGCCATCGCCCGCAACAAGCCCATGAAGGAATGGCCCCAACCTCTGATCGGCGCATAGCAGCGCAGACTGTAGCGCTCCGCGCTCTCTTCCGTCAATTCGATGCGTGGCAAATCCAGGTCCGGCACGGCAAGCCGTGCGCGATCGCGAAGATCGTCGAGCGAATGCAAGAAATCGACAAAGGTTACGCCCCCAAACCGCAACAACCGGCGCAGAGGCTCAAGGTTGTTGTGGGACACAAGATAGGTGCCAATATCTTCGAGAAGGTCGTCATAAGGCCTGTCCAGAACATCACAGACCGCCGCCAGAACCTTTGGTGTGACCTCATCATCATAGGTCAGCATGGCTTCGAAATTCGTGAAGCCCAAACCGGTACGATCCATCACCACACGCCACTTGGCTGTACCGTAGCTGTCCGTGACAAACTTTTGAATCCCGCGATTAATCAGGCCATGCATCGGCTCAACTCTCATTACCTCGCGGTATCATCGCGCCAAGGTGTTAAGATTTGCCCAACATGACCAATTGCAAGAGGATCAAAGTGGCCTGATCTGATCAGAAATCCGTAGGCGCGCCGCCTTCTGCTTTCCGGCGATCGACGAAAGCGGATAATTCCTCCCGGATGGCGGGGTCCATCGGTGGCGCATCAAAACGGGCGACGATCTCTTTGAACATCAGATGGGCGCGCTCGGGTGTCCAAATCCCGCCGGCAGCCTCCCAACCTTCATAGTTTTTCCAATCACTCAGGAAAGGCTGGTAAAACGCCTTGGCATACCGATCCTGAGTGTGCTGAATGCCAAAGAAGTGGCCCGCATTCCCGACAGATTTCACCGCATCCAACGCAATCTCGTCAGGGCCTGCCTCGGTGATCTGCGGGTCCATATAGCGCTGGATCTGCTGCAAAACTTCGCAGTCCATGATGAACTTTTCGGGGCTGGCGATCAGCCCACCTTCCAGCCAGCCTGCCGCATGATAAACCATATGCGTACCCGACTGGACGGCTGCCCACAGGCTGTTGGAGGTCTCCCACATGGCCTGCCCGTCTGGCACATTGGCCGCGCAAACGCCAGAAGACCGCATCGGCAGACCATAAAAGCGACAAAGCTGCCCGGTCATTTGGGTCGCGCGCATATACTCGGGCGTGCCAAAGGCGGGCGCGCCTGACTTCATGTCCACATTCGACGTAAAGGTACCAATCGCCACCGGCGCCCCCGGTCTGATGATCTGGGCCAGCACAACCGCACAGAGTGCTTCTGCCAGAGACTGAGCAACGGCGCCTGCCATCGTGACGGGCGCCATGGCCCCCGCGAGCGTAAAGGGGGTGACCACAAGGCCTTGGCCGCGCCGCGCGAGCCGCATCCAGCCATCGAGCATCGGAATGTCGTGTTTTAATGGTGAGGTTGAGTTGATATTCGTGTACATTCTAGGGGTTGCATCGAATTCTTCATGTGAAATACCCTGCGAGATGCGCACCATTTCCATCACATCCTCGACACGTTCTTTGCCCAGGGAGTACGCGTGCATGACCTTGTCTGTCAGCGTCAGCTTGTCAAATAGTACATCCAGGTGGCGCACTGAAGGGTGCAGGTCCACGGGCTCGACAGGGTAGCCCCCGGCAAAGTGGATGCAGTTGAAGTATTGTGTCAGCTTCAGCAGGTTGCGGCACATTTCCCGGGTCCCCGGAACCTTGGTCCCCAGCGACATGTCCCAGTAATTCGGCGGCGACGACACGTTGCCAAAGACCAGATTTTTGCCTCCGATCGTGATCCTGCGCGCAGGGTTGCGCGGTGTGATAGTAAAGTCGGACGGTGCCTTCGCGATCCATTCCATGACGAATTCACGCCCCATGCGGACGTTCTCACCGTCAACGATGCAGCCTGCTTTCCTGAGAATCCCCAAAGCTTCATGATTGAGAAACTCAATGCCGATCTCCTCAAGGATACGCATCGCCCCGTCGTGGATTGCAGCGACCCCTTCGGGCCCAAGCGGCTCTGTCGGCCTGTCGAGGTTGATTGGCGGCTTCCAGGGCATCTGCTCGATGACGGCACTGCCCCGACGATGGGCAGCCCCTGCACGGCCCCCGGTACGAGACCTGCGTTTTGTCGGCGTGTCGGCCATTAAACGGATCCTTCCATGATGCCCTCAGCCCTAAAAAGGCCAGAGCCGCAGGAATATGGCCGTCTTGTTCGCGACGCGAACGGTCGTTTTTGTCAGTTGGGCGTTCTGTTCTGCGCCTGCAGCCAGTCTGGCAGATGACCGATGTCGGGTAAGACAACATCGGCATAGGGCGCGAGCGTTGCACTGTCTGCCAGCCCCGTCAGAACACCGACGCCCCGCATGCCAGCCCGGGCTGCCGCGATCAGATCATGTGTGCTGTCCCCAACCATCAGGACATGTTCAGGTGCCAGATCGCAGGCCTGCGCAAAGGCAAGCAACGGGCCCGGTGCAGGCTTGGCACCAAACCCGCTGTCAAAGCCTGCAATGAAATCAAAGGCCTGGGTGACACCAGCGGCCGTGAGATGCATCCGCGCCGGGGCTTCGGCATCATTGGTCACCACGCCCAAGGCATAGCCCTTGCCACGCAGATCCGTCAGGAAAGCCTGCAACGGGACGGCTTCAACCTGCGGCGCGATTTCTGCCTCCTCATTCAGAAGATTGAGAACACCGGCAAGCGACAGGTGAGGCAGATGCGGTGCCAGCATCTCGGCAACTTCGCCGGGGGTGCCCGCGATCACAACACTGTCAGGCGCGAAACGTTTCAGCGCGAGGTCAAAGCCAATGGCCCGCCCCATGCGGTCTGCCTGCGCCTCATCCGCCGCAGCACGGCGCAGAAAGGCCGCAGCCCAGGCTTCCCACGTGCTTGAAAAATCAAACAGTGTCCCGTCCTTGTCAAAAAGAATGCCCTTGATCAGGCTCATGTCCAATTCACCTCACCGCCGCCTGGCAGGGTCTGCCGCGCCCGCATCAGGCTGTCATAGGGCAGCCCCACGGCGTCGCAGCACTGCACAACCCAAGCGTCGTCCATCATGACGAAATCCAACACCGATCCCAGAAAAGCGGCATCACCGGCCCCCGCCCGGATATCCGCCTCTGACACACCTGTAGAGCCTTGAAATACGGGCAGTAGCGCGTCATTCCCCGCAAGCCACCCAAGCACCTGAAGCGCCAGAACTTCGGCGGATTCTTGCGTAGACGACATGCGACACCTCGAATTTTAATCCCAATTGAAACGCTTTGTTAACCAATCTGCAGTCAGAGTCGATACTCAGTTAACCCCCCAGAAAAGGACGCAATCGGCGTGCAGGGCAAAATTCTCATTGTTGATGCGATCTCGACCAATCGCATTGTTTTAAAGGTAAAGCTGGCGTCGGCATTCTACGAAGTCATACAGGCGGCGACCGCCGATGAGGCCTGCGTTGCTGCCCTGCGCCATGCCCCTGACCTGATTATATCGGCCATGGCCCTGCCTGATGCGGATGCAGCCGAGCTGTGCCGCAGATTGCATCGCAATCCCCAGACACGCGCGATCCCCATGATGGTGGTCGGCTGCCGCCCGAACGCGGACAGTCGCCTCGAGGCGCTGGAGGCTGGGGTACATGACGTGATGTTGAAACCGATTGACGACACCCTTCTTCTGGCCCGGGTCCGCAGTCTCATCCGGGCCCATAACACAGCGGCGGAATGGCAAATGCGTGATGACACATCCAGGGCCTTGGGTTTTGCCGAAGATACGGCAGATTTCGGCCCCCCCGGACGGTCGGTCATTGTCAGCGCCGACAGCAAGACCGCACAGTCCATTATTCAGCGTGTGCGCCCGCATCTTCGGTCATCGCTCACCCACACCTCGCCCGAGACCGCCCTGCGCGATCTCGCTCCCGGCCGCGTTCCGGATGTGTTTATTCTGGTGCTCGAAGAAGGCGATAAACACAGCGGCGAGATCCTGCGCCTGCTGGCGGCCGTGCGCGCCACCGCGATCACGCGTCACGCGGGTATCCTGGTTGTGCAGCCCAGACCGGATCCGGGGTTGGGGGCCTATGCGCTCGATCTGGGTGCGGATGACCTGATGATGGACGGATTTGAGCAAAACGAGCTGGTGCTGCGGATCAAGGCGCTGATGCGGCGCAAGCGCATTGCGGATCAATTGCGCGCCACGGTGCGCACCGGGCTGAAAGCCGCCGTCTGCGATCCGCTGACCGGCTTGCACAACCGCCGCTACGCGATGCCCCACCTGGCCCGCGTGGCCGAGCATTCCGCCGCAACCGGTCGCAGCTTTGCCGTTATGGTAGCGGATCTGGATCACTTCAAACGGGTCAATGATGTCTACGGTCACGCCTCGGGCGATGCGGTGCTGGTGGAGGCCGCGCGGCGACTGCGCGAAAACCTGCGCGGGGTGGATCTGCTGGCGCGGATCGGCGGCGAGGAATTCCTCATCGTCATGCCCGCGACCCCCTTTACCGAAGCGCGCGTCACGGCGAGCCGTTTGTGCCGCAAGATCGGGGGGAAAGGATTTGTGATCCCAGGGTCGAGCGATCCCATCGATGTCACCATCTCCATTGGCGTGACGATGGGCGGCACCCGCAGTATCCGAGGAGTGCAGAGCACGCCGGCCGACGCCAACAGGCTGCTTGATGCAGCAGACAAGGCGCTCTACGAGGCCAAGCTGCAGGGCCGCAATCAGGTGAACCTGGCACGCCCGGCGGCCTAGGGCGGCGCCCTTCGGCGCAGGTTAGCGCCGCTTTGGTCCTCGGTTCAGGACCTCTTCGACCGCATCGGCATAGTCTGCCCGTTCCGCATCGGTCATGCCCTCGACAAGCTCCAGCCAGGCCGATTGCGCCCGTTTTTGCACATCAATCGTGATCGCCGCCTGACGGACCACCACCGCCTGAAGCTGCGCGCTGTCAAACGGCGTGGCGCGCAGGCTTGTCAGCACTTCCTGGAAAACCGCACGGCGCATCTCGCGGCTGGGAACACCACCATCCTGCGAGAACCGCATGACGCGCAGGACCGCGCGCCTGTCCTCACGGGGGAGGGCAAGCATATAGGGCGCGCCAAATGCCCCCAGGGTCGGGCTGCGTTTCATCCGGTCCATCGGTCCGTCATGGCGGATCACAGCCCCCAAAATCAGCCCGGCCACAGCGAGGTTCAGCGCCAGGGATGCCGCCAGCAGGATCTTTATCCAGCGTCCGGTGCCCGCGGGGGGGGGTTGTTCAGCATCTTGCATGGCTTATCCTTCTTCCACATCCCAGCCAAAGGCCGTCAGCTCTGCCGCCTCGTCGTAGATAGTTGGTGAGGAAGCGTTCACCAGCAAGGCACCGGCATCGATCACCCCCTCCGGCGGGCTGATACCGATCCAGAAACCGGTGCAACTTGCCGCCACCAGCCCCCCCAGAGCGGGCCATCCGCCAAGGGCCGCCAGAAGCCGTTGCCCCCCCCCTCGCCGGCGCGGGGTTGCCCGGGGCTGCGGTTGGACGTTCAGCGCATCGGCGACCACCCGCTGCGCCAAACCGGGCGGCAGCTGCACCTCCGTGTCTCTGGCGCGCGCCAGGAGAACATCTACAGAGACTGGATCTGGTTTGTCATTCTGCGTCATTTTCATATCCAAGGTCTGCGCGGCGGCTGTGCAACACTTCAGCCAACGCTCGTTTGCCCCGCGCGGTCAAGCTTTCGACCGCGCGGGGGCTAATGTCCATCGCCTCGGCAATCTGAGGGTTCGAAAGCCCCTCAATATGCCGTAAAACAACCGCTGCGCGCTGCCGGACCGGCAACTGATCCAGCGCATCCTGCAGTGCATCGATCCGGGTCCGGTCCTGAATTTGCTCAAGGACGCTGGGGCCATCATCCAAAGGCTCCGCAATATCGTCCAGCGTCACACCGCGACGTCTGCGCAGCCGGTCCACACAAAGGTTGGCGGTCACCCGGTAAAGCCATGTGGTGACCTGCGCCTCACCACACCGCCAGTCCGGCGCAATCCGCCAAAGCCGCATCATTGCGTCTTGCGCCACATCTTCGGCTTCACTGTCCTCCCCGAGCAATCGGCGCGCATGGCGATAGACACGGGGCAAGAGACGCGCGGTCAGGGTTGTCGCCGCCCGGCCATCCCCTGCTGCATAGTGCTGCAGCAGGGTTTCGTCTGGCAGGTCTGCTTCCGGGCCAAGTGAGATGTGCATAAGTGTTTTATCAGGCCTTATTCGGAAAGGCGCATGCTGCTGCACCTAGGCACACCACCTGGCCCGCATCCTGTCACCTCAGTCCACCTGAGGACCGCGCTTTGGCATCCGGTCGCGCGCGGCGTCGAATTCCGCCTGATTGATCGCACCATCCCCATCCTGATCAACGCGCTCAAACATGCGGTTGGCCCGCTCACCGCCGCCAAGCTCCTCCGACGACAACATACCGTCCGCATCGGCGTCAAGACGGTCCATCATCGCTTGAGCCCGCTCCCTTGACCTTTCAACCGAATGGATCTCCAGCTCGCTCAGACTGATGAGACCATCACTGTCGGTATCCGCCCGCGCCAGCCTTGCGCCGCGCAGGACGGACATCTCTTCACGGGTGATCTGGCCATCACCATTGGTATCGAGCTGCTCAAAGCTCGCCGGGGCCGGACGGTCACCGGAGCGCGCCAGCGCAGCACCCGAGGCCAATGCGATCGCGCAAAGAGTGACACCTGCCGTAAATGTGAGTCGTTTCATTCTTGTTCTCCTTCGTTTTCGATCCGTTACGCCTGTTTTCAGCGCCCCTTATCTACTCAAACGCGAGCTGCGCCTTTTTCCGTCGCAAAAAACTGCACTTTCTAGCGACATCCCGCCGCAGCGACGGCGCGCGCCCTTTCAATCGTGATTTCAAAGGCGCATTGATCTAAGGGAAACGCAAAAGGGTCACCTCAGTGAACGACATGAGCAGTGTACAGACAGAAAATATGCAGAATACACCCGACATCGAAACGGGCATCACCGAGCGTGACACCAAGCGATCCATGTTGCGCGGCTGGCGTCGCAAATGCCCGCATTGTGGCAGCGGCCCGCTGCTGAAGTCCTATCTCAAGGTGAATGACACATGCTCGGTCTGCCGGGAAGAGTTGTTTCACCACCGGGCGGACGACGGGCCCGCCTATCTGACCATTTTGTTTGTGGGCCACCTGATGGCACCACTACTTCATTTTGCCTTCGTCACATGGCGCCCGGAGCCGCTGACGCTCTTTACCGTTTTTGCGGTTGGCTGCGTGGGCCTGTCACTCTATCTTTTGCCCAGATTGAAAGGGGCCATGGTGGGTTACCAATGGGCCCGCGGCATGGGAGGTTTTAGCAGGCAAGCCTGAGCCAGCCCCACGCCTCGCATTTGGGCAGGACGCGGTGACACGAGAAAATCCGTCAGACAAGACAGCCATTCGCGATGCGGCAACGGTCATCGTGCTGCGAAACAGAGATGACGATCCGCAGATCCTGATGGGGCAGCGCGGCGCGAAGGCCGCCTTCATGCCCAACAAGTTCGTCTTTCCCGGGGGTGCGGTTGACACAGGCGATGCCCGGATTGCCCTGCAGAGCCCCCTGCCCGCCCTGTGCAGCAAGCGTCTGGCAGAAAATACCGCCCAGATCAGCGCGCATGCGCTTGCAGTTGCAGCCATTCGAGAGCTCTGGGAAGAGACGGGCCTTGTTCTGGGCACCCCTGGGCCCTGGCCGCGAACAGCCCCGGAGGATTGGCAGAGCTTTGCACAGACAGGGCACTTACCCGACGCCTCGGGGCTGCAATTTGTGTTTCGCGCCATCACGCCAACGGGCCGGCCCCGCCGCTTTGACGCCCGGTTCTTTCTCGCCGATGCCAGCCGGATCGCCTCCGATCTTGATGACTTTTCGGCCGCATCAGATGAGCTCTCGCATCTTCAATGGGTGCGATTGGCAGAGGTCCGCCGTTTCGATCTGCCCTTCATCACCGAAGTTGTGCTTGCGGAAATTCAGGCACGGGTCAGAGACCGTGAGCCCCCGGACAGCGTTCCGTTTTTCAAAAACGATGATGAAGAAAGCCTGTTTTTGCGCCTCAGAGGGCATCCGCAAGCAGATTGATCCGGGCGCGGTCATGCCAGGATCACCAGTATGGCGATGGAAAAACACAAAACCACCATGCCCATGAGTTCGCGCCAACTGCTGCGCTCACCAAAAAACAAAACGGACACAAGCAGGCTGAACACCAGCTCCACCTGCCCAACCGCCTTCACGTAAGCTGCCGTCTGCAGGGTAAAGGCGAAAAACCAGCAAAACGACCCGGCCAGCGACATGATCCCGATCCAGAGGGCCGTGCGCCGCGCCTGCCAGACAGCACGGAGCTGCGCCCGATCACGAAACCGCAGCCAGAGCGCCATGCCGATCATCTGCATCGTGGTCACTGCCGCCAGCGTCAGCCCGGCGCGCACGATCGGATCCTCGGCAGCAATTTCCAAAGAGGCCCCCCGGTAACTGACCGCCGACACCGCAAACAATATGCCTGATGCAAGACCAAGGCCAACACTCCGGTTCCACATCTCGCGCCAACCCCAGCCGGTAACCTCCGGCGGTGTCGAGAGCAAAAGCACACCAACCAGCCCGACCGCGATCGCCCCGAGCGCGAGTGTCCCAACGCCTTCACCCAAGAGGATCAGCCCCACAACAACAGAGAGTATCACCTCTGTCTTCATCAAGGTCACACCCACTGCAAAGCTGCGCGACTTGAAAAGCGTGACCACGCAGATGGTTGCCAGCACCTGTGCTGCCCCCCCTGCGACAGAGTAAGCCCAGAAAACGGTGCCCGGTTGGTCGGCACGCTGGTCGGTGCTCAAAAGATACAGGCTGATTGCGCAGCAGATGACGGGGGCGGAATAGACAAACCGCGCAAAAGTGGCCCCTGTCGGCGTCAGGGTCGCTGTCGACAGCACTTTTTGCAGCATGAACCGCAAAGTCTGGAAACCGGCGGCAGCACAGGACAAGAAAACCCAGAGATCAGGGTGCGGCAAGCTCATGCAACACCCCGCAAGGTCAGGTGAGGCGACGCCAGCCAAACGCCCGATAAAACATGTCGTGCGCGCGTCAGCGCGCGCCGCTGGATCAGGGGGCGGTGTTCTTGCACGGCGCTCAGCGGGGTGCTCCGACCCAACGACCCGCCCCAGTGGGCCTCGGCAGGTGTGCCTGCGCCTCTGCGAACCGGCGCAGGGCTGCATCAATGGCCGGGCTGGCCTCCACCGGTTTGCGCGTCTCCAGATCAACGTGCAGCAAAAAATGCTCCCCGGTCGCCAGCAGGCGCGCACCCTCCCGCATTTCATGCCACAGATGCATCTTCTTGCCTCCACCGGCCAGGACACGCGTGTAAATCTCGATGACGGCGCCCGCATGCACTTCGTCAAGGTGCCGGATATGTGTCTCTGCGGTGAAGTAACTGCCCCCGGACGCAATATAGGCGGCATCGCAGCCGATGATCTCCATGAAACGATCCGTAGCATCCGCAAAGGCGGTCAGATATCGCGCCTCGTTCATGTGAACGTTGTAATCGGTCCAGTCCAGCGGGACAGCACGGCGGACGCATAGGACGGGTTGCGATGGATCGCCGATCTCTTCGGCCCGCACGGCCAGGGACGTGCCCGCCTTGAGCGCCCGGTCATGCGCCACCAGCAAGGTCCCCGCCCCCCAGTCTTGCGCTTTGAGCGCGCGCATCATGGCGACCAGATTGGTATCCCGGATCTGTTCCAGCTGCCGGATCGAGTAGGTTCCTGACTGCGCATCAGACTGCCCCGCAATCAGATCAACCAGCGCCTCATTAAATTCGGGCACATCCATCAGCTTGGTCCAGGGCCATTTCAGCGCGGGGCCGAATTGCGCCATGAAATGCTTCATACCCGCCTCACCCCCCGCCACACGGTAGGTCTCAAAAAGCCCCATCTGCGCCCAGCGTATCCCAAAACCGTAACGGATCGCGTTGTCGATCTCTTCCGTGGTGGCAATTCCGTCCTTGACCAGCCACAAAGCCTCGCGCCAAACGGCTTCAAGAAAACGGTCCGCCACATGTGCGTCAATTTCCTTTTTCAGATGCAACGGATACATGCCCAGGCCACGGATGAGATCCTTGGCCGCCTCGATCCGCACGCGCCCGTTTGCCGGTGTGGTGACAAGTTCCACAAGCGGCAAAAGATACACCGGGTTGAACGGGTGGCAGACCATGATCTGATCGGGCCACGACATCCCCTGCTGCAACTCAGACGGTTTAAACCCCGATGTCGATGATCCGATGATAGCCTGCGGCGCGCAGGTTGCCTGCACCGCCGCAAAGGTCTTGTGCTTGACCTCCAACCGCTCCGGCACGCTTTCCTGTATCCACTTTGCCCCCTCGACCGCCTCTGTGATGCAGGCACAAAACCGGATCTGCCCCTCGGCGGGCAAGGCAATATCGGTGAGCCCGGGCAAACTGCGCCGAGCATTGGTGAGCACTTCACCAATCTTGCGCTCCGCCTGCGGGTCAGGATCAAAGACCTGCACATCCCAGCCGTTCAGCAAAAACCGCGCAGCCCAGCCACCCCCGATGACCCCGCCGCCGATGATTGCAGCTGTCTTTGTCATGGAGCTGTCCTTTTCAACGCATCGGCATCCCACCCGTAAAAGTCGAATATTTCGCGCACAGCGGCGGACCGATCCGCTGGCAGCCTGCCATCCCGGTCAAACACGGCCCCAAAGCGGCCCGAAACCGTTCCGATGGCGGCGGTTTCGAAATCCTCATCCACCCACAGCACGATCAAGCCGTCCTGCCGCGGATCAAGAGCAATCAGCTCTCCCACAGCGCCTTGGCGGTAGCGGCCCGCGATACCCGGCGCAGCGGCGCTGGTGATCTCAAACTGCGCCGCTTCGGGCGCATAGGAGACCTCGACCGTGCCCAATGGCAGGGGCTCGAAACTTGCCACAAGCTGCCAGCGTCCGGAAAAGGACTGGGCATCAAAGCGCGTGGTGGCCCCGATGGGGGCCTGCGGGTCCCGAAAACGCTCTGGCGGATGCGGCGCACAAGCAACCAGCCCTCCGGCACCCAGACAGATCAGCGCAATAGCTCGCCGCATGGCTTTCACGCCCGCGGCGCCCGCTTTTCGAGGCCCAGCCTCGCACGTACCTCGGATGCTCCGATGACCCGCGCGCCCATGTTTTCAATGATGGTGCCGGCCCGCTCCACCAACTGCCAGTTCTCGGCCAGAACGCCTTTCTCCAGCCAGAGGTTATCCTCCAACCCCACGCGCACATTCCCGCCTGCCAGAACCGCGGCGGCAACATAGGCCATCTGGTGCCGACCCAATCCAAAGGCGGAAAAGGTCCAGTCATCGGGCACATTGTTCACCATCGCCATGAAGGTGTTGAGGTCATCCGGCGCGCCCCAGGGCACCCCCATGCAAAGCTGCACAAGAGCCGGTGCGTCCAGCACGCCCTCTGCCACCAACTGCTTGGCATACCACAGATGCCCCGTGTCAAAGGCCTCGATCTCGGGTTTGACGCCAAGCTCTGTCATCATGCGGCCCATCGCCGTGAGCATACCGGTTGTGTTGGTCATCACGTAATCGGCTTCGGCAAAGTTCATGGTGCCGCAATCCAGCGTGCAAATCTCCGGCAGACATTCTGCAATATGCGCAACGCGGTCGGCAGCCCCGATCATGTCGGTGCCCGCCGCGTTCAGCGGCAGGGGTGCGTCGGTTGTGCCAAAAACCATGTCACCGCCCATCCCGGCCGTCAGGTTCAGCACGACATCCGTCTCCGCGTCGCGAATGCGTTCCGTCACCTCGCGGTAAAGCGCCAGGTCGCGACTGGGGGTGCCGGTTTGCGGATCGCGGACATGACAATGCACAATCGCCGCGCCCGCCCTGGCCGCCGCAATTGCACTCTCCGCGATCTCTTTGGGGGCCCGGGGCACATGGGGGCTGCGGTCTTGCGTGCTGCCAGATCCCGTCACGGCGCAGGTGATGAAGACCTCTTTATTCATGGTCAGCGGCATGCCGGTCCCTCTCCCAATCAAGCACTCGCCGGGGCCAAGGCCCCCTGAAAGTCCCAGATACTTTGATTCTTGCGCAAAGGATACTGCCGAAATCCGCCGCCCGGGTGGTCTAATACGGCATGGGATGCGCGCGATGCGCCGCGTCGATCTCGGTCAAGATTTCATCCGACAATTCCAGATCACCGGCCCCGAGACAGGTTTCCAACTGTACCATCGTGGTCGCGCCAAAGATGATCGACCCCATGAAAGGCCGTGTCTTGCACCAGGCCAGGGCCATCTGTGCCGGGTCAAGCGCGTGTTTCCCGGCAATCGCCAGATACGCATCGACAGCCTCAAAAGCCCGCGCATTTTTGCGCCCCCCCAAGTCGCCATTGATCGACATCCGGGACGCCTTGGGGATCGCTCCGTTTTGATACTTGCCCGTCAACAGCCCCGCAGCAAGCGGCGAAAACGCGAGTAATGGCACATCTTCCTGAATGCTCATCTCGGCCATGTCGGTGTCGTAAAGACGGCAGAGCAAGGAGTATTCGTTTTGAACCGACGCCACGCGCGGCCCCCCGACCCGCTCGGCAGCTTCGAGCCATT
Source organism: Roseobacter weihaiensis (assembly GCF_020622345.1). Taxonomy (GTDB): domain Bacteria; phylum Pseudomonadota; class Alphaproteobacteria; order Rhodobacterales; family Rhodobacteraceae; genus Roseobacter; species Roseobacter weihaiensis. Next base: position 35,699 of record NZ_JACNMO010000007.1, on the reverse strand, counting down.
TTGTCGTCCCCCAGGCGCTTTCGTTGCTGAGCCCGAAGGCACGGATCGTGCCGCGCTTGACCTCCTTCTGCAACGCCTCCAGCGCCTCTTCCATATGGCCCTGGGTATCGAGCATCACCTGGCTGGAGGGATCGAAGGTCCAGTTTTTGCGGAACATATAGCTGCCACGGTTGGGCCAATGAAACTGGTAAAGATCAATATAGTCGGTCTTGAGCCTGCGCAGCGATCCCTCGACCGCTTCGCGGATCGTTTCGGCACTGATGGGGGCACCCTCGCGCACCACCGCAAGCCCTTCGCCTGAATGCTTGGTGGCGAGGATCACATCCTCGCGCCGCTCGACCCGCTCAAACCACAATCCGATGATGCGCTCTGTGCGTCCGATGGTTTCAGCCGAGACCGGGTTGACCGGATACATCTCCGCCGTGTCGATAAAGTTGATACCCGCCTGTAGCGCCCTGTCGATCTGATCATGCGCCTCTTCCACGGTGTTCTGCGTACCCCATGTCATTGATCCAAGACAAAGCTCCGAAACCTCTATCCCCGTTCGCCCGAGCGGTTTCATCTTCATGGCATAATCCTTTTTTTCGCAGCTTACCTTAGTCCGCACTGCGGCTACTGCAAGCAGGTTTACAACTCCTCGAAATCGTTCGGCTTTTCTGTAGACATCGTTAAGAAATAGTTGAGATTAAAACGTCGTCAGAAGTCTGTCGGAAACATTTGTTTCTCATCGCCCTTTGGTCTGTCGCCTGCTGGAGCAGCGCCGCGATGACCAGCCGACGCAATCAAGATCAGTTCTGTGTGATATGTGATAGGACGGTCACCGAAAACATTCTATATGAATAAAGGATTAGGAGAACCGGATCATGCAAAGACATCTGACACGCCGCTTCTTTATCGCCGGCGGGTTGGCAAGCTGGGCCAGTGCAGGTCTGGCAGCGGGCCGTCCCTACCTGCTGATCCCTGAAGGCTCGCGTGTTTCCTTCACCTTTACGTCGAACGGCACGGAACAGTCCGGCACCGTCCCGATCGAGACGACGGATATTCGGATCGATACGCAAAACCTCACCAGATCCAGTGCCGCGGTATCAGCAGACATTCGCAAGGTGCGCTCAAACCTGGTCTTCATCACCCAAGCGATCAAGAGCGCGGACCTGCTGGATGCGGCAAACCACCCCATCGTCCGCTTCACATCAACCCGCATCCGGCTTGGCGCGCGCGGGCGGATCTCTGAAGGGGCGCAGATCGATGGGCAGCTGACCCTGCGCGGTGTGACGCAACCCGTTACGCTCGATGCGATGCTCAGCCGCCCGGCTGGCACGGCTGTGGATGACCTTTCGGTGCTCTATATCCAGCTCAATGGCAGGCTGAGCCGATCAGCCTACGGGGCAACCGGCTATGCGGGCCTGGCCGATGATAGTGTCGCAATCGACATAAGGGCGGAATTGCGCGCGCAGACCTGAAGAAGTCCCACTTTGGCCCTGCGCCGGCGGTCACCGCCAGGTCAGGCAGGCTTTGCCTCTGCGTCACGCCGCGCTTTCCGAGACGGGTGGTTCTGCGGCAAAAGCACGCCCGCAGAGCATGTCGGTGAGTTTTTTGGCCGTGGCCCTCCCCGCCCAGCTGAGGTAGAGGGGACTGAAATTCTCTGACCACGGGGCCCCGGTTATGGCACGCCATCTTATCACATCTGCAATTCCCTACATCAATGGGATCAAGCACCTTGGCAATCTCGTCGGCAGCCAGCTGCCCGCCGACCTATATGCCCGATACCTCCGCGCGCGAGGGCACGAGGTCCTGTTTCTCTGCGCCACGGATGAACATGGCACTCCTGCGGAGCTCGCGGCCGCAAAAGCTGGCAAACCGGTCGCGGACTACTGCGCCGAAATGCACGCGGTGCAAGCAGAGCTCGCGAGAGGCTTCCGGCTTTCCTTTGATCATTTTGGCCGGTCCTCCAGTCGCCAGAACCACGCGTTGACCCAACACTTTGCCGGCAAGCTGGACGCGGCCGGGCTGATCGAAGAGGTTCAAGAACAGCAGGTCTATTCAAACGCCGACAAACGCTTTTTACCGGACCGTTACATCGAGGGGACATGCCCGAATTGCGGGTATGACAAGGCGCGGGGCGATCAATGTGAAAACTGTACCAAGCAGCTTGACCCCACGGACCTGATCGCGCCGCGCTCGGCCATTTCCGGCTCGAATGATCTGGAAGTGCGTCAGACCAAGCACCTTTATTTGCGGCAGTCCGTGCTGAAAGACACGCTCGACGCCTGGATCGACAGCAAGACCGACTGGCCCGTTTTGACCACGTCAATTGCCAAAAAGTGGCTGCATGACGGGGACGGCCTTAAAGACCGCGGCATTACCCGTGACCTGGATTGGGGCATTCCGGTCCGCAGGGGCAAAGAGGAATGGCCCGGCATGGAAGGAAAGGTGTTTTATGTCTGGTTTGATGCCCCCATCGAATACATTGCCTGTGCCTCTGAATGGAGCGAAGCGCAGGGTTTGGATGCATCCGCCTGGGAACGGTGGTGGCGCACAGACAAGGGGGCCGATGACGTGCGGTACACGCAATTCATGGGCAAGGACAACGTTCCGTTCCATACCCTGAGCTTTCCGGCAACGATTCTGGGATCCGCCGAGCCTTGGAAGCTGGTGGATCATCTGAAATCCTTTAACTACCTGACGTATGATGGTGGTCAGTTCTCAACCTCGCAGGGCCGCGGTATTTTTATGGATCAGGCTTTGGAGATTTTGCCGGCAGACTACTGGCGTTGGTGGCTGCTCAGCCACGCACCAGAAAGCAGTGATGCTGAATTCACTTGGGAGAATTTCCAAGTATCGGTGAATAAAGATCTCGCTGATGTGTTGGGGAATTTTGTAAGCCGTATCACCAAGTTTTGCCGCTCGAAATTCGGAGAGCGAGTGCCTGATGGTGGCGCATTTGGCCCTGACGAAATGGATCTTCTGCACGCGATTCAAGAGCGCCTCGGCCGCTATGAGGCATTGATGCAGGCGATAGAGGTCCGGAAATCAGCTCAGGAATTGCGCGCGATCTGGGCAAGTGGGAATGAGTATCTTCAAACCGTTGCGCCTTGGAGCACATTCAAGACAGACCCCGAGAAGGCCGCGATGCAAACGAGACTGGGGCTCAACCTCGCGCATTTCTTCGGTGTGATTTCCTCCCCTTTCGTACCGGATGCCTCGGAAGTCATTTTGGAAAGCTTTGGCACGCCTGCAGCAGGTTGGCCTGAGAGCGCCAATACTGCGGTAGATCAGTTGAAGGCGGGTCACGCTTTTACCGTGCCGGACGTGCTATTCGCCAAAATCACCGATGAACAGCGAGAAAAATGGCAAAGTGATTTTTCGGGGACCTAAGAAAGATCCTGGAGCAATCTTTTTGCCTGCTCAAAGGCCTGATTTCTTACTGTCACCGGCAGATACCTTGACGCTGAAGCCGCGCCGACTTATTCAATCGGCGAGCAGTTCCAGGGCTCGCCGGGCCTTAGGTTTGCCGTGTCAAAACTCTTCCCATCCAGCTTCAGCTTCTCCTTGTGGCTTCAGGGCAAGATTGCCATGTGTAGCCGTTGCCGCCACAGTGTTCCGGCTGGTGGCCGATGCTGCCGTTCGCGGCTTTGTAGCAGCAGGTGTTCTGCCCTCACCTAAGTCAAAGCGGGATACGGCAGCAGCCAACGCATCGGCTTCCGCAGTAAGAGCGTGACTGGCAGCAGTTGTCTCTTCAAACATCGCGGCGTTTTGCTGCGTGACATGGTCCAGATCATTGACGGCGGAATTAATCTCGTTCAGCCCGACCGATTGCTCCCGCGCAGAGGCGGCAATACCAGCAACACGTTTGGAGATTTCCGAAACAGAGGTGACAATGGCTGATAGTGCCGTGCCCGTTTTATCTACGAGTTCAACGCCCTGATTCACTTGCTCACCGGAACTTGAAATCAGCCCGTTGATCTCTCTTGCAGCGTCTGAGGATCGTTGCGCAAGGGCGCGCACCTCGGTCGCGACGACAGCAAAACCACGTCCTGCCTCACCAGCTCTTGCAGCCTCAACACCTGCGTTCAACGCCAGCAAATTGGTTTGAAAGGCGATGTCATCAATGACCGAAGTAATCTTGGAGATTTCCTGTGACGAATTCTTGATCCCATCCATCGCCAAAACCGCCTGTTTGGCGATATCGCCTCCTTGCTCGGCGTTCGCCTGCGCTTCTGCCGAAATCCTGGATGCTTCATCAGCGCCCTCAGCGGCAGATCTGACGGAACTGGTCAACTCATCCAGCGCTGCAGCGGTTTCCTCCAGCGTGGCCGCCTGCTTTTCCGTACGCCGGGACAGATCGTCCGCCGCGGACGTAATCTCCTTGGTCTCATTTCGGATGGAGTCCGCATTATGCACAACGGCGCTGACAGCCTCTCTCAATGATGTGATCGCATCGTTGAAATCCTCGCGAAGTTTCTCGTAATCATCCGGGAATTTCTCTGCGATTTCATTGGTCAGATCGCCGCCAGACAGGCTTTTCAGAGCAACACCCAAAGCCTCGACGATATTCATCTGCTCTTGCGCCACACGCAGCCGCTCGGTTTCCGCGGTCCGGATCGCAATGGCATTTTCAGTGACATCTGCGCCCAGAAAGATGGCACGTTCCACGTTTCCGGTCAGATCAAGAACGGCTGCAAAACTGCCATCAACATATTTCATCTCATCAGGCTGACCGGATTTCATTCTGAACTGGCCAAACATGGCAGCGCCACTCAGGATCGAGGTCTGCATGTCCGAGGCCGTCATTTTCTCATCCGCAGTGCCGGCAAAAAGGTCAACCAGAGTTTTGGAGTGCGCTTCATCGGGCGATACGGCAACGAGTTCGCAAGCCTTTTTGTTGATCTCCACAACCTTCCCGCTTGCATCAAATTCGATGCGCAGCTGGTTTTCATCAAGCGCGCCCAACAACGCCGCATTGTGATTGGCCCGTGTTTTATCGCTCCACTGTATAACTGCGCCAATCATGTCGCCCTGATCATTTTCCGCAGCATTCATAGCGATTTCGATCAAAAACTCACCCACCTTGACTGTCTCGGACAAGGGGAAGGCACCGTGGCCCACGGTCTTCATCTTGTCTGTCTGAGACTTCAGTGGCACGAAACTGGCCAGATCCGCCCCCAGCGGTTTTTGGGGATCCAACCCGGGCCAGCTACTTCCAAAATCGCCGCCCATAGACTTCAAGAGCGCTTCACAGCTCGGATTTACGAAAATGATCCGCAAGTCTTCATCTACCATCATCATTGGCGCGCTTGACCCGTTGAAGGCGGCACTCTTGAACGCGCTTTCAACTTCTGCCTCCTTTGCCTCGGCCAAGGAAACGCGAAAATCGTCCAGCCGCAGAGCCATTTTGCCAATTTCATCGCCCCGCCCTGTGAACGGCACTTCCAGATCATAATCAGCCTGTGCGACACGGCTCATCGTCTCCTCTAGCCGCACAAGTGGGCGCGACATCTGCGAGCGCAAGAACAAGGCGGACAACAGCAAGCCCACGAGCATCACGCCAGCACCGAGCATCAGGTTGCGTTTCTGCACTGCCTGAAGCAGCGCCAGTTGGTTCGTGTCATCCCACCCTGTCACCACAACCCCAGCAACGTCCGATCCCTCTCCGAAAATGGCTGGGAAAGCAGCAATAAGGCCACTTTCCGAGGTGACACGTTCGCCTGTTTCCATGGCTCTCGCGGCAAGCTCTTCGGCCGTGGCCAGATCAAAGGTTTCGCCTGTCAAGGAATACAAGACTTCGCCACTGGCGCCGACGATATATGCCCCGGCAGCATCCGGTTTCGCACCAGCGATCACATCGGTGACGATCTCGTCGATCGCCTGAGAATTTCCAAATTTGATTGCACCGCCCAATTGCATGGCAAGAAGGCCTGTCACTTCCGCTGCCCGTTCAGCGAGCGCCGCTTCCGTCATTTCTACTTTACTGCCGCGTTCGTTGATCGCAATGGCCGCCACAACCACGACAACGCAGATCATTACCATGAAGGTACATTTGAAAAACAACGTATTGAGCGGGTTGCCCCGCGCCGCGGACCGTTTCCGTAAACTCATTGCATGTTTCCCTTACGCGCAAGTAGATCGACTGCAGCCCCACATCTGGTTTGCAGAGCTGTCTTTTCATCCTCACACCTAAGGCGCAGGTCTTACCGAGCGCTTAACAAGGGTCGGCCCACGCTCCCTTCCGACCGGCTGACAATGTAAACTTTTAGCTAGATCCAGCGTAGGATCTCACGGCATCTGTCTTGCGCAGGAGGCTGCCGGGATTTTCAAAAAAGACCGCCGTTTCCCTGATACAAGGGCTGCGCAGAACAGAGTGTTCCGGACGGCGGCGTGCCCCGTGGCACCTTAACGCAAACCGCCAAGCGGCTCTTTCTTCCGTGGTACCCGCGGCCGGACTCGAACCGGCACGGCATTCCTGCCTGGGGATTTTAAGTCCCCTGTGTCTACCATTCCACCACGCGGGCACGAGGCGCACCATAAACGAGCGTGAAGCAGTGTAAACGGTGTCAGATATCTTTTCCCTCTGATGCCAGCGGGCCGCCTTCGTTCAGTAGAAAGCGCTCTGACAGCCATGGATTATTTTCAAGCGCTTCAAGCAGTTGCACGCGTGCTTCGCTCAACCGGCCGAGGTTCATCAAGGTTAACGCGCGACCGGACTGGGCCCCCACGTGGTCGGGCAAAAGCGCCAGTGTCTTGTCAAGATCAACGAGCGCTTTGCCGTAGTCATCGCGCAGAAAATGGATAAAGGCCCGTTGATTGAACCCTTCCGCATAGAACGGGCAATATTCGATCAGGTCCGTGTAGGCCTCAATCGCCCCCAAAAAGTCGTAACTTGCCCGCGCGCGCAGACCCCTGTCCAGAACGGCCTGCGCCGCCTCATCCGGGGGCCGTAACCACAATTTCCACATCTCATCGGAAAGCGCCCGGCCTGCGGCATCATTGGGGGCCGCGCGCGCCTGCTCAATAAGGCTGGTCAGCGGCCCTGAAATATCCGGCACCGGCGGGCAATCGGCAAGACCGGGAGACGCCAGTACAACAAATGCAAAAGCTTTCAATTTCATCCCCAAGAGGATGGCACGGCGAGGCCATGCGTCAAGCCGTATCCGCCAACATCGTCTCTTTCACCGCCTGCATGGCAACATAGGTGGATGTATTTGCAACGTAGGGGAGTTCCGAAATCTTTTCGCCCAGAAAGCGGCGGTAGTCGGACATATCACGCGTGCGTACCTTCAAGAGATAGTCGAAATTCCCAGCAATCATATGGGCCTGTTCTATTTCAGGCACACGCGCCACCGCAAGATTGAAGGCGGTCAGCGCAGCCTCGCGGGTGTCGCTCAGCCGAACTTCGACAAAGGCCACGTGATCAAGACCAAGTTGGATCGGATCCAGCAGCGCACGATACCCGATGATAACGCCGCTTTGCTCCAAACGGCGCAACCGCGCCTGCGTCGGTGATTTCGACAACCCGATGCGCTTGGACAAATCCGTGATACTGATCCGGCCATCTTCGGCCAAGACGGCCAGAATCGCGCGATCGAAGCGGTCAAAATCAGGCTGCTCACTTGACCTGCCAAACCTCATAAAATCCATCATTTTATCCTTCTTGCCCCGCCTATCAGGAAATATGACTGACATTTTCGTGTTAAACCAGTCAAAATAAGTCCAGGGCTGACCATGGTATGTAATATGACACCTTCTTTGCGACACAGGATCGACGCCGAGACCTATGCGGCGCCAGAGGATGTCCTGGCAGGCCTGATGCGGGAGGCCGCCCTCAGCGCCGACGACAGGCGAGTGATCGGCAAGAACGCCGCCGAAATGGTGCGCGATATCCGCAACACCACAGCGCCCGGCCTGATGGAGGTTTTTCTGGCGGAATATGGTCTCTCGACCGACGAGGGCGTCGCGCTGATGTGTCTGGCCGAAGCGTTGTTGCGGGTGCCCGATGCCGAGACCATCGATGCCCTGATCGAAGACAAGATCGCCCCGTCCGACTGGGGCCGCCATCTGGGTCATTCCAGCTCCAGTCTTGTGAATGCCTCCACATGGGCGCTGATGCTGACGGGCCGCGTGCTGGACGATGAGCAGCCCGGCCCGGTGCGTCACCTGCGGGCCGCCATCAAGAGGTTAGGCGAGCCGGTGATCCGCACCGCCGTGAGCCGCGCCATGAAAGAGATGGGGCGTCAGTTCGTTCTTGGGGAAAACATCAGCAGCGCCATGGAACGCGCTGAAGCGATGGAGAAAAAACGCTTTACATACTCCTATGACATGCTGGGCGAAGCCGCGCGCACCCAGGCGGACGCAAAGCGCTACCACCTCAGTTACAGCCGGGCGATTTCCGCCATTGCTGCGGCCTGCACGCAGGGCGATATCCGCAAGAATCCGGGCATTTCGGTAAAGCTTTCCGCCCTGCACCCGCGCTATGAGATCGCCCAGGAAGAGGCAGTAATGGCCGATCTTGTGCCCCGCCTTCGGTCGCTGGCTTTGCTGGCAAAATCCGCCGGCATGGGGCTGAATGTCGACGCTGAAGAAGCAGACCGGCTGGCGCTCTCGCTGGAGGTGATCGACCGGGTGATGGCCGAGCCTGCTCTGGCGGGATGGGACGGGTTTGGCATCGTGGTCCAGGCTTTCGGCCCGCGCGCGGGCACCGTGATCGACACGCTTTACCAGATGGCGGTGCGCTATGATCGCAAGATCATGGTTCGGCTGGTCAAGGGCGCCTATTGGGACACGGAGATCAAACGCGCGCAGGTCCAGGGGGTCGACGGCTTCCCGGTGTTTACCCAGAAAGCGGCCACTGATGTCTCCTACATCTGCAACGCCAAAAAACTTTTGGGGATGACGGACCGGATTTATCCCCAGTTTGCCACCCATAACGCCCATACGGTCGCAGCCATTCTGCATATGGCCAAGGACCCCGAGGCCTTTGAATTTCAACGCCTGCACGGCATGGGCGAGACCTTGCACAAGCTTGTCCTCGACCGGCACCAGACCCGCTGCCGGATCTATGCCCCTGTGGGGGCCCATCGTGATCTTCTGGCCTATCTGGTGCGACGGCTGTTGGAAAACGGGGCAAATTCCAGTTTCGTCAATCAGATCGTGGACCAGGCCGTCCCGCCCGAGGTCGTTGCCGCTGATCCGTTTGAGACCCTGCAGCGCGAAAACCCGCCCCCGATTGCGAAAGGCCCGGACCTTTTTGAACCCACCCGCGCGAACGCCGTGGGGTTTGACCTGACCCATAGCCAGACGCTCGACAAGGTCTATGCCGCGCGCGCGGTCTTTGCCGCACATCGCTGGCATGCCCGACCGCTCTTGGCCGGCGACCCTGACACGCCGTCTGCCGCTGCCGTGCCGGTTGGAAACCCCTCGGATCCGGAGGGCTCACCGGGCACGGTGCAACCGGCGGCGCGGCGCGATGTGGATCACGCCTTTGCTGCCGCCGAGCCTTGGAGCGCCCCGCTCAGTACCCGCCGCACAGCGCTGTTGCGGGCGGCGGAGCTGATGGAAGCCCAGTTCGGCGAGCTCTTTGCGCTCTTGGCCCGCGAAGCTGGAAAGAGCCTGCCGGATTGCGTGGCGGAACTGCGCGAAGCGGTTGATTTCCTGCGCTATTATGCGATGCAAGCCACCGAGACGCCGCCCGCCGGGGTCTTTACCTGCATCTCGCCCTGGAACTTTCCACTGGCGATCTTTACGGGCCAGATCAGTGCAGCACTGGCGGCCGGCAACGCGGTTTTGGCCAAACCCGCCGAGCAGACACCGCTGATCGCCTATCGCGCGGTCTCTCTGCTGCATGAGGCCGGTGTGCCGCGCAGCGCCTTGCAGCTTCTGCCCGGCGATGGCGCAGTCGGCGCCCTGCTCACCTCGGATGCGCGTGTGAATGGTGTGGCCTTCACCGGGTCGACCGCAACCGCCTGGCGCATTCGCAGCGCCATGGCGGCCCATTGCGCGCCCGGCACGCCGCTGATTGCGGAAACCGGCGGTCTGAACGCTATGATCGTCGACAGCACCGCCCTGCCCGAACAGGCCGTGCAATCCATCATCGAAAGCGCGTTTCAATCCGCCGGACAACGCTGTTCGGCACTGCGGTGTCTCTACGTGCAGGAAGACATTGCGGAAGGTTTCACCGAAATGCTGATCGGCGCGATGCAGGTCTTGCGGCTGGGCGATCCCTGGCACCTGTCGACCGATGTGGGACCTGTCATTGACGAGACCGCCCGCGCAGGCATCGCCGCCCATGTCGACGCCGCTCGTTCGAAAGGTCGGGTGCTGGCGGAGCTGTCAGCACCGTCGCAGGGCACCTTCATCCCCCCGACGCTCATCGCTGTTTCGGGGATCGCGGAGCTTGAGCGCGAGATTTTTGGCCCGGTGCTGCATCTGGCCACCTTCAAGGCGCGTGACCTCGACCGGGTGATCGCGGAGATCAACGCCACCGGCTACGGGCTCACCTTTGGGCTGCACACAAGGATCGACGACCGCGTCCAGCATGTGGCGGAGCGGATCGAGGCGGGCAACATCTATGTCAACCGCAACCAGATCGGGGCCATCGTCGGCAGCCAACCCTTTGGCGGAGAGGGTCTTTCAGGCACCGGACCCAAGGCGGGCGGGCCGCATTACCTGCCCCGCTTCGGCACCCCCGATCGGCAACGTTCCGAGGAGCGCTGGGACCGGGATCAGACCGACCTGCCCACGCTGCCGGTCCAGGAGCGTCAGCGTCTGCGCACCACGCTGAGCCTGCCGGGCCCCACCGGCGAGACAAACCGGCTCAGCACCCTCGCGCGGCCCGCCCTGTTGTGCCTCGGTCCGGGCCCGGCAACCGCCGCCACCCAAGCCAAAGCCATTGAGGCCCTGGGTGGCATCGCGGTACAGGCCAACGGGCGCATTTCCCCGGATGCCCTGACCGAAGGCCCGGCCTATGGCGGCATCCTGTGGTGGGGGGACCGCGAAACCGGACAAGCCATCGAAGCAGCACTGGCAAAGCGTCAGGGACCAATCATCCCGTTGCTGGCAGGCCGTCCCGACGCAGCGCGCGCCTTGGCCGAGCGTCACCTCTGCGTCGACACCACTGCCTCTGGCGGGAACGCGGCGTTGCTGGGTGCTGTGTCTTAAGGTAGCGGCCTGAGGATATCGCGCCGGGGTGGCTTGACCTGCCCCGGTCAATCGCTCAGCTTGACGCCATGTTTCCGATCCGTGACCACAATCCTTCGGGCCGCACACCCTATGTGACCTATATGCTGATGGCGGCCAACATCGGCATCTTCCTCAGCTATCTGGGGATCATGAACGATGTGCGCGCAATGAACACCTTCTGGATCGACTGGGCAATGATCCCTGCGCGCCTGTCCGCCGGTGACGGCTTTTATACGCTCGTGACATCGATGTTTCTGCATGGCGGTGTCTTGCACCTGGCCGGTAACATGCTGTTTCTGTGGATTTTCGGCGATAACATCGAGGACGCCTTTGGCCACTGGCGATATCTGATGTTCTATTTGGCCTGCGGGATCATCGCCGCCCTGTCGCAATATGCGATCGAGCCGTTGACCACGATCCCCACGGTTGGCGCCTCCGGGGCCATTGCAGGCGTCATGGGGGCCTATCTGCTGCTCTTTCCAAAAGCAAAGGTCGATATCCTCATCATCATTGTGGTGATCTTCAAGATTTTGCCGATCCCGGCCTGGATCATTCTGGCGGTCTGGTTCGGGATGCAATTCATTGGCGGCATCGGCGCCAGCGCGGATGAAGGCGGCGTCGCCTATTGGGCCCACGCAGGCGGGTTTGTGGCCGGGCTGGTTCTGGCACTGCCGTTCTGGTTGCGGCGCGGCGGGCCGGCCTTTTGGCGGCGCACCCACGGGCATCCGCCCCATCCCGAAGCCCGCTACAGGCTGGTTGAAAGCCGCATTCCGAAAGTCCCCCGCAGATGAGCCGCGATGGCGAAACCCGGACCGCGAGATGCCACTGCGGCGCGGTGGTGCTCGAGGCGTTTCTGCCCGGTGGGCTCGCCACGGCAGGCCGGTGCAACTGCTCGTTCTGCCGCCGGCGCGGTGCTGCTGCGGTCACCGCCCTGACAGCCCGCGTGCGGGTGATGCAGGGCGCGGACAACCTGACGCTCTACACCTGGGGTACAAACACCGCGCAGCACTATTTTTGCAAGACCTGCGGGATTTATACCCATCACCAGCGCCGCAGTGACCCGGCGGAGACCGGCATCAACCTGGGCTGTTTCGACGGCGTCCTGCCGCAGGAATTTGAGCCCCTGCCGACCACGGATGGGATCAATCACCCCAAGGACCGTCCGACGCGCAGCTAGCCCCGCACGAGCTTTGCAAAGGAGGTGAAAAGCGGCTCATTGGCGCAGACAACCGTCCCGTCAGCCACAATGTTGCCCCTTGGGTCCAGCGGTTCGGCCAACCCGCCCGCCTCGCGCACGATCACGACACCCGCCGCGACATCCCAGGCGTTGAGCCGCCGTTCCCAATAACCATCGTAGCGGCCCGCAGCCACATAGGCCAGATCGAGCGCCGCCGCCCCCCAGCGGCGCACCCCGGCACAGCCCGGCAGCACCCGGCCCAATTCGCGCAGGGTATCCGGCAGATCGGCCCGGCCCCCAAAAGGCAGGCCGGTGGCAAAGACGCTTTCGATCATCTGGTTGCGGCCCGACACCCGCAGACGGCTCTCGTTCAGCCAGGCGCCCGCGCCTTTTTCGGCAAAGAACATCTCGTCCTTGGCGGGGTCAAAGACGACGCCGGCCACGATCTGGCCCTTGTGCTCAAGCGCGATGGAGACCGCCCAATGCGGCAGCCCGTGAAGGTAGTTGGTGGTGCCATCCAGCGGGTCGACGATCCAACGACGCGTAGGGTCCTGCCCCTCTTCCTCGCCGCCTTCCTCTGCCAGCCAGCCATAGGTGGGACGCGCGCCCATCAGGTCCTCCTTGAGGATCTTTTCGGCATTCAGATCCGCGCGGCTGACAAAATCACCGGCCCCCTTCATAGAGACCTGCAGGTTCTCGACCTCGCGGAAATCCTTGACCAGCGACCGGCCTGCCCGGCGCGCGGCTTTTATCATGATGTTGAGATTTGCGCTGCCAACCATATGCCCGGTTCCTCTGATGGATCAGGCTGCGCGTATAGTTGCAGTTACGCGCCTTGCCAAGGGGCTAACGCGCCGGTCGTTAGGCTGCGTCGATCCAGGCCCGCACCCCGCCCGGCATGGGTGGTCTGAAATAGACAATCAGGCGGCCTTCGGGGGCGGCCTCGGCGGTCCGGGACCAGGGCGCAACCCCGTGCAGAGCCAGCCGGTGCACCACATAGGCCGAACCGGGAGGCCCATGCACTTGAGTCCGTGTGCAGGTCTCAAAAACCTCGCGCCGGGCGGCCTGATAGGCGTCGGTGACATCGACCTCGGCCAGATGACCCGCATCCAAGCCCGAATAGGCTTGCGCAAAAGCGCGTTGCATCACCAGGTGGCTCCCCTCCCAGACCACGAGGGGCGCGGCATCGGGGGCGGCCTGGGTCAGGGGCAGGCCGAGAATAAAGGCATGCGGTTCCTGCACGAAACGACGCTTGGGCGTGCCAACGCCGAGGACACCATCCACGTGAGCCGCGTCCCGGTTGCGCCTGTAGCGGAAGCCGGCCTCCGTTTCGCCTGCGCGCGGGCGTGGATAGCCCGGAAAGACGCCGGAAAGCTGCCCTTTGTGCAAGGCAGGCCAGCCGCCGCAATGGGCCGCGATAAAATCAACCGCTGCCCCAGATAGCGGTGCGGAACCCGCAACCGCGCCACAGGCGTCGTTCTGCATCGCATCCAGACCGACAAACCACGTCTCTTCGCACTGATACCAACGGGCGAGATCGGGGTCCTTCAATGCCCGTCGCGCCCCGACCAACGCATGGGTCGCCCAATCGCGGACCGCAGGCTCCGGGGCGAAAACCGCCCAGCCCTTGCCAAGGAAATCGCTCATCCCCCCAGAGCCTTTCGGATCATATTCGCCGCGACCAACAGCAAGAACACCGCAAAGACGCGGCGCAGCACCACCGCATCCAGCCGATGGGCGAGCCTGGCCCCCAGCGGAGCCGTGATAAGGGTCATGGCAACGGTGAGCCCGAAGGCCGCGAAATTGACCACGCCGATGGTCAAGGGCGGACGCTCCGCCGGGGGCATCTGAACCATCAGAAAGCCCAACACGGACGGCACCGCAATCAAAAAGCCAAAGCCCGCCGCCGTGGCAACCGCAACATGCATAGGTCGGCCATGCAGGCTCATCAGCGGCACGCCAAAGCTGCCACCCCCGACACCGATGAGCACCGACAGACACCCGATCAGCGGCGACAGCGCGGCGCGGCTTACCCCCCGAGGCATTTCAGTGCCCAGACGCCAATGCGCTTTGCCCAAGGCCATGTAGAGCCCGACACCAAAGGCCAGCCCGCCAAAGATGATCTGCAAGGTCGCGGTCCGCAGCTGCGCCACAACCAGCACCCCGATGCAGGCTCCCAGCACAATGCCGGTGGCCCAGCCGCGCAGGATCGCCCAATCCACCGCCCCGGCACGGTGATGGCTGGCGACGGAACGCGCGGAGGTCACGATGATTGTCGCCAGAGAGGTCGCAACACACATTTGCATCAGTTGCGGGCTGTCATACCCAAGGGCCGAAAAGACAAAGAAGAAAGCCGGCACGAGCACGATGCCACCGCCCACCCCCAGCAGACCCGCCAGCACCCCGGCGAAAGCGCCCACGCCCAGCAGAAGCGCGGCCATCTCGATCAGCAGCGCCGGATCATGCGGTGTGGCCGTCATTCCGTTTGCCGTCCTGACGCCCGCCTAGCTTGCATGGCGCGCCTGCGGCACGATCTGTGCCAGTGCCTGCTCTACCAGATCGGGTCCGGCCCCGGGCCGATGCGCCCCTTCCGAGAGCAGCCGTCGCCAGGCCCTTGCCCCGGGTCGGCCGGTGAACAGCCCCAGCATATGGCGCGTGACCTGCGCCAGTTTACCGCCCGCGCTGACATGCGCCTCGATATAGGGCAGCATCGCGCGGGCGGCCTCTTCGGCGGTCGTGCCCTGGTCTTTGCCAAAAATCACCCGGTCCGCGTCACACAGGATATCTGCGGGAGTGTGATAGGCCGCGCGCCCGATCATCACACCGTCAAGCCCCATCTCCAGAAAACCTGCCGCCTCTTTCAGCGTCGTCACACCCCCGTTGAGGGAGATATGCAGATTGGGGAAATACTCCTTCATCTTCATCACCAGCGGATAGTCAAGCGGCGGGACCTCGCGGTTCTGCTTGGGGCTCAGCCCCTGCAACCACGCCATACGGGCGTGTATGGTAACCCGTTCGCAGCCAACCGCAACAATGCGTGCCAGGAAATCCGGCAGCACGTCCTGAGGGACCTGATCATCCACACCGATCCGGCACTTCACGGTCACTGGCACGTCAACCGAGGCGCGCATGGCGGCCACGCAATCGGCCACAAGGGCCGGTTCCTGCATCAAAACAGCCCCGAAGCTGCCCGACTGAACCCGATCCGACGGGCAGCCCACGTTCAGATTGATCTCCGCGTAGCCCGCCTCCTGCCCCAACCGGGCGGCTGCCGCCAGTTCCCGCGGATCCGACCCGCCGAGCTGCAACGCGACCGGATGTTCTTGCGGTGAGAACGCGAGCAGGTGCACCGCCCCCCCCCGCACGAGCGCCGCCGAGGTAACCATTTCGGTGTAAAGAAGCACCTCGCGACTGAGTTGCCGATGCAAGACACGACAGTGACGGTCTGTCCAATCCATCATAGGCGCACAAGACAATCTCGCTGCCGCAGTGGCTGCGTTGTTGGGCATTCTTGGTTCTCCTATGGTCCGCGATCCGGTTTTCGGGACCATGTTGCACACATACCGCACACGGATTGGGCCGGTCTAGCCCCTCGCGAGCGGCGACAGGCCAACGGCGGCAATTAGGTAGGTTTCCATTCTGGGCACGTCTTCTATCGCTCGACCCAGTCGGAGATAAACTTTGGGAAAGGCATCAGAAAACGCTCTTGTTCGTTTGTACGTAGCTTGCAGAGAAACTGGTAACATATTGGTGCAGGTGCAGTATCGATCCATTCCTCCATCGGTCGCGGAGCGTTCGAATCGAGATCAATGGCCAATACCCGACCTTCATGCCGTCAGCAGGCTTTGTTGCACAAATCGGATGAGGGATTCATGTTGTGAATCCAGCGTGGTAGCTGATTTGCATGAGCAGACCCACACCCCCTACCTACAAGACGAATAACTGGCCAGCCTATAACGAAGCGCTCAAGCGCCGGGGCTCGCTGACGATCTGGTTCGATCCCACCGTGAACTGGGATGCCGTGCCGACAGGCAGGCGCGGGCGTCAGCAGACCTACGGTGATACCGCGATCCAGACGTGTTTGACGATGAAGGTCCTATTTGGCATGGCTTTGCGGCAGACGACGGGCTTTGTAGAAAGCCTTTTGCGGCTGGTCGGCCTTGACTGGGCCGTGCCTGACTTCAGCACACTCAGCCGCCGTCAAAAGACCCTGGCCGTCAACATCCCGTATCGCGGATCAAAGGGACCGCTGCACCTGCTGATCCCCTCTCATGGTTTGCAAGCAAACCACTGCCGGGCAGTGGACAGCACCGGTATCAAGGTCGAGGGCGAAGGCGAGTGGCACGCCCGCAAGCATGGTGGCCCCAAACGACAGGTCTGGCGCAACATCCATCTCGGGATCGACAAGGAAACAGGAGGTCCGCGCCGGCGAGATCACAGGGAGCCATATCGGTGACGCACCGGTGCGACCCGACTTGCTCAGCCAGACCCCAGAGGACGAGCAGATCGGCAGCGTCACTGCCGATGGTGCCTATGACACACGCAAATGCCACGACGCCATTGCCGACCACGGTGCCCACGCTGTCATCCCGCCCCGAAAGAATGCGAAGCCATGGAAGGCAGTCACCGCCGGAGCCGCGTCGAGACGAAAATGCATTGCGTGAAACTGCTGGGCCAGAGGCTCATGGCAAGGGACTGCGACCGCCAGGTCGCGGAGCTTCAGGTCCGCATCGCCGTCCTAAACGGCTATACGGCTCTCGGCATTCCCGTCACGGAAGCTGTAGGATAAGCCTGTCCGGGGAAGGGGTAACCTCGCCCATAACCCGATTTGTGCAAAAGAGCCTATCGCCAGCATCAAATGGTCAATATCTTTCACAAAAGCTCCGACAAACCGATCAGTTCCGCGGGGTATTTGCCTTTACACCGCCCCCCCCAAGAGTCAGCCTCACTTATCCAATCATGCAGGTTAAAAAATCAAGTGGCGACCTTCTGTCATGGTGCATAACACATGCGAATGACTTCATGGCCCGACGTGTCGTCAAATCGCCTGCCAATTTCAAAAAAGCCAATTTTCCGATAGAACGCGTGACCGGCTCGATTGCGGGCAAAAACATCCAATTTGACGGTACCCAGGCTAGACAAGACGTGGCTCAACAGCGCACGCCCTATCCCGCGGCTCTGATGTTCGGGCAGGACATAAAGGCCAGCTATTTCGCCCTGCAAAACCGAAACGAACCCGACCGGCAAATCTTCGTCCTGCCAGACCCATGTCTCGGCCAGATCTATGAAACGCTTCCGTATCACATTCTGCAGGCTGTCCAGATAGGCGCCGCTTAGAAAGGGGTGAGATGTCTGACTTGCAAGACGCCAGATAGATACAATCGCCTCTGTATCTTGGAATGCAAAGGCCCGGATCATACAGAAAAACCACCTTTGAAACCGAAGCGGGGCGATTTGCAGACTTATCTTTGACAGGCGTTAGAGGCAGCGCCCGAACTGGTCTGGACCCCAGCTACGCCCGCACCGAAAACCATTCGAAAAAACGCCACGCGCAATGTGAAAATCTGCCGCCAGTCTGAACGAACAGACCGGCCCACGCAATGCAAATTCCTGCTTCACGGTTTCAGGTTCGCCTTATTTTGTTGATCTTTGCGGCCTATCCACGTAAGCTGACCAGCACAGATGTAGTTGTGAAGTCGGTCGCAATTGGTCACAGTAACGCATTCGCTGTCTGAGCTCTTGAGGAGGAGGCTTGGACGTCCAGCAATGACATTGGCCTATGTTCACGCGACGCTGCGGAGCGGCATCTGGGGAGGAAGACAGACAAATGGTTGATATATTTTCCAAAAAAGAAGGCCCACGACGTGAAGATGTAGTGGCCAAGCGCATCATAAGCGAAAACAGGCAAACAATTCACCGTCTCGCGGATCAGATCAGCGGTGGAGGGTTTTCCAGATCACGTGCGGCCATGACGCAAGCGAAAGAGGCGCCCAAATCCGATGGGCTCAGCATCCATCTGCTTGAGCGTACCAGCAGACCGGCGGAGCCCGAACCCGTTCTCAAGATCAGTCTGAATGGCCGAGTTGTGATCATGGATGCAAATTCCGGAAAGCAACTTGTGTTCCTGGGTGAGATGCGCCGCAAGAACGGTCAGAAATACTTTGCACTTGCGACCAAGAAGAACGGTTTTTTCTCGCCGCTGGATGAGGAAACGCATGATCGCCTCACAGAGTTTGACGGCGTGATCATCGAGACGCGTGATATCGAGGATAAGTTTTCCGACGTTATGAAAGATCGACTGGGTTTGTAGAACAACCTTAATCGTTCGCTGCTTTCTCCTGAGCAGGCATGCCATGCAATGGCTGAACCTTGTGGATGAGATTTGATGCGATCAACCTACTTCCGTCCCAGAAGCCGCAAAACATCCACCCAGACACCCTGGGCCGGTGACACCATACAACGCGATACGATGCGCGCCTGGGAGAGCTTTGTCGATCGCGGCGTGGCAAGCGCGGACATCGAAAATTCCGTAAGAGCTGAAATCCTGGAATCCTGGGCACGCTGTACGGATCATGGTATCAATGCCCTTTGCCGTTCGACCCCTCAGAAAATGTCTCAGGACAGCGTGCAGGAGTTGCGGCGCAAAAACCGCGCTTTGTGTCGTGCTGCAAAGTATGCGTTCCAACGCTTGGCGCCACATCTGAATGAATCACGGGCGATCCTTCTGCTGACCGATCAGAAAGGAACGGTGATCGAGGCAACCGGCGATTCCAAAACGCTTGATACTGGGCGAGAGATCGGCCTCGAAGTCGGCGGGGTCTGGGATGAAGCCGTCATCGGCACCAATGGGATCGGCACGGCCCTCAGAACCGGCATGCCCACGTACGTTCATGCCTCCGAACATTTTTGCCAGGGTATAAAGGCATGGACCTGCGCCGGCGTGCCCATTTTCGACCCGCTCGACAGGACGGTGATCGGGGTCGTGGATTTGTCCGGGCCGCCCGATATCTTTCGCCGCCACAACGTGGCGCTTGTCGTTGCCGCAGCGCGCGAGATCGAAATCGCACTGGCGGAGCATCAACGCGACGAACGCACCTCGCTCCTGGAGGCGTTTATCGACCTGCCGAACCCGCGCGACAAGGACGACGCTATCATTCTGCTCAACGAGTCCGGCCGGATTGTCTACAGCAAGAACACGGAAGCTGCAGGTAATGGTCGCAGCGGCGATCTGCTTGTGGGCCGACAATTGCTGAGCCTTGACCCTGGCATGTCCGACGGCGAAGTCGCTGCAGCCTTACCTGCGGGACTGACGACCAAGGCCATCGATATCCTGAAGGCCGGCGCGGGTGTGCAGGGGGCAGCGCTGATCCTGCCGCGAAAAACCTCTGCTGCCAAAATGCCCGCAAACCCGGGTGGCATCAAGATTTCGCCGCGTCGAGGTGTGGAAGAACAGGAGATACAGATCATCGGCGAGTGCCCCAAGATGCTGGAGACACTTGAGTTTGCGCGCCGTGCCGCTCAGGCCAAGGTCACGGTTCTGGTGCAGGGCGAAACCGGGGTCGGCAAAGAGCTCTTTGCGCGTTTGATCCACAGCCATCATAGCCGCCAAAACGCGCCTTATGTGGCGGTGAACTGTGCCGCTATTTCCGGCGAGCTGATCGGGGGCGAGCTTTTCGGGCATGTTGCCGGAGCTTTCACCGGCGCCCTTCGCGAGGGCAAGCCGGGCAAATTTGAGCAGGCCGACGGCGGTGTGCTTTGCCTTGACGAAATTGGCGACATGCCGCTGGAGCTTCAGAGCTATCTGTTGCGCACGCTGGAACAGCGTGCGGTTTACCGGGTCGGTTGCCACAAGCGTCGGGCGATCGACGTGCAGCTTGTGGCCATCACCAACCGCGACTTGCGGCAGGACATCGAGGAAGGCCGCTTCCGTCGCGATCTGTTCTACCGCATCGGCACCATCATCATCGACGTCCCGCCCTTGCGCGACCGCGGCCGGGATATCGATCTGCTGCTGAGTCATTTCAACCAGAAGCTTTCAAAAAAGTTCGATCGCGCGCCCCTTGTTTTTGAGCCGGAGGCTGTCGCTGCCTTGCGCGATTACCAGTGGCCGGGAAATGTGCGCGAATTGCGCAATGTCATTGAAAGGATTTGTCTTTTGCACAATGACACGGTCGTCACGCTGGCGGATCTGCCGAGAGACATCACCGAACCGGATACGAGTCTTCTTGCGACCGGGTCCAAGAGCTACGTGACCACGGACGACATGGATCTCGATCAGATTGAATCGCACGCGATCCAGCGCGCCATCAAGATGTCCGATGGCAATCTGACCAAAGTCGCTGCCTCCTTGGGTATCTCGCGCCCGACCCTCTATCGGAAGATAAAGCAATACGGGTTGGAGCGATGCAAGTAGACCCCGCCTAGTGCACACCCGGCTCGGCCGGAGACGTCCTCCAGCCACCGCGACGGGCGTCGCAACCCGCGTTAGGGGACGATGACACCCCGACCGGTGAAGCGACGGTTCTTGAAGTCATCGATGCCCTTGTTGATATCGTCCAGCTTGTATTCGGTGTAGTGCATCTTGACCAAACCGTCGGCATTCAGCTCCATCAACTCGACCAGTTCGGTGTAATCGCCCACCAGGCTGCCGCCGATCTTGATCTCGTTAATGACCAGTTCCAACGTCGGCACCTCAATCGTGCCGCCATAGCCGACGACGATCAACTCGCCGCCCTGGCGCAGCAGTTTCCAGCAAATGTTTTCAACACCCAATTCACCGACGAAGTCGATGACCACATCACTGCCGCCGCCGGTTGCCTCCTTGACCTGCTCGATCAGATCCGCCCCGCCGTCCAGCACGATATCCGCGCCCAAATCCTTGGCCAGGGCTTGGGCGCCTGGCTCCCGGTCAATGGCGATGACCCGCGCGCCGCAGAGGTTCTTCAGGCATTGGATCGCGATATGACCCAGACCGCCGACACCCAGGACCGTCACATACCCTCCCGGATTGACCAGCCCCGCCGCTCTTTTGGCGGCGCGGTAGGCGGTGATGCCCGCATCCGCCATCGGCGCCACCTCAAGCGGCGTGATGTTGGTGTTCAGCTTGATGACAGAGCTTTCGTTGGTCACGAAATACTCGGCAAAACCGCCATCCAGCCCCAACCCTGGAAAGAGCCCGTGGTCGCAGTACATGTCGTGGCCATAGCGGCAATTGAGGCAGATCCCGCAACTGCGATGCGGATGACAGATGACCGCATCGCCCGGTTTGACCGAGGTCACGTTGGATCCGACATCCTCGATCCAACCGGCGTTCTCGTGCCCCATGACATAGGGCAGCAATCCACCATCGGCGTCCATCACGTCTTTCCAGACCCCTTCGATGATGTGCAGATCGGTGCGGCAGAGCCCCGCCGCGCCCACCTTGACGATGACGTCATCCGGCCCGTTGACCGTCGGGGCCGGGACATCCTCGATCTTGAGCTGAACGTTCATCTCGGGGTCGTAGTCGTATAGCCTGGCAGCTCTCATATCGTGTTCCTTTTCTGCGCTGGACTGGACGGCAGCATCTTTGCTGCGCTCAAGGTGAGGTCAGGGACGGCCCAGTAGCTCGGCACCGCCGCCCAGGGCCGGCCCCTCCGTGGGGTCGGCCTCCCCCTCCTCAAGATCACCGACCAGCGTCTCGGTGGTCAGGATCAACGTGGCGACGGAGGCTGCATTCACCAGCGCGCTGGCGGTGACCCTGACGGGGTCGATGATGCCGGTTTCGAACATATCGACAAAGGCGCCGCTGTTGGCGTCATAGCCGTACCCCGACTGGCCATCGGCGACCGAGGCGATCACCGCATTGGGGTCCGCACCCGCGTTGCTGGCAATCCGTTCGGCGGGGCGCGTCAGCACCGACCGCACCAGATTGACCCCCGCGCAGATGTCGCCTTCGTTGCCCGATACGAGGTCCTCCAGCGTGGATCCGATTTGGGCCAGCGCCGTGCCTCCGCCGGCCACGACGCCGTCCTCCGCCGCGGCCTTGACCGCACAGAGCGAGTCTTCGATGAGCTGTATCTTGCGTTTCTGCTCCACCGGTGTGAAACCGCCCGCATAGATCACGGCCGTGCCGCCCGACAGTTTCGAAACCCGCTCGCGCAGCTTGTCCTGTTCGATATTCGGCGGGGCCACGTCATGCTGGCGCTGCACCTGATCGCGCCGCGCCCGGATCGCATCCGCATTGCCTTCGCCGCGAATGATCGCGGTAAACGAAGCGCTTACCTTGACCTGCTGCGCGCCACCCAGCTGGGCCAGCGTGACGTTCTCGATTTTCTTGCCCAAGTCGCGGGCCAGAACCTCGCCATTTGTCAGGATCGCCAGATCATCCATCATCGCCGCCCGCCAGTGCCCGTATTCCGGCGGGTGAACGATCAGATACTTGCCGGCACCGCCGCCATCCATCAGTGAAATCACCACCTCCGGCGCGATCTCCTCGGCCACAATAAGCAGGGGCCGGGCCTCTTCCTCCGCAATCCGCCTCGCATTCTTCAAGATGTCGGGGTTGAGGATTTTCTGGTCGGTCAAGAGGATCAGAGGGTTGTCGAGCACCGCTTCCATGTTTTCCTGATCGGTCACCATATGATGCGAGATATAGCCGCGCTCAAAGGACATGCCTTCGACAACCTCCAGCGTCGTGTCGATGGTCACAGAGAAATCCGCGGTGATCACACCGTCCTTGCCGACGCGATTGAAGGCCTCGGCCACCAGAGACCCCAGTTCCGTATCGGTGGCGGATACGCGTGCAACCGCATTCAGATATTCAGGATGGTCGTCGCAGGACCGCGAGGAGGTATCCAGCCCTTCAATGATGCGTTCCACCGCCAGCTCTATGCCCTTGCACAGATCGACCGGCTTGACCCCCTGCTCAGTTATCTTCACGCCTTCCTGGATCAGGGCGTTGGCCAGAACGATCGCCGTCGTGGTGCCGTCGCCGGCCACCTCATTGGTCTGCATCGACACCTCCCGCACCACCTGCGCGCCCATGTTCTCGAACCGGTCCGGCAGTTCGATCTCGGAGGCAATGGTCACGCCGTCTCTGGTGATCAGCGGTGTGCCGACCGGGCGGTCGATCATCGCGTTCAGCCCCTTGGGGCCAAGCGTCGGCTCCACGGCTGCCGCCAGTTTGCCAACGCCGCGCGCCAGTGCAGCCCGGGCGGCCCCATTATGTGTCAATAACTTAGCCATCTGTCTCTCCCTGCCGGAGCATGGTCCTCCGGTCATGTTCTGGTGTTAAGTGTTCGCCGCCGAGCCGAAAGCGGCTCAGCGCGCGCCCCCGGCTTCTGCCGGAGTGGATTCTCGGGGCGGCACCCGGTTCTGAATGAAATCGACCAGCGTCGGACCGTCCGCACCGATCCTGACTTCCTTGTAGCGGGTCGATTGCAGACCACGGCAGAGGGCGCCGTTGAATTCCATATTGATCCGAACGCCACGCAACCGCGCCAGATAATCGCGCAACCCCTGGGTCTCCAGACGCGCACCTTCCCAGGTGACAAAGGCCGGATCATCGGGCCTTAGTGCCAATCCGCGTGCGACAAGCAGTTCGCGATACCTTGGCTTTTGCCGGGCTTCCTCCTGTCCCTGGAATGTGACGCCATCGAAGATCTCCAACGTCATTCCAACAATGTCGTCACCCGTGAAGCCACGTGCCTCAAGCCCAAGCAGCACCACTTCCTGACGCCGAATAAAGGCCTTCTCCTGGAATGTCAGGCGCACGCTCTCCAGATCGCCGCCATCACAGTATTCCGCGAAGACTTCCGCGAATCTCCTCGAACCGTTGACGCCTTCATTGACGCGATCAGCGAAACAGTGATCGTTCAGCGTGATGCGGGTGGTCTTGACCCAGGGCAACCTGCTGACGGCGATGCGCACATCGAAGCCCATCAGGAAGGCAAAATTGGGCGAGCACCAATAGGTGGGAAGCCGAAAATCGACTTCCACCCGTCCGCTGTCCTGATCCACCCCGATCCGCTCGACAAATCCCATATCGGTGATGGGTTCATCGAGCTCGGGGTCGGTCACCCGGTGCAGACAGTCCCAGACCTCTGCTTCGAGCTCCGTTCTGTGTATCTCGGAAAACATCGCGTTACTCCGCCGCAATCTGCACCGGTGCGGCGCTCAGCTGCTTTTTCTTGGCAGATACGTCGATGTCGTAGAGCTTCGCCGCATTCAGACCGAGGATCTTCTCCTTGATCTCATCGGTCAGCTGCACGCCGCCACGTTCAGCTGAAATATCCTCCGGGATCTGGTAGTCCCAGAGCTTTTCAACCTGCCACTTCGGCGTCCAGATCGCGTAGTCCGATCCGAAGAGGATCTTGTCCTCGCCGATCCACCACAAAAGCTCGGCGATCACCTCGCCGAAATAACGCGGTCGGGAATGGATGAAGGGCAAGGCCACCGCGAGACCGGCGTAGACATTGGTTTCCTGTGTCGCGATCCAGCAGAAATCATCCAGCCGTGGCAATCCGCAGTGTTCAATGATCCAGTTGAGGTTTTGAAAATCTGTTGCGGCATGGTCCACGTCGTGCACATCGAAGGCATCCTTGCTCAGCGGGATGATTGTCGGGCCCTTGTGGACATGGATATTCCTGATGCCGAGCTTGTCGCAGAGCTCGAAACACCGGTAAGCGGCGGGATCGTTCAGCGCCCAGCCCTTGCTCTCGCCGTTCCATTCGGCGGTGTACATCTTCACCCCCTGAATATCGAAGGTCTCTTTCATGTAGTGAATATATTCTAGCGCCTTTTCCCCATCTCGCGGATCGAACGATCCGTTGATGATGAACCGCTCGGGGTGCCGCTCGGCCATCGTGGTGCTGCGCTCGATGCTGGAAAAACCGTTCTTGTAGAAGTCTTTCAGATAGGTGGACTGGATGATGGCGACATCATCCGGGCCGTCGATAAAGAGGTCGCGGTAAATGTCATCCTCTGAGTATTTTTCGAACCGCTCCTTCTCCCACAACTCCTCGGGCGGGCTCAGGTTGGTATGATAGGCGTAAAAACAGTCGATGAACTGTTTGCCGTGTACATTGCTTTGGTTTTCAGGGCTGCCGTCCCAGAAATGGGTGTGGCCGTCCACAATGAAGATTTCCTTGCCGTCCTTGGTGACAAACATTTGTACCTCCTGGGAATTTTCGAATGGTGATCTTGAAGATTTGGGCGACAAACCCGGCACGAGACCGGGTTTGCGGTGTGTTTCGCGCTATTCAATATACTCCATCACATCGTCCATATTGCCGAGCAGAACCACGGTGTTATCGTCCACCCGCACCATGCGTCCGTAGTGGGTCGATGTGTTGACCTCGAATGTCTCGGCCGTCATTTCGCGGCCCAGGTATTCGCCGATCTCATCCATCTTGAAGACCAGTTTTCCCTCACCATCCACACGGATCGTTGCGGGGTTATGGGTCACGGTGACGTTTGGATCTTCATCCATGAATTCCGCGATGGCACGGGCCTCGACGGAATCGTTCATGGTCACCCCGCATTGATGCGAAATCGTCTGATCAAAGGTGATATCCTTCATGGATTTGAAGATGTTCTGCTTTGTTGCGTCACGAGCTGTTGTTGACATTGCTAAGTCTCCCTTCAATCAGCGGGTCAGGCCGAGTTCATTCAAGATCTGGCCAAGCCGCTCGTGCGACACGGCTTTGACATCTTCGAATGAGACCGGTTTGGAATGGGGCTGCGACCAGATCGGCTGCAAGGCCGCGGCGGCCTTGTCCGCCAGATCGCCGTGCTTTTTCACCCAGGACTGCAACAGCGCCCTGTTGTGTGACCCATGTTCTTCGTCGTTGACCAGCAGGTACATCAGGTCGATGGCATTGGCCAAATTCCGTTCATAATCGGCCTCGGCGGCCGAAATCACCGGGGGCGTAATGAAATCGTTGTTCGCAGCGGCCGCCTGCATCAGGAACCCGGAGCGGAACAATTCACCAACCAGAGGCTCGAAGACCAGATTGATGGCGAAGTACTGCTCGAGGTAATCCTCGCTGCCCATGATGGTCTCGACCGCTTCGCGGGTGGGCTGCCAGATCGGATCTTCAAGCCAGGCCTTTTTGCCCAACTCGTCATCCCAGCCGTCGATGTCCATGCCGATCTCGGCAAGATAAAGCGTGATGTCCTGCGACAGACGCATCTTGTAGGAAGAATTGGTCAGCGTCGCATTGTTGATCATCTGCGTGTAGCCGTAGCGCTGCGCCTGCATGAGCGAGGTGCCCAGCCCGAATTCCGCGTGTTTCCAGGCGCCCAGATGCGCTTGCAGAATGCGGTTCCAAGCCTTGTCAAAAGCGGCCGGCGCGCCAGCCTTGCGCGCATTGCTGATCACCGACTGAACCATGGTGCAGATCTTGGACTGGCGCTGGTAATGGGTGCGTTCCCACTCCTGATCAGGGGCTCGGAAAGCATGCCAGTTCGAGCTTAACGCCGCCGTGTAGTCTTTCTGATAGGCCCCACCCCCTTTGGCGCCGCCGAAGTCGATGATCCAATCCTGGATCAGGTACCGTTCCGGATCGGGCTGCACGTCGACGGTGACGTCTTCGTAATGTGTGGCGCGTTTGCCTCTGGGTTCGAAGTAATTGTACTTGCGGCTGGTTGATCCCACGAATGTGGCCGAACCTGCGGCGCCGGAGCCGACGGAACTTGATGTTGCTACCATGATAGCCTCCCTTGGTTGGTTAAATCTACGCGACTAGCGATCAGCCCAAATGTCAGTGCAGGGCCGATGAACCGGAAGTTGGCGTAAACTTGTCGAAGAAAATCCGTTCGGTTTCGAAACCGTTCATGAAGAGCACCGGGGTGAGCGCGTCGATCATCGGGGGAGGACCACAGGCGTAGACATCGCCTTCGCTATCGACGTCCAGCTCTTTCAGGCGACGATCGACACACTCATGTACAAAACCGCGCTCCCCCTGCCAAGTTTCATCCTCCTCGGCATGGCTCAACACGGGGATGAAGGTGACCTGCGGGTGCGTCTTGGTCAGTTCCGCGATCTCATCCAGTTTGAACAGATCATCCTGCGTACGTGCACCGTAGAAGAACAGCACGGGTCGGTCTTCGCCGCTGGCCATATGATCGTGCAGGATGGACCAGACCGGCGACATGCCCGACCCGGCGCCTACAAGAATTACCGGTCCTTCTCGGTCTTCGCGTCGGAAGCACATTCCGAAGGGTCCGCTGATCGAGACGGAGGCGCCTTTTTTGATGCCGCCGGCGTCGAGCTCGCCCGAGAATTTCCCTTCGGGGTATTTTTTGATGATGAAGGAGAGTTTTTGGGCTTCGCTCGGCGGATTTGCCATGGAGAACGAGCGTGTAATCGCCTCCCCCGCTTCGGTGGTGACCGTGATGTCGACATATTGGCCTGCCCAGAATTTGAGCGGCCCGTCGATTTCGATGTCCACGCCGCGGATGTCATGGGTGAGTTTCCGGAAATCAACGATACGCCCGTCAAAGCTCTTTACCGGGATGGATTTCGACAGAAGCTCCTCGTCGTAATTCAGAAGGTCGATTTCCACGTCGCTATAGGCAACGGTCCGGCACATCAGGATATGCCCCGATTCCTTTTCGTAATCGCTGAGGGCGAAGGTCGAATATTTCAGCATTTCGGTGTCGCCCGCGTTCTGGACGCATTTGCAGGCCGAGCATTGCCCTTCCTTGCACCCATGCGGCAGCGCGATGCCCTGACGGAACGCCGCGTCCAGGATCGTCTCGTCTTCCTCGACCTCGAATTCCACACCAACCGGCTCAAGTCGGACGTTGTAGGTCTCACTCATTTTCAAGTCTCCTGCGATCCGGACCGGAGTGCCGGATCTCGGTTCAGTGCTGGGGGTGTCGAGGCCGCGAACGGCCTCGACAGGTGTTTTCAGTTGCAGGGGTTGATGGTGAAGCCCGCGCGATATTCCGCGAGATGGGCCTCGCGGTCGCTTTCGGACATGGCACGCAGCGCTTTGAGCGGTGAGGCCAGGGTATGTCCGCGCACGTCATCGAGCGTCCACATGTCCTTGTTGTCAAAGCGCAGATGCGGTTGCGGCACCAGCGTCTTGCCATCGTCCCGGACAAAGTTGAGATCGACGATCGCATCCGCCAGATCCCAGCCATCGTAGACGGTTTCCCATTCCCGCTTGCCGGAGAACTTGCCCATGGCCGGGGTTGGACGCCCTTGATACTCATTCGCGAAGGCTTCCACCGCCGTCCAGCGGTCCAGTTCATGCGCGAAGGTGTGAAGCTTGCCGTCGATTTCATCGACAACGGTATCTTCGCGGATCAGGCAGGGCACCAGGCACGACCAGCAGCGATGCGGGTAGACGTAGCCCACCTCTTCGTTGAAGGTCAGGACCTTCTGGCCGGGCACACTGAGTTTTTCGTACCACTTCCAGAAGTCGCCGAACTCCGCGTACCAGCCCGGGTACTTGTGCTCGAACCACTCGAAGTCCTTGTCGGTCTGGGCCTCGATCCGCCAGAAGTTGACCGGCCAGCCCACGGCGAAGAACTGCGCGACCTTATGGACATAGTTCTTTTCGGTGATCCGCTTCCAGGCTTCCTGAACATCGTCGTGGTGGATCTTCACGCCATACTTCTCAAGTGGCAGCATGTACGTCCGGTAGTAGTCTTCGAAGATCCAGCGATGCCACATCTCCGCGTAGGATTCCTTTTCCTTGTCGCGGTTCGTGGTGCCATATTCGATGAACGTGCCGATGGCCGCATCGACGATGGCGTGGTTTTGCCAGAAGGCATACCGCAGGTCCCGCTCCAGGAGCAGATGGTTCTCTGGCTCTTTTAGAGCAGCCATCAGCAGCGAGTGGCCGTTGCCGATATGGCGGCTTTCGTCCGACTGAACCGACAGGAACACAGTTGGCAGCGCATAGTCCCCGTTGCGCGCGGCTTCCGACGGCATGGCCACAAACAGAGTGTTGGTAAAGGCCGTTTCCGCCACAACCGTCAGATACATGCAGGCCGCGGTCATCGTGTCACCGGTGATGAAGCCTTCGCCGAACTGACGACCGATCGTGGTCGCATAGCACTTACCAAAGGCTTCTTCGGTGATGTCGAACCCGGCAGGGTCGATGTAGTTCTCCATGTACCACTTCTTCAGGTTCATCTGAATCGTGGAGTGCCGGAATTCATCGACCATCTGCATGGTGAACCCCGTCCGCAGGTCTTCACCCGGTGCCAGACGCGCGACCATCGCCATAGACCGGGCCGCAGAGATTTCCGGGAAGGGGATGATCGCGAGGAACAGCTTCATCCATTCGATCCAGCGCGGCTCGACATTGCTGAACATGTCACCGCGCAATGCTGCATCCAGCGCACCGTAAACCCGGTTGTCCTTTTCTTCTTCCATCGGGAAGTAGGACCGAAGCACCTGTTTCATCGGATCGCGTGGAGCTTTGGTGATCTTGTAGTCTGTCGGGAAGGTATTGGCTTCCTGAACATAGGTGGGGTTCCAGCCCAGATCAGAAATCTTCTTGGTGGCTTCCCCCACCGAGATCCCCCGTTGGGAGGTGATCTTGTTTAGCGTTATCGCCATGCCATGAGTCTCCTTGTGGTTTGACCGACAGGATCGGTCTTTTGGAGGCAGCAAATGCTGCCGGTTGCCTGACCAGCTCCTCGGCGAGGCGCAAACATGCGCGGCCGAAAGAGCTCGTCATTCACATCACGGCAAAGGTTGGAGGGAGCAGTATCCCGGCAATGACCCGGCCACCCATTCGCGAGGTGGATGCGCGCACTGTCTGGAACCTTCTCCCCATTCCTTCGTTCTTGACGGCTTCCATGTGCTGGAAACGCGGCGTTATGCAGGGGGAGCTGCAAGTTCCGTGCCAAAATTGGGATGGCGCTTCAAAAAATTTGAGAAAATTTTAAAATTCCGCTCAACCCGTTGTTTTCAAGGGCTTTAAAAATTGGCTCTTTTTGAACTGCGCGAAACAACACTCTGCGCTTCGGTCTTCGCAAACCGCCGATGTGTTTTGAAACTTTACAGGTCGTTACACCGCAGGGGCGTTCTCCTCATCCTCGGCTTTACACATCAAGTTGGCGGCCGGTGCGGTCGGAGGGCTGTCATAGGAACACTTGGCGAGGAGACCGCCTTTGATCGGTCCGGATTGCTCCCGGCACCTTCGGACCAAATCCACCAAGATTTGGACCATGCGCCGCCCCAACAAGCCTCGCAGTTTCGGCCAAGTGATTCGGGTCAAATCAGGGCGGCGATTGCACCGTATCAAGGGCAATGTGAACTTATGAAACCATTGGCGTTACACTGCGTAACGAAGCGATACGAACCTGAATCGCCGAGCCGAAAAAACGCGCAATAAACGACCTTACTTGCACCGCGCCTTCTTCGTCACGGGCGCGCGAAGTGTTATCCTTCGGACGGCGGAGAAGCCCAGGCGGCGCCCGATTCAGATCTATCCGTACTGATCGGACAAGGCGCATCAACGCCAATGCCGGGGGCCCTGAGCGCGCGGCTCCGCTGTCTTGATATCTGCGAAAGGGTCAGGCGTGACGCAGGCGGCAAAAACAGGTTTCACTCTAGGGGGATGCGCCCTGAACGCTGTCAGTTCAGTTGGGCCGGCCGACCGGTTTTGCCGCCATCATATTGTCCCAGATGGCAGAGACATCGCGGCTCATCTGCTGGTGGACCTCGTGCAATATCTGATCCCGCAGATCATCATCAAGACCTGCAAGCTCATCTTGTGCGGCGACGAATTTTGCCGGCTGGGGATCGGCCACAGTATTCGCATCGGCTCGTGCAATGCCACTCTCTGCGCCGGCAAGTCGTGTGCTGACCTTGCCCAACGCGACGAAGAACCGCAGTGTCGCGTCCCTTTCCACAGCGCGGCCTCCCCCTGCCACATTTTTCACCTCTCACCTCCCACTTCATAGAGGACAGCTGAATGACCGGTCAATCCAACACCCTCGACAGCCTGTTCCAGAAGCGGATGTCGTTGATCAGCGCCCTATCCCAGGCCAATGCCGACTGTTTGCGCGCCCTGCAGATGCAGAGCGGCAACAGCGTTTTGTTGATGATGGAATACCCGTGTCCCTCGACTGCTGCTGCACAGGACCAGACAGACGACGACGTCGATGCCTGTCGCAAACGGATCGACACGCTCGAAGAGGAGCTATTGCAGTTGGACCGAAAGATCGAACAAGCGGCACAAGAAGAGGGCTGAGCATGGGTGAACACGACACATCCGGATTGAAGCTGTTTGACCTGCTCGCACGGCAGTGGACTTTGCAGGAGGCCGTGGTTCAGGTGGCGTTCAATCACGAGGATACCGCGGTGCTTTTCAGGCTGGCTTCGGGAGAGATCTCGCTTGCTGCGCTGAAGGACGCCGAGAGCCCGAAAATACGTACACGTATGGAGCTCGAGACCGGACGAACCACGATCAGACCGCGCGAGAACCCCGTTGCACCCGTCATCTCGCCTCAACTGCTTTTGGATCGCAGCTTGCCGGTCACGCGCTTCGGCAGCCAGGGCTTTGCGGGTGTAGACACGCAGGGCAGCCTGGTGCAAATCACCGCGGGCGGTCAGGTGGTCCCCAAAGCCACGCCCGGCGATACCACCGTTACCTCGATATGCAGCAGCCCGTCAGGGGAACTGATATCTATTGCCCGGGGCGCGACATTGTCCCTGCACAATCCGCCGGATATGGAAGTACTTGCCCAGGTCGATCCGGGTCACCCCGTGACCTGCCAATCAATTTCCTCTGATGGTACGAAACTCGCGGCCTGGGGCAAGG
Organism: Roseobacter weihaiensis; assembly: GCF_020622345.1. GTDB lineage: Bacteria > Pseudomonadota > Alphaproteobacteria > Rhodobacterales > Rhodobacteraceae > Roseobacter > Roseobacter weihaiensis. The sequence continues at coordinate 3,578 of NZ_JACNMO010000007.1, read as the reverse complement.
GTCGGCTGAGCCTCATCAATCTGAAGGACACATCAGGCACCGACTGCCACATCCGTTGCGACGGCCCGGTGACCGATATCGTCTGGAACGACACAAGCGGCCATCTCGCCTGCGGGTCAAGCAACAGGCATTTTCACATCATCGATCTGGCCTCGCAGCACGTCCAACGTGTCGAAGGGTATCCCGCCCCTGTGCGCACCGTCGCCTTCAGTGAAAAGGGAAACGCTCTGGTCACCTCCGGCGCCTATCGTCTGGCCGGCTGGTCCAGCACGGATCTGCCGCATGACGATCTGCCGGGGACGCCTTTGTCGACCGGCAAGCCGGGGCTTGTCGTCATCGATACCATTGCCGCCCACCCCACCTTCGATCTGATCGCGACCGGCTATGCCAACGGTCTTGCAACGATCGCGCGTGTGGGAACGCCCGAGGAAATGATGCTGCATCACGAAACGGGGACGAGTGTGAGCGCTTTGGGGTGGTCAAGAACGGGCGAGCATCTCGCCATGGGCTTTGCCTCCGGCAAGGCGGCCATCGTGACCTTCCCCGCGCAACTGTTCAAATAACACCGTAGTCCAGACTGGAGACACCAATGGAAGAGAAGTTGTCGAAAGAAGAAATCAACAAGGACAGGCTGTTTGCAAAACTTGCCGAACTCTCAGAGGAGATGATCGAGGATCATGGCAAGGATTTTGCCATGGGGGCCCTCGTCCTCGCCGCACAGTGGATTGCAAAGGGTGAAAGCGGTCCGCCGCAGACAGACCCACGCCACTAGGGGTGTCGTGCAACAGCCGCGGCATCTTCCGTCGCCCCGCCGGCAAGGCTCCACCGCAGCTGATCCACCGTGATCTCGGAGATGCGCGAGGTCCACGCCCCCAAATTCAGACCGTCCTCAGCGCCAAGATGCTCCGAGATGGAGTCCAGATCTTCGCGCAGATCTTTTTGAAGCACATGAGAATAGGCACACATCTCGTGCAATCGGAATGTCACGAAAAAATGGCAATCACTGCTCTCGCGAAAGCTGCCCGGCGTGCCGTTGAGCGTTGGCTGAGATGGCGGGCGAAACGAGGTGTGCACTGCTGTCCCCAGGGTGGCTTTGACGCTTTTGCGCCAGGTTTCGTATTCACCGCTTTGGTCGAATTCCAAACCTGCCCTGTAAAGCTGCTCGGTCACCGCTCTGAACGCCCTGCCGCCGGCAATGTGGCGTCGCCAGAATTCGTTTGCCTCGTCAACGGTCGCACAGGCCACGAAGCGCCGCGCGAGTTTAGGGCGGGAGAGAAATGCGAGGGCCATATCCACATCTTCGGATATCGACCGGGCAATCTGCATCGATGGCGAGGGCAATTGTGTCAGAGACAAGAGCCGCACCGCATCCAGCTGTTCGATCATGCGAAACGTCAGCGCGTGGAGTGCCTCCCATTGCTGGCGGATCAACCGCGTCCCCTGCATCTGCATTGCAATTCCGGCACTCTCGCGCAGCGATGCGATCCAGATCACCGCCTGGTCGAACATGAAGACGCCATCCATCGGGATGCTGTCAATCTCATCGGTGCAGTGGTCGACCGTACAGTATCCCCGCAGACGGCAGATCGTCTCTTGCCATGCCGCGTCCAGATCCAGACCGCGCGCAGACCACATCTGACGGGTGCGCGCCAGCAGCTGCGGCGACATTCCCGCATAGTATCGCTCCAGCGACACCGGCGTGCTATGTCCAGAAAGCTGCGGCATCGTTCCGTTATCCAAGCCCGGTCATCGACAGCCTATCAGAGCGCACCCTCCGGGCAATGGTCCGCAGCGGCAAATCGCTGCATCTGCGCAGTTTGCAGGGTATACTGGCATATCAGGGGCAATCCATGTCGGTGAATTTTTCACAGGTCCAGCGCCAAGGCAAGGTCGTCAGCAAAGCGATGATCCAAACAATGGCGATCCTGCGGATGAACCGAGCGGAAATGCAGGAATTTCTGGCGGGTGCTCTCGAGAGAAATCCCTTTGTCGAACTCAAAGACGGTGAAAGCGCAGCACTCGGTCCGATACCCCAAAACAGTTCCGACTTTTTGACGGACGTGCCGGAGGCAGATGATCGCGGCATTTTCCGACATGTTTTCAAACAGCTGCCTTACATCTGCTACTGTGCAAGGGATTATGACATTGCTCTGGCCTTCGTGCAGGAACTCGAACTCAGCGGCTGGCTCGGTGCGTCGGTGGAAGAGGTCGCCGCCACATCAGGTTTCGACTTGCGCGACTGCGAGGACATGCTGGGTCGGCTGCAAACCTTGGACCCCGCAGGCCTTTTTGCACGAAACCTCAGGGAATGCATCACCTTGCAGGCCGCTGAACGGGGCCAGCTGGATGATACCATGCGCACCATCATCCTGCATCTCGATGCCTTGCGGCGCCTCGATCCGGACCAGATGGCGCAGCGCGTTGGCTGCGATAGAGCCGGCCTCCTCAAACGTGTCCAATACATTCGACATATGGATCCAAAACCCGGCGCAAGGTTCGACTTTCACGAAGCGCCGAGCAAGAGCGATGACGCGACTGTATCCATGGTCGATGGAGAACTGACCGTCGAGCTGAACACGTCCAGCTTCCCGGAGATCAGAGTGCTACACCTCGACACGCTCAAACAGAGCCATGATCGCCATCACCGAGAGTTGCGGCACCTGATAGAGGAAGCGCGCTCGCTGAAAAGGGCGTGCGAGCTTAGAAACACCACAACACTGTCTTTGGTGTCGGCGATGTTCATGCGCCAGCATGCGTTCCTAGAGGCCGGTTTTCCCGCGCTGCGCCCGATGCGGATGCATGAGATTGCGGATGATATCGGCGTAAGCGAGTCCACGGTAAGCCGGATTTTAAATGGGCTGACGATATTTTGCGGCCAGAGGTACGTTCCCGCGCGAGCATTGTTCTGCAACGCGGTGCCCTATGGCGACGCTCCGCAGACAAAACACGCTGCGATGCATAAGATCCGGCAGTGGATCACGAAAGAGGACAAGAGGTTTCCCTTAAAGGACCAAGAGATCGTTGAGCGGCTCCGGGAAACGGGATTGTCGATTTCACGTCGGACGGTCAGCAAATACCGCGATGAACTCGGGCTCTTTGCCCCCGGCCAGCGTCGTAAGGCGGGCAGTGGTTCAATGTGGAAAAACCGATGAACAGCACAAGAAATCAAAAAGAGGGGGAAACAGAGATATGGTAGCAGCAATCCATAGTGATGCATGCCACCACTTTAGCACCTAGATTGATCGCTGTTGGCATGCTTTGAGGTAAGCCGCATCGATCAGGAGTGTCTTCGCTTCGCCATGTTCGGAGGCAAGCCCAGCCGCAATATCGGCGAAGCCACCCTTATCGCTCTATCGCGTCCAGCCGTTGTAAAGCGTCTCCGGGGCTGACGTAATCTCGCTGGAGCCACGGCTCCTTCACCTGGTGATGGCCTGCTGCCGGTTTTGTGGGGACCGAGCTAAGGTGTTTATGCAACTGGAGCATTTACATGACGAGAAGCATGTTCCGCAGTGAGTTCAAGCAGGAAGCGGTGGAATTGGTGACGAAGCGTGGTGTCAGTGCGGCACAAGCTTCGAGGG
>NZ_JACNMO010000081.1 GCF_020622345.1 Roseobacter weihaiensis | reverse complement strand
GCAGCGGACTTCTAGAAGGCATCCCGTCACCGACGCCATTATGGGGCGGCACGTTCGACCCCGGAGAGAACCATGAGCCCGATGCGACCTAAATCCGTCCTTGAAATCGAAGCCGCAGATAGAGAACCTTGCTTGGGGCGGCGGTGAAAAGGAATTCGTCCTTGCTCTATCCGGAGACGAAGCGGGCGCCGGGTTTGCCGAGACTCCGCAGGACCAGGAAGATGGCTGGATCACCTATGTTGAAGTCGCCGACGTGGATGCGGCGGTCGAACGCACCAACTCGCTCGGAGGAATAATCGTTCGGGAGCCATTCGAAGTGCCGGGCGTCGGTCGCAATGCGCTCGTTCGCGATCCGCTCGGCGCGCTTTTGGGGCTTTCACTATCAAAGCACAGCTTTCCCGTGCCCCGCCGACAGTTCGGCACTGAAGTGTATGTCGGCAATGGCGATAAGTTCCCGGAGGCGTTTTATGCTGAGCTTTTCGAATGGCAGGTCTCGCCGAAGCGAGATATGGAATGCATCGCTGTCCTTGGGCCTTGGGGCGATCCTGTTGCACTCCAACATGCCGCGACTTGGCGAATCGGGTCAAACGCGGCTTGGGTGCCGAGCATCAAGGTCGCATCTATCTCAGACGCCTGCTTTGCTGCCGAGTCCATGGGCGCGCGTTCGGCTTCTGTGGACTCCAATAAAACTGGTGAAGCCCGTAGCCTCATCTTTTGTGACCCAGACGGCGCGCCTTTTGCTCTCGGCGTCGAGCGGACAAACACTTTCTAGCAACTCGCTTATTCTTCATCGAACCGCAGAGCGGACATGTGTCCGCTCTGCAGCATCCGGCAGGTGGCTCGTCTTGCCCCGTTTCAGTGGACAGTTTCAATTGATCCGGTTGACCGCTCTTCGAAGTCAGCCGGGCTTACGTTGCCAAGATATCCATGGCGACGTTTTCGCTTACAGAACACCTCAACGTACTCGAACAGATCGGCGCGTGCTTCGTCTCTGGTGCGGTAGCGTATGCGGTTCACGCGTTCGCGTTTGAGCACGCCGAAGAAGCTTTCGACGACGGCGTTGTCAT
>NZ_JACNMO010000080.1 GCF_020622345.1 Roseobacter weihaiensis | reverse complement strand
GCTCAAAACTCCACGACGGCGCGGATTGATTTTCCCTGGTGCATGAGGTCGAAGCCGTGGTTGATCTCGTCGAGGGTCAGCTTGTGCGTGATCATCGGGTCGATCTCGATCTTGCCGTCCATGTACCAGTCCACGATCTTCGGCACATCCGTGCGCCCCTTGGCCCCCCCGAAGGCCGTGCCGCGCCAGACCCGGCCCGTGACCAGTTGGAAGGGGCGGGTCGAGATCTCCGCCCCCGCAGGCGCCACGCCGATGATGATGCTCTCGCCCCAGCCCTTGTGCGCGGCCTCGAGTGCTGTGCGCATCACCTTCACATTGCCCGTGGCGTCAAAGGTATAGTCCGCCCCGCCTTGTGTAATCTCAACCAGATGGGCCACCATATCCCCTTCAACCTTGGATGGGTTGACAAAATCGGTCATCCCGAAGTGTTTGCCCATCTCGACCTTGTCGTCGTTGAGATCCACGCCCACGATCTGATCCGCGCCCGCCAGCCGCAGCCCCTGGATCACGTTCAGACCGATGCCGCCGAGCCCGAAGACGATCGCGCGCGACCCGATCTCGACCTTGGCGGTGTTGATCACCGCCCCGATGCCCGTGGTCACGCCGCAGCCGATGTAGCAGATCTTGTCAAACGGCGCGTCGCGGCGGACCTTGGCCAGCGCAATCTCCGGCACCACCGTGTGATTGGCAAAGGTCGAACAGCCCATGTAGTGGTGAATGGGCGTGCCGTCGAGCATGGCAAACCGCGTCGAGCCATCGGGCAAGAGCCCCTGTCCTTGCGTGCTGCGCACCTTCTGGCAGAGATTGGTCTTGGGGTTCAGGCAGTACTCGCATTCGCGGCATTCGGGCGTGTAGAGCGGGATCACATGGTCCCCCACTTCGAGGCTCGTGACCCCCGCGCCCAGCTCGACCACCACGCCCGCGCCCTCATGGCCCAGGATCGCCGGGAAGATGCCCTCGGGATCATCGCCCGAGCGGGTGAACTCATCGGTGTGGCACAGGCCCGTCGCCTTGATCTCAACCAGAACCTCCCCCGCCCGCGGGCCCTCAAGGGTCACCTCCATAACCTCCAAAGGCCGACCGGCAGCAACAGCAACAGCAGCGCGGGTTTTCAT
>NZ_JACNMO010000079.1 GCF_020622345.1 Roseobacter weihaiensis | reverse complement strand
GTGTCATTGGAACCTCCTGTCCGATTGAGAAACCTCAATCGTCAGGCAGGTCTGCCAAATCCCAAAACAGCTGCATCAGTGATCAACACCCGCAAAGTGCGCAAATGCCGCGCGAGCGGCTTCGTCCTTGTCCGCAGGTCTGCCGACTGCCTGATCAAAACGGATGTCCGCTTTGGGCTGGCACTAGTCATCTGATCAGAATTGTCGGATGTCCGCAGCGAGCCCAAATTGACGTTTTCTGAAACTGCACGAATGGCTGCTTCTACAGTTCGAAAAGTCTTCTGTCACCAATTGGGTTTTGAGTTGCGTAAGACCGGGTGGTTACCATATGTCCTAAAATAATTTTCTTGGCTTGTGGTTGCTGGCCAACTCTAGTTTTTGAATGAATTCTGACATTGCATTCTGCAACAAAGGAAGAATATCCCATGCCCTTCGCCCCAATGCAGGAACACTGGCCTAGGCTTCGCACTATCATTGCGACTACGTTTCTTTCAGTCAGTGCTTGCTATGCTGATGATCTCAGAATTGCTGAAGCATTTGCAACATTCGAAAAGGCAGAGCTTTTACGTTTTCTGTCAACGAAGACCGAGGCTGATGTATCGCAGTATAGGTATGCGCGAGGGCAAAATGTGGTTCATGCTGCTTTGGTAAATGCCTCAAACCCTGACGCTATCAGAATTGCGGTTCAATACAGTGCTGATTTGGATCATCAAGATGCAGATGGCCGAACTCCGCTACACCACGCCATTGACGGCAACGCCACGACTGAAGCCAGCATCCTTTTGGATCTAGGTGCTCGCCTAGATCTTCCAAATGCATCAGGACTGACCGCAGTTTCATTTTGCGAAGGCGTGCTGAGAGATCAGCCCGATCATGCAACTTGTAAAATTGTTAAGTCACAGTAGCGAAAACCCGCGATTACAAGAAAGCGGTGCCCCAAGGCGGTCAACAGACAATCGATTGTTGTGCGGCTCACTGGAAGCGGACGTTGCGCTGCCCTTAGAAAAAGGCTGCTTTGTCTAAGATTTTTCGATGCGGGCCAGTACGTTAGATTTGTGTTGGGCGGCCTGGCCCGCGTTGACAAATCTGACAAGGTGGAAGCCGCGGGATGCTTGCGCTGTTCTATGGGGAAAGCACGGGCATT
>NZ_JACNMO010000078.1 GCF_020622345.1 Roseobacter weihaiensis | reverse complement strand
TGATCCGTCCGTAGCCGGTTTGCCGATCTACCCGGACAGACTGCATCTTATCTCTGGCGGTCGTGACCGTGCCGCGAACTAATAGCAAATGAGCACGAGTGCCATTCATGTCCCTATCAGTCCGAGATTGGGCTTGGCAGGACATGCATCTGTACGCTCTGCAAGCTCGGCAACTTCGCGTGCAAAGCTCAAACAGCCAATATGCCAATTTTCTTTTGATATTGGTGCGGGTCCCGCAGTACCCGACGATATCACCGAGTCGCAAAGCTCGGGTTGGAATGGTACTTCCGCTTCCAGCACAGGCAGTGGCGCAAACGCCTGGCGAACCAAAGTGGGATTGCTTGAGCCCGCCACGACGCAGCGCAACGTGTGATAACCATCCAAGAATTCGTCGGGCAGGTCCCTGCTGAGCGCGCCTGCGTTTGCTGGGTCCCGAGCTGGGACAAGCAATAGCGATGATTGACGCGTTGCTTCAAATACCGAAGCGGTCGGGTGGGCAGGTGTATCAACGACGGCAAATTGCCACGCCTCTCGCCACAATTGTTCGAGCACGGTTGCCAGATATGCGGCTGTTGATGTGCGAATGTACTGAATTCGAGAGCCAGACTCGTAGTCGCGCGCCAGCATCGTTGCCCACCTTTGAAGAAGGCTCTCGTCTGGCGAAGACCCGCGACCCCCGGACCTTCGACACCACGTCTTCTTGCAAAGGCACAGCGTGACCGGCGTCGATCAGCGCAACACTATGCCCAATTGCAGCCAGCCCATGAGCGAGCGCGGCAGCACCGGTTGTACGACCGACACCGCCTTTGAACCCTGTCAGCGCAACCGTATGCAGTCTTGCCCCCATATGGCCTCACCCTGCTGGAGACGGCCTCAGTTGCCGTGCCTGAATGATGACGCTCCCGACAAGTTCGCTGCGCATCATCTGCCTGAAATCCCTCGTTTCCGCTATGACTATAGTAAATTGTTACTATAGTCATTAGAGATATTTTCTCCGTTCCCCGACAGAGTTGGGATGGAACGGAAAAACCAAGCCTTGATAGCGGCTTACGCGCGGGTTCTCCGCGAGAGACGTAAGGCCGCGAACCTCTCGCAGGAGGAACTCGCGTTCAGAACAGATCTTTCCATGAGCTACATCTCGTTCCTGGAAACCTGTAGGCGACAACC
>NZ_JACNMO010000077.1 GCF_020622345.1 Roseobacter weihaiensis | reverse complement strand
TTGTGCATTGTGGATGCCAGAGGTGCCGTCGCCTTGGAGCGCGAGCTGGCATGCGATGTCGGCGAAATCACCAAGTGTTTGGCAAGCTTCCCGCATCCGATCACTCGGATTGGGTTCGAGGCGGGCACGATGAGGCAGCATCTGTTTTTCGGGTTAACGAATGAGGGTTTCGACGTCGTCTGCATGGAGGCTCGTCAGGTCAATGCTGCTCTGTCGGCGATGCGCAACAAGACAGACAAGAACGATGCTCGGGGTATCGCTCAGATCTTGCGGACAGGATGGTTCAGCCCGGTTCACATGAAGAGCCGAGAGGCGCATGGAATGCGCGCTTTGTTGAGCTGCCGCAAAGCCTTACTCAATGAGACGATTGATTTAGCGAATGAGGTGCGCGGGCTGCTGAAGATCTTCGGACTTCGTCTGCCCAAAACTGTCCAGCATGGCAGCTTCGATGATGCCGTGCGCCCGCTGATCGAAGTCGATGAGGTATTGGCACACGCCATGCTGCCGCTGCCGGATGCCCGCCGCGCGATATACAAACACTATCTTGCTTTGGACCGGCGGGTTAAGCGTGCGGCCCGCAACGACGATGTCTGCATGCGGATGATGACAGTACCTGGCGGTGGCCCGATAGCAGCACTCACATTCAAAGCCGCCGTCGATGATCCTGGTCGCTTCAAGAGTTCCCGCACCGTTGGTGCGCACTTTGGCCTTACACCTCGACGATATCAGTCGGGCGAGCACGATAACCCAGGTCGAATATCCCGAGCGGGAGATAGAGATGTTCGCGCAACCCTGTACGCTGCGGCTAACGCGTTGCTGATGCGCACGATGGCTGGGTCGCAGATCAAATCGTGGGGCATGCGCCTGATGCGGACCAAGGGCAGACGCCGTGCAATTGTTGCTGTCGCACGCAAACTGGCTGTTTTGCTCCACCGCATGTGGGCAGATGGCACTGAGTTCCGTCCGGTGAAGGTGGAGGGCATGGCATGATCTGAACCGCCCACCACCCAATCTGAACGGGGTTGTCCCTCACCGGACGAGGTCTGTGGAAGAAGCCGAATATGGCTGCTGCGCATCGAGAAGCGCGTCCCAAAGCGAGGTTCTCCACTGCCAATCCGACACATGCGTGCAGCGATGACATCAGGTCATCAATCAGACTGCGAAGAGAAGCGTGACCCGGATGAGCGACAAACGCCACGATTGAAAAAGGAAAACAAGCTTGACCGAAAAGCCCAATTAGAGAAGCTGCCGTT
>NZ_JACNMO010000076.1 GCF_020622345.1 Roseobacter weihaiensis | reverse complement strand
GTTCTCTATCTGCGGCTTCGATTTCAAGGACGGATTTAGGTCGCATCGGGCTCATGGTTCTCTCCGGGGTCGAACGTGCCGCCCCATAATGGCGTCGGTGACGGGATGCCTTCTAGAAGTCCGCTGCGAAGTCGCCTGGTAGGGCGCATCGACTTTGCATCGCGAGGTCATCCAGCCTCCGTCCCGATGGGACCTGTTTTCCGCGGAGTGCGGATCTCGGTGATTCAGTTCAGACTGGCAGCGCCTCCTTTGTCCAAGCGAACACTGTGCCGTCTCGCCAAAGCCGTGTCAGGATGACCGCCATTTTGCGCGCGGTCGCGACTGTGGCCTTTTTGAGCCCTTTGCGTTGCACAAGCCGCATCGCCCAACCCTTCAAAGGGCTGAACTTTGCGACCCGCTGGATCAGTATGTTCGCAGCTTCATAAAGTAGTTTGCGCATGTTGCGGTCCCCACGCTTGGAGATGCGACCGGACCAATCGGTCTCACCCGATTGGTAGCGTCTTGGCGTCAGACCAAGATATGCACCAACATCCACCGCACGTCGGAAACGCGTCGCATCGTCAATGGTGGCAATGAAGCTCAGGGCGGCGATGGGTCCAACTCCGGGCACGCTTGTGAGGCGCCGGGCCAGTGCGCTGTGCTTTGCGTACCGTTGGATCTCGGCATCAAGATCGGTGGTCTTGTGGCAGACTGTCTCATGCACCTTGATCAGCGATGCGAAGACGACCTCGAGGATCGGGTCACCAGAAACAATCTCACCAAGTTGATCTCGGAAATCGCGTCGACTCCGTCCTTTGCGCACTGTGCCAAGGCGGATACCGAATGTTTTCAAGATACCGCGCGCCTGACCCTCGATGTCCATACGGATGCGAACTAGACGTTCGCGGGCCGATAATAGCAGGCGCAGCCGGTCGCTATTCTCGCTCTTGATATGCACCTCGCGATACCAGCCGGTTCGCGCCAACTGAGCCAATGCTTCTGCATCCGAGCGATCCGACTTGTTCATCCGCGCCGACAGAGCCTTGTGCGCCGCACGGGCGTCGATACAGACCACGGGTGCCTCTCGACTTTTAAGCTCGCGCGAGAGCCAAATGGACAGCGGTCCGGATTCATGCACGATCCGTTCAACGCATTTGGCGTGAAGAGAAATCGTTTCAATGATCTCATCCGGGTCGGTCGAACACTCCCCTTCGAACACGCGCGAGCCGTCTTCACGTAAGATACAAATGGCGCAACTGGTCTGCGATACGTCTAAACCAATGTAGTTTTTCATGGTCGTCTCTCCTTCAGCTCAAGGTTTCTGAGATCGACATTAGCCGTTCTCAATGCCCTTGAAGCCGAGCGCTCAGCAGATACGCCATGTC
>NZ_JACNMO010000075.1 GCF_020622345.1 Roseobacter weihaiensis | reverse complement strand
GACATGGCGTATCTGCGGCGAATCCGGCTTGGGAGGTTTCGAACGTCGTTAAAGTCGATGTTGAAACCATTCAGCCAGAGGAGAGATACCATGAAACGCTACGTTGGAATTGATGTCGCCCAAGAGCAATGTGCGCTTTGCATTGTGGATGATGCCGGCGCGATCATTTTTGAAGGCTCGTGTGCCACTGATCCTGATGAAATTGTTCGAGCCATTGCTGCTGAAGTCGACGATGTTGAGAAGATCGTTCACGAATCTGGCCCGCTCTCGATCTGGCTGACGCGGGAGTTGATAAAACGGGGTGCGCCGGTTGTCTGCATTGATGCGCGAGCCGCCCACAAAGTGCTGTCAGCGCGGATGAACAAATCTGACAAATCAGATGCTGCCGGCCTGGCGCAACTGGCCCGCACAGGTTGGTACGGCGAAGTTCATGTAAAGAGTGAGGCGAGCGATCAGTTGCGCCTTGTGCTTTCTGCACGGGAACGGTTGATCCGCATCCGGATGGATATCGAAGGGCAAGCGCGGGGGCTATTGAAGGCCTATGGGATCCGACTTGGGCCGGTAAATGCCGGGTACAGCCGACAGAGCTTCCGCGATCAGCTTGGGGTGGCAATCAAGGGAGAACCAAATCTGGAGATGATCTTCGCCTCATTGATCGCCGTACATGAAGCTGTCTGCCTTGAAGCCACAGCAATTGATGCAAAGGTGCAGCAGCTTGCCAAAGACACCCCTCTTGCCCGGCGGCTCACCAGCATTCCCGGTGTGGGGCCCATCGTCAGCCTCAGCTTTATTGCTACGATTGATGATGTGACGCGGTTTGGCAAAGCAACGGATGTTGGTGCCTATTTGGGACTGACACCGCGGCGTTATCAATCTGGTGAAACGGATTGGTCGGGACGCATCTCCAAACGTGGTGATGGGGCCATGCGCAAACTGCTATATGAAGCAGCCAACATCCTGATCCAACGCGTCGCGCGCTTCTCGCCACTCAAAGCATGGGCAATGCGGCTGGTCGCGCGGAGGGGAATGAAGAAAGCCATGGTTGCCACGGCGCGAAAACTGGCTGTCATCATGACCCGCATCTGGCGTGATGGCACGACCTTCGCCTGGACCAAAGAGGAGCTGCCTGCATGAGATAGCCACCAACCGAATACGCCCGTCCGGGTGTACAGACGTCCCATCGGGACGGAGGCCGGATGACCTCGCCTACCAATGTCGATGCGCCTGAACTCAGGCGACCTCGCAGCGGACCATTTTGAGGCACCAGTCCCCGACGCCATTATGAGGCGGCACTGCCGACCTCGGAGAGAACCATGAACCCGATGAGATCAAAAACCCACTTGAATTAACGGCCGCAGATAGAGAAC
>NZ_JACNMO010000074.1 GCF_020622345.1 Roseobacter weihaiensis | reverse complement strand
TATATGGACCCCGCCTTATTGCAACGGTTTTGGTTGGTCTGGTTCAGGATCACGATTGCTGACGTATATCCGGCTTCTGTGAGCGGCCCGATATATCGTCACCGCGAGCCCCGATGGATTTCCGCTTGCTTCCCCCTCATTGGCTCCAAGGCATCAACTTTGCTGTGCCGATCCACACACCAGGTTCAAGAAGCTACGGTTCGTGTCGTTGTCACCATCCCTTGCCAAATTGCTGCAATATTCAGGTAGTCTCTCTTTGGTTTCCAACGCCCCTTTAAGCGGTGAAGGCCATTTGATACTCGGTGCGACCTGACAAGACTGCCCAAACGATCCTTGCGTTTTTGTTGGCAAGCGCGACGGCCACCACATTAGGATGCCGCCGATCGCGCATCCGTTCGATCCACAGGCTTCTGGCATCGGTTTTCCCACCCGCTTTCCTCAGAACAGCGCGAGCACCGTGGATCAACAGGGTGCGCAAATATCGGTCTCCTCGTTTGCTGATTCCAAACAGGCGGGACTTGCCGCCACTGGATCGCTGCTTGGGCACGAGCCCAAGCCAAGCGGCAAACTGTCGTCCGTTCTTGAAGCATGTCCGATCACCAACAGCGGCTACCAGCGCAGTCGCCGTTATTGGCCCGATCCCCTCAATCTTACCAATACGTTGGCACATCTCGTTGGACCGAAAGAGCTCTCGGATGCGCTTTGTGTAAACTGCGATGCGCTGATCCAATTCGCTGAGTTCTTCGCGCACGTCGCAGGCCAAATCCACAAGCATCGCGCCCAGCATGTGATCAACGCCATCGGCGATCTGCGTCAATGCTTGCCGGATCCTAGAGATGTCTCGGGCGACGACCAAACCATGCTCGACCAACAGTCCTCGGATTTGGTTCACCAACCTGGTTCTATTTGCCACCAATCTTTGACGGATACGATGAACGGCCTGAATTTCGAGCTGTTCCGCAGTTTTGACCGGCACGAACCGCATGGACGGTCTGCCGATAGCTTCGCAAATCGCTTCGGCATCGTTGCGGTCGTTCTTGTTGGATTTAACATAGGGCGTCACAAACTGTGGTGAGATCAGGCGAACTTCATGCCCGAGATCTGCAAAGACCTTTGCCCAGTAATGCGATCCGCTACAGGCCTCCATACCAATTATGCAGGGCGCTGAATCGGCAAAGAATTGGGTGACTGCATGACGTCGCAGTGTCTTTTTCAAAACCGCTTTGTCTTGAGCATCTACACCGCAGACCTCAAAGATGGTCTTCGCCAAGTCCAAACCAATACGCACAATTTCCATGATATGTCTCCTTGCTTTGCAAAGGCGCAATCGTCGCCGCTTGAGGGCGGCGGGGTCCATACCATTGGCTCC
>NZ_JACNMO010000073.1 GCF_020622345.1 Roseobacter weihaiensis | reverse complement strand
CTTCTCTAATCGGGCGTTTGGGTCAAGTTCATTTCATTGTGTCATTTCCGTCCTATAGGGATCGCTGTCCTTCATCCGGGTCACGCTTCTCTTCGCAGTCATTGTAGGCCCGGTTCGGTTGGGCCGCTGCACGCATGTGTCGGAATGGACGTGGAGCGCCCCGCTTTGTCTCGCGCTTCAAATTGAGCAGTGAGCTTTTCGGCGTCATCTATTACCTGGCAGGGCATGTTTACATGCCCGAGAGGGCAAGAGACCTCGTCCGGTGAGGGACGATCCCGTCTCTGATCTTGGGAAGGCTGTCAGGTCATAGCGCGGCCTCCAAAGGTCTGTGACGGAAATCGGTGTTGTCGGCCCACATGCGATGCATGACGACGGCGAGCTTTCTTGCGACGGCGACAAGGGCGCGGCGGTGGCCTTTTCGACGCATCAGCCGCAGTCCCCAACTTTTGATCTCTGAGCTGGCCACAGATCGCATAATCATCGCGGTCGCTGCTGCGTAGAGCGTGGCTCGCACATCGCTATCGCCGGCCTTGGAGATGCGGCCAGGATTGTCTTTTTCGCCAGATTGATATCGTCGAGGTGTCAGTCCGAAGTGCGCGGCGACAGTTCTGGAACTGGTGAATCGTTTCGGATCATCGACGGCTGCGCGGAACGTCAGAGCTGCAATCGGTCCCACGCCAGGGATTGCCATGAAGCGCAGGCAGATCGCGTCATGGCTGGCGGCCTGCTTCACGCGTCTGTCCAACTCACGGTAGGTTTTGTAGAGCATCGCGCGCGCGTCCAGGAGCGGCAGCAGGACCCGTGACAAATCTGGATCCGCTTCGATGAGAGGCCTGACCCGTTCGTCAAATGATCCCTGATCGACCCGGGACGGCAGGCGCAACCCAAAGACCCGATACAGCCCACGCACTTCGTTGGCCAGATCGATGCATTTCTTTTGAACAGCTTTTCGGCTGCTCAGCAATGCGCGATAGGCATGCGCTTCATGGCTCTTGATGAACACCTTGCTGAACCACCCGGACCTCAGCACTTGCGCAATTCCTCTGGCGTCCGTCTTGTCGGTTTTGTTGCGCATGGCCGACAGCGCCGCGTTCACTTGGCGCGCTTCCATGCAAACCACATCGAAACCGGCGCTCTGAAGCCCAGAGTGCAGATGCTGGCTCATCGCGCCAGACTCGAATCCAATCCGGCACTGCCCTTGCGGCACCTCGCGTAGGCAGGCCAAGATATCCTCAATCTCGCAAGCCGCAGCGCGTTCAAAGACGTGCTTGCCATCGGCATCAATCACGCAAACGGCCACAGATCGTAGCGACACGTCCAAACCCACATAGTAATCCATCTCGTTCTCCTCAGGTTGCAGTAATCACCGCAACTCTATCGAGAACC
>NZ_JACNMO010000072.1 GCF_020622345.1 Roseobacter weihaiensis | reverse complement strand
GGACGAAGCATGGGTAATCGGGCTGACCAGATAGTGGGGTGAGGTTCTTGATAGAGTTGCAGTAGATTACTGCAATTTAAGGAGAACGACATGAACTATTATGTGGGATTAGATGTTTCGCTGAGGAGTATTGCAGTTTGCGTCATTGATGCGAATGGCAAGCATGTCTTTGAGCGAACGATCGAATGCGAGATTGATGACATCGCGCGGTGCCTTTAGGATTTACCCGTCTCGAGGTTACGCGTTGGTTTTGAATCCGGGGCAATGAGCCAGCACCTATATTTTGGTCTGCGGGCGGCAGGCTTTGATGTAGTCTGCATGGAGGCGCGCCAGGTCAATGCTGCGTTGTCGGCGATGCGAAACAAGACTGATAAGACGGATGCGCGGGGCATTGCACAGGTGCTGCGGTCCGGATGGTTCAGCGAGGTCTTCATCAAAAGCCGAGAAGCCCATGCACTGCGTGCCTTGCTCAGCAGTCGCAAAGCGATCCAGAAGAAGTGCATTGATCTGGCCAACGAGGTTCGCGGGCTGTTCAGGGTTTTTGGGCTGCGATTACCGTCTCGTGTTGATCAGGGGTCTTTCGACGAACGTGTCAGGCCTTTGGTGGAGGCAGATTCGGATTTATCTCATGCACTTTTGCCACTGCTTGATGCGCGGGTCGTGCTTTACAAAACCTACCGTGAGCTGGATCGGCGTGTGAAACAGGCAGCCAGTCATGATGAGATTTGCTTACGCTTCATGGCAATACCGGGGGTTGGTCCGATTGCAGCTCTGACGTTCCGTGCGGCTGTCGATGATCCGGCGCGGTTTACCAGTTCCCGGACCGTTGCTGCGCATTTTGGGCTGACGCCAAGGCGATATCAATCCGGAGAAATGGATAATCCGGGCCGGATATCGAAG
The DNA here is from genome assembly GCF_020622345.1 of Roseobacter weihaiensis. Lineage (GTDB taxonomy): Bacteria > Pseudomonadota > Alphaproteobacteria > Rhodobacterales > Rhodobacteraceae > Roseobacter > Roseobacter weihaiensis. The sequence continues at coordinate 494 of NZ_JACNMO010000072.1, read as the reverse complement.
GCTGGCGATCGCGATGTTCGATCGACGCTCTATGCTGCGGCCAATGCGATGATGATGCGATCCGTCGCCAGTTCTGCGATCAAAAGCTGAGGCCTGCGCCTGATGCGCCGAAAAGGTCGCCGCCGCGCCGTTGTTGCCGTCGCCAGGAAACTCGCCGTCATCATGCACCGCATGTGGGCCGATAACACCGAGTTCCGTCATGGATCAACGGAGGGCAATGCATGACCTGATACCCCTTCCAGAAGTCAAAGGCGGGATCGTCCCTCACCGGACGAGGTCTGTAGATGACGCCGAATATTCTCACTGCGCAACTTGAAGCGCGAGACAAAGCGAGGCGCTCCACGTCCAATCCGACACATGCATGCAGCGGCCCAACCGAACAGGACCATCAATGACTGCGAAGAGAAGTGTGACCCGGATGAGAGACAAGGATTCCTACAGCACGGAAATGACACAATGAAATGAACTTGACCCAAACGCCCGATTAGAGAAGT
>NZ_JACNMO010000006.1 GCF_020622345.1 Roseobacter weihaiensis | reverse complement strand
TTGCTGACCTCGAAGATCCGCCTGATCTTCGGCATCAATTCTCTGTCCTGTTCTGCACGGGTGCTCTCCGGACGTGTGCGCCAAGCGTAGTATCCGCTGGCTGAAATGCCCAGCAGCCTGCACATCATGCGCACTGGATAATGATCGCGCCGCAGATTGATACAGGCGTACTTCACTTCGACAGCCTGGCGAAGTACGCCGCCGCTTCCTTTAGGAAATCACGCTCCTTCTTCACCTGGGCCAGCTCGCGCTTCAGCGCAGCCATCTCTTCGTCGCGCGGACGACCCTGGCCGGGGAACGCATCATGGCCAAGCAGCGCCATCTCACCGTGCCATCGTCGAAACTGCCGGGTACTGATCCCCAGTTCATCGCAGACAGCCTTGTCTGTCATCCCTTCTTCCGCAGCCCTGCGCAGAGCTTCTCGTTTGAACTCCGCGCCGTACCGCTTGTATCGCTTCGGCTTCGTCATCCGACACCTCCCGGCGCAATCTGCGCCTATTCTAGGTGTCCACCTAATCGAGGCAAAACCATTGGGCTCCAAGCGGACGTTGCGAGGCAGGTTGTGCATTCGCAACACTGCCAGTTTTACTTGACAGTCGTCCACATCACAAAGGCCCCACCGGGGTGCGACGGGGCCAGATTTGACGGTCAGAGACCTCTCTTAGTCCTGCGGGCCAATTGCCGAGAGCCCCTTGAGGATGTCGATGGCATAGGCCAGTTGATAGTCCTCTTCGCGCAGGGCTGCCGCCGCGTCCGCTTTCGCACGTTCTGCCTCGATCTGCTTGATCTCATCGTCCGACAGGCTGTCGTTATTCAGCGATCCGCGCAAATCCGCCTCGGACCGTGAGGGCCGGTTCGTGGCTTCCTCGTCCTCTTCTATGGCGGGGGGGGTGCGGGGCTGCTGAACCACGATATCGGGTGACACCCCCAGCGACTGAATAGACCGACCCGACGGCGTATAGTAGCGCGCCGTGGTCAGACGCATCGCACCGTCACTGCGCAGCGGCATCACCGTCTGAACCGATCCTTTGCCAAAGCTTTTGGTCCCGACGACGATCGCGCGGCGGTGATCCTGCAAAGCGCCCGCCACAATCTCGGAGGCGGAGGCCGAGCCGCCGTTGATCAGCACAACAATCGGCTTGCCCTCGGCCAGATCACCGGATGTGGCATTGAACCGTTCACCGTCCTGCACTTCACGTCCGCGGGTCGAGACGATCTCACCCTTTTCAAGGAACGCATCCGAGACGCGGATCGCCTGTGTCAGCAGACCGCCGGGGTTGTTGCGCAGATCAATGACGATACCATTGATGGCGTCGATCCCGCCGGCTTCCTGGACCTGCTCCTGCAAACCGGCTTCGAGGTTGGTGTAGGTCTGATCGTTAAAGGTCGTGACCCGCAGCACAACTGTTTCGCCCTCCGTTCGCGTGCGCACGGCGGTCAGTTTGATCGTATCGCGAATGATCGACACGTCGAAGGGTTCAGGCTCGCCTTCGCGCACCAGGGTAATCACGATCTCTGAGCCAACAGGCCCCCGCATCAGCGTGACAGCTTCGTCAAGCGCCAGCCCCAGAACCGATTCACCGTTCACATGGGTGATGAAATCGCCCGCCTCCACGCCCGCCTGATCGGCCGGGGTGCCATCAATGGGCGACACCACCTTCACAAAGCCTTCCTCCTGGGTGACCTCGATGCCCAGCCCGCCGAATTCACCCCGCGTCTGCACGCGCATCTGCGCGGCATCATCCGGGCTGAGGTAGCTGGAGTGCGGGTCAAGCGAGGTCAACATACCGTCAATTGCCGCCTCGATCAGTTCACCAGGCTCGACCTCTTCGACATACTGGGCACGAATCCGTTCAAAAATATCCCCGAACAGATCCAACTGTTCGTATACGTTGCTCGACTTTGCTGCTTCTTGCGCCAGCAGCGGGCCGGCGATCTGCGTGGTCGCGATCACACCCGCGAGGGTGCCGCCCACTGCCGCCATGGCAAATTTCTTCATATCTCTCTATCCATCCTTATCTGTCCGGAACCAGAGGCTCGGGTCTTCAGGTGTATTATCATGTCTGACTTCTATATAGAGCGTTTCTGACCGCGCAGCACCAGTCTCATCACCATCTGTTGACAACTCAGCGGCAATTTTGTTCTCAGCGTCGCCCATAAGACCCAATGGTGTGCCTTCTTCTATGACATCTCCGGCCATTCCGTAGACCGTTCCGAGGCCCGCCAGCACAAAAAGCACCTCGGCCTGCGGTTCGAGAATCACCACCTGACCGAAATCGAGGAGCGGCCCCACGTAGCGAATGGTGGCCGGCACAGGCGTTGTCACCAGTGCGCGGGGCAGGGTCGCGAGGATGATGCCGGGCCGGGAAATCCCTGCCGCATCCGGCTCTCCCGCGGCCCGGAGCACACGGCCCTGCACCGGCAGGTCAAGCTGCCCTTTTCTGCCCATCAGGTCAAAACGCGGGACAGCCAATTCCTCGACGATCAACCGGTCCAAACCGGCTGCAAACTCTCCCAGAGTCTCGGCCGAGGCGATCAGTACCGCAGCATTCACAGGGTCGTAAATGAACCGCTTGGGCAACTCCGTCCGGTCCGCGATAGCCTGGCTGAGCTCCGTTCGGGCGCGCTGCACCTGTTGCAAACCCGCTTCCAGACGCGCGGCAGAGGTGGTCTGGAGCCTTTGCAGTCGCTGCAATTCTTCGAGATCAAGGCGCAGATCGGCGGCACGGGCGTTCAGGGCCGGGGCGACCTCTGCCAGCAGCATGCCGGCGCGCGCTGTCCCCGTCGGCCCCCCCGGATGCAGCAACAGGACAGGAGACGTCGTACCGCCCACACGCTGCAGAACGGCCAGCAAGGCGGCGATCTCCTCGTCTTGAGCCTGCAGGCGCGCCGAGACCTGCGCCTTGCGCGTTGCAGCCTGCCGCAGGCCGGTGCGCAGCGCACTCAGCCCCTCTTCGAAAGCCGATATGGTCTCGGTCAGGGCGCGCACGCGGTCGCGCGCCGATTGCGCGCTCTCCAGTTGTTCGGTTGCCGCATCCAGCATGTTCAGCGCCGACCGCGCCCGATCCGCCGGTGAGGTCTGGGCCAGGGCCATCGCTGGCCCAATCAGAGAAACGCAAAGAACGAACCATCTCATGACAAGAGACACGCCCCCGTCATCTCGGATGGGACCTCAAGCCCCATCAAATGCAGAACGGTGGGGGCCAGATCGGCGAGGCGGCCCTCTCTCAGCTGTGCACCCTCCGGTGCACCGACCACCACCACCGGCACCGGGTTCAGGGTATGGGCGGTATGCGGCCCGCCTGTCTCCGGGTCGATCATCACATCACAATTGCCATGATCGGCGGTGACGATCATCGCGCCACCAGCGGCTTCAAGTGCTGTGAGAACCCGGCCAAGGCCCTGATCTACCGCTTCACAGGCCCGCATCGCCGCGTCCAGATCACCGGTATGCCCGACCATATCGGGATTGGCGTAGTTCACCACGATCAGGTCGTATCCCGCCGCAATGGCCGCGACGAGGGCCTCCGTGACCTCCTTGCAGGACATTTCCGGCTGCAAATCATAGGTCGCCACATCCGGTGACTTTGGCATCAGACGGTCTTCGCCGGCAAAGCAAACCTCTTCGCCGCCATTCAGAAAGAACGTCACATGCGGGTATTTTTCGGTCTCGGCCAGACGGTATTGGCGCAACCCATGCTGTGCCACCCAATCGCCCAGGGTATTCACGATCTCGGGCTTGGGGTACATCGTGGTCATATAGGCCCCATGCGCATCGGAATACTGGGACATGCCCATCAGCCCGGCCCACTGCGGTCGTACCCCGGTCTCGAAAGCGTCAAAATCCGGCGCCCCGATGGCGGCCATGATCTCGCGCGCGCGGTCGGCGCGGAAGTTCAGGCAAAAGAGCGCGTCCCCGTCCTGGGCTCCGTCGTAGAAGCCCATCACGGTGGGTTGAATGAATTCGTCTGTCTCGTCGCGGGCGTAAGCCACCTTGACCGCTTGCAACGCCGTCTGCGCCTGCGCGCCGCGACCCTGCACGATGGCCGCATAGGCCTTGGCAACCCGGTCCCAGCGGGTGTCACGGTCCATCGCGTAGTATCTGCCGCTCACCGTGGCGATCCGCACCGCATCGGGCAGAGCGCCTTGCAGCGCCTCGAGATAGCCAAGAGCTGATTTCGGCGCGACATCCCGCCCATCGGTCAAGGCGTGAATGACGACAGGCACGCCCGCCGCGTGGATCGCCTGTGCGGCGGCTTGCAGGTGCGCGACATGCCCATGCACCCCGCCGTCAGAAACGACACCCATCAGATGCGCTGTTCCGCCGGTCTCCCGCAGCTTTGAGATAAAGTCGCTGAGCGGGGGGTTTTCGGCAAAGCTGCCCTCTTCAATGGCCAGGTCGATCTGGCCCAGATCCATCGCGACAACACGCCCGGCCCCGATGTTGGTATGACCGACTTCCGAATTACCCATCTGCCCGCGCGGCAATCCGACGTCCGGACCAAATGTGGTCAGCGTCGCATTCGGGCAGGTCGCGATGATCCGGTCCATATTGGGTGTGTTGGCGAGCAGGGGCGCGTTACCCTCGCGCCGGTCGCTCAGACCCCAGCCATCAAGGATACATAATACAACGGGTTTCGGAGATGTCATGAGCGCGCCTGTCATTACCTGTTTGCTCCCTTGTACCGGCTGTGGCCCACCGGGTGAAGGGTGCAAGATCACATGGGCCGGACGACCGGCGGGATCTGCAGACCAGGACCTCGTTCGAAATAGCACCCCCGGCGTTCAACGCCGACAAACCCCGAATGCGCATCATTCGGATCGACCCGGTGCGTCCGCGCGGCCACATTCCCCCCATGCTTCTCTTCACAAGGGTCAGAACATGCCAAGATTCATTGCTTTAGACACCAAAATCGTCCGATCGCTCCAAAACGGCGGGCTTGACGCATACGGAAACGCCCCGGAGCATCAGATTTCCGACGGGGCGGGAAACCCCTGTCGGCATTGCCTCAAAGATATACCCGAGGGGGAAGACATGCTGATCCTTGCACATTGCCCGTTCGGGAGCCTCCACCCCTACGCCGAAACCGGGCCAATTTTCCTGTGCGCAGACAGCTGCCCGCGCGGTGGGGACGAAACCCCTGCGGTGCCGCATATTCTGCGTGCATCACCTGACTATCTGATCAAAGGCTACAACGCCAAAGAGCGCATTGTTTACGGCACCGGCGAAGTCGTCAAAACGCCCGATATCTCCCTGAAAATAGAAAAAACCTTCGAGAACCCCGAGATTGCATTCCTGCATGTGCGGTCGGCACGCAACAATTGCTATCAGGTCCGGATCGAGCGGGACTAGGACAGGCGCGTGTTTGGCTTGCCCCCAAAGCCCGCATTGGTCATAACGGCATCCGTAACGCCACAGGATGCCCCCGATGCAGGAACCCCCAGAAACCAAGATCGTTGAAACTTTCCGGATCGCCTGTGACGGCGGCGAAGGCGCGCTGGGACACCCGCGTGTCTGGTTGCAGATCCCCAGAGACACCGGGTGGGTGGAGTGCGGCTATTGCGATTGCAAATTCATCCACAAGGATTTCGCAGACACGGCCTGAGACCCGCCGCCTCAATCTTGCCATGCTGACCCCTTAGGGACAGTTTGAAGATCGGAGGTCAGGACATGTCAGAAGCAGCCTTACGCAGCGCACCATTTTCCTACGCGGCCATCGGGTTCGGCGCATCAGCGCTATGTCTCGCATTGCTGATCGTCTACGCGGGTCCCTTCACCGCGCAACCGGACATCGGCACGACGATCGGTGAGATTGCCGGAAACATACGGGCGGCAGCTCAACGCGCGCTGCAGGGAGATCCACAACCTCAAGCAACGGTGATCCAGCCAAATTGGGATATTGATCGTATTCTCATGGCCGGGGCACCTGCATTGGGCGTTGTCGGTCTTGTCATGGCCATCGTCGCCTTCATCCGCAGGGAGCCAAAGCGCGCGGCGGCCTGTGGCATGGCGCTCAGCATTGGTGCCATCCTGGTTCAGGTCCTGTTGATTGCAGTGCTGATCATCGCGGGGATCATGCTGCTGATCGGGATCATGCAGAATATGGACTCCATTCTCGGCTGATCCTGCGCCCAACCCGATCCGGTTCTGGACTTCGGCTCGCGTGCACGCCATGAACGGTACATCGTGACATGGGGGCTGGACATATGGCATTTGGCAAGGGACATCATCTTCATCTGATCGACGGCTCGGCGTTTATCTTTCGCGCCTATCACGCCCTGCCGCCGCTGACGCGCAAATCCGATGGCCTGCCGATCGGGGCGGTGTCAGGCTTTTGCAACATGCTGCAGCGTTATGTCGAGACCAACACCGGCGATGATGCCCCCACCCATGTTGCCGTGATTTTTGATAAGGGCAGCCACACCTTTCGCAACGAGATGTACGAACAGTACAAGGCCAACCGCGACGCCATGCCGGAGGATTTGCGCCCGCAGATCCCGCTGACCCGCCGCGCTACCGAGGCCTTCAACATAGCCTGCAAGGAGCTGGAAGGCTATGAGGCCGACGATATCATTGCCACGCTGGCGGTGCAGGCGCGCGCGGCAGGCGGGCGCTGCACGATCATCAGCTCCGACAAGGACCTGATGCAGCTGGTGGGCGACGGCGTGGAGATGCTGGATGCGATGAAGAACAAGCGCATTGACCGCGAGGGGGTGTTCGAGAAATTCGGCGTCTACCCCGACCGTGTGGTCGATGTGCAGGCACTGGCGGGCGATTCGGTCGATAACATCCCCGGCGCGCCGGGCATCGGCGTCAAGACGGCGGCATTGCTTATCAATGAGTACGGCGATCTGGACGCGCTGCTGGAGCGCGCCGGAGAGATCAAACAACCCAAGCGCCGCGAGACGCTCATCAACCATGCAGAGCAGATCCGCCTCTCGCGCAGACTGGTGCTCCTTGACGAAAACACGCCGCTTGATTTTACGCTGGACGATCTGGAGGTTCGCGCGCCCAACCCGGATGATCTGATGCCGTTTCTGGCGGAAATGGAATTCCGCACCCTGACCAAACGCATCGCGACCCAACTGGATGTCGACCCTCCCGTGATCGATGACATGCCCACCGCGGCACCCGATGCCCCCGAGATTGCCGAGGTTCCCTTTGACAGGAGCGGCTACACGCAGGTGAGCGACGCCGCAGCTCTGCAATCCTGGATCGATGATATCTACGAGCGTGGCCATGTGGCCGTGGATACCGAGACCACCGGTCTGGATGAGATGACCGCCGATCTGGTGGGCATCTCGCTCTGTGTCGAGGCGGGCAAGGCCTGCTACATCCCGCTCATTCACAAGGCGCGCGCCAGCGATGATCTCTTTGGCTCAGACGATCTGGCCGAGGGGCAGATGAAGGTGGACGAGGCCCTCGCCCTGCTCAAACCCGTGCTGGAGGATGAAAGTATCCTCAAGATCGGCCAGAACATGAAATACGACGCCAAGATCTTTGCACAGCTCGGGATCGAGGTGGCACCAATCGATGACACGATGCTGATGTCCTACGCCATGCACGGCGGGCTGCACGGGCACGGGATGGACATGCTGTCGGAGCGCTACCTCAACCACACGCCGATCCCGATCAAGCCGCTGTTGGGCTCGGGTAAATCGGCCATCACCTTCGACAAGGTACCGCTGGCAGAGGCGGTTCCCTACGCCGCAGAGGATGCGGACATCACCCTGCGGCTCTGGCAGCAGTTCAAGCCGGGACTGCACCGCACGCAGGTGACGCGGGTCTATGAAACCCTCGAACGGCCGATGGTCGCTGTGCTCGCCGGGATGGAGCGGACCGGCATCAAGGTGGACCGCGATACGCTCAGTCGGATGTCGAATGCCTTCAGTCAGAAGATGGCCGGGCTGGAGGATGAAATCTACGAGATGGTAGGCCGCAAGTTCAACGTGGGCTCCCCCAAGCAGCTGGGCGAGATCCTCTTTGACGAGATGTCCCTGCCGGGCGGCAAGAAGGGCAAGACCGGGGCCTACGCCACCGGCGCGGATGTGCTCGAAGACCTCGCCACCGAACACGAACTGCCCCGCCGTATTCTCGACTGGCGGCAGCTTTCCAAGCTGAAATCGACCTACACGGACGCGCTGCAGGACCACATCAACGCGGACACGGGCCGGGTGCATACCTCTTATTCGATTGCCGGGGCCTCCACCGGCAGGCTCGCCTCGACCGATCCCAACCTGCAGAACATCCCGATCCGCACCGAAGAGGGCCGCCGCATCCGCGAGGCCTTTGTGGCCGAGGATAGCAAGACGCTGGTCGCCTTGGATTACAGTCAGATCGAGCTGCGCATCCTGGCGCATATCGCCGATATTCCGGCGTTGAAACAGGCGTTTCAGGAGGGTCAGGATATCCACGCCATGACCGCCTCCGAGATGTTCGACGTGCCCATGGACGAGATGACACCCGAGATCCGCCGCCGCGCCAAGGCGATCAATTTCGGGGTGATCTATGGTATCTCCGGCTTTGGGCTTGCCCGCAACCTGCGCATCCCGCGCAGCGAGGCCCAGGGGTTCATCGACCGTTATTTCGAAAGGTTCCCCGGCATCCGCACCTACATGGATGACACCAAGGCCTTTGCCAAAGAGCATGGCTATGTCCAGACGCTCTTTGGCCGCCGCATCCACACGCCCAACATCACGGCCAAGGGCCCGCACGCGGGCTTTGCCGCGCGCGCCGCGATCAACGCGCCCATTCAGGGCACCGCGGCCGATGTGATCCGGCGCGCGATGATCCGGATGCCCGCGGCCATTCAGGATATTCCCGCCAAGATGCTGCTCCAGGTCCATGACGAGCTGCTTTTTGAGGTCGAAGCGGGGGCAGAGGACAGGCTCATCAATGCCGCGCGCACCGTAATGGAAGGGGCCGCTGACCCGGTTGTGAAGCTTGACGTGAACCTTACAGTCGATGCGGGAAAAGGCCCGAACTGGGCCGTGGCGCATTAATCGCGAAAGAGCGGGAGCCAGGTCAGGGTCGCTTCGGTGCGGGGACCTGTGTCGTAATCCGCAACCACCCAGCCTTTGTAGTCTGCGGCCCTGATGCTTTGCACAAGACGCGGCAGATCGATCTGCCCGGTGCCCGGCACCCCCGCCCCCGGTGTATCTGCAAGCTGAATCTGGCGCACGCGGGCGGCGTGTTTTTCAAACACTGCAACCGCATCGCCGTGCAACAGTGCGGCATGACCACTGTGAAACCGCAAGCCGATGTTGGGGCTCCCGATCTCCGCGATGATCTCGGCCGTCATGTCAAAATCCCCCAGAAACGCGCCTTCGGTCGGCTGCGGCCCAATGGTCAGCGCCAGACCTTCCGGCACCGTCGCACTGGCGTGGCGGAGATTGGCCAGCAGGGTCTCGCGCGCGGCAGCACCCGACGCCTCCCCCGCCATCAGATGCAGCACCGGCACCCGCAAGGCCTCGCAATAGCGCAACGCGCGGCGCAGATCGTACTGAAACCGCGCCTCCAACCCCGGCACGGCGGCGAAACCGCGCCCGCCACCGGTATAATTGGGCGGTGGCGCTGAAATCTGCACAACCGGCAGGGCGGAACGCCAGGCGGCACGCTGCGTTTCCTTGGCCGGCATGTCGTAGGGAAAAGGCACGGCCACGCCGTCAAAACCGGCCTCTGCGGCGACATCGAAACGATCAAGGTAGGGGAGTTCTGCCCACAAGCGACTGATATTGGCGGCCAGCTTCATGACATCAACAGGCCCGGCTTACGGCAATTCCGCACTGGGAATGACCCGGAAAAACACCCCCGACGACCAGAGCCCGAACCAGTCGTCGTGATGCTCTCCCAGCTCAACCAGCCGATAAAAGCTCTTGCGGTCGATCAACGCCTCCAGATTGCGGCGGACCCGCACATAGGGCGATGGCTCGCCCGTGTCAGGGTCGCGCACCACCCGCAGCGGCAGGTCAGCACTGGCGACTGCGATGTCGTCGACCTGCGTGTAAAAGGTCAGCACCTGATCGCGCCCGCTGCCCTGCGCCTCAAAATCAATGGCGACAAAGGGCGCATCCTCGACCGTGATTCCCACCTTTTCGACCGGGGTGACGAGGAAATAATCCGCCCCCTCTTTCTTGAGAATCGATGAAAACAGCTTGACCAGGCCGGGTCGACCGATGGGTGTGCCCTGGTAAAACCACGTCCCGTCGCGCGCAATGCGCATGTCCAGATCTCCGCAAAACGGCGGGTTCCATTGCTCAACAGGCGGCAAACCGCGTGTTTTTGCGGCAGTTATCGAGGCCGCAAGGCTTTCTGCAGACGGGGTAACGGTTTTTTGTCCACTCATTGCTTTTGCCATTCCCTTAGAGCGCGATAGATTTACATTGAAGGATATAAACCATCGGAGTGCATTGTCATGAGTGAAGCAGAGGATATGGTCACAGAGATCGAGGCCCTGGGCGAAAAGCTGTCCGAGGCCAAGGCCTCGATCACCAAACGTTTCATCGGACAGGAGCGCGTGGTGGAGCTGACGCTGACAGCGCTCTTGTGCGGTGGTCACGGCCTGCTGATCGGTCTGCCGGGGCTGGGCAAAACGCGGCTGGTCGAGACGCTCTCGACCGTGATGGGATTGCAGGGCAACCGGGTGCAGTTCACCCCCGACCTGATGCCAGCGGATATCCTCGGCTCCGAGGTGCTGGATACAGCATCAGATGGCAGCCGCGCGTTCCGATTCATTCAGGGCCCGATCTTTTGCCAGCTTCTGATGGCCGACGAGATCAACCGCGCCTCACCCCGGACCCAATCGGCGCTGCTGCAGGCGATGCAGGAAAAGACAGTCACCGTTGCGGGTGAAAACCGCAGTCTTGGGTCACCCTTCCACGTGCTGGCGACACAGAACCCGATCGAACAGGAGGGAACCTATCCGCTGCCCGAAGCGCAGCTTGACCGGTTCCTCGTACAGATCGATGTGCAGTACCCGGACCGCGATACCGAACGCGATATCCTGCTGGCCACGACGGGCGAGGCCGAGGAGTCCTCCACCGGCGTGTTCACCGCCGACGAGCTGCTTGCCGCGCAGACCCTGTTGCGGCGCATGCCCGTGGGCGAAAGCGTGGTGGAGATGATCCTCGACCTTGTCCGCGCCTTCCGCCCCGAAGAGGAGACCGCCAGTCAGCAGGTGCGCGAGACCGTGGCGTGGGGTCCGGGGCCCCGTGCTGCACAGGCGCTGATGCTGACGGTGCGCGCGCGCGCCTTGCTGCAAGGGCGGCTCGCCCCCTCGGCAGAGGACGTGATCGATATGGCCCGCCCGGTGCTCAGCCATCGGATGGCGCTGAACTTTGCTGCCCGCGCGCGGGGCGACAGCCTCACCGATCTGATTGAAAGCACCGCCAACGCCCTGTCCGGAGCGAAGGCCGCCGCGTGAGCCGCTTGTCCGCCCTTCCTGAGCCTGCCCGGCCCACGGCGCTGCGCGCGGATGCCGAGACGCAGGCCGCCAAACTGCCGCCGCTGCTGGCCCGCGCAGAGCATCTGGCCGGCGCGGTGCTGCTGGGCGACCATGGGCGCCGGCGGTCGGGGATGGGCGATGATTTCTGGCAGTACCGCCCGGCGCAACCGGGCGACAGTCGCCGGTTGATCGACCACCGCCGCTCGGCCATGGGCGACATGGAATTCGTGCGCGAACGCGAATGGCAGATTGCGCAATCCGTCATGCTCTGGGTCGATCAGGGGGCCTCGATGCGGTTTTCCAGCACCGATGACCTGCCGCAAAAAGCCGACCGCGCGCGGCTTCTGGCGCTGGCCACGGCGATCCTGCTGGTGCGGGGCGGCGAACGCGTCGGTCTCACCGGCACTACCCTGCCGCCCCGGCGCGGCAACGCACAGATCCTGCGTCTGGCGGAGATGTTCACGGCGGATGCCGAGGAAGACTACGCCCCGCCGGAGCACCGCGCGATGATCCCGTCGGCCCGCGCGCTGTTCATCTCGGACTTCATGGGCGATGTGGACGAGGTCAAACTGGCCCTCACAAAGGCCGCGGATCGCGGCGTGCGCGGTGTGCTCCTGCACCTGCTCGACCCCTCGGAGGAAGAGTTCCCCTTCAAGGGTCGGACGATTTTTCAAAGCGTCGGCGGCACGCTCCGCCACGAGACGCTCAAGGCCAACGATCTGCGCGACAGGTATCTCGACCGGCTCGCCGCCCGCAAGGCCGAGTTGCAGAACCTCTGCAACGTGACCGGCTGGCAATACGGCACCCATCACACCAATGCCTCGGCCCAATCTGCCCTGCTCTGGCTTTACACGGCGCTTGATACCGGGGGGCTCAGATGACGGTTCTGGGAGGCATAGGCTTTACCGCGCCATGGCTGCTGCTGACGCTGCTGGCGCTGCCAGTGCTGTGGCTGATCCTGCGGGCGATCCCGCCTGCCCCGATCCGCAGATTGTTTCCAGGTGTTGCCCTCTTGCTGGGGTTGCAGGATGATGAAAGCGTCTCTGACCGGACACCTTGGTGGCTGCTGCTGCTGCGCATCCTGGCGGTGGCTGCGATCATTCTGGGTCTCGCGGGCCCGGTGCTGAACCCCAACGAAGATCAGGCCGAGGGGAACGGTCCGCTGTTGATCGTGCTGGATGGCAGTTGGGCCGGGGCCACCACCTGGGCCGAACAGACCCAGGCCATCGAGGCGCAGCTGACCCGCGCCAGCCGCGCAGAGCGTACGGTTGCCTTTCTCAACATGGCCAGACCTCAGCCGCCCGTCTTTCAGGCCGCCGACACCTGGCGGAACCGCCTGCCGGGCTTTGCCCCCTCGGCCTGGCAAGCAGATGCGGCCCGAACAGCCGAAGCGGTCTCCATGATCGAGGCGCTGGAGGGGTTCGATACGCTGTGGTTCAGCGACGGGCTGGACTACGCGGGGCGGTCCGAGGCGCTTGCGGCTTTCGAGGCAAAAGGGGTGGTCGAGGTCTACCAGACGGCGGCAAATGTGATCGCCATGGCACCTGCGGGGTTCGACGACGGGGCGGTACAACTGACGGCGCGGCGCGCGGCCCCCGGTCCGGAACGGGAGGTCACGCTGCAGGTGCAAGGGCGCGACCCGGTGGGCAATGCGACCTTGTTGGCTGCCGCGACCGCCACTTTCGAGGAGGGTGCCACCACGGCGGAAACAGCCCTGACCCTGCCCGCGGAATTGCGCGCGCGGATCACACGTTTTGACGTACAGGGTCAACGCTCCGCCGGGGCCACGACGCTGGCGGATGATGCGCTGCAGCGCCGCGAGGTCGCGTTGATCGCGGGACGCGAAGACCGCGAAGGGTTGCAGCTTTTGTCACCGCTTCACTATCTCGAACAGGCCCTGGCCCCCAATGCCGATCTGATAAAGGGCGGGCTGACAGACGTGCTGCCTGCGAACCCGGATGTGATTGTTCTGGCGGATGTGGCGACACTTTCGGAGGCTGAAATGGACGGTCTTGGCGCGTGGATCGACGAAGGTGGCATGCTGGTGCGCTTTGCCGGGCCGCGTGTCGCAGCCAGTGACATCAGCCGGGTCGATCAGGACCCGATGATGCCTGTGCGCTTGCGCAGCGGCGGCCGCACGGTCGGCGGCGCGATGAGCTGGGGGGAGCCGAAATCCCTGGCCCCGTTCCGCGAAAACTCGCCGTTCTTTGGCCTGGAGATTCCACCCGATGTGCAGATCACCAGTCAGGTGATGGCACAGCCCGATCCCACGCTTGCGGCGCGGGTGATCGCGGAACTGACAGACGGCACGCCGCTGGTCACGCGTGTGGCGCGTGAACAGGGGCAGATCGTGCTCTTTCACGTCACGGCCAGCGCGGATTGGTCCACCCTGCCGCTCTCGGGTCTCTTTGTGCAGATGCTGGAGCGTCTCGCCGTCTCCTCCTCCACCAGCCGCCCCGAGGCCACCCAGCTTGAGGGCACCACCTGGACACCCGATCAGGTGATGGATGGTTATGGCACCCTGTCGGATGCGGGCAACCTGCCCGGTGTGCCCGGCCCTGATCTGATAAGCGCCCCGCCCAGTCCCGAGATGCAACCCGGGATCTATGCCTCAGGCGACCGCCGCCTCGCCCGGAATGTGGTGACCGCTGAGACAAGCCTGCAGCCTGCCGTCTGGCCTGCGCGCATTCCCGTCACCGGGTTTTCCGTCCCGCCGGAACAGCCGATCGCCGGCTGGCTGCTGAGCTTTGCCATCGTGGCACTCCTGGCCGACGTTCTGGCGTCGCTGGTGCTGACGGGGCGGCTGATGGGCCAGTCCCGGCGCACCGCTGCGGTGCTGCTTTTCCTCGTGCTTCCGGTTGGGATGCCAACGCCGGGCTCCGCGCAAACCACCGATGACGATGCCTTTGCCCTCGACTCTACGGAGGAGATGGTACTGGCCTATGTGATGACCGGCAACAGCGGCGTGGATGACATCTCTTATGCCGGTCTGTTCGGCCTCTCGCAAACACTGACCTTCCGCACATCGGTGGAACCGGCGCTGCCTGTGGGCGTCGATCTGGAACAGGACGAGCTGGCGTTCTTTCCGATCCTCTACTGGCCGATTACGCCGGATCAGCCGCGCCCCTCCTCCGAGGCCTATGCCAAGCTCAACGCCTACCTGCGCTCCGGTGGTCTGATCCTCTTTGATACACGCGATGCCGATATTGCCCGCTTCGGGGCGGCCAGCCCCAATGGGCGCAAACTCCAGGATCTTGCAGCGTCGCTGGACATCCCACCGCTGGAACCGCTGCCCGCGGACCACGTGCTGACGCGGACATTCTACCTGCTGCAGGACTTTCCGGGCCGCCACATCAGCCGTGATGTCTGGGTCGAGGCCGCCGCCCCCGACGCAGAGCAGGTGGAGGGCATGCCCTTCCGCAACCTCAACGACGGGGTCACGCCGGTGGTCATCGGTGGGAACGACTGGGCCGCGGCCTGGGCCATGGCTGAAAACGGCACCGCCATGGTCCCGATCGGGCGGGGTTTTTCGGGCGAACGGCAGCGTGAGCTGGCGTATCGGTTCGGCGTCAACCTCGTGATGCATGTGCTGACCGGCAACTACAAATCAGATCAGGTCCACGTCCCGGCCCTGCTGGATCGGTTGGGCCAATGACCGGACAGGTGATCTTTGACCCGCTGATCCCGTGGGAAATGCTCGCCCTTGTGGCTGTGATCGCCGTTGCCGGCGTTGTTCTGGCGGTGGCGCGGGGTTTGAGCGGCTGGGCCTTGCGCGGACTGGCTGCCCTCGTGGTGCTTGGCGCGCTGGCCGGACCCAGCTACCAGCAGGAGAACCGCACCCCGCTGAGCGACATCGTCATTCTGCTGGAAGATGAAAGCGCAAGCCAGCGCCTCTCCGACCGGCCCGACCAGACCGGGAGCGCTGCAGACACGCTGGCAGAGCGGATCGCCGCGCGGGCCAACACCGAAGTGCGCCGGGTCACGGTGCCCGATGGCGAAGGGGATGCCGGCACACAGCTGATGACGGCCGTGTCAAAGACGCTGGCCGAAGAGCCACGCGGCCGGGTCGCAGCCATCGTCGCTTTCTCGGACGGGCAGGTGCATGACGCCGATCTGCCGCTCGATCTGCCCGCCCCTTTCCACCTGATGCTGTCAGGCAAAAGCACGGATTGGGATCGGCGGCTCAGCATCCGCAACGCCCCCGCGTTTGCCATCATCGGGGAGCCCGTGACGCTGACACTGCGGGTCGAGGACATGGGGGCTGCCCCCCCCGGTTTCGTGGTTGCGCCGCTGGAAATCTCTATCGATGGCGCCGCGCCGCAGCAATACGAAGTGCCGCTGGGACAGGACATCGAACTGCCCGTCACCCTGCCCCACGGCGGGCGCAACGTGATAGAATTCTCCGTCCCTGCCGAAGAGGGCGAGCTGACAGACCGCAACAACACAGCACTTATTCAAATGAACGGTGTGCGGGATCGCCTGCGCGTCCTGCTGGTCTCGGGAGAGCCCCACCCCGGTGGGCGCACATGGCGTAACCTATTGAAATCAGACAGTTCTGTCGATCTGGTGCATTTCACCATCCTGCGCCCCCCGGAAAAACAGGACGGCGTGCCGGTCAGTGAACTCAGCCTGATCGCCTTTCCCACCCGCGAACTGTTTCTGGAAAAGATTGATGACTTCGACCTGATCATCTTTGACCGGTACAAACGTCGCGGCATCCTGCCGTCGCTCTACCTCGATAATGTTGCCGAATACATCCGTCAGGGCGGGGCCGTTCTGGTGGCCGCCGGACCGGATTTTGCCGGGGCGGACAGCATCTACCGCTCTCCGCTGGGGCCGGTGCTGCCGGCCGCGCCAACCGCGCGGGTGCTGGATCAGCCCTATCGGCCCACCGTCACGGAGATCGGAGAACGCCATCCGGTCTCCACCGATCTGCCGGGCGGCGGCGACTGGGGGCGGTGGCTGCGGCAGATCGATGTCACCCTGCCCACCGGGAATGTAGTGATGTCAGGGATCGATGACAGGCCGCTGCTGGTCCTGAACCGCGAAGGAGAAGGGCGCGTGGCGCTGCTGGCCTCCGACCATGCCTGGCTTTGGAACCGCGGGTACGAGGGCGGCGGCCCACAACTGGAATTGCTGCGCCGTCTGGCTCATTGGATGATGAAAGAGCCCGAGCTGGAAGAAGAAGCGCTCACCGCGCAGGCCACCGGGCAGACCATGCGCATCCAGCGGCGCACATTGGGCGAGGATGTACCGCCTGTCACGATCACGGACCCGTCCGGCAATGTCACCGAACTGCCCCTGAGGCAGATCCGACCGGGCCTTTTCGAAGAGGTGTTCGAAGGACCCGACATCGGCCTTTACCGGCTTGAAAACGGGGATCAGATGGCGGTGATCGGCCTCGGCCCCGCCGCGCCGCGCGAATTCGAGCGCACAATCGCGACGCCAGAGGTTCTGGCGCCGGTGGTATCGAGCCTACGGGGCGGTACGGTGCTGCTCGAAGACGGGTTGCCGCGCCTGCGCGATGTGCGGGTAGGTCGCCCCGCCGCCGGGCGCGGATGGATCGGCCTGACCCCACGCGATGCCTATGAAACCCGGGATGTCCGCCAGATGGCCTTGCTGCCTGGATGGCTGGTGCTGCTGTTGTCTGCAGGTCTGATCACCGCCGCCTGGCTGCGCGAGGGCCGGCGGTAGGAGTGCTGCACGGCAGCGGCACGCCGCCGCTTTACGCATGTCTTAAATTAAACAGATATTCACTCAAATAGTGCATGTTCCTGCGGCAATCGGCGGGATGACCATGCAGGTATTTTGATGAGCTTGGCCAATAAACTGGCCCAGGAAAGGCGCAGCAGGCTGGCTGCGGAACGGCTGCTTGAACTTAAGCAGGCCGAACTTTTTGCCGCCAATCGCAAACTTGGCCAGCACGCCCGGCAACTGTCAGATGAGATCGTCGAAACCCGCGCCGAAGTGGCAAATGTCCGCGACGAAAACCAGCGCGTAAAATCCGATCTGTCCGCGGCACACAAGCAGATCGAACGCGTCGAACGCAGATTGTGGCAATCGATCGAGACGATCAACGACGGGTTTGCCTTTTACTCGCCAGACCTTGAAATGATCATGGCAAACCGATCCTATCTGGCGGTCTTTGATGGGCTGGAGGACATCAAACCCGGCGTCAGCTATGTCACTGTGCTGCAAATTTTGACCGAAGAAGGGATCGTCGACATCGGCGATCTGCAGCCCGCAGCCTGGCGCCAGAAGATGATCGAACGGGTCCAGCTGCCGGAGCCCGAGCCGGTTGTTATCCGGCTCTGGAACGGGGAATACATTCGCATGATCGACCGCCGCGGGCCCGATGGTGATATCATCTCGCTCGGTCTGAACATTACCGAAACGGTCAAATACGAGGAAATGCTGGAAGCCGCCCGTGCAAATGCCGAAGCCGCCAACCGCGCGAAATCGGCCTTTCTTGCCAACATGAGCCACGAGATCCGCACACCGATGAATGGTGTCGTGGGCATGGCTGACGTGCTGATCGACACGACTTTGTCAGAAGAACAGCGGCTTTATGTCGATACCATAAAGAATTCGGCCGAGGCGTTGCTGGTCATCATTAATGATGTGCTCGATTATTCCAAGATCGAAGCCGAGCGCCTCCAACTCCACCCTGAACCCTTCGATCTGGAGAAATCGATCCATGAGGTGCTCAGGCTGTTGCAGTCGACCGCACGCGACAAAGGCATCGCCCTGGCGGTCGATTTTGCCCTGTTCCTCGGGGCGGAATATGTCGGTGACCCGGGCCGGATACGCCAGATTCTCACCAACCTGATCGGCAATGCGGTCAAGTTCACCACGGATGGGTCGGTTACGGTGCACGTCACCGGCCAGCCTGACCCCGATAGCGGCAAAGTAATCCTGCAAGTCACGGTAGAGGATACCGGCATCGGTATTCCGGACGACATGATCAATCACGTCTTTGGCGAGTTCAATCAGGTCGAAAGCGAAAGAAACAGGCAGTTTGACGGTACCGGGCTGGGCCTTGCGATCTCCAAACAACTGGTACAGCTGATGGGTGGTCGCATCTGGCTCACGTCGGAAGAAGGGTCAGGATCCTGCTTTGGCTTTGAAGTGGCCCTCGACCCGTCAGGCCCGTCAGAGTTGCCACATCCGACACTCCATCCGGCGCTGCGCCATGTCCTGGTCATTGATGAGCTGACCCTGAACCGTGATCTTCTGGTGCACGCCCTGGAAAAGCTTGGCCTGAAGGTGACCGCCTGTGCCTCAGCCGCAGCCGGCCTTGCCGCACTGGACGAAGCGGTCGATCTGGTTTTTGTCGATCATCTCATGGACGGTGTGAACGGTTTCGAGTTTGCCAAAACAGCCCGTGACGCCGGGCACGCCCAGCATATCATTCTCCTCAGCGGGAACCATGGGCACGCCATGCACGACCCGTTGAGCGATAAGGTGAATGTGATTGCGCAGCGCCCCTTCATGCGCGGTGATCTCTTCGGCTGGCTCAGCAGCGTCTCACCCCAGATATCGGAGCCCGGAACAGACCCCGACGGGGCAGTTCCTGAAGGCAGTCTCGCGGCAGAGGATGTCGCAGCAGACAAGAGCCCACCAGAGATGCCGCGCAAGATGCGGATACTGGCGGCAGAGGACAATAAAACCAACCGTCTGGTCTTTGGTAAAATGCTCAAGGCGTTGAATGTCGATCTGAAATTTGCCTGTGACGGCCAGGAAGCACTGGAGGCCTACAGCACCTTTAAACCGGACCTCATCTTCATGGATATTTCAATGCCTCGTATGGATGGCAAGCAAGCCACCCGCGCAATTCGTGCGCTGGAAGACGGCACCGACATCCACGTCCCGATTGTTGCCTTGACTGCCCATGCGATGCACGGTGACGACAAGGAAATCCTTGAAGCGGGGCTTGATAAATACCTCACAAAGCCGCTGCGCAAACCGGAAATCGTCGGGCAGATCATGGCCTCTTGTCCCGACGGCGTTGAAGATCCAAATCCCGAAGCCGTACCGGATCAGGCAGCCGCAGGGTAGGGTCGCACGAAGACCGGGCGATCCGGTTCGGATAGCCCCGCCCGAAAACCGTATCCCCCGCTGTCGAAGCCCTGCAGACTTTCAGCGTCACTCAGACGGTTCTGGATCACATAACGCGCCATCGCTCCTCGCGCCTTCTTCGCAAAAAAACTGACGATCTTTGGCCCTTTGCCATCGCCTTTGTCTTCCATGAAGACAGGCGTTATCACACGCAATTTCAGCGCTTTGGGGGCAACAGCCCCAAAATATTCCTGGCTGGCGCAATTTACCAGAATATCCGTGCCCAACCGTGTTGCCTGTGCGTTCAGCGCCTTTGACAGGTCATCCCGCCAATAGTCATAAAGCGACTGCCCCCGGCGCGTCTTGAGCCGGCTGCCCATTTCCAACCGGTAGGGCTGGATGGCGTCAAGCGGTCGCAGCAGACCGTATAGACCCGAAAGGATACGCAGGTGGTCCTGCGCCCAGGCCATTTCTTCGGGATCGAGACTGGTCGCTTCGAGGCCCTGATAGGTATCCCCCGCAAAAGCCAGGGCGGCCGGGCGCGTATCTGCCGCATCCGGGCAGGACACAAAGGCTTTGAACCGGTCCCGGTTCAGCCGCGCGAGATCGTCGCTCAGACCCATCAGGCTTTTCAGATTTCCCAAGGTGAGGTTGCGCGCCGTTTTGACAAGACGTATGGCGTCCTCCTGAAAATCGGGCGCGGTCGCCATCACGTTGCGCTCTTCCCAATCCAGCCTTTTGGCAGGTGAAATCACCACCAGCATACCCTGTCCCCCAGATCACAGTTTTCCGCGACACGCGCCGCTTGCCGCTATCTAGCCTGCCTCTCGCAGGACGTCCAGAAAAGCCGGACCAAATCGTTCAGCGCGCCGGTCTCCCAACAGCTTTTCGAGCGTTTGAGGATCGGCGTGGCGCATCTGCGCAACCTTGGCCAGTTGCGCCGCGGAACAGCTCAGCGGTTTGTCGACCCCCTCTGCCCCGCGCGCCAGCGTCGCCTGCACTTCGAGCAGTTGATCATAGACGGTTCCTGCGGACCGTCCCGCCAGCTTGCGGCGACTGGGATGCATCCGGGCCGCCTCGCCCGCGATCACCTCGAGAAAAGCATCCCCGTAACGTTCCAGTTTTTTGGCCCCGACGCCGCCGATCTGCGCCAGCGCATCAAGGGTCTCGGGGCGTTTCTCCGCCATTTCGATCAGGGTCCGGTCGGTGAAAATGATATACGCCGGCACTTTGGCAGTCTCCGCAAAGGCACGGCGCTTTGCCTTGAGCGCCGACAGCAAGGGCGCGTCCTCTTCGGACACCATCGCCTTGACGGCAGGACGGCGGTTGCTGGCCTTTTTGATGCTGTCGCGACGCAGAGCGATCTTTGCCTGATCGCGCAGAATTGGCAGCGCCGCATCCGTCATGCGCAAAGCGCCGTGCCGCTCGGGATCCGGGCGCACCAGATCATGCCCCATCATCTGCCGAAAGACCGCCTGCCACTGGCGGCGGTCATACTCAGTGCCCACCCCATAGGTCGGCAACTGATCGTGCCCCCTTTGCCGGATTTTATCGGTGGCATTGCCGAGCAGGATGTCGATCAGGTGCCCCGCCCCGAACCATTCCTCGGTGCGCAGAATGGCCGACAGCGCCTTGCGCACGGCGACCGTGCCGTCAAAGACATCTGCGGGGGCATCACAGAGATCACAGTTGCCGCAGTGGATGTCCGTCTCTCCGAAATAACCCAGCAAGGTTGTCCGACGGCAGGACAGCGCCTCGGCCAAACCCAAAAGCGCGTTGAGACGGGCATGATCTGCCGCCCGCCTTTCCGGCGGGGCAAGCCCTTCGTCGATCTGGCTGCGTCTGAGGCGGATATCCTCAGGGCCAAAAAGCGTCAGCGTTTCCGCAGGTGCCCCATCGCGCCCGGCGCGGCCAATCTCCTGATAGTAGGCCTCGATCGATTTCGGCAGGTCCGCATGGGCCACCCAGCGGATGTCAGGCTTGTCGACCCCCATCCCGAAAGCAACCGTCGCCACCACGATCAACCCGTCCTCCTGCTGAAAGCGTCGCTCAGCGATGCGGCGGTCTTCGGCCTCCATGCCCCCGTGGTAGTGCAGCGCGGTATGGCCAGCCTCACGCAGCGCGGCCGCAAGGCCTTCGGTCTTGGCGCGGGTGCCGCAGTAGACAATGCCGGATTGACCTTTTCGCGCGGCGGCGAAATCGAGGATCTGACGACGCGGGCCATCCTTGGCCGCAAAAGCCAAATGAATGTTCGGCCGGTCAAAACCGCGCAGGAACGCGCGCGGTGTGTCCTCCCCGAACAGCTTTTGGATGATCTCGCTTTGCGTTTCCGCATCCGCCGTGGCGGTAAAGGCTGCAAGCGGGACCCCCAGGGCGCGCCGCAGCTCTCCGATCCGCAGGTAATCGGGGCGAAAATCATGACCCCATTGGCTGACGCAATGGGCCTCGTCCACGGCAATCAGCGACACACCGATCCGGCGCAACAGACCCAGCGCGGACCCCGCCGCCAACCTCTCCGGCGCGATGTAAAGCAGTTTGAGCTGCCCCGCATCAAGGGCCTCAAAAACCGCATCCGTCTCTTCGGGGGTGTTGCCGGAAGTGAGCGCACCTGCGGCAACGCCCGCCTCCTGCAGGGCACGCACCTGATCGCGCATCAACGCAATCAGCGGCGATATCACCACCGTCACCCCGTCCCGCATCAAGGCCGGCAATTGGAAACAGAGCGATTTGCCGCCCCCCGTGGGCATGATCGCAAGCACGTTTTCGCCCGCGCTGACGGCTTTGACAATCTCTTCCTGACCCGGCCGAAAGGCATCAAAGCCAAAGACGTCACGAAGCAAAGCGGTCGCGCCAGACATGTTCGTTCCTGTAAAGTTTTCTGCTCTTTTATCAGAATCCCACACTAAGGAATCATGAACAAGCCCTATCGCCCAAAAGCGGTGTAAAACCTTGTGACGGCACAGGCCCGCTAGATAAAGAGCGCGTAGTTATTGACCAGAATGATCCGCAAGGCAGCCACAATCAGCAGGACAGCCAAGGGGGCCAAATCGATGCCGCCCATCTGCGGCAGGACACGCCGAACCGGCGCGTAAAGCGGCTCCAGCAGGCGGTTCAGGCCATACCATATCTGGGCCACAAGCTGCTGACTGGTGTTGAGCACCTGAAAGTTGATGAGCCAGCTCATGATGACATGGGCGATGATGATGAACCACACCACGTTCAGCAGCAGCATCAGAATTTCAAACAACGATTGCATCACAACACCTTTCCTTGTGCCCGTCTCAGTTAAGCAAGCGGACCTCAAAGAGCAAGGCCATGCTGCCGCTCTTGGTTGACCCTGTGGAAACCTTTGCTTGCCTGAGGCGCAAAGGCCTGTTCTACCTGTCGCAGCAGGACAGAGCAGGCACCTTCATGATCACCACGCGCAAACGCATTTGGGGTTGGTACTTCTTTGACTGGGCGAGCCAGCCCTATAACACGTTGCTTCTGACCTTCATATTCGGTCCTTACTTCGCACAGACCGCAACCGAAGCGCTGGTGGCCCAAGGCATGGGGGACGAGGCCGCCCGCGCCCAGGCTCAGGCCTATTGGGGCTACGGGCTGACGGTTGCAGGTCTCGGCATTGCGGTGCTGGCCCCGGTGCTGGGATCCATCGCAGACAGCACCGGCAGACGCATGCCGTGGGTCTGGCTCTTCTCGCTGCTCTATGTCGTGGGGGCCGGGGCCCTGTGGTGGACAGCGCCTGCGGAGTTTTCGATCCTCTGGGCGCTGTTTTTCTTTGGTCTGGGATTGATCGGGATGGAGTTCGCGACGATCTTCACCAATTCCTTCCTGCCGGAACTGCACCCCGACCCCAACGAGCGTGGCCGGATTTCCGGCTCTGGCTGGGCGTTTGGCTATCTGGGCGGTGTGGTTGCACTCGTCGTGATGCTGATGCTGTTTCAGGCAGGTGAGAGCGGGCGCACCATGGCCGGCCTCCCGCCGCTCTTTGGCCTCGATCCGGAAACCGGGGCGGACACGCGGATTGTCGGACCGCTCACCGCCCTGTGGTTCTGTCTCTTTATGATTCCGTTCTTTCTCTATGTCCGCGAAAAAGAGCCGCGAACCGCCACACCCTACCGGTTTGGAGCAGGTCTGCGCGAACTGCTGACCACCCTGAAGGGGCTGCCGCAGCATCCATCGTTGCTGGCCTATCTGGGCTCGTCGATGTTCTACCGCGATGCGCTCAACGGCATGTATACCTTTGGTGGCATCTACGCCCTGGGGGTCCTGAACTGGTCGATCATGGATATCGGCATTTTCGGCATTCTCGCGGCCATCAGCGGTGCTGTCTTCTGCTGGGTCGGCGGGCGGGTCGACCGGCGCATCGGTCCCATGCCCGTTATCGTCTTTTGTTGCGTTGTTTTGATACTGACCGCCGGGCTGATCATATCGCTGACGCGCACGTCGATCCTCGGCATGCCTCTGGCGGCGGGCTCGCCGGTACCCGATATCGCGTTTTACGTCGCTGGCGCGCTGATCGGGGCGGCAGGCGGCGCGCTACAGGCCTCTTCGCGAACCATGATGACGTTTCAGGCCAACCCCGCCCGCATGACCGAAGCCTTCGGTCTTTACGCCTTGTCGGGCAAGGCGACCTCATTTCTCGCCCCCGCGCTGATCGCCCTCGTGTCGGATGTCACCGGCAGCCAGCGTATGGGCATTACACCCATTGCGGGATTGTTCATCCTGGGGCTACTGTTGCTCATCTGGGTCAAACCAAAAGGAGATTTTGCGTGAGGAAACTGCATATTCTGATCGGTATTGCCCTTTGTACGGGCCTCATGGCCTGCGGCCCCGAACCCGACCCGCCAGCATCGGCCGCAGCCCTGCCGACGATCGGCACCTCCGGGCACAAGGATAGCCTCAAACCCGCCAAACAACTCTTTGGCGCGGAACGGGCCGGGTCGCAAAGCACACCCGCCCCCTTCGGAACCTACGCAAAGGGTTGCGTTGCCGGCGCTGCCCGCCTGGCTGAAACCGGACCGACCTGGCAGGTCATGCGTCTGTCGCGCAACCGGAACTGGGGGCATCCGGAAACCATCGATTTCATCGAGGACCTGAGCCGTGTTGCGGCGCGGCAGCCCGGTTGGAATGGTCTCTATGTGGGGGATCTGAGCCAACCGCGGGGCGGGCCGATGCTGACAGGCCACGCGAGCCACCAGATCGGGCTGGACGCAGATATCTGGTTGCGCCCCGCAGATAACCTGTCGCTGACGGCAGGGCAGCGCGAAAACATCTCCTCCATTTCATTGCGTCGCAATCAGGGAGCCTATGTCAACGACAACTGGACGCCTCAGCATGCTGAAATCCTGAAAGCGGCGGCCTCGGACCCACGCGTCGCCCGTATCTTTATCTTCCCCGGGGCCAAGGTGCAGCTGTGTAACACCGCCACCGGCGACCGGTCCTGGTTGCGCAAGATCAGACCCTGGTATGGACACCATTACCATTTCCACGTGCGGCTGGCCTGCCCGAGCGGGACCGAGGGCTGCATCGATCAGACACCGCCACCACCCGGTGACGGCTGCGCCGATGCGCAGGCCTGGGTCAACAACATCCTGAACCCGCCGCCCCCGGACCCCGATGCCAAACCTCGCAAACCCAGGACAGAGATACGCCTTGCGGATCTTCCCGCTCAATGCGCCACCGTCTTGCAGTCGCGCTGATTGCAGCAGTCGGCGCCGGTGCATGGTTCTGGTTCAAGCCGCCCGCGCCGCCGCCCGGCTTGCCAGCGGAGCTGGGTGCGGTCGTCGACATTGCGCATGATGCGGCATGGTTTGGCGGGCTCTCGGGTCTTGAGGTAACACCCGGCGGGTCAGGTTTTTACGCGATTACGGATCGCGGGCATATCCTCAGGGGCAGCCTGACACGGCAGGGTCAGGAGCTTTTGGGCGCGCGCGTTGAGCGCGGGCAACCCTTTGTCGATGCACAGGGTCAGACGCAGGAGTTTCCCTACAGCGATGCCGAAGGGCTGGCGCTCGATGCGACTGGCGGTCTTTACGTTTCGTTCGAGCACGCACACCGGGTTTTGTTCTACCAGACGTGGGAAAGCCCGGCCCAACAATCCGGATACACGCGGGCATGGCGTGCGCTTCCGGAAAACGGCGGTCTGGAGGCTTTGGCCGTTGCCCCGGACGGGCGATTGCTGGCGCTCCCTGAAAAGATCGCGCGTGGGGCCACCGAAGCCCTGATCTACGAGCGTGCGCCGACCGCCACATGGATGCAAAACACCACCCTGCCCGTGGACCCGATGTTCTCGCCGGTCGGGGCGGATTTCGGGCCGGACGGGCGGCTCTACGTGCTGGAGCGCGGGGTCTATCCTTTCGCTTTTTTCAATCGGGTAAGGGCCATGACCCTCACACCCGCCGGCGTCACGGATATCGAGCTGATCCTGCAGACCGGTCTGGGCGACTATGGTAACCTCGAAGGCCTGTCCGTCTGGCAGGATGCGGAAGGTCTGATCCGGCTGACGATGGTTTCGGATGATAACTTTCTGTGGTTCCTGCCCAGTCAGATCGTCGAATACACTTTGCCGGACAGGGTTGCCTTGGCCCCGCAATAGGCCTAAAGACCGCGCGTCGGCCATGATTGCCGACCAAGTGCCGCACCCTTGCCAAAACGGATTTATAAAATGACACGCGTACACCTCCCCGGCATCATTGCCATGGCCGCCATTGTGGTTGCCTCCAACATCCTCGTTCAATTCCTGCTCGGAAACTGGCTGACCTGGGGCGCGTTCACCTATCCGCTTGCCTTTCTCGTCAACGATATCATGAACCGGGTTTACGGCGCACAGGCCGCCCGCCGCGTGGTCTTTGTGGGTTTTATCGTCGGTGTCATCTGTTCGCTCATCGGGACCCAGATCATGGGCGAGTTCGGCCCGCTGGTGACATTGCGCATCGCCATCGGATCCGGCATCGCCTTTCTTGTCGCCCAATTGCTCGATGTCGCGATCTTTTCCGCGCTGCGCGACGGCAGGTGGTGGCGCGCGCCGCTGGCCTCCACGCTGATCGGCAGCACGGTCGATACCGCGCTGTTCTTCACCATCGCCTTTTCCGCAAGCCTGAGCTTTGTCGAGCCGGCAAACGACGTGAGTTGGGCTGGTGATATTCTGCCCATTCTTGGCTTTGGTCCGGCAGCCCCCTTGTGGGTGTCGCTGGCGATTGCCGACTGGGGTGTCAAGCTGAGCCTCGCGCTGCTGGCCCTTGTTCCCTTCCGGGTGATCACCGCCCGGCTCGCGCCCGCGCACTAACAAAAAAACGCTTGGATATTTCCGCAACCTGTGCGACGATTCTGCCAACGTCAACAGATAGGTAAAGGAGGTGATCCAGTGTCAAGAACGGTATTGGAGCGAGGTGTCGGAACAGCTTTGGAGGTCGCCTGCTAGGGCAGCCCTTGGCGGGCAGAATTCCAGAGTGGACGGTCGTCTAACCGACCCCACCTCCGTAAACCATTCGATTGGGCCGCGCCGCAAAAGCGCGGCCCTTTTTAATAAAACCCGGCACAGGGAACGGAAGGTGCATCAGATGACCCCTGCTTTGGGTAGCCTGATCCTCTACACGACAAAAATCGACGAGATGATCGCATTCTACGCAATCCATTTCGGGTATAGCGCACACCGATTGAACGGTGACCGCACTATCGAATTGCGTCCCCCCGAAGGCGCGGTGCATTTGTTGCTATATCCGGCGGCCAAAGGCGTGCGACACGGTCAAGCTGCCGTGAAACTGGTTTTTGCCTGCGACGATGTCGAAGGGTTCTGTACCAAGGCTGCCACCCGCGGGCTGCGCTTTGGAAAACGCCACCGGGCGGATGGATATGTCTTTGCCAATGCCAAGGACCCTGCTGGCAATTCCGTCAGCGTGTCGGGACGGTTTGCATAAAACCCATGTTGCGGATCAATGACCAGATAACCCTGGAAGACTGGGAGTTGACCGAAAGCTTCATGCGCGCCTCGGGGCCTGGCGGGCAAAACGTGAACAAGGTCTCCTCTGCCGTCGAGCTGCGGTTTGAGGCAGCCCGCTCGCCCAATCTGCCGGGTCCTGTGAAGGCGCGCCTCAAAAAGCTGGCCGGGCGGCGCTGGACGACCGATGGCGCACTGGTTCTGCAATGCGACGAAACCCGCAGTCAAGCCCGCAACAGAGATATCGTGCGCAACCGGCTGGCCGAGCTGATCACCAAGGCACTGGTCGCACCAAAGCGCCGGATCGCCACAAAGCCCACGTTCGGATCGAAAAAGCGGCGTCTCAAGGCCAAGAAAGTGCGCGGGGAAGTCAAATCCCTGCGCGGCAAGGTGGACCCGGACACCTGAACGGTTCCAAGTTCACAATCGTTACCGGGCCATCGCTGCATTGCGGCACAATGCCATCCGGCCATTGCTGATTGCAGCAGGCGGATTAATGACTATCTGTCGAGAACGGCAGTACGTCACCGGCAGGGTCGCCCTTGTGTCCGCCCGGCCCGCCCGGTAACGCTGATGCCGCACCGGTAGTGCTTTGCCCCCGGTCCAGCGGCACGATAAAGGAGCCTCATGACACATCACGTTTACAAAAATGATCTGCCCGATGGGCTTGATCTGGGGCCGATGATTGCCATCGACTGCGAGACCATGGGCCTGCAGCCTCACCGCGACCGTCTTTGCGTTGTGCAGCTTTCCGGCGGGGACGGCGTGGCCCATCTGGTGCAGATCGCCAAAGGGCAGACCGAAGCCCCCAACCTGTGCAAGCTGCTGGAAGACCCGGAAGTTCTCAAGCTCTTTCACTTCGGACGCTTTGATATTGCCGCGATGCTGAACACCTTTGGCGCGACCGCAGCGCCGGTCTACTGCACAAAGATCGCCAGCCGCCTGGTGCGCACCTATACCGACCGACACGGGTTGGCGAAACTGCTGCAGGAATTGCTGGGCATCGACATTTCCAAACAACAGCAATCCAGCGATTGGGGGGCCGACACACTGACCGAGGCGCAGATTGAATATGCCGCGTCCGACGTGCTCTACCTGCATCAGCTGCGCGAAGTGCTGAACGGGATGCTGGAGCGTGAAGGGCGGATGGAAACGGCGCAGGCCTGTTTCGACTTCCTGCCGATGCGCGCGAAACTGGATCTGATGGGCTGGCCCGACGCGGACATCTTTGCGCACTCATGAGCAAATCCTTCCTCGATACCGCGCGGCGCGTCATCAAGATCGAAACCGACGCCCTGCACCAGCTCGAAAAGAGTCTCGACGAAAGCTTTGACCGGGCGGTGGGACTTATGCTGGCCGCCACCGGGCGCATTATCGTCTGTGGCATGGGCAAATCGGGCCATATCGCCCGCAAGATCGCCGCCACGCTGGCCAGCACCGGAACACCCGCGCATTTCGTGCATCCGGCAGAGGCCAGCCACGGCGATCTGGGCATGATGGGCTCCGGCGATGTGGTCATCGTGCTGTCGAACTCCGGAGAGACGCCGGAGCTTGCCGATGTGATCGCCTACACACGCCGGTTTTCCATCCCGATGATCGGGGTTGCGAGCCGGGCAGGCTCGACGCTCCTGCGCCAGTCCGATGTCGCCCTTGTGCTGCCCCGGGCCGAGGAAGCCTGTGGCACCGGCATCGTCCCGACCTCTTCGACGACGATGACATTGGCCCTTGGCGACGCGCTGGCCGTGGCCCTGATGGAGCACCGCGCCTTCACACCAGAGCACTTCCGCGACTTTCATCCCGGCGGCAACCTCGGGGCGCAGCTCAGCCGCGTGGCCGATCTGATGCACCAGGGCGATGCGATTCCGCTGGTGGTTGAAGACGCGCCAATGTCCGCCGCCCTGTCGGAGATTGGCGCAAAGGGCTTTGGCGTGGTGGCGGTGACGGACGATGCCGGCACCCTGCGCGGCATTATCACCAATGGCGATATCGGTCGCCACATGGACGGCCTCGCGACGTTCAAGGCGCGCGATGTGATGACCCCATCTCCGATCACGATCGCACCGGACGCGCTGGCGGAAAAAGCGGTCGGCATCATGAATGACCGCAAAGTGACATGCCTGTTGGTCGTGGAGCCGAAAAACCCGCAGATCGTTGCGGGCCTGATCCATATCCACGACTGTCTGCGCGTCGGGTTGGGGTAGGCGGAGATGCAGGCGGATCGTTACTCACGCATGGTTACGTGGCTGAAGGTCGCCTTACCACTGATGGCGCTTGGCCTGCTCTCGACCTTGTTTCTGATCTCGCGGGCGGTTGATCCGCCATCGACCATCCCTTTTGCCGACACCGAAGTACAGGAACGCCTGACCAACCAGCAGGTCACCGGACCCTATTTTTCCGGCACATCGGACCGCGGCGATCAGATCGCTTTTGTTGCCGACACGGTAACCAGCCCCGATGGAAAAACAGGCACGAATACGGCCAAAACCGTGGATGTGCAGGTCGACATGCCCAATGGCACGCGGATTACAGTCACGGCGCATCAGGCTGTGATCGATATCGCAAAGGACCATTCGGAACTGACCGGCGATGTCGAAATCATCACGTCTGAAGGATACATCTTGCGGTCAGACCTGCTTGATATCCGCATGTCTGCACTGGATATCACGTCCCCGGATCAGGTGTTCGCGGTCACGCCGGTGGGGGATATCGAGGCGGGTTCCATGCATCTCTTTGCCGCAGAGGGCAGCAATGACGCCCAATTGGTTTTCACAAACGGCGTTAAGCTGTTATATCAACCTGAAAAGTCGGAAGAATAACCCGTGATACGTTTTACCAGATTTCTCTTGCCTGTCTTGCTTGTCGCTTTTGCGACCGGGGTGTCCGCGCAGGGCACACAGGTTGCCTTTGGATCCATTCAGCAAAACAGCGGTCTGCCGGTTGAGGTGACATCCGAAAACCTGTCCGTTGACCAAGCGGCCGGCACCGCGACGTTCACGGAAAACGTCGTGATCGTGCAGGGCGAGATGCGACTGTCGGCAAACCGGGTTCTGGTGGTTTACGACACCGACGCGCGAGACGTGGAGCGGATCGAGGCGACCGGAGATGTGATCTTGATCTCTGGTGAGGATGCGGCAGAATCGGAACGTGCGGATTACAATGTTGATGATGGCACCATCGTGATGACCGGCAATGTCCTGGTGGTCCAGGGCCCCTCGGCGCTGACCTCGGATCGCATGACCGTGCAGTTGGATGCCGGGACAGCGCAGATGTCCGGTCGTGTCCGAACCGTTTTGCAGACCGGCGATCAATAATGGCCCGCCCCAAGTTAACCGTTGCCGAAGGCTCCGCAGGCTTGCGCGTGTCCAATCTGCGCAAGGCCTACAAGAAAAAGATCGTCATTCGCGACTTTTCGATGGAGCTGGACCGCGGCGAGGTCGTGGCGCTGCTGGGCCCCAACGGATCCGGCAAGACAACCACCTTCTACGCAATCGCGGGCCTTGTTACGCCGGAGGGCGGCAGCGTGCGCATCGACGGGCAGGATATCACGACCTTCCCGATGTACCGCCGCGCGCAACTGGGCATTGGCTATCTGCCGCAGGAGATGAGCATTTTTCGCGGCCTCTCCGTGCAGGACAACATCGCCGCCATTCTGGATATCACCGAAGCCGACAGACACAAGCGCCGCGAACGGCTTGAGGAACTGTTGTCGGAATTCTCCATCGAACATCTCAGGCGTGCCCCGGCGCTGGCACTTTCGGGCGGTGAAAGACGCCGGGTCGAGATTGCACGCTGCCTGGCCGCCAACCCCAAATACCTGTTGTTGGATGAACCCTTTGCCGGGGTCGACCCGATCTCTGTCGATGACATCCGGCAGTTGGTCGCGGACCTGAAAAAACGCGGCATTGGCGTTCTCATCACAGACCACAACGTGCGCGAAACCCTTGAGATTGTCGACCGGGCCTACATCCTGCACGAAGGCCGCGTGCTGATGTCCGGCACACCGGATGAAGTGGTTCAAAACGAAAACGTACGCCGCGTCTATCTGGGCGACAACTTCAGAATTTCTTGACCAAAGGGCAGATTTCTGGTGTGCGCTTTTCTACCCATGCGCGATGCTTTTGTTTGACTCTGGGTCCCATTATCGGGCTCAATACTGGTATGGCATCGATCAGTCCCTGTATCTTTGAGTGTCCGGCAGCTCGTCAGAGCCAGAGCGACAGCAATCTGACCAAAAGCCACCTTCCGTAGCCGCCTGAACTTTGCGCCGTGCCCGTGCACGGCGATTTTCTGGCGGTGTCTGAACTAAGAGGAGAGACTATGCGGTACCAAATCAGCGGCAAACAGATCGACATTGGCGAAGCCCTGCAGACCCACGTCAGAGACGAGTTGAACGATACGGTCAAGAAATATGCCGAACGTCCGACAGAAGCCGTCGTGGTCTTTTCCAAATCGGCACATGAGTTTGTCTGTGAGGCGACCGTACATCTGTCCACCGGCCTAACCGCTCAGGCCAAGGCACATCAGACAGAGATTTACGCGGCCTTCGAGGCCTGCCGTGAAAAAATGGAAAAACAGCTCCGACGATACAAGCGCCGGTTGAAAGATCACCACAAAGATCGGTCAGAACCGGTTGAAATCTACGGAGCGTCCTCATATATCCTCGCTTCAGAAGTCGAGTCGGAAGAGCAGGAGCCAGAGACACTTCAACCCATCATCGTCGCCGAAATGGAGACAAAAATCCCTTCGCTCTCTGTGGGTGAAGCGGTCATGCAGATGGAGTTGGCAGGTGCCCCGGTACTGGTATTTCGCAACGAAGGCAAAGAGGGCGTGAACGTGGTCTACCGTCGGGATGACGGGAACATCGGATGGATCGACCCTCAATAGGTAAACGGCACCACGGGTGCCCTTAAGATGCGGACGACATGGATTTTTCTGAACTCCTCAAGCCGGAGGCCATCAAGGTTCTGACCTCGGCCTCCAGCAAGAAACGTCTTATGCAGAACGTCAGTGATCTGGCTGAGCAGGCCTATGGGCTGGACGGGGATGCGGTGCTTGATGCGCTGCTTGCGCGTGAGGCTCTGGGCCCGACGGGGGTTGGTCACGGCATCGCGCTGCCGCATGCAAGACTGGCAGATATTGATCGTGTCCTGGGGGCCTTTGTACTGTTGGACAAGCCGATTGATTTCGGCTCGGTCGACCGCCAACCTGTTGATATCGCTTTCGCTCTTTTCGCCCCCGAAGACGCGGGGGTAGACCACCTCAAGGCACTGGCGCTGGTTTCTCGGACGCTGCGGGATACCACGGTTTGCGCCAAACTGAGGGCCAACCATAACACTGCAACGCTCTACACCATCCTGACCTCGTATGAGTCTGATCAGGCGGCCTAGGGCTTACCGCCAGCGGTCAAAGCCGAAAATCATGTAGTCGCGTTGGTAGGCGGATGCCGTCAGGGCCTCAATCTCATCATCGTAAACCTGGGATAGCTCAAACGGGCTGTCCGGTGGTGCGCCTGGCACCGGCGGTGGCGTTTCATAACCCATTGCGCGTGCCAAACTTGGCAAGACCTCCGGCAACTCTTCTTCCCGAACGATCAGATCCGGCAAAGCGAATCCGGCAAAGCCCTGGATGACTCGCGACTGGCTACACCAAGCAGGATCAATGCGGACGGCGGTCTGATTGTTCAGGTTGGGTTTGAGAAAGCCCAGAAAGCCGGCAAAACCGGCGCGGTGCTGGACCAGATCGTAGCTTTCATCCGGCCCCTGCGGCGGGATGGGCAGATTGTACCGCTTGGCAAGCATGCGCCGGATGGCGGCGTAGACCCGCGGGCCGCTCCCCAGAACATGGCTGCAATAGGCGTGATGGGCACGCACAACAGGGTGCCGGATCACCGTAAAGCTGCGATGTTGTCTCCGCGCGCGCTTCCAGTGACGCAAATCTTTTTGGGACATTCGCGTCGGCAGACAAGCAGCTTCGACCTGATCCAATGCGGCCATCCAGGCTGTGACCTGCGGGGCGGACCCACCCCGGATCGGCAGATAAAGCAAGGGAGCCTGTACGGCTGTCACATAGGACGGCACAGCCACGGCCCGGCAAGGTTCGAAATCGGGCACATGCTCGACATCCACCTCCCGCTGCGCGGCCAAGGCCGCCTCCATCTCGGCACGGTTGGTGACTTTATCCGCAATCGCGGCGGGGTTTTGCACCTTGAGGCGCTGATCGAGCGTTTCAAGGCGGTCGTAGATCCCAAGAAAGGCGGCCACACCATTTATCACATCAACCGACAAAAGATCTTCGTAACTCAGCCGGAACGCGGTCTGACCCGTGACCTGCAGCCGATGGGTCACCTTGCGATGGAACTCTTTGAGACCGCGCAGGTGGTCGGAGAATTCCTGCGCATCGAAAGCGACACGGGCGTCTTTCCGGCCTTTGAGGTCAGTGAGTTTCCATTGCCCGGTCTCGCGCGCGATCTTCAGGCTGATGTAGCTTCCAAGGGGGTCCCGGGTCAGAATGATCTTTGCACAGCGCGGATTATCGAGCACCGCGTCAAGCACACGCGGATCGTGGTCATGGAAATACCGAAAGCCTGCAAGACCAGGATGATCCCTGATCCGGTCAAGCAAAAGCTCAGGCGCCTCGTCGCGGGCCTCTTGCGTGATGCCCAGCAGCGCTTCTTTTTCGGGATAGCCTATCAGATACGGGTTGAATGCCTCTCCATGGCAGGTGATGCCATCAAGCGCATTGAGGTTGGTTTCGAGGAAATTGGAACCTGTCCGCATCTCTGCAAAAACGACAAAGCTGTCAAACCGCGGCGCCATTCCCTAACGCACCAGATAGGGTTTGGAAGTTTTTTGGGCCTGCGGTGGCGCCGTGCCCCGCTCGACCGGGAAATCCCCCATCAGATGAGGGTGCATGCCCTGGTTTTTCAGGTTCTGCAAAAACAGGCCAAAGCCTGTCAGGTCAACCATGCGGGGCACTTCGGACAGGCGGGGCGGCGCGTTCGAGCCGATCTCATCCAGAATTGCTTGCAAAGGCTCCATCGGGGCCTC
Source organism: Roseobacter weihaiensis (assembly GCF_020622345.1). Classification (GTDB taxonomy): domain Bacteria; phylum Pseudomonadota; class Alphaproteobacteria; order Rhodobacterales; family Rhodobacteraceae; genus Roseobacter; species Roseobacter weihaiensis. The sequence continues at coordinate 202,460 of NZ_JACNMO010000006.1, read as the reverse complement.
GATGAACTCCGCCATGGTCCAGATGCGCACCTTTGCCTTGCTCAGCGGTCCGCGCAGCACAGTCAGATGATCGCTTTCGATCTTTTGCAGTTCGGCGGCCTGGCGGCGCAGATCCGCAAAATCAGCGTTTGAACGGAACAGCGGCACCGCCCATGCACCGGTGATGACGGAAATCTGCGCATTGCGGTCCTGACAGATCCGCGCATTGACCGCCTGGTTGTCCGCGGGCCCGAACTGAAAACACTGGCGTTGTCCGCGCGTATTCCAGATCAGGTTGGCCAAAAACGCATCGGGATTGTGGTCACGCAGGACCGCGCTGTCGCTCAATGCACCGTTCATGGCCGTCTGACCTGCTGCGAATTGCGCGCGGTTCGGGGCAAAGAGATGCCCATGCACCCGCGCGCCGGTGGCTTTGGCGAGCCAAGACTCAAAGTTCTCAAAGAGCTCGGCAAAACCCTGGAACATGGAATAGGGGGCTGCCGTCATCCCCTTTTGCCACTCTGCACGGGGAAACCGGCTTTGCATGTAGAGCCCGGTCCGACCGCGCCTGCGCCGCTCAACAGCCTTGACGAAGACCCGGTCGATTTTCCCCGGATTGGGCTCTTGCCGCCGTAAAGCGCCCGCCTCATCGGTCAGGAAGGCCGTGTACAGCTTTTGCGCCTGCGGCCATATCTTGCGGGCGACAAAACAGTCAGAACGGCGCAGCAGTTGCAGATGATCGTCGTAGAAAATGTAAGGTTTCCCCTGAATGTCGAACTTTGAAAGCGTCAGCGACCGGCTTTCGATATTGGTAGAATACTTTCGGGCCAGCGTCTGAAAATAGCTCTCATCAGGGATCCAGACCCGGCGAAAATACCGGTCATAACGCGCGCGGTCAGGATCCTGCAGCAGCGCCGAAAGCGTTTGCCGCGTCAGGCACCACCACTGTGAGCCAATATGCGGGACCAGTCCCGCGGGCACTTTCCGCTTGAACCTCAGGACACGCTGAAGCCTGACATATCTGTCAAAGAGCCGTCGGTGCCTTTTCCATGAGAAAGGAAAGCGCATCGTAAAACGCTCCGCTTGCAGCCCACCGATGGCCCAGGGTACGTCGGAGGTTGTCGCACTTTCGATAAAATCGACATTTGGCCGCGCATCGAGATAGTCGATCAGTTCCTGGACCGGTCTGAGTGGCAGGCATGACCCAGACGCCAGGAAGACATGCCGGACCTTGGGAAAACCGGCCAGCATCTGCTCGGACGCGGCCTGTGTCGCCCCAACGATCCCCCAGGTGCCCCACTCGCATCGATACCTCTTGGAAAAGCAAATGTCCGGCACATCCGACAGGGCGTTGACAAAAGCGTCGTAGGTGGGGGGCGGCACTGCCCTGTCTACATGGATCACGACGGGACAACCCGACGCCGCCCAGTGGCGTGCGACCTCTTCGGCGCGGTCCAGTGCCATGTGTACCAGCATGACCACCCCCACCGTCATGCCCAGTTCCCCTTGGACATCAGGCCGAGAATTTCCAGTTGCCGCCAGTTGATGTATTTCTCAGACCAGTTGCACCAAAGCTGGGTGTCCGCGCCATGGCGTTCCGCATAGGCACGATACTCATAGCTTTCCGCGTAGTGCTGCTTGCGGGTTATCTCCTCTGCGGCTTTGCTCGCAAATGTATCGAGAAACTTGGCGTGCAAAAGCACGCCCGAGGCTTTCTCACCGTTCGATTGGTCATAGACGAGGTTCAGACCGCGCGGCAGCAGCATGTGGGTGGAATTCACATAAGCGTATCGCCTGTCCCACTTCACCAGCGGAATTTTATTGAGCGCGGGGGCGCGTTCAGGCTCCTTGGCGAAAAAAACCCGCGCGCGCGGTCCCCCTTGAATCCACAGGTTCCAGTATTTTGGGTTCCGCTCTATCGTGTAGTTGCCGCCGTCGAACCAGCAGGCAATGTCCATGGGGTTCATCCCCGACTGATACGGCTGATCCTCAAGCCGACCCTTGGGATACATATCCAGCAGCATCGCACTGAACGCCCGGATCGAGCTGCAATCCAGCCATTCGGTCAGGGCATGAAGCGGACGCGTGTCGCAGAACGGGTAGACAAAGAACTCATCCGGGTCGACCACGAGGCACCAGTGACCATGGCCATAGAAACTCTGCAAATGGTTGAGCCAATCAACCCCGTAGCGCGCGTTCTTGTAGCTCGCCCGCGTGTGCCAGACAGAGGTATCGGACTGCGCGGCCAGATACTCCGCAGAGCCATCTGTGCTGTCGTTGTCGACAAACAGAAAATGCGTGACACCAAGATCCCGGTAGTAGTCGAGAAAGAACGGCAGACGGATTTTTTCGTTCCGCTGGGTGGAAAAAAGCAAGATATCGCCCGGTCTGATCTGACCCGTTCGATCAGAGATGACCCGCAGTTGGTGACGTTTGGTCTGGGCTCGATAGCGAAGACGCTTGCGCGCCCACCGCATCCGGTAAGACCCCAGAATACCCAAGCGTCTGTCCTTTTTACCACCGCCAGATAACCGAAGGTGTTAGCACCTCCATTGGCCGACTTCTATGACGTCTGTTTACGCGAGACTTCTTTATATTTTATTGCTCAAAAAGGGGCTTTTCCGCAACAGATTATCGTCAGGAAAGCAGCTCAATCCTGGATCACCGGCTTACCATGCCCCTCGAAACATCAGCCGCAACCGGACAAGCTGTTCCCACCCCTCGTAGGGCTCGGATGTGGCACACCACAGATCGGGGTTTTTTGCCAGGCAGTCGTAGTAGTCATCATAGAGACTGGCATTGGCAAAATGCTCGCCGCGGGCCTTTTCGGATGCCGCGCGGTCAGCGGCGTCCGGCAGGAATTTGGTATGCAGCAGGACCCCTGTCGGCCTGTCGACAGGACTCCCGTCGTAGATACGATTGAGCCGGGGCGGCAGCGCGTTATGAGTTGAATTGACATAGACATAGGCACGATCCCATCGCACCAGCGGTATCTTGTTCAGCGTTGGTGCGCGCCTTGGATCACTGGGGAAAAAATGCCGTGCCCGCACGCCCCCTTGCAACCATAGGTTGCTCATCTTCTGCTGAAGCTGCGCCCAGTACCCATAGGCGTCAAACCAGCCAAGCACCTCTGTCGGATCTTGACCGGGCTGATATTTCTGCGCCGCGACAGGCCCTTTTGGATAGAGGTCGAGCATCAGGGCACCCAGCGCCGGCATCCCATTGGCGTCCAGCCATTCGGTCAGAACATGCAGATTGCGCGCTTCCCAGTCTGGGTAGATCAGCAGTTCGTCCGCATCGACCGTCACACACCAGTGTCCGGACCCGTAGCGCCAGAGCAAACAGGTCAACCAGTCCATCCCGAAGCGTGACGCCTTGTAGCTGTCAGTCGCGCGCCACAAAGACACATCCGACTGCTCGGCCAGGTAAGCATCCGTGCCATCGGTACTGCTGTTCTCGACAATCAGGAAATGACCCACCCCGAGCCGCCGATAATGCGCCAGAAAATACGGCAGACGGTCCATTTCATTCCGCACTGTCGCAAAGAGCAGGACATCTTTGGCCTTGATAGAGCCTGTTTTGCGCGAAAGAGGCTCTAGTTCACGCCGTTTGAGACCCGCCCGCAAAAGCAGCCGCTTGCGGTGCAGGCGCAGCTTGTAGCGCGCAATAGGTCCATGATGCGGATAAGACATCGGCTGTTCTCTGACCTGAGCCACGAAGGCTCCCCGAGGTCTTATCTGTCATAATGCCCGTTTTGATGCCAGCGCCATGCATCCGCGATCATATCCGACAGGGTCGACCGGTGGGGCTGCCAGCCCAGCTCGGTTGCGGCGCGTGTCGATCCGGACACCAGCTTGGTGCAATCGCCTTCGCGCCGCGGACCTTCGGTAAAAGGCACCTCGCGATTGGTCACGGTCCGGCTGTGATCCATCACCTCGCGGACGGAAAACCCCTGCCCCGTGCCCAGGTTGAACACCCGGCTGGCCTTGCCCTCTTCGAGCCATTTGAGCCCCAGCACATGGGCATCCACCAGATCACAAACATGCACGTAATCCCGGATACAGGTCCCGTCCGGCGTCTCATAGTCGGTCCCGTGGATTGTCAGCCCGTCCCGCTTGCCGTCGATGGCATCGAGAAGCACGGGGATCAGGTGCGTCTCCGGCCGGTGGAATTCGCCGACCTCACCTTGCGGATCGGCGCCCGCCACGTTGAAATACCGAAAGATCACATGCCGCAGACCGAAAGCGGCTTCGAAATCCCGCAGGATCTCTTCGATGGCCCGTTTGCTCGCACCATAGGCGTTGATGGGAAGCTGGGCACTCTCTTCGTCGAGAACCACGTTATCCTGTTCGCCGTAGGTCGCACAGGTCGAGGAGAACACGAAATGCGGACAGCCCGCCGCCACCGCCGCCTCGATCAGGGTCAGCGATCCGGTCACGTTGTTGCGCCAGTAGCGTCCTGGGTCCTGCATGCTCTCGCCCACCTGGCTGAGTGCTGCAAAATGCATCACCGCGACCGGTTGATGCGCGGCAAAAACCGCGTCCAGCCGCGCCCTGTCCAGCAGATCACCCTGTTCGAACGGGCCGAACTTGACCGCCTGCTGCCAGCCGGTCACGAGGTTGTCGAAGGTCACGGGGTGATATCCGGCGGCCTTGAGCGCCTTGCAGGCGTGCGAGCCGATGTAGCCCGCACCGCCCGTAACGAGAACTGTCTTCACTCGGCAACCCTTTGCTGAGGTTATTCGGCGGCTTTGCCCATACCCACAATGTCATGCAGATAGGCCGACAGATCGTCGCGCAAATCGTCACGGGCCAGACCGAAGGCCACTGTCGCCTGCAGAAATCCGGACTTTGACCCGCAGTCAAAACGCTGACCCTGGAACCGGTAGCCGTAGACGCCGTGGTCACTGCCGAGCTCTTTCGCGATGGCGTCGGTCAGTTGAATTTCACCGCCCGCGCCGGTCTTCATATCGTTCAGATGATCAAGAACGCTCGGGGCCAGAATGTAGCGGCCGATGACGGCGAGGTTTGAGGGCGCCTCCTCCGCTTTGGGTTTTTCGACCATACCTTTGACGCGGACCATCGACCCCATGTCATTCTCGATATCCAGCACCCCGTAAGACGACGCCTTGTCCGGCGCCACCTCCATCGCGGCAACCATGTTGCCGCCGGTTTCCTCATAGGCTTCGACCATCTGCTGCAGGCAGGGCTTGTCGCCCGCGATCACATCATCCGGCAGAATCACGGCAAAAGGTTCATCCGCGATCAGCCGCCGCGCGCACCAGACCGCATGGCCCAGCCCCAGCGCCTTGTGCTGGCGGATATAGGCAATCGCACCGCTATCCATGTTAGTGTTCTCAAGCACTTCGAGCAGGTCCGTCTTGCCTTTCTGGCGTAAAGACTGCTCAAGCTGCGGCGCGTGGTCAAAGTAGTCTTCCAACGCCCCTTTGCCGCGCGACGTGACGAAAATGAACTCTTTGATCCCTGCTGCACGCGCCTCGTCGATGGCGTATTGGATCAAGGGACGATCCACGAGTGTCATGATTTCCTTTGGAACTGACTTGGTTGCCGGTAAAAACCGTGTGCCCATGCCAGCGACAGGAAAGATCGCTTTTGTAACCTTGCGTGTCATTAAACCGCCCTCATATTTCAATTACGTACAAACGACGCGATTTCTGTTTCGGTTCCATCGACTCACCGTTCCCACGGTTTTGCATCGCGCGGGAATAAAGCGATTGTCGAGCACAATTAAAGCGTTTGTATGAAACAATACTGCTTATGTTTCAGAAAATAGATCATATGGTAAACTTTTACCATAGAACGTCACAACCATCGGTGGAATTTCGCTCTGGAATCAGTCGAGCGCCATTTCAATCATCATCTTTTCAATTTTGGGCACATCTTCGGGATTGTTGAGCTCCCAGAACTGGCGCCCCCTGGCCTCCACTTCGACACAGAGAACGGAACGTCCGTTTTCCATGAAACGCAGCTGTTCGAGCCCCTCCAGCTGTTCGAGCGGGCCAATCGGCCAGTCCGGATAGGCGGCCAGCGCCGCGGGGCGACAGGCATATATGCCCACATGGTGGAATACGGGTGTTTCAACCTCGGCCCCATAAGTCTGTGACGTAAACGGTATCACTTGCTTTGAAAAATAGAGCGCGTGATTGTGCCGATCAAAGACTGCCGTGGTGCCGCCGACGCGACCCGCCTTGCGGTCCTCCAGAAAGCCGTTCAGCGTCGCACCATCGCAGCGCAACACAGGGGTCGCAATCTCTGCCTGCGGCGCGGCACGCAGCCCGGCGACCAGATCCTCGATGAACCACGCCGGCGTGAGGGGCGCATCCCCCTGCAGGTTCACGACAATATCAAAACCGCCGCCCAGAAGCGCATGCGCCTGGGCGCAACGCTCCGTGCCGTTAACGCAGTCCGGTGATGTCATCACCACCTCCGCTCCGAAAGCTTCGGCGGCTTGTTTTATGCGGGTATCATCGGTCGCGACGATGACCCGATCTATGCCCGCCACCGAGAGTGCCGCTCGCCAGCTGCGCTCGATCAGGCTGCGGGTCTCGCCAGAGGCACCGCGCAACCCGGCCAGGGGTTTGCCCGGATACCGGCTGGACGCAAAACGCGCCGGGATCGCAATCAGAACGGACATCAGCTTTCCTGAAGGTAGACGCCCGGCGCATAGGCGATGAAAAACGGATTGGCATAGTCAGCCTTGCCATAGGTCAGCGGGCTGAGGTCATCAAACCGCACCACATCACCGCCCGCGCCCTTGAGCACCGCATGACCTGCGGCGGTGTCCCACTCCATCGTGCGGCCCAGCCGTGGGTAGAGATCCGCCTCGCCCGTGGCCACCAGACAGAATTTCAACGAACTGCCGGCGCTTTTCATATCGCGGACGTTGTAGAGGTTGATGTAGTCATCCGTCGCCTGATCGCGGTGCGATTTGGAGGCCACAACCATCAAAGCGCTGTTATCCGGGTTAGAGACAGAGATCGGCGTCACCGGCCCGATCTGATCCGGTGACAGTGCGCCCGTCTCCTCGACCGACTGGCCGGTCTCATCGGTAAAAAACATCCTGCCGCGCGCAGGCGCGTAGACAACACCACGGGTGGGGGTGCCGTCTTCGACAAGGGCGATGTTTACCGTGAAATCGCCCCGGCGCTGAATGAACTCCTTGGTGCCATCCAGCGGGTCGACAATCAGAAAGGTACTGCCGGAGGTCTGATGTGTGGCGGCCTGCTCTTCGGTCACGAGCATGATGTCCGGAAACGCCGCCCGAAGCCCCGCTGAAATGATCGCATCCGCCGCTTCATCGGCAGCCGTCACCGGGCTGTCATCGGATTTGACTTTGACGTCAAAATCATCCGCGGCGTAAATCTCCATGATTTTTGCGCCTGCCTGAAGGGAGAGCTTGCGCATCTCTGCTGTCAGGTGTTTGTAATTAAACATTATATCAGCCTGTGCCACGTTTATTGATTATGCCATCGTTGCCCCTTATGGTGCCTGCGTAACGGAACAGCAAGAATTCCATGCAAAAGTGACCACGATCTCAGGGCGCGGCAGTCATGTTTCAGGCAACACGCATACGACAAGGCAGGGTCAGCTCAGCGCTGACCATCTTTGTGCTGATCTACCATTCCGTGGTGCGATCCGTGCGCAAGACCCACAACAACGCGTTTCTGGCCATCGGGATCAACCTGCTGCAGGCGGTGATCTTTGTGGCTGCCTTCTACATCATGTTTTCGCTTCTCGGCCTGCGCGGCGCGGCGATCCGGGGTGACTTCCTGCTCTATATCATGTCAGGCATTTTCATCTTTCTGACCCACACCAAGGCACTGGGTGCCGTGGTTGGATCAGAGGGACCCGCCAGCCCGATGATGCAACACGCGCCAATGAATACGGTCATCGCAATCGCCTCGGCTGCGGTTGGGGCGCTTTACATACAGGTGCTCTCGCTCGCGATTATCCTGTTTGTCTACCATGTCGCCTTTCAGCCCATCGTGATCGAAGAACCCTTTGCCGCCTTTGGCATGCTGCTGCTGTCGTGGTTCGGCGGGGTCGCCTTGGGGGTGGTTTTGCTGGCAGTCAAACCCTGGTTTCCACAGTTCGTCAGCATTTTCACGACGATCTATCAGCGCGCCAACATGATCGCCTCCGGCAAGATGTTCGTTGCAAACACGCTGCCGAGCTTCATGCTGGCGATGTTTGACTGGAATCCGCTGTTTCACTGTATCGATCAGGCCCGCGGGTTTATCTTTATCAACTACAATCCGCGCTATACCGACTGGCATTATGCGGTTTGGGTCGGTCTTGTTCTGTTGATGCTGGGTCTCATGGGGGAATTCTACACCCGGCGTCATGCGTCAATCAGCTGGGGTGCCAGACGCTAGGTGCGTGCGGCTGAACGCCCCCTTCGCCACCAGGCAGAGACATGTCGCAACAAATGAAGATCATTGGACATTGCAGGTTTTCTTGGTTCGGCATTTCTGACACCGGTCGGGCGATCTCGGACATTGAAGCGGCACAAAGCATTCTTTGGCATCCGCACCGCATGGCCATCCGGTTCCACCTGTTTGAAAAGGTGATGCTGCCCGCGATGCAGGCGCAGACCGATCCGGATTTCGAGCTTGTGATACTGATCTCCGACGAACTGCCTCAAACCTATCGCGACAGGCTGGAGCGGCGGATCGCAGGCACTGCAAACATGCGCATCCTCAGCACGACCGAACGGGATATCGGGCGCGCCCTGCGGCCCACGCTTCGGGCGTCGATTGAGGATTCAGAAAAGGCCGTCCATTTCAGGATCGACGATGATGATGCTCTGGCCAGCGACTACATCGGCCGCCTCAGGCACCTGACAAAAAGCGGCAACCCGGATGCAGGCACCGCGATTTCCTTTCCGAAAGGGGTGCTGGCTTTCTTTCATGACGGCGTGCCCAAACATGCGGAATACTTCAAATCCTATGTCGCTGCGGGCTTGGCTTTTGTCGTGGGCGAAAGCTATGTCCGCAACCCTTTTCAGGTCCAGCACAGACAGGTCGGCAAACGTCAGCCAAGCTTTGTCGACCCTACTTTTCATGCCTTTCAGGTCACCTTGCATGCCGTGAACAACACCAAGGGCTATGACACCATCGTGCATGATATCGGCGTTACAAGTCCGGGTGTTGCGCGGGTCTTGCGCAACAATCCCGCATTGGCCGCAGGACAGATCGTCGCACCGGACGTTGACGCAGCGATCGGCCGGGCTTTTGCCCATAGCACCGGGTCGGAACTGAGGGCGCATCTTGCAGCAACGCGTGATCCGGTGGCCTTGGCCGATGCCTACGGATTCATCTGACCGACAGCAGACGTTTGGCCAAAAGCGCAAGGGCTCATGTCACCACCCTCAAGGTGAGATTAAGGCGTCCACCGTTTTCCAAAAGAGAGCAAGAGCCGAACCTGATCCGGTCCACGCCATGATGGGCCAGACGTGCATCCCCTCCCATCACCACCACATCCCCCGAATGCAGCCAGACCGATTGCGTTTTACCCCCGCGCATAGCCCCTCCCATCCGGAACAGGCCATCATCCCCCAGCGAGATCGACAGCACCGGCCAGTCATAACTGGCCTCGTCCCGATCCTGATGCAGGCTCATGCGGGCGCCTTCGCCGTAGAAATTGACCAGGCAGCACTCGGGGTGACGGTCGACCCCGCTCAAGGCGCGCCAAACCGCCAGCACAGGCTCCGGTATCGCAGGCCAAGGCGTTCCCCGTGGATGTTTGGAGGCATAACGGTAGCCCTGCCGGTCGGTGATCCAGCCGTATTGACCCGCAGCGGTCATCTGCACCGACATCGGCTGGCCGCGCGGCGTGACAGGCCGCACCAGCGGCGCATCGCGCACCACATCGCGCACAGCGGTCACCAATCGGTCCTGAGCACCCGAATCGAGGTATCCTTTGTAGATTTCAAAGCCCGCAACGCTCAAATGCGCCATTCAAACCATCCTATCGCGACCATATCAAAAATTACTTGCAGATTCCGTGTGCATAAAGAAGTGAAAGGTTGCAGCACCCCGGCCCCCTCCCTATATACGCTCCGAACCGCATGGGGCGTGATGCTTCATGTGTCACAAATCGGGGTACCGGCGCCATAACGGGCCCACGCTCCGTGTCATCGCCTTGAGATAAAAAGGGATCAGAACATGTCAAAAGTTATTGGTATCGACCTCGGCACCACCAACAGCTGCGTTGCAATCATGGACGGCTCGCAGCCTCGCGTCATCGAAAACTCCGAAGGCGCACGCACCACACCTTCCATTGTTGCCTTCACGGACACAGAGCGGCTGGTAGGTCAGCCCGCGAAACGTCAGGCGGTGACAAACCCCGACAACACGATCTTCGGGGTCAAGCGCCTGATTGGCCGTCGCAATGACGATGCCGATCTTGCCAAAGACAAAAAGAACCTCCCCTTCGCCGTGATCGACGGCGGCAATGGCGACGCCTGGGTCGAAGCCAAGGGTGAGAAGTATTCCCCAAGCCAGATTTCCGCCTTCATCCTCGGCAAGATGAAAGAGACCGCCGAGAGCTATCTGGGCGAGGAGGTGACCCAGGCGGTCATCACCGTGCCGGCCTATTTCAACGACGCCCAGCGTCAGGCCACCAAGGACGCCGGCAAGATTGCGGGTCTCGAAGTGCTGCGGATCATCAACGAGCCGACAGCGGCGGCGCTGGCCTACGGCCTCGACAAGGAACAAACCCAAACCATCGCGGTCTATGACCTTGGCGGCGGCACCTTTGACGTGACCATCCTTGAGATTGACGACGGCCTGTTTGAGGTGAAATCCACCAACGGGGATACTTTCCTGGGCGGTGAAGACTTCGACATGCGCATCGTCAACTACCTCGCGGATGAGTTCAAGAAAGAGCATTCGGTTGATCTGACACAGGATAAAATGGCCCTGCAGCGCCTGAAAGAGGCCGCAGAGAAAGCCAAGATCGAACTGTCGTCGTCTTCCCAGACAGAGATCAACCAGCCGTTCATCTCCATGGGCGCCAACGGTCAGCCGTTGCACATGGTCATGAAGCTCACCCGCTCCAAACTGGAATCGCTGGTGAGTGATCTCATCAAATCCTCGATGAAGCCCTGCCAGGCGGCGCTGAAAGACGCGGGCCTCTCTGCCTCCGACATCGACGAGGTCGTGCTGGTCGGCGGGATGACCCGCATGCCGAAAGTGGTCGAGGAAGTCACAAAGTTCTTTGGCAAGGAGCCGCACAAGGGTGTGAACCCCGATGAGGTTGTCGCCATGGGCGCCGCCATTCAGGCCGGCGTTCTGCAAGGGGACGTCAAGGACGTTGTGCTGCTCGACGTGACACCGCTGTCTCTGGGGATCGAAACCCTGGGGGGCGTGTTCACCCGTCTCATTGACCGCAACACCACGATCCCGACCAAGAAGTCCCAGATCTTCTCCACCGCCGAAGACAACCAGAACGCTGTGACAATCCGCGTCTTCCAGGGGGAGCGCGAGATGGCATCGGACAACAAGATCCTCGGGGCCTTCAACCTTGAAAACATCCCGCCCGCGCCCCGCGGCATGCCGCAGATCGAGGTGACCTTTGACATCGACGCCAACGGCATCGTGTCTGTGGGCGCGCTTGATAAGGGCACGATGAAAGAGCAGAAGATCACGATCCAGGCCTCCGGGGGTCTGTCGGATGAAGACATCGAAAAGATGGTCAAGGATGCCGAAGAGAATGCGGAAGCCGACAAGGCCCGCCGCGAACTCATCGAGGCGAAAAACCAGGCGGAAAGCCTGATCCACTCGACCGAAAAATCGATGGAAGAGCATTCTGACAAGGTTGATCCAACCACGATCGAAGCGATTGAGCTGGCCATCGCCGCGCTCAAGGACGAGCTGGAAACCGAGAACGTGGACAAGATCAAATCCGGTATCCAGAACGTCACAGAGGCTGCCATGAAACTGGGTGAGGCGATCTACAAGGCCGCTCAGGAAGATGGTGAAGATGTCGCGGAAGCTGCTGATGCGCCACACGGTGAGGACGACATCGTCGATGCCGAGTTCGAAGATCTCGACGACGATAAACGCGCCTGATCGGCAGTGCGTAACCCGGAACCACTGACCAGGCCGACCTCCGGGTCGGCCTCTCACGTTCCAGTGAGGGGATAATTCATGGCAAAACGTGACTATTACGACGTGCTTGGCGTCGCCAAAGGGGCCTCGGCCGATGAGATCAAAAAAGGCTACCGCACCAAGGCAAAAGAACTGCATCCGGACCGCAACAAGGATAACCCCGACGCGGAATCCAAATTCAAAGAGGCCAATGAGGCCTACGAAGTCCTAAAGGACGCCGACAAGAAAGCAGCTTATGATCGCTACGGACACGCCGCTTTCGAAGGCGGCATGGGCGGCGGCGGTGGACGACCGGGCGGCGGCTTCGGTGGCGGACAGGGCGATTTCTCATCCGCCTTCTCCGACGTTTTCGACGATCTGTTCGGCAACTTTGCAGGCGGTGGCCAGCGCGGCGGCGGCAACCGGGCGTCCCGCGGCTCTGATTTGCGCTACAACCTGCGCATCAGCCTCGAGGATGCATATGGCGGTCTGCAGAAAACCATCAACGTCCCCACATCGATCAGCTGCGAGAGCTGCAGCGGCTCCGGCGCTGAGGGGGGGTCGGAACCTGCCTCTTGCCCCACCTGCTCCGGCATGGGGAAAGTCAGGGCCCAGCAAGGCTTTTTCACGGTGGAACGCACCTGCCCGACCTGCTCAGGGCTGGGCCAGATCATCAAGAACCCCTGCAAGACCTGTCAGGGTGCCGGACGGGTGGAAAAGGATCGCGCCCTGGCCGTGAATATCCCCGCAGGGGTCGAGACGGGGACCCGGATCAGGCTTGCCGGTGAGGGCGAAGCAGGGATGCGCGGCGGACCATCGGGCGATCTTTATATCTTTATCGAAGTGTCCGAGCACGAGCTTTTCCAGCGCGACGGTGCCAACCTCTTTTGCCGCGTTCCGGTGTCGATGGCCAAGGCCGCACTCGGCGGATCGATCGAGGTGCCGACCATAGATGGCGGGCGCGGTCGGGTGCAAATCCCATCCGGCAGCCAATCCGGTCGCCAGATGCGCCTGCGCGGCAAAGGCATGCCTGCGCTGCGCGGATCGGGATCGGGCGATATGTTTATCGAACTGGCCGTCGAGACGCCGGTGAACCTCACCGCACGCCAGAAAGAGCTCTTGGCCGAATTCGATGACCTGTCAGAGAACAACAACCCGGAGTCCTCCAGCTTCTTTTCATCCGTGAAAAGCTTCTGGGACGGGATGAAGGGCTGATCGCTTTGGCTCTGTGACCGCTCGACAGACGAGAACAACAACTGAAAAGGGGGCCAGACGGCTGCCTTTTTCTTTGCCCGCTGCTGGTCGCAGTGCAAATTAACCGATTGGAAACCATGATGCCTTTAGCGTCTCTGCATGGCACAGGATCCAAACATTTTTGCTGAAGCGACCCTTCCGTTCTTACTGGACGAGGCAGACCCCTTGCCGTTACCCGGCGGCAAACCCCCGTCCTACATCGCGGATCACCGCAAACGGCTCCGCAGCCGTTTTATGGACGGGGGTGCCGCAGCAATGCCGGACTATGAAATGCTGGAACTGGTGCTCTTCCGCGCCATTCCGCGTCGGGATGTGAAACCTCTGGCACGGGCGCTCATGGACAGGTTCGGGGATTTCAACCGGGTGCTGACGGCCGCCCCGGCGCGGTTGCGCGATGTCCCCGGTGTGGGCGACGCTGTGGTCACGGAGCTCAAGATTGTTGAGGCGGCCGCGCACCGCATGGCGCGCGCCCGCATCCTGCAAAGCCATGTGCTCAGCAGTTGGGACGCGCTTTTGGACTACTGCCATACCACAATGGCACACCGTGAAACAGAACAGTTCCGGGTGCTCTACCTGGATCGCAAGAATACCGTTATCGCAGATGAAGAGCAGGCCAAGGGCACCGTTGATCACGTGCCCGTCTACCCCCGAGAGGTTGCGAAAAGGGCCCTGGAACTCAACGCCAGTGCGTTGATTCTGGTACATAATCATCCATCAGGCGATCCGACGCCGTCAAATGCGGACATCGATATGACCGATCAGATCAAAGCCGCATGCGGGGCTCTGGGGCTGACGCTGCATGACCACCTCATCATCGGCAAACCCACCGAGCTGAGCTTTCGCAGCGCAGGCTACCTCTAGCGCATTACCGCACCCAGATCTCGACCCGCCGATTGGCCTGTCTACCCCAGGCGCTGTCATCACAGGCCAGAGGCATCGCCTCGCCGAAAGCGTCGATCTGCAGGTCGACCTGATCCAGATCTGCCGTCTCGGCAACCTGAACCACCGCATCCCGCACGGCCTTAGCACGGGTCAACGCAATCTGACGGTTGCGATCCGCTGGCCCGTCGCCATCGCTGAAACCGATAAAGAAGAGGCGGCGTGCATCATAGCGTCCCTGCTCCAGATCGCGGGCCAGTTGCACGATGTTTGACCGCGACTGCGCATCAAGCCGGGTCTCCCCGGCCTCGAATCGAAAAGACATTGTCACCCGTTTCATCGGGCTGAGCCGGTCCATCATACGTTGCAGCTCGGACAATCCCGTTTCCCGACCTGCCGCCGCAATTGCATTGGCAAAACGGTCGCCCTGCTGGTTGATGGGCACCTCCTCGGGGGCCTGATCCACGAAGCCGGAGCGGCGGATTACAACCTGTGCCGTTGGCCCCCGCACAAAGGCCAGAAACTCACGCGCGATTTTGGGCAGGCGCCGCGCGGGGGTGTAGAGAAACATCGGCGCCGTCAGCGGGTAGTCTTCTGTCTTGATCGACCGTCGCGTCGCGCTCAGGACACGACCGCAGGGGCCCTTGAGAACAAGGGGTTGCGCATTTCCAACCTCGGCATAGCTGGCAATACCCAAGGCGAAGGGGTCGGCCAGAACCGCCTCTGCCAGCGCCTCCCCCCGGGCATGCCGGGTTACATCTCGGGACATCTCCAGCGCAACCGGGCCCAAAATCTGATCCACCGTGGCTTGACCCAGCCCGGACTGTGCGGTCGGCGCATGAAGTGCTATAGGCGCATCCGGCCCGCCAACACCAGACCAGTTCTCGATCTGGCCGGCGTAGATCAGCGCAAGATCTGCGGGCGAGATTTCCTGCACCGGGTTCTGCGGCGACACGATGGGCACCACCGCATCAAGCGCCAGAACCCGCGACCGGTTTGGCCCAGTCATATCGCCCATACCCGCTTCAAAGGCGCGATCCCGTTCTTCTGGCCTGATCTCGCGCAGGGCCATCACGATGTCCGCTTCATTGGCCAGAAGGTCGGCAAACCCTTCGTTCGTATTCGTGACCCGAAACCTGAAAAGAGCCGCCTCTTTACCCGTCTGGCTGTTGGTCAGCGTGTAGGAAAAATGAGTGGCATCCTGATCTGCGCGCCGCACCTCGTACCCGTTTCGTTGGGCAAACCCTTCCAGCAGGGCGGGCATCAGGACCGCCCCCATCGTCGCAGAGCCAGAGATCGACAGATCGGCGACATAGTCCTCCAGGTTGGGACACCCCGGCCCCGCGCATTGCACGCCGCTGCCGTCTATTGTCAGCTCGCCGTAAAGCGTCTCAAGCCGGTAGAACTCGCCATCATACCCCAGCAACGTGCCCGCGATCTCGACATTGCCATCGCGCGAGGTCAGCGTAACGTCCTGCGCACCCGCGAAACCTGCCGCCAGAAACTGTAAAAGTGCAGCACAAAGTGCAGCACAGATCGTTCGCATGGGAGAGTGTCCTGTTCCAGTCTTACTTACTGGCGACTGTCAGGTCTTGGAGCAGATTGTTCAACACCAGAAAGTCGCCAATCGCCCCGCAATTCGGCACAGCCAAGCTCATCCTCTGAGCCGATACCGCCGTGCCGCCACTGATTTCAAAAGTTTGGGCCACCACTTCGGTGCCGCAGTTGGCTGCGGTGACCTCTGTCTCAACGGTAAGGTCAACGGCGCCCTCGGTCGTGCTCAGCGCCGTGGGAAAGGTATACACCTCGGCCAAGAACGCATCCGCCATGGATGCGTCCCCCAAAACCGTCAGAAACCCGCCGCGACCTTGCGCCACCGCCGTGAAATCCCGGGCAGCCCCAGACCAGACATGACCGTCTTCGCCGTAGCTCGCACCGAACTCGCGGGCGTGAATTTGAATGCCGGTCGGGCCCTGCCACTGCACGACCACGCGATCATAGAGAGAGATGGTGTCAACATGCGTCGAAGCGGTCTTGCTGTCACCGCTGGCAAACGCAGCTTCGATGCGCACCTCTTCGGTGAGCGCCGGGATCAGCAGGTCGATCCTGCCCTCGGCTGACAGCATTTCGTGAAACGTCAGCCCCTCATGGGTCAGCAAAACATGCGATCCAGCAAAACAGGGTGCCACCAGCGTATAGGCCACCATGGCGGCGGCTGCAGGTTCTGCCATTGCAAGCGGTGTACATTCGGCAGCACTTTCAGGGTCCTGCGCAAGATCGGCTTGCGGGTTGGCACGGACTTCGGGTTCTGCAATGGGGTCAATCGTCTCGGCGGGGGCCAGCGCCTGAACCACGAAATCACCCACCTCGCGGGGTTCAGGCACATCGATGTCGGCAGATGTCAGGGTGATCGCCTTCATCTCAAGCTGCGCGCTGTCAATGGCGGGCAAGGTTCCGGCCTGCGAGACGGCGGTCGCTGGCTCTCCGACCAAAGGGGCGGTGGTAACCGGTGCTACATTACCTGTCCCATAGCGCAGTTCGACGACGTCGTCGCTTTGCATCACAAAACCGATACCAATCGCACAACCCAGCGTGCCAATCGCTGTGACTACCTCGGTCTTTCGTGACATCGTTCTGATCCCTCATTACCCCTTCGTACACGAGGTTAATGAACGGTAAACGGGGCTCAGATATGACAGCCAAAGGGTCTCATTCGGGCAAGATCAAGGCATCCGCTCAGACGAGCCGACCGTGGCAATGCTTGAATTTTTTGCCGGATCCACAGGGGCATGTCTCATTGCGACCGGGGTTGCCCCAGGTGGATTGATCCTCTTCGACAAAGCCCCCATTGGGTTGACCAGCCTCACCGCCCGCGCCCGCCATCGCCGGGGCAGCCGCCACCGCACCGGCCTGAGCGGCCGCCTGTTGCGCGCGGATTTGCTCGACCATCGCCTGTTGCTCTTCTTCCGTCATGGGGCGGATTTGCGACAGCTTTTGTGTCACGTCCTCGCGCAGACTGTCGAGCATCCCCTCAAAGAGCTGGAACGATTCGTTTTTGTATTCATTCAACGGATCGCGTTGTGCATAGCCGCGAAAACCCACAACAGAGCGCAGATGCTCCAGCGTCAGGAGGTGTTCGCGCCATTTCGCATCGATGGTCTGCAACAGCAACTGCTTTTCGATGTTGCGCATGTTCTCCGCGCCGAACTGCTCTGCCTTGTCCTTCATGTAGGCATCTGTGGAAGCCACGAGCCGGTCCCGGATCGCCTCGTCGTCCACGCCATCCTCTTCGACCCAATCCATGACCGGCACATCAACACCCAACTGTTCCTGAGCCGCCGCATAGAGGCCGTCGGCATCCCACTGGTCCGCATAGGTGTTGGGGGGCAGATACTGGTCGATCAAATCGTCGATCACCTGATGCCGCATGTCCATGGTGATCTCGGAGAGGTCCGAGGCTTCCATGATTTCGCGGCGCTGGCCAAAGATCACCTTGCGCTGTTCGTTCATCACATCGTCGAACTTCAGCAACTGTTTGCGGATGTCAAAGTTCCGGCCCTCGACCTTGGCCTGCGCACGTTCCAGCGACTTGTTGACCCAAGGGTGGATAATCGCCTCGCCTTCCTTGAGGCCAAGCGTCTTGAGGACTTTCTCAAGCCGTTCTGAACCAAAGATACGCATCAGGTCGTCTTCGAGGCTCAGAAAGAAGGACGAGCGCCCCGGGTCCCCTTGACGACCGGAACGGCCGCGCAACTGATTGTCGATCCGCCGGCTTTCATGCCGCTCGGACGCCAGCACGTAAAGTCCGCCCGCTTCCAGCACCTTGGCTTTTTCATCGGCGTGCTTGGCTTCGATCTCGGCCCGCAGGGCGTCAGGGTCGGCCTCCGGATCCTCGGCCAGTGCCGTCATCACTTGCAGATCGACGTTGCCGCCAAGCTGGATATCGGTACCACGTCCGGCCATGTTGGTTGCGATGGTAACCGCCCCCAGCTTGCCCGCATCCGCCACGATCTGCGCTTCCTGCTCGTGTTGACGGGCGTTCAGAACGTTATGTTCGACCCCGGCCGCCTTGAGCATCTCGCTGAGCATTTCGGATTTTTCGATCGAGGTCGTACCCACAAGCACCGGCTGGCCCTTGGCGTGGCTTTCCTTGATCTGCTCCAGCATTGCCTCGTATTTTTCGCGCGCGGTACGGTAGACCTGATCGTCCTCATCCACCCGTGCAATGGGCTTGTTGGTCGGCACTTCGACCACGCCGAGCCCGTAAATCTCCATGAATTCCTCGGCCTCGGTGAGGGCCGTCCCGGTCATACCCGAAAGCTTGTCGTAGAGGCGGAAATAATTCTGAAAGGTCACCGAGGCCAAGGTGATGTTCTCCGGCCGGATGGAGACGTTTTCCTTGGCTTCGATGGCCTGATGCAGACCGTCGGACAGCCGCCGCCCGGCCATCATACGACCGGTGAACTCGTCAATCAGCACGACATTGTCGTCGCGCACGATATAGTCCTTGTCGCGCTGGAACAGCTTGTGCGCCCGCAGACCCTGGTTGATGTGATGCACGACCGTGGTACTTTCGGGATCATACAGCGTCTGCCCTTCTTCGAGCAGCCCGCGGTCATGCAGCAACCCTTCAAGGAACTCGTTGCCTTCGTCGGTGAAGGTCACGTTGCGGGTCTTTTCATCCAGCTCGAAGTGATCTTCCTGCACCTCAGGAATGACCTCGTCGATGGTCTTGTACATCTCGGACCGGTCCTGCGAGGGGCCGGATATGATGAGCGGCGTGCGCGCCTCGTCGATCAGGATGCTGTCGACCTCATCCACGATGGCAAAGTTGTGGTGCTTCTGGAAAATCTGGCTGAGCTCGGGCTTCATGTTGTCGCGCAGATAATCGAACCCAAGCTCGTTGTTGGTGGCGTAGGTGATGTCGCTGTCGTAGGCGGCGCGCTTTTCGTCTTCGGGCATGTCGGAGTAGGCCACGCCGGTGGTCAGCCCCAGCACGCCAAAGACCTTGCCCATCCAGGCCGCATCCCGCTTGGCGAGGTACTCGTTGACGGTGACGATATGCACGCCCTTGCCGGTCAGCGCATTGAGATAGGCCGCAAAGGTCGCCGTCAGGGTTTTCCCTTCACCGGTCTTCTGCTCGGCGATGTTGCCCTGATGCAGGAATATCGCACCCATCAACTGCGTATCGAAGGCCCGCAGACCCAGTGCACGGCGCCCCGCCTCGCGGCAGTTGGCAAAAGCCTCTGGCAAGAGCGCATCAAGGCTTTCCCCATCAAGCGCACGCTTGCGCAGCTCTTCGGTCTTTTCCTTCAGGCCTTCGTCGCTGAGCGTCTCAAACTCCGGCTCCAGGGCATTGATCTGAGCAATCAGTGGTCGCGTTGCTTTTACTTTGCGGTCATTGGGTGAACCAAAGACCTTCTTTGCAATAGTTCCGATGCCCAGCATGCATTCTCCAGCCGATGTAGTAGGGACAGGCGCTGATCTGCTTGCTCGTCCGCGACTCAGCCCATAAGTAGAATAAGGAACGCCACTCTTGCAACGCCACTAGGGCGATGTAAGGGTCACGCCAAACCGTGTCAATGTCGCGCCCTGTCGCGTATGCTTCATAGGACCAATCCATGCAAATACATCTCAGACTTCTGGCCATTTCGCTTTTCGCTCTTGGCCTGTCAGGCCCGGCGAGCGCCCAAGAAGAGAGCACCGCACCCGATGCAGACACCGTCGTGGCCACTGTCAACGGGGAGGATATAACGCTCGGCCACATGATCGCCGCACGCGCCACGCTGGACCAGCGCTATGACCAGTTTCCGCCGCAGGAACTCTGGAACGGCATTCTGCAACAACTCATTCAGCAGACCGCCCTGGCGCAATCCATCGAATCGCTGCCGCCGCTGATTGCCCTCACACTTGAGAACGAGCAGCGCTCTCTCAAGGCCGGGGAAGCCATCGAGCGCCAGCTTGCCGAAGCCGTGACCGAAGAAGACATCCAAGCGGCCTATGATGCCGCCTATGGCAATATCGATCCGGAGGAAGAGTTCAACGCCTCGCACATCCTCGTTGAGACCGAAGAGGAAGCCATCGCCGTCAAGGAAGAGATAGACGGCGGGGCCAATTTCGCCGCCACCGCCCGCGAGAAATCGACCGGACCCTCGGGCCCGAACGGCGGCGAACTGGGATGGTTCGGCACGGGCATGATGGTACCCGCGTTCGAGGCCGCGACCATCGCGCTGGAGGTGGGTGAGGTTTCCGACCCGGTGCAGACCCAGTTTGGCTGGCACATCATTACCCTCAACGACACCCGCCAGGCGGAAATTCCGGCGCTGGAGGATGTACGCACCGAGCTTCAGAACAACCTGACAACCGCCGCCGCGACCGAAATCATCACCAAAGCGGGCGAGCAGGCCGAGGTCGAAATGCCGGAAACGGACGCATTGGACCCGTCGATTTTGACCCAGCGGGACATTCTGGAATAAGCATATATGGCCAAGATTACTGCTGTCTCGCCGCTTGCCCCGGCGCGGTTTCCTGTGCTGCCGGTGATAAAGGGCGCGGCTTTTTCCTCAATCGCCTCCGGGGTGAAGTATCAGGGCCGTACGGATGTCATGTTGGCCAAACTCTGCCCTGGCACGGCAATTGCCGGGGTCTTTACCCGGTCGGCCACACGGGCGGCACCCGTTCTGGATTGTCAGGCCAAACTGGGCAAACCTGCTCAGGCCGGGGCGGCGATCGTGGTGAATTCGGGCAATGCCAACGCCTTCACCGGGCGTCATGGGGCAGAGGCCGTGACTGCTATCACCCAGGCGACCGCCGAGGCCTGTGATGTGCCCGAGGCGCGTGTTTTTACCGGCTCCACCGGTGTGATCGGGGAACCGCTGCCCTTTGACCGCATCACCGCGCATCTGAAGCAGCTGGCCGAAAACCTGGATGAAGGCCGGATCGAGGATGCCGCCCGCGCCATCATGACCACCGATACTTTTCCCAAAGGGGCGCAGGCGCAGGTCGAGGTTGCGGGTCAAACCGTGTCCATTGCCGGTATCGCCAAGGGCTCGGGCATGATCGCGCCTGATATGGCGACGATGCTGGTCTATATCTTCACCGATGGTCTGATTGGGCAGTCTGAATTGCAAAAGCTCGTCTCGGCCCACACCGACAAGACATTCAATTGTATCACCGTGGACAGCGATACCTCGACCTCGGACAGTTTGATCGTGGCGGCCACCGGCGCATCAGGTGTCGATGTCTCAGAGAGCCCAGCCTTTTCCCGGGCGCTGCATCAGGTGATGCTTGAGCTTGCGCATCTGGTTGTGCGGGACGGCGAAGGGGCCACCAAGTTCGTCGAGGTTCAGGTCACCGGGGCCATGTCGGACAAGGATGCCAAGATCCACGGGTTGGCCATCGCAAACTCACCCCTGGTCAAGACCGCTATCGCCGGTGAAGATCCCAATTGGGGACGCGTGGTGATGGCCGTCGGCAAATCGGGGGCAGCCGCAGATCGCGACCGTTTGTCGATCCGTTTCGGTGAGACCGTGGTCGCGGAAAAGGGATGGGTCAGCCCCGACTATAACGAAGCCGACGCGGCCGCGCATATGAAAGGTCAGAACGTACACATCGCAGTGGATGTCGGATTGGGCGATGGGGCTGCCACCGTCTGGACCTGCGACCTGACCCATGGCTACATCGAGATCAACGCGGATTACCGATCCTGAAAGCCGGGGGGCACGGCATGAAAACAATCCTGGTGTCAGCGGTGGCGCTGATTGATATTGACGGGCGGGTCTTGCTGGCACAGCGACCCGAAGGGAAATCCATGGAAGGGCTATGGGAGTTTCCCGGCGGCAAGGTCGAGCCCGGTGAAACGCCCGAGATCGCGTTGATTCGGGAGCTTGAAGAAGAGCTTGGCATCAACACATGGCAATCCTGCCTTGCCCCGCTGAGTTTCGCGAGCCACAGCTACGAGAACTTCCATCTGCTGATGCCGCTTTTTGCCTGCCGTAAATGGGAAGGCACGCCGATATCACGGGAGAATCAGGCGTTGAAATGGGTGCGCGCCAAGGATCTGAAAAACTACCCAATGCCAGAGGCGGACATTCCGCTGATTCCAGTTTTACGAGACCTGCTCTGAATCACTGGCGGATTATCGCCGATGCTGAAATGATCGTTAACACTTTATTATTTTGTTTATGACAATTTGAAACGCACAACTTATATTAGAAACATGTCAATTTCCTGGGGAGGAGAGACATGCTTAGAACGATTACGGTAGGAAGTGCAGTTTCAATCCAAGGCACCTATGTCAGGGCATTACCCGATGGCAGAATCGTGGTGCGCGTGGATAATTCTACCTACGCAGGCATACCGGTCACTCAAGCAGCCTGACACGATGTGAGAGGCGAGTAGCACGGAAAAAAGGGGCAGCAAACACTGCCCCTTTTTTCAATTTAATCAATGGTTTGTACTAGTTCAAGGTCCGCGTAATTTCTTCGCGCTCAAAGATTTCGATCACGTCGTCGGCGCGAATATCATCGTAGTTCTCAAAGGCCATACCGCATTCCTGACCTGACTGCACTTCGGCAACCTCATCCTTGAAACGCTTGAGGGTCTTGAGTGTGCCTTCGTGGATTACGACATTGTCCCGCAGCAACCGGACGCCTGCAGACCGCCTTGCGACGCCTTCGGTGACCAGACAACCGGCGACTTTGCCCACACCTGTGACCTTGAAAACCTCCTTGATGGTCGCGTATCCGATGAAGTTTTCGCGGATTTCCGCCGATAGCAAACCGGAAGCCGCAGCTTTCACATCATCCACCAGATCATAGATCACCGAATAATAGCGAATCTCGACACCCTTCTGATTGGCCGTGTTCCGCGCCGACGCATTTGCCCGCACGTTAAAGCCCATGATCGGCGCATTTGACGCCTCAGCCAGACCCACATCCGTTTCAGTGATCGCGCCAACCCCCGAATGCAACACGCGCACGCGGACCTCGTCGTTGCCGATCTTTTCCATCGCCTGCACGATGGCTTCGGCAGACCCCTGTACATCGGCTTTCACCAGAATGGGCAGCTCGCTGACGTTCTCGTCTGCCTTGGCATTTGCCATCAACTGCTCGAGCGTTGTCGCAGCCCCGGCTGCCGCGCGTTTGTCCTTGGCCGCATTTTCGCGGTAAGACGCAATCTCACGGGCCTGTGCTTCGGTCTCGGTCACGTTCAGGACGTCACCTGCTTCGGGCGTCCCATTCAGGCCAAGCACTTCGACAGGCACCGAGGGCCCGGCCTCTTTCACCCGGTCGCCCTGATCGTTGATGAGCGCACGGACCTTCCCGTATTGCTCCCCCACCACAAAGATATCGCCCTGACGCAAGGTGCCGTTCTGAACCAGAACAGTGGCAACTGGGCCCCGGCCCACATCCAACTGCGCCTCGATCACCGCGCCCTGGGCGGCCCGGTCCGGGTTCGCCTTCAGTTCAAGAATTTCCGCTTGCAGCGCAATGGCTTCAAGCAATTCATCAAGGCCCTGCCCGGTGATTGCAGACACCTCAACATCCTGCACGTCGCCGGACATCTTCTCGACGATCACCTCATGCTGAAGCAGATCGGTACGAACCTTGTCAGGGTCTGCCGCCGGGCGGTCGATCTTGTTGATCGCCACGATCATTGGCACCTCGGCCGCCTTGGCGTGGTTGATCGCCTCGATGGTCTGCGGCATGACCGCGTCATCCGCAGCCACCACCAACACCACGATATCCGTCACCTGCGCCCCGCGGGACCGCATCGACGTAAAGGCCGCGTGACCCGGCGTATCAAGGAAGCTCAACACCTGGCCACTATCAGTTGTCACCTGATAGGCACCAATGTGCTGGGTGATCCCGCCTGCTTCGCCGGCCACAACCTTTGCGTTGCGGATGGCGTCCAAAAGAGAGGTCTTGCCGTGGTCGACGTGCCCCATGATCGTAATGACCGGGGGCCGGGATTTGAGGTCTTTTTCATCGTCCTCGACCTCGTTGATCACATCTTCGACGTCCGCATCGGAGACCCGCACCACCTTGTGGCCAAACTCTTCGATGATGAGCTCGGCAGTGTCGGCATCAATGGTTTCGTTCTGCGTCACCATCAGGCCGTTGTTCATAAGGGCTTTGACGACCTCACCAACGCGTTCCGCCATACGGTTTGCCAGCTCGGAGACGACAATCGCTTCGGGCAATTGCACGTCCCGGACAACCTTTTCGCGCTCAACCGTACCGCCCATGGCTTTCTGACGGGCCCGTTCCTGCTTGCGCTTCATCGCAGCCATCGACCGCTGGCGACCGCCGTCGCGACCAGACAGCGCCTGGTTCAGCGTCAGTTTGCCGGAGCGGCGATTGTCTTCCCCAGACTTGCCGCCACGCTTGTTGTTGTCGCGGTCACGGTCCTGCTGCTTGCGGGGCGCGCTCTCGGGGGCCTTGGTGCTGGTCGGACGGGCGACCACGGGTTCTTCGGCAGGCGCCGCCGCCGCCTTGGCTGCCGCTTCGGCTTCTTCCTTGCGGCGCGCGTCCTCTTCCGCCTTGGCTTTCAGGCTCTCCTCGCGCTCACGCTCTACGCGCTCTTTCTCCTCCTGCTCGGCCCGGCGGCGTTCGCGATCTTCGGCGCGCGCCTTCTCTTCAGCCTCGCGGGCAGCCGCCTCTTCGGTCTCACGTGCTTTGGCAGCCTGAACCGCTTTCAGCCGGCGCTCCATCTCGGCATCGCTGATGCCGGCGGGCCGCTTGGACGGATCCCCGATTGTCGTGCCACCGTTCCCGGCCCCTTTTGCGGCACCCGCTTTGGGCACCACAACGCGCTTGCGTTTGGTCTCAACCACGACGTTTTTGGTCCGCCCGTGGCTAAAGCTCTGCTTTACGTTGCCCGGACGTGGAGCACCGCCGCGTAGACCCAATGTTTTTTTGCCGTCAGTATCGCTCATGAAGCTCGTCTATCCTTTCGGATGGCCCTTGCCACCCTCGTTTACGCGCACGCCTTTAAGTCGTTGGGCTTCCTCTACAACACGTTGCGTGAGTCCACCAGAGGCGAGCGCCCCATGTATCACAGTTTGCCGTCCAAATGCCAAACCCAATTCATCTGCCGTCAACCAGCCAATATATGACCCGTAGTGCGGCGTACTCAATTTCGATTTGCCCCGACCGGAGCCGTCAACCGCCTGAATGAGAACCTCTGCCTCTTCCATCTGCAGCCACGTTTTTACCTTCTCAAAACCAGCAACCGCTTTACCCGCCTTGCGCTGGAGCGAGATCAAATCCACCACCCGGCGGGCAAGCTGTGTCTCGACCTCGTCGATCAGATTGTCTGGCACCTTGACCGGCGATTTCGCTGAGCGCGCAAAAAGACCCTTCCGCGCGGCTTTGTCAATCGCCGCACGATCAGCAGAAACATATATACCACGTCCCGGCAGTTTGCCCAGAATATCCGGCACAATCTGCCTGTCCGGCCCAACCACGAAACGGATGAGCCCATATTTGGGTTGCACCTCGCCTGTGGCAATGCACTTGCGGTCGGGACCGTCACCGCGGTCTTTGGGAGCGCCACCGCGACCCATCCTGAGACCCCGAGGCCTGAAATCAGACCTCGGCTTCCTCCGTCTCTTCGACGTCCGCAGCGTCCTCTGCGGCGTCCGCCTCCAGATCAGCCGGATCGACCCAGCCCAACATCACGCGCGCTGTCATAATCAGGTCCTGCGCTTCCTCCAACGAAACATCAAAGGGTTCCAGAACGCCATCGTCTTTCACCCGCTCACCATCAACGCTTGTCCAGCCACCGGCCAGTTCCCAATCTGCGCAGGTTGCGAAGTCTTCCAGCGTTTTGACGTCATCCTTCGCCAATGCCTCAATCATCTGGGGCGTGAGGCCCTCAAATTCAACCAGGCTGTCTTCAACGCCCATGCTGCGGGCGTTCTCCAGCGCCGCTTTGTTCTGTGCCTCAAGCACGTCGCGGGCGCGGGCCTGAAGCTCATTGGCGGTGTCCTCATCGACACCATCGATGACCAGCAGTTCGTCAATCTCCACGTAGGCCACCTCTTCGAGGTTGGAGAAGCCTTCGGAGACCAGAAGCTGGGCAAAGAACTCATCCAGGTCGAGATTGTCGACAAAGAGCTTGGTGCGCAGTTCGAACTCGGCCTGACGGCGCGCGCTTTCCTGCTCTTCGGTCATGATGTCGATGTCGAGACCGGTCAGCTGGCTGGCCAGCCGCACGTTCTGACCGCGGCGGCCAATCGCGAGGCTGAGCTGCTCTTCCGGCACCACGACCTCGATCTTGCCCGCTTCCTCGTCCAGAACCACCTTGGAGACTTCCGCCGGTTGCAACGCGTTCACAAGGAAGGTCGGCTGGTCTTCGTTCCAGGGGATGATGTCTATCTTTTCGCCCTGCAGCTCGTTCACCACGGCCTGCACGCGAGAGCCGCGCATCCCCACACAGGCGCCCACCGGATCGATGGAGTTATCATAGGAAATCACGGCGATCTTGGCCCGGCTGCCGGGGTCACGGGCAACCGCCTTGATCTCGATAATGCCATCATAGATTTCCGGCACTTCCATCTTGAAAAGCTCAGCCATGAATTCGGGTGCTGTCCGGCTGAGGAAAATCTGCGGGCCACGCTGTTCGCGGCGCACATCCTTGATGTAGACCCGGATACGGTCGTTGGGCCGGTAGCTTTCGCGCCCGATCTTTTCGTTGCGGCGCAGGATCGCTTCGCCCGCGCCCACATCGACGATGACGTTGCCGTATTCCTCGCGCTTGACCTGGCCATTGATGATGGTGCCCGCGCGATCCTTGAATTCCTCGAACTGGCGATCCCGCTCGGCCTCGCGCACTTTTTGCAGAATCACCTGTTTGGCGGATTGCGCGGCGATGCGGCCCATCTCAA
The DNA here is from genome assembly GCF_020622345.1 of Roseobacter weihaiensis. Lineage (GTDB taxonomy): Bacteria > Pseudomonadota > Alphaproteobacteria > Rhodobacterales > Rhodobacteraceae > Roseobacter > Roseobacter weihaiensis. Next base: position 175,344 of record NZ_JACNMO010000006.1, on the reverse strand, counting down.
CCGGGGGGACTTCCTCGACAAAGGTATCGCCCACCTTGGGGTCATCCAGATATTGCTTGGCCTGCTCGACCGTGAACTCGGCCTGATAATTCTCAAGCTCCTCTTCCTCAACCACGGTGCGCACGCGGGTAAATGTAGCGCGGCCGGTCTTGCGGTCGATGTGCACGCGAATGTCCATCTCCGCGCCGTAACGGGACTTGGCCGCGCGGGCGAGTGATTCCTCCATCGCCTCGACCACCAGACCGGGATCGATCATCTTTTCGCGGGCCACAGCCTCGGCGGTTTGCAATAACTCAAGCTGGTTTGCGGACGTAATCGCCATTTACCTATCTCCCTCAGCGGAATGATCCGTGTCTAATTCGTCGGATATTTCGTCAAACTTGGTTTCGTCGATTGCGCCCGCGGCCTTACGCTGGCGCAGCATTTCCTTGATCAGATCATCTGTCAGCACGAGCTTGGCGTCAGACAACCACTCGAATTTCAGCCCGATCGTGCCCTCATCCACATTGATGAGAACCTCATCCTCTTCGATGCCCGCCAGCGCGCCCTTGAAGCGCCGGCGCCCGTCGATCATCTCCGCCGTCTCGATCTTGGCCTCGTAACCTTCGAACATCTCGAAGTCTTTCAGCCGGGTCAGCGGGCGGTCGATGCCGGGGCTGGAAACCTCGAGCGTGTATTCGTCCAGAATCGGGTCTTCGACATCGAGAACCGCCCCAACCGCCTGGCTGATCTCGCCACAATCGTCGACCTCGATGCCGCCGTCGGGCTTGTCCGCCATGATCTGAAGCGTCGTGGACTTGCCCGACATCAGCCGCACACGCACCAGTTCAAACCCCATATCCTCGATCACCGGGGTGATGATCTCGGCCATGCGACGGTCGATGGCAGCTTTGGCAATCAGGTCGTTTGTCATCGGTCTTTCAAGGTTTCCATCAGGCACAAAAAAAACGGGCGCGCGGCCCGTTTGAATTTTCGGTGGGCTTTCGGTTTGGACCCGAGAGCGCCGCTGTTGAAGGTGATATAGCCCTCCGGCACAGTCACCGCAACCCCCCTTGTCTCAGGCCATCCACCACCGTTCTGCCGCGCGCAGGTTATCCATCGGCCAGCGTGATCCGACCTGCGCCGGCAGCGCCAGGCAATCATCCACCGCCGTGGTCATGAAATGCTCTTCCGGCAGAACCGTGATCCCCGCAAGATCCTGTAAATCGGCAGTATGGGTCAGATCGGCGGCATCCACGTAATGCTCACGCAGGGCTTCGGCCCGAACGGCGTCTGACGAAAGAGCCACAAGTTCAACCGTATCGAACCAGCCGGCCTGACCATCCTTGTAGTGATGCTCGACCCGGTGAGCCAGCACCTGCCGTCCCGGCTGGAACCGGTGCAGACGGTAGAGCCCAGTGCCGATCCCGTCAGCCATCGCCTGCGCCATGTTACCCGCCGGGTAGATGACCAGACGCGGGTCAGACAGGCGGTAGGGGAAATCCGGGTCACCCGCATGCAGCACAATTCGCAACCGGTCGGGGCCCTGCGCCTCGTTCTCCGCCACATCCGACAGCAGCGTTGAGCAATGCAGATCGAAGGACGTGACAACATCCCGCGCAGTAAAGCGACGGCCATCGTGGAAATCGACCCCGTCGCGCAGCTGAAAGGTCCAGACGCGGGCATCCGCATTGCCCTGCCAGCCGATGGCAAGCTCGCCGCGCAGGGTCCCGTCCGCGGCCACTTCGGTCAGGGTGTCAAAGATCGTCCCGACCATGGCCACCTGCATAAAGAGCCCGTGATCCTGTGTGACGTCAAAGCGATCCTGCCGCGACGCCCCCGACAACGCCGCCCGCAGGCGTCCGCCGCGTGCGGGACCCGCCTGCGCCGACAGGCCCGTGGCCGCCAGCAGGGCTGCCGCCGCACCCGAAGCAAAAAGCGCCCGGCGGTCGATAAAGGGTCGTCGAGTCATCTTCCCGCAATCCTGTCCATGGTGCGCACCAGCTCTGCGCTGATGCCCGGTTCGGAAAGCGCGTGACCTGCGTTGCGCACCATCTTCAGCTCGCAATTGTCCCACGCGTCCGCCAGCGCATAGGCACTGGTGGGCGGGCAGATCATATCATACCGCCCCTGCACAATCACGCCTGGAATATGCGCAATCCGACCGACATGGGCCATGATCTGGCCATCAAAGCTCAAAAAACCCGCGTTGGAGAAGTAGTGATTCTCCAGCCGCGCAAAGGCCCGGGCGTATTCACCGGGGCTGTCCCCGATGGTGCCGGAGGAATGAATCGACGCCAGCGCATTCTCCCAACCGGACCACGCTTTGGCGTAGCGCGTCTCTTGCGACATATCCCCCGAAAAGAGCCGCTGCCGGTAGGCTTCGATCAGGTCCCCCTGTTCGTCCTCCGGGATCAGCGAGGTAAACCGCTCCCAAACTTCCGGCCAGAATTTTCCGGCCCCGCCGCCGTAGAACCAGTCAAGCTCCGCCTGGGTCATCAGGAAGACACCGCGCAGCACCAGGTGACTGACATGGGCAGGATGCGCCTGTGCATAGATTAGGGCCAGGGTGGCCCCCCAGCTGCCGCCAAAGACGACCCAACTGTCGATCTCCAGCGTGCGGCGGATCAGTTCGATGTCATCGACGAGATGCCAGGTTGTATTATGGGTCACGCTGGCATGGGGCCGCGACCGGCCGCAGCCGCGCTGATCAAAGAGAATCACCCGGTAGACCTCAGGGTCGAAATAGCGCCGCATTGCTGGGCTGCATCCACCCCCCGGACCGCCATGAAAAACAATCACCGGCAGGCCCTCGGGATTGCCGCATTGCTCCATATAGACCCGATGCCCCTGGCCCACGTCGATCATCCGCTGATCGAAAGGATCGATCGGCGGGTAGAGATATTGCACTGCGCGCTTTTGGTCCGGGAACTTGTCCATTACAGGCCTATATAATACGGAAACGCACTTGAGCATATGGAGATCAGAATGCAAGCGCCTCAATCAACCGTTGACCCATCGGAAATCGCTAAATTCGAAGCGATGGCCGCCGAATGGTGGGATGAGAACGGAAAATTCAAGCCTCTGCACATGCTCAACCCCTGTCGGCTGGACTATATCACCAGCCAGATTGCCGGGGAGTTCGACCGGGATTTAACGCAACCGACCCCTTTCAAGGGCCTGCGCATTCTCGACATCGGCTGCGGCGGCGGGCTGCTGGCAGAACCCATGGCCCGGCTTGGCGCGGATGTGGTGGGCGCGGACGCGGCAGAACGCAACATCCCCGTGGCCCGCATCCATGCAGAGCAATCCGGGCTCCAGATCGATTACCGCCACACGACCGCAGAAGCGCTGGCCGAGGCCGGGGAGCAATTCGATGCCGTATTAAATATGGAGGTGGTGGAACATGTGGCCTCGCCCATCGACTACCTCATCGCCTGTCGCAAACTTCTGAAGCCTGGGGGGTTACATGTCTGTTCTACCCTGAACCGGAACCCGAAATCCTACGTGATGGCGATTATCGGGGCCGAGCATGTGATGCGCTGGCTGCCCAAGGGCACACATGAATGGTCAAAGTTCATCACCCCGGATGAGCTGTTCGATCTGCTGCGCGACGCAGGACTCGACCCGGTCGACCGCAAGGGCTTCGTGTTCAATCCGGTGTCGTGGTCCTGGAAGCTGTCGGATCGCGATCTGAGCGTCAATTACGTGACCGCCAGCGTCAAACCCGCCTAGGTATCATCGCCAAGCTGGATGCGCATCTCACGCAGGATGGGGAGCGCGCCACGCACCTGATCGGCCCCCATCTTTTCAACCATCTGCGTGATGACGGGTGTCACGGAGCCCACCGCATGGTCGCGCGCCTGGCGGCCTGCCGGACTGATCGCGACAAACTTGCGCCGGGCGTCATCCCAATCGGGCCGGATATGCACATATCCTGCCCATTCCAGTTTGCTGAGTGTATTCGTCATGGCACCGCGTGTGACGTGGAACGTGTCCGCCAATTGTGCCGGTGTGCGCTCATCTCCGATCCAAGCCAAATGATTCAGCACCGAAAAATGCGAGATTTCCATACCCTTTGGCAGCACCCGGCTGAGCCGCGCACGCACGAGGTGATCCGCCGCCATCACCTCGGTGAACAGCGCAATCGCCAGCGAATTCCTGTCATCATCCATTCAAGGTCCGTCAAAGGGCCGCGCATTTTCAAGGCTGGGCACCTTCCCCCGCGCCGCATCCACTTGTCCCATATCGATGTCCGTCATGTAAACGCCCGCCGCACGGCCTGCGTCCAATTGCACCTCGCCCCATGGGGTCACGACAAGCGAATGCCCATAGGTTGATCGGGTCTTGTGCCGGGTGCTGGCGTGGGTGCCGGTCTGGGCGGGGGCCAGTACAAAGCAGCCGGTTTCGATCGCCCGGGCCCGCAGCAGCGTGTGCCAATGGGCGGCCCCTGTCACCGGCGAAAAGGCCGCCGGCACGGTCAACATGCGCGCGCCGGCCCGCGCCAAGGCCAGATGCAACGCCGCAAACCGCAGGTCGTAGCAGACGGTCATACCCACCGTGCCAAAGTCGGTTGCCGCGGTGACAGCTCGCGCACCGGGGCGATAGCCATCCGATTCGCGGAATGTTTCCTCCGGCGTGACCTGCACGTCGAACATGTGAATTTTATCGTAGCGGGCGACCACCTCACCCTGTGGATCAATCATGAACGAGCGATTGGCAAAGCGGCCATCCGCATCCGTTGTTTTCAAGGCAAGCGATCCGATCAGCAGCCAGATGCCCAAAGCCTCGGCCTCGGCACACAGCGCGGCAAGGGTCGGATCATCCGCTTCGAGATGCAGCACATCCTGCTGATGGGCCCGGCTGGTGGAGAGACAGTTGGTGACTTCGGGCGTCAGGACAAATTCTGCGCCGTCCCGGGCCGCCTGCCGGATGAAAGCCAGCGTAACCGGCAGGTTTTCAGCTGGATCATCGGTGACGTTTAGCTGGATCAGCGCGGTCTTCATCATGCCGCCAGAAGCTTGTCCAGATTGCCACTGCGTTCCAGCTCGTATAGATCGTCACACCCGCCAACATGCACATCACCGACAAAAATCTGCGGCACCGTGCGTCCACCATTGGCGCGCTGGATCATCTCCGGTTTGCGGTCGGGGTTGCTGAGCACATCGAATTCAGCGAAGTCCACGCCCTTTTGCGACAAAAGCCGCTTGGCCGCATGGCAAAACCCGCAAAGAGGCGAGGTGTAGATTTCGACATTTTTCATCGTGGCAGTCCTTTTCAACGCAGGTGTTGAAAAGGCATTTAGGCATTTCTTGTCACGCGCGCTAGGGTTACGACGTAAACCGGCCCTGATCCGGCGGCCAGACAGGCGTCGGTTGCAGAGGATAAGGTCGCCCCCGAGGTCAGCACATCATCCACCAAAAGCACCGGCCTGCCCGCCATCCTGTGACGGCGCCGCGGATGCGCCCGGATCGCGCCCTTGACGGAGGTAAAGCGCACCTCTTTCGTCAGCCCGTCCATCGATTGCGTGCGCCGCTGACGTTGCAAGAGATCAGGACATACCGGCAACCCCGTATGCCGTGCCAGCGCCTGCGCCAGCAGCGCCGACTGGTTGTACCGCCGTTTGAGCAGACGCATCCAATGCAGCGGGATCGGCGCGATGAGCATATTGTCGAGCGGCAGATCTTCGATCACGCGCGCCATCCACAGGGCCGCAGGCTGGGCAATCTCCTGCCGGTCACCGTGTTTCAGGGCCAGCACCAATCGGCGCGCGTTATCCTTGTAGAGCAGGGCGGCCCGCCCCTTGGCCCAGGGCCGCGGCGTGATCATGCAGTCATCGCATTTGAGCACGTCGCCCTCATCATCGCCCGGCAGCGGCGTGCCGCAGGTGTCGCAGATCGACCCGCCGATAAAGGGCGTGTCCCGCCAGCAGGCACCGCAAAGGCCAAAGTCACTTTCGACCTGTCCACCGCATCCGAGACAACGCGGCGGGTAAATCAGTGAAACTGCTGTTTGAAAACCAAGCTCCGCCACGTTATCTGATCCTTCCATGACCACACCGAACCAACTGACCGATACCCGGGCTTTGTCCCTGCACCGCGCGCGGGCAAAGTCGAACGGGCTATTCCTGCAAGAATCGGCAGCTGACGAGATTCAGGATCGGCTGGGCATGGTTAATAGAGCGTTTAAATCGCCCGCGGTTGTGACCCCTTTTGCCGATCTCTGGGCGCGCCGCCTGCCCTCGGCAAAAGTGGTCGAGGACAGCGATACCCTGGCTCTTGAGCCCGGCGCGCATGATCTGGTGATCCATGCGATGTCGCTGCATTGGGCCAATGATCCGGTGGGCCAGCTGATCCAGTGCCGCCGCAGCCTGAAACCCGACGGGCTGCTGATTGCAGCAACGCTGGGCGGCCAGACACTGGAGGAATTGCGGGCCTGCATCGGACAGGCCGAGATCGCGATCACCGGCGGGCTATCCCCCCGGGTGGCCCCGATGGGCGAAATCCGCGACCTTGGGGCTTTGTTGCAACGGGCGGGTTTTGCCTTGCCCGTGGCCGATAGCCTGCCGATCCGGACCGAGTACCGGGACGCGATGCATCTGATGCACGACCTGCGGCAGATGGGTGAGACAAATGCGCTCAGCCAGCGTCGGAAAACCACCCCGCCGCGGGCCCTTTTTACCCTGACTTCACAGCAATATGCCGAGGCCTTCTCGACCCCGACGGGTCGGGTCAAAGCAACGTATGAAATGGTCTTTTTGACCGGATGGGCCCCGGATGCGAGCCAACAGCAACCGCTGCGGCCGGGGTCCGCAAAACAAAGGCTTGCAGATGCGCTTAAGGTGCCGGAGGTGCCTTTGGGCGATTGACCCGCGCTGAAAACTGACTATTTCACCACGATACGCCGAGAACAAGGAACACACCATGCTGGACAGCAGCTCCACCGCAAAAGCGATGGCCCGGCCCGCACACGCAGAGGCGGATCATCCGGCAATTGCAAAGCCAAAGATCGGCATTCTGCTGGCCAACCTCGGCACACCCGACAATTACGACTACTGGTCCATGCGCCGGTATCTCAACGAGTTCCTGTCAGACCGCCGCGTGATCGACTACAGCCCGTGGATATGGCAGCCGCTGTTGCAGCTCATCATCCTGTCGAAACGCCCGTTCTCATCCGGCGCGGCCTATAAATCGATCTGGAACGAAAAAGACGGCGAGAGCCCCTTGATGACCATCACCAAGGCGCAAACAGCCAAGGTCAAAGAGGCGATGCACGCGCGCCACGGCGATGAGGTGATGGTTGACTTCTGCATGCGTTACGGCAATCCGTCCACCCGATCAAAAGTGGCCGAGATGACAGCCGCAGGATGCCGTAAGATACTGTTTTTCCCGCTTTATCCACATTATGCGGGGGCCACGTCGGCGACGGCAAACGATGAATTTTTCCGCTCTCTGACCTATGAAAAATGGCAGCCGACCACGCGCACCGTCGATCCCTATTACGACCGGCCCGACTATATCGAAGCGCTCGCCCAGTCGATCGAGAAGGCCTACGCCGGTCTGGAAAAACGCCCTGACATCCTGGTCTGCTCTTATCATGGCGTGCCCATCCGCTATCTGATGGAGGGCGACCCCTACCACTGCCAGTGTCAGAAGACGACGCGGCTGCTCAAAGAACGGCTGGGTTGGAAAGACACGGAAATCACCACAACCTTTCAGTCCAAGTTCGGCCCGGAAGAATGGCTGAAACCCTACACGGTAGAAGAAGTCGCCCGGCTGGCGGAGGCCGGCAAAAAGAACATTGCGGTCTGTGCGCCTGCGTTCTCAGCCGACTGCATCGAAACGCTCGAAGAGATCAACGAAGAGATCAAGGAAAGCTTTGAAGAAGCGGGCGGCGAAGATTTTACGTATATTCCGTGCCTGAATGATGACGACGCGCATATCCGTGCACTTTGCAATGTCATCAACGATAATCTGAGCGGCTGGATCGACTGAAACCGCGCCAGCGCCGCGGCAAATAAAAAAGGCGGCGTATTTCTACACCGCCTTTTTTTGTGGTTGGAATCCTATTAGGAAACCGCAGCTGCGACAATAACCAGCAGAAGCAGTGGAAGCAGGATACCTGCAGAAGACCCTTGTGTTTCTTCTACGATAACTGGCGCTTCAACGATTGGCTCTTCCAAAGAACCAGCGAATGCTGTGGATGCTGCGGCGGTGAAAGCAGCTGCGAGAACGAGTTTTTTCATATCATAACCTCCAGAAAAGGCATGCTACGCAATGCGATAGCATGCACCCAAGACTTACCTCGTGCTCAAATGTAAAACACCATACGCCTGCCTTTGCAAACCTGATTCGCCAAGAACGTCGGTAAACCGCCGAAATGTCGTCAAATTAGCAACACCTGTGTTCCGACCTCTGAAAACCCAAAGAGTTCAGCGATGTGCTCATTGTAAAGACCGATACACCCGTTGGAGGACTGACGCCCGATCTTGCGGGTGTCGTGGGTGCCGTGGATACGATAATAGGTCCAGCTGAGATACAGGGCGTGGGTGCCCATGGGATTGTCGGGGCCGGGGCCGATGTACTCCGGCCAGTCCGGATTACGCTTCAGCATGGAGGGCGTCGGCCGCCAGCTCGGCCCATCCACCTTACGCACCACCTGCGTTCTGCCACGTCGGGTCAGGTCTTCGGACAGCGGAACGCTGGAGGGATAAAGCTTGTAGAAATCGCCCTCTTCGGCCCAGTAGTGCAACGCACGGCTGTCGATATCCACCAGAATGGCACCGCGGCGCAGGTTCGAGAAATAAGGCCGCCAATCCAGCGTCCGAAAGCTGGAGCTGTTGCGCCGAACGGTTTCGGTCAGATCCCGCTCACCCTCTGTGGTGCTTGAGGAATTGACCGATCCCAGGTCTTGCGCCAGGGCAGGTGTCGCCAACATCGCAGCACTTCCTGCCAAGAACGCGCGGCGGCCGGGCTTATTAAAGGTATTCTCAGACATCAACTGCCTCCATAGATCAATGGTGTTCATTTTGTCGCCACTTTATGGCGAGAAAGCCTCAGTCGCAAATCAAACAGATGTCATTGCACCCGGTCACGTCGATGTGCGTTTGAAATATCACGCCGGGCAGGATATGTGGCAAAATACCGTTTCAGGAGAGTTTTATGATCCGTCTGTTTTCGCTTTTTCTCGCTCTGGCCGTGGCTCTGGCAGCTTGCGCCCCATCACCCAGCGGCACAAGATTGGGACCAGATGGCAAACCGCTCCCTCAGGTCTATCGGATCAAGGATCGCGACACAGCGAATATCCAGTTCCGGATGCTGGATGCGGTGAACGCGCTGCGTGGCGCATCCGGCCAGCAGGCCGTTGCCTTGGATTCGCAATTGAACGCTGCGGCAGCGACCCACTCGCGTGACATGTCGGTGCAGAACCGGCCCTGGCACTTCGGATCGGATGGGTCTTCTCCGATCGAGCGGGTCCAGCGGGTCGGGTTTTCCGGCAGGTTGGTCGGCGAAAACATCTCCGAAACCTTTGAGAGCGAGCTTGAAACCCTTGGGGCCTGGATGGAAAAGCCGGACACACGCCGGATCATCCTCGACCCCTCGGCAGACGCTCTCGGATTTGCCTGGTATCAGGAAAACAACGGCAAGATCTGGTGGACGATGATCCTGGGCGATACCGGCGGCGGGGTCGCCGCCAGCAGCTGATCCTCAGGCGTTGAGCTGGATCAGCGTGTCGTTGCGCACCATCGCGTAAATCTCTTCGATCTCATCGTTGGTCACGGCGATGCAGCCCCACGTCCAGTCCGGTCTATCCCGTCTGAACCGCGATTTCTGCCCGTGAATAAAGATGTCGCCCCCTGGTGATTTCCCGACAGCTTTGGCCGCCGCGTAATCGTTGGTGTTTGGATAGGAAATCCCCAGCGACAGGTGGAATTCGCTATTCGGATTGCGCCGGTCGATACGGTAAAGGCCCTCTGGCGTCCTGCCGTCCCCTTCGAACTGCTTGTGGCCCACAGGCGCAAATCCAAGGTGGATGTCATAGCTTTTCAAAAGCTGCTCGTTGTGCAGCAGATGCATTCGGCGTTCGCCTTTGTTGACAACCACAAAGGACACATCCGGTCCGTCATATCTTTTGAATTTCGAATCCGTTGCACAGGCCCCGACAGACATCAGCGCGGCTGTGCCCATCAATAACTCTCTTCGACGCATGTTCTTGCTGTCCCGTTTTTCTTTTTGTTCTCTGCTCTTTTGCCATTTCTACCATGGAGATTGCGTTAAACAAGGTCACAAAAACGTCAGGACGGGGGCTTATTTTTCAGCTGCTCCTCAATCGCAACCAACCGTGTGAGCACTTCATCACGGTAGGCATCGGTCACGGCCCCTGCTTCCTGCTGGTGCGCATCTTGCATCGAATTCACGATCAAACCCACCAAAAGGTTCACGACGGCAAAGGTCGTGACCATGATGAAAGGCACGAAAAACGCCCAGGCGTAGGGATAGACCTCCATCACCGGACGCACGATGCCCATGGACCAGCTTTCCAGCGTCATGATCTGGAAAAGCGTGTAACCGCTTTGTGGCAACGACCCGAACCACTCTGGAAAGCTGGCGGCAAAGAGCTTGGTCGCGATCACCGACCCGATGTAGAAGATGATCGCCATCAAAACGAAAACGCTGCCCATGCCGGGCAGGGCGGTGACGAACCCTTCAACCACGCGGCGCAGGCTCGGGGCGACAGAAATCACCCGCAGCACCCGCAAGATCCGCAGCGCCCGCAAGACGGACATGGTCTGCGAGCCGGGCACGAGGGCGGCCCCCACGATCACCATGTCAAAGATGTTCCAGCCGTTTTTGAAAAACCGCCCGCCCCGCGCAAAAAGCTTGAGCAGGATCTCGACCACAAAGAAGGCAAGGCAGGCCTTGTCGAGGGACACGATCAGCCCGCCGGCCATGGACATGAGCCGGGGCGATGTTTCCATCCCCAGCAGGATCGCGTTAAAGATGATAACGCCGATGACAAGGCTGGTGACCCATCGCTGGTCCAGCCAGATATCAAGACGTTCTCTGATACTCATCACGCTCTCCTTTGTTGCGCTCATCGCATATGGGATTTGGTCAAACAGGCGACAAGCTCAACATGTGAGGACCAGCGGAATTGGTCCACAACCTGTATCCAGCCCAGATCATACCCAGCCGATACCAGAACCGATGCATCGCGCGCAAAACTAACCGGGTTGCACGAAACATAGGCGATGCGCGGCACATCCGCCTTTGCCAGTTCCGCCACCTGCGCCTGCGCCCCCGCGCGCGGGGGATCGAGCACAAGCGCCTGTGCTTTGGCCATCTCATCGGGCATCAGCGGGCGGCGAAAGAGATCGCGTGCTTCGGTCGTGATCCTCTTGAGGCCCTGCGCATGACGCCACCCGGCATCGAGGGCGGCCAGCATCGCCGCCTCCCCCTCAACCGCATGGACCTCTGCATCCTGCGCCAGTGGCAGGGCAAAGGTGCCACAGCCTGCAAAAAGATCGATGACGCGGCCCGCGCCCGCCACGATTTCCCGAACCGCGTCGGTCAGAACACGTTGCCCATGGGCCGTGGCCTGCAAGAACGCACCAGGGGGTGGCGCGACCTCGGCAACCCCAAAGTCAAGCACCGGCGGCGCGCGCATCGCGACGACCTCATCCCCCCATGTGAGCCGCGCAAGACCCATCTGGTCACAGATCGCCGCCAACTGCTGGCGCAGGGGACCATCCAGCGGCTTGCCCTGTGTGACCGCCACATCAAGCCCGGTCTGCGTCGCGGTCACCATAACGGACAGCGGCGTTTTGCGACTGGCCCCGACCACCGCAAGCGCTTCGGCCACCGGCAGACCCCGCAGAATATCGGGATCTACCAGCTGGCAATCGGGCACCGGCACAATGGTGTCTGACGCGCGCCCATGAAAACCCGCCATCGCCGCCTTTTTGGTTCGCCGCGCGGCAAAGCCGGCCCGGCGGCGCGATGTCGCGGGCGAGGTTTCTATCGCTCTGAATTCAGGCGCCAGCCCCTGCGCCTTGAGCGCCATGCGCACCACATCAAGCTTCCATTCCGCCACAAAGGTGTCATCCGCATGTTGCAACTGACACCCGCCGCAGGATTTGTAATGCACACACGGCGGGTGGACCCGCCGATCGGACGGGGTCAGGATTTTCACATCTGTCAGGGTCTGGCCCGAGAGTGTGCCCGTCACCTGTTCGCCCGGCAGCGCCCGCGGCACAAAGACCGGACCCTCGGCAATGCCGTCACCCTGCACTCCGAGACGCGTGATGGTTACTTCTGTCATTGTCCTGCTTTAGGCCCGAAACCGGCGTGATGCCAGTGCTACTCCGCCGCCTGGGTGCGGATAAAACCGCCCGATTGCCGGTCCCAGTACTGCGCATAAAGCCCGCCCTGAGCCAGCAGCGTCTCGTGATTGCCATCTTCGACGATCTGGCCATCGTCCATCACGACGATGCGGTCCATCTCGGTCAGCGTTGACAAGCGGTGCGCAATGGCCAGAACGGTCTTGCCCTCCATCACCCGCTCAAGCGCGGTTTGAATGGCCGCCTCCACCTCGCTGTCGAGCGCGCTTGTTGCCTCGTCCAGCACCAGAATGGGCGCGTCCTTGAGGATCGCGCGTGCCAAGGCAATACGTTGTCGCTGCCCGCCGGAGAGTTTCACACCCCGCTCGCCCAGATGCGCATCATATCCGACGCGCCCCTTGTGATCGACGAGATCCTGTATGAACCCGTGCGCTTCGGCTCTTTCCGCCGCTGCAATCACCTCTGCCTCACTGGCCTCGGGGCGTCCATAAAGGATGTTGTCGCGGGCAGATCGGTTGAACATCGCGGTTTCCTGCGTGACCATGCCGATGCTGCGCCGCAGGCTTTCCTGCGTCACCTCGGTGATATCTGCGCCATCGATGGTAATCTGGCCCTTTTCCGCATCGTAGAGCCGCAAAAGCAAGGCAACCAGCGTCGATTTGCCAACACCGGACGCGCCGACGATGCCGACCTTTTCACCGGGATGGATGGTCAGGTTGATCCCCTGCACGCCCCCTTTATCACGCCCGTAGGCAAAACCCAGATCCTGCAGGTCGATCTGGCCCTCCGGCACGATCAAATCCTGTGCTTGCGGGTGATCCTCCACCCTGTTGCGGGGCGTCAGCGTGCGGATGCCGTCCTCGATCTCACCGATGTTGGAATAGATCGCCATCAGGGTGAAACTGACCCAGCCGGTCATTTGCGAGATGCGGATCGCAACCGCCCCCGCCGCCACGATATCGCCCTGGCTGGCCTGCCCGGTTTGCCACAGCAGGATCGTGCCCCCCAGCAGGAGCACCGGCAAAATCCCCGCCAGTGTCATCAGCGCAAAGCGAAAGCCCGCCGCGAGATAGCCAAACGACAACGCCCTTTCGCGGAAGGTCTGCATCGAATCCAGCGCCGCGCGGTCCTCGTGATCCGCATGCGCGAAAAGCTTGACCGTCTTGATGTTGGTGATCGTATCCACCACCTGACCCGACACCATCGCGCGCGCGCCGGCGCGCGCGGCAGACCGCGCCCGGACACGCGGCAGAAACCAGTTGATGAGGGCGAAGTACCCGGCCAGCCAGACGGCAAAGCCCATCGCCACACGCCAGTCGATGGCAAAGAGCAGAATGACCGACCCGATCAGCGAGGCCAACGCAAAGGCCACGACGTTGATCACCTCGACCACCACATCCGTGACGGCGCGCGCCGCCTGCATCTGCTTCTGGGCGATCCGGCCCGCGAAATCGTCGTCAAAGAACCCCACCGTCTGGCCTAAGGTCCAGCGGTGCAGCCGTGACAGGACCAGTGGGTTCACATTCGGCCCGACAATGATCGAGTTGGCGGAGGCCGAGAGACCAAAGAACACCGGGCGGGCAACCACAAAGAACGCCACGGCCGCAACGACCAGGCCGATATTCTCACCTTCGAAAAACCGCTCCGGCCCGGCACTGGCGGTGGCATCGATGACCAGACCGAGGATCAGTGCGGTGCCTGCCTCCATTGCCCCTGCCAGCGCCGACAGAAACGCCGCCAGCCAGAGCGCAGGCCAGGACCCCGACAGGCACCAACGCATGAAGGCGGCCAGTGTTTGCGGCGGGGGTCCGTCCGCTGGCCGGAAGGCCTCGATCCATCGGTCTATTCTCACGCGTCTTCCTCAATGGTCAGAAATCCGCCCGACTGCCGGGCCCAGAAATCTGCATATAGCCCACCGCGCGCCAAAAGCGCGTCATGGGGGCCGTCTTCGACAATCCGACCCTGATCGAGCACCAGAATGCGGTCCATCTGCGCAATCGTGGACAGGCGGTGGGCGATGGCGATGACCGTCTTGCCCTCCATCATCCCGTAGAGTGTGTCCTGAATAGCCGCCTCCACCTCGCTGTCGAGCGCGCTCGTCGCCTCGTCCAGCAGCAAAATGGGCGCGTCCTTGAGGATCACCCGCGCCAGCGTCACCCGCTGCCGCTGCCCGCCGGACAGTTTCACACCCCGTTCGCCCACATGCGCGTCATAACCACGTCGCCCCTGCGGATCCTCAAGGTCAAGGATGAACGCATGCGCCTGCGCCTGGCGCGCGGCCGCGATCATCTGCTCCTCAGTCGCGTCGGGCCGGCCATAAAGCAGGTTGTCCCGCACCGACCGATGCAGAAGCGAGCTGTCCTGCTGCACCATCCCGATGGCGAGCCGCAGGCTGTCCTGCCGCACCTTGCTGATGTCCTGCCCGTCGATGCAGATGCTGCCGCCTTCGACATCATAGAACCGCAGCAACAGCTTGACCAAGGTGGATTTGCCCGCGCCCGAACGCCCCACAAGGCCTACTTTTTCCCCGCGCCTGATGGTCAGATCGACGTTTTCCAAGCCACCGGACTGACGCCCGTAGTGATGGGTCAGACCCTTGATGGAAATCTCGCCCTTGGTCAATTTCAGCGGCTCGGCAGCATCTGCATCTGTCAGGCGAATGGGCTGGGCAATGGTCTGCATCCCCTCGGAGACGACCCCAAGTTCCCGAAAGAAGCTGGTCAGCGCCCACATGATCCAGCCGGTCATCGCATTCAGCCGCAGGGTCAAAGCGGTGGCTGCCGCAACGACACCGACGCTCGCACTGCCTTGCATCCACAACAGAAAAGCCCACCCCACAACACCAACAATCAGCAAGCCGTTCAGCATCACCAGCGTGAAATCCATCATGGTGAAGATCCGCATTTCCTTTTGGAAGGTTTGGCGCGCAGCCTCGATGGCCTCTTTGGCGTAGTCGAGCTCCTTTTCGTGATGCGCGAACATCTTGACCGAATGAATGTTGGTATAGGCATCCACCAACCGGCCCGTCAGCCGCGACCGGGCATTCGATGCCGCCTCAGACGCCGGACCCACACGGGTCACCGTCCAATGCACCAGCCAACCATAGAGCACGAACCACGCCAGCAGCGGCAACAGCAGGCGGGGGTCAGAAATGCTCAGCAGAATGGCGGCCCCGATGAAGTAGGCCAGCGAAAAGGAAATCGCGTCGAAAATTTGAAAGATCACCTCGCCGCCCGCCGAAGGGGCCTGCATGATCCGGTTTGCAATCCGACCGGCGAAATCATTCTCGAACCAGCCCACCGACTGACGCAGCACATGACGGTGCGCCCGCCAGCGCATCAGCATACCAAAGTTCGGCAGGATCGCGTTGTTCAGCAGCAAGACATCCAGCGCCTGAATTGCCGGACGCAGGAACACGATAAAGAGCGCCATCAGGATGAACTCGGTCCCGTGCTCTGCCCAGACACGGGCCGGGTCACCTTCCATCAGATCAATGATGCGACCCATGTAATAGATCAGCCCCACCTCAATGGCGGCGACAACGATCGACATGAAACCTGCAAGGTAGAACAGGGGCCGGAAGGGTTCGGCGAAGGACCACAAAAACGGCCAGATGCGGGTGGGAGGCTGATTCGTCTCAACGTAATCAGCATAAGGGTCGACGAGGTTTTCAAAGAAACGGAACATGGGGCGGAGGCCTTGAGTGCAAGATGTACGAAATGGCCAGACGCCGCGACCGGCTGTCTGGAAGGATTGGATTATATCAGCCTTAGCTGTCCCAGATCCCGCGATACATTTCGTATTCCTCCGTTGTCGTGACCATGACCTAGCAGACAAGCAGGCCGTCTGTCGAGGTCTTCATGCGTCCCTCAGCAAATCATCGCGCGAGAGCGTAAAACCGGACGCGATCCAGCGAGTTTCCAGGGCCGCGAGACGCGCGCCCAGAGCCTTGCCCTGGTAGCTTGGCATCAGGTCTTTCGCGCCGATGGGCAAGACCGCCGTTGCCGCCCTGTTCAGCGGTACAAGGCTCTGCCTTGCCAGCGGCTGACCGGCAAAGGCTGCCCGCAAGATCGCAGCCCGACGCGCGATATCGGCACCCTGCCGGTACGCAAGCTCCGGCAGGGGCGTGGCATCAAAACCCACGGCGCGCAGCAACTCCAACCGGCGGGTGTCCGCCCGGCTGAGGCGCAGCCGCTTGGGGACATCCTGCCCGCCCAGCGCCGCAAGGCGGAGCATCGGATCGGGGGCCTCGTCCAGGGTCTGTTCGAGATGCACCACCGGTGCCAAAAACCGGTCGTCACTGCCGGGCAGAACGCGCGTCAGACAGCCAGCCTGCCGCATGGCCGCAATGGCCGGGGTGGGATCAGGCGCTTTCAACAGCCTGACCACCTCGTGACCAACCCTCTCCGCCGAAAGGGTCTCCAGCCCGTCCGAGTTTCGCGCGATGGCGTCCAGCGCGTCGCTGTCAAACCCGTCTCCAACCTGGGCATACCAGGCATGGAACCGGAAATAGCGCAGGATACGCAGGTAATCCTCGCGGATGCGGCGATCAGCATCTTCGATAAACCTGATCCGCCGGTTCAGACAATCCTCCACCCCGCCAAGGGGGTCGACGATCAACCCATCCGGCTGCGCATAAAGCGCGTTGAGCGTGAAATCCCGACGCCGGGCATCCGCAGAAATATCGGTCGAAAACGCCACCGTCGCGCGGCGCCCGTCGGTGGAGACATCCTGCCGAAACGTGGTGACTTCAAACCCCTTGCCGCCCGCCACGACCGTGACAGTCCCGTGGTCAAATCCGGTCGGCACAACCCGGAAACCCGCAGCCTGCGCTAACCGGGTGACCTCATCTGGCAAAACATCCGTGGCCAGGTCGATGTCTGATCCGCCGACCTTGAGCAGCGCGTCGCGCACGCAGCCCCCAACAAAGTAAATTCTGCCACCATCCGCCATGATCGCGCGGCACACCCCTTGGGCGTTTTCGTCCCGCAACCACGGCGTGGTCATCGGCAATCTCATGTCATCTGGCTCATGTCATCTGGTCGGTCCATGCCCGCAACATACGCGCAGTTGCGCCCCAGATGTAATAGGGCCCGTAAGGCACGGCGAAATAGGACCGCCGATGCCCGCGCCAGCGCCGCGATTCAACGATGAAGTTCGACGCGTCCAGAACATGGGGCAGCGGGACGCTAAAGACCTCGTCCACTTCGCCGGGCTCCGGCACCTGCTCGAAAGCGGTATGGATATAGCCGATGACCGGCGTGACCAAAAAGCCTGTCACGGTCTCATGGGCGGGCAGATGCCCCAGCACCTCGACATGGCTGGGCGGCAGGCCGATCTCTTCATGGGCTTCGCGCAGCGCAGCCGCCGTCACGCTTTCGTCAGTGTCATCCTGCTTGCCCCCCGGAAAGGCGATCTGTCCGGGGTGGTGCTTGAGGGCGGAGGATCTTTTGGTGAGGATCACCCGCATGTGGTCCTCCTGCTGGAAAAAACCCACCAAAACACCCGCCGGCCGCAATTTGCGCCCCTCCGGCAGGAGGGTCCCCGGATTCAGATCAAAATCAGACGAGGGCCGCCCCGGTCGGTCCAGGGCGGCTCTGATCCGTGCGCGATCATACACCTGATCCGTCGCTTTCGGCCTCGAACCCGACCGTGGCGGGGTCAAGGTCGTAATGCGCACCGCAAAACTGACAATCGGCGGTCACCCGACCCTCATCCGTCGTCATCTTTTCGATATCCCGCGCAGAGTAGATCGACAGGCTCTGCCGGACCCGGTCTTCGGAACAGGTGCAGCCGAACCGGACAGGTTGCGTGTCATAGACCCTCGGCTGTTCCTCATGAAAGAGCCGCAGCAACAGGTCATTGGGCGCAAGCGACGGGCCGATCAATTCCATCTCCTCGACGGTGTCGAGCAGGATGTTCACCCGGTTCCAGTTCTCTTCCTGGTCGCCCTGCACCAGATCAGAGGCTTGCAGAACGTCCCCAGACCCCTCGCCTTGCGCCACGAAAGGCGACGCTTTAGGCATGTGTTGCAGCATCACGCCACCTGCACGCCAATGTTCTTCGACCCCCGGTTCGGTCGATTGCCCGAAGCTGAGGGAGAACCGCGTTGGCAACTGTTCAGACTGCGCAAAATAAGCCTCGGCACAGGCCGAAAGCGAGCCGCCCGAAAGCGGCGTGATCCCCTGATAGGGCGTCATGCCCCTGCCCTGATCGATCATGATCGCAAAATACCCCTCGCCCACCTGATCGAAGGCAGAGGCATCCGTCAGCCGGTCGGCATCATAGCTTGCATAGGCCCTGATGCGGGCCGGGGCCCCCTCCTCTTCGGGACCATAGTAATCGGTGGAAATCATGCGCACAGGCCCTTTGGACTGGACCTGCAACTGCAGCTTCCAGCGCAGCTTGATCGTCTGCCCGATCAAGGCGGTCAGCACGGCCATTTCCGCCACCAGCGCTTCGACCTGCGGCGGGTAGTCATGTTGTTTCAGGATACCATTCAAGGCCCCGTCAAGACGGGCCACACGTCCGCGAATATCGCTTGCATCGAGCTGAAAGGGCAGGATCGTATCGTCCCACGCGATCTGATGTCCAAGTGTCATTGGGGTTTCCTTATGGCCAGGCGATTGGCATACCGCGTCCATATAAGGGGCTCAAGCCCATTGAAAAGAGGATGTGCCAGAATGATACCGCGGATCGGCCATGCGCCCGATGCAAGGCAACGCTATGTCCTGAGGCCGGGCGCTTATGCCATCCTGCCCCTAAAACAAAGGTTTCTGCTGACCATGCAGGTGGCAGACGACATCGACATCCAGCTGCCGGGGGGCGGGATCGACCCCGGCGAGAGCCCGCTCCAGGCCTTGCACCGCGAAGTGATGGAAGAAACCGGCTGGCGGATCGCCGCGCCCCGACGTCTCGGGGCCTTTCGCCGGTATGCTTACATGCCGGAATATGATCTTTGGGCGGAAAAGCTGTGCCACGTCTATACCGCCCACCCGGTCTATCAATTGTCAGAGCCCGTGGAGCCGGATCACCTGACGTTGGTTCTCTCTGGCCCGGAAGCCATTGCGGCCCTTGGCAATGATGGCGACAGGCGCTTTCTATCCACCTACCTGTCGCGACCCTTGGGCTGAAATTCAAACAGGATGCCCGAGATATCATCCGGGAACTCCGCATGGCCGGCAAACTGGCAGAGGTTCCAGATCAGCGTCTCAAAGAGCGCCGGGCCCTCAACCTCCCGCAGATCCGTCAAAAACCTCTCCAGACCTTCTTCGCCCAGCATGTCGCCGTCACTGTCAGGGCATTCCGTGATCCCGTCGGACAGGATCAGCAGCCGGTCACCGGGATAGAGTTGTGCCTCGAATTCCGTAAACGTGACGTCTGACATCAATCCGACCGGGAAGCCGCCCGGCCCGTCCTGCTCCACAGCACCCGATTTGCGCTGGATGACCGGATGTGGATGACCGGCCTGCCCGATCCTGACCTTGCCTGTCTCAAGGTTCACATCGGCGAGCATCAACGTGAAATAATGCTCTGTCTCCATCTCGTCGAGAACGAGCTCGTTCAGCGTTCCCATGGCCTGGGCCAGGGGTCGCGACCGATAGGTACCATCCTGCGTTTTTTCAAGCGCGATGTTCTGATCCAGGGCACTGCCCGAAAGATAGCCGGCAAGCCGGGCCGTCATCAGCGCAGAGCTGATCCCATGACCCGACACATCAAGGGAAAAGAGCCCCAGATGGCCGTCACCGGCGGGATAATACCCAACCAGATCACCGCCAACATGGCCGCTGGAGCGCAAAAGCAACGACAGATTGCTGGCACCGAATGTCTTGAAGCGCTCCGGGATCAGCGATTGCTGCAGCTGTTTGGCCTCGATGAGGTCGTTATCAAGCGAATCGTAAAGACGTTGGAGCTCTTCGAGCGTCTCCCCAATCATGCGGTTCTTGAGCGTCAACTCGTGCTGCATCTCAAGAATGCGCTCGCCTGCTGTGATGCGGGCGCGCAGCTCGTTGCCGTTCACCGGCTTGGTCAGAAAGTCATCCGCCCCCGCATCCAGCCCTTCCGCCACGTCGTTCTTTTCGCTCTTGGAGGTCAGCAGGATGAAATACCCATAGCTGTCGAGCGTCAGCTCTCTGAATTCCTTGCAGAATTCTATTCCGCTAAGGCCCGGCATGATCCAGTCACTTATGACAAGTTCCGGTCGGCGATCCTTGCAAATCTCCAGCGCCGCTTCCCCTGACGCGGCCTCGATCACGTCGTATCCCCAGCGGGACAGCGAACTCGACAGAATTTTACGCTGCAACTTGCTGTCATCGACGACCAGGATGAGCCGCTTGTCAGCAACAGGAGCCTTTCGGCGGCCGGAAGGATCACGAGGGGTCAATGCGGGCATAAAAAAAGAATGGCTGGCCTATAATTGGTGATCTTCCTTACGCTGCGACTCTTAAAGTCAGGTGAAGACAAGAATTCACGGCAGACATTGCAGGAATTAAACCTGCTGTTAGTTGTTTTATGCGACCCTGCAGCAGTGTCTGAAAGGAAACATGGGATGATTGACTGGGATCGGGTAGCCGCCTTGCGAGAGGAAATCGGACCAGAAGACTTCGATGAAGTGGTTGAACTTTTCCTTCAAGAAGTTGATGAAGAAATCGAAGCGCTCTCAGCTCAAAAGCAACATGACGGCCTGGCGGACAAATTGCATTTTCTGAAGGGCAGCGCGATGAGCCTGGGCTTCAGGGAGTTCTCCAACCTCTGCCAAAGTGGAGAAGTGGCGTTATCGAAAAATGCCGCCGCCGCCATCGACCTGCCAAACCTGCAGACAAGCTACCAGACGTCCCGGTCGACGTTTCTGACCGGGCTGCAAGACCGCTTCGCCGGCTAGATCAGTTTATAAAAATCCATCGGTCGGGCCGCGCCGAATTCGTCAACTGCCCGCTGGCGCAGCGACACCATGCCCTTGATCCATGCGTCATGGTCGCGCGCGCGGTTCATTGCGTATCCGTGAACCTCCGGATGCGGCAGGACCAGAAAGCGGTTGGCCTGAACCGCTTCAATCACGCAGATCGCAACTTCATCTGCGGACAGAAGACCCCGGGCCGTTTCTGCCTGCGCCTCCGACAACCCGATCAGCGGGGTGGCCACATACTGCGGGCAGACCAAAGACACACCGATACCGTCGGCCGCATGTTGGATAGCCAGTGATTCCGCAAAGCTGACAGCGGCATGTTTACTTGCCGAATAGGCCGCATCGCCGATCTGGTTCAACAGGCCCGCCGCCGAGGCAACAGTCACGAAATACCCGCTGCCCCGCGCAATCATCTTTGGCAGCAAAAGGCGCGCGGCATAGACCTGGGCCATGACATTGACCGACCAGCATCGCGCCCAATCGGTATCAGAGGCAGATCCTGCATGGCCGCTTTGAGATGATAAAACACCTGCGTTAGAGACAAAAATATCAATCTCTCCAAGATTTCGTTCGATGGTGGCAATGGCGCGCTGCAAAGCAGCTTCGGTCCCGACATCACAGGCCACGAACAGATCCGAAAATCGATCCGGCGGCGGCAACAGGTCAATTGACGCCGTCTGTGCCCCCGCTTGCGCAAACCGGCGCAAAAGGGCCGCCCCAATCCCGCTGGACCCGCCGGTCACCACGACTGTCTTGCCTGCAAATGCCATGGGCTCAGATCACGAACTGCGCAAGCGTTTCGTCGTTTGTAATGTCGGTATAGGTAAAGCCCGCATCATCGATCCGCTGGAACATCTGGGAGAAATTACGCGGATCGTCCGTCTCGATCCCGATCAGGACAGAGCCGAAATTGCGCGCGGATTTTTTCATATACTCAAAGCGGGTGATGTTGTCGTGGGCGCCCAGCATCTGCAGAAAATCCTTCAGCGCGCCGGGGCGCTGCGGCAACCGCAGGATAAAGTACTTCTTGAGGCCCGCATAGCGCTGCGCACGTTCCTTGACTTCGGGCAGACGTTCGAAATCGAAATTGCCGCCCGAGGCGATGCAGACCACCGTCTTGCCTCTGATCTGATCTGCGATCTCGCTCAGCGCTTCGACCGCAAGCGCGCCGGCGGGCTCCAGAACAATGCCTTCGACATTCAGCATTTCGACAATGGTGCCACAGATGCGGTCCTCCGACAGGTTCAGGATATCCGCGGACGAGACGTCCTTCAGCCGCGCAAAAGTCCGCGCGCCAAGCTTGGCAACGGCAGCCCCATCCACAAAACTGTTGATCGGTGAGACGTCAACCGGCGCACCCTCTTCAATCGCAGCGGCAAGGCTTTTGGCCCCATCGGGCTCAACAAAGGTGTAGGCGGTTTCCTTGCCGAAATAGCTGCGGCATCCGGCAGACAGACCGCCACCGCCCACGGGCAGGACAATCCTGTCGGGCGCACGGCCCAACTGCTGTGAAATCTCCGCCGCAACGGAGGCCTGCCCCTCGATCACATCCTCATCGTCAAAGGGCGACAGAAAATGCCCGTCGGCCCCTGCGCAAAACGCCTGAGCTTCGGCTAATGTCTGGTCGAAATAGTCACCAACCAGGCGCACTTCGACGTGATCGCCCCCAAAAATCCTGGTTTTCATGATCTTTTGTTCGGGCGTTGTCACCGGCATGAACACCACCCCGCGCACGGCGAAATGCTTGCACATGAAGGCCACACCCTGCGCGTGATTGCCCGCACTTGCACATACAAAAAGATCATGCGCCGGGATCACCTTGCGCATCGCGTTGAACGCTCCCCGCAGCTTGTAGGACCGCACCGGGCTCAGGTCTTCGCGCTTGAGCCAGATGTCGGCCCCGTATTTCGTGCTCAGCAGATCGTTGCGCATCAGCGGCGTGGCCGGGAAAACCTCCCGCATGGCAGTGGTTGCCGCATCAGCGCTTTGACGAAATGGGGTGGTCATGACCTAGCCTCGCAAACTCAATCCTTTGTCGATACGCCCGAGGCAGCGATGCGTCAACGCAGGCTTCAATCTTGCCCGTGCTTTCGAAAACCGGTAGGTCGCGTTTCAAATCGTAAAGGAAGCTTTCATGTCCGCCCCTAAAAAAGTTGTGCTCGCCTATTCGGGCGGTCTTGATACCTCGATCATTCTCAAATGGCTGCAAACGGAATATGGCTGCGAGGTCGTAACCTTTACCGCCGATCTGGGCCAGGGCGAAGAGCTTGAACCGGCACGCGCCAAGGCCGAGATGATGGGGGCAAGTGCGATCTACATCGAGGACCTGCGCGAAGAGTTCGTGCGCGATTTCGTCTTTCCGATGTTCCGGGCTAATGCGGTCTACGAGGGGCTCTATCTGCTGGGCACCTCCATCGCGCGGCCGCTGATTTCCAAGCGTCTGGTCGAGATCGCCGAGGAAACCGGTGCCGATGCCGTGGCCCATGGGGCGACCGGAAAAGGCAACGATCAGGTCCGGTTCGAGCTTGCGGCCTATGCGCTGAACCCCGAGATCAAAGTGATCGCCCCCTGGCGCGAATGGGACTTGTCCAGCCGCACCAAACTGATTGATTTCGCAGAGAAAAACCAGATCCCCATCGCCAAGGACAAACGCGGGGAGGCCCCGTTTAGCGTGGATGCAAACCTGCTGCACACCTCGTCAGAGGGCAAGGTGCTCGAAGATCCTGCCGTGGATGCCCCCGATTATGTCTATCAGCGCACCGTCAGCCCCGAAGAGGCGCCCGAGACACCGGAGTACGTCGAGATCGGGTTCGAGCGCGGTGACGCGGTCAGCCTCAACGGTGAGACGCTGTCGCCCGCGACGATCCTCACCCGCCTGAATGAGCTGGGCGGCAAACATGGCTGCGGCAGGCTCGATCTGGTAGAGGGGCGCTTTGTCGGCATGAAATCACGCGGCATCTACGAGACCCCCGGCGGCACGCTGCTGCTGGAAGCGCACCGGGCCATTGAATCCATCACGCTTGATCGCGGGGCGATGCACCTCAAGGACGAGCTGATGCCGCGCTACGCGGAGCTGATCTATAACGGGTTCTGGTTCAGCCCCGAACGCACGATGTTGCAGGCCGCGATTGATGCAAGCCAGACCCATGTGACCGGCACCGTGCGGCTCAAGCTTTACAAAGGACATGCGCGCACGGTCGGGCGCTGGTCCGATCACTCGCTCTATTCCGAGGCGCATGTGACGTTCGAGGATGATGCGGGGGCCTATGATCAGGCGGATGCCGCAGGGTTCATCCAACTGAACGCGCTGCGGCTGAAGTTGCTGGCGGCGCGAGATCGGCGCCTGGATCGCAAGACATGAGCCTCGAGCAGATCGCTGAGCGCATTCAGAAGGCGCTCGATAAGCGACCGCTCGACAACAGTCTGAAATTTGACTGCGGGACGGATGGGGTTCTGACCTTGTCGGGAACGCAGGCGGAGCTGGCAGATCATCCGGCGGATTGCACGATTGGTATTTCGTGGGCCAATCTGGAAAAACTGATCGCGGGCAAGCTCAACCCAATGACGGCCTTTGCCATGGGCAAGCTCAAGGTCTCGGGCGATATGTCGGTGGCGCTGAAGCTCGGCAAGCTGCTGGGATAAAACTCAAAGCTTATGCGCCGCGAGTTTTTCGTAGTGCGGCATGGCCTGCTCGCACAGCGCCGCCAAAGCACCGTCGAGAGCAGGCAACGGCCCTTCCGCACCGGCGAACCCGGTGCTGCGATGCA
The DNA here is from genome assembly GCF_020622345.1 of Roseobacter weihaiensis. Classification (GTDB taxonomy): domain Bacteria; phylum Pseudomonadota; class Alphaproteobacteria; order Rhodobacterales; family Rhodobacteraceae; genus Roseobacter; species Roseobacter weihaiensis. Next base: position 150,353 of record NZ_JACNMO010000006.1, on the reverse strand, counting down.
CCGCCCCGTACCAGTGTTTCGCCCAGACCCCATCCTCGATCCGGGGACCGGCGGGCCAGCGCAGCATCGCCGGATCAAAGGGCAGGTCAATCGCAGAACAGAGACTGCGCAGGGCTTTTTCGGGGTTTTCGCGGATATCGAAACTGTCGATCACAAAACCTCCAACCCGGTCAAACAGCGCTGTTTGCTGGGCAAAGCCGATCTGGTCAAAGGTCAGATCCTCCCATTTCGCCGCATAGCTGGCGATGACCCGCGCGGGGTGCCGGATCAGGTGGACGTTGACGCAGGCCTCCGCCCACCCCATCGGAAAGCCGTCGATCATGTGATGCGGCATGTGTTTCATGTAGAGATGCGGCGTGTCCTGCGGGGCGAGACAGGCCACCGCCACCGCCTGCGGGTCTGTTTCATGTTGGGCGAGGATTTCCGGCCGCATCGGGTGATCGTTCCCGCTGGCCTGCAGAAACGGCGCGTAAAACGGCTCGTCCATGACAGTGAAATCCGGCCGCGCACCAAAGCTGTACATCATCGCCGTCGACAGGTTGCGCGGCCCCGACCACATCGCGATCCGCATCAGGGACGTGCCATTGGTTTTGTTTCAATGCGCATGATCCGGCACCCCATTCTGTTTCAATACACGATAAAAACCCGCACCAAAGCTGCCAAGCCGTAAACTTCTTTCACCAGCCTGTGAGATCGCGGCAAAGCGAATTGCCACATCCGCGCATTCCCGTCAGGGTATCCACAAAAGGAGGACAGCATGTTCAACCAATACACCTTTAAGTCCGTGGCGCTTGCCGGGATGATCGTTCTTGGGCTTTTCGCGCAGACTCATAAATCCGCTGCGGCAGACCTTGAAACCATTACCGTAGCGGGTGGTTGTTTCTGGTGCGTCGAATCGGATTTCGAGCGGGTCAGTGGCGTGAAAGAGGCGGTCTCCGGCTTTATCGGCGGCACGGTGTCAAACCCAACCTACAAACAGGTGGTGAACGGCGGCACCGGCCACTACGAGGCGGTTCAGATCACCTTTGATCCCGATGTGGTCAGCCGCGACAGGCTCTATGCCATGTTCTTCCGGTCGGTCGATCCGACCGATGCCGGGGGGCAGTTCTGTGACCGCGGGGACAGCTATCGCACGGCAATCTTTACCTCCTCCACAGCGCAAGCGACTGCGGCGGCAAAAGCCAAGGCAGAGGCGCAGAATGATCTCGGCGCGACGGTGGTCACCCCGATTCTCGAGGCGAGCACCTTCTATCCGGCGGATGAGTACCACCAGGACTATTACAAGGGCACGCAGCTGGTTCTGACCCGGTTTGGCCCCAAACGTCAGGCTTCAGCCTATAAAGCCTATCGTGAAGCTTGCGGTCGGGATACCCGTGTCAAGGAGCTCTGGGGCGATGCGGCCCCCTTTACGGGCAGTTAACCGAGCCTCTGATCCTGGATCTCCTTTAGGTCCGGGATCACATCCGCAGTGCCGACCCGCGTGACCATCAGGGCGGCCGCCTGCGTTGCCAGATCAATCGCCTGCGCCATCGGCATGCCCCGGTCCAGACCTGCAATCAGGTAGCCGGTAAAGGTATCGCCCGCGCCGGTGGTATCGACAGGGGTGACCTCCAGGGCCGGAAAGTCCTGAACGCCCGCGTCCTGCGACATCCATCGGCAGCCCTTTGCGCCCATGGTGACAACGATGTCCGCAACAGCCATTTCATCCAGGTTAGAGCCTGTTTCCGCTGTCAATTGGGCGGCTTCGACCTCATTGAGAACCAGCAGGTCCAGAAAAGGCAGTACCGTACGCACGGCGCCGGCATCAAAAGGTGCGGCGGCATAGACAACCCGCAATCCAAGCCCCTGTGCGGTCTGGGCGGCATAGGGCTGACCATTGGTTTCATTCTGGGTGACAAAGATATCCCCGGCAGAGGCTTCGGCCAGGGCCGCCCCGATCATGCCGTCATCGACCGCATGGTTCGCGCCTGCAAACAGCACGATGGCGTTTTCACCTGCCGCATCGACGCAGATATTCGCATGCCCGGTGGGGGCAGACACCTGGGCGATGTGACGTGTGTCGACGCCGTATTCCATCAACCGATCCGAGGCCCAACGCCCATCTGACCCAACCGCCCCGATATGGACCACGCGCGCGGCAGCCCGGGCGGCGGCCACGGACATATTGGCACCCTTGCCGCCCAACCCCCGGGTCAGTGCCGTGGCCGCCAGTGTCTCGCCCGGGGCCACCAGATGCGGCACGCGGTACACGTTGTCCGCGTTGATCGATCCGAGGTTGTAGATCGCCATCAGCCCACCTTGCAGGCCGCAAGCACTGCCATGTTCAGAATATCATTCGCCGTCGAAGCGGTGGAGCAGATCTGGATCGACCCGTCCACACCGGCAAGGATCGGGCCGATCACCGTCGCCCCCGCCATTTCCTGCATCAGCTTGACCGAAATGCTGGCCGAGTGCCGCGCGGGCACCACCAGAATATTGGCGGGACCGGTCAGGCGCGAGAATGGATAGCTGGCCTGCACAGCCGTGTTCAGCGCCACATCCACCGTCATCTCACCCTCATATTCGAAATCGACGCCGCGTGCGTCGAGCACCTTGGGCGCGCGGGCCATCTTCGTGGCGCGTTCCGACACCGGATAGCCAAAGGTCGAAAAACTGACGAACGCCACGCGCGGCTCCAACCCCATGTTCTGCGCCACCATCGCAGCCCGTTCTGCGATATTCGCAAGGTCTTCCTCGTCGGGCCACTCGTTCACGATGGTATCCGCAATGAAGACGATCCGGCCTTTGTGCAGTACCGCCGTGATCCCTGCGACGCCATGGTCTTTGTCCGCATCAAAGACGTGATTGATCCTATCGAGAATATGCGCCGATTTGCGCGTCGCCCCGGTGACCAGCCCGTCGCCATGCCCGTGGGCCAACATCAGCGCGGAGAACACATGCCTGTCGCGGGCAGCCAGCCGGTGGATGTCCTGCGCATCGAAGCCGCCCCGGTTCAGCCTGCTGTAGAGAAAATCCTTATAGGCATCGAGATGCGTGGTATTGGCGGCATTCACGATTTCGATCTCGCGCACCGCATCGGGCATGCCCGCCTGCTCAAGCTTGGTTTTGACGTCATCCTTGCGCCCGACCACCAAGGCCTTGCCGAGACCCGACCGTTGATAGATCACCGCCGCGCGCAGCACGCGGGGATCGTCCCCTTCGGCAAAGATCATCCGGGCCTGATTTGCCCGCGCCCGCGCATTGATGCCGCGCAGTATGCTCGCCGTCGGGTCCATGCGCGTCTTCAGCGACAGCTCATAGGCCTCCATATCGATGATCGGTCGCCGGGCGGCGCCGGTATCCATCCCCGCCCGCGCCACCGCCAGCGGCACCCGATGAATAAGCCGGGGATCGAACGGCGTGGGGATGATGTAGTCGCGCCCGAACGACAGGTGCTTGCCATAAGCCAGCCCGACCTCATCCGGCACATCCTCGCGTGCCAGATTGGCCAGCGCGTGGGCGCAGGCGATCTTCATCTCGTCGTTGATGGCGCGGGCGTGGATGTCGAGCGCACCCCGAAAGAGGTAGGGAAACCCAAGCACGTTGTTGACCTGATTGGGATAATCACTGCGCCCGGTGGCGACAATAGCATCGGCGCGCACCTCGTGGGCTTCTTCGGGCGTGATCTCGGGATCGGGATTCGCCATGGCAAAGATCACCGGGTCTTCGGCCATGCTCTTGACCATCTTCTGGGTCACAGCCCCTTTGACGGACACCCCCAGGAACACATCCGCACCTGTCATCGCATCTTCGAGTGTGCGGGCTTCGGTGGTCACCGCATGACCCGACTTCCACTGGTTCATGCCCTCGGTGCGGCCCTGATAGATCACGCCCTTGGTGTCGCACATGATGCAGTTCTGGTGCTTGGCCCCCATGGCCTTCAGCAACTCCAGACAGGCGATGCCCGCCGCCCCCGCGCCGTTCAGCACGATGCGCACATCCTCGATCTTCTTGCCCGACAGATGCAGCGCGTTGATCAGCCCCGCTGCACAGATCACCGCCGTGCCATGCTGATCGTCGTGGAAGACCGGGATGTCCATCTCTTCCTTGAGGCGCTGTTCGATGATGAAACACTCGGGCGCCTTGATATCCTCGAGGTTGATACCGCCAAAGGTCGGCCCCATCAGCTTGACCGCATTCACGAAGGCGTCCGTATCCTCGGTATCCAGTTCGATATCGATGGAATTCACATCGGCAAAGCGTTTGAACAGCACCGCCTTGCCCTCCATCACCGGTTTTGAGGCCAGCGCGCCGAGATTGCCCAGACCCAGCACCGCCGTGCCGTTTGAGATGACAGCAACCAGATTGCCCTTGTTGGTGTAGTCATAGGCCGTCTCGGGGCTTTGCGAGATCGCCTCGCAGGGCACCGCCACACCCGGCGAATAGGCAAGGCTGAGGTCGCGCTGGGTTGTCATCGGCACGGTTGCCGTGACCTCGAATTTTCCGGGGGTCGGTTCCAGATGGAAGGCGAGCGCCTCTTCTGCCGTAACGCGGGTCTTGGACATGCACTTTCGCCTTTTCTGAGTATTCCAGCGTATAACCCTTAGCCCAGCCTGCCCAGCGCCTCAAGCAAGCTCCATTTGGGGTTTTACCTTGCTGCTGTGATTTGTAAGGTCACGCGAAATTGCCGGGGGGCCTCGCATGACCGTCACGCCGATGATGGCGCAATACCTCGATCTGAAAGCCAACTATGCGGATGCGTTGCTGTTCTACCGCATGGGCGACTTTTACGAGATGTTCTTTGACGATGCGGTCGCCGCGTCCGAGGTGCTGGATATCGCCCTGACCAAACGCGGCAAGCTTGAAGGCAACGACATCCCGATGTGTGGCGTGCCGGTGCATGCCGCCGAAGGGTATCTGCTGACGCTGATCCGCAAGGGCTTTCGCGTGGCAGTCTGCGAACAGATGGAAAACCCCGCAGAGGCCAAGAAACGCGGCTCTAAATCAGTGGTAAAGCGCGATGTTGTGCGGCTTGTCACGCCCGGCACGCTGACCGAGGAAGCCTTGCTGGAGGCGCGCCGCAACAACTACCTCGCCGCTTTTGCACAAGTGCGGGACGCGCAGGCGCTGGCCTGGGTCGATATCTCGACGGGCGCGTTTCATGTCATGCCGCTGGCGTCCGTGAAACTGGGGCCGGAGCTGGCGCGCCTTGCCCCGTCCGAGCTGATCTGTTCGGAAAGCAGCGAGGCGGAATTGAGAGAGATCACCAAAGAATTCGGGATCGCGCTGACGGGGCTCGCGCGCGCCACCTTTGACAGCACCTCGGGCGAAAAGCACATCTGCGACCTCTTTGGCGTGGAAACGCTCGATGCTTATGGCACATTCTCTCGCGCCGAGGTGTCTGCCATGGGCGGGATCATCCAGTATCTCGACATCACGCAGAAGGGCAAACTGCCGCTGTTGCGGCCCCCGCAAAAGGAAAGCCTCGCCCGCAGCGTTCAGATCGACGCCGCCACGCGGCGCAATCTGGAGCTTACACAGGCGCTGTCGGGGGGGCGCGCGGGATCGTTGCTGTCGGTGATGGACCGAACGGTAACCGCGGGGGGCGCGCGGCTGCTGGCACATCGCCTGGCCAGCCCCTCGCGCGATCTGACAATGATTTTAGGCAGGCTCGATGCGGTGGGTTTTGCGCAGGACAGCAACGACAGGCGCAACAGGCTGCGCGATCAGCTCCGCAAGGTGCCCGACCTTGACCGCGCGCTGTCGCGGCTGTCGCTCGACCGGGGCGGCCCGCGCGACATGGCGGCGATCCGCAACGGGCTGTCTCAGGCCAGCGCGCTACACGCGGACCTCAACGCGTTGGATTTGCCGGATCTACTGGAGCAGACGGTTCGGGATCTGGCCGGGCATGACGCCCTGATCGACCGGCTTGAGGCTGCCCTGGTCGCGGAGCCGCCGCTGCTGGCCCGTGACGGTGGTTTTATCGCCGCAGGCCAGGATGCGGCGCTGGATGAGGTCCGCGATCTGCGCGACAAGGGGCGCAGTGTGATCGCCCAGATGCAGCAGCAATTCGTCTCTGATACGGGGATTTTGTCCCTGAAAATCAAACACAACAATGTGCTGGGCTACTTTATCGAAACAACCGCGACACATGCGGAAAAGATGCTGTCGCCCCCGTTGTCCGACCGGTTCATCCACCGACAAACCACGGCCAATCAGGTGCGCTTCACAACCGTTGAGCTGTCCGAGCTGGAGACCAAGATTCTCAACGCCGGTGCCCGAGCGCTGGAGATTGAAAAACGGCTGTTCGACGCTCTGCAATCGGATATCCTCTCTGCCGCCGCCCGAATTGCCAAAACCGCGACGGCGCTGGCCGAGCTTGATCTGACCTGTGCGCTGGCCGATCTGGCCGCTTCGGAAAACTGGTGTCGGCCAAAGGTGGATCGGAGCCGCGCCTTTCGCATCCAGGAGGGCCGCCACCCGGTGGTGGAGCAGGCTCTGAGACAGCAATCGGGTGATGCCTTCATTGCCAATGACTGCGATCTGACCGCGGTGGAGAACACGGCGCAAATCTATCTGCTGACCGGCCCCAACATGGCGGGTAAATCGACCTATCTGCGGCAAAATGCGATCATCGCGCTGCTGGCCCAGATGGGCAGCTTTGTGCCTGCCGCCGCCGCGCATATCGGGCTGGTCAGCCAGCTTTTCAGCCGGGTCGGCGCGTCGGATGATCTGGCGCGGGGGCGGTCCACTTTCATGGTCGAGATGGTGGAGACTGCCGCCATCCTCAATCAGGCCGATGACCGCGCGCTGGTGATCCTGGATGAGATCGGGCGCGGCACCGCCACCTATGACGGGCTCTCCATCGCCTGGGCCACACTGGAACATCTGCACGACGTGAACAAAAGCCGTGCGCTTTTTGCGACGCATTACCATGAGATGACGGCTTTGGCGGGCAAGCTTGACGGCGTTGAAAATGCCACTGTCACCGTCAAGGAATGGGAAGGCGAAGTGATCTTCCTGCATGAGGTCAAAAAGGGGGCTGCCGACAGGTCATACGGGGTGCAGGTCGCACAGCTTGCCGGTTTGCCACCCGCGGTGATTGCCCGTGCAAGGGTCGTCCTGGACGCGCTGGAAAAAGGCGAACGCGAAGGCGGGGCCACCCAGAAGACGCTGATCGACGATCTGCCGCTCTTTGCCGCCACACCTGCCCCGCCACCGCAGCCGCAAAAGACATCCCGTGTCGAAGAGGCGCTGGCCGATATCCATCCCGATGAGCTGAGCCCCAGGGAAGCGCTCAATCTGCTGTATCAACTGAAAGAAGCGGCCAGATCCTGACCGCTTCCTCACACATAGCAATAGGCGCTTAGCTCGCAGGTGTTGACGACACGCCGACCTGTGCGGGGCGCAGCAAACGGTCGTGCAGCATGAACCCTTCGGCGGCGACCTGAATGATATCGCCCGCTTTGGTGCCCGGCACCGGGGCCTCGAACATCGCCTGATGCTGCTGCGGATCAAAGCGGTCTCCGACCTCCGGCGCGATCACCTCGATGCCGTGCTTCTTGAACACGCTGAGCAATTCGCGCATCGTCAGCTCAATCCCCTCGATCAGGGCGGCGTTTGCCTCCTTCTGCTCATCGGTCACGGTGTCCAACGCGCGTTTCATGTTGTCGTAGACCGGCAGCATGTCACGTGACAGCTTGGAGCCGCCGTAGTTCTCTGCCTCGCGGCGATCCCGTTCCGACCGCTTGCGCGCGTTCTCTGCATCCGCAAGCGCCCGCATGAAGCGATCTTTCAACTCATCGCGTTCAGCGCGCAACTGATCCATCTCGAGCGCCTCGTCATCGATCTCTTCCATTTCATCGGCATAGGCTTCTGCTTCGGCGTCTTCCACGTCGTCCAGAAAATCTTCGTTCTTAGGCTCTGCCATCTTACCCCTCTAGCTCCGGTCTGACACAAGTTTACCAACCAGTTGCGCCGTATAATTCACGATCGGAACAATGCGACCATAATTCAATCTTGTCGGACCAATGACACCCACGGCGCCAATAATCTTTCGATCAGCGTTCATATATGGGGAAACCACCAGAGAGGAACCCGAAAGTGAAAAAAGTTTGTTTTCAGACCCAATAAAAATGCGCACGCCGTCGCCCTCTTCGGCCAGCTCGAGGAACTCCGCGATGTCACGCTTGCGCTCAAGGTCATCAAAGAGCAGCCGAATACGCTCCAGATCGGCCGCCTCGCCCTCTTCGCTGAGCAGATTGGACCGCCCGCGCACGATCAGCCGCTCGATCTGATCGCCCTCGCCTTCCCAGACCGCCAGACCACTTTTCACCAGCGCTTGGGCCAGCGAATCGATCTCCTGACGGCGGGCGGCGATCTCCTTGCGAATCGCGCCATGCAACTCGCTGAGGGTCTTGCCCTCAATCAGCGCGTTGAGGAAATTCGCAGCCTCGCGCATTGAACTGGGGGTCTGGCCGGGGGGTGGCGCAAACAGCCGGTTTTCCACATGGCCATCGGCAAAGACCAGGACAACCAGCGCACGCTCCGGCGACAGTGACACAAACTCGATATGCTTGATCGGGGCTTCATGTTTGGGGGTCATCACCAGCGACGCGCCATGCGTCACGCCTGACAAGGCAGACCCGATGCGGTCCAGCAGCCCACCGACGTCTTCGGAGTTCGACGACATCGTCGCGTCGATCTTTTCACGGTCCAGATCATCCGGATCGCCAATTTCGAGCAGGCCATCCACGAACATCCGCAGCCCCAGTTGCGTCGGGATACGTCCGGCACTGACATGTGGGCTGTCGAGCAATCCCAGATACTCAAGATCCTGCATCACGTTGCGAATGGTGGCGGCGCTGACCTTTTCGCTGAAATCCCGCGTCAACGTCCGGGAGCCGACAGGCACACCATCCTGCAGATACCCTTCAACCACGCGCCGAAAGACCTCGCGCGAGCGGTCGTTCATCTCTTCCAGAATGTTTGGCGCTTCGGTCATACCTGTTTCCTATCCCGCAGTGCATAAAAGCATAAACCCCGTGGAATTCAATCGGGGTTGCATCGCGCCCGCCCGGCCTTGTATCGGAGGGGCGCACATATAAAGGATTTATCCATGCGTCCCTCCGGCCGAGAACTGAATGAAATGCGCCCCGTCTCGATTGAGACAGGTTTCACCAAACATGCCGAGGGCTCGGCGCTGATCAGAATCGGGGACACCCATGTTTTATGCACCGCGACCATCGAAGACCGGGTGCCGCCCTTTATCAAAGGGTCGGGCCTGGGCTGGGTCACGGCGGAATACGGCATGCTGCCCCGTGCCACCAACACGCGCATGCGGCGCGAGGCGGCGTCGGGCAAGCAAGGCGGACGGACCGTGGAAATCCAGCGGCTGATCGGGCGTTCGCTGCGCGCGGGCGTTGACCGCGTGGCCCTGGGCGAACGTCAGATCACCGTGGATTGTGACGTGTTGCAGGCCGATGGCGGAACGCGCTGCGCCGCGATCACCGGCGGCTGGGTCGCGCTGCGTCTGGCGGTGGACAAGCTGATGAAAGCGGGCGATATCATCAGCAACCCGTTGCTTGACCCGGTGGCTGCAATCAGCTGTGGCGTCTATGCGGGCCAGCCGGTGCTGGACCTCGACTACCCTGAGGATTCCGAAGCAGGCGTCGATGGCAACTTTATCATGACCGGCTCCAAGCAGCTGATCGAGGTGCAGATGAGCGCTGAGGGCGCCACATTTTCGCGCAGCCAGATGGATGCGCTTGTCGATCTGGCCGAAAAAGGGGTGGAGGAGCTGGTCGCGGCCCAAAAGGCAGCCACCGCATGACCCGGAAATTCGACGGCACCCGCATCCTGATTGCGACCCATAACGCCGGGAAGCTGGAAGAGATGGAGCAGCTCTTCGCCCCTCACGGCGTCGAGGTCGTGGGTGCTGCCGAGATGAAGCTGGCCGAGCCGGTTGAGACGGAAGACAGTTTCATCGGCAATGCCCGGATCAAGGCGCGCGCGGCTGTCGAGGCGACAGGCCTACCGGCTCTGGCCGACGATTCCGGGATCGAGGTCGAAGCGTTGGATGACGCTCCCGGCGTCTATACCGCCGATTGGGCCGAAACGCCCAAGGGGCGTGATTTCATCTTGGCAATGACTAAAACCCATGAGTTGCTGGAGGCGGCAAACGCCCCTCACCCCCGAAAGGCCAGATTTCGGGCCACGCTTGTTCTGGCTTGGCCTGACGGGCACGAAGAAGTTTTTGATGGGCGGGTCAACGGCACACTGGTCTGGCCGATGCGCGGCGCTGTTGGCCACGGCTATGATCCGATGTTTCAACCCGATGGCTACGACATCACCTTTGCCGAGATGGATCCGGCCGAGAAAAACCGCGTCAGCCACCGGGCGGATGCGTTTCAAAAGCTGATCGCGGGTTGCCTTGGCTGACGATTGGGAAAAAGGCGGCTTTGGCCTCTATATTCATTGGCCATTCTGCGAGGCCAAATGCCCCTATTGTGACTTCAACAGCCATGTGGTGCGCCAGATCGACCAGCATGCCTGGTGCAAAGCCTACCTTGCGGAATTGCGCCGGGCCGCCGCCGAGACACCCGGACGTGTCTTGCGGTCGGTCTTTTTTGGCGGCGGCACCCCCAGCCTGATGGACCCCGAAACGGTCGCAGAGATCATCGCCGAGATCCGGCGGCTCTGGCCGGTGGCGAATGATCTGGAGATCACATTGGAAGCAAACCCCGGCTCGGTCGAAGCGACGCGTTTTGCCGCTTACCGGCAAGGCGGGGTCAACCGGATCTCGATGGGGATACAGGCGCTGAACGATACGGATCTGCGCAGGTTGGGGCGGCTGCATACCGCCAGCGAGGCGATGGCCGCCTTCGACATTGCCCGGGCCACGTTTGAGCGGGTCAGCTTTGATCTGATCTATGCGCGCCAGGGTCAAAGCCTCGCGGCGTGGGAGGCGGAGCTGCAACAGGCGCTCACCCTGGCGGTCGATCATCTGTCGCTCTATCAGCTGACCATCGAACAGGGGACCGCCTTCGGGGATCGCTACCGGGCCGGCAAGCTGCGCGACCTGCCGGATGAGGATCTGGGCGCGGATCTTTACACCCTGACGCAGGAAATCTGCGACGCCGCGGGCATGCCCGCCTATGAGGTCTCAAACCATGCGCGGGACGGGGCACAGTCGCGGCACAATCTGATCTATTGGCGCTATGGCGATTACATCGGTATCGGCCCCGGCGCGCATGGGCGTCTGACCCTTGACGGGCAACGCTGGGCAACGGAGACTTACAGCAACCCCAAGAAATGGCTCGACAATGTGCCCCTCCGCCAGGCAGAAAAACCGCGAAACCCCCTGTCACCGCAAGATCAGGCCAGCGAATATCTTCTGATGGGCCTGCGCCTGAAAGAAGGGGTAAGCCTGTCGCGCTATGAAAATCTCGCAGGATCGCCATTGAACAGGGCAGGATTGGATGATCTTGCCGATCTGGGGATGATAACGCGATCGGGAGACATAATTACCGTTTCAAATCAAGGGTTTATGATCCTAAACGCGGTGATCTCCCGGCTCCTTGACTCTTAGCCGCCGCCAAGCTTGCGACAGAGCTCATCCAGCTCTTCGAGGCTTTTGTAATGCAGGGTCATCTGACCATCTTCCTGTCCGGGTTTGTGGGTCAGAACAACCTTCATCCCCAAAGCGGCCGAAAGGTCTCCTTCCAGCGCTTTGGTGTCAGCATCCTTCGCAACCACTGCCCCCTTGGATTTCGGCACGGTGGTGTCAACCATTTCAGCTGCCTGCTCTTTCTTGACCAGCGCTTCAGCCGCCCGGACAGACAAACCGCCCTTGATAATCTGCTGTGCAAGTTTCAAGGGATCCTCGGCCGGGATCAGCGCCCGCGCATGACCGGCACTCAACCCGCCCTGCCGCACCATTTCCAGAACCGCCTCGGGCAAGTTCAGCAGCCTTAGAAGATTCGCGATATGGCTGCGACTTTTGCCCAGGGCCTCAGCCATCTTTTCCTGTGTGTGGCCAAACCGATCCATCAGCTGACGGTACCCGGCCGCCTCTTCGATCGGGTTGAGATCGGCGCGCTGTATGTTTTCGATAATCGCAACCTCGAGAACTTCAACATCGGTGAATTCCCGCACCACCACCGGCAGCGCGTGCAACTGAGCACGCTGAGCCGCCCGCCAGCGCCGTTCGCCCGCCACGATCTCATATTGATCGGTGCCAATGCTGCGCACGATCAGCGGCTGGATCACCCCTTTTTCACGGATCGAGTTGGTCAGATCATCCAGATCCCCATCCTCAAATCGCTTGCGTGGCTGATCCGGGTTGGCGGAAATCTGTTCAATCGGGATTGTCCGCTCCGCCGCGACCGGGCCCGCGCTGACCACGGCCTCTGACTCCGCGACATCGGACATCAAGGCGGACAACCCGCGCCCCAACCCTCTTTTTCGGTCAATTCCGCTCGCCATCACTGCCCCCTCACGCCACTTGCAGTCTGTTTTTCTGTATCACTTCACGCGCCAGAGCGCGATATGCCTGCGCGCCTTTAGACGCCGTATCGTAGGTCAAAACCGGCATTGCAAAGGACGGTGCCTCGCTGACACGCACATTTCGGGGGATACGCGTTTGAAACACAAGTTCCCCAAGATTGTCGCGGGCGTCCTGCTCCACCTGCAAAGACAGGTTGTTGCGCTGATCGTACATGGTCAGCACGATCCCCTCAATCCGCAGGTCCTTGTTGCCGGTCTGCCGGACCTCGCGGATCGTCAACATCAGCTGAGACAACCCCTCCAGCGCAAAGAATTCACTTTGCAACGGCACCAGGACAGAATGCGCAGCGATCATTGCATTGACCGTCAACAGATTCAGCGAGGGCGGGCAGTCAATCAGGATGTAATCCAGCGCGAAACTATCCATCTGCGGCTGGCGCAACGCATCGTGCAGCAGAAAACTGCGTTTTTCATTCGACATCAGTTCCAGATCGGCCGAGCTCAGATCCACTGTCGCCGGAATGATCATCAGGCCCGGTGTAACACTCTGTAAAATAACAGCTTTAAGGTCGACATCTTCCAGCAAGAGATCGTAGGTCGTGAATTGTCGGTCTTCAACTTCAATCCCCAACCCGGTCGAGGCATTGCCCTGCGGATCGAGGTCAACCACCAGAACGCGGGACCCGGCCTCGGCCAGCGCTGCAGCCAGATTGATCGCCGTCGTTGTTTTACCGACGCCTCCCTTTTGATTGGCAACTGCAATAATCTTGGGCCCACCAGGGCGCGACAGGTCAGACACGCTGTATTTCCTTTATCTGCAGAATTGCTGCCTCCGGGCTTGTGATACTTCTATGTGCCGTCAGCTCGAAAGACCACGATTCACGCGCGCTTTGAACTTCTTTTTCCCATCTTTCTCCCTTGAGGAACAATGCTGATCCATTTCTTGCCAAATGCCTGTCGGCAAATCCCAGAAGCCGGTCCAAATCGGCGAGCGCGCGGGCCGATAGAACATCCGCCTGCATCGGTGCCAAAGCTTCGATCCGTTGTACTTTGACGCTCGCGTTCAGGTTCAGCTCCCGGATCACTGTCCGCAAAAACACAGCCTTGCGCTGGTCACTTTCAATCATGGCGACATGACACTCCGGGTTCTTTTCGAGCGCATATATCGCGACCACCAATCCAGGAAATCCACCACCGCTGCCAATATCCACCCAGAGATCAGCCTGATCTATCAATGGCACAATTTGTGCCGAATCCCATATATGGCGGTTCCAGATGTCAGGGATACTTGATTTTGAGATCAGATTGATCTTGGCGTTCCACTTGACCAACAGATCGTGAAGTACTCCCAACCGACTGAGTGTTTCACGTGAAACATTCTCTGCTGCGGTCACAGCCCTCATCAAGCGGATCGCTTCTTTCGGGATTGTCGGATTTTCGCAAGGATCAGCGTAAGGGCTGCCGGCGTCATTCCATCAATGCGGCTAACCTGGGCCAGCGTATCTGGTCTGATTGCGTTCAATTTTGTTTTCAGCTCATTCGAAAGCCCCTCCAGCGCAGCGTATTCAAAATCCGCCGGAATGACCTGGGCCTCATCCTTCTGCAGAAGGTCGATATCCTTTTGTTGCCGCTGAATATAATTCGCATAGAGCGCTTCCCGCTCCATCTGCCGCCGGATATCCTCAGGAATCGACAGGAAATCTGCATCCAACTGCCCAACCTCTGTGAATGAGACATCCGGGAAAGCCAGAAGTTGCATCGCGGTGCGGCGAGAGCCATCCTGATTGATGCGGATACCAACATCCGCCGCCTGGGTCGGCGTGAAAGAGGCCGCCTGCAATATCCCACGCGCCGAGTTGAGGGCCTGTTCCTTTTTCCTGAAAAATCGCTCTCTCTGCCGACCCACGCACCCAAGCTCAATACCCAACGGCGTCAACCGCTGATCGGCATTATCGGCGCGCAGCGACAACCTGAATTCGGCGCGGGAGGTGAACATTCTGTATGGCTCGGTGACCCCGCGTGTTGTAAGATCATCGATCATAACCCCAATATAACTGTTCGAGCGGGAGAATGTGATCGGATCCTTCCCCTGAGAAGAAAGTGCCGCGTTCAACCCCGCAACAAGCCCTTGAGCAGCAGCCTCCTCATACCCTGTTGTCCCGTTGATCTGCCCCGCAAGATAAAGTCCAGGAACCGACCGCACCGCGAGCGTCGCATTCAAAGCGCGCGGATCGACATAATCGTATTCGATCGCATAACCGGGTTGCAAAATGGTTGCATCTTCCAGCCCAAAGATCGACCGAACGTAATCCTCCTGCACCCCTTCTGGCAACGAGGTTGAGATGCCGTTCGGATATACTGTATCTGTCGTCAAACCCTCGGGTTCAAGAAAGATCTGATGGGACTCCTTGTCAGAAAACCTGACGATTTTGTCTTCAATGGAGGGGCAATACCGCGGCCCAATACCATCGATATGGCCACCATACATCGCTGATTTCTCAAGGTTTTCCCGAATGATATCGTGGGTCTTGGAATTGGTATGCGTGATCCCACAAGAGACTTGGCGCGCTGTGACCCCACTGGACAAGAAAGAGAAAAAAACGGGGTCTTTATCCCCTGGCTGCGCTTCCAGCACATCCCAGCGGATTGTTTTTCCATCCAATCGAGGTGGCGTGCCTGTCTTCAACCGGCCAAGCGGAAGCTCGAATGAGTCAATGCGATCTGCAAGCCGCACCGATGCCTTGTCACCCATGCGACCGCCACTTGTTGCGACATCTCCAATATGGATGACACCCCGCAAGAAGGTTCCGGTTGTCAGGACCACGGACGCCGCCTTGATCTCAGACCCGTCTTCCAATTTGACGCCAACCACACGGTCCCGATCCATCAGGAAATCGATGGCCTCGCCAATAACGACGTCTATATTTTGTTGCGATTCCGTTACAGACAACATCTCCTTGTGGTAAATTGCACGATCCGACTGGGCGCGTGGCCCCTGCACAGCAGGTCCTTTACGTCTGTTCAACAGGCGAAACTGGATCCCAGCCAAATCAGCCACCCTGCCCATCACACCGTCCAAAGCGTCAATTTCACGCACAAGATGGCCTTTGCCTAAGCCACCAATCGCAGGATTGCACGACATCACCCCGATCCCGGCCTTGGACATCGTGATCAAACCGGTGCGCACGCCCATACGCGCAGCAGCATGAGCTGCCTCCGCACCCGCATGTCCTCCACCGATCACCAAAACGTCAAATTGTTTCACGTGAAACACTCCCTCACTTCCCAAGACAAAAGCTTGAGAAGATTTCATCCAGCAAGTTCTCTACATCTATGCGCCCAACCAAAGTTTCCAACGCCCGAATCGCTGATCTCAGTTCTTCGGAGGCTATATCATAGAATTCCGGCCCACGAACCAGGGTGCGCCGCGCTTCCGACAGATCCTGCAACGACCGCTGCATCGACAGCCTGTGTCTCTCATGCGTCGCCAATCCAGCATCGCCGGCTCGATACATCAGAACTGATTGAATCTTATTAATAAGTTCCGTGACACCCTGGCCCGTCTTGCCCGATACCCCCTCAACCTCTGCTTCAAGCAGATCACTTTTTGGGCGGAGCTTGATATCCCCCGGAGCAGGATCCAGAAGTAAGTCTTCTCCGGGGTCAGCAAGGAAAACCCGCAAGTCAGCGCGTTGGGCGCGCTCCACTGCACGTGCGATCCCGATGCTCTCGACTTCATCCGTGGTTTCCCGCAAACCGGCTGTGTCCAGAAAAGTCACCGGAAGGCCCCCAAGGTCCATCCGGACTTCAATCACATCGCGTGTGGTGCCTGCGATATCGGAGGTTATCGCAGCATCCCTTCCCGCTAACCTGTTGAGAAGGGTAGATTTTCCAGCATTAGGCGCTCCAATCAATGCAACCTCGAAACCTGTCCGGATACGCTCGGCCACAAAGGAACCCCGGATCTCCGCCTGTAAGCCTTCTTCGACAGACGCCAAAAGCGCATTGACCTCGGGCGTCACATCGACAGGGACATCTTCATCCGCGAAATCAATGGTCGCTTCCAGCAAGGCCGCTGCTCGGATGAGATCGGCACGCCACCGTTCCACCTGATCCCCCAAGGCGCCTGAAAACACCCGAACGGCCTGCTTTCGCTGTGCTTCGGTTTCCGCATCAATGAGGTCAGCCAAGCCCTCAACCTGGGCCAGATCAAGTTTACCATTTTCAAGCGCCCGACGGGTAAATTCACCCGGCTCTGCCAAGCGTGCATGTTTATTGTTGCCAAGCTCTGCGAGAACGGCCCGGACAACCGCGATGCTGCCGTGGACCTGAAACTCCACCACATCTTCACCGGTAAAACTTTCAGGGCCTTCAAAAAACAAGACAAGCGCATGGTCCAGCAAAACCCCGTCGCCATCCCGCACAGGGCGCAAAGCAGCCCGTCTTGCTTCAGGCAGCGCCCCACAAAGCTGTGTTGCGACACCGCGCGCTTCGGCTCCCGAAATCCGGATGACGGAGACACCTGCACGGCCTTGTGCCGTTGCCAGTGCAAAAATGGTATCCATGATTTAACCCACTGTTTTAAAACAATAAGTTATGTATTCATCGAATCGAAGAAGTCGGAGTTCGTTTTTGTCTGCTTGAGCTTGGAAATCAGGAATTCTATCGCATCCGTGGTGCCCATCGGGTTCAGGATACGCCGCAGGACAAAGGTTTTCTGAAGGTCGATCTTGTCCACCAGCAGATCTTCTTTCCGGGTGCCGGACTTGAGAATATCCATCGCCGGGAAGACCCGCTTGTCAGCGATCTTGCGGTCAAGCACGATCTCGGAGTTACCCGTGCCCTTAAATTCTTCAAAGATGACTTCATCCATCCGGCTGCCGGTATCGATCAGCGCTGTTGCAATGATCGTCAGAGACCCGCCTTCTTCGATGTTCCGCGCCGCGCCAAAGAACCGTTTGGGGCGTTGCAGCGCGTTGGCATCAACACCGCCCGTCAGAACCTTGCCCGAGGAGGGCACGACGGTGTTGAACGCGCGACCCAGACGGGTGATCGAATCGAGTAGGATCACCACGTCGCGCTTGTGCTCCACCAGACGCTTGGCCTTTTCGATCACCATATCCGACACGGCCACGTGACGTGTGGCAGGTTCGTCAAAGGTCGAGGAGACAACCTCCCCCTTCACGGAGCGCTGCATGTCCGTCACCTCTTCGGGGCGTTCATCAATCAGCAAAACGATCAAGTAACATTCCGGGTGGTTCCGCTCGATCGAATTTGCGATGTTCTGCAACAGAACGGTTTTACCCGTGCGCGGGGGGGCAACAATCAACGACCGCTGCCCTTTCCCGATCGGCGCCACCAGATCGATGATCCGGGCCGAACGGTCCTTGACCGTGGGGTCATCGACTTCCATCGTCAGACGTTCATCCGGGTAAAGCGGTGTGAGGTTCTCGAACGCCACCTTGTGGCGGGCCTTTTCAGGATCCTCGAAATTGATCTGCGTTACCCCCAGAAGGGCAAAATAACGTTCACTGTCGTCTGGGGCCTTGATGATCCCTTCGATGGTGTCCCCGGTGCGCAGAGAATATTTCCGGATCATCTCGGGCGAGACATAGATATCATCGGGACCCGGCAGATAGTTTGCCTCGGGCGAGCGGAGGAAACCAAACCCATCCTGCAGCACTTCCAGCACGCCATCGCCGGAAACCTCCCAACCTTCATCCGCACGTTCGCGCAGAATCTGGAACATCATTTCGCCCTTGCGCATAGTCGAGGCGTTTTCGATCTCGAGATCTTCCGCCATGGACAACAGGTCCTTGGGGCTCTTGCGCTTGAGATCGGCCAGGTTCAGCTTTTCTGAGGCTGTCGCGTTTTCAGTGGGGTCAATTGTCGTATCAGAGGTCATGGATATACCTAAAAAGGCCACAGGTTTCTGTGCGGCCGCATGCGTTTGAATTGTCAGGTCTGCGCCTTACCCCGGACGGGGCGGTATTTTGGATGTAAGGAGTGCAGCAACCGGAGTCAATGCGCTCAGAATTTGATAACAACCGACAGCACGATCAAAACCATCAAAAGGGTCGGTACTTCGTTCATCATCCGGTATTGACGGCCTGATAACTGATCTCTGCCTGCGGCAAAAGCCTTGCGCCGCTTTGCCAGCCACATGTGAAACACCGTCATCGCCACCACGCCCAGCAGCTTTGTCCAGGGCCAGATGACCGACCAATCAACGACCCCCGGTATGGCGACCAGACACAGCCCCAGAACCCAGCTGGCAATCATTGCCGGGTTCATGATAACACGCAGCAGCTTCATCTCCATCGTCATGAACAAGGCGTGGGTGTCACCCTTCTGTCCGACCTGTTCTGCATGATAGACAAATAGCCTGGGCAGATAGAAAAGCCCGGCCATCCATGCAATCACAGCCATGATATGAAAAGCTTTGATCCAAGGATACCCAATGGCCAGAAGATCAGACATCACACACTCCGTTCTCTTGGCTCCCTTATAAATAAATAAAGAAAGATAAAAAGATGATGATGAGGTAGGGAGCCTACTATCTGTGGATTATTGGGTTTTCACAGATTTCATACCCATGGGAAAACTATCTAGGGTCTGATGGGACTGTTTAGCGAAGTCATTTATTATATATTTAAAACATAATCTTATGTCTATTTTATCTCCGCCGTCCGCGCGGAACTCTGTGGATAAACACAGGATAACTAATCTACCCACAACAAAACTTTATCCTTATGCGTAGAGGGGCAATTCCGGGATGCTCTGGTGAAAGCTGCCGGTTCCATATGGGCTTGCAGAAGATCCCTGATTTGCCCAGAACAATTCACTAATAAATCCTTAACGCTGTTCACAGGCTTATACACATGTCACCTTCCTTGATCCTTGCCTCGGGTTCGGAAATCCGGGCGCAGCTCTTGCGGCAGGCAGCGGTTTCTTTCGAAGTTGCCCCGGCCCGCGTCGATGAAGACATGATGCGGGAGGCGCTGCTGGCCGAAGAAGCCTCTCCCCGTGATATTGCCGATGCGCTGGCGGAAATGAAAGCACGAAAGGTCAGCGAAAAGCATCCGGGCAGGCTGGTGCTGGGGTGCGATCAGGTTCTTGACCATCGGGGTGCGCTGCTATCAAAACCCCAGGGGCCAAAGGACGCCATCCGGCAATTGTCGACGTTGCGAGGTGATCGTCATACGCTTTTATCCGCGGCCGTGATTTGCGAGGATGGCAAACCGATCTGGCGGCATGTGGGTGTCGTTCGGTTGCGGATGCATGACGTGTCAGATGACTATCTTCAGGATTATGTCACCCGGAACTGGGACAGCATCCGCCATGCCGTGGGGGCCTATAAACTGGAGGAGGAAGGGGTTCGGCTTTTTGCCCGTATTGACGGCGATTACTTCACCGTGTTGGGGTTGCCGCTGCTGGAACTGCTATCCTATCTCGCATTGCGTGGAGACCTGCCAAGATGACGGATCATAAAATTCCCCTGGCGGGTGTCATCGGCGCCCCGATTGCCCATTCCAGATCGCCACAGTTGCATCGGCACTGGCTGGATACCTATGGGATCAAGGGATTTTATGTTCCGATGGAGGTGGCGCCGGCCGAGTTGGAAACTGTCCTGCGCACCCTGCCGAAAATGGGATTTGTGGGCGTGAATGTGACACTCCCTCACAAGGAGGAGGTATTGCAGATTGCAGACCTCGTGACGGACCGTGCCGCGCTGATCGGGGCTGCGAATACCCTGACCTTTCACGAGGGTGGAAAGATTCATGCGGACAATACGGATGGGTATGGTTTTCTTGAAAACCTGCGCCAGGGGGCACCCTCCTGGCAGCCTGTCAAGGGGCCTGCGGTTGTGTTGGGGGCGGGCGGCGCGGCCCGCGCGGTGATCGTCGCTTTGCTTGATGCCGGTGTGTCATCGATCTTGCTGTCCAACCGGACCCGCGCACGGGCCGAAAGACTGCAATCGGATTTCGGCAATCGTGTGCAGGTGGTCGATTGGGGGCAGGCAGGCACCGTATTGCCGCGAGCCACTCTCGTGGTGAACACCTCCTCGCTGGGCATGGTCGGCAAGCCAGAAATGCGCCTCCCCCTTGACGGTCTGCAGCCGGGTACCGTGGTTACCGATCTGGTTTATACGCCGCTGCGCACGAAACTGTTGCAAACGGCAGAAGGCAAAGGCTGCCTGACCGTGGATGGCTTGGGGATGTTGCTGCATCAGGGGGTTCCGGGGTTCGAGCGGTGGTTCGGCAAACGTCCCGAAGTCACCGAGGCGACGCGACAGGCGGTCTTGTCGTGACCTTCAAGCTCGGCCTGACCGGTTCCATCGGGATGGGAAAATCAACCACGGCCGCGCTCTTTGCAGAGGAAGGCTGTGCCGTCTGGGATGCAGACGCCGCCGTGCACCGGCTTTATGGAGAAGGGGGTGCGGCGGTTCCGTTGATCGCCGCTCTCTTTCCATCCGCAATCGAAGACGGCAGCGTCTCTCGGGACAGGTTGCGTAAGATCATCGACAAGGATGCTTCCACCCTGGCTCATATCGAAGAGATCGTGCATCCGCTGGTGGCGCAGGACCGCCAGGACTTTCTGGACAGCACGGATGCGGATATCGCGGTGCTTGATATCCCCTTGCTGTTTGAAACCGGTGCAGAGGCTGCCATGGATGCGGTTGTCTGTGTCGACATTCCGCCTGAGGAACAGGAACGTCGCGTTCTGGCCCGCGGTACGATGAGTGCTGCGCAATTCGCACAGATTCGCGCCCGGCAAATGCCCAACGCGGAAAAAGCCGCCCGGTCAGATTATGTGATCGTGACGGATACGGTTGAACATGCGCGGGCGCAGGTCCAGACTGTGGTTCAGCAAATCAGGGAAAAACTGCGCCATGCGTGAGATCGTGCTTGATACCGAAACCACCGGTTTTGATCCGGAAAGTGGCGACCGGATTGTCGAGATCGGTGCGGTCGAGTTGATGGGCCATGTGGCCACCGGCAAGACCTATCATCAATATATCAACCCTGAACGGGAAATGCCGCAAGAAGCCTTTGAGGTGCACGGGCTGGGAGACGATTTTTTGCGCGACAAACCAAAGTTCGCGCAAGTGGGCCAGGCCTTTGTCGATTTTATCGGCGATGCCAAGCTTGTCATCCATAACGCGGCCTTTGACATCAAGTTCCTCAACGCCGAGCTGAAATGGATGGGTCTGCCGCAAATCCCCTGGGAACAGGCAATCGACACACTGGCCATCGCCCGCAAGCGGTTTCCGGGATCGCCTGCCTCGCTCGATGCCTTGTGTCGCCGGTTCAACATCGACAATTCGTCCCGGACATTGCACGGCGCGCTGCTGGACAGTGAAATCCTGGCCGAGGTTTATCTGGAGCTGATTGGCGGGCGGCAGCCTGATTTCGGTCTCTCGACCAGTGCTCAGAAATCTGCCGGTGACAGATCGGGGGAATGGGTGCCGCGGCCACGACCGACCCCGCTTGCCTCGCGGCTCACCGCAGAAGAAGCCGCCGCCCATGCCGAATTCGTGGCAAAGCTGGGCGACGACGCTTTGTGGATCAAATCCTGATTTAGGCGTCCATCTTCGGTGTCTCGGAGGCCTGACGCCGCGCGATCTCGTTGCGGTAAAGCGACAGGAAGTCGATGTTTTCCAGATTGAGCGGCGGGAAGCCCCCGTCGCGGGTCACATCGCTGACAATGCGGCGCAGGAAGGGGAAAATCATCCGCGGGCATTCGATCAGCAGGAACGGATGCAGTTGATCCTCCGGCACGTTTTCAATGTGGAAGATCCCGGAATATTCGATCTCAAGTACAAAGAGCGTCGCATCGTTATCTTTTACCTTGGAGGTCACCGCCAGTTTGATGGTGGACTCGTACTGGTTCTCTGTGGTGCGTTTTTTCGCATCCAGATTGACCTGCACCTGCACATCCGGTGTTGCATCCGCCGGCGCGCCCTTTTGCGCCATGATGTTTTCAAAGGACATGTCCCGGATGAATTGACCCAGAACCCGCATTTGGGGGGCCTGGGGGGGTTGGGTCCCGTCGGTCTTTGCTTCTTCTTCTGCCATTATGCGCTCCTGAAATAATAATTTGCCGTGGCTTACCAGCTTGGCTTCAGGTTCTCAATGGTCGGTCCATCCCGAGGGGCGCTTGTTCCGGTCAGGCTCCGAGGTCACATCGGTATAATCCGCGTCGATCACATCATCGCGCGCAGCGCCGTGAGGGTGGCGTGGACTGCCCCGACCCGGGCCTGTTGAAAAGGTTCGCACGTTGATGCGGGCCCTGATGGCGCGAAATGCATTCGACCGGATGGCGGGAACCAGCAGCAAAAATCCGATGGCATCGGTAAAAAACCCCGGTGTGAGCAGTAAAGCGCCAGAAAACAGGATCATCGCGCCATGCGCCAGAGGCTCTGTCGGGTCTCGCATCTCGTTGAAAGACGACCGGACCTGCCCCAGCGCCAAAGCGCCCTGATTCCGAACAAGAAAAGTCCCAAGGATGGCCGTCACAACGACTGTGAACAGCGTCCAGCCCAGCCCGATCGCGCCTCCGATCTGGATAAACAGGGTGATTTCTATGAGTGGTATCGCAAGAAAGGCGATAAACAGCCACATTTTGGTCCTTCCTTTCGTACGAGGTAGAGTGGACTTGCAGCCCGCACGCACCTACATAAGACCTCTGATGACTTGTTTCCATATTTTGCCTGATACGAGGTTTCTATGAATTCTCCACTGATACAGCTTCTGGTGCTTGCCGGGATTGCTGTCTTTTTGATTCTCCGCCTGAAAAACGTGCTGGGAACACGGGATGGATTCGAAGCACCGCCGTCCAAGGCATCCCTGCCCGATCGTGGCCCTGCCCGTGATTTCGAAGTCATCGAAGGTGGGCCGGACCTGGACATCACAGACCACGTCGAGGAAAACAGCCCCGCGGCGCATGCCCTGGCCGAGATGAAACGCATCGAGCCCAGTTTTAACGTCACAGAGTTTCTGG
This sequence comes from Roseobacter weihaiensis, assembly GCF_020622345.1. GTDB lineage: Bacteria > Pseudomonadota > Alphaproteobacteria > Rhodobacterales > Rhodobacteraceae > Roseobacter > Roseobacter weihaiensis. Next base: position 126,863 of record NZ_JACNMO010000006.1, on the reverse strand, counting down.
GCGGTGCGCGTGGTGCCTACGAGATGATCGTGATGGGCTATGAGAACGGCGAGCTGGACAACATCCAGCCCTTCCTGGCCGAAGATATCTACGAATCATTTGTGGACGGCGTTGCCGCGCGCGAAGATCAGAACCTGACCATCGAGGCGAATTTCATCGGTGTCCGTGAGATGAAGCTGGTGGATGCGACACTTGACCCTGAGACGAACGAGGCCGAACTGACGATCCGCTTCACCGGGGAGTTGACCTCGGCGGTGCGCAACAGCGAAGGTGAGATCATCGAAGGCAGCCTGACCGAAGTGAAACGCCAGAAAGACACATGGACCTTTTCACGGGATATGGGATCGGACGACCCGAACTGGCTTCTCGTTTCCACGGACGGGTGAAGTCGGCACTTGCGGCGACCTTTTGTGCGGGGCTTTCCTGGCTGGGTGGCCTCGTGAGTGCCGAGACGCAGGTGACGGTTCTTTCTTTCGATGATCTCGAGGGATGGGCGGCAGACAATCACGCCGAAGCCTTTGAGGTTTTCCAGAACACCTGCGCGGATCTTGATGACCCGGACTGGCAGGCCGTCTGCGCCTATGCGACCTCCAATCCCGACCCGCGCCAGTTTTTCGAGCTCTTTTTTCGCCCGGTCCTGATCGAAGACGGCAAGGACGCGCTCTTCACGGGGTATTTTGAGCCCGAGCTGGACGGCGCACTTCGCCCCAACGCGCGCTACCGATATCCGCTCTACGCGATGCCGCCCGAAGCGCGGGACAGCCCGAAGTGGTACAGCCGTCGTGAGCTGCTGGAAGAACGCAAGCTGGAAGGGCGCGGGCTGGAGATCGCCTGGGTCGATGACCCGGTCGAGCTGTTTTTCCTCCAGATCCAGGGCTCGGGTCGGGTCCATCTGCCGGATGGCTCCAAGTTGCGGGTGGGGTATGGCGGCAAGAACGGCCATGAATATCGTTCCATCGGTCAGGAGCTTGTGCGTCGCGGGACTTTCGAGGCCCATCAGGTCAGCGCGCAGGTCATCAAGAACTGGGTGCGCCGCAATCCGGTGGCAGGCACGGAGCTGCTCTACCACAATCCCTCTTACGTGTTTTTCCGCGAGGTGAGCGAAGTGCCCGCCCATCTGGGACCCTTGGGGGCGATGAACAGATCGGTGACCACCCTGCGCACGATTGCGGTTGATCCTGCCTTTGTGCCGCTTGGTGCCCCGGTCTGGATCGAAAAGGACGGCAAAAACCCGATGCGCCGGTTGATGATGGCGCAGGACACAGGCTCTGCCATCAAGGGGGCGCAGCGCGCGGATATCTTTTTCGGCACCGGCGATCAGGCAGGCCGTGCGGCGGGCCGATTGAAAGATCCCGGCCGGATGATCGTCCTGCTGCCGATTCAACGCGCCTATGCGATGTTGCCGGAAGGCGTGGAATGACACGGCGGCGGCTGAAGCCCGAAGAGATCGAGTTGTGGCGACAGGTAACGGATAAAACCGATGCGTTGCACCGGACGCAGACCTTTGATCCGGAGGTCTACGCGCCGCACCCGGTCAAACGCGCACCGGATCGTCAGGCCCCGGTCCAGCTTGACGGGAAGAACCCGCCCAAACCCAGCCCGCGTCGGGTCAGTTTTGATCTTGCGCCTTCTTTGCCGGATCGGTTGCAGAAAGCGCCGGTTCAGATGGACCGCAAGACCTTTGGGCGGATGAGCCGGGGAAAGGTGCGGCCCGAGGCGCGCATTGATCTGCATGGCATGACGCTGGACCGGGCACATGGGGCGCTGACGCGGTTCATCCTCTCGTCCCATGGGGCGGGCAAGCGGCTGGTGCTGGTCATCACCGGCAAAGGCAAAGATCGCGACGACGGCGGGCCGATCCCTACCCGATTTGGCGTCTTGCGCCACCAGGTCCCGCAATGGCTTGCGGCTCCGCCGCTGGCTTCTGCGGTGATGCAGGTCAGCCAAGCGCATCTCAGCCATGGCGGCAGCGGGGCCTATTACGTCTATCTCAGACGGCGGCGGTGACCAGATCGCGCTGGTAGCGCAGCACACCCAGGCCAGCGAGCGCAGCACCGACAAGATAAAATGCGGCAATCGGTATCATTTGCTGTGAAAAATCAATGCCGTAGTCAATAAAAACCCCGGTGATCCCCGGCCCGATGGCAGAGCCAAAGACCATAAGCGCTGCCGCCCCTGCCTTGATCGCGCCCAGATGCCGCGTCCCGTAGAAGACTGCCCAGAAGGCGGTGATCGCTGTCCCATGCATGCCCTGCCCGATCCCAAAGATGGTCAGGGCGATCCCAGCGGCAAAAATCGTCTCGGCATGAGAAAGCAGCACGAAAGAAATAGCGAAGGGGATCAGTTGGAACGGGACAACCCACTTCACCCCGAAACGATCAATGGCCCAGCCTGCCACAAAGGTGGTGACGATCATGGACAGGGTGAAAATTGGCATCAGCGACACATAGGAAACAAGGCTCCAGCCCTTTGTCTCGGTCAGATGTACCTGCTGGAAGAACAGTGCTGTGCCCCAGGCAGGTGGGCCAAGCATTAGCGGCACCAGCAGATAAAAAAGCGGATGGCGCAGCATCTCTGCCCGCGACCAGTGCTTTGCTCCCATGCCAAGGCTCGCATCACTTTCGGCCAGTGATTGCGGTGTTCTTTCCTGCCGCAGCAGGCGTTGGATCACCGGGATCGTCACCAGCACACAAAGCGCTGCAATGACCCAGAGCGTCCGCCAGTCAAACAGCACCAGCAAGGCCACGAAGATGATTGGCAGCACGGCCTGTCCTGCGGCAAACCCCATGGAGGCAATTGAAATCGCGCGCCCGCGCGCCGCGACAAACCAGCGGGCCATCGCGACATAGGCAATTTCAGACATCATGCCCTGCCCGAAAAGCCGCAGCGAATAGATGACCACGATGAGCAGGATCCAGTTGGTCACAACCGCCATCGCAAGGCAGGCAAAGGCCAGCAGCAACATCACCCAGAACGACAGCAACCTGACCCGGTAGGTGTCGGTAAGAACGCCCGCCCAGATCATCGTAGCGGCGGAGATTGTCGTTCCCAGCGTATAAAGCCCGCCCCACTGCCCATCCGTCAGGTCGAACTCCCGCATGATTTCGCCCGCAAAGAGCGCAATGAAAAACGTTTGCCCGTAGGACGACGAGAAAGACAGAATAAAGCCGCCCAGCAGGAAAAGCCTGTTTTCAATGAGAAAGCGCAGATAGCCCATGGGCCACCTGTCGCAGGCGTTTGGGCGTTTGAAAAGCCTCAAAGCACGTAGCGGCTGATATCCGTGGATTTTGTCAGTTCACCGAGGTTTTTGTCGACAAAGGCCGCATCGACCGTGACCTCTTCGCCCGCGCGGTCGGGGGCGGCAAAGGACAGCTCTTCAAACACCCGTTCCATCACGGTGTAGAGCCTGCGTGCGCCGATGTTTTCAACCGACTGGTTCACGTCGGCGGCGATCTTGGCCAGCGCTGCGATGCCGTCTTCGGTAAATGTCACTGTTACCTGCTCCGTTCCCATGAGGGCGGTGTATTGCAGGGTCAGCGCATTGTCGGTCTCGGTCAGGATGCGGACAAAGTCCTCTTCGGTGAGCGCGCGCAATTCCACCCGGATCGGCAGACGGCCCTGAAGTTCGGGCAAGAGGTCCGAGGGTTTGGCGATGTGAAACGCGCCCGAGGCGATAAAGAGGATATGATCGGTCTTGATCGGCCCGTGTTTGGTGCTGACGACGGTGCCTTCGATCAGCGGCAGCAGGTCGCGCTGGACCCCTTCGCGGCTGACATCGGCCCCGCGCGCGTCCGAGCGGGCGCAGACCTTGTCGATCTCATCGAGAAAGACGATCCCGTTCTGCTCCACCGCCTCGATGGCGGTGCGGGTGACGGTTTCGTCGTCCAAGAGCTTGTCGGCCTCTTCCCCGATCAGAACCTCGTAGCTTTGTGCCACGGTCAGTTTCTTGCGTGTGGTGCGCCCGCCCAGGGCTTTGCCGAATAGATCCCCGAGGTTCATCATCCCCATGTTGCCGCCGGGCTGGCCGGGGATGTCCATCATCGGAAAGGGGTTGGAGGTATCGGCGATATCAAGCTCGATCACGGTGTCGTCCAATTCGCCGGATTTGAGCTTTTTACGAAACATCTCGCGGGTGCTTTCGCGGGCGTCTTCCCCGGCGATGGCACTGATGACGCGTTCTTCGGCGGCCTGATGGGCACCTGCTTTCACATCGTCGCGCATGAGATCGCGGGTCATGGTGATGGCGCTGTCGACCAGATCGCGGATGATCTGTTCCACGTCGCGCCCGACATAGCCCACTTCGGTGAATTTCGTGGCCTCGACCTTCAGGAAAGGCGCGCGCGCCAGTTTGGCGAGGCGGCGGCTGATCTCTGTCTTGCCGACGCCGGTGGGGCCGATCATCAGGATGTTCTTTGGGTAGACCTCGTCGCGCAGATCATCGGCCAACTGCTTGCGGCGCCAGCGGTTGCGCAGCGCGACGGCGACGGCGCGTTTGGCGTCTTTCTGCCCGATGATGAAACGGTCGAGTTCAGAGACAATCTCGCGGGGGGTCAGGTCTGTCATGCGTTAGGCCTTTGTGATGTGTGAGATGGCGGCAGCCGGTGCAGCGGGAGAAAACCGGGTAAGACGGCCAGAAGACGCGCCCGGATCGCCTCCCAGCGGGCACCGAGGAACAGCAGAACAACACCGAGGAAAAAGACGGTGAACACGGCGCCATCGCCTTCGAAGATCGTGGCGGTGAGGATCACGGTATAGCCAATAGCCGCGATCAGGAACGACCGGCGGTCGATAACGATGGCCACCAGCGCAAAAAGCACCAGCACGGTGACCAGCAGACCGTTGGACCAGCCTTCATCGCGGTCCAGAAGGGTCAGGGCGAGGGTATTGACCAGCGCGGGGGCTGCGACCACGTGCAACCAGAACCCGTTGGCGGATCGTCGCGTGACCCGGTGCGGATCAGACATGTCAAAACCCATCGCCAGGACAAAGACCACGAGGCCCAGCACCAGCGTGATCCACGCAAAGGGCCCCCCGGCGGAGAGCAGGAAAAGCTCTTGCGTGGATTGTGGCGAGCCGCTGCTGTTGCCCGCGATCAGGATCGCGATGCCAAAGGCTGCCAAGGCAATCAGCGCCAGCGCAAAAGGCACCCGGAACCGCAGCCAATAGATCGTCAGCATTGCGGTTGCAAAAGCCAGCGGCAGCGGCAGGCTGCTGTTGTCTCCCTGCGCCAGCATCAGCAGCTCTGAAAACGCGCCGGCCGCACCGTAGGCGGCATTTCCGGCAAAAAGCACCGAGAGCGCGATTGCCGGGGCGACCATGCGCCTTTTGCGGATGAAGTATTCCGACAGGCCCCACAAAACCACCGCGCCCCCCAGGGCGGAGATCACCAGCGTGTTGCGTGTGTTCAACGGGTCAAGGCTGATCCAGAACGCGACGATCCCGACCCAGCCCATCGCCAGAATGACCATGCCCACGACAATGAAGATCTCGTTGAATCCGCGAAAAAGCTCGAAGGGCTCATCGCCGGGGGCAAGGTTTTCCCGTGCGCCGGTGCGACTGTGCGCAAGGCTCATCAGGGCTGCGGCCTGCGCTTCGGTCACGATGCCTGCGCTGACCGAAGCCCGGAGATCATCCCGGTCGATCATTCTGTGATCTTTTCAACCGTCAGATTGCCATTGGTATAGACACAGATGTCAGCGGCAATGGCCATCGCATCCCGCGCCACCGCTTCGGCGTTGCGACCGGTATCCATCAGGCCACGGGCGGCGGCGAGCGCATAGTTTCCACCCGACCCGATGGCGGCCACGTCATGTTCGGGCTCCAGCACGTCGCCGGCGCCGGTGATGACAAGGATGTCCTTGCCGTCCGAGACGATCAGCATTGCTTCGAGCTTTTGCAGATATTTGTCGGTGCGCCAGTCCTTGGCCAGTTCCACGCTGGCGCGGGCCAATTGGCCAGGTGTCGCCTCCAGCTTGGCCTCCAGCCGCTCCAGCAATGTGAAGGCATCCGCTGTCGAGCCCGCGAAGCCCGCCACCACGTCAAAGCCGCCGGGGCTGAGTCTGCGGACCTTGCGGGCGGTGCCCTTGATGACCGTCTGACCCAGTGAGACCTGACCGTCGCCCGCGATCACCACTTCGCCGTCCTTTTTGACCCCGATGATCGTTGTGCCGTGCCAGCCGGGAAAGTCTTCACGTGCCATTCGGGTCTCCTTCTTGTGCCTGCGTTGCGTTATGGCGTGCAGGCTCTGCGGGTACAAGACCCACGAAAAAGGGCGCCACCAAGGACGCCCTGAACCGATTTCTGCGCCTGTCGCTTAGATGGAGTCTTCGATCCAGCTTTGCAATGCGGCTTTGGGTTTGGCCCCGGCCATGTTGGACACGACCTGCCCGTCCTTGAAGATAAAGAGTGCCGGTATGCCGCGGACCCCCATCTGAGCCGGCGAATTCGGGTTCTCGTCCACGTTCACTTTGACGATCTTCACCTTGCCGTCCATTTCAGCCGACAGTTCTTCCAGCGAGGGGCCGATCTGTTTACACGGGCCACACCATTCAGCCCAGAAATCCACCACAACGGGGATATCGGATTTTTTCACTTCGGCGTCGAACGTGGCGTCCGTTACAGCAAGAGTGGCCATCGTGTTCTCCTAGAGGCTAAGTCTGAGGCGTTGAACCTAAGAACCCATGGGTCCGGCGTCAAGATATAGAGTGTCCTGCAGTGCCCTTGTCACGATATCGTGCGGCAGATGCATCAATTGGCGCGTCTTGGTCCAGAGGATGGCGGTATCGATGCGGCGGTCGGGGTAAATCTGACCCAGCGCATGGGCATAGGCCGCCATCTGCCGCAAGAGGCCGTCCGGACAGTGCGCAGGGGTTTGCGGCACGGTCTGATTGGTCTTGAAATCCACCGCCAGAACATGGGTCTCCGAAATGATGAGCCGATCAATGACGCCGTGCAGGCGCCGCGCGCCGACATTTGCCGTGACAGCAACCTCCGACAATGTGCCCGGCGCAAAGAGCGCCGCGAGCTTCGGCGCGCGCAGCACGGCCTGCGCTTCCGCTGCGGCCTCGGCCGTCTCGGGGTCTTCACTGGCGCTGAGGGCTGCGATCACCCCGGGCCAGTCTTCGGGTGGCGTTGATGAGAGATGTTCAAGATAGCGATGCACCAGCGTTCCATAGGCTTTTGCTGCGGTCTCGTCGCGCCCTGTATCGCCGGGCAGCGCCTTTGCGCCGCCAAGATCGGAGGGGGAGAGCACGGGCACCCCTGGGGTCGGCTCCGGCGCTGGCTCAGCAAAACAGGGATCGGGCGCGATATCGGCTGAGGCGCGCTGCTCCACCGGGGCGCGGGGCAGGCCGTCCCAGTCTTCATACGACAGTCGTTTGACCGCAAGACCATTGAAATCGACCAGCGCGGCACCTGCGGCCTCCAAGGCAGTTTCCACGCGCTGGTACCAGCTGTCGTTCTGCTTCGGCAGATCCCCGGCAGCCGCAACGATCAGCCACTTTTCCGCCCGCGTTAGAGCCACATAAAGCAACCGCAACCGTTCCTCGGCCTGCGCCTTTTTCATCGCGTCGAGCGTCGTTCTCATGGCTTCGGGCATGTCGGCAGCGGCGGTCTTCCAGACCGGTGTGTCCCCAATTCTGACGATATCGTCCTTGATCTGGATATCGCGCTTGCCGCTGTCCGGCAGGATGACAATCGGTGCCTCCAGACCCTTGGCGCCATGCACGGTCATGACCCTGATCTGATCGGAGGCACTGTCGATCTGGCGTTTGATTTCCAGATCGTCCGTCTCCATCCAGACCAGAAACCCGGTGAGGCTGGGCACCGCGTTGCGCTCATAGGCCTGGGCCTGCGAGAGCAGGGCGTTGATGCCGTCTTCGGCCTCATGTCCCAGCCGGGCAAGCAGGTTACGGCGCCCCTGATGACGGGTGAGGATACGTTCGATCAGGTCATAGGGGCGCAGAAAGTCGATGTTTGACCGCAGATCGTTGAGCACCGCCATTGTCTTGGGGAACTGATCTGACCGGTCGCGCAGGGCCTGCCACAGATGGTCCTGGGTCCGACGATGTGCGAGGTCGAAAAGCGCTTGTTCATCCCATCCCAGCAGCGGGGATCTGAGGGCGGAGGCAAGCGACAGGCTGTCCTCCGGCACGGCCAGAAACGACAGCAGAGCTGCCAGATCACGCACCGCAAGCTCGCCGCCGACCTTCAGCCGGTCCGCGCCGGCGATGGCGAGCCCGTGGGTCTTGCAGGCCCGGATGATTTCGGAAAACAGGGTGGAGCGGCGCTGCACGAGGATCAGGAAATCCCCTGCCCTGACCGGTCGCTGAAAATGGGCGTCGCTGGCGGCGTCATCCACCGGGATCATCTGGCCGCCCGCGATCATCTGTTTGATCTGCTCGGCGATCCGGTTGGCGAGGACGACATTGTGATGGTGCGCTCCCTTGCGGTCCAGCGGGTCGTACCACGCGCGGTCTTCTTCTTCCGGTTGCGGCTCGATCAGGGGCCAGAGATCCACCCGTCCGGGAAGGCGCGATTTAAAGGCGATATGCGTCGCGTCATCGCCAAATCCGGCCTCCGCCTGATCCTGAAAGCTACGGTCCACCACCTCCAGCACCGCGCTGGACGAGCGAAAGGAGTATTTCAGCGTGCGGTTCTGGAAAAGCTGATCCACGGCGTCAAACTTCTCTTTGAACTCCGCCTGCATGCGGTCGAATTCGCGCGGATCGGCTCCCTGAAACGAATAGATCGACTGTTTCTTGTCCCCGACGACAAAGATCGTGCGCTCGATGCCCTCGCGGGCGCCCTGCCCGCTGGTGAACTCAGCGGCCAGCTTGCGGATCACGTCCCATTGCGCCGGGCTGGTGTCCTGCGCCTCATCCACCAGAATATGGTCTATGCCGCCGTCAATGCGGAACAGCACCCAGGCGGCGACTTTTTCGTCGTTCAGCAGGGCGCGCGCGCGGTCAATCAGATCGTCAAAATCAAGCCATCCGCGTTGCGTTTTCTGTGCTTCATAAAGCGGCAGGAACGCAGCGGCGAACTGGTGCAACGCAAGGATTTTGCGGGCGGCCATCAACCCCAGACGCTTTTGACGCGCCGTTTCGATCCGCGTCATGAAATCGTCGAGCGCGGGCATGAGATGGCTCAGCCGCTCTTGCGTCGGTTTGGTCGGCACGGCACCGATCTTGGCAGAAAACGGAGTGGCCGCCTGCGCACCGGTCAGGAAAACACCCTCCAGCGCGGGCAAGGCCTCAAAGCCCAAATCAGGCAGATTTCCCAGCTTTAGAGCCGTTTTTTCGTCGGTTTTCCCCTTCTCAATCATCGGCGGGATGATCTGATCGATGAGGCTTTGTTCGTCACCCAGAAAGACCTCCGCCTCGATATGCGCGTCGGTCAGATCGGGTGGCAGATCGAAGGTGGCCAGCGCCCCCGCCCAATCGAGGGGTGTCGCAAACCCGTCCCGGTGTTTCACGATGGCCTGCGTGAGTTTGTTGAAATCATCGCCAGTGTAGTGTTGCGCCAGACCGGCAATCAGCGCCGCTTTCGACCCGTCGGCCATCGCATCGACAATCTCGGCCCGCAGCAGCTCCGCCGCGCGATCCTCGATTTCCTTGAATTGCGGGCTGACACCGGCTTCCAGCGGAAAGCGGCGCAACAGCGAGGCACAAAAGGAATGGATCGTCTGGATCTTGAGCCCGCCCGGCGTCTCGATCGCACGGGCAAAGAGCGTGCGGGCCTGACGCAGGGTCTCGGCGGTGATCGGCGTGCGGGTTCCCAGCTCCCGCAGGGCGGTCGTCAACGCCTCATCCTCCAGCATCGCCCAGGCCCCCAACCGTCGGAACAGCCGGTTCTGCATCTCGGAGGCCGCCGCTTTGGTGTAGGTCAGGCAGAGTACGTGCTGCGGTTCCACCCCGTCCAGCAGAAGCCGCGCCACCCTGTCGGTCAGAACCCGTGTCTTGCCGGAGCCGGCATTGGCCGCCAGCCAGGTGGAAGCATCGGGGCGGGCCGCCTGCACCTGCGCTTCGGTCGCATCATGCCGAAGGGTCATGACAGATCCTCCGGCACCGGATCATGGGTGACATCCCACTCGCCATAGCGCGCCAGCAGATCATAGTCGCTGCCATAGGTGTCTTTCTGCATCATCCGGCGCGCGGTGAAGCCTTGGCCTGCGTCGCGGTAGGCCAGAATCAAAGCGCGCAACTCCGCCAGGACCTGCGCTGGCGGTTCCTTGTCCAAAGGGGCTGCGACTTCGGCGTTTTTCGACCCTAACCCGATGAAAATCGCCTGTACCACGGGGGCCGGGCCAATGCGTTCAAAGCCGCCTTCTTCGATCATCGCCGCTTCGATCAGCAATTGTTTGTCGAAGGTGGCCTGCTCTTTCAGGCTTGGGACGCTACCGGTCTTGTAATCGTAGACCAGCACGTCGCCCGTTTCTGTCCTGTCGATACGATCCGCGCGGGCCGTCAGGGTGAAATTGATGTCGGACCAGTGCAGCCTCCCCTTTGCGTCCTCCTCAAAGGCCACAGGTGTCGCGATGGCCTGTCGTTGGATTTCATTGCTGACGAACCAGTCTGCGATACGCTGCAACCGCGCCATCCAGAGCGCCCGCGCCGCCGGCCAGGGAACCTCGGCCGCCAGAATATCGCACGCCGTGGCCATCAAGGTCTCCGCCGACAGGGCGGTGGGATACTTGAGGGTTTGCCGAACAAACGCCTCCATCACATCGTGGGATACCGTACCGCGGGACAGGGCATCGGGGTTTTGCACCAGCGGGCCGAGCTTGCGCAGGCGCAGCACATGCTTGGCATAGATCGCATAAGGATCGCGGATCAGATGTTTGATATCCGTCACGGCCAGCCGGTTGGGCCGTGCGCTCAGCGGGGGGCGCGGCGACGGGCGGGCGGCCGGCGGCACAGGATCGGCATCTTCAAAGAGCGCGGCCCGGGCCAGCCACGCCGCCCCGCGTTGGCGCATCGCCTGGAGCAGCCCCGGCCCGTCCTGCGCCTTGAGACCTTCAAGAAGGTTGCCAAGACGGTTGATCCAGCGGGATGCAACGGTTTCGGCATCATCGGACCTGATCGAGCGTGTCAGCCAGACCTCCGGCGCAGCAATGGCCTGCTGATAGTCGTGTGCTGCCAGCCCGATGCGCCGTTCCGGCAAGAGCAAACCGGCCTTGTTGCGCAGTGACCGGTTCAGCCAGGGATCAGGGTTGGGAGCTTCGGGCCAGGTGCCGTCGTTGAGCCCGGCGAGGATGACCAGATCGGCCCCCTGCACGCGGGCCTCAAGCGTGCCCCAGATCATGATATCGGGATGGGGGGCGTCGCGGTCCCGGATCTCGCCATCCGCCAGCAGCGCGCCGACCAGATTGGCATAGTCCGAGGCGGTCATCAGACCCCCGTAGGCCGCCTGATCGCGCAGGTTTGTCATGACCTTGAGCGCCTCCTGGCCCGCGTTTTTCTGCCAAACCTCCCCTGTGTCAGCGCCGTTCGGCCCTGAAGAGACGGCCTCCGCCAACGCCATGTGACGCGTCACCCAATCAAGCAAGGGCCGTTCACCCTTTGAATCCTGACCGGTGAAGGTGGCCCCGATCCAGGCGGCCCATGTATCGACCTCTGCCTGTTGCTCTGCCGTTTGCAGCACAGCACGCAGCCGTGCCAGAATGCCCTGGGCATCCGGATAGGGCAGCCCATCCCGCCTGATCCGCAATTCGAGCCGCTGCGTGTTCAGCACATGGGTGCCACGGTCGCTGCTGCTGTGGGTCAGCGGATGCTTGAGCAGGGTCAGCAGCGCTTCCGCGTCAAGGCGCCGGTGAAACAGCGCCGCAAGATGGCGCAGAAAACGCCCCGGCGGGCTGAGATGCAATGGCGTGCCCGCGGAATCGTCGGGCAGGATATCCCATTGATCCAATGCGGCGGTGATCTGCCGCGTCAGCATCCGGTCGGGCGTGATGACAGCTGCCTTTTGCCCCTCCGCCACGGCTTTGCGCAGACGCAGCGCGATGGTCAGGGCCTCGCTGCGCGGGTTTGGCGCTTCGACGAGGGTGATGTTTTCTGTTGCGGCCTCCAGGTCTTGCAGCCTGGGGCCTTCGCTGAGCCAGGCGTCAGTGACGGGTGCCGGGCGCAACGACAGCGACACCAGCGCATTGCGCGCAGGCGAGGGTGGCGGCCTGTCATGCCAGGGCTGAATGTCGCCCCGCCCGACGCCAAGTCTTTGCATCAGCTTGTAAAACCGGAATTGGGGATGATCCTCCGAGACCATCGCATCGCCCAGATGCACCCATTGTGCGGTGGGCAGATCAAAATCGAAACCGGGCAACACCAATGCGCCCTGTGGCAGCTGTGCAATCGCCTCCATCAGCAGCATGGTTGTGCCGCGCGACCCGGTGGACCCGGCAAGGATCACCGGGTGCTCGGGGGGGGCAATCGTCCACCGTTCTGCCAGCGCGCGGACAAGCTGGCGTTGTCGCGCCTCCTTGTCCGGTATCGTGGTGGTCTGCCGCAGGTAGCTCTGTGCAATCGTGATGAAGGTCTGCGCCCGCTGCCAGTGGCCGGATTCGTCGGACACATCGAGCGCGGTGATCTCTTCGGCCGAGACGCCTTCACCCTGCATCTCATCCATCAGGGCGGCCAGGCTGTCGGTCAGATCGTAAAGCGAGCTGCGCGGTGCAAGTTCCTGTTGCTGATCAATGAGCCGCGCCACGAGCGAGATCAGTTCCAACCGGCGTCTCAGAGGGCTCACCGCAGGGGGCACAACCACCGCAGGATCAAGCAGATCAAGGTGGGTCAGCAGGCTGATCCGGGGCAGAATGCGGGGTGGTCCTGCGTCGAAAAGCTGCTGCAAGCGGCGTTCCATCCGGGCGGTATTGACGATGAGCTGGACCCGCCCGAGGCTTTCCGGCGGGGAGCTTGCGGCGCGGGCGATCAGGCCAGCCATCAGCCCTTTGGGAAAATCGACCCCCGGTGCAAGTCCAAAGAGGCGTGGCTTTCCAGTGGGCTCAAACATCCCGAACCCTCAACAGATGTTCTGCAAGCGGGATCCCTTCGGGGTGGCCGACATCACACCATTTTCCGCCGTATTCGACCGCGTAGAGACTATTCTCCGCGATCAACAGATCCCACAATGTGTTGAGTGAAAAGGCCGTCTCGGTGATTTCGGCCAACCTCTCGGTCTTGATGATCTGCGCGCCGCCGTAGATGAGGCCCGGTCCCCGTGCCACGCGGTTTGACGGGTCCAGCACAAAGTTTCCCGAACCGGTGTACCCCACCGCGTTTGCCATCGGGATGCACATCAACAGCCCGTCCATCCGCGTCGGATCCCAGGCCGCTTGCAGCTGTCGAAGAGGGTTGTCGCCGGACCAGATAGCATCGGCATTCAGGGTCATGACCGGATCACCGCCAAGCAGCGGCAGGGCATGGCGCAGGCCGCCGCCGGTATCGAGGATTTGCGGGGCCTCCAGCACGGTCTGGACGTTCCGCCCGGCAAGGTGTTCTTGCAAGAGCGCTGGCTTATAGTGCAGGTTGGCGACGGTCGTTGTGGCTGGCAGGTCCGTCGTCAGATCCAGCGCGTGGTCGATCAGCGGCCGGCCTGCGACCTCGACCATCGGTTTGGGCCTGTCCTGGGTCAGATGTTTCATCCGGGTGCCGAAACCTGCGGCAAATATCATTACCGACCAGCCCATGCGCCACCTTGGGTCTTGAGCCGCGCAAGCAGGTCGGGGGTGGGTGCGGGCAGATCAGCTTTCAGAGCCACTGCCATCTCTGCCAGTTTCGGGTGTTTCAGGTTGGTTTGAACATGCCCCCAGACGCGCGGCAGCAGGTCCACATAATGCGGTTTGCGATCCCGCAGACACAGGCGGGCAAAAACACCCAGAATCCGCAGGTTCCGTTGCAGCCCAAAGAGCGCATAGGCCGCGTCAAACGTCTCCGCGTCAAGTTGGTTCTGCGCGATGAAGCGGGTCTTCATCTCCTGTTCCGTCGCGGTGGGAACATCGCGGCGGGCGTCTTGCAGCACCGAGACCAGATCATAGGCGCGGTGGCCCCGCATCGCGTCCTGAAAATCCAGCAAACCCACGCGGGCTGCCCCGGTGCGGTTCGGCAACCACAGCAGGTTTTCAGCGTGGTAGTCGCGCTGGATCAGGACGTCCAACGCGCCATCATAAGGTGCGATAAGATCGTGAAAGAGGGCGCAGAACTGCGCTTTGGCGGTGTCATCCACAGTGCCTGTGGCACCGAACTGGTACCAGTCATAGGCCAGGGCTGCGAGGGGTGCGGTCGTGGCGGCGTCATAGGCGGGCACATCCGGCGGAGGGGCGCGATGCAGCGTGGTCAGCACATCCACCGCCGCCTCGTAAAGCGGGTTTTCCCGTGCCGGATCGGCGGCAATTTCACGTGTAAAGAGGCTGTCCCCCAGGTCTTCGATCAGTAAAAACCCCTGCACCGGGTCACAGTGATAGATTTCCGGGGCGCTGAGCCCCAACGCCGTGAGATGCTTTGCAATCTGCACGAAGGGTCTGACATCTTCGCCTTTCTCCGGCGGGGCATCCATCAGCACGGCTCTTGTGCCGCCGGGGTGGCGCAGTCTTTTATACGTTCGGTTCGAGGCATCCCCCGCCAGATGAGAGACCTGCGCCTCTGCCCATCCGGCTGCCGCAATGAAACGGTTTGCGTCCCGTGCCCGGCTCATGCCGCGGCCCAGCTCTGGATCGGGTCGGACCAGCGTTGTGCCGTCCAGGTCGCTGTGAGATGGCGCGCCTCCTCCTTATCCGCCGGGCTGAACGACAGGGTCAGCGCATCGGGCGGGGCCAGAGCGCCCAACCGGTCCGGCCATTCCACCAGACAGATCGCCGTCTCGAAAGCTTCGCTGAGACCAAGTTCTTCGACCTCGAAGACAGAGGACAGGCGGTAGAGGTCCGCATGCCACAGGGTTCCGCGCGTTGTCTCGTAGCTTTGCACCAGTGTGAAGGTGGGCGAGGGGACGTCTTCGGGGTCGGTCAGGATCGACTGGATGAGCTGACGTGCAAAATGGGTCTTGCCGGCCCCGACAGGCCCTTCAAGCAGCACAACATCCGCAGGTCGCAGGGTGGCACCAAGGGTTTGCGCGTAGCGGGCGGTTTCGTCAGCGGAGCCGAGCAGGAGGGAGAACGTTTGGCAGGCCATGCGCCATGCTTACCGTGCAAAGAGCGGGCTGCAAGAGGATAAGCGCGCCGGTTTGCCTTGGTATCAGCCGGAACGTGAATCTGAGCGTGGGCCTGGCGTGTCTTGCGCGGGATGTGACGTTTTCAGGAACCGCACAATCGTCGCCCCGGAGGCGATGCGGGACACGGTGCATTTCAACTGTGTGCCACAGGCCAGAAAGGCGGGCATTTCCCACGATGACTTCTCGCCATAGTCCAGCACAAAATCCGTCAGGGCTGCCCAGCGCGCGCCGGGCGCGCAGAGTTTTTTCCATTCCTGAACAGAATCGTTGATCGTGACGTCGGCAAAGGAGTTGTCAGGGTCCAGCCCCCACATCTCGCGGTAGGCCAGGTTGCAGAAGGTCAGCACACCCGAGGACGAAAAGACCACCAAAGCTTCGTCAAAAGTGTCCATCAGGGACTGGCCCAGTTCCAGTTCCGCCCGGAAATTGCGGGTCAGGGAAATCTCGGCACTGATGTCTTCGATCAGAAAGGCAATCGCGCCATCCGGGTGCGGCCGGCCCCGAACGCGGTAGGTCTGCCCGGTTTCAAGCGTCCAGGTCTCCTGGTAGCGCCCGTCGGTCGCGGCGGCGATCACCTCGGCAATCTGCTGACGCCATGAATGGTAGTTCTTTGGCTCCGGCATGCGTCGGTTTTCCCGGATACGGTCAAAGAACGACAACAGTGTCGGTCGCCCGCTGAGGAAATCTGCAGGCAGCTCCGTGAGGTCGATCAGGGCAGGGTTGAACAGCGCAAGCTGGCCGTTGCGATCAAATATGGCCAGACCGATGGACAGTTGTGCAAAGGTCTTGGCCAGCGTCTGGACAAAATTGCGCTGGGCAATTTCTGACTTCACAACCGCGTTGACATCGATTGCATGGAAAATGGTGATGTCACCCACACTGACGGCGCTGACGTCATACCAGTCTTTATGCGTATCATTGGGCAGTTTGGTCGAGACCCGTTGATGCCCTGTGTTTTCGTCAAACTCCATCGTGATATTGAACACCGGCTTATCTGCCACCGGATCGGATTGATGCAACCTGCGGTAAAGATCGGTGTAGGCGGCATTGCACCAGGTGACCAATCCGTCGGACCCAACCTGCCAAATGGCATGGGGTGTGGTGTCGCTCGCGCGGCGGAGGTCTTCCAACTCGCGCTGAAGGCTCTTGAGTCTTTGCGACTGAATCGAGCTCTGGGCCCGGCCTTCTTGCATGCTGATGCGGGTGAAGGGACCTTTGCGGGTTACGTAGAGCGTGGCACCATCTTCGAAATCGCGGGCCGGGACCGTGGTTTGGCCGGGGGTGGCGTCGCGTGGATTTTCGGGCAGGTTGGGAAACCGGTTCAACAACCGTTCGCGCATTCCGCCCCAGTCATCCCGACCCGGGATCAGTTGATACAGCTTTGCTGCCGTGTCAGACGCGTGATGCAGGCTTTCATCCTCGAAAAGAAACGAAATACCATGAGCCGCCTCATCCCTGACCTGCGGCTTTTCGGGCACAGTCTGTGCCTGTTGCCGTTTGATCCAGAAAATTGCCGCAAGGGTACTGGTGCCTGCGGCACCGACAATGGCAGCGACGTCAAAAATCTCCATGTAGCTCGAACCCTATGCGACGCAGTCAGGTAGCAGTCCCATGGGTTGGTTAACGCAGGGTTAATTTTTCGGTCGCTGCCCCTGTTTCCTAAATCGGAATACGTTGGTTGGCGCCCTGCGGCACAGGGCTGTCCCCGGTGACCGCGTCGATGTCGCGCCGGCGCCAGGTTACTTCGACAACCGCGCCGATACCGCGCGCAACACCTTGATCAAGCGGCGATTCTTCGCGACCGTTGGCAAAACTCAACTCCGCACCTGACCGCTCAAGCAGCGTTTTGGCGATGAAGAGCCCCAGACCCATACCCTCGTATCCCGGTCGGGCGCCCTTTTCCGAAACCGACCTGCGGTGTTTCATGAATGGGTCCCCGATTCTGCCAATCATCTGGGGTGGAAAGCCGCGCCCGTCATCCATGATTCTCAACCCGATGGTCTTTTCGCTCCACCGTGCCTCGATCCAGATCTGCTGTTCGGCAAAATCCACCGCGTTCTGGATGAGATTTCGAATACCGTGGATGATCTCCGGTTTGCGCAGGATGAGAGGCTGATCCACTTCCCGCCCGACGAGTTGAAACGCGATCTCCTTGCCGCGGTCCCGATGCGGCTCTGCGGCTTCTTCGAGCACCGTGCGCAGGGGGGCTTTCTTGAGATGCAGATCATCTTTGCCGGCGCGGCCCATGTCGCGCAGAATGTCACGGCAGCGGTCTGCCTGTTCGCGGATCAGGGACGCGTCTTCCTGCAGGTCCGGCTTGTCTGCGAGCTCTTCATAAAGCTCACCGCTGGCAAGCTTTATCGTCGCCAGCGGTGTACCCAGCTCATGGGCAGCCGCGGCAACCACCCCGCCGAGGTCGGTCAGTTTTTGTTCGCGCGCCAGCGCCATCTGCGTGGCCGATAGCGCATCTGACATGGTGTGAATTTCGGAGGTGACCCGCACGGAGTAGGCACTGATGAAGATGATCGCGATGATAAGCGCGATCCAATTGCCGAAAACAAAGATATCCGGAATCGCCAGAATGAGCCCCTGTTCCGTCCGCAACGGGTAGTTGAACTGCGCCAGCAGTGACACCAGCATGATCGCCGTGGCCCCCAGAAACACCGTGGAGCGCAGTGTGAGCACCGCGGCGGAAATGGTCACGGGCCCCAGCATCAAAAGCGCAAAGGGGTTGTGCAGCCCGCCGGTGAGGAACAGCAGAAAACTCAGTTGCAGCAGGTCAAAGAGCACCATCAACATGTTTTGCGTGTCGGTCAGGCGCTTGTTTTCGGGAAAGACGAAAATCGCAACCAGGTTCGCGATGACCGAGGCACCAATGGCCAGATAGCAAAGCCCAAGCTCCAGTTGCAGCCCGTACATCTGCTGCGCCACGGTGATCGCGGTCAGCTGTCCGGCGATGGCAAACCAGCGCAGCAGGATCATTGACCGCAGCCGGATCCAATTGGCCCGCGTGCCGCCCGAAAGGGGCTTGAGATTTGTATCCGCCACGTTATCACCGCTTGTTGAGTTGATAGTTTGTCGCAGGACGTTAGGACTGCGCCATGATACCATCAAGCTAAGCTTTTTCGAGGAGTTTGCCATGAACACGCGTCTGATTGCCTTGTTTGCCGTTGCCGCCGTTGTCGGCCTTCTGGGAGGGGTCTGGATCGCCACGCAGAGCTCCGACGACGCGGATCAGTTCGCCCAATGCCGGGCCAGCACCGTTGCCGGTGGGGCAGGCGCTATCGGCGGGCCGTTCGAGCTGGTCAACGCCGATGGCAATACCGTGACGGATCAGGACGTGATCACCGAGCCTTCATTGCTGTATTTCGGGTATACCTTCTGCCCGGACGTGTGCCCGCTCGATGTGGCGCGCAATGCGGTCGCGGTCGACGTGCTGGATGAGCGTGGCATGAGCGTGACCCCGGTTTTCATCTCTATCGACCCCCAGCGGGACACGCCCGAGGTTGTGGGCGACTTTGCGGCAAATATGCACCAGCGCATGATTGGCCTGACCGGGTCACCTGAACAGGTCAAAGAGGCCAGCACCGCCTATCGTACTTACTACCGTGCGCAGGAAGGCGATGAGGATTACTATCTCGTGGATCACTCCACCTTCAGCTATCTGGTCCTGCCGGAGCACGGGTTTGTGGAGTTCTTCCGCCGCGAAATCTCTCCCGAGCAGATGGCGGATACGGTCGCGTGCTTTGTCGAGAATGCGTGACCTGACATGAGGGAAACGGGCGTTCCCATTTGACCTGTCGGGTCTCGCGACACATATATACCGCAAGGCCTGCCTAGGGAGAGAGCAAAGATGCCCGATACATTACATCCTGATCTTGGTGAGGATAAAACCCTTTTGCTTTTGGACGATGATGAGCCGTTTTTGCGTCGCCTCGCCAAGGCGATGGAAAAGCGGGGATTTGACGTGGAGACGGCAGGGTCCGTGACCGCAGGCCGCGCCATCGCGACGGCGCGGCCGCCCGCTTACGCCGTGGTGGACCTGCGCCTTGACGATGGCAATGGTCTGGATGTGGTTGAGGTCCTGCGCAGCAAACGTCCCGACGCACGGGTCGTGGTGCTGACAGGGTATGGCGCCATCGCGACAGCCGTCGCTGCGGTCAAGATCGGCGCGGTTGATTACCTGTCGAAACCGGCCGATGCGGCAGACATTGTGAACGCCCTGCTGGCGCGCGGCGATGATCTGCCACCCCCGCCCGAAAACCCGATGAGCGCGGATCGCGTGCGTTGGGAACATATTCAGCGTGTCTACGAGCTTTGCGACCGTAATGTGAGCGAAACGGCGCGGCGGCTGAACATGCATCGCCGCACCTTGCAACGGATCCTGGCAAAGCGGTCGCCGCGCTGACAGTCGCGCCAAGGCTTAAACGTCATAGCGCTTGCTGATCTTGTCGACGATGGTGCCGCTTTCCAGCAAGACCGCTTCGTCAACGGCCCAATCCCGAAACCCCCGGCTTTGGTAATAGGTCAGCCCGCCGGTGTTGTCCGCGCGAATTGTGGCGTTGATCCAGGAATACCCAAGGTCTTTGGCGGCCTTTGCGGTTGCGCTGAAGAGGGCCGAGCCAATGCCAAGCCCGGTGCGTCCGATCTGGACAAATGTCGCGATATCCGCCGCCTCCGCAGGAAGCTTCGGGTGGGGGCTGATCCATTGAAACCCGACAACCTGCTCCGCCTCGTCCAGCGCCACATGCCAGGCGGATCGCTGCGCGTCGGTGGCCATCCAGTCGGCCAGATCGTCCGCGGTCACGGGACGGGTCAGAGCGGTTGTGCCGCCTTTTTCGATGATGGCGTTGAGCAGGTTTGCCATCGACCGGCAATCCAGCGCCATGGCGCGGCGCACGGTCCTCATCCCATGCTCTCCAACAGGCTGTTATGGCGTGCGGTAAAGGCATCGCGTGTCTCTGCCGGGGGGCGGAGTGTGAGGGTCAGATCCGCGATCACGGCGGTATCCGGTTTGCCAAAGAACTTGCTGGCCTCCGTTTCGGAGAAACCCGCGATCTGGGTTGCTTCCATCCAGGCGCTGATCTTATCGGCCTTTTTGATCTGCCGCTTGATCTGAACCGGCAGGGCCGCCGGCAGGCCAAACCGCAGATGAATGGCGGCCGTCAGTCGCACGTCCAGCGCCTCATACCCCGGCCCCACCGCCGCTTTCACTGGCGAGATCATATCGCCAATCACGTATTCCGGGGCATCATGCAAAAGTGCGGCCAGCCGCCATTTCACCGGTGCCTTGGGGGCGATGCGGGCAAAAAGCGTCTCGACCAAAAGCGAATGTTCTGCCACGGAATAGGCATGGGCACCGCGTGTCTGGCCATTCCAGCGCGCCACAAAGGCCAACCCTCGGGCGATATCTTCGATCTCGATATCAACGGGCGTCGGATCCAGCAGGTCGAGCCGCCGTCCCGACAACATGCGCTGCCACGCCCGTGCCTGAGGTGCCATCGGTTGCTCCTTCCCATGATCCGTCTGAACGTCAGCTTTGCCCCGGCGCGCCACAGGGTGCAAGCCGGATAAGCGCCGGGCTGTTGGCACCATTGGTAACCCTTGGTTCAGCGTGAACGCAAAGCCGCATTGTCTAACAGGGTGGTCAGTGCTATCTGCGCCACAACCCGGATAAACAGGACATGATATAGATGACCAACGATTATGTTGTGAAAGACATCGCACTTGCGGATTACGGCCGCAAAGAGCTCGACATTGCCGAAACTGAAATGCCCGGCCTGATGGCGCTGCGGGATGAGTATGGCGAGAGCAAGCCGCTGGCGGGCGCGCGCATCGTCGGGTCGCTGCACATGACGATCCAGACAGCGGTGCTGATCGAGACGCTCGTGGCGCTGGGGGCCGATGTGCGCTGGGCGTCCTGCAACATCTTTTCGACCCAGGATCACGCCGCCGCCGCGATTGCAGCAGGCGGCACACCGGTTTTTGCCATTAAGGGTCAATCGCTTGAAGAGCATTGGGACTACGTCGACAAATCCTTCATGTTCCCGGAGGGACCGAACCTGATCCTTGATGATGGCGGTGACGCCACGCTTTACGTGTTGCTGGGCGCGCGGGCCGAGGCCGGCGAAGAGATCATCCCGGTGCCCACGTCCGAGGAGGAAACGGTCATCAAGGCGCAGATCAAGAAACGGCTGGAAGCATCGCCGGGCTGGTTCACCAAGACCCGCGACCAGATCGTCGGTGTGTCGGAAGAAACCACAACCGGTGTGCACCGTCTTTATGAGCTGGTGAAACAGGGGCAACTGCCCTTCCCTGCCATCAACGTGAACGATTCTGTCACCAAGTCGAAATTTGACAACAAATACGGCTGCAAGGAATCGCTGGTGGACGGCATTCGCCGCGCTACCGACACCATGATGGCCGGTAAGGTCGCGGTGGTCATGGGCTACGGCGATGTCGGAAAAGGCTCCGCCGCCTCGCTGCGCGGTGCCGGTGCCCGCGTGAAAGTCACCGAAGTTGACCCGATCTGCGCCTTGCAGGCCGCCATGGACGGGTTTGAGGTTGTCCTGCTGGAGGATGTCGTCGGATCAGCGGATATCTTCATCACCACCACGGGCAACAAGGACGTGATTCGCA
The DNA here is from genome assembly GCF_020622345.1 of Roseobacter weihaiensis. Classification (GTDB taxonomy): domain Bacteria; phylum Pseudomonadota; class Alphaproteobacteria; order Rhodobacterales; family Rhodobacteraceae; genus Roseobacter; species Roseobacter weihaiensis. Next base: position 105,026 of record NZ_JACNMO010000006.1, on the reverse strand, counting down.
TCGAGCACATGCGCGAGATGAAGGACATGGCGATTGTCGGCAATATCGGCCACTTTGACAACGAAATTCAGGTCGCGGCGCTGAAGAACCACAAGTGGACCAACATCAAAGAGCAGGTCGACATGATCGAGATGCCAAACGGCAACCGTCTGATCTTGCTGTCCGAGGGGCGTCTGCTGAACCTCGGCAACGCCACGGGGCACCCGTCGTTCGTGATGTCGGCATCCTTCACCAACCAGGTGTTGGCGCAGATCGAGCTCTGGACCAAGGGCGAAAATTACAAAAACGATGTCTATATCCTGCCCAAACATCTGGATGAAAAGGTCGCACGCCTGCATCTGGACCGGATCGGGGTGAAGCTGACCCAGCTTGATGCTGACCAGGCGTCTTACATCGGCGTTGCCCCCGAAGGTCCCTTCAAGCCGGAGCATTACCGCTACTGATTGAACGCCGCAGGTCAACGACAGCAGGCTTTTTCAAAACGCTGCCCGAAGTCGCCGGGCGGCGTTTTTTATGGAACCTCTGTCTGGACGCGTTCTCTTTGGCCGTATTTCAAAGAGCAGCTGGCTCAACCTGCTCCAGAGATGAATATGTTTTTTCAAGCAACAGCCCGCTTATCTCCCATGACGGCCGCGTCCTGTCCCGGCGGCATTTGCCGTCAGGGGCCGTTGATGGGGGAATTCCCGGTCAGAAATCCCTTTTGTGAAACCCAATTCGATTCTAGTGTTTCAGGCAGGTCGGGAAATTATCGGCTAGAAACCAACGAGGGAGACTCTTTTATATGGGTAAGCGGGACGATTTGATCGCGCATTATGCGGACGATTTGAAAAACAAATGCGGTATGACACCGGACATGGATCTGTTGACCAAGGTCACCATTGGGTGCGGGCCGTCAATCTACGATGCGGATGCGTCGACCGTCGCCAGCAGCCAGCCCGCTGAGCTGGAAACGGTGAAAGAGAATTTTCTGATGAAAAAACTAGGCCTTGCGGATAGCCCGGCCCTGATGGAAGCGATCGACAAGGTGATCGAGACCTATGGCAAGTCCGAGCGCAACAAATACCGCGCCGTGGTCTACTACATGCTGACCAAGCACTTCGGGAAAGAATCCGTCTACGGATAATCTCACGCAACTGCGGATTTTGGGGCGCCTCTTTTCTTAAAGAGGCGTTTCTATTTTAGATTGCTTTTAAACGACTGAAAAATTGCAGTTTTTCTGTAGACTGATATAGATATTTCACCCGGCCAGTATGGCCAGGACCAGTTTCAAACACGTGCGGTGGGTATGGGAGCACGTGGGGCGAAGAAGGGTTCTGGCGATGGCTCAGAACCCTTTTTCTGTTTCAGATGTATCCACAACAGCCGTGAGAACAGTTTCATGTTCCGCGATGTCAGCGATACGCAGGGCTGACAGACCCTACTCCGGGGGCACGCCTGCCATCGCGCAGACAATCTGCCATTCTTCCGCTGTGACAGGTTGCACGGACAGGCGCGAATTGCGCAGCAGCGCCATCTCTGCCAGCTTTGGGTCCTGCTTGACCATCTCGAGGCTCACCGGCGTCTTTACCGAACGGAGGGCCTTGATATCGACGCACTCCCACCTGTCATCGTCGGTTGTGCTGTCGGGATGCGCCTCCGCAATCACCTCGACAAGGCCAACAACGGATTTCTCTTTCTGCGAATGATAAAAGAACCCGCGATCACCAACCTTCATCTCGCGCATGAAATTGCGGGCCTGATAGTTCCGCACGCCGTCCCATTCTTCGCCAACATCGCCCTTGGCAAGCTGATCGTCCCAGCTCCATGTCGAGGGTTCGGATTTAAACAGCCAATAGCGCATCACCCGATCACCCGGTTCCAGGCGATCAGGTCCAGCTTTTCAAAAAGCCCGGCCTTTCCGTAAGGGTCCTGTGCCGCCCAGGCTTCGGCTTCGGCCATGTTTGCCACTTCCAGAATAATCAACGATCCGCACATCTCCCCCTCCGCATCGAGCAAGGGACCCGCCTGACGCACCGCCGATCCCGACTTCAGGTAGTCGACATGGGCCGGGCGGTTTTCCTGCCGGATCGGCAATGCACCGGGTTTGTCATGGGCAATCAAGGCGACGAGCATGTTATTCTTCCTTCAAAGAGCGAGACAATAGCGCCGTCATGGCGTCCTCCACATCCAACCGCTTTTCGACCAGCGCTGCAACAGCGCTGGAAATGGGCAGATCGATCCCCTGCGCCTTGGCATAGGCCGCAACCGCTTGGGCAGTGGCGGCGCCTTCGACCGTTGCGGCGGGGTCAAAAGCCGCGCCGGTTCCGATCGACAGACCAAAGCGGTAATTGCGCGATTGTGCAGAGGTGGCCGTCAGCACCAGATCCCCAAAGCCCGACAGGCCAAAGAGCGTTGTGGGGTCTGCCCCCTTATGCGCCGCCAGACGCTGCATTTCGGCGTGACCGCGGGTCATCAGCGCCGCCCGCGCGCTTTCACCCAGACCTGCCCCAATGGCCGCCCCGCAGGCAATCGCGATGACATTCTTGAGCGCACCGCCCAGCGCCGCCCCGATTACATCCCCTGTCCGGTACAGTCGCAACGTGTTGTTCGACAGCGCCTGTTGCAGCGCGATGCACTGGTCCTCATCGGTGCAGGCGAGCGTCAGGGCGGTGGGCAGACCCTGTGCGATGTCGCGTGCAAAACTCGGCCCGGTCAGCAGCGCACGCGGGCTCTCGGGGCAGACCTCCGCCATGATCTCCAGCGGGCCAAGCCCGGTTCTAAGCTCCATCCCCTTGCAACAGGCCACCAGGGTCTTGCCCGTCAGAGGGCGGCGGGCTTCCTCCAGAAAAGCGCGGAGCTTTTGCAGAGGCACCGCCACGAGAACGGTATCGAGGGCGTCTAAATCCGTCAGATCAGAGGTCACTGTCAGCCTATCCGGCAGGGCCACACCCGGCAGCCGCGCCGCGTTTGTGCGGTCCCGGGCCATCTGGTGGGCCTGCGCCGGGTCTCTGGCCCAGAGGGTCATCGGCCCCTTCTGGCTCAGAGTGATGGCCAGTGCCGTCCCGAACGCGCCTGCCCCCAGAACACCGAGGCTCATGATTTCGCGCCTTTCTTGCCGCTGCCGGTCAGGGCCGGGCTGGTGGTGTCCAGCGGCCAGCGGGGCCGGGCGGAGAGGGTCATGTCATCGGGCGGATAGCGCGCCATCCGCTCCAACGCGGCAAAACCGATCATCGCGGCGTTATCGGTGCAAAGCGCCAGCGGCGGGGCAACAAAGGCGGTGTCATATTCTGCTGCAATCGTCTCTAACACGGATCGAATCGTCATGTTTGCCGCTACGCCTCCCGCAACGCAGAGCGCGGGCCGCGCCGGAGAGACCTCGAGGTAAAGCGTCATCGCGCGGCGGGTTTTTTCAGCCAGCACATCAGCGACAGCAGCTTGAAACCCCGCACTCAGGTCTGCTTGATCCTGTGGGTAGAGACCCCCTTGCGCTGCGATCAGCGCCTCCCTTGCCCGCAGCACGGCAGTTTTGAGACCGGAAAACGACAGGTCGCATCCGGGTCTGTCCAACAGCGGGCGCGGCAGGCCAAAGCGGGCCGGATCGCCCGCCTGTGCCGCCCGTTCCACCGAAGGGCCACTGGGTTGCGGCAGGGCCAGCAGGCGCGCGACTTTGTCAAAGGCCTCCCCCGGTGCATCATCAATGGTGCCGCCAAGCCGCTTAAAGCTGTCCGGTCCCAGCACCAGAAGAAACTGGCAATGCCCGCCGGAGACCAGCAGCATCAGGTAGGGGTAGCTGACATCATCGGTCAGCCGCGGTGTCAGGGCGTGGCCGGCAAGGTGATTGATCCCGTAAAGCGGCTTGCCGATGGCCATCGCCAGCCCCTTGGCACACATCACGCCCGAGACGACGCCACCAATGAGGCCGGGTCCGGCGGTGACCGCAATGGCGTCGATCTCGCCAAGCGGTGTCGCGGCCTGCTCCAGCGCTTGCTCGACACACAGATCGATCACTTCGGCATGGGCCCGTGCGGCAATCTCGGGCACGACGCCGCCGAATGCGGCATGCAGGCTGTCCTGACCGCGCACAATTGACGCCAGGATATCGGTGCTGCCATCTGCCTGTCTGCGCAGGACGGCTGCTGCCGTATCGTCACAACTGCTTTCCAGCGCAAGGACTGTCTGAGTGCGGCTCACCGTTCGCTCCCGTTGCACGCGTCTGACTTGGCAGGTAACACCGAAGGCAGGCGCAAACAATGCCGGGGGTGTGCAAGGTCGGTGCAACGAATTCCGCTCATCATGACGCGGCCCGAGGGGTCTAACGCATCGTTTGTCGATCAGATCGCAGCGGATGTCATGGCGCGGCTCGACGTCATCGAAAGCCCGCTGATCGGGATTGAACCTTTGGGGACACCGATCGAACTCAGCGCTGGGGCTGTTGCGATTTTCACCTCCTCCAATGGTGTCAGGTTTGCGCCCCAGGGGGCGGGGCGCGCCGCGTATTGCCTTGGCCGCAGGACCACACAGACGGCAGAGGCCGCCGGATGGCGGGCCACTTTTGCAGGGCAGACAGCGGCAGAGCTTGTACGGTTTATCACCGCAGCCCATCCAGCGGGCAACCTGCATCACCTCTGCGGTGTCCATGTCAGGGGGGACGTGGTGGCGGATCTGGTCGCCGCAGGTCTAAAGGCCCGGCGCGCGGTGATCTATGACCAGCCTCTTTTGCCGCTCAACGCCCGGGCAAAGGACGCTTTGGCAGGCAATTCGCACGTCTTAGTGCCGCTTTTCTCGCCCCGCGCGGCAGCGCATTTCGCCGCATCAGTACCAGCCAATCCGGCAGTTCGCATTGCAACGTTGAGTGCTGCGGTCAGCGAATCCTTGGGAAAAGCACCGTTTGGCGAGGTGATGACGGCGACATCGCCGACGTCTCAGGCAATTGCCAAGTGCATTGAAAAGCTGGCGCGCGCTGTCGCCTTGGGTTGAGAGGCCTGACCCGCAGGAGTAAGGTTGTTTAGCAGTGCGCCTGTGAAGATTCGAAAAGGTGGAAATTTTGGCCAAATCACGCAAGCCCAATGAGACAGCCGATAAAGCTGACGCAAAGATTGAGGTCCCCCAGGACGCGAAGAATATTTCGACTTCCACGAAGCCTTCCGAGATACCGGAAAGTGACATCGAAGCGGAAGACGCACCGATTTCTGCCAAGAGCCCATCCGAGGATGGTAAGGAGAGCGAGGCGGTCAAAGACCTCGAAACCGATGAAAAAGCTGCCGAAAGAGCAGAGCCAGAACAAGGTGGTGCCTCAGGGGATGCCGTTGATGCGTCCGGTAAAGACGCCGATGAGACGACAGATCCCTTGGCGGCAAAAGACGAGCCCGAAACCGGGGAGAAGCCGGGCCTGGACCCGGATCGGGCCCGCGACGACAGTGACGAGCGCGCACAGACAGAAGACACGCCGACATCTGACGACAAGGACGCGGCCCCGTGGGGGAAGCGCAAGGACCCCCGGGAAGGGTCTGTTTTCCCGCCGGAACCAGCCGCCGCAGCGGCACCGCCGCCTGAACCTCAAATCGTAAGGGGGAGCATCTGGCCCGCGGTCTTTGGCGGGGTGATTGCCGCGATGATCGGCTTTATCGCAGGTCGGGCAGATGTGTTTGACACCTATCTGCCCGCTTCAATGCAGCGCCCGACGGTCGATCTCACGGCGATCGAAGAGGCGGCGGCGCGTCTTGCAGCGCAATCCGATGCGCAGGCGGAACGGCTGACCGCACTGGAAGCCGTCAGCCCGTCAGATGTGACGGCGGACGTTAGCACTCTTACCGCGTCGATTGGCGATCTGGAAAGCAGCGTTGCGGCGCTGGTCGACCGCGTCGCCGAGATAGAGGCCCGACCCGAGGCCCCTGCTTCTGTTGTTGAAAACAGCGGTGCGTCGTCTGAAGCGGTTGAAGCGCTGCAAGCTGAAATCGACGCCCAAAATGCACAGATCGCGGCCCTTGCCGAGCGGGTGGAAGCCGCCGAGGCCGAGGCGGCGGGAGAAGCGGCGCGGCTTCTGGCGCGGGCGGCGCTGACGCGGGTGGTCACCGCCGTGGACAGTGGAGAGAGCTTTGGCCCGGCCCTGGGTGATCTTGAGCAGTCAGCACCCGTTGAGGTGCCCGTGGCGCTGCGCGAGGCCGCTGAAACCGGTGTGCCCACCATGGCGTCCCTGCAGGACAGCTTTCCGGATGCCGCCCGCGCCGGTCTCGCCGCTGCCCGCGCCGAGGTGCCCGAGGCCGAGGTCGATGGCATTACCGGATTTCTCAGACGACAGCTCAACGCGCGGTCGGTAACGCCGCGCGAGGGGACGGATGCGGACGCAATCCTGTCACGCGCGCAGGCGGCTGTCAGAGCGGCTGATCTGGAGACGGCCCTGACAGAGATGGAAGCACTGCCGGAGGCAGCGCAGTCCGCGATGAGCGATTGGCTGCAGGCAGCCTCAGCCCGCAAGGCCGCACAGGATGCGGCGCAAGATCTGGCTGACCGCCTGAACAGCAACTAAGGAAGACATCTATGCTTTGGTCCCTGATAAAGATCGTTCTCTTCGTTGTCGCTGTCGCTGCAGCGGCCCTGGGCGCGGGCTATCTGCTGGAAAGCGAAGGCGGCGTTCAGGTCACCGTGATGGGCAGTGAATACACCTTTGGAGCCCTGCAATCGGTCATTGCGATCATTGTCCTGGTGCTGGTGGTGTGGCTCTTGCTCAAGCTGTTGTCTTTGCTGGCCGCGGTCTGGCGTTTTCTCAACGGGGATGAAACGGCGATCTCGCGCTATTTCGACCGGAGCCGGGAACGCAAGGGCTTCAATGCCCTGTCTGAAGGTCTCATGGCTCTGGCCAGCGGTGAAGGCCGTGTGGCCATGACCAAGGCGGCGAAGGCGGAGAAATACCTCAGGAAACCGGAGTTGACCAACCTGCTGGTGGCGCAGGCCGCAGAAATGGCCGGGGACCGGCGCAAGGCCGAGGAGACCTATAAAAAGCTGGTCACGCAGGATGCGACGCGTTTTGTCGGGGTGCGCGGTATCCTGAAGCAAAAGCTGGCGGACGGCGATACTGAAACAGCCCTCAAGCTGGCGGAGAAGGCTTTTGATATCAAGCCAAAGCATGAGGAAACGCAGGATGTTCTGTTGCGCCTGCAGGCCAAGGTCGAAGACTGGTCCGGCGCACGCAAGACGCTGAGTGCCAAACTGAAGTACAGCAGCCTGCCGCGCGATGTGCACAAACGCCGGGACGCGGTGCTGGCGCTGTCGGAGGCCAGGGATATCCTGGCCGACGAAAGCTCCATAGAGGTGCAGGAAAAGGCGATTGAGGCGAACAAGCTCTCACCGGATCTGATCCCTGCCGCGGTGATGGCGGCCACGAGCTACATCCGGCAGGACCGTAAACGGCTTGCGGTGCGGCTGTTGAAAAAGGCCTGGGAGGTGCAGCCGCATCCCGATCTGGCTGCTGCTTTTGCATCGATCGAGCCCGACGAAACCCCCTCTGAACGGATCAAGCGTTTTGCGGTGCTGACCCGCGCCAAGCCGGAGGATCCCGAAACCAGGATGTTGCTGGCGGAGCTGCACATTGCCAACGAGGATTTCCCCGAAGCGCGGCGCGCGCTGGGTGATCTGCCCGAGGCGGATCCGACAGCACGGTCCGTCACCTTGATGGCCGCGATTGAGCGCGGTGAGGGCGCCTCTGATGCGGTGGTGCGCGGCTGGCTTGCCAAGGCCCTTACCGTCTCGCGCGGGCCGCAGTGGATCTGTGACAACTGTCAGCATATCCATGCGGAATGGGCGCCGTTCTGCGAAAACTGCGAGAGCTTTGACACCCTGGCCTGGAAGACCCCCCCGATGACCGAGATGGCGATGCCGGGCGGGGTGCAGATGCTGCCGCTCATTGTGGGGGCGCTGGAAGACAAAGCCGACGATCCCACCCAAGAAGACCTGGCAGATGAACCAGAGATTGAAGATGCGGAACTGTTGCCTGATGACGACGAAGCTGCGGATGCCGCGCGGACGGTCAACGGCGGCAGCGATACCTCTCCGGAGACGACAAAGGCCGGTTAGGGCACCGTTCTTGACCTTTATGTCCGACAACCCCTTATATGATATACCATCATTCAAGGGAACCGGATGATGTCGCAGACCATAACACTCTCTATTGACAAGATGCACTGCGGCTCCTGCGTGGGCCGCGTGGATCGTGCCTTGGCAGGGGTGCCAGGGGTGGAGGCTGTGTCGGTCAACCTTGCGACGGAAACGGCAGTGGTCAAGGGGCAGGGTGGCGGACTTGTGGCTTCGCTCATCTCGGCTGCGGAAACGGCTGGTTTTCCCGCGCGCGTCGCCCGTTCCGCAGATTACGACAAGCAGGACAAGCGCGATCAGGAAGCGGTAACGATCCGGTTCAGAACGCTGATTGCCGCTGTTTTGACGGCACCGGTCTTTGTGCTTGAGATGGGAAGCCATGTGTTTCCGGCGTCTCACCACTTTATCCACCAGAGCATTGGTCTGGGCACCAGCTGGTGGATTCAGGCGGTGCTGACCACGCTGGTCCTCGCCGGTCCGGGCCGCAGCTTTTACAGCGCGGGTTTTCCGGCCCTGGCGCGTGGGACACCGGATATGAACAGCCTTGTCGCGGTGGGGACGATGGCGGCATATCTCTACTCCATGACGGTGCTCCTGTTCCCTGCGGTCCTGCCGGAGCAGTCGCGGGCCGTTTATTTCGAGGCGGCGGCGGTGATCGTGGTCCTGATCCTGCTGGGCCGCTGGCTTGAGGCGCGGGCCAAGGGGAAAACGGGAGCTGCGATAAACGCGCTGATGCGTCTGCAACCCAGGACGGCGCAGGTCCTGCGGGACGGCCGGCCGCAAGCGGTCGCGGTCGAAGCGCTCGTGCCGGGCGACGTGGTGCTGCTGCGCCCCGGCGAGCGGGTTCCGGTGGATGGGACCGTTCTCGAAGGTCAGAGCCATCTCGACGAAAGCATGGTCACCGGTGAGCCGATGCCGGTCGAAAAGGCGGTTGGCGATCCTGTGACCGGCGGCACGGTCAATGGCACCGGCAGTCTGCAGATCACCGCCACCCATGTCGGGCGCGATACGGTTCTGGCCGGGATTGTCCGCATGGTGCAGGAGGCGCAGGGGGCCAAGCTGCCCATTCAGGCTCTGGTGGACCGGATCACGCTGTGGTTCGTGCCTGCTGTCCTGGCCCTCGCGGTGATCACCGTCGTGGTGTGGCTGCTCTTTGGTCCGGCCCCGGCGCTGTCCTATGCGCTGGTCGCGGGCGTGTCCGTCCTTATCATTGCCTGCCCCTGCGCCATGGGTCTTGCCACACCGACCTCGATCATGGTCGCAACGGGGCGCGCGGCGGAACTGGGCGTTCTGTTTCGCAAGGGCGATGCGCTGCAATCCTTGGCCGAGGCGGATGTGGTTGCGTTTGACAAGACCGGCACCCTCACCGAAGGCAAGCCGGTCCTGCGTGACATCCTGCCCGCCGAAGGGGTCGCCCGTGCCGACGTGCTGCGGTTGACGGCGGCCGTCGAGGCCCGCGCCGAGCATCCCGTGGCCAAGGCGCTCGTGGCCGCTGCGCATCAAGAGGGGCTGGCCCTGCCGGAGGCGCAAACCGTCACAGCCAAAAGTGGTCTGGGGATTGTGGGTGAGGTCGAGGGGCGGCAGATCCTCATCGGATCTGACCGGTTCCTGACGGCGCAGGGGGTGGATGTCTCATCCTTCGACGAGCGCATGCGAAAGGCGGCGCGGCGCGGCGAGACCGTGTTCTTTGCCGCCGTGGATCGTCGTGCCGCCGCCATGCTGACGGTGGCAGATCAGCTCAAACCCCATGCCGCCGACCTGATCGGCGACCTGCGTGCCCGCCAGATCGAAACCGCGCTTATCACCGGCGACAAGTCCAACACCGCAGAGGCCATCGCGGCAGCTACGGGGATCAAAACCGTGGTCGCGGACGTTTTGCCGGGCGGTAAGGTGGAGGCGATCACCGCGCTGCAATCGGGTGGTCGCCGGGTTGCCTTTGTCGGCGACGGGATCAATGACGGCCCCGCGCTGGCGGCGGCAGATGTGGGGATCGCGATTGGGACCGGGACGGATGTCGCCATTCAATCGGCGGATGTGGTCTTGATGTCCGGTGATCTACGGGGCGTCGGGACCGCGCATGATGTCTCCACCCGGACCATGCGCAACATCAGGCAAAACCTGTTCTGGGCCTTTGGATATAACACGGCGCTGATCCCGGTGGCCGCGGGCGTGCTTTTTGTACCGTTCGGGATGCTGCTGTCGCCGATGCTGGCCGCCGGAGCCATGGCGCTGTCGAGTGTTTTTGTGCTCTCAAATGCCCTGCGTCTGAGAAAGCTGTCTGCCGCTTCCTCTGGCTGACTCTGTGCCTAACAGGGGCTAAACGGCCTCTGCCAACCCGATTAAGGTGTCGTGCACCCGGTCTGATCCGATCACGGCCTGACGCACCAACCTGTCGAACTGGCGGGCAAATCCACGCACCTGGTCGGGACCGCTGACCACGAGATATGCATCCCCGATGTAAAGCGCGACGCGCTGATTGCCAAAGACCGTAAAGGGCGCGGAAAAGACCCGCGTCCCGTCATAGAGATGCAACCTGAGGGCGGGGTAGTTTTCGCCGCAGATGCGCGCCATGTGGAAGAGCTGCCGGCGACAGCTGTCGCGAGAGGCCTCTCGCCATAATCCGCTGCGGGCCGAAAGGTCTTGCAGGGTTTGCAGCGGCATGGCGACCTCGACATCCATGTCGTTCAGCGAGATACGCTCCAGCACATTTTCAACGCCACCCCCGCGGGCGTCCTCATGCGCATCCCGCTGCTTTGTTTCCGGCGCAAGACTGACGATATCCGGTAGGGTCGACGGGACTGTCCTGAGCTTGAACCCGGCGGCCTCATGGCGCCATTGGTCCAGTGGCGTAGAGCCGTCGGCCTGCACCTCCTTTTCGATCTGAACGCTTTGGGTGACTTCCTGCCGTCCCTCGGGGGCGTTTTCCAGACAAAGCAGCCAGTCAACTGAAACGCCGCTGACAGCAGCGATCCGCCGCAGGGTTTCCGCGCGCGGCATGCGGTCGGTGTCCGGGCTCAGGAACTGGCTGAGGGCCGAGCGATCAATGCCCGTGGCCCGCATAAAATGTCCGCGCCCGTCGGGATGCGAAGAGACGACCCGCCGCAATCGATCCTTGAACAAACGGGAGAGATGTCTTTTGTCCATGTCGCTAAAACACATCATCTGAAGCGAAACCACAACATCTAATCAATACTGCTGCATATGTTTTGCTAAACTACCAGATTCACGCGCTTGTTCCGTAGGGCTCATTTTCGAAAGATGGCGGGGCGGATCTTGAAACTCACCAAGACCGCGTCGGAGCTGATTTAGACCATGACCCATACCACGACCTCCTCTGCCATCGAATGGCCGACCCTGTTGATCTGTGCGCTATGCTACGGCGGGTTCATCCTGTCGACGGCGTTTGCTGATGATCTGGGGCTGTTGCTGTCCGCGGTGATCCTGACAGTGACGCTGACCCTCTATTCCTCGTTCAGCCACGAGGTGCTGCATGGCCATCCGTTCAGGAACGAGGCGGCCAACACCGCGCTGGTCTTCCCTGCCCTTGGTCTTCTGGTACCCTATCACCGGTTCCGCGATACGCATCTGGCGCACCATCATGATCCGTCATTGACCGATCCCTATGATGACCCGGAGAGCAACTACATCGACCCTGCGGTATGGGTGCGCTGGTCCCGCCTGCGGCAAGGTATCTACAATTGGAACAACACCTTACTGGGCCGTATGATGATCGGTCCGGTGATCGGTCTGGGCACGTTTTATTGCGCCGATGCGCGGGCCTTGCGGACCGGCGATCGCAGGATTGTCGCGGCGTACCTGTTTCATCTGGCGGGTCTTGTCCCGGTGATCTTGTGGCTTGTCTGGATCAGCGACATACCGTTCTGGCTCTATGCGGTGGCGGTCTATGGCAGTCATTCGATCCTCAAGATCAGGACCTTTCTGGAGCACCGCGCCCATGACAAAGCCCGCTGCCGGACAGTCATCATCGAAGATCGCGGCCTGTTGTCCTATCTTTTCCTCAAGAACAATCTGCACGCGGTTCACCACGCCAGCCCCAACCTGCCGTGGTACGCGCTGCCGGATGCCTATGCCGCCAGACGCGACGCGATCCTCGTACGAAATGGCGGATATGCCTTTCGGTCCTACCTTGAAATTGCCCGGTTATTTCTCTTCACGGCGAAGGATCCGGTGCCTCATCTCCTTCGGCAGACCCCCAAGGTTGGGGGGCGTTTCAGAGCCTGAATCCCACAAAGATTGGCACCCGCGTCTGTCTTTGCTTGCAAGTCGGATGCGTGATCCGCTTTGATAGGCAGCATCAAGCTGGGAGGCCGAGATGAAGGATACTGCAGACACGCCGGTTTTGTTGGAGGTGGACGCGGGGGTGGCGGTTGTCACGCTCAACCGGCCGCAAACGCTGAACGCCTTGTCCGAGGATATGCTGGACGCGTTGCAACACACCTGGGAGACGATCGGGCAGGACCGCAGGATCAAGGCGGTTATTCTGCGCGGTGCCGGTGCGCATTTCTGTGCCGGTCACAACCTCAAGGAAATGACCGCGCGGCGCGCGGATGCGGATGGCGGGGCCGGGTATTTCAACACGCTCTTTGCACGCTGTTCCAGGATGATGATGTCGGTTGTGCATTTGCCCCAGCCTGTGATTGCCGAAGTGCAGGGAATTGCCACCGCTGCCGGCTGCCAATTGGTGGCGACATGTGACCTGGCCGTCGCCGCCGAGGACGCCCGGTTCGCAACGTCAGGTGTGAACATCGGGCTTTTCTGTTCCACCCCGATGGTGGCGCTGTCGCGCAATGTCGCCCACAAACAGGCGATGGAGATGTTGCTCTTGGGAGACTTCATTCCCGCCAAAAAGGCGGTCGACATCGGGTTGATAAACCGGGCCGTTCCCGCGGATACCCTGGCACAGACCACGCAGGCCATGGCGCGCCGCATCGTGGACAAATCCCCGGTGGCCATCAGGATCGGCAAGGAAGCCTTTTACCGGCAAGCGGAAATGGGGCTGGAAGAGGCCTATGCCTACGCCGGGGCGGCCATGGCGGAAAATATGATGGCGCGCGATGCCACAGAGGGCATCAACGCCTTCATTGATAAAAAACGTATGCCGGATTGGACCGGAGATTAGACCCTAACTTGGGAATTTCAAGCTGTTTGCGGCCTGCATCAGCCGACCTTATAGCCCCAGAAATCGGTCCGGTCCGCCATGAAGTACCCGGGCTGGTTTCGCAGGATACCCTGCAATTCCACCGTATCGCCGGCCGCCAGCACAACCATCGTCTGGATCGAAGCTGTCGTGCGCTCCGACACATGCGCGCCGGTGCTTTCGACCTGTGACCCCACAACCGGGTCACTGCCGTTGACCACAAGCCGCGCGCCGATGCGGGAAGCCGTGCTGGCGTCCGCCTTGAAGGTCAGCACGGCACCCATCATGTAGGTGCCCGAAACCTCTGCCGTGAATTCGTTTGATCCGGCATCAAAAGCGACCTGTTCGTTATAGGCCATGTCGTTGATAGCGATCCGGGTCCAGACGTCCGCCGCACAGTAATTGTCAAAGTTGGTCTGGCCCTTGAACCGGGGCAGACGAGGCTGATCGACAATGCCCGACCCGCTGTTGACGATCAAACCATCATGGAAGGTCGTGCCATCATCCGACGTGGCCAGCCGCAGGTTATCTGTCCCAAACAGGCCAAAGAGCGCCCGCGTCTGAAAATCCTGCTGAAAGATCAGCCCGGCATCGTTGCCGGTGGCTTCCTTGTTCAGCGTGCTCATCATATCGCCGGTCCCGCCATCGGCCTGATAGAGCGCTGTCCAGAGGGCGGCATTCACCTTGGCCGAAAACGGTGCATCCGGCAAAGAGGTCATGCCGAGGCCGAATGTCTCGATCTCTTCAAGTTCCGAGCTGTCCAGATCAAGCCACTCTGACCCGTCATAGGCAACAAGCGCTTCGCGGCTGACAACAAACGCCCGCCAGCCCGCACGGGGGACGAAAAAGCGCCAGGTACCCTCCTCGAAAAGGGCGATTTCACCGTCGTGCCCGGTCCAGTCGTCGCTGCCGTTCTCCTCCACGATATAGCGTGCACCCTCTGCTGGCGACGCGGGGGGGACTGTTTGGTCGTCGGTCGCAACACTCAATTGCGTCACGACGTCCAGAATGCGCAGGGCTTCGTTATGCGTGACGTGTTTCTGCGCCTGGCTCGGCTGGATGAAAGGTAAAGACAGACTGCTGGAGGTATCGGCCATGTGAATTCCCACGAGAAATGTTTGATCGAGGGCATTTTTCGGCAAAAGCCTTGCAACCGGCTTAGGGCAGCGCCCCGGCAGTTATCCTTTCGTTAAGACACAAAAACCGCCTGCGCGCGCCTCTGGGCATAATCTTGCGCAGGACTGACGGATGCGGGTGATGGGTGACATGCATTTGAGAGCGCGGTCTTGATCTTGTTCAAGGCCGTAAATAGCTCGTTAACAGTATGCGGACGTGATGACTATGTATCGCGGCACTGCAAGGCTTTGTGTTTTGGGCAGGTGACGGGTCATTCAGCCCCATGAAACGGAGCGATCTTGATGGCCAATGTGACCCTATTCCTGCGGGGCGACCAACTCGGACGCTATACCAGTTTCTCCGGGCAGGGAAATGGACCCGATCGCGTTGTGACGGTCAATGGCGTCGAGGCTCTAGGCCAGCCGAACGAGCAGTTTACCGTCCTGCTGGAACAGGTGAACAACAACGCCACGGAATTTCGGAATGGCCAGTTCATCAGCATTTCCGATTCGAATGGCAATGTCGTGGTCCCGAGAACAGGTGTCCAACCTGATATCGAACAGGGCCTCGGAGGCGGTGACGAGCATCTGATCCTGCCCGGTCGGCGGTTTCTGATTGACTTGGGGGGCGTTCCAGCGGGCCCTCAGACTGTCACCTATACGCAGGCGGACGAAGTTGGAGATGCAACCGGGGACGATGACGGCAACCTGGATTTCAATAACTTTCCCTGTTTTGCGCCAGGCACGTTGATCGACACGCCCATAGGTCCAAAGGATGTGGCTCAGCTGGCCATCGGTGACCCGATTGCGGCCCAGGACCATGGCAGCGTGCCGGTCCGCTGGATCGGGCAGCGGACAATTGATCTTGATGGTGCGCCTGGGACCGCAAGACCCGTTCTGCTGAAGGCGGGGTGTTTTGGGCAGGGTGCGCCGTCCCGCGACACCATCGTTTCGCCGGATCATCGCATCCTGATCCGCCACAGCGCTGTTGAATTCCTGTTTGGGCTCAGAGAAGCGCTGGCCCCGGCAAAGGCGCTCTCGGGTCTTGCACGGATCAGGCAAATGGCGGGGCGTAAGAGGATCCAGTACTTTACGCTTCTGACAGATCGCCATGAGGTGATCTTTGCCAACGGTTTACGGGTCGAAACGCTCTATCCCGGCCCCGAAGCGCTGAAACGTCTCGGTGCCATCGGGCGTTCGGCCGTGACGTCGCTTTTGCCGGATCTGCTGAGCCATGACGTGTCGGTGGTTTATCCGCCTGCCCGCCCGATGCTGAGCGTGACGCAAGCCAGGGCGCTTGCGGCCGCAATGCGGCTCAAGGCATCTGTCGGCAGCCCGCTTGCGCCAAAAAGACCGGTGCCCTCGGCCCTGCGGGTTGTCAGGCACTGACCCACGCCTAGCATCTCTGTTGTGAGCGGATCATTGATGCTCCGCGGATCGCCTGCAGTTCAGAAATCAAGGTTTTCCACGCTCAGCGCGTTTTGCTGAATGAATTCGCGGCGGGGCTCAACCACGTCGCCCATCAGCTTGGTAAAGAGATCGTCAGCCTCCGCCATGTCATCCACCTTGACCTGCAGCAGCGTGCGCGCGTCCGGGTCCAGTGTCGTCTCCCAGAGCTGGTCGGGGTTCATTTCGCCCAGACCTTTGTAGCGCTGCAGCGAGAGGCCCTTTTCGCCCTCCTGCAAAATCGCGTCCAGGAGGTCCATCGGCCCGTGGATGATCTGCGTGCGATCCTTGCGCACCAGCGTCGCAGGCAGATTGTAGACCTCTTGCAGGTGCTGGGTAAAACTACCGCTTCGGTTCGCTTCGCCGCCGCGCAGAATGCGCCCATCCAGCGTGCGCACCTCTTCGACACCGCGCAGCATGCGGGCCAGCCGGATACCGTGATCCTGCGTGATCCGACCCTGCCAGCCGCGCTCATACTCCAGCGCAATCAGGTTGAGCCGGGTTGCCACCTTGTCTGCCACACCCTGCAGATCCGCATCCACAGCGCCGGGCGCAAAGGCTCCGGCGATGGCGGCTTGCTCAAGGATATGGCGGGGGTAGTGCGTCGGGAAGGCGTCCAGCACCCGGCGCATCTGCCGGGCCAGATCAACCACGCGGGCCAGATCGGCCCCGGTGATCTCTTCGCCGTTGCCCTGCCGCAGCATCGCCCCGTCGATCCCCTGCTGGATGAGATATTCCTGCATCGCGGTTTCATCCTTGAGGTAGACCTCGGATTTGCCGCGCGAGACTTTGTAAAGCGGCGGCTGCGCGATGTAGAGATGCCCGTTCTCGATCAACTGCGGCATCTGCCGGTAGAAGAACGTCAAGAGTAGCGTCCGGATATGTGCGCCGTCCACATCCGCATCCGTCATGATGACAATCTTGTGGTAGCGCAGCTTGCTGATGTCGAATTCATCGCGCCCGATGCCGGTGCCCAGCGCCATCACCAGATTGCCGATCTCCTGGCTGCCGAGCATGCGGTCGAAACGGGCCCGCTCGACGTTGAGAATCTTGCCTTTCAACGGCAGAATGGCCTGGGTTTGCCGGTCGCGACCTGTCTGCGCAGAGCCGCCCGCTGAGTCCCCCTCGACCAGAAAGACTTCGGTCTTGGAAGGGTCTTTTTCAGAGCAATCCTTGAGCTTGCCCGCGAGAAAGTTCACATCCATTGCCGTCTTGCGTCGCGTCAGATCGCGGGCCTTGCGCGCGGCTTCGCGGGCATGTGCGGCCTCGATGATCTTGCTCACCACGATCTTGGCCTCGTTGGGGTTCTCCTCGAACCACTCGGCCAGTTTCTCGTTCATCAACCCTTCCACTGCCGGGCGCACTTCAGACGACACCAGCTTGTCCTTGGTCTGAGAGCTGAACTTCGGGTCCGGCACCTTCACCGACAGCACGCAGGTCAGCCCCTCGCGCGCATCATCACCGGTAAAGCTGACCTTTTCCTTGCGCGCGATGCCGGAGGACTGCGCGTAGTTGTTGATGGTGCGCGTCAGCGCGCCGCGAAAGCCCGCCATATGCGTGCCGCCATCGCGCTGCGGGATGTTGTTGGTAAAGGGCAGGACGTTTTCGTGGTAGCTGTCGTTCCACCACATGGCGACTTCGACGCCGATATCGTCCTTTTCGCCGGTGATGAAGATCGGCTCCGGCATGACGGAGGTCTTCGACCGGTCGAGGTATTTGACGAACTCTTTCACACCGCCTTCGTAATAAAGCTCGGACCGCAGAGGCTCGGCGGGGCGTTCATCCACGAGAATGATCCGCACACCGGAGTTCAGGAAGGCAAGCTCCCGCAGGCGCTTTTCCAGCGTGTCGAAGGAATATTCGAGGTTGGAGAACGTGTCGGTCGAGGCCATGAAACGTACCTCTGTGCCGGTCTGGTCCGTTTCCCCCACCACTTCGAGGTGCTTGGTGGTAAAGCCCCCTTCAAAACGGGCGATGTGTTCCTTGCCCTCGCGCCAGATGCGCAGCTCCAGCCAGTCGCTGAGCGCGTTGACCACCGACACCCCGACCCCGTGCAGACCGCCCGAGACCTTGTAGGAATTGCTGTCGAACTTACCCCCCGCGTGCAACTGGGTCATGATGACCTCAGCAGCAGAAACACCTTCCTCTTCGTGAATGCCCACCGGAATACCGCGCCCGTTGTCAGAGACAGAGACGGAACTGTCCGCGTGAATTGTGACCGTGACCGCGTCGGCATGACCGGCCAGCGCTTCGTCAATTCCGTTGTCGACGACCTCATACACCATGTGGTGCAGGCCAGAGCCATCATCGGTGTCACCGATATACATCCCGGGGCGTTTGCGAACGGCCTCTAACCCCTTGAGAACCTTGATGGAATCGGCACCATATTCTTCGGGGGCCTGCGCGTTGTCGGACATGTCGTCATACCTTCGTATTTTCTTGAATTTATACGATTTTTCTGGGGCAATGTCACGCGACGGACACAATATTTTGTGTCAAAGCACCGGGAGCAACACACCGACCAAAATCAGCAGAAAACCGGAGGTCAGATTGATCCGCCGCAGGTTGTCAGGCCGATTGATAAAGCCTCTGATCCGGTCGACACAGACCGCCAGCAGCACAGGTTCCCCGCGGGCAGGACGGTGACCGAGGCTGTGATGATGAGGGTCACAAGCGTGCCTGCGTTGCGCAACAGATCGCTGATGGTGATGGTCATGAGGCCAAAACGTCAGAGGCCCCGTCTGCCTCGTCTACCTCGAAATACTGGGCCCGGTCGCCCAGGGCGGAAAAGAGTTGCTTTTCGGTGCCGGTCATCCAGGCCTGCGCGCCGAGCGCTGCAATCTCATCGTAAAGCGCGGCGCGTCGGTCGGGATCGAGGTGCGCCGCCACCTCGTCCAGCAGCAACAGCGGGGCCGCCCCGAATGCCGCCGCCAGCGCCCGCGCATTGGCCAGAATAAGAGAGACCAGAAGCGCCTTTTGCTCCCCGGTGGAGCAATCCTTGGCAAGCACCTGCTTGTCCGCATAGGTGCCAATCAGATCGGCGCGGTGCGGCCCGATCAGCGTGCGCCCGGCGGTCAGATCGCGGTTGCGGCTCTCGGCCAGAGCGGTGCGCAGGTCGTCCTCCGACGTGGGCAGCGCCGCCTCGTTGTGGATCAGATCGAGGTCGGCGGTGGGAAAGGCCGTTTGCGCACCGCTCTGCGCCTCCGCCAGTTGGGCCAGCGCCCTGCGGCGGTTGCGGTCGATGGTGATCCCGGCCTCGGCCATCTGCGCTTCCAGGGCGAGATACCACGAAGGCTCGCGCACCATATCCTTGAGCAGACGGTTGCGTTCGCGCATGGCTTTCTCATAGGCCAGCGTGGCCTCGGCGTGATCGGGCTCAAAACTGAGCGTCATGCGGTCGAGAAAGCGCCGCCGCCCGTCGGCCCCTTCGATCCAGAGCCGGTCCATCGCCGGGATCAGCCAGAGCACGCGGGCAACACGGCCCAGGGCGATCTGCGGTGCTGCCTTGCCGTCGATGCGCACCTGCCGCGCCGCCCCGTCCTCGGACCATGTTTCGATCTCGTGGAGCTGGCCCAGCGACGACAGCTCGGTTGTGAGTTTCCAGCCCAGAGCCTCGGGTCGGCGGGCCATATCCAGGGCGCTGGCGCGTCGCAACCCGCGACCGGGGGAGAACATGGAAACCGCCTCAAGAACGTTGGTCTTGCCCGCGCCATTGGATCCGAAGAGCGCCACGGGCCTGCCGTCCAGCGCAAGGCGGGCCAACCGATGCGACCGGAAATGCGATAGCGTCAGGGTGTTCAGGCGCAAGACCACGGTGCGGGCTCTCTCTGCCTAGCGGCCGCCTTGGGGCGACGTCTGAAAAAGGGTGTCGTCCGGCCCGCAGGGATCAAACGCGCATCGGCATGACAACATAGACCGCGGACTGATCATTGCCTTCCCGCATCAGGGTCGGATCACCGGAGGAGTTGAAGAGGAAAACCGCATTCTCCCGGTCGACCTGACTGGCAATCTCCAGCAGGTATTTCGCATTAAAGCCGATCTCAAGCCGTTCATCTGCGTAGGCGACGGCCAGTTCCTCTTCGGCGGCACCGCTGTCGGGCGCGTTGACCGACAGGATGAGGCGGTCTTCATCCAGTTGCAGTTTCACCGCCCGCGAGCGTTCCGAGCTGACGGTGGCCACGCGGTCCACGGCCTGGGCGAAATCGGCGGCGTCTACCTCCAGCTTGCGGGTGTTGCCCTGCGGGATGACCCGGGTGTAATCGGGGAAGGTGCCGTCGATCACTTTCGAGGTCAGGGTGATATCGGGCGTGGCAAAGCGGACCTTGGTCTCGGAGACGGAGACCGCAATCTTCATCTCGTCATCCTCCAGCAGTTTGCGCAGCTCACCAACTGTTTTGCGCGGGACGATCACGCCCGGCATCTCGGCCGCCCCGTCGGGCAGGTCCGCATCGATCCGCGCGAGCCTGTGGCCATCTGTTGCCACGCAGCGCAGGACACGACCCCCGTCTGCCTCGGCGACATGCATATAGACGCCGTTCAGATAATACCTTGTTTCTTCTGTGGAAATCGCGAATTTCGACTTATCGAACAGCCGCCGCAAGACCGGCGCGTTGGCAGAAAAATTCGTGTCGTATTCGGATGATGCCATGATCGGGAAATCTTCTTTCGGCAGGGTCGCCAGAGAGAAGTTCGACCGGCCCGCATCGACCGTCAGCCGGCCTGTCGCGCTGTCTGCCGTCAGCGTGACAAGCGCCCCGTCCGGCAGTTTGCGCACAATCTCGTGCAGGGTGGTGGCGGAAACCGTCGTCGCCCCGGCGCGTTCGACCTGAGCCGGGGCCTTATCGACAATTTCGATATCAAGGTCGGTGGCCCGGAACGTGACATCGCTGCCTTCCGCTTCGATCAGCACATTGGCCAGGATCGGGATGGTGTTGCGCCGCTCCACAACAGACTGTGCCTGAGACACGGCCTTCAGCAGGGCCGCGCGTTCGATGCTGATCTTCATTGAGCCACTTCCTAATCCACTGTCGGGAGGGGCAAATTACCCTGTTTGACCGACTTCACAAGAGTTTTATGGATTTGTCGTGTGGAATGGGCAAGGCGTCAAGGTCTGTGGAGGCGTTCCGCACCCACAGACCCTGTTTTCCTCACTCTTCAAGGGCGCGGCGCAGCAATTCCAGATCTTCGGCGATCTGGCCGTCCTGCACCTTGAGTTCCTCGATGCGTTTGACACCATGCATGACAGTGGTGTGGTCGCGACCGCCGAACCGGCGGCCGATCTCGGGCAAGGACCGCGAGGTCATCTTCTTGCACAGATACATCGCCACCTGACGCGGACGCGCGTAAGAGCGCAGGCGCTTGGGGCCGATCATATCGCTCAGGCGGATGTTGTAGTGATCCGAGACCTTGCGCTGAATTTCCTCGACGGTGATCTTGCGCTCGGAAGCCCGCAGCACATCCGACAGACAGTCCTGGGTCAGATCCATGTTGATCTCGCGCCCGACCAGCGAGCCAAAAGCACAAAGCCGGGTCAGCGCGCCTTCGAGCACCCGCACGTTGGTCGAGATGCGATGCGCCAGGAATTCCAGAACGCCTTCTTCGATCTCCAGTCCCGGATAATTCTGGCGTTGCTGATCCATCTTGCTTTGCAGAATCCCGAGCCGGAGTTCATAGTCTGTCGGATGCAGGTCGACGACAAGGCCACACTGCAGGCGGGATTTCACGCGTTCTTCCATATCCTTGATCTCACCCGGCGCGCGGTCGCCCGAGATGATGATCTGCTTGTTCTGGTCAACAAGCGCGTTGAAGGTGTGAAAGAATTCCTCCTGCGTGCTGTCCTTGCCCGCAATGAATTGCACATCGTCAACCATAAGCACATCGACGGACCGGAAAATTTCCTTAAAATCCATCATTTTCCGATCACGCAAGGCTTGCACGAAGCGGTACATGAACTGCTCCGCCGAGAGATAAAGCACATTCAGGTCCGGGCGGCGTTGGCGCAGCTCATGGGCAATCGCGTGCATCAGGTGAGTCTTGCCGAGGCCAACGCCCCCATAAAGGAACAGCGGATTGAAGGTCACGGGCCCGCCTTCGGCGACGCGCTTGGCCGCGGCATAGGCCAGCTCGTTGGGTTTGCCGACGATGAAGTTCTCAAAGGTAAAGCGCGCATCGAGCGGGGCCGCGGAGAGATGGCCTGTCGCGCGGTTTTTGGCGGCAGGGGCCCGCGCGGGTTCGGCGGCGGCCTGTGATGGCTTGGCACCCGAGTTCACATGCGACGGGACGGCAAAGCGCAAGCGGCGGACCTCCGGATCCTCGCAGCGCAGCTCGTGCAGGATAAGGTCAGCAAAATTCTGGCTCACGTAATTCCCCAGGAAATTCGTGGGCACCTCAAAGGTCGCAATCCCGTCATGCGAATTGCTGAATTCTATTGGCTCTATCCAGTTCTTGTAGTTGTTCTGCCCCACCGTTTTGCGTAACCGTTGTCTTAGCTGTCCCCATTGCTCTTTTGTCATTTTTGACCTGCATTCCTTATAGCATTCCAAATTAACGTCCGACCCCACCATTCGAAGGCCACACCGCCACCCACTTTGCCCGACAAGGCTCCGCCATGCTCTTTCCTTAGGAGGAAAAAGGCGTCGTCCGTCGGACATTTTACAGAAGGGCATCGACCGATCTTTGAAAGCCCTGCACACCTGAGCCTTCTTCAGATCAGATCGGGTTGCCCCAACCGTACTCTTATTTGACAGGGCAAAACGTTGACCGTGCAGCGCTTGCAGACTGAAGGCAAAGTGTTTCCAAATTACCCAGCCCCCGACATCCCTTGTGTCGCTGCAAAACGACGAGATTCGAGGCCTGTCCCCCCATGCGAGATGAATCGCACTATGTTGGTAGCAACTTCGCCAGCGACGGGGCAACCTAACTTCATTCTTGACTCTGAGTATTTCGAAAAAGAATCTCTCGGCCCCCGGAAGAGTCTCAAAAACGGCATAAAAAAAACGCCGCTGAGCGGCGTTTCCGTTAATAATCGTTAAGCGTTTAGGCCAGTGCTTTGACGCGGGAGGCGAGGCGAGACATTTTCCGAGCAGCCGTATTCTTGTGAAAGACGCCTTTTGTCACACCGCGCATCAGCTCTGGTTGAGCAGCGCGCAGAGCGGTGGTTGCCGCGTCCTTATCGCCGGAGGCAATGGCCTCTTCGACGCGGCGCAGAAATGTCCGGATGCGCGAGCGACGCGCTTTGTTGATCTGGAAACGGGTCTCGTTCTGACGAGCACGTTTTTTGGCTTGGGGCGTATTTGCCATGCGTGAAAAACCTTTTCTTGGGTTTGTTGTCTTATTTCGAACGCGTGACGCCAACCCGGAACGGAGCCTTTGGCCCTTCGGTGATTCTAGCCTGAGCGGGCTGCACGCGCATGTCTGGCGCGCTCTATACGCAGGTTCGCGGCCAATGCAAAGCACAAAAAAGACGAAAGTGCATGGTTTGGCATGTGGTTACGCTACATGAAGCCGCAGTTGGAGAGCAGCGAGCGTCCCAGCATATGTTTCACCTTCGACGCTCATAAAGGCGTCCATGATAACAACAAATCTCCCGTGCCTTCGGTTTGGCCAGATTAGCGGTGACAACAGCGGCGCATCAAATGGCCAGGTCGAAATTGAGACTGGCCGGGATGGCACCGCGACCCGGGAAGGTGGCTTTGGTTCTGTCAGAAATAGCCACCACGCCCCGATGGACATCTCTGGCTGGCAGATCCGGTCTGACCCTGCGGGGACGCATGCGCCAGACCGGCCACATGATGGTCTCTATCATATCCTCCCGCCGGATACGGTCCTTTAACCCTTTGGACTATTATTATTAATGAGATAAACGGATCCATGCCCAATTGAGTGCAGAAGGTCCCTGAGGATGGCATGCGCCCCTGCCCGATCCGGGCAATCTCCGGAGCGGGTGCGGGTCTGCTGAACCAATGCGCAAGCCCGTCAGCCCATGCGCGGCCAGGAACGCCGCAGTGCAGCGTGACGGTGGCAAAGGCGGCGCTTGGATTTTTGGCCGGCTCCGGGCAATTCGCTGGGCTCAGCAATGCGAAATTACTGCTGCGCGTCCGATGATATAACACCCGTCATTTATCCCGGAATTGTGCCTCGCGCTTCTCCACAAAGGCGGCCATTCCTTCGGACTGATCTTCGGTCGCGAAGAGTGAATGGAACACGCGGCGCTCGAACAGGAGCCCTTCGCTCAGCGTCGTCTCATATGCGCGGTTCACCGCCTCTTTGACGACCATGACTGAAATCATCGATTTCTCGGCAATTTTCTGCGCAGCTCCATGTGCCTCTTCCAACAGCTTTTTGCAGGGCACCACCCGGCTGACGAGACCTGCGCGTTCTGCTTCTTCGGCATCCATAAAGCGACCGGTGAGGTTCATGTCCATGGCCTTTGACTTGCCCACCACGCGTGTCAGACGCTGCGTGCCCCCCATACCGGCGACCACGCCGAGGTTGATCTCCGGTTGGCCGAATTTGGCGGTATCAGAACAAATGATGAAATCGCACATCATCGCAAGCTCGCAACCACCGCCAAGCGCGTAGCCCGAAACAGCAGCAATGATCGGCTTGCGGACCCGCAGGATCTGATCGGTTTCGGCCGTAAAGAGATCGCCCGAGAAGACATCGACGAAGCTCTTGTCTTTCATCATCGCGATATCCGCGCCAGCCGCGAAGGCCTTTTCGGACCCGGTGACGATAATGCAGCGGACTTTGTCATTGTCCTGAGCGGCGCTCAGCGCGTCGGCCAATTCTCCCATCAGCTCATCGTTGAGCGCATTCAGCGCATCCGGACGGTTCAGTGTGATCTGTGCCACATGGTTTTCCACGTCCAAGATGATCGTTTCATAGGCCATGAAGTAAGCTCTCGTTGTTGTCTTGAGGTGGCAGTCAATATCATGACACCCGGTTGGTTCAAGCTATCTTTGACATTGCGCACAGTAGAAAGATGAGCGTCCCGATTGCACGATTCGCCTGATGACGCCGGGGCAGTCGGGCGTGCGGCAGGGGTCGCCTTCGCGCCCGTAGACGTCAAAGCTGTGTTGGAAATATCCAAGTTCTCCATCAGCTTGGCGGAAGTCCCGCAGGGAGGATCCGCCCGCTTCAATCGCATCTGACAGCACATCACGGATGATCGGAACAAGTCGGGCCACACGCGGCGCACTTACCTTTCCCGCCTTGCGTGCAGGGTGAATTTTTGCGCGAAAAAGTGCCTCACAAACGTAGATATTCCCCAATCCGGAGACAATCCGCTGGTCAAGCAGAACGGATTTGACCGGGGAATTCTTGTTTTTGAAGGCGTGAATCAGATGTTTTTCGTGGAAATCATTGCCCAGAGGTTCAGGGCCCAGCACCGTCAGCAGCTTGTGATTGGCGGCTGTTGCCGTCGCCATCAGGTCCATCGCGCCAAAGCGGCGCGGGTCATTGAAAGTGATCCGCGCGCCATTGGCCATGTGAAAGACCACATGATCGTGTTTTTGCGCCGGAGGGTGGTCGTGCACGAACTGGCCCGGCATGTGTTCGGCCAGCCTTGGGTTGGACGGATCGCCCGAGATCAGCATCCGCCCTGACATGCCCAGATGGATGAGCAACGTCTCGTCGCTGTCCAGATCAGCGAGGATGTATTTCGACCGCCTGCGCAGCCGTTCCACCTTTTTGCCCGTCAGCCGGGCGGCCATGTTCGCCGGAAAAGGCCAGCGCAGATCGGGCCGGTTCACATCCGCCTGCGCGATGACCACGCCCTCCATCGCGGGGGCCAGGCCGCGACGGACGGTTTCAACTTCAGGAAGCTCGGGCATTTCATTTCCCTGTGACCAAAGGGACGCATTGTGCCTGCCCTCTCGCACTCTATAACAAAGGACGAAGTGCAAGGACCACAAGAGCTTATGAGCGACGAAAGCGACAAAACCACCCATTTCGGATTTGAAACCGTGCCCGAAGGCGAAAAGGCCGGGCGGGTGCAGGGGGTCTTTTCTTCAGTGGCGAGCAGATATGACATCATGAATGATGTGATGTCAGGCGGTATCCACCGGCTGTGGAAAGACGCCATGATGGATTGGCTGGCCCCGCGCGCCGGTCAACGGCTGCTCGATGTGGCGGGTGGCACCGGTGACATCTCCTTTCGGTTTCTCAAACGCGCGGGCACGGGCCATGCGACGGTGCTGGATCTGACTGAATCCATGCTGGTGGAGGGCCGCAAACGCGCTGAAGCCGAAGCCATGAGCGACCAGCTCGATTGGGTCACCGGGGATGCCATGGCGCTGCCCTTTGCTGACAACAGCTTTGACGTCTACACGATCTCTTTCGGGATCAGAAATGTGACCCGGCCCCAGGAGGCGCTGGCCGAAGCCTTCCGCGTGCTGCGTCCCGGCGGGCGGCTGATGGTGCTTGAATTCAGCCAATTGCCTAACCCGGCGATGCAAAAAGCCTATGATCTCTATAGCTTTAACGTCATTCCGCGGATGGGTCAGATGATTGCGGGCGACCGCGACAGCTATCAGTATCTTGTGGAATCCATCCGCAACTTCCCCGATCAGGAGACTTTTTTGCAGATGGTGCGCACGGCAGGGTTCGAGAATGCCAAATACCGAAACCTGACGATGGGCGTCGCCTGTCTGCATTCCGGCTGGAAGCTCTGAATGCGCGGACCTCACAACATCTGGCGCTTGATCCGAACAGGCGCCACGCTGGAACGCACCGGCGCCATGAATGTGGTGCTGGACGCCTTTGAGGCGCCGCCGGCCTTGCGGTTCGTCGCGCGGGCGCTTGGGCTGCCGTTCAAGTTTCTGGGCTACAAGGGCGATCCGACCATGCCGCCGGCCACCCGTGCGCTGACCGCTTTGGGCCCGGCCTACATCAAGTTCGGGCAAATCCTGTCGACCCGCCCGGATGTGGTGGGCGACGAATTGGCCGTGCAACTGCGCGTGTTGCAAGACAAGCTGCCCCCCTTTTCGGTGGCCGAGGCCAAGGCGGAGGTCCAAAAGGAATTGGGTGTTTCGGTTGATGCGGTGTTCTCCGAGTTCAGCGCACCGGTGGCGGCCGCCTCCATCGCGCAGGTGCATCAGGCGACCATCTCTGAAACCGGTGAAAAGGTCGCGGTCAAGGTCCTGCGTCCGGGGATCGAACGCGCCTTTGCCAAGGATGTGGATGCGTTTTACCTCGCGGCCCGCATGGTCGAAATTTTTGCCCCCGGCGCGCGGCGTTTGCGCCCGATGGAGGTGATCGAGCACTTTGACGGGGTTGTGCAGGGTGAGTTGGACCTGCGGCTTGAATCCTCCGCCGCGTCCGAATTTGCCGCCAACACCAAGACCGACGAAGGCTTTCAACTGCCCGAGATCAAATGGGAACTCTCGGCCCGCCGGGTGATGACCCTTGGCTGGGCGGATGGCGTCCCGATGGGGGATAATGCCGCGATTGACGCGGCCGGGCACAACCGGATCGACCTGGGCAACCGGGTACTGCAGCTCTTTCTCAGTCACGCGTTG
This sequence comes from Roseobacter weihaiensis, assembly GCF_020622345.1. Classification (GTDB taxonomy): domain Bacteria; phylum Pseudomonadota; class Alphaproteobacteria; order Rhodobacterales; family Rhodobacteraceae; genus Roseobacter; species Roseobacter weihaiensis. Next base: position 77,721 of record NZ_JACNMO010000006.1, on the reverse strand, counting down.
CGGGACGGGTTCTTTCACGCTGATATGCACCAGGGCAACCTCAAGGTCGCGCCCAATGGTGATATCATCGCCTATGATTTCGGCATCATGGGGCACATCGACGAATACACCCGCCGCGTTTACGCCGAAATCCTCTTTGGCTTTATTCGTAAGGATTACAAACGGGTGGCCGAGGTGCATTTTGAGGCAGGCTATGTGCCCGCTGACAAGGATGTGGATGAATTTGCCCGCGCCCTGCGTGCCGTGGGCGAGCCGATTTTTGGCATGGACGCCAATAAGATCTCCATGGGGCGGTTGCTGAATTACCTGTTCGAGGTGACCGAGCGGTTCGGCATGGAAACGCGGACCGAGCTGATCCTCTTGCAGCGCACGATGGTGGTGGTGGAAGGGGTCGCGCGGTCGCTCAACCCGCAGATCAACATCTGGCAGGTCGCGAGCCCCATCGTGACCAATTATATCTCGAAATCCATCGGGCCGCGGGCGACGCTGAGCGATCTGGCCAAGACCGCGCGCGTCGTGTCCCGATTCGGCCCGCGGCTGCCCGCGCTGGTCGAAGAGGCCCTGATCCGTCAGGCGAACCCCCCACCGGCGCGCAGGGAAAGCGGCCTTTTCCGGTGGGTTTTGGGGGCGGTCATCCTGGGTCTGACCATCGGGATATCGGGGTCTCTGACGTTGATCGCGGTGGATATGATCCTGTTCTGACGCGGGTGCCGAAGCGTCACCCGCCCTTTTCAGAGGCTCTCGATCGCCAGCGCAATGCCCTGCCCGCCACCGATACACATGGTGATGAGCGCCCGCTTGCCCTGGATGCGCTCCAGCTCATAGAGCGCCTTGAGCGTGATGATCGCCCCCGTCGCCCCGACTGGATGCCCCAGCGCAATCGCGCCGCCGTTCGGATTGACCTTGTCCCCGTCGAGCCCCAGCTCCTTGCTGACGGCCAGCGCTTGCGCCGCAAAGGCTTCGTTGCTTTCAATCACGTCGAAGTCACCAACGGTCAGGCCGGTGCGGTGCATCAGGTTTTGCACCGCCGGGACAGGCCCGATGCCCATGACTTCGGGGCGCACACCGGCATGCGCATAACCCAAAACCCGCGCCTTGGGTGAGAGCCCCGCCGCTTCTGCGGCCTCGGCCGTCGCCAGCACCAGTGCTGCGGCGCCGTCATTGATACCGCTGGCATTGCCCGCCGTCACCGTGCCGTCTTTCTGGAACACCGTGCGCAGCCCGGCGAGCGCCTCTGCCGTGGTTGCCTTGGGGTGCTCGTCCACCTCGAAGCTGACCATGTCGCGTTTAACGCGCACCTCCACGGGTGCGATCTGCGAGGCAAAATGCCCTGCCTCCAGGGCTGCGGCCGCGCGTTGCTGGCTTTGCAGGGCAAAGCTGTCCTGCTCGGCGCGGCTGATGTCATGCTCGGACGCGACATTCTCTGCCGTGACGCCCATGTGCCCGGTGCCAAACGGGCAGTTCAACGCCCCCAGCATCATGTCGAGTGATTTGACATCGCCCATCTTTGCACCCCACCGTTGTTGCGGGATGATGAAGGGGGAGCGCGACATGTTCTCCGCCCCACCCGCAAGGCCAAATCCGGCATCGCCCAGCATCAGGGACTGAATGACGGACACGATGGCCTGCGCGCCCGACCCGCAAAGGCGGTTCACATTCATCGCCGGCACGCTGTCCGGGACACCGGCCTGCATCGCGGCGACACGGCTGAGGTACATGTCGCGCGGTTCGGTGTTTATCACATGCCCAAAGGCCACATGCCCGATCTGATCGCCCGCGACGCCGGATTTCTCCAAGGCTGCTTTGCTTGCGGTTGTCGCAAGCTCGATGGGAGGCGTTGCAGCCAGTGCGCCGCCAAAGGTTCCGATGGCCGTGCGTGCGCCGTCCAGAATTACGATGTCGTGGGTCATGGTATCCTCCGCTTGCATGTTTTGGGCACTATGCCTTTGAGGGGCAGCATTGTCAGTGGCAACGTGCCGTCAAGCGGGATGCGATATTGACAGTCTCCTTTATATACGCGAATTATCCGATATGGCGGATACCACTGACCCGATCCTCGGCCAATTGCCCGCACGTCTGAAAGAAGCACGGCAGGGGCTTGGGCTGTCACTGGATGCGGTGGCGAAACTGTCCGGGGTATCCCGGTCGATGGTCAGCCAGATCGAGCGGGGCGAGAGCAGCCCGACAATTGCCACCCTGTGGAATCTGACCCGCGCCTTGCAGGTCGATTTTGCCGGGTTGCTGGACATGGCGGCGAAGACCGCAGAGATCGAGACCTTGCGCAGTTCAGACGTGCCAACCATCAATAATAAAGGAAAAAGCGTTCGTATTCGCATTCTGTCCCCCCCGGAGGAGGCCGGGCGGCACGAGGTCTATGAGCTGGTGTTTGCCCTCGATGGGGAGCTGGACAGCCAGCCTCATGCCAGGGGCGCGCGCGAGCATCTGACCGTGATCGAAGGTGTCGTCGATGTGACAAGCGGTGAGAACGTCAGCCGTCTGCAAGCCGGCGATACGGCGCGCTATAGCGCCGATGTCCCCCACCGGATCAAAGCTGTTGGTACCGCCCGCGCGTTTCTGGTTGTCCAAACCGGCTAATGACGTGATACTGGAATAATTCCAAAATAACAGAAATATATATTTCGGAATCATATCCGACATGGTAAAGGTGCCCGCAAAGGAGAGTTTTGACATGACCCAGGCCTATCTCGCGCATATCACCGACACGCTCGACCAGATTGCGGCCGACGGTATGATGAAGCGTGAACGGGCGATTACATCGCCGCAGTCGGGCACAATCTCCGTCGGGGACCGCAGCGTCATCAACCTCTGTGCGAACAATTATCTGGGTCTTGCCGATCATCCTGATCTGATTGCGGCGGCCCGTGACGCGATGGCCCCGCGCGGCTTTGGCATGGCATCGGTTCGGTTTATCTGCGGTACGCAGGACCTGCACCGGGCCTTGGAAGCGCGTCTTGCTGAATTTCTTGGCATGGAGGATTCGATCCTTTTCGCGGCGTGCTTTGATGCCAATGGCGGTCTTTTCGAGCCGCTTCTGGGGCCCGAGGACGCGGTGGTGTCTGACGCGCTCAATCATGCGTCGATCATTGATGGCATCCGGCTCTGCAAGGCGCGGCGCTACCGCTATGCCAATTCCGACATGGCCGATCTGGAGGGTCAGTTGAAACTCGCCCGTGACGAAGGGGCACGTTTTACAATGATCGCGACGGATGGTGTTTTCAGCATGGACGGCTATCTCGCGAAACTACCCGAGATCAAGGCCCTGGCGGAGAAATACGAGGCGATGGTGATGGTCGATGACTGCCACGCCACCGGGTTCATGGGCCCGCAAGGTCGCGGCACCCCGGCAGAGGCGGGCGTGTCGGTCGACATTCTGACCGGTACCTTGGGCAAAGCGCTGGGCGGGGCCATCGGCGGCTATATCGCGGGGCCGCAGCCGGTGATCGATCTGCTCAGGCAGCGTGCGCGGCCTTATCTCTTTTCCAACTCCCTTCCGCCATCCATTGTCGCGGCGGGGCTCAAGGCGCTCGACCTTGTTGAAGCAGGCGATGACCTGCGCGAAAAGCTCTTTGCCAATACGCGGTACTGGCGGGACGGCCTGACTGCGGCGGGGTTTGACCTGTTGCCCGGCAGCCATCCGATTGTGCCGGTGATGCTGGGGGACGCACAGGTGGCACAGGATATGGCGGCGCGGCTTTTTGAGGAGGGGGTCTTTGTTTCGGGGTTTTTCTACCCGGTGGTGCCGCGCGGACAGGCGCGTATCCGCACGCAGATGAGCGCGGCCCTGAGCCGGGAGGATCTGGACAAGGCGTTGGCGGCCTTCAAAGTTGCCGGTAAAGCCGTGGGGGTGATCGCATGAGCAACGAGATGAAGGCACTGTCGAAACTGTACCCGCGCGAAGGGTTGTGGATGACCCAGGCGCCGGTGCCGGAGATCGGGCCGGAGGACGTGCTGATAAAGATCAACAAGACCGGCATCTGCGGCACGGATATCCACATCTGGAACTGGGATGACTGGGCCGCCGAGACGGTGCCGGTGCCGATGATCACCGGCCATGAGTTTGCGGGCGAGATCGTGGAGCTTGGGCGCAATGTCACCGATCTGACCATCGGTCAGCGCTGTTCGGGCGAGGGGCACCTGATTGGCAAGACCTCGCGCCAGAGCCGCGCGGGCAAGTTTCACCTCGATCCCGGCACGCGCGGCATCGGCGTGAACGAGCAGGGAGCCTTTGCGCAATATCTGCGCTTGCCGGCCTTCAATGTCGTGCCGTTGCCGGATGATATTCCCGATGAGATCGGCGCGATCCTCGATCCTCTGGGCAATGCGGTGCACACCGCATTGAGCTTCGATCTGATCGGAGAAGACGTGCTGATCACCGGCGCGGGTCCCATCGGGATCATGGCCGCCGCCGTGGCGCGTCATGCGGGCGCACGGCATGTGGTCATCACGGACGTGAATGCGGACCGGTTGGCGCTCGCCACCAAGGTTGCGGATGTGGTCCCCGTCAATGTTACAGAGGCCGATTTGGCCGAAACGGTCTCTGATCTGGGGATGAAACAGGGCTTTGACGTGGGTCTTGAGATGTCGGGCAACCAGCAGGCTCTGGATCAGATGGTGGAGGCGATGACCATGGGCGGCCGGATCGCGATGCTGGGGATTCCGCCTGGAAAATCGCCGGTTGATTGGAGCCGGATCGTCTTTAAGGCGATCACGATCAAGGGTGTTTACGGGCGCGAGATTTTCGAGACCTGGTACAAGATGATCGCCATGTTGCAGAACGGTCTGGACGTCAGCCGGGTCATCACCCACACATTCCCGGTGGATGCGTTCGAGGCGGGGTTCGCGGTGATGAGGTCGGGTAAATCGGGCAAGGTCGTGCTGGATTGGACCATCTAGACGGCAGGATCAGGGGATCAGCGGAACCCGGCCGGCATCGGACAACAGCCAGCAGTCGCGGCCTTCGAAAACCGCGGCATTCAGCGGTCTGAAATAGCCAGCACCCCCATCAAGGTTGACCCGGTTGCCTGCGTGCTGGGGATGCTCCAGCGCGGTATGGCCATGCACCACCAGTTTGCCGAAAGAGCCCTTGTGGGTCAGAAACGGGTCTCTGATCCAGACCAGATCATCCTCCTCCTGTTGCGCAAGCGGCACACCGGGGCGCAGACCGGCATGCACAAAGATCAAGTCGTCGGTTTCATGTATCAGCGGCAAGTTTCGCAGAAAGTCGAGATGGGCCTCGGGCACGGCCTGCCGGGCCTCCGCATGGATCGGGGGAATGGGCCAGCCGTCTTCTGCCAGCACGCCATAGGACAGCAGTGTTTTGTCGCCCCCCAAACGCGGATGAAGCCAGAAAAGACCCGTGGCTGTGCAGGGGTCCTGTATGATCATATCATCCACAAACCGGGTCAGATAACGGTCGTGATTGCCTTTGAGGCACATCCAGTTGCGGCCTCGCGCTTGCCCGTCGATCAGTGTCTGCACAACGGCCTTGCTGTTCAGGCCGCGATCGACATAGTCGCCGACAAAAACCACCTTGGCCTCTGGGCCACCTTCTTTCTCGATCAGCTCCAGCACACGGTGAAGCTCTTCGAGCTGTCCGTGGATGTCTCCAATCGCGTAAATCGGGTCTGGCATGGCGGCGTTCCTGTTTTGAATAGTGATGCCGTATCCAGCCCGCGGTGGAAAGACCCTGAACCGGCCGGTGGAGAAAGAAAAAGCGCCCTGTGGCGCCTTCCCTTGGTTTGGGTGAGGAGTGGCTTAGGCCACGTCGAACATCAGCGGCTTCACCTGGGTAAAGAGCCCGGTCTCCTGCAGCTTTTCGATCACCGGTCCGGGCACCTGCTCGTCCACGTAGAGAAGTGCGATGGCCTCGCCCTTCGCAGCGGCCCGGCCCAGTGTAAAGTTCGCAATGTTGACGCCATTGGCTCCCATCGTCTGACCCAGCGTGCCGATGATGCCGGGCACGTCCTCGTTTGTGGTGTAGAGCATATGTGCGCCCACTTCGGCGTCGATCTGGATGCCCTTGATCTGGATAAAGCGCGGCTTGCCATCCGAGAAGACGGTGCCCGCAATCGACCGCTCGCGTTTGTCCGTGACCACGGTCACCTTGATGTAGCCGTCAAAGACGCCGGATTTGCTCTGGTTGGTGGTCGAGATCTTGATCCCGCGCTCCTGTGCGATCACCGGGGCAGAGACCATGTTCACATCCGGGTTGGCCTTTTTCATGATGCCCGCCACAGCGCCGCAGTTCAGCGCAGAGAGGTTCATCTCCGCCACCGACCCGTCGTAGAGGATATTGATCGCCTTGATCGGCTCATCGGTCATCTGCCCGATAAAGGCCCCAAGGTGGCCCGACAGCTTGAGCCACGGGCCCATGACCTTGGCCTCTTCGGCGGTAACAGAGGGCATGTTGAGCGCATTGGCCACCGCGCCGGTCAGCAGGTAATCCGACATCTGCTCTGCCACCTGCAGGGCGACATTTTCCTGCGCTTCGGTGGTGGCGGCCCCAAGATGCGGGGTACAGACGACATTTGGCAGGTTGAACAGCACGTTTTCCGTCGCCGGTTCCTGCGCAAAGACGTCAAAGGCAGCCCCCGCCACATGGCCTGATGTCAGCGCTGCAGCCAGCGCTTCCTCATCCACCAGCCCGCCGCGGGCACAGTTGATGATCCTTACCCCAGGTTTCATTCTGGCGATGGCATCGGTGCTGAGGATATTCGCGGTTTGATCGGTAAAAGGCACATGCAGCGTGATGAAATCGGCGCGTGTGAGCAATTCGTCAAGTTCGACTTTCTGCACACCCATCTTCTCGGCCTTTTCTGCCCCAAGAAAGGGGTCATAGGCCACAACCTTCATCTTGAGGCCAAGGGCGCGGTCGCAGACGATGCCGCCGATATTGCCGGCGCCGATGACCCCCAGCGTCTTGCCGGTCAGCTCCACACCCATGAACTTCGATTTCTCCCATTTGCCCGCGTGGGTGGAGGCAGAGGCTTCGGGGATTTGACGCGCAACGGCAAACATCATCGCAATGGCGTGCTCCGCCGTCGTGATCATGTTCCCGTAGGGTGTGTTCATGACGATAATACCCTTTTTAGAGGCTGCATCCTTGTCGATGTTGTCGGTCCCGATGCCCGCGCGACCGATCACTTTCAGGTTGCCCGCCGCTGCGATGATCTTTTCGGTGACCTTGGTGGCGGAACGGATCGCGAGACCATCGTAGTCACCGATGATCCGGGCCAGTTTCTCTTTGTCCTTGCCCACGTCGGGCTGGAAATCGACCTCGATGCCGCGGTCTTTGAAAATCTGTACTGCGGCAGGAGAAAGCTTGTCGGAAATGAGTACTTTGGGAGCCATTTTCGGGGTCCTTTTTTGAGAGGGGTAAAGCGGCGCAGAGGGGCTGCGCGCGCTGAAACTAGCTGTTGATTTCGGCGTCGAACGCCCAGGCGAGCCAAGGCAGCATCGCTTCGATATCTGCGGTCTCAACCGTGCCGCCGCACCAGATGCGCAGGCCCGCAGGGGCGTCGCGATAGGCCCCGATGTCGAATGCGATATCCTCGTCCGCCAGCCGTTTCGCAACGGCCTTGGCGAAGGCCGCACCATCCGTGATGCGCGGGTCGGTGAACTTCAGACAGACCGAGGTATTGGAGCGTGTCGCCGGATCAACCGCCAGAAAATCGATCCAGTCATGTGTCTCTACAAAGGTGAAAATCGCCCCTGCGTTGGCGTCGGCGCGGGCGATCATCCCTTGCAGGCCACCGACGGATTTGGCCCAGTCCAGCGCCAGCAGATAGTCTTCGACACAGAGCATCGACGGCGTGTTGATCGTGGCCCCGGTGAAGATCCCGTCGATCAGCTTGCCGCCTTTGGTCAGGCGGAAAATCTTGGGCAGCGGCCAGGGCGGGGTGTAGCTTTCCAGCCGGTCGACCGCGCGGGGGCTGAGGATCAGCATGCCGTGGGCCGCTTCACCCCCCAGCACCTTCTGCCAGCTGAATGTCGTTACATCGAGCTTGTCCCACGGCAGATCCATCGCAAAGGCCGCCGAGGTCGCATCACAGAGCGTGAGCCCGGCGCGGTCCGCCGGGATCACATCGCCCGAGGGGACACGCACACCCGATGTCGTGCCGTTCCAGGTAAAGCAGACATCGTTGTCGTAATTGAGAGTGGCCATATCCACGATCTCGCCATAGTCCGCCGTGTGAAGGCTGTGCTCGATCTTGAGCTGTTTGACCACATCCGTGACCCAGCCCGCGCCAAAGCTTTCCCAGGCGACCATCTGCACAGGCCGTTCGCCCAGGAGCGACCACATCGCCATCTCATAGGCCCCGGTGTCCGAGGCGGGCACGATACCGATACGGTAGTTGGCGGGCACCCCCAGAACCTCGCGGGTGATCTCGATTGCTGCGAGCAGTTTTGCCTTGCCCTCAGCCGCGCGGTGCGACCGGCCCAGCGGGGCGCCGGCAAGTTTGGTCAGATCAAAGGTGGGGGGTTTGGCACAGGGGCCCGATGAAAAACGCGGATTAGCCGGCCGCGTTGCCGGTGTCTTTATAGCCATCAATGCTATCCTTCCAGATAAGCGCCCTTCGTTGGGGAAGGGTGTCCCACCGACGCGTCTACGGGTCTGTGCAGGCTGGCGCAACAGGCAAAATGACGCTAGAACGCCGCAAATTCGCATTTTTGCGACCTCCCTGATGCGGATCGGAAACTTCGCCCATGTTCACCGTGACCCTGTTGTGTGCCCCCCAAAACCCTGTGTTGGATCCTGCTTTGGTCGCCGCCCTGCGCAACGCCTGGGGGGGGGGTGAGGCGATCTGGCTTGCCCCGGATATTGCCGCAGAGTTCGAGATTGGCCACCTGCCCGATAACCAGTGGCAGGTCTGGCAGAACCTGCAGGAGCGTGCCGTCGATCTGGTGATCCAGCCGACGCAAGGGCGTCGGAAAAAGATGCTGCTTGCGGATATGGACAGCACGATGATCCAGCAGGAATGCATCGACGAGCTGGCGGATGAAGCAGGTGTCGGGGCGCGGGTCAAAGACATCACCGCCCGTGCCATGAACGGTGAACTGGATTTTTACCAGGCGTTGACAGAGCGTGTCGGCCTGCTGAAAGGGTTGCCGGTGGCGACGATCGAAAAGACGCTGCGCGAGCGGATCACGCTGATGCCCGGCGGACCGGCGCTGCTGGCCACGATGAAGGCGCAGGGCGCTTACGCAGCGTTGGTCTCTGGCGGTTTTACCGCCTTTACGCAAAAGGTCGCCGCGACGCTGGGGTTTGACGAGAACCGGGCAAACACCTTGCTGAGCGCGGATGGTGCGCTGACCGGGGAGGTTGGCCTGCCGATCCTGGGGCAGCAGGCCAAAGTGGAGGCTCTCACCGAGATCACTCACCGTTTGGGGCTGGCAGAAAGCGAGGTGATCGCGGTCGGCGACGGGGCGAATGACCTCGGTATGCTGAGAAGGGCGGGGACGGGTGTGGCGCTGCACGCAAAACCGGTGGTTGCCGCTGAATGCGACATCCGCATCAACCACGGTGATCTGACGGCACTGCTCTATCTGCAAGGCTACGCGGAAAGCGATTTCGTCAGCGCTGTGTGAGCGGATCAGAGCAAGGCCGGGCCGGGGCGTATCCAGCCCGTGACGATCTCGCGCCGGTTCAGAATGGGCGCGTTCATCAGCCTGGCGGCGGCAGGGTGATCCGGCTCTAACACGCCCAGTTTCACCAGAATAGCAGCAATCGCGCATTCGGACGCGCGCGTTGCCCCATCGCTGATTTTCAGCGCGATCCCCAGCTTTTGGTCGGGAAGGATGGCATTGTAGAACCCCTCCGCGCCGGTTTTGATGACAACCTTGTCCTTTGTGGCGCGCATTAACTCGGTGCAGGCGCTGCCTTCTCCTGCCACAAACTCGGGGTGCAGGCGCATGGCCCGGTGCAGCGTGGCTTCGGGACTGCCCTCCGGGCTGGCCGCGAAATGCGCCATCGCCCGCGCCATTGCATGCAGGCTTCCGGCGAAATTCGGGGCCGAGCAGCCGTCGATCCCGAAACCGGGCGATGTCTCGCCGGTGACCCGTTCAAAGGCCTCCAAAACCGCTTTCTGCACGGGATGGTCTGTCTCGATGTATTCGGGGCCTGCGCGCAAATGCCGAGTCAACGTCAGAAACCCCGCATGTTTGCCGGAACAGTTGTTGTGATACTGGCAAGGGGTTTCCCCGGCCCGCCGCATCGCCTGCTCTGTCGGTGCATCATAGGGGAAATGCGCCCCGCAGCGCAGGTCGTGATCCGTCAAACCCAGGTTTGAGAGCCATGCGGTGACCCATTCGGTGTGCAGTGGCGCTCCGCGATGTGACGCACAGGCAAGCGCCAGATGCTCTGGCTTCAGCCCCGCCGCCTCAGCGGCCCCCGATGTCACCAAAGGCAGCGCCTGGATCATTTTGGAGGCGCTGCGCGACAGAACCACCTGATCGGGATTTCCCCAGGCGTCGACGATCTGGCCGGTATCATCGCAGATCACCGCATGCCCGTTGTGCACACTCTCCAAAAAGGGACCACGCCAAATTTCAACCATCGGAACGGAGTTCATGATTTTTTCCTCGGGATTTGGCAAATTTTTGCCAATCAGTCTTTCGTCTGCTGTGAAGTTTGCGCTACTGTGCCATGTGTCAGGACACAAGCAGGGAATTGCATCAGAGTGGCACAATAATCGCCACCGTAAAAGTCCGGCGCAAGTTGAGGTAAGGACAGCTGGAGGCTGTGTAAAACATGCAAATTTCGAAAAGTTTCCTTGGGATGGCGGCGCTTATCGCGATGGTTGGTCAAAGCGCTATTGCCCAGAACGTTAGCAACAACCGTGTTGCGGCAAAAACCGATTGGAGCGTTTTTGTCGAAGAAAACCCAAAAGAATGCTGGGGCGTTTCGGTCCCTACCGAAACTGTCAATACCCGCGATGGACGTGTGGTGGCGGCCAATCGCGGCGAAATTCTGTTGATGGTCTTTTTCCGCCCATCGGCTGAGGCCAGCGGACAGGTTGCCTTCACCGGCGGGTACCCGTTTCGGGAGGGTAGCCAGGTGAGTGTCGAAATCGGTGGCTCCGAATTTTCCCTGTTCACCGATGGGGATTGGGCCTGGCCTGCGAGCGCTGCTGATGACGCTAAGCTGGTTGCCGCGATGAAGCGTGGATCTGATGCGGTCGTGACCGGTCTGTCGAGCCGGGGCACAACCACCAAGGACACGTTTTCGCTGCTGGGCTTTACCGCGGCGGTTGAGGATGCCGAAACCCGCTGCGCAAGCTGAACCGCTGCCTGTTTGCGACAAAGCCCCGCTTGTGGTGGGGCTTTTTCTTTTGATCTGGCCGGAAACCTCTATATAGAGCGGCATCCACTCACCGAAGGGTCCGATCATGTCCGCCACCGCGCCGATCACGCAAGACGTCCACACCATGCCGCGCAAATTGCCGCAAGGGCCGGTGAACCTTGTCGGTTTGACACGCAGCGCGCTGCGGGAGGCACTGATCGCGGCGGGGACCCCGGAAAAGCAGGCAAAGATGCGCGCGGGCCAGATCTGGCAATGGATCTATCAGTGGGGGGTCCGCGATTTTGACGCGATGACCAACCTGGCAAAGGCGTACCGCGCTGATCTGAAAGAGAAATTTGTGATCGAAGTGCCCGAGGTCATAACCCGGCAACTCAGCGAGGACGGCACGCGGAAATACCTGGTGCGGATCGCCGGCGGTCATGAGGTTGAGGTGGTCTATATCCCCGAAGAAGGGCGCGGCACGCTGTGTGTCTCGTCTCAGGTCGGGTGCACGCTGACCTGCTCGTTCTGTCACACGGGCACCCAGAAACTGGTGCGGAACCTGACCGCGGGAGAGATCATCGGACAGGTGATGGTGGCCCGCGATGATCTGGGTGAATGGCCCGAGATCGGCGCGCCGAAAGACGAAACCCGGCTTTTGAGCAACATCGTTCTGATGGGGATGGGCGAACCGCTCTACAACTTCGAGAATGTGCGCGACGCGATGAAGATCGCCATGGATCCCGAGGGCATCCAGTTGTCGCGGCGGCGAATCACACTTTCGACCTCCGGTGTGGTCCCGGAGATCGCGCGCACCGCATCCGAGATCGGGTGCCAGCTGGCGGTGAGTTTCCATGCGACCACGGATGAGGTGCGCGACAAGCTGGTGCCGATCAACAAGCGCTGGAACATCGAGGCACTGCTTGAGGCGTTGAAAACCTATCCCAAAGTCTCCAACTCCGAACGCATCACCTTTGAGTACGTGATGCTGCAGGGGGTCAATGACAGCGACGCCGATGCCCACCGGCTGGTCAGGCTGATCGAGGGCATCCCGGCCAAGATAAACCTGATTCCCTTCAACGAGTGGCCCGGTGCACCTTACAAACGCTCGTCGAACAATCGTATCCGGGCCTTTGCCGATATCATCTACAAAGCAGGCTATGCCTCGCCCATCCGCACCCCACGGGGCGAAGATATCATGGCCGCCTGCGGTCAGTTGAAATCCGCCACCGAACGGGTGCGCAAATCCCGCAAGGAAATCGCGGCAGAGGCAGGTCTGGCAGGCGGCTGATGCGCCGCCGCGATGCGCTTGTGATTGGGGGGGCGATGGCGGTGGCCATTGCGATCCCCCCTGTTTTGCGGCGCATCCCGTCCGATTTTGAGTTTGAGCCGTTGAACGGCTTTGAGGGGTTTCGGCAGATCAAGGGGGGCTCTGTTTCAGGTGGCGCGGACCCGTTTTTTGGTCTGGATCAAACAAGCATTGCGCCCGAACCACCTGCTGATGAGCGGCGGATATCCCCTTGTTTAGAGTTGTTCGGCCCCGCGGGGTGGTCCGACAGTCAGCTCCCCGTTGCGATTTTCAGTGATTTCAACTGCCCCTATTGCAAGCTCCTGGAAAGGCGGTTGACCGATCTGCGGGATTCCGATGGCGCGATACGGCTGATCTGGCACGAGATGCCGCTTTTGGGGCCTGCGTCGGTGCGGTCCGCGCGGGCGGTTCTGGCAGCCCGCATCATGGGCGCGGAGGCTGCAGCACGGGACTACCTCTCGGCGCGCAATCTGCGTCCCGGGCCGGCGGCCTTGCGGCGCATGGGAGAGGCGCTGGACCTGGACCCGGACCGGCTGGTGGCGGCGGCAAATGGCGATGAGGTTTCGGAGCTGCTGAGACAAAGCCTCGCGTTGGGGCGCCGTCTGGGCATTCCCGGCACACCGGGCACGGTCATTGGCCGTACCCTTGTGATCGGGGCCATCACCCCGCCGGACCTGACAAGACTGATCGAGGTCGAACGCAGCGAAGTCCAAACGATCTGCACCTAACGACCGGGGATCGCCTCGCGGGCGGGGATGTCTTGCCAGCTTTCGATAACCTGCACCGCGTCGGCGGCACTTTCGACAAAGTTGAAAAGTTCCAGATCATCTGCCGAGATGGTACCGGCCTCCGCCAGCGCTTCCCAGTTGAGGATGCTGTCCCAGAACGCGCGGCCAAAGAGCAGCACCGGCACCGGTTGCATCCGCCCGGTCTGGATCAGGGTCAGGGATTCAAAGAGCTCGTCCAGGGTGCCGAACCCGCCCGGAAAGACGCAGATCGCGCTGGCGCGCATCAGAAAGTGCATCTTGCGAATGGCAAAGTAGTGAAAGTTGAAACACAGCTCCGGGGTGACGTATTCATTGGGGGCCTGCTCGTGTGGCAGGACGATATTCAACCCGATGGAACGCCCGCCCGCGTCGACGGCACCGCGGTTTCCCGCTTCCATCACGCCGGGCCCACCGCCGGTCACAATGACATGCTCGCGCCCATCGCTTTGCAGGCTTTTGAGCGTCATCAGCCGGGAAAATTCGCGGGCTTCTTCATAGAAATGCGACAGCTCTGCCAGCGTCTTGGTCCGCGCCTTGTCCCGTTCCGCCGGGCTGGGAATGCGCGCGCCCCCAAACAGCACAATCGTGCTGTCGATCCCAAGCGCATCAAGATGCATCTGCGGCTTCAGCAGTTCCAGTTGCAGGCGCACGGGTCGCAACTCCTCGCGGCACAGAAAATCATCGTCCGCAAAGGCCAGACGGTACTGGGGCGCGCGGGTTTGCGGCGTATCCGGCACATCGCGGATTGCTTTGCGGTCGGCGCGGGCGTGGCGTAGAGGGTGGCGTCGGTTCATTCTGAGAGATCTCCGGCTGATCGGTTGGGGGCAAGGGGCCATGTTGCGACCCAAGATGCAAATGAATTGGTTGTTTTTTTACGAAAGCGCCCTGTGATTTTCGCTGGAGGGATTTGTGCGGCGCAAGCTCCCGAGCCATCCGCGCTCCCCATCCGAAGTGGTTCTGGAGGGTTCCAGAGCCGTAAGGGCGTTGAAGCTTGGCGCGAGCGCGGATAGAACCGCGAAAACCTGTTTTTGATCGGAGCCATCATGTCCAACGCAGAGCTTGAAACCGCTATCGAGGCCGCTTGGGAGGCGCGTGACACGATCACGCCCGCGACCAAGGGGGAAACCCGCGAAGCCATCGAGGACACGCTGGCCGCGCTCGACAGGGGCACGCTGCGCGTGGCAGAAAAGCAGGCCGGCGGCGACTGGCATGTGAACCAATGGGCCAAGAAGGCTGTGCTGTTGGGTTTTCGGATCAAGGATATGGAAATGCAGACGGGCGGCCCGCAAGCGGGTGGCTGGTGGGACAAGGTCGACAGCAAGTTCGCGGGCTGGGGTGACAATCAATGGCGGGCCGCAGGCTTTCGCGCGGTGCCGAACTGCGTTGTGCGCAAATCGGCCTTCATCGCACCGGGTGTGGTGCTGATGCCGTCTTTCGTGAACCTCGGCGCTTATGTGGACGAAGGCACGATGGTCGATACCTGGGCCACGGTCGGGTCCTGTGCGCAGATCGGCAAGAACGTGCACCTCTCGGGCGGGGTGGGCATCGGTGGTGTGCTGGAGCCGATGCAGGCCGGGCCCACGATCATCGAGGACAACTGCTTTATCGGCGCGCGGTCCGAAGTGGTCGAGGGCTGCATCGTGCGCGAAGGCTCGGTGCTAGGCATGGGGGTCTTTATCGGAAAATCCACCAAGATCATCGATCGCGAGACCGGCGAGTTCACCTATGGTGAAGTGCCCGCAGGCTCTGTCGTGGTCGCGGGTTCCCTGCCGTCGAAAAACGGCGTGAACCTCTACTGTGCGGTGATCGTGAAAAAGGTCGATGCACAGACACGCTCGAAAACCTCGATCAACGATCTCCTGCGGGACTGAGATTAACGAAATCTTAGGACTTGGGGCAGCCCTGCCCCAAGATTTCCCGCCTCTCGACAGGAAGGCGATGTATTCCCGCCTGCTTGTCGGGCTAGGAAAAATGCATGCGACATTTTTCTCCTCCTATGACGTTCAAGACCATGCAGGTTGTCTCTGATCTGCAGAGTGCAGCCGCCACCGGGTTTGCAGGCCTTGCGACGCGTCTGAGCCCCGAACTGAAACCGATCCTGCGGCGGCTGATCTTTGATCAGGAATGCAAGATGACCGCCGAAGACGCCGAGGCCATGCACGCGGAACTGATGATGGTCGCCTCGATGCCGGATCAGGATCACGCAAGCTTCATGACCGCAACCATCGTGCTGTTGTCCGACCGGCTGCAGGGCGGTGCGGGGGATGATGACCTCTTTTGGAACTGGGATGCCTTTCAGGAACGCTTTCGCGAGGCACCTTCGCCGATCCGCGCGGCCCTGATGAACGGGTTCCGCGGGGCCCATGCGCTTGAACTGGTCAAGCTGGATCAGCCGCCGCAGGGCACTGACCTGCGGACCTATGACGAGGATGACCTTCTCCGCCTGCTCAAGATCATTGCCCGCTCCATGACCGAGGACATGCGCGATATGGTCTGTGCTCTGGCAGAGGAAGAAACCCAGCCGGTGCATCGCAAGGCGCTGGATAACTGTCTCAAAAGCAGTTGTATCCTGTCAGAATTTGGCGGCTGGTTCCCGTGTCAGGTTGTCGACGAGGTTTCTCTGGACCCGGAGCATCCTTGTTATGCCGCCTGCACGGCGCTGATGATCCTGGACGCGATTGCCACCAAAGATGCCGCGGGCAAGATGGCACGGCGCTATGAGGCTCAGGCAGACGACTACAACCTGTTGCCGACCGAACAGCGCGTGCCCCTGCTTGCGGGGCTGCGTAACCTGCATGAAATGGACGCGGGATGGGAGCCTTACGCCGACTGGCCCGCCGACAAACGTCTCGACAAAGCCATTGTGGTGCCCTTCGCCAAGCCGTAAGCAAGGCGCATGGCACAGCAAAAGAAGCAATCGCGCCAACAGGTCTATACCCTTGTCGTCCAGATCGGCCGCAAGGACGGGGACGGCCTGCCTGCAAAGGCGACCGGTGCGGGCCTTGTGGTCTTTGCCAGCGGTGTTGATGAGGCGGAAGCCGTGCGCGAGACGGTTGCGATTCTCAAGCAGGCCGATACCGCTCCTTTGGACGTAACGGGCTATGGCACCCTTGATGAACGGCTGGCCGAAGGGCATGAGATCCCCGATGAGGAACGCGCCCTGATGCAGCGCGCCCTGGATGAGAATGCCGTCATCGTCGCACAGATGGAGCCGTTTTACGGCACACATCCGGAAACCGACGCGGATTAGGCTCCAGTCTCCGCAGCCGGTTTGTTGACCTTGCAGCTTCCTTGAACACCTGTAGGAAGGAGAGCGAGCATTCGAGACCGAAGGAAAACACAATGGCTGACGTTGATCCCGTTGACCTGACCGCAAAGCTGGTGCGCTGCGCCTCTGTCACCCCGGCGGACGACGGGGCGCTGGACGTCTTGCACGACCTGCTGTCGGGGGCGGGGTTCGACTGTGCCTGGGCGGATCGCGGCGGTATTCGCAACCTCTTTGCCCGCTGGGGTCCGCGGGGGCATGCGCGGACCTTTGGCTTTAACGGTCACACCGATGTGGTGCCCATCGGGCAGGCCGCAGATTGGGCGATGCCGCCCTTTGGGGCAGAGATAAAAGACGGCATCATGTATGGGCGCGGCACCACCGACATGAAATCGGGTGTTGCGGCTTTTGCGGCGGCGGCGGTGGATTTCGTGACGCACAGGCCGCCCGAGGGGGCGATCATTCTGACCATTACGGGGGATGAGGAGGGCGACGCGACCGATGGGACCACGGCGCTTTTGGCACATATGGCTGCGACAGGCGAGCAGATGAGCGTTTGTCTCGTGGGGGAGCCCACCTGCCCCGACCAGATGGGCGAGATGATCAAGATCGGGCGACGTGGATCCATGACCGCGTGGATCAGGGTGATGGGCAAGCAGGGCCACTCTGCCTATCCGCATCGGGCGTGCAACCCCCTGCCTGCCTTGGCGCGCCTGATGGACCGTCTGGCGCGCCACAAGCTGGATGACGGGACGGATTACTTCGACCCCTCGACCCTGGCGATTGTCACAATGGACACGGGCAACCCTGCAACAAACGTGATCCCGGCAGCTTGCAGTGCGGCGGTGAACATTCGCTTTAACGACGCCCACAGCGGTGCCTCGCTCTCCACCTGGATCAAAGAGGAAATCGCCAGAGTAGAGACTGAATTCGGCGTTAAGACAGAGCTGAAAATCAAGATCTCCGGCGAAAGCTTTGTCACGCCGCCCGGTCCGCTGTCTGATCTCGTGGCGACGGCGGTCAAGGCCGAAACGGGCCTTGATCCGGTGCTCAGCACCACCGGCGGGACGTCGGATGCCCGCTTTATCAAGGACCACTGCCCGGTGGTTGAGTTCGGGCTGGTGGGCCAATCCATGCATCAGGTGGATGAGCACGTGGAGGTCGCGCATATCCGGCAACTCAAGGCGATCTACGCACGGATCCTGGCGGAGTACTTTGCGTGACGGTGCAGATCGTTCAGACCGATGAAATCGAGACCTGCCAGGCTTTACGCGCGCGTGTCTTCATCGAAGAGCAAGGCGTGTCTCAGGCAGAGGAGGTGGACGGGCGCGACGGCGAGGCGCTGCACCTGCTGGTTTGCGACAACGACAAGCCCATCGGCACCGCGCGCATGCTGGTATCGGGCGATGTGGCCAAGATCGGACGCGTCTGTATGCTATCCGAGGCACGCGGCAGGGGCCTTGGGGCGGCTTTGATCCGTGCCGCGCTGACGTTGGCGCGCAACCAGCCGGGGGTGACGCGGGCAAGGCTGGGCGCGCAGGTCTCGGCGCTGGCGTTCTACGAGGCGTTGGGCTTCGTGGCAGAGGGACCCGTCTACGATGACGCCGGCATCCCCCACCGGGATATGGAACGCGCCTTGTGAAACGCACGCTGGTCGTGATGCTGAAAGAGCCGCATCCGGGGCGGGTCAAGACCCGTTTGGGGCGCGCCATTGGTATGACCCCGGCCGCGTGGTGGTTTCGGCATCAATGCGCTGGTCTGATCCGCAGGCTGGATGATCCGCGCTGGCAGCTCGTGCTGGCTGTTGCGCCGGATGTGGCGGGACTGCAAAGCCGGGTCTGGCCGCGCCATCTGCCACGTCTGCCGCAGGGGCGGGGGGACCTCGGGGATCGCATGGCGCGGATGCTGAGGCATCAGCCGCCGGGGCCTGTTTGTGTCATCGGGGCCGATATCCCCGGTATAGAGCCGTTTCATATCCTGCGCGCCTTTCGGGCCCTCGGTTCTGCAGAGGCTGTATTCGGGCCCGCGCCGGATGGAGGCTACTGGCTTGTCGGTCTGAAGCATCCCAAGCGCGCGCCCCGCCGGCTCTTTGCCAATGTGCGATGGTCGTCTGAGCACGCTCTTGCCGACACGGTTGCGTCACTGGGCGGCTTGCACCCCAGTTATATCGACAGTCTGCGCGATGTGGACACTTTGGAGGATTTGGCGATGACGGCACCGGGTCCCCGTGCTACCTGAGGGAGTATGAGCAAACTCCCCCAAAAATCAGATATTCTGGACTGGATCGAACAGAACCCGGCCCTGACCGCAAAGCGTGACATTGCCAAGGCGTTTGGTATCAAGGGTGCCGCGCGCATCGACCTGAAACGCCTGCTGAAGGAACTTGAAGCCGAGGGCCACCTGGAAAAGCGCAAGCGAAGCTATCAGGACCCCGACCGCCTGCCCCCTGTCAGCGTCTTGCAGATCACCGGGCCGGACAGTGACGGGGACCTTTTTGCCAAACCCATGGAGTGGCGCGGCGAAGGCAAGGAACCCTCGGTGCTTGTGATCCCGCGCGCGTCTGATCCTGCGCTGGGGGCGGGAGACCGCATTCTGGCGCGGCTTACGCTGGTCAAGAACGAGACGCATCACTATGAGGCGCGCCTCATTCGTCGCATTGGCACCAACCCGCGCCGCGTCCTGGGTGTCTTTCGCAAGACCGATGCAGGCGGGCGCATCCAGCCGATTGACAAGGGCGCTGACAGGGAATGGCAGGTGGACGCCGGGGCCACCCATGGGGCGAAGGATGGCGAACTTGTGGAGGCGGAGCAGGCAGGCCCCAAAGGGCGCATGGGTTTGCCGCGCGCGCGCATTGTGCAGCGGCTGGGTGATCCGTCCGCGCCCAAGGCGGTGTCGTTGATAGCGATCCACCAGCACGGCATCCCCGACAGCTTTCCCGATGATGTGATCGCGCAGGCAGATGCGGCCAAACCGGCCGGGCTGAAAGGGCGCGAGGATCTCCGCGACCTGCCGCTGATCACCATCGATCCGTCAGATGCGCGGGATCACGACGATGCCTGCTACGCGCAGGCGGATGAGGACCCGAAAAACGCCGGTGGCCATGTGCTCTGGGTCGCGATTGCCGATGTCGCGCATTACGTCACACCGGATAGCCCGTTGGACCGTGAAGCGCGCAAACGCGGCAACTCCACCTACTTTCCCGACCGGGTGGTTCCGATGCTGCCGGACCGGTTGTCCGGCGATCTGTGCTCCCTGCACGAAGGGGTGCCGCGCGCCTGTATCGCCGTGCGGATGGTGCTGGACAAAGCGGGCAACAAGCTCGGGCACAGCTTTCACCGCGGGTTGATGCGGTCGCCCGCATCACTGCACTACGAAGAGGTGCAAGCCGCCGTCGATGGCCAGCCCAATGATCGCACAGAGCCCCTGTTAGAGCCTGTTTTGAAGCCGCTTTATGCAGCCTATGCTGCTCTGGCCGCCGCCCGTGAGCGCCGTCAGCCGCTGGATCTGGACCTGCCGGAGCGCCGCATCGAGCTTGCCGACGACGGGACCGTGACGTCGGTGCGGTTCAAGGAGCGGCTTGAGGCGCACCGCCTGATCGAAGAGTTCATGGTGCTGGCCAATGTTGCCGCCGCTGAAACGCTGATCGCCAAGAAGACACCGCTTTTGTTCCGCGTCCACGAAGAACCCAACCCGGAAAAGCTAGATGCCCTGCGGGAGACGGCGAAGGCCAGCGGCTATGTGCTGGCCAAGGGGCAGGTGCTCAAGACGTCGCATCTGAACCGGTTGCTCAATGATGCGGCAGGCACGGATGAGGCGGAACTCATCAATATCTCGACGCTGCGGTCGATGACGCAGGCCTACTACAGCCCGACCAATCTGGGGCATTTCGGGCTGGCTTTGCCGCGCTATGCGCATTTCACCTCGCCGATCCGCCGCTATGCGGATCTGATTGTGCATCGCGCGCTGATCGCCGCACATGATTGGGGAAAGGACGGACTGCGGCCCGAGGATTACGACAGCCTGGACGAGATAGGCACGCATATCTCTGACACCGAACGCCGCTCCATGGTGGCGGAGCGCGACACCACGGACCGCTACCTGGCGGCCTATCTGAGCGAACGGGTCGGCACCGAATTCACCGGCCGTGTGAGCGGTATCGCCCGGTTCGGCATCTTTGTGAAGCTGGATGAGACCGGGGCGGATGGCCTCGTACCGATGCGCGCGATCGGGCGGGAATACTTTCACTTTGATGCCGAGGCCAACACGCTGATGGGCGCGGATAGCGGGCAGATCATCAGCCTTGGGCAGCGCGCAACGGTTCGTCTGGCCGAAGCAGCGCCGGTGACGGGGGGCATCGCCCTCGATCTGCTCGCCCTTGAGGGCACGAAGCTGGCGCAGGGGCGACCCTCGCCTGCTGGTCGCGCCCCGCGCCGGCGCAACGTGAAAGCCAAGCGCAAGGCGGATAAGGTAAAACGCAAGGTCAAACGCAGCAGACGCTAGCCGCAGGCGGCCTCGACGCGGGCAACATAGCCGGTCAGCACCTCGTTTTTCGTCAGCATCTCTTTCAGCCTTGTGTCGCCGGGCGTGACCATTATCGCCGACAGCATGGGTGCCACCGATGCATCGGCCGCACTGGGCTGGTCGCCAAAGAGGAATTTCCCCTGCCAAAGCCGTGTGGTGATGGCTTCGATATCAGGCTCTATACGGGCCAATCTTTGATCCGTGTTCAGACGCCCGAGTCCCTGATAGTGCAATCCTTTCAGGAGCCCTTTGCGGATCACCCCGGCAATAACATGCCTGACCCCGGCGGGCATCTTGCTGAAATAGGTGTCACGCACCATCGGCCAAACCCGGTCATCCGCCCAACGGTCCATGACAAGGTGAAAGTAGAGGTGCTCTTCGGCCATGCGGATGAAGGCGCGGGCATTGGCCCGATCCAGATCGCTGAGGTGCTTGTCAAAATCAGCGCCGTTTTCCTCAAGGTAGGCTCTGATATTGTCACTATCGGCAATCATGCGACCCTCCGTCCGGATCACCGGCAGCTTGCCATGGGGCGTTTTGCGCGGATCAAGCGTCTCTACCGGGGTCCATTGCTGGCCGGAGAGGTTCAACAGGTAGGCCGCCTTGATACAAAACGGGCTGGACGAGGCCAGGCCAAAGGCGGGCGGGTAGGTCAGAAGGTCGATCATGGAAAATCCTCAATTTCAGTGGTCGCAGGGTAGGCGCGTATACTGTCAGTTTTTGTCACGATACATGGTATGATCCTTTCATGAGCCGAACGCACCGCCTTTTCCAGATGATGCAGACCCTGCGCCACCTGCCATCGCCGGTGACGGCCGCACAGCTTGCCGAAGAGATGCAGATGTCGCCGCGCACGATCTATCGCGACATCGAGGCGCTGCGCAGCATCGGCGCGGTGATCGATGGCGAAGCGGGGTTCGGCTACACGCTGGTCGAGGATGCCGCCCTGCCACCCCTGGCGTTCGAGGATGAGGAGCTTGAAGCCCTTGTGCTGGGTCTGCGCGATGTCGCCGTGATCGGGGACCCGGCACTGGCACAGGCGGCCCGCTCCGCACTGGCCAAGATCAAGGCGCGGGTGCCGCCCCGTCAGGCGCATCGGCTGCAACATGCGGTGCTGACAGCGCATCGCTTTAGTAAACCGCCGCCCGTCGAGATTGATGTCGCAGCGCTGCGGAGGGCCACCTGGGATGAGGTTACGGTGGCCTTCGACTACACGGATGCCAAGCAGGCCGAGACCCGGCGCAGGGTCTATCCTCTGGGGTTGGTTTATCTCGACAACAGCAACGTGCTGATGGCCTGGTGCCACCTGCGCCAGGACTACCGCACCTTCCGTCTGGACCGGATGCGCAACCTTCAGCTTACCGATGAGAGTTTCCGCCCGCGCCGCGTGATAATGCTGCGCGAGCACCTTGCCCGGCTGCGCGCCGAGATGGAGAAATCGGCGGCGGATCGCGATTTCTAGACAGGCTTCTTTTTCCGAATCCAAAGTCGCGCTACACTCCCAATAATAATAAAAAATCGTAGCAGGACACTTTCAATGAAACGCATGATCTTTGGCGCGAGCTTTTTAGGTGTGGTTTTCGGCGCGCAAACCACTGTGGCCCAGTCTTTGGGGCAATCTCTCAGACCTGTCGTTCGACCGGCAGTCGTTGCACCGGTAAACGTGATCGACGTATCCGCAACCGTTACCGCGATTGACCGGGCGGTACGTCCCAAAACCCGCCCCTCGACCCTGGCCGGGCAGGCAGAACAGGCGATGCAGGTCGCAACCTCTGCCGCCGGGTTTGACCGCTGGGTCGGTGAGTTCCGCAGCCGGGCTGAACGTCAGGGCATTCGGTCCGCGACGCTGGATGCCGCCTTTCGCGGGGTCAGCTTCGATGCGGATGTGATCCGGCGGGACCGCAACCAATCGGAGTTCACCAAGACGATCTGGCAATACCTGTCCAGCGCGGCCTCCGACACCCGGATCGCCAACGGCAAGGCGGCGCTTGCCAGACATCGGGCAACGCTCGAAGCGATTGAGCGGCGCTACGGCGTCGAGAAGGAAGTTGTTGTTGCTGTCTGGGGACTGGAAAGCGCCTACGGCAGCTATCGCGGGTCAAATGACATTGTCCGCTCCCTCGCCACGCTGGCCTATGAAGGACGGCGCGGCGCTTTCTTTGAAGAGCAGTTGTTTGCAGCGCTGAAGATTCTGCAAAGCGGCGATACCAGCCCGCGTAACATGACGGGAAGCTGGGCCGGGGCAATGGGGCACACCCAGTTCATCCCGACCTCTTATCTGGCCTACGCGGTTGATTTCAACGGCGACGGGCGGCGTGATATCTGGTCGGAGGACCCAACCGATGCCCTGGCTTCGACCGCCGCCTACCTCAAGCGGTATGGCTGGACCAAGGGTCAGCCCTGGGGGGTTGAGGTGCAGCTCCCCCGCGGATTTGACTACACCCAGGCGAACCGCACGATCAAAAAGAGCCCCAACGCCTGGGCGCGGGATGGGATCATGGACATGAACGGGCGCAAGGTGCCAAACCATGGGCGCGCCTCGATCCTGCTACCGGCAGGGGCGCAGGGGGCGGCTTTCATGATATTTGACAATTTCGCCGCGATTGAAGCCTACAACACCGCCGATGCCTATGTGATCGGGGTCGGGCATCTGAGCGACCGGATCAAGGGAGGCAGCCCGATCCGGGCAAGCTGGCCCACCGGGGACCGCGCGTTGAGTTTTGCAGAGCGACAGGAATTGCAGCGCCGCCTGACGCAGGCCGGCTTCAGCACGCAAGGCATAGACGGGCGCATCGGGCCAAAGACAATCGATGCGATCAGATCCTTTCAGCGCAACCGGGGACTGGTGCCGGATGGATATGCCTCGCTGGCGCTATTGCAGCGCCTGCGGTGACACCTGTCGGCGGGTGAGCGCGGCGGTCAGGCCGGGCTCATCCCGCGCAGGCGTTCAGAGCGACGCCGCAACAGCTCCACCACGGTCAGAAGTGCGATGGAGACGATCACCAGAATGGTCGCCACCGCGAGGATGGTCGGGCTGATTTGTTCCCGCAGCCCGGTGAACATCTGCCATGGCAGGGTTTTCTGCCCGGCCGAGCCGACAAAGAGCACCACGACCACCTCGTCGAAAGAGGTGATAAAGGCAAAAAGCCCGCCCGAGATGACCCCTGGCAGAATAAGCGGCATCTGCACCCGAAAGAACGTGGTGACAGGGTTTGCGCCCATGTTAGCTGCCGCACGGGTCAGCGAATTGTCAAAGCCCACCAGTGTCGCGGTCACGGTGATGATGACAAAGGGAATGCCCAAGGCGGCATGGGCCAGCACCACGCCGAGATAGGTTCCTTGCAGGCCGATCCGGCTGTAAAAGAAATACATACCCGCAGCGGAGATGATCAGCGGCACGATCATCGGGGAGATCAGGATCGCCATGATCGCCCGGCGAAAGGGCACATGCGGCTGGCTCAACCCGATCGCGGCCAGCGTCCCAAATGTGACCGACAGCAAGGTCGCCGCAGGCGCAATCTTGATCGAGTTTGCCAGGGCCCCCTGCCAGTCGGCGTTGGTAAAGAAGTCCTCGTAGTGCTTGAGCGAATAGCCCGCAGGATCAAACCGCAGCATCTCCGGCGTGAAGGTAAAGAAGTTCTGCGCATTGAAGCTCAGCGGCATCACCACGATGATCGGCGTGATGAGAAACACGAGGATCGCGCCGCAGATCACCCGGAAAGCATAGTGCCAAAGCACCTGACCGGGTGTCAGGTAAGGCACCAGATGCTGCCGGTAGCGCGATTCGTAGAGCCAAAAGCTGAACCAGCCAAAGAACCAGCCAAAGGCCGCCCCGATGAGCCCGGCGGGCAGGCCACCCATGAAAAACCCAACCGCCGCGAGCAAGGCAAGCAAAGCCCAGCGTCCGGGTTTTTCGGCTTTGACGACTTGCGTCAGCACAAAGGCCACGGCTGCCATTGCAAGGGCGCCGATCACAACACCCAAGAGGGAACTGCCCTGCGCTGTGCCAACAAAAAGACCTGCAACAGCGCCGGCGGTGGCCACGACGGGCACGTAAAACGAAGGGGCTGTGCGGGATACAGGGGTGAGTGCAACCATGGCGTCAGCCTCCCAGCTTTACATTGTCGATGCCGACGATCTTGTCATAGGCCCAGTAGAGCCCCAGCACGACGGCCAGCAGAATCGCCCCGAGCGCTGCGGCCAGACCCCAGTTGAGCGAGCTGGAGATATGATAGGCGATCCGGTTCGAGATGAACGTGCCTGTCGTGCCGCCAACGATTTCGGGCGTGATGTAGTAGCCGATGGAGAGAATGAACACGAGGATCGAGCCTGCGCCAATCCCCGGCACCGACTGCGGGAAATAGACCCGCCAGAAGGCTGTCCAATTCGTGGCCCCCAGCGATTTGGCCGCGCGCAGGTAGCTGGGCGGTATCGTCTTCATCACCGAGTAAAGCGGCAGGATCATGAAGGGCAGCAGGATATGCGTCATGGCGATGATCGTGCCGGTCTGGTTGTTGATAAGCGCCAATCGACTGTCATCCGCGACAATGCCCAGCCAGACCAGCGTGTCATTCACGACGCCCTGTTGCTGCAACATCACCTTCCAGGCCGAGGTGCGCACCAGAAGCGATGTCCAGAAGGGTAGCAATACGAGGATCATCAGCAGGTTTGCAGTGCGGGCGGGCAGGTTCGCGAGAATCCACGCCACCGGATAGCCCAGCAGAATACAGCTTCCGGTGATGACCAGCGACATGAAGAGCGTGCGCATGAAGAGCATGATATGAAGCTGTTCGTTCTCGGGCCGCATCTCGGGGCCATCGGGCGATTTCTTCATATCGACGGCATTGAGGAAATAGCCGGAAGTGAAATCCGGGCTGTAGGTCTGGATCGTCTGCCACACCTCGATGTCGTGCCAGTCCTCGTCAACATCATGGAAAGCCGCCGTGTAATCGACGCTTTCAAACCCCGCCACCGCGGCGGCGGCCTCCTGCAGCTCGGTTGCACCGGGACCGCTCAGGCTGGCGACATCCGCGCCGCTTTGCAGGTCTTCGTAAAGCGCGGAATAGACGATGGCCCAGGGGTCTTCGTTTGCGAGGTTGTCTTCATCCTCGAACTGCACGAAATCGGCAAAGGTCTGAAATGTCGCGGCGGTTTCGGGCAGAACCGCAGCAACCTCCTCGCGCATTTCAAAGGGCGGTTGGCTCCCTTCGCGGTCCTCGCTCCACGCTGTGATGTCGTCAAGCCAATCTGGCGTGGCCATCATCCGGTTCCAGTTTTCACCATCCTCCCAGAACGCGTTCAAGTCCTCGAACTGGTCCTGGTAGACTTCGCCCATGTCGTCCACGTTCCGGCCCGACTTGCGAAAGAGCGATGAGACGCCGGTGAGTTCGTAGTTCAGGCGGGATCCGAGGCGGGTGTGCAGCTTGCGTTCCTGCGCGATAAAGATGTCCTTGTAGAGGGCTTCAAACACGACGGGGGGCGGGATCTCTCCGGCGTCGCCATCCCAGGTGGCCAGTTCCGTCGTGGTGCGCGGTAGCGTTTCCGACACGATCTGGTTTTCCACCGACCGAAACAGCATATCGGCAATCGGTGCGATAAAGGTCACAAGGACAAAGATCAGCAGCGGCGCGATCAGCATCATCGCGCGCAGCTTTTGCCGTCGTAAGGCGCGGTTCAGACTGGCCTTGAGCGGGCGGCCGTCTGCGGCGAGCATCGGCCCGCTGTCGGCGGTCTCTGTTTTGGGGGCGGGGCGGCCGGAGGCCGCGCCGTCAAACTGATCGGGTCCTGCAGCGGTATTGTCGGTCATGCGGCGCCCTCGGCGAGAATAATGGTGCTGTCCGCCGTCCGGCGGCGAATATCTGCGACCTCCTGATAGGCGGGGTCGTTATAGGCAGCCTGCGCTGCTGCATAAGATGGGAATTCGATCACCACATGACGCTCAAAGCTGGACCCTTCGACAACCTCAGCCTGTCCACCTCTGACCACGAAGGTGCCGCCAAGACCCTTCAGGATCGGGGTGTCCCGATCAATGTATTCCTGATAGGCGGCGGGGTCGTTCACGGTGATATGGGCGATGATGTAGCCTTTGGGCATGATCCATCCTTTCGTCCTGGTGCGGAAGGCCGCCTGTCGCGGCCTTCCCGGTTTTCAGTCCCTATACGGGCTTATTGCGCCAGCCAGGCCTGGAATTTCGCGTCGATGTCGTCGCGGTAATCCGCCCAGAACTCGTAGTTGAAATTGAAGACATTCGTGGCATTTGCCGGATCGGTTGGCATATGCGGCGCCATATCAATACCCAGTTCCGCATGCGTGCTGACCAACGGTGCGGAAGAAGCGCGCGCCGGACCGTAGCTGATGTATTTGGCCTGATCTGCCAAACGCTGCGTGTCGGAGGCAAATCTCACGTAATCAAGCGCGCGCGCTTTACGATCTTCAGGCAGACCTGCGGGGATGATGAACACGTCCAGATCGAACATTTGACCGTCCCAGAGCATCTCGACGGGCTGGTTCTGCTCTTCAATCACCGAAAAGAGCCGCCCATTGTAGGTCGAACCCATGACGACCTCACCATCAGCCAGAAGTTGCGGTGTATCCGCCCCGGCAGACCACCAGATCACATCGTCCTTGATCGTATCGAGCTTGGCCAGCGCCTGCTCCTGACCTTCCGGGGTCTCCAGCACATCGTAGATTTCGTCCTTTGCCACGCCATCGCAGAGCAGCGCCCACTCCATGTTCCCGATGGGGCGCTTTTCGAGGCTGCGTTTGCCGGGGTAGGCTTCGGTGTCGAAAACATCGCAGACCGTCGTGGGCGGCGTGTCACCAACCATATCGGTGCGATATCCAAAAGTCGTCGAGAAAACGATCAGCGGAATGGCGCAGTCGTTGATGATGGTGTCGCCGAAATCGTCGCTGGCCGAGGTCCCGTCGGGTGCCGCTGCCAGATCCTCGTCGAAATCGATCTCCATGGCGAGACCCTCATCGCACAGCCGGATGGAGTCTGCCGCAGTCACATCGACCACGTCCCAAGTGATATTGCCGGCCTCGTTCATCGCGCGCAGCTTCGCCACGGCTTCGGCGGAGGATTCGTCATTGATGATGTTGACGCCCGTCATCTCCATGTAGGGATTATGGTAGGCTTGCTGCTGCGAGTTGGAATAGGCGCCACCCCAGCTGACGATCGTCATTTCATCAGCCATTTCGGTCTCGGCGGACACCATGCCCGCGGCGACTGTCAAAGCAGTTGTAGCCAAAAGCGTTTTGGTCAGTTTCATGTATGGTCTCCCAATTTATATGCCCGTTTTGGTTTGGAGGAGAGTGACAACGGGCTTGGCCACCGCCTCTTTCGGATCGTACGCCTTGGAAAGGCACACGACAGGTCGCACGCACCGGACGGTCAGGCGTCCAAGGCGCGGCAATCTTCAGGCAGCCAGCCAATCTCGATGGTCTGGCCGGGCTGCAAACGCTCCACATCGGGGGCGTTGCGTGTCTTGATAACGAATTCATCCGCGCCCGCGACTTTCAGGCGGGTGCGGAAAATGTCACCCATGTAGATGAATTCCAGCACCTCCGCATTCAGCGTATGCGCGTCAGGGCTGAGGCGGTCCTTGTTGTACTCGACCCGCTCGGGGCGGATCGACACGCGGGTGCGATCACCCGCCGCGGAGACGTTGATCGGCTTGGCATCGATCAGCTCCCCCCCGTCGAGCTGTACCACACAGGTATCGCCCTTGATCTCTTTGACAATGCCTTCAAGCGTGTTGTTTTCGCCAATGAACTGCGCCACGAAGCTGTTCTCGGGCTGCTCATAAAGTTGGTCGGGTGGGGCGAGCTGCTGGATGCGGCCGTCATCGAACACGGCCACCCGGTCCGACATCGTGAGCGCTTCTGTCTGGTCGTGGGTCACGTAGACCACGGTGATGCCAAGTTTATGGGCCAGTTTGGTGATCTCGAACTGCAAGGTCTCGCGCAATTGCTTGTCCAACGCCCCCAAGGGTTCATCCATGAGCACCAGCTCGGGCTCGAACACAAGTGCGCGGGCCAGGGCGATCCGCTGCTGCTGCCCGCCTGAAAGCTGGGCAGGTCGCCGCCCGCCAAACGCGCCCATCTGCACCATGTCGAGCGCGCGCTTTACCTTTGCCTCACGCTCGGATTTACCCATCTTTCGCACTTCGAGCGGAAACGAGAGGTTCTCGGCCACGGTCATATGGGGAAAGAGGGCGTAGTTCTGAAACACCATGCCAATACCGCGCTTGTGCGGCGGGATGTTGTTGATGGATTCCCCATCGAGCCGAATATCACCGTGTGTTGCTGTCTCAAATCCCGCCAGCATCATCAGGCAGGTGGTCTTGCCGGACCCCGAGGGCCCGAGCATCGTGAGAAATTCGCCTTTCGGCATGAAGAGGTTGAGGTCCTTTACAACCAGATTTTCTCCATCGTAGCTTTTCTGCACACGATCAAATTCGACGAATGCGTCGCTTCCACTATCTACGGCCAATTGTGGCTCCCCGTGTTTTCCGGCGGTTATCCGCGCTTGTTGGGCTTAAGGTAACACGACAGTGACGGCGAAGTGCAAGCAGTTAGCTTTCTCACCGATCAAATCGTGCAATATCCAGAGAAATTTGCTGAAAATCAGCACACCAAAGGAAAATAGCCTGCCGACGCGCGGGTCAGCAGGCTATCTTCCCTGTACCAGCCGTATTTTTAAACCGCCGTTCTCAGGCGGGCACCCGAATCTGTTGTCGTTCAGGATGCCGCCTTCAAAAGATCTTGCCGCTTGGCCTCCGCATAGGTCTCATCGAGGGCTTTGGAGGCTCTGCTGACCAGCGTGTCGATGTCTTCACGCCCCATGATAAGCGGCGGAGAGACGATCATCCGGTCGCCCACGTGACGCATCACGAGGTTATTGGCAAAACAGCGGTCGCGGCAGATCATGCCGATGGTGCCTCGATCCGCCGCGAATGTCGCGCGGCTCTCCTTGTGCGGTGTCAGAGGCAGTGAGGCCATCATACCGGCCACGTTCACCTCGCCCACCAGCGGATGATCCGCCAGCGTTTCCAGACCCGCTTTCAAATGCGGGGCGGCAACATTGCGCACATGCTCGATCATGTTTTCCTCTTTCATGATCCGCAGGTTCTCAAGCGCAACCGCGGCCGCCACGGGATGTCCCGAGTAGGTATATCCGTGGTTGAACTCCGTGTGTCCGATCACTTCGGCCACAGCGTCGCAGACGATTGAACCGCCAATCGGCTGGTACCCGGACGACAGACCTTTGGCGATGGTCATGATGTGCGGCCTGATCCCCATGGTTTCCGAGCCAAACCAGTTGCCGGTGCGGCCAAACCCGCAGATCACCTCATCGGCGATCAGCAGGATCTCGTATTTGTCACAGATGCGCTGAATCTCCGGCCAATATGTCTCGGGCGGTACGATCACACCTCCCGCACCCTGTATCGGCTCTGCGATAAAGGCCGCGACGTTATCCTCGCCCAGTTCCAGAATTTTTGCCTCCAGCTCCTGCGCGCGGGCGACACCGAAATCAGCGCGGCTCATCTCGCCCCCCTCAGACCACCAGTCGGGCTGATTGATGTGATGGATCCCCTCAATCGGCAGACCTCCCTGCGCATGCATATGGGCCATGCCTCCCAAACTGCCGGACCCGACCGAGGAGCCGTGATAGGCGTTCTTGCGGCTGATGATATGGGATTTTGAGGGCTTGCCCTTTTCGGTCCAATAGGTCCGAACCAGTCGGATATTCGTGTCATTTGCTTCCGACCCGGAGCTTGCAAAGAAGATCTGGTTCATGCCGTCGGGTGCCAGCGCGGTGACCTCCTGTGCCAGCGCAATTGCCGGCACATGCGTCGTCATGAAGAAGGTGTTGTAATAGGGCAGTTCCTTCATCTGGCGGGCCGCGGCCTCGGCCATCTCGTGACGTCCATAGCCGATGTTGACGCACCACAGCCCGGCCATCCCATCGAGGATCTGATTGCCGTCGCTGTCGGTCAGATAGACACCTTCCGCCCGCGTGATGACCCGCGCGCCGCGCTTGGCCAGCGTGTCATTGGCCGTAAAGGGGTGCATGTGATGCGCCGCATCCAGCGCCTGAAGCTCTGCTGTCGGCATATGGTTGGAAATCAAGGACATAGGGCCTCCGGGGGTTGGCGAATGACGAGAGTGCGATTGCTTCGGTAGAATATGATCAAATTATAAGCTGTCAATCGAATCGATGCAGCAGCGATGTATCCTTGAGTGCGTCACGAATTTGCACCATGCCCTGGTGGACGTCTTCCGCCATCGCGTTCTCCGCACCGCTGACGTCCCGCAGCGCCAGTGCGTCCAGCAGGTCGGCGTGTTTGTCGGGCAGGTTCAACGTGCCGTAGCGTCCGCAGACCACGCGCAACGATGGACCAAACCGGAGCCAGAGCCTGTCGACGGTTGCCGTGATGATGGGTGCCTCGGCACAGGCATAAAGGGTGGCGTGGAACCTGTAGTTATGCGTCAGATAGGACCGGATATCACCCTGTGCAATCGCGGTATTGAGCGCCGCATCCTGCGCCTGCAGCCTTGTCAGCGTGGCATCGGTAATATGCGCAACCGCCCGTCCCGCAAGTTTTGGCTCGAGCGTTTTTCGCATGAAATCAAGCTCATCAATGCATCTTTCGGTGATCTGGGGGACAATCACCCGGCGATTGCCCATCATGTTCAGCGCCCCATCCGATGTCAGCCTGCGGATCGCTTCCCGCACCGGGGTGATGCCGGCGTCCAGCTGATCTGCAATGCCCTGGATCGTCACGGCCTGGCCAGGCGCGAGCTCTCCAAACAGGATCAGATCGCGGAGCTGCTCGTAGACGGATTGATGGGCCGGGCGTTTGGGAGGTTTCGCCGCTTCGGGTGGTGCTGAATTTTTTAGCATCTGCATTGCGGTGGAAATCCCTCTGACTGCCTGCACGGAAGCATCCCTTGCACAGGGTGATCTTGCGTGAAACCATAAAGTATCTTGCCAAAATGGGCAAAAGTTGATCAAAATCTGGCGAACCGGGATGAACTCGGTCGTACCAACGGGAGTATGAAATGAAAAAGCTCATGATGAGCAGCGCTGCCTTGGCGCTGACAGCGACGGCGCTCAGCGCTGACGAAGTGCGTGTGTACAACTGGTCCGACTATATCGACGAGGCGCTGCTGGAGAAGTTCGAGCAGGAGACCGGGATTGAGCTGATCTACGACGTCTTCGACAGCAACGAGGTGCTGGAAACCAAGCTGTTGGCAGGCGGGTCGGGCTATGACGTGGTGGTCCCCACCGGCACTTTCCTCTCCCGTCAGATCCAGGCTGGCGTTTTCCAGCCGCTGGACAAGGCGCAATTGCCCAACCTCGACAACATGTGGGACGTGATCGAAGAGCGCACGGCGCAATATGATCCCGGAAACGCCTATTCGATCAACTACATGTGGGGCACGACCGGTATCGGCGTGAATCTCGGCAAGGTGCAGGAAATCCTTGGTGCTGACGCGCCTATTGCCTCGCTCAGCCTGATCTTTGATCCGGGCAACATGGAAAAGCTGGCTTCCTGTGGTGTGCATTTCCTCGACGCCCCGACCGAGATGATCCCAGCCGCGCTCACCTATATGGGCGAAGACCCGGATTCCAAGGACGAGGAGGCGCTGGCCCGGGCAGAGGAAGTGCTGTCCGCCGTGCGCCCGCATGTGCAGAAATTCCACAGCTCGGAATACATCAACGCGCTGGCGAATGGCGACATCTGCGTGGCCTTTGGCTGGTCCGGTGACATCCTGCAGGCGCGCGACCGCGCGGCAGAGGCGGACAACGGTGTCGAGATCGTCTATAACGCCCCGAACGAGGGCGCGCTGATGTGGTTCGACCAGATGGCCATTCCCGCCGACGCGCCCAACCCCGAAGCGGCGCATACCTTCCTGAACTTCATCATGGATGCGCAGAACATGGCGGAGGCATCGAATTACGTCTATTACGCCAATGGCAACGAGGCCTCCAAGGAATTCCTGGTCGAGGATGTGATCGGCGATACCGCGATCTACCCGGACGAGGCCGCGTTGCAAAACCTCTATACCGTCACCACCTGGGCACCGCGCGACCAGCGCAACCTGACCCGCAGCTGGACACGGATCAAATCGGGCACCTGAGCCTGACGCCGGGGCGCGGGGATATTCTCCGCGCCCTTCCTTTTTCGGGAAGAAACCATTGGCCCAGACAGTTTTCGCCCCGTGGGACGAGCCCGCCGAAAAGCCGCTGATCCGGTTCCGCAATGTGACCAAGCGCTTTGGCAGTTTCGTCGCCATCGATGACCTGACATTGGACATCTTCGAGCGGGAGTTCTTTGCGCTTTTGGGACCCTCTGGCTGTGGCAAGACCACGATGATGCGGATGCTCGCTGGCTTTGAGGACCCAACCGCCGGGGCCATTGAATTGGCAGGGGAGGATATTGCCGCTGTACCGCCCAACAAACGGGCCGTGAACATGATGTTTCAGTCCTATGCCCTGTTCCCGCATCTGAGTGTCTATGAAAACATCGCCTTCGGTCTGCGGCGGGACAAGAGGCCCAAAGCCGACCTTGATGACCGGGTCGCCGAGATGCTCAAGCTGACCCGGCTGGAGAAGTTCGCCCGGCGCAAACCGCATCAGATCTCGGGTGGTCAGCGCCAGCGCGTGGCCCTCGCCCGCAGCCTGGCCAAAGCTCCCAAACTGCTGCTGCTGGACGAGCCTCTGGGGGCGCTGGACGCCAAGCTCCGTCAGGCCACACAGTTCGAGCTGATGGATATCCAGGAGAAAACCGGCACCACCTTTGTCATAGTGACCCACGATCAGGAAGAGGCGATGACCGTTGCCAGCCGTGTGGCGGTGATGGATGAGGGGCGTATCATGCAGGTGGCCACGCCCGAACGAATCTATGAGGCTCCAGACAGTGTTTATGTCGCTGATTTCATTGGTGAAGTGAACATCGTATCCGGGAGGGCCCGGGCCATCGGTGACGAGCGCTATGCGGTGGAGTGGCAGGAGGGGCAAACGCCTTTGATTGCCGCCTCTGAGCGACCCTTTGCGGACGGGCAGCCCTGTCATCTGGCATTGCGCCCCGAAAAGGTGGCCATCCACGCTGAGCAACCAAGTGATATCGACAACGCGGTGCAGGGGAAAATCCTCGATATCGCCTATCTTGGCAACCTCTCAACTTATCATGTCGAAGTCCCCGGCGGGCAGGTCATCAAGGCGCAAACCGCGAATACCCGGCGCATATCGCGGCGCAGCTACACGTGGGAAGACACGGTCTGGCTCAGTTGGACACCGACTGCGGGGGTGTTGTTGCCGGAATGACATCAAACGCGCAGATCACACCGGGGGATCTCCTGTAATGCAGCGCCTCGTCCTGATTGCGGTACCCTATGCGTGGCTGCTGGCACTGTTTCTTGTGCCCTTTGCCATCGTCTTCAAGATTTCACTGTCCGATATTGCCTTGGCCATCCCGCCCTATACACCGACGCTGGACGATGGTCTGGCGACTTTCTTTGCCGCGCTGGACTTTGAAAACTTCACCTTCCTCGCCTCGGATGACCTTTATTGGAAAGCTTATCTGAGTTCGCTCCAGATCGCGTCGGTCTCAACCGTTCTGACACTCTTTGTGGCCTATCCGATCGCCTACGGGATGGCCCGCGCGCCGCAGGAATGGCGGCCCACTCTGATGATGCTTGTGATCCTGCCATTCTGGACGTCTTTTCTGATCCGGGTTTACGCCTGGATGGGGATCCTCAGCCAAGAAGGTTTCCTGAACCAGTTCCTGCTCTGGACCGGAATTGTCGGGCAGCCTCTGACCATTCTCAACACTAATATCGCGGTCTATATCGGCATCGTCTACACCTATCTGCCCTTCATGATCCTGCCGATCTATGCGGCCCTCGACAGGCTTGACGGATCGCTCATTGAGGCCGCCGAAGATCTGGGCTGTTCGCGGTTTCAAGCCTTTTGGCTGGTCACCATCCCCTTGTCCAGGAACGGCATCATCGCGGGCAGCTTTCTGGTCTTTATCCCCGCTCTGGGAGAATTCGTGATACCCTCGCTTTTGGGCGGGTCGCAAACCTTGATGATCGGCAAGGTGCTGTGGGAGGAGTTCTTTAACAACCGTGATTGGCCGGTGGCCAGCGCGGTGGCTGTGATCCTGCTGCTGATCCTGATCGTCCCCATCGTGCTCTTTCAGCGCAACCAGCAAAAACAGGCGGAGCAGGACGCATGAGCAGGCTCAGCTGGTTCAATGTCACATCGCTGACGCTGGGGTTTGCCTTTCTCTACCTGCCGATGGTGATCCTCATTATCTATTCCTTCAACGCCAGCCAGCTTGTCACTGTCTGGGCCGGGTTTTCCACCAGATGGTATGGCGAGCTGCTCCGGAACGAGGCCTTTCTGGACGCGGCCTGGGTGACAATCAAAGTCGCCATCATGTCTTCGACCCTGGCAACGGTCCTGGGCACCATGGCGGCTTACGTGCTGGTGCGCGGGGGGCGGTTCATGGGACGGACGCTGTTTTCCGGCATGATCTACGCGCCGCTGGTGATGCCCGAAGTCATCACCGGCCTGTCGCTGTTGCTGCTCTTCATCGGGATCGGTCTGGATCGCGGGGTTCTGACCATCGTGTTGGCGCATACGACCTTTTCGATGTGCTTTGTTTCGGTGGTGGTTTCGTCGCGCCTGTTGACATTTGACCGCTCGTTGGAGGAGGCCGCGCTTGATCTGGGTTGCTCGGCTTTTGACGCCTTCCGACTTGTCACCTTGCCGATTATCGCGCCTGCGGTCGTTTCAGGCTGGTTGCTTGCCTTCACGCTCAGCCTGGATGATCTGGTCATCGCGTCTTTTACCGCGGGCCCTGCAGCAACAACGCTCCCGATCAAGATCTTCTCTGCTGTCCGTCTGGGGGTCTCGCCCGAGATCAACGCGTTGTCGACGATCATGATTGCAGTCGTGACCGTCGGGGTCATAACCGCGTCGCTCGTGTCAAAACGCAGCATGGTGCGCAAGCAGAAAGAAGAACGCGCCGCCGGTCAGACCTGATGAGGCGCATCTTTGCCGCGTTTGCCTATGAAGACGTGCCGCGCAAGGGCTGCTGGTGGGATAAGACCTGCGAGATGCCCCCGACGGAAGTCTTGGAGGGTTCCCGGCGGGTGCAGGTGGCGATCATTGGCGGGGGTTTCACCGGCGTGTCTGCCGCTTTGTATCTGGCCACGGCCGGTGCCTCGGTCGCCGTGCTGGAGGCACAGGATTTTGGATGGGGTGCTTCGGGGCGCAATGGTGGGTTCTGCTGTCTTGGCGGTGGTATGGCGGAGGATGCTGAACTGGATGCGCGCTTTGGGCGTGGCGAACGGATCGCATTCCGCCAGGCTGAAAAGTCAGCCGTTTTGTTCGTGGAAAACCTTATCAGGAGATATCGGCTAGACGTGGATCGCCATTCTCAGGGTGAAACCGAGCTGGCGCATCGCCCGAAAGACATGAAAACCTTGCAGGCCAGGGCTGCGCGTATCTTCGAAAACTACGGCGTTGAGCCACAGATTATCGAAAAATCTGACCTTGAAGACCAAGGCATGAAAGGAGGCCCGTTCTTTGGTGCCCTGACCGTTCCTTTGGGGTTTGGCCTCAATCCCCGCAAATATCTTGCGGGTCTTGTGAAGGCGGCCCGGTCTGCGGGGGCCCAGCTCTTTCGGCGTAGCCCCGTTACCGGGATGACCCGCCGGGATGGGTTGCATCATCTGACCGGCCCGTCCGGCACAGTTATTGCGGAACATGTCATTGTCGCGACTAACGGCTATTCCTCAGAGGACCTGCCCGATTGGCTGGCGGGGCGCTACATGCCGGGACAATCAACGGTGTTGGTAACGCGCCCCTTGAGCAAAGCAGATCTGGAGGCGCAGGGATGGACGACGGATCAGATGTGCTATGACACGCGCCATCTGCTACACTATTTTCGCCTGATGCCGGATGGTCGGTTTTTGTTTGGCATGCGGGGTGCGCTTTTGACCGGGCCACGGGCAGAGGCTGCTGCCCGTCGTAAGGTGCGCCAGGACTTTGAAAGCCTGTTTCCCCGTTGGGCGCATATCGAAAGCCCGAATTCATGGTCGGGCATGGTCAGCCTTGCGCGAAAAAAGCTCCCCTTTGTCGGTGAAATTCCGGGTCTCAAAGGGGTGTGGGCTGCGATGTGTTACCATGGCAACGGGGTCGCCATGGGGAGCTATGCAGGCAGGCTGGCCGCGGATTTGGCGCTGGGTCGCGAGACAGGAGAGTGTCCGTCTGTCATGCGCGCGCCCTTGGCCCGTTTTCCCCTTGGCCGGGCCCGGCGTGCGCTAATGCCGCCGCTTTATGCCCAACTAATGCTGGCCGACAGGGTTTAGCTGATCTCCCCGGGTGCTTCGCGCAGACCGGCTATTTCCGATGCGAATACAATGGAGCCACCCGACAGCACAAAAGCCGTCTCGGATCCTGCGCGGCGTGCTTCTGTAATGCGTGTGTAGGTTTCTGCCGGGATCGTGCTTAAGGTCTGGCCTGTGGCGCGGCTCTCGACGGCAAAGCTGTAGTTGCCACTGGGCAATGTTGATCCATCGTCGGCAACACCCTGCCATTCGAAAGGCTCGTTTCCGGTTGGAATCTGCTCACGCAGGACTTCCTCGCCATCGGGCCCATAGGCGATCAGGAATACTTCATCCGCGCCTGCTGCCGACGTGGGCAGGATCGTAATTGGCTCACCCTCAAACGGAACAGGTGCTGTGGTGCGCGCTTCCAGCCCGATCCACGACGCGATTTGCCCGATGTTGCCCGATGTCATTTGGGCGCCTAGTGCAGTGAGCAGATCATTGGAGAGCACCTGTTGTTCCACCATTGAAAACTGCGCAAGCTGGGCGGCGTATTCCGACGAAGAGATGGGTTCCAGCGGATCCTGATACTTCGCCTGAGCTGTCAGCATTTGCAGAAAGGTCTCAAAATCCGACGATAAAACTGCGCTTGCCTGGCTTTGCGAGGCCGCAATTTGGCTGGTTGTCTGGGCTGCTTGCGTGTTGGTAATATCCATGTCTGGTCCTCTAAAGCCTGATGTCTACGCCAGTTGAGGAGGTCATTGTGCGTTCGGTCGCAACGGGCTCCTCCACCGATGTCAGATCGAGATGTGTTTGTGCGGTCTCAGGTTGCGGATCATTTCCGCCATCTCCAAAGTTTCCCCTTGTCTGACCTTCCGCAAAGGAAAAGTTGATATTGTCATATCCGATGGCCTGAAATTCGCGAGTCAGTTGGTCGATGTTTCGGCGCATCAGATCAAGCGTCTCAGGGCGCTCGGCGACCACGTTGACCGTGATGCCCGCTTCGGCTGCCGAGATATTCATTCGAACACGCCCAAGCTCCCGCGGATTGAGAGAAATCTCAACGGGCCGGTCCGGCAGTTTTTGCAGCGCTTCCGCCATCTGACGTCCGATCATCATCGGTGTGTCAGGGCGGTTCAGCGCCTGCGCCAAAGTGGCGCCTGCGGCCTGCGGCCCACTGCGGGCATCCAAAGGCGCGAGCGGGTCAAGATCGCCGAAGCTTGCCGCAGAGATTTCGGTTTTGTCCTTTACAGCTTCAAGCTTGATCTGTTGGGCCTGCAACACCTGCATCAGCGGTGCCTGTTGTCCCGGAGCCGGTTTTATTGTCGCAGCAGGCTGTGTATTTTCGCTGCGGGTCAGGCTTTCTTTTACCGGCAGATCATCTGCGGGGTCTCTCGGTGTTTCCGCATTTACGGCAGCCTTGGCCGGGTCTGCATTCTGTAGGCCAACAGGTGCTTTTGTCCCGTTTTGCAGCTGAGGCGCTGCATTGGTCACATGGTCCTGCCCGGCTTCGGGAGGTTTGCCGCCCGAAAGAGATGCCGGCAGGTCAATCGTTTCGGAATTTGCCGCAGCCTTGGTCAATACCACCGTTTCGACACTGGGTTTCGTTGCCAAGACAGGTGCCGTTTTCTCCGCCTGTGTTGATTTGACAGAAGCTTGCTCAACACCATCCACGATCTTTGATACTTGCGAGGCATCTTGAGTGCTTTGAGGTTGCCGGGCAGCGGATGCCTCTTCTGATGTGGTGGTCCTGAAAGCGGATTTATTGTCCGTGCTGTTGAGCGTGTTTTCGCCCTGCGCAGCACCGGCCGGAAAAACTTCTGGCGTCAGATCGGGTTGATCTTGCCCGGCTGTCGCCGCCTCGGTTTCAACATCAGCTGCCTTCGACGCCCCTGTTTCTTCAGCGCTTTGGTCAGCCTCGCCCTGGCTGGCAGATTCACTATCGGGCGCCTTGTCACTTTCAGCCCGGGCTGTTTTTTCGCCTATTGCCTCATACTCTTTTTCGAATTCCTGATCCGCTTCGGCGGCAGATTTTTCATTCGTGGAACTCTTGGCATTTCGCATGCCAGCCTCGGATGTGGGCGATTGGATCACTGATATTTCAAGCACTGAAGCCTCCGGGATTTCTTCCGCGTTACGATCCTATCTATGACAGTCCTTGGTTACCGCTTCTTTACCCGTTTGGTGCAAGGTTAGGAAAAATACATGCAATTGGAGATAGTTGACATGAGCGAAGTTAATCCGGTGGGACCAACCGTTCCCAACGCTGTGAATAAAGACAAGGCGTTGCGTGAGGCGGCCGAAAAAATGGAGGCCGGGTTTCTTGCAGAGATGCTCAAATCCGCCGGTCTGGGTAAAACGAGCAGTCAGTTCGGCGGCGGCGCGGGGGAGGACCAGTTCTCCTCCTTTCTGGTGCAGGAGCAAGCGATGCAGATGGTCAAGGCGGGTGGGATTGGCCTCGCCGAAGCCTTGTTCGAATCTTTAAAGGAGAAAACCAATGAGTAATACTGACTTTAGCAATGTCGTGGATGCGCTTGATGATGTTCTGGACGCGGAGCGCGAGGCACTGCTGACCGGAAATCTTGAAAAGATCGGGCGTCTGCTCGAACAAAAAGAGGCATTGATCGAAGAACTTTCGGTTCTTGAAGAGCTCGAAGCCAAACCGCTTCAGGATTTGACTGGTAAGCTGAAGCGCAACCAGGACCTGCTGGATCATGCCCTGCAAGGGATTCGCTCGGTGGCGAATCGTCTGGCGGCACTCCGGCGTGTGCGCAGTACGCTCGACACCTATGATTCCAATGGTGCAAAGCGGTCGATCAACCTGTCGCAAGATGGATCCGTCGAGAAGCGTGCTTAAGATCAATTTGCATAAAAGCCGAAGTAACAGAGGGATATGACTTTAGGACTCATTAGGGTTTTCAGGGGCATGGTGCGCTTGCATCCGAGGTCGGATGGCGCATTGCCTGCGAAGGTGAATGCATTGGTCAGAAAGACAGTTCTTATCCGGTTTGAGTAAAACCGGGTGCAAACCGCGCAAAGCGTGAATGATCAAAGGAACATGCTTATGTCGAGCATTCTTACCAACAACAGTGCAATGGTTGCACTGCAGACCCTGAAATCCATCAACATGGACCTGGGCAAAGTGCAAAGCGAAATCTCCACCGGTAAAACAGTCGAGAGCGCCAAAGACAACGCTGCCGTCTGGGCAATTTCCAAAGTGATGTCGTCCGACGTCGAAGGTTTCAAAGCGATCTCTGACTCGCTGTCGCTCGGTCAGGCAACCGTCGGTGTGGCCCTGAATGGTGCTGAATCGATCACAGACCTGCTGACAGAAATCAAAGGCAAGATCGTCAATTCTCAGGAATCGAACGTAGACCGTTCCAAGATTCAGACGGATATCGAAGCACTGACAGATCAGATCGGATCGATTGCTGGTGCGGCCCAATTCAACGGCCTGAACCTTCTTTCCGGCGGCGGAACCGTTTCAATCCTCTCTTCGTTGGACCGCGCATCTGACGGTTCCGTTACACCGAACAATATCGACGTGACGGTGCAGGACCTTGGCTCTCAGCAGCTGGAAATTGCAAGTGACGCAGTCTATGCGGCGGGTAGTGGCACCGTAGGTGCGGCAGCTGCCACTCTGAATGGCACGCAGACTCAAACGCTGGATATTTTGGGTGTCGAAGCTGGTGTTGCTTTCAGCATCGGGTTCACAGCGGCGGACGCTGACAACAGTACTTTCGACGCTGCCGCGCTGGGCAATCTTACGACGACTGCTGACGTTGCTGGTGCATCTGAAATCGTGTACGTCGCCAAGGAAGGTGATACGGCAGCAGAAGTAGGTGCCGGTCTGGCAGCCGCTTTCGCAGCTTTTGCGGCCGACCCGGCAAATGGCATCGACACCGCAGACTTGAACTTTACGGCGACGGCAACCGGTCTGTCCGCAACATCCACCACAACAACTGCTGGTGATACCATTGCGGTGCGGGTCGACTCGATGACATCTGCATCTGACGGTATGGTTGCTGGGGGTGGCCTTGCCGCGCTGGCAGACATCGATGTAACAACGTCGGAGGGCGCTACTGAAGCGCTCGAGAACATCGAGGGTCTGATTCAGACTTCAATCGATGCGGCAGCTGCGTTTGGTTCCAGCGGTCGTCAGATCGACACACAGATGGAATTTGTGGGCAAGCTGACGGACCTGCTGACATCCGGCATCGGTACGCTTGTGGATGCAGACATGGAAGCGGCTTCGGCCAAGCTTCAGGCGCTGCAAACGCAGCAGCAGCTTGGTGTACAGGCTCTGTCGATTGCCAACCAGGCACCGCAGACGATCCTGTCTCTGTTCCGTTAAGAAGATTAATACAGGGGCGCGCGACCGCGCGCCCCTGACCCAAATAACCCCGGCAAGCTGATATAAAGGTTGTATTGTGAATTCTTTTGCTCAGGCTCAACGCGCTTATGCGCCCACACAGGCCGCAACCAAAACAGCGCGAAGCAGTGAGTATGATGTTATCGCACGGATTTCTCACCGAATTAAACGGGCGCTTCAGAGAGATGACTTCGTCGCACTCGCGGAAGCTTTACATGAAAACAATCAGCTTTGGACCGCCCTCGCAGTGGATGCAGCCAACCCAGAGAACCTGTTGCCTGATGACCTGCGGGCCAGAATTGTCTACTTGGCAGATTTTACACGGCAGCATTCGCACAAAGTTCTCAGGAAGCTCGAATCCGCCGTTCCATTGCTGGAAATTAACGCCGCGATCTTGAAGGGTCTAAAGCAAGAGGTAGTAGGTAAATGAGTGGTTTGGTTTTGAAGCTTAGTCCGAAGGAACGGGTTCTGGTGAATGGGGTCGTGATCGAGAATGGTGACCGACGCAGCCGGCTTTCCATTTTGACACCTGACGCCAACATTCTCCGCCTGAGAGACGCTATTCATCCCGAAGATGCAAAAACACCAGTTCGACGTGTCTGTTTTGCCATGCAACTGGTTCTGTCTGGCGACAAGGACCCGGAAGATGCGCATCTCCCGCTTTTGCGCCAGATCGAGCAGTTGAGCCAGGTTTTTACGGATCCTGACAGCAGA
Organism: Roseobacter weihaiensis; assembly: GCF_020622345.1. GTDB lineage: Bacteria > Pseudomonadota > Alphaproteobacteria > Rhodobacterales > Rhodobacteraceae > Roseobacter > Roseobacter weihaiensis. Next base: position 35,121 of record NZ_JACNMO010000006.1, on the reverse strand, counting down.
AATGTACTGTCTGAGGCAACACGTGGCCTTGTGGAAGGGCAACATTACCGTGCTCTTAAAGCTTTGCGTGCGCTGCTACCACGTGAGGACAGACTCCTGGCAGCGCGCCCAAACTGATTACTTTTGCACAGCGCCAATACCGATGTGAATCTGACGGCGCTGCTTAGAACGAGTTCAAGTCACCAGATCATTTGTTGCTGTCGCTCTTGCAGCTATTGGATTTGAAAAGGTCATCTTTTTGAAAGTCGAATTGTCTTGTGATCGGGCCTGTCAGCAAAAATGTCCGGGCTTAGAAATGCACTCTTTGATGGTGGCATTTCTACACGAGTTGTATGGTCAATTTTGCTGCGCTTTCAGATCAAAAAACCACGCCACATAGCTGCGTGATCAAGTCTTGTTCCTAGAATTCAATTACTCAGTTTTTTGGCTTTACGGCTTCAAAGCCAATGCTGCATTAAGGTGTTGTAAGATTCATTCACTCCAGATTTGGCCCTGAGCGCCAGCCATTACGCTGCATATGCTCTGAAAAGAAGTATGACTTTCTGTCCGCCAGCGCACAGTTTGACAGGCTACACCCAGAGATGAACGAATTCTTTAGCGTTTACGCTGCGGAATTGGGGCGACCCCTGCTTGCCGGTAGGTTGGGGCGTGTTGGAACCTGATTGCGCCGCATGACAAGTTCGAGTTGCGTAAAGCTGTTTGCGACGCTTTGTTTTTCAGCTTTCGCCAGATAACCATCCAGGTCGGGCCAAAGTTGGATCGCTAGATCGATGTCAGAATCGCTCCCTTGCGAATATAGCCCAGCGCGTATCATCATTGCATTTTGATCGTAAATCGACAGGTACCGCCGTGTCGTTGTTATCAAATTGTTTTCTGCTTCTGTTGCGGCGCCGGGTAGGCTTCTGGAAACGGATCTCAAAACGTCGATTGCCGGATAGCGACCACGCTCAGCAATGGTCCTGTCCAGAATGACGTGCCCATCGAGAACACCTCTCAAAATGTCCGCGATCGGCTCTTCCATATCTGAGCCTGCAACGAGAACGCTGAAGATGCCCGTGATGTCGCCTTGTGCACCTTCACCCGGCCCTGCCCGCTCGCAAAGCGACATAATCAAATGCGCGGTCGATGGTGGGTAACCGCGAAGCACAGGGGCCTCGCCGGAGGCAACGGCCACTTCTCTATGTGCTTCCGCAAAGCGGGTGATCGAATCGGCGAGCAGCAAAACAGATAGTCCCTGGTCGCGAAAATGCTCCGCCACCGACATGGCAGCCCAAGCGCATCGGCGTCGGATCAGCGGCGACTGGTCAGAGGTCGCGCAGATCACGACAGCTCTTTTCAAGCCATCGGCTCCCAGTACTTCTTCGATGAAGTGTCGAAGCTCCCGACCCCGCTCGCCGATCAGCGCGATCACGACCACGTCTGCCGTCATGTTTTGTGCCAGATGCCCGAGAAGGCTAGATTTACCGACGCCGGAGCCTGCAAAAAGCCCCACCCGCTGGCCTTTTACAATCGGCAACAACGTGTTCAGAACGGCCATTCCGGTGTTCAGTCTTTCGCCCATCGCCCGCCGGCGGGCGGGCTCGGGCGGAGGGTTTCTCAATCCGCGGGCGTCCGGACCCCGTAGTAGCGGTTTGCCGTCAAGCGGGTTGCCAAAAGGATCAATCACACGACCAACCCAACCGTCAGAAGGTGCGATTCCGCGGGCCTCCAACAGGGCTGCACGGTCATTCAAGGCAACGCCGTCCGGCGCCTGGTCTGGCAGTAGCACGAGGCGATCCCCGTCCAGTTGCAGAACCTCGCCCGATAGGGGCTCTCCCTGCCTGTAAACAACGACCAGATCGCCAATTCTTGCTTTCCCTGCAAGGCCAGAGACGTGCACGACACCTCCTTCCACACGGCTGACGCGTCCGATGGAACGCACAGGGTTGAGTTCTGTGATTTGCGCGGTGAGGCCCGCAAAGGGAATCGGCTTGGTCATGTCAATCCTTTGGCTTCTGCACACTCTTTCTAAAGGAATCAGAGTTAAGTCTTGATGAAATCACATGAGGGAGAACCCCGGATGTTTGAAAATCTAGAAGTCTTCAAGATATCGCACGCGATGGCTGTTCACGCGGGCCAAAAGCAGGCGGTTACGGCACAGAATGTCGCGAATGCGGACACACCTGACTATAAGGCGCGGGATGTTGCGGCTTTCGCCGACAGCTATTTGGCCGATGGATCCAGCGTTGGCCTCAGCGGTCAAAAGGCAACGAGAGACACCCATCTCAACGGCTCTGCTGATGCCCAGATGATGGAGCCGTTCATCGACCGCAACGGTATAGAAGCGCCGAACGGCAATACCGTTTCCCTGGAAAACGAAATGCTCAAGTCCTTGGATGCAAAACGTCAGCACGACCGGGCGCTGGCGATCTACAAATCATCCATGAATATTCTGCGCGCTACGTTGAGCCGGTCATAGAGGTGTCGATCAATGAGTGAATTTGCAAAGTCTCTCAGCGTTACAACAAGTGGTTTGAAGGCGCAGGCGACACGCCTACGTCATCTGTCCGAGAATATCTCGAATGCAGATACGCCCGGTTACCGCAGAAAGCTGGTCTCTTTTGAGACTGCATTCAACGGCGGTCAAGGTGTTGCGACGGTCGAGACAGGTCCAGTGAGGCTCGATCAGAATGCGTTGGAACGAGTCTATGATCCTTCGCATCCGATGGCTGATCCGGATGGCTATTTCGATGGTTCCAACGTCGATCTGATGATTGAGCTCAGCGACGCGCGTGAAGCGCAGCGCAGCTATGAAGCGAACCTCAAAGTTTTTGAGCAAACGCGAAAAATGTCCAGCAGCTTGATGGAGCTGCTGCGCAAGTAACCAAGATAACGACTGCTCTCGGCGAAGTCCGAAGCTAACTTAAGGAGATCCAGAATGGATATGAAAGCCGTTTCCGCTATTCAGAACTTTACCAGCGCACGGGCTGCGTCTGCAATTCAAAGCTATGAGCAGGCGCGTCCCGCGACAGAACCGATGCTTGAAAACACCTCCGCATCAGAATCTTTGGGCCAGATCGCAAAAGATTTTGCCACGACACTGGCAGAGACCGAGCAGACGGCAAAGACATCTATGATCGGTGATGCAGACCCACACGCTTTGGTGCAGGCTTTGGCACAGACCGAGCTGGCCGTAGAGGCTGCCGTCAGTGTCCGGAACAAAGTCGTCGAAGCCTATCAGGAAATTCTGCGGATGCCTGTCTGATATGGCTGACCAGATCGTTTTTTTCGACACCCTAAGACATGGGCTTTGGATCGCTGTGCTGATCTCTATCCCCGTGCTGACTGCCGCTTTGATCACAGGTGTTTCGATTGGATTGGTACAGGCGCTGACGTCCATTCAAGAAATGACATTGACGTTTGTGCCAAAGCTGGCCGCGATCGTGTTGGTTTTCTGGATTTCGATGGGGTTCATGACACAGACTTTGGTGTCGTTTTTTCACGATCAAATCATCCCGCTGATTGTCGGAGGTTGAGATGGAAAATACTGGTTACACGACGATTACCCGTCAGTCCGGGTTGCTGCGTGAAATGCGTGTCGTCGCCAACAACATAGCGAACGCGGCCACATCAGGATTTCGACAAGAAGGCATGGTGTTTTCTGAATACGTGCAGTCGATTGATGGGGGTTCCAGCCTGTCCATGGGCCAGGGGAACGTACGTCACACGTCCTTCCAGCAAGGCACTCTGACGCAAACCGGCGGGCAGTTTGATTTCGCGATTGAGGGAGAGGGTTTCTTCCTTGTCGAGACCCCGATGGGTGAACGTTTGACACGCGCGGGTTCATTCTCCCCCAACGCCGATGGCGATCTGGTTACGCCTGATGGATATCGTGTTCTAGATCCCGGTGGCGCGCCGGTTTTCATTCCACCGGGGGTGTCTGATTTGGCTGTTGCCGCAGACGGCACAATTTCCAGTGAAGGAAATCCTGTCGGGCAGATGGGTTTGGTACAACCGCTAGATCCGCAAAGTATCATACGAGAAGATGGCGTCATGTTCCGGGCTGACGACGGTTATGAGCCTGCCGAACAAGGACGCATTCTGCAGAGGTTTGTCGAAAGCTCAAACGTCAATCCGATCTTACAGTTAACCCGCATGATCGAAGTCCAAAGGGCCTACGAGCTTGGGGCCAGTTTTCTGGAAGCCGAAGATGAGCGCGTCCGCCAGGCCATGCGGGCCATATCCCAATAGAATGTAGCGAGGAACTTCGTCATGAGAGCATTAAAAATTGCAGCCACAGGGATGAGCGCCCAACAGCTGCGTGTAGAGACAATCTCCAACAATCTTTCAAACATGAGCACCACGGGATACAACGCCCGACGCGCAGAGTTCGCTGATCTGCACTACCAACAAATGGCCCGCCCGGGCACCGTGAATGCAACAGACGGCACCGTATTGCCAACGGGCGTCCAGCTCGGTTTGGGCGTGCGGCCTTCTGCGGTTTCCGTGCAGTTGCAACAAGGCTCACTGAGCCAGACGGGTGGAGATCTTGATCTCGCGATTGAAGGAAATGGGTATCTTGAGATTACCCTCCCCTCCGGTCTGGCGGCCTACACGCGCGATGGTGGGCTCAAAAGAGATGGTGAGGGGTTGATCGTCACATCGGATGGATTTCCGGTGGAGCCCGAGATTGTGATTCCTGATGACGCACGCAGTATTTCGATCAACAGTGCCGGTGAAGTCTTTGCCTATTTTGCAGATGATCCTAATGCGCAGCTCTTGGGCCAATTCAATATGGCCGGTTTCACGAACCCCAAAGGGCTTGAAGCGCTGGGCGGTAATCTCTTCGCCGAGACCGAGGCTTCTGGCGCTCCTCTCATTGCGACACCGGGTGAAGATGGTCTTGGGACAGTGCGTCAGGGCTATCTTGAGGATAGTTCAGTAGATGCCGTGCGCGAAATCACGGAACTCATCGAAGCGCAGCGTGGCTATGAAATGAATGCAAAAGTGATCTCGGCGGCTGATCAGATGATGGGCGCGACGACGCAGATCCGATGAAGAGGTGGATTGGTTTCATACTCTTTTGCTGTTTTCCCGCAGCTTCACTTGCGGAGTCAGTGGTTCCCACGCGAACCATTCGGGCAAACGCCACGATTTCCGAGGCGGATGTCGCGATCAAATCAGTTGCCAACCCGAATGCCTTTTCGAGGGTGATGGATGTGATCGGGCAAGAAGCAAGAACAACGCTTTATGCGGGCAGGCCTATTCTTTTTGTCGATGTGGGTCCTCCTGCACTCATCGACCGCAATCAGATCGTCTCGCTCAAATTCAAGACAGCAGGGCTGATGATTATCACGGAAGGACGCTCATTGCAGCGTGGTGGCGTGGGGGACCGTATCCGCATCATGAACCTCGATTCCAGAACAACCTTGTTCGGTCAGGTTCAACCGGATGGAACCGTACGCGTTTTTGAATAGGAACAGATGATGAGATATTCGTTCATTGGTGCTTTGGCGACAGTCGTTGCGATCTCGGGCTGTGCTCGGTTCGATCATATTGGCAAGCCACCGTCGTTTACCCCGGCAAATGAAACCAGGGAGCATAGTGCAATGCTCTCTCCGGGGCTTCCGCTGCGTGTTGAGGCCCCGACCCCCACCGAGGCCGCTTCGCTTTGGTCTGGGGCGCGGCAGTCGCTTTTGGGTGATCGCAGAGCCATACAGCAAGGTGATATTCTCACGGTGGTCATTGAAATCGATGAGGAGGCGGAGATCTCCAACGCCACGGACCGCTCTCGGTCCGGTTCAGAAAGCCTTGGCATTCCGGAGCTATTCGGGCTTCCGCAGCGCATCGACAGAAACCTGCCAGATGGGGCGAGTCTGGCGGACTCGGTCTCGATAAATTCAAACTCTTCTTCTTCGGGTGACGGTTCGGTGAAAAGGAATGAGAAACTGACCCTCCGCGTGGCTGCAACGATTGTCGATGTTCTGCCCAACGGTGTTCTGGCAATCTCCGGAAGCCAGGAGTTGCGGGTAAATTTCGAGATGCGCGAACTGTTGGTGTCAGGCTACGTCCGCCCCGAAGATATCTCGCGACAAAACGAGATCACCTATGACAAGATCGCGACCGCGCGCGTCTCTTACGGCGGTCGCGGCCAGATTACAGACGTCCAGCAGCCAAGATTGGGACAACAAGTCCTTGATGCTGTTCTCCCCTACTAAGGTTATGACATGAAAAAGCTTCTACCAATTTTGATGCTGCTCGTCGGATCAGGTGCTGGTGTTGGCGCAGGGGTATTTTTTCGACCTGATGCCGCCCCGGTGGAAAAAGCTGATGTCGAAGACACCCCTGCAGACGAAGTCGAAAAGTCCGATGAGCCAGAGAAGGACGGGCTTCCCACGCAGGGTAAGGAATACATCAAGTTAAGTAACCAGTTTGTTGTCCCCTTGGTCGAGAATGAACGGATTGCGTCGATGGTCGTCATGACGCTCAGTGTCGAAATCCCCGAAGGTCAGGGGCAGGCGGTTTACGACATTGAACCCAAGATTAGGGATGAGTTCTTGCGCGTGTTGTTTGACCATGCTGCGATCGGTAGTTTTCGCGGCGCGTTCCTGACCAACCAGAACCTGGACACAATTCGTACCAGCCTGCGCGACGTAGCATTCAAGACCTTTGGCAAGGACCTGATAAGTGATGTGCTGATATTTGAGATTGCTCGGCAGGACTACTGACAGCTTAGTGCAGTCTACGCTTGATCTGTGGATCACATGGCACCTGGGCTTCCCTTTTATTTAAAGAGCCAGTTATTGATTGCGGTGCCGAGCAGCTTCGAGTGGCCTTTTTTCTGTTCAATTTCAGCTTGGTTCTGCATGAGTTCGCGACTTACAAGTAGCTTGCCGTAGTCTTTGCGGGCGTCTTGCAACAACATTTCTTTCTGGGCGAGGACCTGAGCGAGTTCAAGGTTCAGTGAGGTTTTCGTTCGACCCAGCCAGGCATTCCAGATCACGTCTGCACCGATTGCTTGCAGGTACTGGTGCTGCGAGGTTTCAGCAGTCCGGGCCTGTTCGTCCAGCCGCGATAGCTGTGCGCGAAGCCGCCTTTCCTGAAGGATGATCTTTGACACCGCACCTTGCTTCTTTTGAAACTTCAGGGCGAGAAGCTGTTCGATTTCTTTCATCTCCATCGCGGTCAAAAGCCTCGGCTTTTTGCTTTTTGCCGCATTGCCTCTGCAAAGCGGATTGCAGCAGCCACGGCCCGGTAATGATCGGGGGAAATCTGCGCGCCAATGTTCGTGGTCGCATGAAGCGCACGGGCCGTGGGCGGGTCGCTATGGATCGGCACGGCGTTTTCATGTGCGATTTCACGAATTCTCAGCGCGGTTTCGTCTATACCCTTTGCCACACAAATTGGCGCTTCACCGGGTTTACGTTCCCACTTCAACGCGACCGCAAAATGTGTCGGGTTGACGATAATGACGTCTGCTGACGTGACCTCCGTGGCCATTTGGGAGTTTGCAAGAGCTTGCGCACGCTGGCGCCGTTCTTGCTTCATATGTGGATCGCCTTCGCTATTTTTGGTCTCATCCATGATTTCCTTGCGGGACATTCGGTTTTTGCGAAGGTGTTCAAAATGCTGCCATATTGCATCAATCCCGCCGATAACGGCAGACACAACGACGACAACCATGAGAAACTCAACGCATATCTCTGCCAGAAGTATGACCGTTGTCTGCGGCGTGGTCTGGATCGCGGCTACCATCTGATCGAGCCGCAGGTAGAGGAATACAGCGAGGCAGATGGAGTAGATTGAGAGCTTTATAAAGCTTAACGCGAATTGAAATAGGCCATTTCTGCCGTACTTATTCTTTGCGTTTGAAATCAGCGAGATCTTGGATAGTTTCGGCTGAATTTTGACAGGGGCGAAAACAATCCCACGGGTTGCAAAAAGCGCAAGCAGAACGGCCAACGCCGGTAACGCAAAGATCGGTAACAATGCGAAATTCAGAGCACGCAGAATACCCTGCACAGGTGCGCCGGCTGCACCATCAAAGAACAGAGGGGCCAATTGTCCGGACTGATCGATCAGGACCTGGAGTGTGGATCCAAGGTGAGACAGCCCGCCCACGCCGGCGATCAGAAAGGCCATCAGCAACCCGAAATAGGCCGCGGCTGTGAGCAGTTCGTTGGACCGCGCAATCTCCCCTTTCTTTCGCGCTTCCAGGAGTTTTTGGGCGGTCGCTTCAAATGACTTGTCGGACTGGTCGTCTTGCGCGCTCATGGGGTCATCCGGAATGGGTCCGCCAAGAACCTGTCCATTTCATTGATCCAGACTGTCAACATGTAGGGTGCAGAAACCATAAGCAGCGCAAGCCCTCCCAATGTGATAACGGGTGCCCCCACAAAGGCCACCATGAGCTGCGGCATGGCACGGTTTATCGCTCCGAGCGCAAAGTTATAGAGCACTGACAAAATCACAAAGGGTGCCGCGAGCGTAAAGGCAAGCGAGAAGGCCTGTGCGACCTGATGTACGCCCCATTCCGAAATCTGAGAGGCTGCAACAAACCGACCCGTCGGAAGAAAATCATATGACAGAATGATGAGCTGAGCCGCTTTTACATGCAAACCTGTCATGACTGCCAACGCCAGCCCTGCAACAATGAGGATGTATCCCATCGCGGGCAGGGGATCTACCGCAGCGCCACCCAAGACTTGTGACAAAGATGTAGACTGAGCAGCGATTGATCCTGCGGTTTGCAAAGCGAGAATAAAGAGGCGAAGGCCCAAGCCCAGCGCGAGGCCAGACAGTGTTTCAGTTCCGATCAACAGAAATGTTTCGCCCATGCCTGCCGGAGGGGGGGAGATAGGCAAAGCCGGTGCGACAATGAGGGTGAAGCACAGGGCCACGACAAGCTTGATCCGCGTCGGGACCGTTTGTTCGCCAAATCCTGGTAAAAGCGCCGTCATGGCCCCGACACGCAGAAACACAATGAATCCGTGCCAGAGTGCGCTGTTGAGCCACGGCAGTAACTCTTCTAACGCGGTCATGCGGCAACAACCCCAACAAGCGAGGGCCGGGCGTCCAGGCCAATCTCCTCAAACGAGAGGACCGGATTGTTGATCCCCTTTGCTTTCATAACAGTTCGCATGAATCGTCTGCGCTTTGTGTTGGTCACAAGTGCTGCGTTTATCCCGTTTTTATTGGCAACCTGCAGCTTTTCCGAAACACAGTCGGCAAGATGATTGAACAGATCGGGCGGCAAGGCGATATCAAGACCGCGGTCGGCATCAACCTGATAAGTGTTAAATGTATCCTCCCATTCGGGCGCAAGCTGGATCAATGGCAGGGTTCCGTCGTCGCGGCGCATTTCTGCGACGAGTTGGAAGCCAAGCCGCTGGCGCACATGTTCACAAATCGCCTCCGGTTGCGAGTTGTGGCTCCGCGCTTCTGCAGTTGCCTCAAGGATAAGGGGAAGGTTTCTGATGGAAACCTGTTCGTCCAACAGCAGGCGAAGCACGGAATGAAGCACGTCAATGGGTACTTTGTCGGGGATCATTTCGTCCAGGAGCTTACGGTTGGCTTCTGCGCGGGCGGGGTTGGAGATGTTGGTTAACTCAGACAGCAGACGACGGAGCGACTTCAAAGTGAGCAGTCGGCTGAAATTACGTTTGACGGTTTCAAGAAGATGCGTCGCCAGAATTTCCGCTGGTGTTACAAGGGTAAGACCTTCCAGAGCTGCCTTTTCCTGATCTTTGCTGTTTATCCACCTTGCGGGGGCACCATATACCGGCTCATTGGTGTCTGTGCCACTTGGCAGGCTAACCGGCTCTTCAGGGATCAGTGCCAAGACCTGATCTGCGTTTAGTTGCGCGCGCGCCTGTTCGACCCCCTGAATTTTCAAAACGTAGGTACCGACGGGCAGAGCTGGATTATCGGTCAATCGAATCTCCGGCAGGATTAGCCCGAAAACAGATGCCACGTGGGTCCGCATATTGGTAATCCGCGCATCAAGACCGGTGCCAGGATCAAGAACCATGTTGACCAGATCTGGAGCGAATTCAACATGCACATCGTCAATCTCCAAGATATCGCCGAGCGCCTTTTCTTTTGGCAATACATCTTGTTGCTGTTCTTCTGAAACAAGCGCCAATTGTGTTTTTTGCTTTTTATGGAGTTGGAAGGCTGTAAACCCCAGAGCGGCGCCTCCCAGGATGAACGGCGTAAAAGGCAGGCCGGGAAAGAGCGCAAAAAGCGCCATCAAGACAGCTACGGTTGCAATGGCAGAGGGATGTTTGCCAAGTTGGGCGAACACTGCAAGGTCAGTTGCACCTTGAGCCCCGCCCCGTGCCAGCAACAAGGCTGACGCAATGGAAATCACAACGGCCGGGATTTGAGAGACCAGACCATCGCCTACCGTCAGAATTGCATAAGTCTCAAAGGCTTGACCGATCGGCATATCATGAACTGCGACGCCCATGATCAACCCCGCGACCAGGTTGAGCAAAGTAATCAGCAGCCCGGCAATAGCATCGCCCTTGACGAATTTGGACGCACCGTCAAGCGATCCAAAGAAGGTCGTTTCCTGCTGTTCGCGTTCTCTGCGTTCTTTCGCTTCGGTGTGCGTTATCGCACCGGCCGACATATCGCTATCGATTGCCAGTTGTTTGCCGGGCATGCCGTCCAAGGCAAACCTTGCCCCGACCTCTGCCATGCGGGTGGCGCCCTTGGTGATCACCATGAAGTTCACGATCAAAAGGACACAAAAGACCACCAGACCCAGAAAGACGCTTCCACCCATCACAAATTGAGCGAACCCTTCGATAACCTCTCCGGCCGCATCTGTTCCTGTGTGACCCTGACCAATAATCAGTTTCGTGGACGAGACGTTGAGCGAAAGTCGCAGCATGAGTGACGCGAGGAGAATGGTAGGAAATGCTGAGAAGTCGAGTGGCCGTTCGATAAACAGAGTGATGGTAAAAATCAGAATCGCGAGTGCGAAAGAAGCTGCCAGGCCAGTGTCCAAAACCCAGGCGGGCATTGGCAAAATCATCATCACGATGACTGCCATCAACGCGATCGCTAGAAGAATCGTTGGGTTGAAGAGTGCTTTGACGCTCAGGTTTTGCATGTTTACCCCCGTGTCCCAGAACGCATCAACAGACTTCCACGGGACGCCGTTGTTTCGGGGAAGAGCGAGCCGCCTGTTCTTGCCCGCGCCGTTCCTTGCAGTAATGGGAATGCATTCTGCTCTATGACGTTTGTGCTGTCGCTGGCCAAACGGACAGGAGCGTTGCGAAGTTCTTTCAGTATTGGCTTCAGTCGCGCCATATACTGGCGCGACAGTTCGGCGTTACGGGAGTGGTAGGCGCCAATCGCAGATTGCCAGTTTCCAAACTCTGCATATAGATTTTTAAGGAATTCAGCCGCGTATTGGGCGTTGGAAACTGGATCAATAATTTCCCGGAACGAAGAAAACTGAGCACCATGCCATCTATGATTAATCTGGAAGCACCCGATATCGATATTTGTGGCGCCACGGCTGTGGTGGCCGACGATATAGTTTAAGGCGTCTCGTTCGGAGTCCAGATGTATGCCGCGTCCCTCGACATTTACGGTCCAAGGCCAGGGGCCAAAAGCACCGTTTTTAGTTATGCCGCTCTCGGTTCTGGCAATGGCCTTCAAGATATCCAGCGGTACACCTGTTTCGCGAGACGCTCGTCCCGCAGCTTGATCACAGATTTTGGAAAAGTATCTTTGCTCCTCGTTGGCATAAGAGTGGTTCGCTTGGACCGAAACTATGAAGAATTGTGCGGCGATTAGAAAAACCGATACTCGTCGACTTGGCATTTAGCTCTCCAGCTGCTGCGTTCTGCAGTAGTTTAAGGGCTATCCAATTTTAGTTTATTTTGAGTAACTGTTCCCGAATTTATCTCGCAAATCTTTTCGGCTATTCAACAATGTCCAAGTCGGTCAAAAGTGTCTCTATGGTATTTCTGGCAGTGATACTGGCGCTTATCGCGTTCTGGCTTTCAGGTAAGATGTTTTCGGTGACTGTAAGATCGATTGGTTCTTCGTTAGCCATTTGACCAACAGATCCAAATACCGGCGTTGCGGGATCGACCAGTTCTGACCAATTCTCCGAGAGCCAAAGCGCTTCAGCCGCTCTATCTGCAGCCTGTACGGTTTCAAATTCCGCTGCCGCGGCGCTGCTTTCACCCAGACCTTCCAAAGCTCTTCCCCGGATCATGGCGACCTCATTTCCGTCCAGACCTTCGATTTGGTCAAGGCTTTGTGCGTAGGAACCATTCTTGAGCAGAATTTCAGCCGCGATTTTTCGTTGCTCTTGCTCCGCAGAACCGGGAGGTAAATCCTCAACAACCTGCTGAGCTTCACTGTCGAAACCAAGGCCGACAAGCCGTTTGGCGACAGCCAGTTTAGCGGACGGTTCAATTGCATCACGAAGTAGCGGGTAATGAAGGAAAAAGCCTTCTAAAAACTCTGCCCCATCTGAGTTATCTGCAAGGCTATCGAACAAGAAACTACTTAACTCATTTTTAAGCGATGCCTCTCTGGTCTCTCTATCCAACACTAAAGCTTCAAAGGCTTTTGTGAACTGGCCCGATTGGATTGATGCGAGAACGGATGCTCTAAATGTCAGATCTGCCAGGTTACTATTTCTCATCTCAAATGCATAAGCTTCGGCAAGCAGGGCGATATCGGCCGGTACCCGAGTGTTGTTGGCGACATGGCTATCGATCAGGTCTATTATCGCGATCGGTGCTTCCGCTGTATCATCTGAAATGATATCTTCCAGAATGCGATCAGCATTCTCTAACTGGCCTTCGAGCAGAGAAACTTGCGCGTCAACGATTCTGGGCTCATCAGGATCATGCTCTTCAACACGCTCGAACATCCTGATCGCTATATTTGCACTTTCTACGTCACCGTAGTCTAAAAATCTTTTACTGAGCTCTGGCCCCAAGGCGTACTTCAATGGGCTTGGAAGTTTGTCCAACGCACGCAAAGCGGCTTTTGCATTAAAGGCGCGTTCCGGGGGGATCGACGCCCCAGCCAGAATACCCCAAAGCGCAAAGTCTGAATCGCAATCTGCGAAACGATGCAGGCTTCGCGGATTTCTTGCAAACCCGTGCTCCAACACACTAGCGATATCAACCAATTCCGGATGGGCCTCAGGCAGCCCTGAAACCAGCTCCAGCGCCTGCTTGGCTTCAGCTCCAAATCCGAAATAGAGGTACATTTTCGCGCGCTTGAGCGCCTCATCTTGGTTTACGCGACCAATATCATTGAAAAGTGCAGCGTTCGATTGTGCGAGTTTTTGATTGAAATTGGTATCTGATTCCCATGACGCAATGTCTATCAGGTTGGGGTTGGGACAGGCAGCACCTGCAAGGCTTACATTAGTTTCTGCAGTTTCAGTTGGGATATCGTTGCTATTCGATATTCTTAAATTGGCCATCGGAACAACCGGTTCAACTGGTAAAATATCTGATGAATCAAAGACTTCTGGCTGATCTAGTACATCTGCTTCTTTTTTGCCAGAGGTTATGACTTCGCCATTGGCTTCGATGATGCCGCGTGATGCAGCATCTGAAAACGCGCGCAAAAGCCGATCTTGCGTTTCTTCCACCAAATCTGAAGTACGTGCATCGGTCCCTGTATCCAGAGATGTGCTACTGTTGCTCAATTCAGTGTCTGTGCCGATCTGCGGAGAGGTGTCAGGTATGTCTTCCTGATTTGGTGCCCATAAGAGATCACCATAGGCGAACGATGAGCTGGGCAGAGCCTGTCTGAACACAGGCCGTTGCTCATCGGCGCGCAAGGTAGAGCCATCTTGAATGTCCAAGACAAGAAAATTTTCCTGCTCCATGTATGCTTCCACATCGCAATTGCAGGTCAACTGGAGTTCCAACTCGGAGGGTTTTGTCAGCAGTGCTTGGAGCCTGGTCCGAGGAATGATGTCAAACGCATCGCTAACATCAAAGCCGTCTTTGAAATTCTTCAGCACCACGATGCTTCGGCCAACTTCGTTTACAAGCTCCCATTCAGCATTTTCCGGCAGTTCCATCACAAGCCGCGTGAAATCTGCATGTTCACCCGAACGGACTGTAATTGGATCAGCGTCTGCGAACTCTGCAAAGAGCAGTGCGGATGCGAATGATAATACCCCAGATAGATGCTTCATGCCGCGCCTTGCTTGACTGCCTTAAGAGCTTCTTCCAGTTCTGAAAAACTTGGGCGATGATGCGATGGCGTATTCTGACGACCGACCTCAATGCAGATATTGGTCGCATGTGCGTGTAAGTTAGCAACAAGAACCTCGCGAATTAGCTGATAAAAATGCCCGTCTTCTTCTGTGACGTTTTTAACCTTTGCTGCAAAAGGACCAACGAAGCCGTAGGCCAGGAAAACGCCCAAGAAAGTCCCTACCAATGCACCACCAATCAGCTTGCCTAATACCTCTGGCGGCTGGTCAATGGATCCCATTGTTTTGATGATTCCCAAAACCGCAGCAACGATTCCCAAAGCAGGCAGCCCGTCAGCAACGGTTTGCAATGCATGGCTGGAATGCAGCGCATGATGCATGTTTGCCTCCATGCGTTTTTCCAGCACTTCCTCAACTTGATGGGGGTCATCGTAATTCATCGACGCAGATCGAAGCGTGTCGCAAATCAATGCAATTGCCTCGTCATCTTTCAAAATCTTTTCATACTTTGAAAAAATTGCAGAGTCTTTGGGCGCCTCGATATGCTCTTCGATAGCCACTGGATTTTGACGTGCCAATCTTATGAGCTCGAAAAGCAGGCACAACAAGTCACGGTAATCGTCGTGTGACCACTTGGGCCCTTTGAACACCCGTCCCATATCGCGGGCAGTTTGTTTGATCGCAGACATATCGTTGCTGATGAGAAACGCACCAACGGCGGCCCCGCCAATCATTGTCAATTCGAAGGGAAGTGCTTTGAAGATGATTCCCATTTTGCCGCCAGCGGCCAAGTAGCCGCCGAACACCATGGCAAAAACCGTAATGATTCCGATGATTCCGATCATGACTTCCCCCTAGAACGAGTGACCCAGATAATTACAGAAGGAGGTTAAAAAACTTCACACAATCTAGCCTTTTGGTACCTGTGCATTGCGACCCGCCAAAATCACGCTGATCGTGTAGGCCGCTTGCGGCGACAGTCCAGCCATGATCGCCGCAGCCGCGTCGGGGCGCATTCTGCCAAGAAAGCCAGCAGCGAATTCAGGCTCCATTTCTTCGAACAGGGGAGCAGCGTCTTTCGGTTTCATATTTTCATAAACAGATGTCAGTGTCGCCAGATCGTCTTCTGCTGCTGTATCTGCAATCGCAAGCATTGACCGGAGCGACTCTTCGGCTTGCTGAAGAGTGCTGAGCCGCTTTTCGATTTCCTTATCAGCGACCTCGAGGGCTTTCTGGCGCACTTCTATCTGTCGTTCAAGTCTGGCGATTCGTTCTTCTCGGGCTTGAAAGGCCTTTAACATTTCAGAGATTCCATCGCGGTCTACCGGTTCTTCCAGATTTGTGGGTGGCCTATTTTCGGCCATGGCGACGGGAACCGGGCTTTCTGTCGCGACTGCCTTGCCGGCCTCACTGCCGACTCGTATCGCTGCCGACCCAAGCAGCAGACAGGAAATCAATAAAATAGAGCCACGACCATTTCGGTTTTGGAAAAATCCTATCTTCATTGCTGTCGGGCCTCCGATCCACGGTGCCGAACGAACATTGGCTCACCAGCTGTTTGCTGTGCAGGCGCCGGTTGAGGGGCGGGCGCCGCGTCGGGAGCGCGGGGAATGTCGTGCAAAGATGCCATTTGCAGCTCCAGCCGTTGCGACATTGCTTCAGCTCGAACGGTTAAATCGGTCAAGGTTTGAGCGGATACAGACGCCGTATTCTGAGCGGCTGAAAGTGTTTTGGTTAGATCATCAACCTGAGCGGAAAGCACGGCAACAGCGCCTCCAACTCCTTTTTCAAGATCATTGAACCTGTTCAACCGGCGTCCCAGAATGAAGCAGTAGATGCCAGCTCCGACCGCGCCCGCAGTCAGAAAAATATCAGCGATTATGTCCATGTCGCTCTCCTTAATTCAGTACAAATTCCATGATGAGTAGATCGTTGATCCTGCCTGGACCTGCGACAATTTGAACGCGGCGCAGCATTTGAGCACGCAGACGTGTAAGTGAAGCCGCATCTTCAATGTCCCGAACGTCGACAGCCCTGAGATAGCTGTTCAAAACATCCACGATGCGTGGAACAACTGTTTCGACGTCCGAGGCATATTTTTTTTCAACTTCCAGCTCTGCCCGAAAGCGCAGATGCTTATATTTGCTGCTCGGTGGCATCGACACCGTCAAAGGATCTAACGGTACAAAGGCGATATCTTTGAAACCGCTCAAAGGTTCCATTTCCGTGGTTTCTTCCTTTGGTGATTCGGATGCGAGGATCAAACCCTGAGACGTTGCATAGAACCCGCCACCGCCACCCAGAAGTGCAAGGACAAGCCCGATTATTAAGGGCAGTTTCCCTCCCTTTGGGCGCTCCGCTGTGTCTGGTATGGCTGCGTCAGTCATATTCTTCCAATCCATGTCTACGAAACTCGTTATAGACGCATTTGCACTAACCGATTGTTAAGGCAGATGGTTCATTGCTGTTGTCATCGTTGAACAGAACGTTCAGCTTGACGGAGGCAGTTGTGCAGCAATTATTAAACGCTTGGACCGGGCTACAGTTACGTCGTCAAATAATCGTGGCGCTGGCGACAGGAGCGATGTTTTTTGCGATTCTTGCCATGTCTCGTATGGCAACGGCGCCAAGCATGACACTTCTCTACGCCGGCTTGGAAAACGGCGCGGCAGGCGATGTGGTACGCACGCTTGAGCAGCAGGGCGCAACGTTTGAAGTCCGCGGTGGCTCGATATTCGTTGATGCGAAGGACCGCGATCAGCTTCGTATGACCTTGGCGAGCGAGGGCCTCCCGGCGAACTCAAGCCGAGGATACGAGCTTCTGGATACGTTGTCTGGATTTGGGACAACGTCCCAGATGTTTGACGCAGCCTACTGGCGTGCAAAGGAAGGCGAGTTGGCAAGGACGATTGTCTCCAGCCCTCACATTTCTATGGCGCGGGTTCATATTGCCAGTACCGGATCAAATCCGTTTCAACGGGGTGTGACGCCAAAAGCATCCGTTGCTGTCACGCCGAACGGAGCGGCAATCAGCCCGCAACAGGCGAAGGCGATTCGCTTTCTCGTTGCATCCGCAGTCGCTGGCCTCGCGGCAGAGGATGTCGCGGTGATTGATGCAAATGGTACGCTGCTGGGTGCTGCTGACGAAGCGGCTCCAACCGTCGGTGGTGAGGACAAGGCGGACGTTCTCAAAGCGCGTGTCCAGCGCTTGCTGGAAGCGCGAGTGGGTTTTGGGAACGCGATTGTTGAGGTCAGCGTAGACACCGTTAACGAAAGTGAAGCAATACGCGAGCGTATTTTTGATCCTGAAAGCCGCGTCGCGATCAGTACAGATACCGAAGAGCGAAACACATCTTCATCGGAAGCTGGCGGGGGGAATGTGACGGTTGCGTCCAATCTGCCGGATGAAGAGGGTGATGGGGGAGAGAACAGCTCATCGCAAAACAACGAAACACGCGAACGGATCAACTATGAAGTGTCCGAAACAGAGCGTGAAGTTGTTCGAGTCCCCGGTGCAATAAAACGGGTAACCGTTGCTGTTTTGGTGAACGAGGCAACTGTGCTGGACGAAAATGGTCAGCAATCCTTTGCGCCGCGCGAAGCAACCGAGCTTGATGCGCTGCGAGACCTGGTCGCATCTGCCGTTGGGTTTGACGAGGCCCGCGGGGACATCATCACCATAAAATCAATGGGTCTGCAAAGTGTCTCCCCTCAAGGGACCGAAGTAAGCACGTCACTGCTAGATGGATTTAACATCGATGTTATGTCCGCGATACAGATGGCGGTCTTGGCTATTGTCACGCTGATCCTTGGACTATTTGTCGTGCGGCCATTGCTGTCGCGCACCGAGGCAACTGACACGCAAAATCTGGCTGCCCTTCCCGCAGCAGATGATAGTCAAGACAGCCCGTCAGGTCTTACAGGCGAAATTGAAGATGACGATTTTGAGCTGCCTGACCTGCCCATGATATCCGGCTTTGGAGATGACGGAGGAGACCTACCAGACCTCAATATGGGATCTGCGATGTCAGACGATCCAGTTGATCGGCTTCGATCACTGATCGGTGAACGCCAAGACGAGACGGTCGAGATCTTGCGCGGTTGGTTAGAAGATAAAGAGGAGAATGCCTAGTGTCCGTTTCACACAGATATCGCAACTTTGGCGGGGCAAAAAAGCCGCCTGCTGAGGAGGTTGAGTCCGCATCCGAAGCGATGGAAGATCAAAAGCTGCAGGCTTTTGAAGCGGGGTACCAGGCAGGATGGGATGACGCGACCAAAGCACAGGCAGAAGATAAGGAACGAATTTCCGCAGAATTTGGTCAGAATTTGCTGGACATGTCCTTTACCTACCAAGAGGCGCTCTCGAAGCTGACGCTTTCGTTTGAACCAGTGATGAAGCAGATCATCGAAAAACTCCTGCCGGAGATCGTGCGTACGGCTTTAGGCGCGCACATCATAGAGCAGGTACAAGCAATGATAAACGATCACGCGCATCGCCCTATTGAGATCGTTGTGAGTGCTCCAAATGCTGAAACTGTAAAGAGCATCGCCGGTGAAAAACTGACCGAACCGTTTCAAGTCGTCGCGGAAGATTCATTGGGTGAAGGCCAGGCGTTTGTTCGTATTGGCGACAGCGAAAGGCAGGTCGATCTAGACACCGTTGTACAAGAGGTCTCCAAGGCAATGGCAGCATTTTTTGATGAAAGCGCACAGGAATCATGAGTAATTCTAACATGGACGGCAACGCAGCCCTTGATTCTAAAAATCCGTTTACTTCCGTACCTATCGAAATCACGGTATCTGTCGGCAAAGCGCGACCGCTGATCCGTGATCTCGTTAATCTGGGTGAAAACGCCGTATTAACACTGGATAAATCTGTTGATGACCCTGTTGACCTCTACGTTGGTGACCGGTTGATCGCCAGAGGGATGTTGGAAGAGCAAGAAGGCGAGCATGCGGGCCAGCTTGTAGTGCGTCTGACCGAAGTGGTCGATCTTCAAACAGGTCTGTAGAATCGATGCCGTCAGGCCGCTTCTTTTTCATTCTCCTTGGACTTGTGATGCTTCCGATGGCAGCACAGGCGCAGGATATCTCCATCTCTTTGGGAGAGGATGGATCTATTTCGGCGCGGACGATTCAGCTTTTCCTGCTCATCACTGTTCTCAGCCTCGCGCCCGGTCTGGCAATCATGGTTACTTGCTTTCCGTTTCTGGTGACCGTTCTTTCAATCTTGCGGCAGGCAATCGGTCTCCAACAATCGCCACCGAATATGCTTATTGTCAGCCTGGCTTTGTTTCTGACTTACTTCATCATGGAGCCGGTTTTTTCCGAAGCTTGGACGAATGGCATTCAGCCGCTCGCAGACAATCAAATTGACACAGAAACTGCGTTTTTCAGAACGTTGGAACCATTTCGGGTGTTCATGGCAGGCCGAATTGATCCTGATACGTTTTTTGCAATGGCCGAATTGCGGCCGGAAACGATAGACGCCACGCCCGTACCGGATGCGCCGCTGTCCGTACTTGTCCCCAGTTTCCTGCTGTCAGAGATTGCCCGTGCTTTTCAGATTGGGTTTCTGATATTTCTGCCGTTTCTGATCATCGATCTGGTCGTCGCAGCGGTCCTAATGTCCATGGGCATGATGATGGTTCCGCCCGCTATTGTATCACTGCCGTTTAAACTTGCGTTTTTCGTGCTGGCAGATGGTTGGAGCCTTATCGCAGGAAGCCTCGTCCGAGGATACTTCTGACAAAAACGACAGCCCTTGCGAGAATGGCAGACGCGCCAGGACTTTCCCCGGTGGTATAGCCTTGCCGGAGAGGCAATGGGTTACAGAGATGACTGGCTTTTCCGGCAACGGGCGGTTTTGGAAAGACATCTGGCTCTGGCACCCAGCGGAAATCATCCCCAGCTGAGTTGGTTCTGTTTCTGAGTGGCTGTTATTGAACACCGATGATCAGGGGGTTCAGGACCGTTGGCCTTTTGAATTTCGGTCAATTCACCACAAAGCAGGCCCGGCTTTTGCGCCGGAACGAGATGAGATGGAATCTGGGCTTGTCTGATGTCATGACAAAGGCTCACAGAGGTCGGGCCGATCAACGCCTTGGTGCCTTCAGGTTATTCGAAAAAGCGCGAATCAAACCCAGGTCACACCGCGTTCGAAGCGAGATTCTACTATGCATTGAACTTTTGGTCTGCTGCGGCCGTATCCTTAATTCTTGTTATTAAACAGTTGGTTATATGGAGGGAAGATCAGCTTTCAACCGACGGTAAGCATTCAATGAAAAAGCAATCAGTGCAAAATCGGCAGAATGTTTCCGGTTAAGGGATAGAAAGTTTGATTGTTTGAATCTGCCTGGGATTTTGACGTAATCATGGGCGCGCAGACGGTGCGGTCTGCGAGGTAAGAAGCCGGCTGGGAAAGCAACCTTAAGCACGTGTAAAATGGCGTTTAGGTCAGGGTTTTGAGTGAATTCTGCTATGGCGCTCTTTCCCTTGAGTAGTCGTGCCTTGGCTAAATGGGAAAGTTGTGGAAGACCGCTGCAGCGTAGTGAGGAAGTGCGGGCGACTGCCGCAGAGTGTAATGAGGAGAAGTTCAACGATGACCTTGCAGATGGCCAAATTCAGACGTCTTGAAGTATTGACGCGGTCCCGCAAAGACCATGTGCTTGTCAGGCCTGCAGCGCATCACTCGCTTGTTAAACTGCCCGAAGAGGGCACGTTGGCCGCCTATCTTATTGATGCATTGTGGCGCGGCTGCCGGATCGACAGCCTCGAGACCGAAACGGGTTGGTCAAAGCCTACTGTGCTGGTGAACCTCTATAAGGTCGCCAAAAAAACCGGTGTTGGCATCAGGCGCAAAGCGGACACGCTGCATCTTATTTTGCCTCAAGGGTCAGGGCATACCCGTCCGCGCTCAAAAGGGGTCGGGAAAGGCAGCGATATCCGCTCGATGGCCGCGGAAGTAGTCATCATTGCATCAGATACCTAGGAGAGCGACCCGGCTTCAGGACGACCGGATCGGCCAGCGTTGTCGGCTTGCTGTCGGTCGGGGGCCATCAGCCATTCAGACCAAAACCTCTTGCGCCGTCTGGTGGCCTACATCAAAGACACGTTTATAGCGATCAATCTCTGACAAGGGGCCCATCGCCTTGTTGGGGTTGTCCGACAGCTTGACCGTCGGACGTCCATTTGCTTCGACGGCTTTGCAGACAAGTGAAAACGGCGCGAGGCTGTCGTCGGGGACCAGATTGCGAAAATCATTGGTCAGCAAAGTACCCCAGCCAAAAGAGACATGGACCCGCCCCGAGAACTGCTGATGCAGGCTGCGGATTTTATCAACATCCAGCCCATCGCTGAAGATCACCCGCTTGCTGCGGGGGTCTTCGCCCCGGGCCCGCCACCAGGTGATGGCTTCCTCTGCCGCCGTGGCCGGATCGCCGCTGTCCACGCGGATACCCGTCCAGCCAGCCAGCCAGTCCGGTGCCTTTTTCAGAAACCCGGTGGTGCCAAAGGTATCGGGTAGGATGATGCGCAGATTGCCCTCGTGTTCTTCATGCCAATCAGACAGGACATCGTAGGGGGCCTGTGCAAGGTCGGCGTCATTTTCGGCGAGGGCCGCATAGACCATCGGCAGTTCATGCGCGTTGGTGCCGATTGCCTCCAGCTCGCGGTTCATGGCGATTTTGCAATTGGAGGTGCCGGTGAAAGCGGTGCCCAGCCCTTCCTGCATGGCCTGCACGCACCAGTCCTGCCAAAGATAACTGTGCCTGCGGCGGGTTCCAAAATCCGCAATGGAGAGATCCGGAATGCCGCGCAGCGCTTCGATTTTCTCCCAGACACGCGTCATCGCCCGCGCATAAAGGACCTGAAGCTCGAACTTGCCCATCTGGTTCAGGACGGCTCTGCCGCGCAGCTCCATCAGCACTGCAAGGGCAGGAATTTCCCATAGCATGACTTCAGGCCAGGGACCTTCGAAGGTCAGCTCATACTGATCACCCTTGCGCTCCAGGAAGTACGGCGGCAGGCGCAAATGCTCGAACCATTCCATGAAATCGGGCCGGAACATCTGCCGTTTGCCATAAAATGTATTGCCCCGCAGCCAGGTGCTTTCGCCGCGCGACAAGGACAGGGACCGGATATGGTCAAGCTGTTCGCGCAACTCGCCCTCATCGATCAGTTTGGCGAGCGGTATGTGCTTGGACCGGTTTATCAGGCTGAATTTCACGCGGGTATCGGGCCTGTTGCGAAAGACCGACTGGCACATCAGCAGCTTGTAGAAATCCGTGTCGATCAGGGACCGGACAATCGGGTCGATCTTCCATTTGTGGTTGTAGACGCGGGCCGCAATATCAACCATGACCCTGCTCCAGCGTGACCCCGGCGGTTTCCATCCCTGCGCGGGCGGCAGCCAGCGAGCCGTCCAGATCAATGGCGCGACACAGGTCCTCGCGGACAGTCACGCAAAACCCCAGTTTGGCCGCATCAACGGCAGAGAAGTTGACGCAGAAATCCAAAGCCAGCCCGACTAGGGTCACCTCATCGATGCCACGGGTGCGCAGATAGCCTTCCAGCCCGGTTGGGGTCGCGTGGTCGTTCTCAAAGAAGGCGGAATAGCTGTCGATGGCCGGGTTGTACCCTTTGCGGATCACCAGATCAGCCTTGTCGGTTTGCAGATCGGGGTGGAACTGGGCACCGACACTGCCTTGAATACAGTGGTCCGGCCAGAGCACCTGCGAACCGTAGGGCATTTCGACCCGATCATAGGGCGATTTGCCCGCATGTGATGAGGCAAAGGAGGAGTGCTCCGCCGGGTGCCAGTCCTGTGTCAGGATCACGGCATCCGCCTTGGCCATCAGATTGTTGATACCCGGCACAATTGCGTCGCCCTCGGGCACGGCAAGTGCGCCGCCGGGGCAAAAGTCCTTTTGCACATCGATCACGATCAGGGCCTGGCGCATGTCATCTCTCCTACTTAAGCAATGGCTAAGGGGCCAAACCGCGCGCGTCAATGCTGCCTGCGGGGTTCCGCCCAAGCGCTCTTGCTTCAGACAGCACGCGGGCGTAATTGAACCGCCATGTATATCATCGCAGCCCTCTACCACTTCTCCCGCTTCGATCATCCGGAGGCCTTGAAACCAGAGCTTCTGAATATCTGCGTGGCGCAGGGTATTACGGGTACGCTTCTTTTGGCCCCCGAAGGGATGAACGGCACCGTTGCAGGCTCCCGCAGCGGGATTGATGCGGTTATTGCGCATCTTCGCAGCTTGCCCGGATGTGCTGATCTGGAGTGGAAAGAGGCGGCCAGCGATCACGCCCCGTTTGGCAGGATGAAAGTCCGGATCAAGCGTGAAATCGTCACCATGGGTCAACCCGACGTGGACCCGCGCGCGCGGGTCGGGCATTATGTAGCGCCTGAAGACTGGAACGACTTGCTGGCCCAGCCAGATGTAGCGGTGATAGATACGCGCAACGATTACGAGGTTGCCATCGGCAGCTTTGACGGGGCAATCGACCCGAAAACCCAGAGCTTCGGTGAGTTCCCCGCATGGTGGGAAAAGAACAAACACCGGTTTCACAACAAGCGGATTGCCATGTTCTGCACGGGCGGTATCCGGTGCGAAAAATCCACGAATTATCTGTTGGGCCAGGGGGTGGAGGACGTCTACCATCTTAAAGGCGGCATTCTGAAGTATCTCGAAGAAGTCCCAGTCGAGCAAAGCACCTGGAAGGGTGAATGCTTTGTTTTTGACAATCGCGTCAGCGTTGGACACGGCCTTGTTGAGGGGCCTCATCTTTTGTGTCACGGGTGCCGTCAGCCGATCCTGCCCGCGGATACGGAACGCCCAGAATACGAGGCGGGTGTCAGTTGCCACAACTGTTTCGCTAAAACGACCGATCAGGACAAAGCGCGCTTTCGGGAGCGTCAGAAACAGATCGAGCGGGCGCGGGCTGCTGATTGACGGCCAGAGTCAATCCAATCATCCCATTTCGGTGTTTGAAGATGCCGATATGCTTTTTCCGGACTTGTTAAGCTTGCCGAAAGACCTTTTGCGATAAAACTGCTCTTGGGTGAATTAGAGAGTGGTGGAGACATGGCTGCGCAGAGCAATCTGGCACCAGTCATCATCAAGAAAAAAAAGAAAGTCGTAGGCGGGGGCCACCATGGTGGCGCCTGGAAGGTCGCTTATGCGGACTTCGTGACTGCGATGATGGCTTTTTTCATGATGATGTGGCTGTTGAATGCGACAACGGAACAACAACGTCAGGGGTTGGCCGATTACTTTTCGCCAACGATACCGATCAACCGCATTTCCGGCGGTGGCGATGGGGCGTTCGGGGGCGACAGCATCTTTTCTGAAGAAACTCTGCCGCAGAACGGCTTGGGGGCGACCGCGCAGCATGCCACGCGCAAGCAGGCCGCAAGCGGGGAGACCGGATCGGACTCAGAGGGCGGCGAACGGGACTCCTCTGACGAAGAATTGCAGGCGCTCATTGACGAGTTGATGGGCCGCGGTGGTGAGTCGACTGTGATGGAGAATGCCCTGAAACACATCGTGACGCGGATCACGGATGAGGGGCTGGTCATTGAACTCTTTGCGCTGGAAGGCGTGCCAATTTTTGAGGGAAACAGTGATGTTCCGACACCTCTGATGACCCAACTGGTGGAATTGGTCGCGAGTGTTGCGACCGCCGCGACCAACGATATAGCCGTTGGCGGTCATGTGCCGGCTCGTCCGATTGTTGTTGCGACCAATCCGGTCTGGGACAGCTCGGCGGCGCGCGCCACCCGAACGCGTCTTTTGCTGGAAGAAAATGGAATCGTGCCTGACAGGATGCAGCGCGTCACGGGTCACGCAGACCGTGAGCCGATCCATCCCAACCCAATGGCTGCACGCAATGACAGGGTGGAAATCGTGCTCTTGCGGCAATGATGGCATAAATATGGCGCATTTTATCTGTTAGCGCGGTGTTAAGTCGGGACGTCTATCTGATGTTGGAACATTGGACCAACACATCAGAAAGGCGTGCCCATGTCGATTTCATCCTCGCTCAATGCAGGCGTTGCAGGATTACAGACAAATTCGCAACGACTGGCTTCTATTTCGGACAATATTTCGAACGCTTCGACCTTTGGCTATAAGCGTGTCCAGACTGATTTCGAATCCATGGTGCTATCGTCAGGTGGTGGGGCGTATTCAGCGGGGGGTGTTCGCGCCAATACACAACGCCTGATTGACCAACGCGGCACGCTGGTTGGCACTTCCAACCCTACCGATATTGCGGTGCGCGGGGGGGGTATGCTGCCTGTCGCGCAAGCCGCTCAAGTTCAAACCGCCGGCGCTGATGCGTCGATGTTCCTCACCACCACCGGATCGTTTCGAATGGACGCCAGCGGGTATCTGACCTCGCAATCAGGGCTCGTTCTGATGGGGTGGCCGGCTGCTGCCGATGGCTCGATACCGGCACTCCCCCGTGATACTTCCGATGGCCTTGAGCCGATCCGAATCAACGCTGGCCAGCTTGCAGGCAACCCAACGACATCAATGTCGCTTGGCATCAATCTGCCCGCGACGGAAACAGAGGCCGATTCCGCCGGCCTGGTTGAGCAACTCTCCGTCGAGTACTTCGATAACCTGGGCACATCGCAGAGCATCAGCATCACCTTTACACCCGACGTGCCCGCTGCCGGTTCTCCGGCCACAAACACCTGGACGATGGAGATGTTCGATTCCACGAATCCTGGTGTTTCCATCGGCTCTTATACGCTGGAATTCAACGATGCCAGAACCGGAGGCGGAACGCTTTCTGACGTGACACCGATTGGTGCAAGCCCGGCCTACGATGATGTGACCGGTCTGCTCACGGTGAATGTCGGGGCGGGGCCGATCGAGATTGATATTGGCGCCTTGGGCGATACCGAGGGGTTGTCTCAGCTCTCCTACAGCTTTGCGCCGATCTCCGTAACCAAGGACGGCTCGGCAATTGGTAACTTCGTTGGTGTTGACATCGACGCCAATGGATTTGTCCGGGCCAGCTTTGATACCGGTGAAATCAGGACGATTTACCAGGTCCCGCTCATTAACGTCCCCAACCCGAACGGCCTTCAGGCGTTTGACAGCCAGACATATTTGCCATCACGTCAAAGTGGATCGTTCTTTCTCTGGGATGCCGGCGACGGCCCGACCGGAGACATCGTTTCTTTCGCACGGGAAGAATCGACCACGGATGTCGCGGGTGAACTGACCGATATGATCAAGACACAGCGCGCATATTCGTCCAACGCGAAGGTCATCCAGACCGTCGATGAGATGTTGCAGGAAACAACCAACATCAAACGTTAATGGGTGGGCTTGCCAGGCAAGTCGCACCGTAAACGCATAAACTTATGAGGCCGAGATGAGTATTTCAGGAGCACTTTCAAATGCAATGACCGGGCTGCGTGCTGCGGGTCGAACTTCGGAGATCATCTCGGCCAATATCGCGAATGCCATGACGCCCGGCTATGGCGTTCGCAATCTGTCATTGTCATCGTCCCAACTCGGCGGTGTGTCGATCAACGGCGTCGTTCGGAATGTCGATCCCAGCCTGCTTGCAGATATGCGTTTGGCGGATGCGACGTTCACCAACGCGACGGACCGGACACGATTTCTGACCAATTTTGAAAACCTTTTGGGCACACCGGACGAACCATATTCGCTTTCGGCGCGGCTTTCTGACTTTGAGAACAGTCTGATAACGGCTGCAAGTCGCCCTGATGCTCCAGAACGGCTCAACAGTGTTGCGGATACCGCCCGTGACATGACGACGCTGATCTCCGCGGCATCTGACGGGGTTCAAGAAGCCCGCAGCAATGCGGATCGCAACATCCAGATACAGGTCGACAAACTCAATACGTCGCTGGCAAATGTAAAGGAATTGAATTCTCAGATTACCCGCACGGTCACGACCGGAGGTGATCCTTCCGCACTTCTAGACAGCCGACAAGCGATTGTAGATGAGATCAGCGCGATCGTCCCGATCCGGCAGGTGCCCAGGGATAACGGACAAATTGCGCTTTACTCGACAGGCGGCGCAATTCTAATCGATGGCGGCGTGGCGGAAATTGAGTTTACGGCCGTTAATCAGGTCACGCCCTTCATGACGCTCCAGAATGGTACACTTTCGGGCATCACCATCAACGGGTTTGCAGTCCGCACAGATAGTGAAAAAGGGGCCCTAAGCGGTGGGTCGCTGGGGGCTCAATTTGAAATTCGGGATGAGCTTGGGACTCAGGCGCAATCACAACTCGATGCATTCGCAAGAGACTTGGTTGAGCGCTTTCAGGATCCTGCCGTTGATACCACCTTGATACCCGGTGATGCCGGCCTCTTTACAGACGCTGGTGCCGCTTTTGATCCACTTAACGAGGTTGGGTTATCGGCAAGGCTTACTCTGAATGCGGCTGTAGATGAGCGGCAAGGCGGGGAGGTTTGGCGCATTCGTGATGGTATAAACGCCGCGACGCCTGGTGATGTTGGGGATTCTCGTCTTCTGCAGGCGTTGTCGGATGCTTTGACCGTCAAACGCACCCCTCTTTCCGGCGATTTTGGCGCCGGGGCTTTCTCGGCGGCGAATTTGGTGTCCACACTGACATCGCAGATCGGGGCAGAACGGTTTCAAGCGGAGCAAAAGCTTAGCTTTGCGTCATCGCAATTTGACGAATTGACCCAACAGATTCTGGCGGATGGTGTCGACACCGATCAGGAGCTTCAAAGGCTTTTGATCGTGGAACAGTCCTATGCGGCAAATGTGCGGATGATCGAAGCCGCAGATGAAATGATGCAAACGATTTTGAGGATTTAAACCATGAGTTCAGTTTCTTTGGGTGATCTTTCCCAGTCATTTCTGATGCAGAAGCGTAGCGTGGCCTTACGCCAGGATCTGGCACGTCTGACCGACGAGTTATCCAGCGGCAAGGTAGATGATATCCGCAAAGTCCTCGCTGGAAATCACAACTATTTGTCGAGTCTCGAGCGGAGGCTTGACATTCTTGAAGGTTATTCAGTGGCAAACGAGGAGGCTAAATACTTTACGGGCGCAATGCAGGCATCTCTTTCAAGGATCCAGGACTTTAGCGGACAGCTCGGTCTTGACCTTATTCTTGCCAGCGGTGGACCTATCGGTGTGGTCGCGGGGAGCCCTTCCGAAAATGCGGCGACACAGCTCCAAGGTATGATGAACCTGCTGAATGCGGATATTGCTGGCCGCAGCCTCTTTGCAGGCACTGCAACTGACGGTGCGCCACTCGCAAGCGCCGATACCTTAGTGTCAGAATTGCTGACCGTCGTGTCGGGGCAAACCACGCCGCAGGATATCGTGGCTGCTGCGGAGGCTTGGTTCGCGGACCCGGCCGGATTTGATACTGTCATTTATACGGGCGCTGACACCGCCCTGGCACCCTTCGTGCTGTCCGAAACCGAGCGTGTCAGTTTGGATGTCAGGGCAAATGATGAGGCCCTGAAAACAGTACTCATGCACACAGCGCTCGCCGCTTTGGGGAGCGATCCCGCATTGGGTTTGGATGTTCCACAGCAATCAGAGCTGTTTGGCATAACAGGCCTCGGGCTCCAATCCAATCAGGATCAGATGACAGATTTGCGATCTCGGATTGGTTTTACGGAAGCGCGGATCGAAATGATCTCAACACGCAACCAAGCGGAAGAAACCAGCGCGGAATTCGCTAGAAATGCTTTGATAGCGGTGGATCCATTTGAGACAGCGACAGAACTGGAGAACGTACAGTTCTATCTGCAGAGCCTGTATTCAGTTACGGTGCGCAGCTCGCAGCTTTCTTTGGTGAATTTCCTATGAGGGCATTTTTTCTTTTTATTCTCTCGACCGTATTGATGCTTAACTCCGCGCAAGCCAACCCGGTGCGTATCAAAGACCTTGTTGAATTCGACGGTGTGCGCGGAAATGACTTGGTTGGATACGGCCTGGTCGTGGGGCTGAATGGCACTGGTGACGGTTTGCGAAACGCGCCGTTCACTGAAGAGATAATGTCGAATATTCTCGAACGTCTTGGCGTCAATGTGAGCGGTGAGCAGTTCCGACCCAGAAATGTGGCTGCTGTTTTTGTCACCTCCACTCTACCGCCCTTTGCACGCGGTGGCAGCCAGATAGATGTTACTGTTTCTGCCATTGGTGACGCACAAAGCCTGTTGGGTGGTACACTTATCATGACACCATTGAATGCGGCCGATGGTCAGATCTATGCGGTAGCCCAAGGTACTATCATCGCAGGTGGTGCGGTTGCAGAAGGCGACGGAGCCAATGTGACTCAGGGTGTGCCGACGGCAGGTGTGATTCCATCAGGCGCGCGGGTCGAGCGGGAAATCGAGTTTGATTTGTCGAGTTTGAACGATCTCAGGCTTGCACTTCGGGATGCTGACTTTACGACTGCGGCCCGAATTGAGGCGGCAATAAACAATGATTTTGGCAGGCCTGTCGCACTTATGCTGGATTCCGGAACGGTCCGTCTGAATGTCGAGCAGACCGAGACAATATCTGTAGCGCATGCCTTGGGCCGAATCGAAAATATCACAGTTGAGCCGGAACGGAAGGCCCGAGTAGTCGTCGATCAACGTTCAGGCACGATCGTGATGGGAGATGATGTCCGTATCTCGAGAGTTGCTGTTTCTCAGGGCAACCTGACCTTGCGGATTCAGGAAGCGCCAATCGCCATACAGCCCAATCCCTTTGCTCAGGGTGAGACGGTCATCGTCCCCCGTACGCGTGCAGAATTGGAAGAAGAACCGGGCATCGGGCTTGCTGAGGTTCCAGATGGTACATCGTTGTCAGAAGTCATTGCCGGTCTAAATGCACTCGGCGTATCACCTCGTGACATGATTGACATCTTAAAAAGCATAAAAGCTGCGGGAGCGCTGCATGCGGAGTTCATTGTCCGCTAGGCTGTCGATGCAATCCTCGGGAGTTTCTAGCTGGGAACGTTGGTCCAGAGCCGTTTATGCAAGATAAATAAAATGACCAGGATCGCGCCTCGACAACGCTAGCCCTAGATACCACACATAAAGGCTCCGAGACGCGCCCAGGTGAAGCGCCAAGGTCAAGTCTACAGGCCAACGCTGCCGCAATCCTTCTAAGCAAGGCTACAGTGTCTGCCGATTAATGAAGCTATGGGTGGTGCGCCGTCCTGATCAGAATCACGCACCTTGTTTTCGTGCGACGAAAGCATATCCAGAGCACTGCTGGGCCCATTGTGGATTGCTGATTTGTCGATCAAGCCAAGCTGCTAGCTTGGGGCGTTCGTCGAGTTTTTTGCTTAGCTTTGCAGGTATTACTTGATGCAACGCGGCAGTCAGAGGCCCATGCATAGGGTATAGAGTAAGTTCAGAGGCATCACGAAAGATGTATGCAAGACTGTCACGAGAGAAGCGCATGTAGTCTTGAAAGTTTAGTTTGTCCGGTGCGTGGTATCTGAATAGCCATGGAACATAGCCGTAAAGGGTTCCGCCTTCTTTCAGCATGTAGAAGAGGTTCCGAGCGGCGGCGAAGGGGTCGTAACAGTGCTCCATAACCGCTAGACAAATTATTCGGTCGTATCGCCCTCGGATTTCCGTATCTTCAAGTGGCTGGCAAAGGTCGCAAAGGATGTCAGGATAGGGTCCAAAGTCAAAGACATCGAGTGTTTCAAGCAAGCTCGCCTTGTCGCGTATTTTTTGAAAAAAATGTCGAGAACACTTTCCACAGTCGAGAACGATATCACCCGTCTTGATGTCCTCGTAAATGTGGTCGATGAAGTAACGGTTCTTGTAGCGAAATTGCTCATCTAGATGCACGGACTTGATCCGTTCAATCATGAACTCGTTGTTTTCAGTTGGAGTGCCGATTATTTTCTTAACCAAAATCAATTTCTCCGTTCGGTATAGCTTTGGTTTCATTTTTACTTCGCTTATGCTGCAAAGGTCGATGTTTGTCGACGTCGCTAGAAACCTATTGTGAAAGTTTCACACGTGCCCGGCGGCAAACTTCATTGGGGGAATCTCGCAATTTTGCCCAGTGCCCTGGCGAGCTCGGCAGAGACATTGTTCTTGAATTTCATTAGGCGAACTATCGACGAACGCTCGCTTCTAAGCTCATCCAACTTCCCTTGTGATTTCGACAAAATCAGGAGGCAGGCATGGGTGGTATCGGAAGCGGGCGAAACTGGCACTGGAGCGCGAAAAGCACAACGGCAGATTATCGCAGCACTGACGTGCGGCGCTGGGCGCGGGATGGCCTGCCAGAGCCGGGACGGCGCTTTACATGGCAGTAGTCAGTAGACGGCGAACAGATGTGGCCAGCATCGTGGTACAGGCCGAGCATGGACAGGTCAGGCTCATCTATCGAAGTCGGGACTGCAGCGATGACTGGGAGAGCCTCGATTATCCGGTGCGCCTCCTTTCCCAGCCTTGGCACCACGGCCGGCATCGCAAGTGGTTCGCCTGCCCAGCGCGCGAATGCGGTCGGCGGGTGGCGAAACTTTTCGACGGGCGCATTTTCGCTTGCCGCCACTGCTATGACCTTGACTATCCCTCTAAAACCCACTCGGTGGACATGGAGACTTCCCACTCTACCATCGCCTTACCTTGGACAAACGCATGTCCGTTCGATCAACATGACGCTCATGATTAGAAGTGTTCGCGGATTTTGCGATGCAGCATTTGGGGCTGCGAATACTGAGAAGCGCAAGTAAGCGGACCAGACTGGCTAGCCAATTCCTCGTTTGACTTGCCGAAGACTTCAGAACATTTGCCATACTGAAAGTTATCACTTGGTGGGCTGAAGGCCGGATTCACAAGCGCTCCGTAGTGTCTTGTGATCGTAGGATGGCCATGATCTCCACGTCTTCGCCTATGATGCGGTAGTAGATCGAATGGACGCCGCAGACGCTTCGCCTGTATTTTTCGCGAATGTCTGCAACCTCCTGATATAGCAGGGGCGTCTCGGCCAGAACTTCAAATCGTTGGATGAGCTGCCAGAAATACTCATCCGCCTTCGTTACACCGAACTCTCTGACGCCGAACTGATGGATACCTATCAAATCGTCTTTCGCCTCTTCCGAAAGCCTATAAGTCCCCATCTGCGCGCAGTTCTTTCTTCGACTGTTCTAGTATCTGATCTGGGGTCATGTCGGTGAATCCACGCTGCTCGGCACGGATCAGCTTTGCTCTGATTTCTTCCACGCCGTTCTCGATCTCACGAGCGCGGCGCAGGGCATCATTAACAGCTTCAGTCTGGGTCTTAAACTCACCGCTATCGACGCGAGCTTGCAGCCATTGATGATTTGGCTCGGTCAGGGTGATGGTCTGTCGTGGCATGTCGAACCTCCTATCGATATGGTGCAATAGTACACCAAAAACGACCAAAATGCATTAGGCATATGTTCCTACAATCGAAGGCGTCAGACATCAGGACTGGAGCCTTCCATACTGCACATTGTCACAAAGCGATCTGGTGCGGCAAAGGTCGTCCTGGTCCGTTGAGTTCACATACAAGGGCTTAAGCGTTATAAATTTCGCGAAAAATTCCGATTTTTGAATCATAACTTGCGTTTTTTATAAGAAAATGTATCAACGGTTGTGACTTGACCGGAGATCAGATGGATTCGTTTGAACGGCTTGATGCCGATGTTCGCGCAAACCTCTCGAAAGAATTCGTTGAGGCGGCAGAAAGCCGATTGCATTGGGAATACTCGTCATCCTTCGATGATGCGGAACGACGGGGAGAAAGGCTTGTTTACGGCAGACCAGGCCCGCTCGCACAGGGTTTGCTTGAAAGGCACATGCGCACACGAGCGAGCTTCGGTATGACTGCATTGACCGCGGCGGCATTTGACATGGGGGCAGATGTAGAACACTTGCTCCTGACAAATGGTCAGAGAAAGCCAATCGTCAGAACTGGTTGCTTTTGTTTTGTCGTTGAAACTATTCACGATCTCAACCACCAGCCAGCTTTTGCAGCCTACAAGAGAGGCCTAGCGCGAGCGAACACGGCTATTCGACAGCTCGAATTGGACCTGGGCGACAGGCCTTTCCACGTCGCAGATTGGAGCGGATGTCATCTTGGTGTTTTACTACACGGATGTCGTGGCGATACGTTCACACGAACGGGTACTGGTCTAAGCATGTTTCGGATAGGGTTCCCAAATTCTGCATATGACAGTTGGGTTTGGATCAAAGATGTGCTTTCTGGCCAGCTCAGCGACGATCTTGGTTGGACCAAAATACCTGCGGGAAAACCGCCGAAACAGTACGACAAAGTTGCAGTCCGTTTGCGTCCCTCATCCGAACGTCGAGAAACAAAATGAAACGAGGAGTTGCCAATTTTGTGCCGAGCAGACTTAGTCAGGCTCGCAGCCGTAGAGGATTCAAAAAGAAGGAATTGGCTGAAGAGCTTTGTGTGAGTTGCGAAGCGCTGCGCAGTTATGAAAACGGTGCAGCAAGACCATTGCCTGACAAAGTGCGTCGTATGTCTGAGGTCTTGAGTTTCCCAGAACACTTTTTCTCATCTGCGACACTGAAGTCGGGATCGCCACATGTGTTCTGGCGTGACCTTAAGTCTGTCACAAAGGCCAGTCGCGAAGCTGTAGACGCACGGGTTACATTTGCCTGCGAGATGTTTTCAGTACTTGATGAATACGTTGAGTTTCCTTCACTGAACTTACCTCACCTCAAACTTCCCGAGCATTGGTCCGACATAACGGATTACGATATTGAAGCTGCCGCTGAAGTATGTCGATCGGAATGGGGGCTGGGCGAATACCCTATCCCGGATATGACCTTAGCTGCTGAGAACATCGGTGTTCCGGTCTTAGCGCCGAGCATTGATAACCGAAAGCAAAGCGGCTTTGCTCATTGGGATGAAGTTACGGGTAGACCTTTTATTGGCCACAACATACGTCATACGACTGCGGCTAGCGCTCGCTTCAACCTTGCACACGAGTTGGGCCACATTCTACTGCATCGTGGTGTTACCGCAGACGATCTCGAGAATGCCGAGTCCTTTGATTACATTGAGAAGCAAGCTCACAGATTTGCGGGTGCCTTGCTTTTTCCACGAACAGCATTCTACCGCGAAGTCAGATATGCTTCATTGTCAGTGTTCGAGCTACTTAAGCGCGATTGGAACATTGCAATCACAGCCCAAATTGTCCGCGCAAGGCAGCTTGGCGTGATAGACGAAAGCAGAGCGACCAGCCTCTTTGTTGCCGCAGGTCGCGAAGGATACCGTTCGGCGAAGGGTGAACCGTACGATGACACAGTGCCGGTTGAGGAGCCTAGAATGTTGCGGAGGGCAGTGGACGCGATTGAAGACGCAGGAGAAATGCATCTCGAAGTGCTAAAGCATCGTATCCCCTTGCCTGAGGACGAAGTACAAGAGTTAGTGGGTAGAACCTTCGAGCCGACAATCTCAAATGTAGTCCAGCTTAGAAGGCCATTCTGAGTGACTGACGTTGCCCCCTGAAATCAGGCCATTGAACTGTTAGTGATCTGTCCAAGTGAGCCGCTCCCGTACGGAAATCGTGCGTGGCTTGTTCGGTGACTGGGGTTTTGTCCGGAACTGGGGCCGCATTGGTAGCTCTAGCCAGCAACGAACGGATTGGTTTGAAACGGAAACGGCGGCTAAAGATGCAAGTTTTGATCTTCATATGCAGAAGGCCAAGCGCGGTTATGAATAGTGAGTAAAGCGGTCATGAAAATGTGGTCATGGTGCGAGCGCTTCGCCGTCCATCGCTTGATACGGCCTTCCAATGGTTCTCTATCTGCGGCCGTTAATTCAAGTGGGTTTTTGATCTCATCGGGTTCATGGTTCTCTCCGAGGTCGGCAGTGCCGCCTCATAATGGCGTCGGGGACTGGTGCCTCAAAATGGTCCGCTGCGA
>NZ_JACNMO010000071.1 GCF_020622345.1 Roseobacter weihaiensis | reverse complement strand
GTGTGGCAGCTCAGGCCAGGCATGGAAGACACGCTGCGCGAGATGGCCGTGCGCGGCGACATCATCAAAACAATGCACCGGGCGATGGGTGGTCAGACGCGGTCGCCATCCGACTTCGCTATCGAAGGCCAACCGGACAATCCGATCCTCGGCAAGCTGGTCGATCGCGGGCTGCACAACGAACTCTCAGGCGAAGCCTACGCGATCATCGATGGGGTCGACGGACGTCTCCATCATCTGTGCTTCCGCGATATCGATCTCACTGGCGATACGCCGGTCGGCGGGATCGTCGAGACGCGGAGTTGGGCCGGGAATGATGGAGGATCGCGACGCCTTGCGCTGGTCGGGCGGTCGGACATCGCACTGGAAAAGCAGATCAATGCCGATGGTGCCACATGGGCAGACCGATTGGCGCTCGCCAAGACCCGCGCGCCGCTCGCGCAAAGCGGGTTCGGAGCCGAGGTCTGCGACGCTCTAAAGAAGCGGGCCGAGTATCTGGTCGGACAGGGTCTCGCGACGCGGCACGGTCAGCGCGTCACTTCCGCGCGCGATGTTCTCAAGACGCTGCGTCAGCGCGATCTCGATAAAGCCGCAAGCAAGATCGCAAACGAGACCGGTCTAGCTTTCCGAAAGTCCGGCGACGGCGAAACCGTGGCTGGCACGTATCGCCAGCGTCTCGACCTCGCCTCGGGCCGTTTCGCCATGATCGACGATGGGATGGGCTTCGAGCTCGTGCCCTGGAAGCCCCAGCTCGAAAAACATCTCGGCCAGACCGTCTCAGGCACCGTCACAGCAGGCGGCGGCATCGACTGGTTGCTCGGCCGCAAGCGCGGCTTGTCGATCTGACCCCGGAGACCCCTATGACCTCGAAGAAACACTCATCGCCCGCGACCGCCATCCTCTGGGGGCAGATCCTGATCGTCTCGATGGTCGCGCTGCTCTTCGTCTGGGCGGCGACGCAATGGGTGGCGCTCCGGCTCGGCTTCCAATCCGAGCTGGGCGAGCCGCTGATGACCATTTCTGGTCTGCCGATCTACGCGCCTTGGAGCGTCTTCGTCTGGTGGTATTGGTACGACGCCTATGCGCCGCGCGTCTTCATGGAAGGGGCGATCATCGCCGGAGCCGGCGGTATCGCCGCTGTATGCGTTGCGATCTTTCTCTCCGTGTTGCGCGCCCGCGAAGCGAGCAACGTGACCACTTACGGCTCCGCCCGGTGGGGCACTGAGAAGGATATGCGCGCGGCGGGATTGTTTGTCGATGATGGCGTGTTCCTCGGGCGCTACCAGTCCCGCTATCTTCGACACGATGGTCCCGAGCATGTGCTCTGCTTCGCGCCGACGCGGTCCGGCAAAGGGGTTGGGCTGGTTGTGCCCTCATTGTTGACCTGGCCGGGCTCGGC
>NZ_JACNMO010000070.1 GCF_020622345.1 Roseobacter weihaiensis | reverse complement strand
GCTCTTGGGCGACATCAATTCCAACGTAGCGTTTCATGGTATCTCTCCTCTGGCTGAATGGTTTCAACATCGACTTTAACGACGTTCGAAACCTCCCAAGCCGGATTCGCCGCAGATACGCCATGTCTGCTATTGCAGAGAAAACTCTTCTGATCGCCCTATAACATGTTGAACAAAGACAATTTCAATGGCCTGCTTTTATGTACGCGACTTCCATTCTTAAGAACCGTGATTTTGCGGGGCTCCTGCTGGCGAATACGATCCTCGGCGCGGCGTTTCCGGTCCAGCTAATATTGGGCGGCCTGGCCGGGCTGATGTTGGCACCCGACCCGACGCTCGCAACACTGCCTTCTTCCGTGCAGACACTGGCGGGTATGGTTGCCGCAGCGCCGTTCTCGCTCCTGATGGGGCGGCTAGGTCGACGGGTTGGCTTCGCGCTCGGCGGTTTGATGACACTTCTGGGAGCCATTACCGCCACGCTCGCAGTCTATTCTCAAGACTTCGCCCTACTGTGTGCCGCGCATTTTCTGATGGGGTCGGGATGGGCGTCGTTCCAGTACTTTCGCTTCGCTGCCGGAGAAGTCGTCAAACCGAACTGGCGACCAGTAGCCATCTCGCTGATGCTGAGCTCCTTATTGGTCGCGGCGATTGCTGGACCGCAGGTATTCATCATCGCACGGGATGCGCTCGCCCCGGTCCCCTTTGCAGGGGCTTACGCGGCAACCGGGCTGATTGCGTTGCTTGGTCTTGTTCCCCTTGCTGCCGTCCGAATGCCCCGGCCTACCAGTGATACAACCGGTAGGCCGACGCGGAAGTTCGCGGCCCTTGCCGCGCTCCGTCGTCCGGCAATCAGACAGGCGATTGGCGTCGCGGCTGTTTCACAGGGCGTCATGGTGTTTCTCATGATCCCAACGCCGATCGCAATGGTCGGATGCGGGTTCAGCGAGGCAACCGCCAGTGATGTCGTGCGTTGGCACATTGTCGCGATGTTTGCCCCGAGCTTCTTCACTGGCTTTCTGATCAAGCGGTTTGGCGCGCGTAGAATTGCCGTCACCGGACTTGTAATCATTATTGCGGCGGCAGTTGCTGCTGCGCTCGGCTTGTCGGCCATGCACTTTTATGGATCACTGATCATTCTAGGCATTGGGTGGAACTTTGGGTTCGTCGGAGGCACAGCAATGCTCGACGCGGCTGTGTCGGACAGCGAGAAGGCTGCTGTTCAAGGTGCCAACGACACCATCATTGCGTTTGTTTCCACCGTCTGCGCCTTCGCCTCCGGGTTCGTGGTTTCAAGTATCGGATGGGAGGTTCTGGCTATGATTTCAGGTGGAGTGGTTGTAGCGGCAATTGCCTTGCTGATTTCAGATCAGATCAGATCAGCGAAAACCTAGAAGATCGCAGCAGTGTTTCTCGTCAGTTGGCCCCGCGTTCTAAAAGCAGACATGGCGTATCTGCTGAGCGCTCGGCTTCAAGGGCATTGAGAACGGCTAATGTCGATCTCAGAAACCTTGAGCTGAAGGAGAGACGACCATGAAAAACTACATTGGTTTAGACGTATCGCAGACC
>NZ_JACNMO010000069.1 GCF_020622345.1 Roseobacter weihaiensis | reverse complement strand
AAAGCTCACTGCTCAATTTGAAGCGCGAGACAAAGCGGGGCGCTCCACGTCCATTCCGACACATGCGTGCAGCGGCCCAACCGAACCGGGCCTACAATGACTGCGAAGAGAAGCGTGACCCGGATGAAGGACAGCGATCCCTATAGGACGGAAATGACACAATGAAATGAACTTGACCCAAACGCCCGATTAGAGAAGCAGACTTCGCTTTGGTCCCATCCAATGACCGCTTTTGATAACCGGAGAAGAGTCCAAGTCAGTTGTCAGCCGTTGTATTGTGCATCTCTTCTCCCTATGTGCTTTCTATCCGAAATGGAGATTTCATGTCCCGGTAAGAAAGGGAGGCAGCGCGCCTCCCGGTGCACATAGAACGTGTGAAACAGCTCCGTCCCTTTGAAGCGGACGGCAATTTCTGATGTGCACACTCGTTTCCTATCATCAGCGCCCAAGCAACGCCTGGGCAAGAGACATGAAAGTGTACACCCCATGACACGGGATTACTCAAATTTCCTTCCGCAGCGCGCACGCGACGCGGGATCACACGCCAATCTCAGCCCTCTTCAGGCACTGGGATGGCAACCCTTCTTCACCCAGCAAATCAGTGTGGACGATTTGAACGCGACACCTCCCGTTCGCGTAGTCGAAGTGCATCGCAACGGGCTGCACGTTCTTGGTGACAACGTTGATACCATACTTCCTCCGATATCGGATGTGACTGTCGGTGACTGGTTGATGCTGAATCCTTCGCACCCGCGATCCAGTCGGGCACTCGAGCGCACAAGCCTAATCAAGCGGCGCGCACCCGGCACAGACCGGCAGGAACAACTGATCGCTGCGAACATTGATACTGCCTTTGTTGTCACGTCCTGCAATCAGGACTTCAACGTGGCAAGGCTAGAACGCTATGCCGCTCTCGCGTTTGAAGCACGGATAACACCCGTAATCGTCCTCACAAAGACCGACCTCGTGACGGACGCGCAAAGCTACATCGATACCGCACGCACGGTATCGGATATGATCGACGTGGTCGCCCTTGACGCTCGTGGAAATGCCCCCCGAACAGAGCTGATCCAGTGGTGCAAGCCAGGCAAGACGGTGGCGTTTCTCGGTTCATCTGGCGTTGGTAAATCGACGCTGACCAATGCATTGCTCGAGAGCCAATCTATCGAGACCCAGGCCATTCGCAAGGACGATGCGAAGGGTCGGCATAAGACGACAAGGCGTGAGCTTCACGCGATGCCCAATGGCTGTCTGATCCTGGATACCCCCGGTATGCGGGAATTGCAGCTCACCGATGCGGCGGAGGGCATCAATGACCTTTTCGCCGATATTCGGGAGCTGGCCGCAGGTTGTCGCTTTAACGACTGTCAACACGAGACCGAGCCGGGATGCGCTGTTCTGAAGGCCATCGAACAAGGTGCTCTCGAGGCTGTTCGGCTGGGGAGATGGCGTAAACTCTTGGCCGAAGATGCTTTCAACTCGGCCAGCCTTGCGGAACGCAGGTCGCGAGACAAGGCATTCGGGAAGATGGTTCGCAACGTTAAAAAACTTAAGGACGTCAGGAGGTAAGAAGATGGCGCAGTCAAAAGTCGGTCAAATCGTATGGCATGACCTGTTCACATCGAACAGAGACCGTTCGATGGCGTTCTACGCCCGTGTCGCCAACTGGACGTATCAGATCGAACATTCAAAGGACATGGCGTATCTGCTGAGCGCTCGGCTTCAAGGGCATTGAGAACGGCTAATGTCGATCTCAGAAACCTTGAGCTGAAGGAGAGACGACCATGAAAAACTACATTGGTTTAGACGTATCGCAGACC
>NZ_JACNMO010000068.1 GCF_020622345.1 Roseobacter weihaiensis | reverse complement strand
CGCGGTTCATTCTGTTTTTGATGAGGTCGTTTACGACGGTTGGGTCTGCGAGAGTTGAGGTGTCTCCGAGGGCGCCGTAGTCATCTTCGGCGATTTTGCGCAGGATGCGGCGCATGATCTTGCCGGAGCGGGTCTTGGGCAGGCCCGGGGCCCATTGGATCAGGTCGGGGCTGGCGATCGGGCCGATTTCGGTGCGGACCCAGGTGCGGAGTTCCTTCCGCAGCTCCTCGGTGGGCTCGACGCCGTTCATCAGCGTCACGTAGCAGTAGATGCCCTGGCCCTTGATGTCATGCGGGTAGCCGACGGTCGCGGCCTCGGCGACGGCGGCATGGGCCACCAGCGCGCTTTCGACCTCGGCGGTGCCCATGCGGTGACCGGAGACGTTGATGACGTCATCGACGCGGCCGGTGATCCAGTAGTCGCCATCGCCGTCGCGGCGGCAGCCGTCGCCGGTGAAGTAATAGCCGGGGTAGTCGGAGAAATAGGTCTTCTCAAAGCGCGCGTGATCGCCCCAGACCGTGCGCATCTGGCCCGGCCAGCTCGAGGCGATGCAGAGCACGCCCTCGACGTCATTGCCCTCGATGATCTCGCCGCTTGCAGGCTCCAGCACCACCGGCTCGATGCCAAAGAACGGCTTCATCGCGGCCCCCGGTTTCATCGCATGGGCGCCGGGCAGCGGGGTCATCAGGTGGCCGCCGGTCTCGGTCTGCCACCAGGTGTCGACGATGGGGCAGCGGCCCTGGCCGATCACCTCGTTGTACCAGGTCCAGGCCTCGGGGTTGATCGGCTCGCCCACGGTGCCCAGCAGCCGCAGCGTGCTCAGATCGCAGCCCTCGACATAGCTGTCGCCCTTGCCCATCAGCGCCCGAATGGCGGTGGGCGCGGTGTAGAACTGCGTCACCTTGTGCTTTTCGCAGACCTGCCAGAAGCGGCTGGCATCGGGGTAGGTGGGCACCCCCTCGAACATGATCGTGGTCGCACCATTGGCCAGGGGCCCGTAGACGATATAGCTGTGCCCGGTGACCCAGCCCACATCGGCGGTGCACCAGAAGATATCGCCGTCGTGATAGTCAAAGGTGATCTCATGGGTCATCGCCGCATAGACCAGGTAGCCCCCCGTTGTGTGCACCACGCCCTTGGGCTGGCCGGTGGAGCCGGAGGTGTAGAGGATAAAGAGCGGATCCTCCGCCCCCATCTCTTCGGGCGGGCACTCGGCGCTGACGGTCTCGGCCTCTTCGTGCAGCCAGTAATCGAGCCCCTCGCGAAAGGCCACCTGCTGGCCGGTGCGGCGCACGATCAGGCATTTGACGTCGTCGGTGTCGTGCAGCAGGGCCTGGTTGACGTTGTCCTTGAGGTTGGTCACGCGGCCGCCGCGCGGGGCGCCGTCGGCGGTGATCACCAGCTTGGCGTCGCAGCCATTGACGCGCGCGCCCAGGGCATCGGGCGAGAAGCCGGCAAAGACGATGGAGTGGATCGCGCCGATGCGCGCACAGGCCAGCATGGCATAGGCGGCCTCGGGGATCATCGGCAGGTAGAGGACGACGCGGTCGCCTTTGCCCACGCCGAGGTTCTTGAGCACATTGGCCATCTTGCA
Source organism: Roseobacter weihaiensis (assembly GCF_020622345.1). Taxonomy (GTDB): domain Bacteria; phylum Pseudomonadota; class Alphaproteobacteria; order Rhodobacterales; family Rhodobacteraceae; genus Roseobacter; species Roseobacter weihaiensis. Next base: position 305 of record NZ_JACNMO010000068.1, on the reverse strand, counting down.
GACGTTTTCGTGCAGGTCTTTATAGGTGATGTGCAGCGCGGGGTCTGTCGGTTCATCGGGCTCCCAGATGATCGCGGTCTGCTCGGCGCGGGTCTCCAGATGCCGGTCGATGCAGTTGGCGGCCACATTCAGCGTGCCATCGGCGTACCATTTGATCGACACCTGCCCCAGCGTGTAATCCACGTCCTTCACCTGCGTGAACCGCCGCATCCACGCCACACGATCCCCCTGCGCACCCCAAAAACCCTCAGAATCCGTCAGCGAGGTGGCGTACATCTCCTCATACTGATGCGCATTAACGTGGG
>NZ_JACNMO010000067.1 GCF_020622345.1 Roseobacter weihaiensis | reverse complement strand
CCATCGATCCTGATGATGCGCCCCGTGCTGTCCGGGAATATCTCGACGTTTTGGACGACAAGGCTTTTGGGGCTTCGACACCGGTCAAGCCGAAGTTTACGTCACATTCTGATCCCGCCAGCCAATGGACTGCCGCGCGCAAAGGACCTGCTATCTTCGCCTATTCGAACAACTATCTGATCGACACAGATCATTCTGTGATTGTGGACGTTGAAGCGACACGCTCAATCAGACAGGCCGAAGTGGGTGCCGCACAAACCATGATCGATCGGACAGAGGAGTGCTTCAGCATTAAGCCTGACTGGTTGGTGGCGGACACAGCCTACGGATCCGCAGAGAACCTCGCCTGGTTAACAAAGAAGCGCGGCATCATTCCGTTCATTCCTTTGGTCGACAAGGGGGAACGCACCGACGGCACATTCTCCCGCTCAGACTTTGAATGGGACGCAGACAACAACCGCTATACCTGTCCCGAAGGTCAGCACCTGCTGCAGTCCCGCCGCAACTATTCCGACCCGCGCAGGAAAGAGCCCAAAACAGGTCGCCGTCGATACCGCGCCACCAAAGCCATATGCGATGCCTGCCCGTCGAAACCAAAATGCTGTCCAAACACAAATACGCGCTTTATCGGTCGTGAAGCACATGAGGACGCACGCGACTTCGCCCGACTGGCTGCAAAGTCTCCCTTCAACACCAAGGCCCAGGCCAAACGCAAAAAGGTTGAGATGCTCTTCGCTCACCTCAAACGCATTCTCGGCCTCGGGCGGCTCAGACTTCGAGGGCCATGCGGTGTACAGGACGAATTTACGCTCGCAGCGATCGCTCAGAACCTCCGAAAACTCGCAAAACTAAGACCAAAGACGCACGAAACTAGGATCGCGATATGATCTGAAATGGCAAAGCGACAGACCAACAAGCCACCCAGTGCAACGGGCGGAACAAGAAGCTTGCGATTGAAATCGCCAAGCAGGCAAAGCCTCAAATCTCGACGACTTCTTCAACAAAATAAGCCCATAGTGACAACTTTTGGCGCTGCAGCTAATGTCTGTTCTGGGAAATAAGGAAACCACAAATGCTAGCGACCAAATCCGAAGTTGACGGGAGCAAGGACTGCAAATCCGCCACGCGGCCTACAATCCTTTTCATTGCAGGATTTGGCGACAATGCGAGCATGTTTGAGGGTCTTTCAAATACCCATCTGGCTGAGACCTATCGTTTGTTGCCGATTAACCTTCCCGGTTTCGGGGCGCCTGCGCTGAAGTCTCAGACTACGCTCGAAGCCCTTGCCGAAGTAGTGGCCGACAAGGCGAAGGAGGCTGGTGCCGAAATCATCGTGGCCCATTCGGTTGCATCCATCATTTCCTCGCTTGCTGCTCAACGATCAGACTGCCCCTTGAAAACGATCATTTCGTTGGAAGGTAACATCACGGCAGAGGATGCTTACTTTTCTGGCACTGCCGCAGATTTCGATGACCCGGGAGAATTTAGAGCCGCATTTCTTGAGCGATTGGATCAAGTGGCAGATGACGCCCCTGTCATAGCTCGCTATCGCCAGTCTGTTTCAAAGGCAGACCAGCTTGCGCTTTGGCAGCTTGGCACGGATGCGCGTCGGTTCTCATCACAACATGTGCCGGGTGACGTCCTGAAATCGTCAGGTAAGGTGGTCTATCTCTACAACCCCGAGAATTGCCCACGGCCGACTCTTCAGTGGCTGAAGAATAATCCGATGGAGCGGATACTTCTGGAGAACGCCACACACTGGAAGAGCGTTGACCAGCCCGAGCAGCTTGCTGACAAGATTTCTGAGGCGCTGCACCGAGTCTGAAACCAGACATTCAGTAGCGATAAGCATACGACAGCTTCGTCTAAGATTTTTCGATGCGGGCCAGTACGTTAGATTTGTGTTGGGCGGCCTGGCCCGCGTTGACAAATCTGACAAGGTGGAAGCCGCGGGATGCTTGCGCTGTTCTATGGGGAAAGCACGGGCATT
>NZ_JACNMO010000066.1 GCF_020622345.1 Roseobacter weihaiensis | reverse complement strand
AGAACCTCCGAAAACTCGCAAAACTAAGACCCAAGACGCGCGAAACGAGGAGCGCGATATGATCTGAAACGGCAAAACGACAGACCAACAAGCCGCCCAGTGCAACGGGCGGAACAAGAAGCTTGCGATTGAAGTTGCCAAGCAGGCAAAACCTCAAATCTCGGCGACTTCTTCAATAAAATAAGCTGTTTGGAAAAATGCTGCGAAATGTATGAAAGTCCTCTATATTGCGAAAAGCATTGGCGAGGTCATTCGTGATACGGACTTCAGTGCTTCTGAAGGGGACTTGACAAAACTATTTTTATAGTTTTATTGGAGTACATGATTAAACATAGCTCCGCAGCTCTTTCGCTTGCCGCTCTTGGCCATGATGCTCGCCTAACAGTTTTCCGATTGTTGGTGCGCGCCGGGGAAGATGGTCTGAACATCGGCGAGATTGGTCAACATCTGGGAATGGCAGCGTCTACGCTTGCCTATCATCTCAAGACCCTCGTTGAAGCCGGACTTGTGACGCAGGAACGGCAGGGACGGCAAATCATAAATTGCGTAGATTTCGACGTGATGCACCAAACTGTATCCTTCCTCACAGCAGAGTGTTGCGCAGGGGTCAAGCTCACTCAGGTTGACGCTGCTTGACGGAAACCGTCTTTTTTACGGCTCAAATAAACTATAAATTTAAGGATATAGATATGACTGAACTTAGTCCCAACATGCCCACCCGAACTAATGACTTCCTCCGGAGGTTTTGGGCGAAAGAGAAGGTCTGGCTTTTCTCGGCAGGTATTCTCATCTTGCTATTCGTCTTCGTACCGAAGCTTGGCTTGACCACCACAGGTTTTGTCGCGCAGAACCTTGTCAATATCGCCCCCTTCCTCGCCTTATCTGTTGGTATAGCGGCTTACGCGGGTGCAACAGGCGCTGATGGGTTGATCGCGCGGGCGTTTACGGGATCACCAATCGCAATGATCTTTCTGGCTGCTGTCATCGGTGGGTTATCTCCGTTTTGTTCTTGTGGCGTCATCCCACTTATTGCCGCTTTACTCGCAATGGGCGTTCCACTTTCGGCAGTCATGGCTTTCTGGCTTGCTTCTCCGGTGATGGACCCCTCGATGTTCTTTCTCACAACTGGCGTGCTTGGACTTGAATTTGCAGTAGCAAAGACTGTCGCAGCTTTGAGTTTGGGTGTGTTTGGAGGTTTCGTAGTTCATGCCCTATCACAAGCTGGGAGGCTTTCTGAACCATTAAGGGAAGGTGTTGGTAATGGTGGTTGCGGTGGTGCAAAGGTCCGCTCGGTGCAGCCTGTTGTGTGGAAATTTTGGAGCGACAATACGCGCGTTGCGAAGTTTATGGGCGAAGGTATCAAGACTTCGCTGTTCCTTGTAAAATGGCTTACTTTGGCCTTCATTCTTGAAAGCCTGATGCTGGCTTGGCTGCCTGCCGATCTGGTAGCAAGTTCACTGGGCGGCACCGGAATAGCCCCTATCGGAATTGCAACGCTTGTCGGTGTACCTGCCTATCTGAATGGATATGCAGCATTGCCGTTGGTTGGCGGTCTGATAGGACAGGGCATGGCACCCGGAGCGGCCCTGGCGTTTCTTGTCGCAGGAGGAGTCAGCTCGCTACCCGCCGCTATCGCAGTCTGGGCATTGGTCAAAAGGGAAGTGTTCTTCCTGTATCTCAGCATCGCACTAACCGGCTCGTTTGCCATTGGACTGTTGTTTCAGCTCTGGAGCGGTTTCTAAGAAAGAGCGTTCCTCAAACAAGGTTTCGGACTTTCATGCAATTGCAATGAGGGTCCGGTTGTCTCGTCTTGCCCCGTTTCAGTGGGCAGTTTCAATTGATCCGGTTGACCGCTCTTCGAAGTCAGCCGGGCTTACGTTGCCAAGATATCCATGGCGACGTTTTCGCTTACAGAACACCTCAACGTACTCGAACAGATCGGCGCGTGCTTCGTCTCTGGTGCGGTAGCGTATGCGGTTCACGCGTTCGCGTTTGAGCACGCCGAAGAAGCTTTCGACGACGGCGTTGTCAT
>NZ_JACNMO010000065.1 GCF_020622345.1 Roseobacter weihaiensis | reverse complement strand
TCCGCCCTCTTTTTTGGGTTCTCCGACATTTACATCCCCAAAGCTCGCGCACATTCCGAGTGCTCAAAGGCGTCCTGGTAGAGGCGAGCTTCGTCGCCGGTCATGCCTTCTTCCTGCATAGCTCGGCGCCAATTGCCCGAAAGTGTGGTGGCCACATCATGTGCAATCTGCCTCGCCTTGTCCCTCTTCACGTCGAAAAACTCACACGCCTCTAGCGCAATCTCGAGCGACGCATCGAATGATCCGCCTTGTATGATGCCTGTTTCCAAAACGCGATGCCGGGAGGGGGATGGGTTGATGTCGAAGGCCGGTGACAGCCGCCACCGATCGCCGCCAGCATAGATGAATCCATGGTTCTTGAGGTGATCGTCCTTGTTCGACACAAGGATGGTAAACACAATCCGTCGCCATAGTTCGTGCAGGTCCTCCACCGGCTTGCTGGAAATCTGGCGGATCACCTCGGCGATGTCGGTGTAGAACCCCCCTTCCTCGCCTTGCCAGTCCAGTGCTGTGCGGGCCGAGATATAGGGAATGCGCGTGTCGCCGCGGCGGTCGAACCGGCGGATCAGGGCAATCGGGCTGTCACTGTCGCGCAGCTCAAGCCGGGCATCGGCCACGCGCAGCCCGCACATGCGCGCCAGTTTCAGCGTCGCCACTTCGGCGCGTTCGACCGGCTTGGTATCCTGTGCCGAGGTGAATTTGGCGATCCAGAGATGCCCGTCACCTTCGACATTCGCTTTCGGTCGTGCGCCACCGAGGGATCCGGCGACACCGGCAAGATCGCGCGCTTCTTCCTCTGCGCCGCTCGGGTCCCGTTCAAAGCGCTGCGCAAGCGTACGCAGGCGTTCAAGTTCGACCAGCCGAGGAATGGGCGGGGTCAGGTCGGACAGCGGTTCCATGTCCTCGCCGAGAAACCGCAGCGCCCCTTGGCGGGTGCGGTCATCTGAAAGGACAAGATAATCGAACTCGCTGAGGCCGCCGCCAAGCGCCTTGGTCATCAGCGCACGTCCCCAGGAGTCCGGCGCCGCATCGGCAAAGCAGCCCGGCAGCGCCGAGCGCTTGTCGTCCTTTCCGGATGAAAAATGGCTGCCTTCGCGCAGTGGCAGTCCCGGCGCGAGGGCGAAGCGATCCTCGGCGGCGAGCCACGCCGCATCATATTCGAACTGCGAATGCTGACGCCGCCCGTCGCTTTCAAAGCGCAGGCGTCCCACAATCCGTTTTCCTTCGCCAAGCGCGACGATGGCCTCTGGCATCAGAAACCGACCCCTTCCTCGTCATCCCCATCAGCGATCGGAGTAGCCTGATCCGGGCCGTTGCTCGACGACTTTGGCGTGCGCTTGCGATCGATCCGCTTGGGCAAGCTTTCCCGATCGAGCAGCAGCCCCGTGTCATCCGTGCCCGCGTCCAGGAAGTCCGAGATGCGGTCGATCTCGCCCAGGACGAGGCACGCCATGGCGAGCGTGCCGATGCTCACGCCGTCATCACCTTTCTCAAGCCGGGCCACCGTGCTTTCGGACACACCTATCCGCTCCGCAAAACCCTTCACGGAGATCCGCCGCTTCAGCCGCGCCGTCTTGATATTTGCGCCCAGAGCCTCCAGGGCTCGGCGTGCGCTCACTGAGTTCACTTTAACCGCCATATCTGACGTCCAAACATTATTTAACCGTCAAATGTGACTGTTAGAGTAAAATGAGATGTAAGGCAACCTCACGCTATGGGGATGGCCGCAAGCCAGACAGTGTCCGAAATATGCAACATGCTTCGGACAGGTCTTGCCGAGCGTCGTGCAGGAGGTCGGCAAACCCCGAGGTTCGATGCCGTCGATCATGGACCATGCCCCGCATGATGGACGTGTTCCGACGATCTGCAGCTGCAAATCGTATTCCTAAGTCCGCGCTTGGCGCGGACATCGCAACATGATTCCGCAAAACCACATGTGAAACCACGCATCCGCCTCCGACCGCCTGAAAGTCTGCCTCCGACCGATTGAAAGCCTGAACCTCGCCGCTCAGGGAACCGCGAGATACCAATCCTCCCACTTCACGGCCTGAAGTTGGAGGTTTTGTATCGCCGAGAAGCGCAGTTGGGCGTCGCCCTGCGGGCCGGGCTGTCGGCAGAGCGGAAGCCCCGATGGGTCTCCCCCTTTCGGGCGTCCATCCCTGACGCGGGCAATATGGTCCTTGGTCGATCACACCGAGATGTTGAACGGCAAGGGAGAGTGAGAGGCCTGCGGCTGTCGCCGTGACGGGTTTGGAGGTCGAGAGAGAGGCTCTCGGACCGCCCGT
>NZ_JACNMO010000064.1 GCF_020622345.1 Roseobacter weihaiensis | reverse complement strand
TTGACGATCTGCTCGCCAGGGCTCTTCGTTGTCTTTCTCATCGTCCACTCCTCAGTGGTGACGATGAGCCAGAAACACTCCCTTAGCAAATCACCCTAAATGGCCCCATAAGCGCTGACGTCAGACACTACATCGAGCGGTTCTACAATCCGACACGTCGTCACTCGACCATCGGATATTTAAGCCCTATGCAGTACGAGGAGAAAGCAATGAAAGCTTAAGTTGCCGTCCACAAAACCGCCAGCAGCTCGGGCCGATGAGAAAAAACCGAGATCGCTCAAGCCCAATCAAAAGGATAGTCATCGGTAAGGCCTCGCGCAAAAGATGAGCACATGTTGCATTACTAGGCATACGCTCTTACAGCAACAGATGATTGAATAGAAAGGTGAAGCCATGTCTGTGATTGACGAAATCAAAAAGCTCGAAGCCCAAAAGCAAAAACTACTTGGTAAGGCCAAGGCTGAAGCAATGAGTGCGGCGAATAAGGCGCTCGCCGATCTAAAGGCACTTGGGTTCGAGTGTCATCTGGCTGAAGGTCCGAAACCCAAGGCGAAGCGCGCCGCACCCAAGGCAAAAGCAACACGAAAGCGCCGCCCTGGTATACGCGATGAGGTCATGAACGTCGTTACTGCATCCGAGAATGGTCTGGTTCGCAAGGAGATCTTTGCGGCTATGAGTGCAACCGATAAATCCGCACAACAGGCCATTGCCAATGCGCTCGCCGCTCTCAAGAAGTCAGGTCAGCTGACGACTGAAGGACGTGTCTACAAGGCAGTTTGATCCGCCGGAGCGCATTTGGTCATAGTCGGAACGAACGGCGTACGTCCGGCTTTCTCACACGCATTGGCGGCTCGCACCTTTTTACAATGACGTGATTGCTCAGTCGCAAGGCCTGAGCAATTCTCGCGAAACGCGTATTGCAACACTCTGATGTTTCTGAAATGTTCTCACTTCATGGGGAGCCGACAGCCACACCGCTATGATATCATAGACCGTGAGTTCCCGGTTCGGGTGACGGTTAGGACGACGCCCGAAAAGGATGAGCTACCTCAAGCTCGAAGACGATCGCATTGTCCACGATCGCTTCAAATACGTGCCCGGTGACTTCCTGAAAGCGATAAGGGCTTCGGACAGCCATTGGCGAAACCGTTCGGTTCTACCCAACGCCCTTGTAAATGGTACAGACATCTTTGCCTCGGCGCTTGGGCTTACAGGCGCATATGATGCACCGGCGTAGCCTCCTGTCACAGACCTGATTGATCTGGTTCTCGGAAACCGAGTTGGACTGATTTGCCGCCCTTGGCGCCCGGGATTCATCCAGCATGGTCTTGATAGCCTTCGGGCGAAATGTCGCCTGACCGATTGGCCTTTATCATTGATGATTGAAGTCGTGTCCTCAACCTTCATACTTTGACAAAGGTAAGCATACGTAGAAAGCCTCATTCGTCGTCAAAGACGCCAGTCAACAAACACCTATTGGGAAAAAGTTATGAATCGGATTTCATCTGTTCTTGTGGCTCTGGCGCTCATGACCGTTTCGACCCAATCTGGTTCCGCTCAGGGGAATGATCGCTATGGCATTCAAAACGTAGTGTACCATATAAACTATGACGGTGGTGATGGCGATCAACGGTATAAGGGCGCTTTGAAGAACATTCAAAACCACATAAATGCCGTGGGTGCGGAAAATATAAACGTGAAGGTTGTCTTGCACAGCTATGGTGTGGGCTTGCTAGCATCTGCTCAGTCAAGCGAGGAGCTGCAGGAACAAGTGCTGTCCCTAAAACATCAGAATGTAGACATGCATGTTTGCAATAACACATTAAACAGCAAAAATATCTCTTACGAAGATGATTTATTCGATGTTGCTGAAGTAGATATCATCCCAAGCGGAGTTGCTGAACTTTCCCACCTTCAGATGCAGGGATACACATATATCAAGCCGTAAATACATACAATGATCTCTCTTGGTATCGTATGTCTGACGTCAGCGCCAATGGGGCCATTTAGGGTGATTTGATAAGGGAGTGTTTCTGGCTCATCGTCACCACTGAGGAGTGGACGATGAGAAAGACAACGAAGAGCCCTGGCGAGAAGACCGTCAAAGACATCAAGCGGGCCAAACGCAAGGTAAGCGGTGCATCTGGCCCCTATTTTAGGGTCTTCTGAGATAAGCAACTAAGGCCTATATTGGCGCTACGCGCCAAGACGGACGCACAAATTTGTGCACTTCCTCGTCTTGCCCCGTTTCAGTGGACAGTTTCAATTGATCCGGTTGACCGCTCTTCGAAGTCAGCCGGGCTTACGTTGCCAAGATATCCATGGCGACGTTTTCGATTGTAGAACACCCTAGGGCATCAATGTCATCAGGAAGATCAGCCGTCGCAATCATGAGGGTGGCTATCAAATTCAGGCATCAGACGCCCGCGCAATTAGCGGCCTGATTCACTCTGCCGCAGTCGGCGGACGTACCGTCAAGGCCCTCACCTTGCGCCAATCCAGACCCGAGAACAGCGCCTCGAACTGGGCATGATTGAGCGACATCAGACCATGAAGAGATGGCTGCGCTGAAGCGCGAGCTGGCCCAGGTGAAGAAGGAGCGTGATTTCCTAAAGGAAGCGGCGGCGTACTTCGCCAGGCTGTCGAAGTGAAGTGCGCCTGTATCAATCTGCGGCGCGATCATTATCCAGTGCGCGTGATGTGCAGGCTGCTGGGCATTTCAGCCAGCGGATACTACGCTTGGCGCACACGTCCGGAGAGCACCCGTGCAGAACAGGACAGAGAATTGATGCCGAAGATCAGGCGGATCTTCGAGGTCAGCAA
>NZ_JACNMO010000063.1 GCF_020622345.1 Roseobacter weihaiensis | reverse complement strand
GCCGAGCTATGCAGGAAGAAGGCATGACCGGCGACGAAGCTCGCCTCTACCAGGACGCCTTTGAGCACTCGGAATGTGCGCGAGCTTTGGGGATGTAAATGTCGGAGAACCCAAAAAAGAGGGCGGATGGACGAAGCCGCTATCGCGGCAATTGTGCTTGTGGCTGGCGTATTGAGCCGGTCCTGACGGTGCGCATTTTGTGATCTTGCTGACCTGTCTGACGATTGAGGTTTCTCAATCTGATGACAGGAGGTTCCCATGAAGGAGAAGAAGACCACACCATTGCGCGAACGGATGATAGAGGATATGCGCATTCGTGGCATGTCGCCGAAGACCCAGCAGGCCCATATCAGGGCGGTCAGGTATTTTGCTGAGTTCATCGGGCGTTCGCCGGATACCGCAACTCCGGATGAGCTGCGCGCGTATCAGCTCCATATGACCGATAGCGGGGTCTCGACCGGGGTGTTCAACGCCAGGATCGTGTCTCTGCGGTTCTTCTTTGGGATGACCTGCGGGCGTGAAGAGATGAAGCGGTACATGCAGTTCCGGCGCAAGGCGAAGAAGCTTCCAGTCGTTTTGAGCGTCGAAGAAGTTGGCGACTTGCTCGCTGCGGTGCCGGGGCCTGGTCTGAAATATCGCGCGGCCTTGGGGATCAGCTATGGCGCTGGCTTGCGCGCGTCTGAGGTCTGCAATCTCAAGGTCTCCGACATCGACAGCGACCGGATGCTGATTCATGTCGACGAGGGCAAGAATGACAAGGACCGCAAAGCGATGTTGTTTCCTGCCTTGCTTGATCTGCTACGTGACTACTGGCGGGAAGCGAGGCCCGAGGGATGGCTGTTTCCCATTGCCCGGCAGGCGCATCCGCAGGATGCTGCCGAGAGGGGGCAAACCCAAGATCATGGCCTTGTCGCCACGCCAACTGAACCGGGCGTTCACGTCCGCCAAACATATGGCCGGGATCAACAAGCCTGCCACCCTGCACACCTTGCGCCACAGCTTTGCAACGCATCTCTTGGAGGCCGGAACGGATGTCCGGGTGATCCAGGTTCTCCTAGGTCATTCCAAGCTCAGCACGACGGCGCGTTATACGCATGTCGCCACCAAGACCATCCGCGGAACCGTCAGCCCGTATGAGATGCTGGAGAAGCTGCAGGATCACACCGTCAGGCGAGGACTGGAGTAGCGGCTCGGGCGATTGCCGCGCCCACGGCTGGAGATCGCAGACATCTTTCGGAACCATGGTCCCGCATATCGGCGGGCCAATGCGGGTCACATCAGTCTCGGCCAACTCAAGGTGATGTCGGCAATTGAAGCCTGCCGAACCGAAGCGCTCGGTGGGCATGTGGCCGCCTGTACCAAATGCGACCACCATCACATCGCCTATAACTCTTGCAAGAACCGGCACTGTCCCAAATGCCAGGGCCCCGCCGCGCGCGATTGGATGGAGGCGCGTGCTGAAGACCTGCTACCCCTCGAGTACTTCCACGTCGTCTTCACGATGCCCGCAGAGATCGCCCGCATCGCGTATTGGAACCCGAGGGCGGTCTACGACCTGTTGTTCCGCGCGTCAGCCCAAACCGTGATGACCATCGCGGCCGATCCCAAGCGTCTCGGGGCGAAGGTCGGCATGACCAGCGTGCTCCATACTTGGGGATCGGCCCTGACCCATCATCCGCACATCCACATGATCGTGCCGGGTGGTGGTTTGTCGCCGGACGGCACCAAATGGGTGGCCTGCAAGCCCGGGTTCTTTCTGCACGTACTCGTGCTGGCGCGGCTGTTCCGCCGCCTGTTCCTGGATGGCCTTCTCGAGTTGCACCGCGCTGGCCAGCTCACTTTCTTTGGCGAGCTCGCCTACTTGGCGCAAGCGGATGCCTTCGCGAAGTGGCTCGTGCCCTTCCGCAAATCTGAGTGGGTGGTCTACGCCAAGCCTCCGTTCGGTGGGCCCGAGGCGGTACTGGCCTACCTGAGCCGCTACACCCACCGGGTCGCGATCTCGAACCACCGACTGGTCAGCGCCGATGCCGACACCGTCGCGTTCCGCTGGAAGGATTACAGGATCAAGCGCGGTGACCGCCAAAAGGTCATGCGTTTGGCAACGCCAGAGTTCATCCGCCGCTTCCTGATGCACGTCCTGCCAGATGGTTTCCATCGCATCCGTCATTACGGCCTGCTGGCCAGTTCAGCGCGCAAAACGAACATCCGGAAGATCCGGGCTTTGCTTGCTGTTCAAAGCGAAAAAGGAACGACCGAACAAGAGATGGAACCTGAGACGACCCCTCTCACCCTGCGCGAGCCGTGTCCCTGCTGCGGCGGTCCTATGCGTATCGTCGAGATCTTTCGGCGCGGTCAGATACCGATGTCGCGCGCGCCACCAAGGGAACAGGCCGCATGATCCGATGCTTGATCCCACACTTCGATATGCTCCGGTCGTCATTGGCTGATCGGCCAAGACCGTTTGCGAGCATCATCCAAAATGGCGGTAGGTGTCCCGTTCCCAGCGTCCAATCTAGGGAACATCCGCGACCAAGGTGGCGGAAAACGACTGCAACTGACGCACCCAACACAATCGACGCCGCGCCCGTGGCATGTTTAGCCTTACCCGCCAGCGCTCTTTCTCCATAGGCTGATCCCAGACACCGCGGCTTCCTCCTTCCGAGGTTTGTCAACGCGGGCCGCACGTAGCTCTGACGCCAAAGTTGCACCCCGGCCCGCATCGAAAAACCTTCAGGAAACCGGACTTTCGCTGCAGCGGCAAGTCAACATGCTTCGATGGTGCAAAGCGGACTTTCGTTACAGATGGGCGGCTCAACCACTCTATCCTTCGAAGCTACCGTTTAGATACGTTTCGCCGTGAGAAGAAATTAGAGATGTTTGCAGCTTTTTTCGCACAGTGGCGGTTTCACGACGCTATACAAGGACGCTGGGGTCAGGTTGACTAAACGTAAGAGCTTCCGTTGTGCGATCAAGTAGCTTCAATCTCGACTTAAAGCAGTGTGTTTGGCACTATATGCAGGTGCCTTTGGCGCCAAACACACCTTGACTGGTGCCCACAAAAAGTGGTTCTTTACGCGGGTTGAGTGGCGGGAATCGAGAGCGTGCCTCACGAGAAATTGATATTACAAAATACGTGCGAGACCTGAGTGAGTTATCTCCATCATGAAGAAGCGGACATGGCGTATCTGCTGAGCGCTCGGCTTCAAGGGCATTGAGAACGGCTAATGTCGATCTCAGAAACCTTGAGCTGAAGGAGAGACGACCATGAAAAACTACATTGGTTTAGACGTATCGCAGACC
>NZ_JACNMO010000062.1 GCF_020622345.1 Roseobacter weihaiensis | reverse complement strand
AATGCCCGTGCTTTCCCCATAGAACAGCGCAAGCATCCCGCGGCTTCCACCTTGTCAGATTTGTCAACGCGGGCCAGGCCGCCCAACACAAATCTAACGTACTGGCCCGCATCGAAAAATCTTAGACAAAGTGTGAATTCTCTGTGGCTGAGCAGATGACTGCTTTCGGTTCCAGAGCTGATCCTATTTACTCATGTACTGATCCACTAAAGCGAGTGTGGTTAGATCAATCTTACTGGCAAAGCCGTTCCAGTGAAAAAGGCTTAACTCAGTTTCACGCAACGAGAGACCCGAAACGTTTGATGTAACAACCTGTTTCTTCTTGCCTTGGAAACCTAAACCTAAGTCTGGTTCGGAAAGCTTTTGAATGCTGATCGCTTCATCTGTTGCGCTGCCCACAGCCCCTACCCCAACATTCAGGAAGCCGTGGTCGTTCAACAAGGCTGCAGTATCTTTGTCCTCATACAAGCGCCACTCCTTGTCACCCCATACAAGAACTTCACTTGGGACGTTCGAACTTAGTTCTTGCTGTAAGCCACTAGAGAGGCCTACCAGAACCCCAACCATCGTTTACCCTTGGTGAACTGTCATTCAATTCTCCGCACTGTACCATCGCGCAAAACGGGTCCTCCTCCCAACTAATAACCTCAGCTGAGATTATACTTCAGAAGCAGGTCGTAATCAGATAGCCGACCTTTCTTCACGGCCTCAAAGTCCTCACGGGTCACCGGATGTCTTTTGATCCCCCCCGCCAACTCTCCTGACAGATATTCATAGACGTACCCTTCATCTGTCTTCTCGATGCTCCACGTGGGACCAAGAATTCGATGCTCCTCGATTTTTGTCTCTCTTGGCTTCGCCTTGATTTTCTTTCCAAATTTCATTCATTTAGGTTTTGGTTTGAATTTTACACGATATAGAATGCCATCGATGTCAGTTGAAACAACGGCATAGCCTACCTCGTCATTTCTATCTACTCTGAGGATCGCCCCCGATTTAGGGTGTCTTTGCGTGACTTTTCCCGTTTTCTGATGCTCTATGATCGCGGGAATATAAAGCTCTTGAACAAGGCGAAATTCCTCTTTCTTAGTGTCATCCATTTTCAATAGCCACTCTTTCTGATGCTCTCGATTTCATCTTGCATCTCTAGGATTTCTTCACTCGTAATGCCGAACTTCTCTGCATTTGTTATGGCATACTCGCGTGCTTCGATTTCCAAGAGGTCAATGTTGCCGGAGCTTACCTGACCTGATGTCTGTTGCCGCACATGAGCCAGTTCTTCAGCTAAGATGCGCGGATTGTCTTTGTGAGCTTCTCGAACAAGGATGTTATCGCCGATTGTCGCAGCATGCACATCGTCGGGGTCCATGCCCATTTGCCGAGCATTGTAGTCTAACAGGCGCTTAACTTCGTCATCGGCGTCAGTCAGAACGACAGCTCCTTCATCAGCGATCTCCTTTTTGACGTTTTCCAGTCCTCTTGCTCGCGCAGCAGTTGTGACACGTCTTGGTGGAGGTTGCTTGGATTGCGTGACTTTGTGAAATTGCGCATTTTTAGTGGTACCTCGCTGTACGCGGCTCATGCCCACGCGCAAGGTGTCAACGATCTGCTTTTGCAGATAGGCGGCGGCGTCGCGGAGTTTGGCAGGGGCGGCAGTGCGAAACGCGGCGACCTTGGCGAGGCCTTCGTTGATCAGGCCGTTCCAGCCGGTGACGTTGCCGAGCCAAGTCTTGGCTTCGGTCATGTAGTAGACCACGCGGGTCATCATCTCGTCGAGCAGACCGAGCGCTGTGTCCAGGTGTTTGCCGGTCAGGTCCGTCGCGAAGTCGCGTATCCAACGATGCGCGTTGCCCTTCTTGAAGTAGTTGAAGATGCCATAGAGTGCGCGCAGCGCACTCACATCGCCCGCTTTCTTGATCACCAGTTTCAACAAGCCCTTGGCGAGCGAGCCGAGCACTGGGATCAGGCCGATCAGGGTGATCACGAGGAGCACCCAGTGCATCTTGATCTCCCACTCCTGCTTCCAGATCAGCCGGTAAAGGATGTTCACGATGTCCTGCACATCAGCCAGCTGGTCGATGCCGGGGATCATCGTCAGGATCATGCGTCCGATGATCTGGCTGGTGGAGGGGTCCTCCTCGAAGTCGCCTTTCAGGACGCCCCAGATCCAGTCGGCCCCATCGGTGATGTTCTCCCAAAGACCACGCCAGAAGCCCGGCTCAGGCTCTTCCAGAGGCTGCGCAGCCTCCGCGTCCTCGTAAGGCTCGCCCTCTGGATCATCGTGGAAATAGAACTCGACCTGGGTGTGCTCATCGGGCAGCGGGACATGGGCGTCGCCGTTGTCGTCGGTCTTGCCCTCGGCGATAATGTCCCCGGTGGGCGAGCCGTCTGCGGTGACGGTCTGCACCACATAGTTGGCACCCGGCACACCGGTTCCGTCCTCGTATTCGTAGCGTATCTTGATCCAGTTGCCGGTACATAACTGACATATCTTGTCGATCGGCTCAGAACCTTGTGCCGCCGCAGCATCGGTCGCGACCTCGAACGCGCGGGGGTCCTGCGGATTGCCCATCAGGCCAAAGCCTTGGTGTAGATGACCTCAAGGTCTTCGGCCAAACTGCTGGCATCCGTCTGCGCGCGAACGATCTGTGCCAGCCGCTGATATTGCGGATCGCCAAGCCACTGTGTTCCATGCGCGAGGGCACAGGCCGTGTAGGCAAGCTGCGGTGACCCGTCATCACGCAACCCGTCCGGGACCATCTCAGACAGCCAGTTAAGCAAGCGCTCATTATCCGGGGTCGAGAACATCTGCCAGTGACCTGGGAGAAGATATTGGAGGGCTTGCGTATCAGGTCCACGACCCGCGCCGACAAGCTCCACAAGTCGCGCGGAGAAAGCCAGCATTTTACGCCCGCCCACAACCCGCGCAGCCATGTCTTGGTCTCGCCCATCATCGCCGTCGCGCGACGGCCTGGCGGAACATCAACCGAAA
This sequence comes from Roseobacter weihaiensis, assembly GCF_020622345.1. Lineage (GTDB taxonomy): Bacteria > Pseudomonadota > Alphaproteobacteria > Rhodobacterales > Rhodobacteraceae > Roseobacter > Roseobacter weihaiensis. Next base: position 599 of record NZ_JACNMO010000062.1, on the reverse strand, counting down.
TCGAGGCAGCAACATACCCCCGGAACCGTGGGTCCTGCCAGAAGCGATGGCCGAGCGACGCAGACACATGGCACAACCGGATCACATCGGCCTGACTGCGGATGTCATGTCTCTGTGCCCAGGCTGCGACAGCCTGCACCATGGGCACCAAGGTCTCAGCCGACGCACCAAAGGCCGCATAATAGGTTGCGTAGGCCTCGAACAAATCACGGGCAGCGGTTTGGCACCAACGGTCCCGCTCTATCGCCTCAAAGGCCGCAAATTGTTCATCGGAAATCGTAAAAACCAACGCACCGAACCCGCATCGAATCAATTCTTGCGTGCATTGATACCAGTTTTGGAACCAGCCGCCACCCGGATACACATAAACGCTTTTCGGAGAACGAGCTTTAACTGTTAAGCGGGCATTCGTGCGTTGCGCAGCATCAGACATATTGGGGCTCGGAACGGACATCTGACAAAACTTTGCAAAGTTCTCTATCTGCGGCTTCGATTTCAAGGACGGATTTAGGTCGCATCGGGCTCATGGTTCTCTCCGGGGTCGAACGTGCCGCCCCATAATGGCGTCGGTGACGGGATGCCTTCTAGAAGTCCGCTGC
>NZ_JACNMO010000005.1 GCF_020622345.1 Roseobacter weihaiensis | reverse complement strand
GCAGCGGACTTCTAGAAGGCATCCCGTCACCGACGCCATTATGGGGCGGCACGTTCGACCCCGGAGAGAACCATGAGCCCGATGCGACCTAAATCCGTCCTTGAAATCGAAGCCGCAGATAGAGAACCTTGCTGAAATGCGTATCACTCACCAGCGGACCGGTACGCGTCTCTGCCTCAAGCTGATTGCCCGGCGTCCAGTCCGAGACCTGCCGGACCATGGCCTCGATCAGTGCGTCATGGTGGTCTTCATGCACAATGATCCGGCTGTTGGCAGTACAGTTCTCGTCCATGTTCCAGAAGATCGCGTTTGCCTGCACCTCGGCGATCCGGTCGATGTCGCGGGCGTCCGACAGTATCACCGCAGCGGATTTACCACCCATTTCAAGACAGACCTCTTTCAGGTTGCTTTGGGCGCTGTATTCCAGAAACAGGCGGCCCGTAGATGTCGACCCTGTAAAGGTTAACGCATCCACGTTCATGTGACGGCCCAGCGGCGCGCCCACGTCAGGGCCCATACCTGTGATGACGTTCAACACCCCGGCCGGCACACCCGCCGCCACTGCCAGCTCGGCCAGGCGTAAGGCCGTCAAACTGGTCTGCTCGGCGGGTTTCACGACGACAGAATTGCCCGTGGCCAGTGCCGGGCCGATCTTCCAGGCCATCATCATCAGGGGGAAATTCCAAGGCAGGACCGCCGCCACCACGCCAACGGGTTCGCGCACGATCAACCCGAGCCCATCCGGGGCCGAAGGCGCGATCTGGTCATAAAGCTTGTCCTGCACCTCGCCATGCCAGCGGATGCAGGTGGCGGTTTCCGGGACATCGATATGGAGACAATCAGTGATGGGTTTGCCCGCATCCAATGCTTCCATCACCGCCAGCTCTTGCAGGTTGTCCATGATCAGATCAGCAAGCTCCGACAGTACCTCTTTACGGGCACCGGGGTGCATGTCCGCCCAGACACCGCTTTCGAAGGTTTTGCGTGCCGAGGCGACGGCAGTGTCCACATCGCCCGTATCGCTGGCAGGCAATTTGGCAACAACCGCTCCATCATAGGGATTTACCGTCTCAAAGGTCCGGCCGCTGGCGCAAGGCTGGAACCGGCCGTCGATGAAGTTACCGGACGGGAGGGGCAGCTCTGCGGCGATCTTGCTGTAGGCGGTCATGGGACGTCTCCTGCGGTTGGATGAGGGCATGCTACAGCCCGAGGCGGTCAAGTATCCGAAAACTGGCCACCGTGGCCCCGACACCGATCTGCCGGAAGCGGTGAAACGGGATCGGTCTGGCGGGTGTCATTGGAAAATCGAGCTTGGCGACAGGGCGGCTCTGTGCCCATTTGGCCAATACGGTGCCCATCGCCGTCGCCATACCCACGCCGCGCCCGTTGTAGCCCAGGGCGGCAACAACATTAGGCGCGATCCGGTGCAGGCCGGGTGTGTGATCGCGGGTCATCGCGACATTGCCTCCCCAGGCAAAAGGCCACGCGACCTCGCCAATTTGCGGGTAGAGCTTGCGTGCCGCTGCGCGCAGCGCCGCCTGTCGCCTCAGGATGCCACCATCACCCAATGCGCCGCGCCCGCCCATGATAAAGCGCCCTGCCGCATCTTTTCGGAAGTAAAAGATCAGGCGGCGGGTGTCGGTGGGCGAATGGCCCTCGGGCAGAATGGATTTGGCGACGTTTTCCGACAGCGGTTCGGTGGCAACCTGAACCGAGGTCACCGGCACTACTGTTTGCCCCAGCGGCTGGGTCAGATCGCCGGTATAGGCGTTGGTGCAAATCAGCGCGCGTTTGGCCGTTGCGGTCCCGCTGCTCGTTGTCACTGTGACCTGATCGGGTGTGCCGTTGACCTTTGTCACCCGGCTGTCGCCATAAAGGCGTGCGCCTGCTTTTTCTGCCGCGGCGGCCAATCCCAATGCGTAGTTGAGTGGATGGATATTGCCGCCACGCCGGTCGATCAGGCCGCCAACATAGACATCCGTTCCCAGCAGAGACGCCATCTCCGCAGCGGAGATGTCGGCCACGTCGTGATCGCGTTCACGCCATTGACGGCCCGCAGCCTGCAAGCCCGCCAGTGTCCTTGCATTGGTGGCGGACCGGATCCAGCCGCAGTTTTGCGCATCGCATGCGATCTGGTGTTTCCGGATCAGGTCAAAGACCAACTTTCCGGCGCCCCCTGACAAGGCCACCATCCGCCTGCCCAGATCAGCTCCGAACCGCGCTTCGGTTTCTGCCGGGTTCGCTTTCAGCCCCGGATTGACCTGGCCGCCATTGCGGCCTGATGCGCCCCAGCCGGGCGTTTCGGCTTCGAGCAGGATCACCGACTGGCCCGCTTCTGCCAGATGCAGGGCGGCGGACAGGCCCGTAAAGCCCCCACCGATCACCACGGTATCCGTTTCCACATCGCCCTTTAGCGCCGGGCGGGGCGGGGCGGGATTTGCCGTTGCGCTCCAGAGGCTGTCCGCGAGAGAGGGGCGTTCGTTTTGGATCATCTTGCGTCAGGCCGCAGTACAGGTGGCAAGGAAACGGTGCAGAGGGGCGGTCGAATCCTCCGCCCCCTTGGCCTCAAGCTCCAGAAACGCGATGGCAACGACCTCATGTTCGGTCATGCGTTTCAGAATCGGCAGATCGGCTGATGGCGCCATCCGTTCGAGCCGCTCGAAATCGGCGATATAGGCCGGAAAGGTTCTGCGCATATAGGCGATCATCCCGGCGAAATCCTGTGGGCCGCTGGCCGCATCGGCCAGGCCATCGGCCCTCAACTCGACCGTTGTACGCGGCGTCAGCCCATAGGCATCGATCAGCGGTTTGACGATCCCGGCGGTGCGCTCTTCGATCCCGGCCAGCAGCAGCATCTTGGCCTTGTGATCGGGGTCATCGCAGATTTCGGCCAAACCTTGATAATAGGCGATCCCGGCGACCTCCTCTTCGTAATAGGTCAAGAGTGTCTCAAGATAGGCGGCCTCTACAGGCGGTGGAAAGGCTGCATTCGGCGCGCCGGGCGTCGGTGGCAGCACCGCACCCACATCCAGCCGGTCAAACTTAAGCGGCTGGTCGACATCCTGCCGGGTGCCGATCTCGGTGGCGAATTTGTGACCTGCATAGACCGCAGCGGCCATGATAGAAGGCGCATCGCAATCGCCGATCCGGCTGAGCGTGAAAGGCAGGCGTGTCGGATCACCCTCAACCTTGGTCAGCAGATCATGATAAAGCGTATCGCATTGCTGACGCTGAGTGGCCAGTACGAGGTTTTCGGCGGGCACGTCGCGCGCGTTGCCGGTATAGCCGCAGATCAGTTTGGCCGTGCCGCCATCAAAATGAGTGACCGCATGAGCGGTCACAATCTCGACGCCCTTTTCCATCAACTGCGTGCGGACGCGCCAGCGTTCGGAGGTGTTCCCGGCCCAGGCCGACACGCTGTCTTCTTCGGTCACATACATGACCGGTAGGCCTGCATCGGCCAATGCTTCGGCCATGAGCCCGCCCATGTAGTAGTTGTCGCCATCAAAGACGACACAGGGGCCACAGGTCGGCAGGGTGCCATCCATGATGTCGTCCGGGGTACGGACCATCACCTCGTCCGGCGCCACGGCGACAAAGGTCTTTCCGTCAAAGCGATCTCTGCGCCAGCTTGCCCCGGTGGCGATGGCCACGTGGTCGGCTTCAACCGCCATGATGTCATCTGCCGTCAGCGCGCTTTCGCGGAATACCTCCACATGGGGCATCTTCAGCAGTTGCCCCTCGCGGTAGTCGCGCACCCGGATGTATTCGCTCATCCCCGGCAGGCTGGCTTCGCGCACCGCGCGTCCGCCAAGGGTCCGGGTGGCTTCGGCAAGCATCACGTTGTGGCCGTGTGCGCCAGCGACCCTCGCGGCCTCCAGTCCTGCGGGTCCGGCCCCGACGATCAGGACCTTGGCTTTCGCATCCGCCGCCGGCATCTTTTCAGGGTGCCAGCCCTTGCGCCATTCCTCACCCATCGTGGGATTCTGCGTGCAGCGGATCGGCACGCCGAGGCTGTCACCGGAATAGCAGATGTTGCAGCCGATGCATTCGCGGATGTCTTCGGGGCGGCCTTCCTCAATCTTTTTGGGGATGTAGGGATCGGCAATGGACGGGCGCGCCGCGCCGATGAAATCCGTGATCCCGCGCTTGATCTGGGACACCATTGTATCGGGCGAAGTGAAGCGGCCCACCGTCACAACCGGTTTGTCTGTGATTGATTTTACCCACGCCATGTAGGGTTCCAGTGCGCCCTCCTTGGCAAAGCGCGACATACCCATCTCAAGCGTATAGTCGGCGATGTTGATGTCCCACAGGTCGGGCAGGGCCTGCAGGATCTCGAACATCTCGCGCCGCTCGCCGTGTTCCGGCACGCCGTCCTCGCCAATGGTGTCATCGGCCTTGAAGCGAACGGCGACGGCGCAGCGGTCACCCACGGCCTCTTTGGTCTCTTCAATCAGCTCGCGGACCAGTCGCACGCGGTTTTCCAGATTGCCGCCGTATTCATCCCCGCGGGTGTTGATCCGCGGATCGAGGAAATTGGCCAGCAGGTAGCCGTGGGTGGCATAGACATAAACCACATCAAATCCGGCATCCCGTGCGCGCAGGGCGGCCTTGCGGTGCCAACGGCGGAGATTGCGAATGTCGGTCTTGTCCATGGCGCGGGTCTGAAACGGGTGGCCTGCCAGATTGGGCAGGCTGGCCACATCCATCGCAGGCATCCGCGAATAAAGGTTGGCACTGCGCGCGCCCCCGTACCAAAGTTCAGCCCCGGCCAGCGCGCCATGCTCGTGCACTGCGTCCGTCATCAACCGGTTGGCCCGCACGTCGCTGTCATCCCAGAGCGCGGCATGCACCCCCGGCAAATCATCCGAGGAGGGATGGATGGAGTTGTATTCCGTGCAGATCACACCCCATCCGCCTTCAGCCTTGACCCCGCGCATCGCCGCCAGGGTGCGGGGCCGCAGAAAACCCATGCCAGTGCAATGCGGCACCTGGAAAAAGCGGTTCCTGGCTGTCACGGGTCCGATCTTGATCGGTTCGAACAGAATATCGTACTGCGGATCGCGGGTCATGATGAGGGGCTCGGCTTAGGTGTTTAGGTCGGCAAGTCTGGGAAGCTCGCGGCGGAAGGGGGCCGCCTGGCTGGCAGGATCCCCCAGTTCGCGGGCATAACGGTGCCCGGCATAGACCGCGGCGGCAATCGTGCCAGGGCCAAAGCAGTCGCCGATCCGGGTGAGGCTCGGGGCGTTTTCCCGCTTGCCCAGCTGCGCCTGCACCTCGTGATAGAGCGTCTCCACCGGGCGGCGCATGGTCACCGGCACGAAGGTGCGACAGGCGATGTCACGCGTCCGTTCGGTATAGACGCAGGCGATCTCGGCGGTCTCTGCCCCGATATGTGTGACGTTATGCAAAGGGACTATCCCGATCCCCATCTCCAGCAACCTGGCCTGGATGCGTTCCTGCTCCAGCGTGTTCTGCGTCCAGTAGGAGGCAAGCGGCATCGGGGTCACCAGCGTGACCTCATGACCCTGACGGCGCAGAAGCTCTGCCAGAACGCCGCCCATATAGAAATGATCGTCGTCAAAAAGCACGACAGGCCCGGTGATTTCAGCACCCTCCGCCACGGCCTCCACGGCCAGCACATTGGCACCGGGCGCACGCGCAATCGGTTTATGGTTCTCGCGGCCCACGCCGCTCTCGCACCAAGTGGCACCGGTCGCAATGACCACATGATCGGCGCCAAATTCAAGCACCTGGTTCGCAGTCAGCGGGCTTTCCAGATAGGTTTCAACATTGGCCATCTGGCTGATCTGATAAGTCCGGTAGTCCGCCACCCGCCGCCACGCTGCCAGGCCCGGCAGCGCGCCCTCCATCAACACACGCCCTCCGAGCTGAGCGGTTGCTTCGGCGAGTGTCACGCCATAGCCACGCGCGCCCAGAGCACGGGCGGCCTCCAGACCGGACGGACCTCCGCCGACGATCAACACGGTCTCATCCGCATGCCGGGGGTCGATGCGCTCGGGATGCCAGCCGCGCCGCCATTCCTCGCCCATTGTGGGGTTCTGGGTGCACCGCAGGGGGGAGGAGGTGAAATCGGCTGTCACGCAGATGTTGCAGCCGATACACTCGCGGATGTCCTCAATCCGACCCTCTTGGATCTTTCTGGGCAGAAACGGGTCTGCGATGGAGGGGCGCGCGGCGCCGATCAGATCCAGCGCGCCCGAGGTTATGAGCGACACCATCTTGTCCGGCGAGGTATAGCGCCCCACACCCACAACGGGCTTTTGGGTGACCTTTTTCACAAAGGCGACATGATCGTCCTGAAACCCCTCCTCCGCAAAGCGCGATGTCATCGAGTCGTTGTCCCAGTCGCTGACATTCACATCCCAGAGGTCCGGGATATCGGCCAGCATTTCGACCACATCGCGGCCTTCGCCGGCGGACGTCAAACCGTCGCTGCCCATCATCTCCTCGACGCCAAAGCGGATCGCGACACCACAGGTGTCGCCCACCGCATCCTTGGTATCGGACAGCACCTCGCGCAGCAGGCGGGCGCGGTTCTCAAGGCTGCCGCCATATTCATCGCCCCGGTCATTCCAGCGCCGGGACAGGAAATGCGACAGCGCGTTCAGATCATGGCCCGCGTAGACATAGATGATGTCAAAGCCCGCGCGCTTGCTGCGCTTGGCCGCTTCCACGTACCAGCGCCGCAGATTGCGGATATCGGTCTTGTCCATGGCGCGGGCCTGAACCGGATCGGGATAGGCCACCGGCCGGGCAGAGGGGGCCATCGGAACCTCGCGGCTATAGCGGTTCGGCGTGGCCAGCCCGTCGTAGCAGGGCTCTATCCCCGCAAGGCTGCCATGTTCGTGTATCTTGTCAGTCATCCGCTGGAAGACAGGCAGATCCGCATCGTCCCAGAGCCTGCCTTCGATGATCGGGGTCAGCTCTGACGTGTGGTGGATCTCGACCTGTTCGGTACACACAACGCCCCAGCCGCCTTCGGCTTTCACCCCACGCATTTCAGCCATGGAGGACGGAAATTGGTGGCCCATGCCATTGCAGTGAGGAACCTGATAAAACCGGTTGCGGGTCTGCACAGGACCGATCTGAACCGGCTCGAACAGGATGTCATAGCGGGGATCGCGCCGGGATGCCTCGCGGGTTTGTTCGGGCCTGTTCATGGCTTTTCTTTCTGCAAATTGTGATGCCGCGCGTCGCAGGCTCCGCAGCCTTCGGCCCCACCCAGCTGTGCCGCGACATCGCGAGCGACGCTGTCGCCGGACATATGTGCGCCGGACAACAGGGCAATATAGGGACCAGCCACCGCTTCGCCGGCAAAGAAGACCCGGTCTCCCAGCGGTTCGGCAAGGACTGTGCGGGACGCAGCCTTGCCGGGCTGCGCGGCCGAATACGCACCGAGGGTCAACCGGTCTTTTGCCCACCCGCTCATATGTCCTTTGATGAAGTGCCTTTGCGCATTGCTGCCAACGGCTTTCGAAAATTCGTTCAGGGCAAAATCGACAGCAGCGTCCGGCCCCGCATCTGCCATCGCCCAGCCGAATTGCCCGCCTACAAAACCCACGGCAATGTCATGCCCGGTGGGAAAAGTGAGGAAATAGCAGGCTTCGGCAGGGAGTTCGTTGGGTATGGCATAGGTCAAGAAGTTGTTTTCCTGAAGGTCAAACCGTTCGCCATCGAATTGCAGCGCGATCTTGGTCAGCAGACCCATCGGCACATCGGCAATTGCCTGCTGCTTATCGGCGGGCAGTTCCGGCGCGAAACGGATCGCGCCAGAGGCCAAGACCCCGGTCGAGACGGTGACAATCACCGCCTTTGCCTCAAGCATGCCTTGGGTGGTTTCCACGCGCACGCCCTGACCGCTCCAATCCACTGCCGTGGCGCGGGTGTTCAGGCTGACGGGCAGCGCGCGGCCCAGATGCGCGACAAGGGAACCCAGCCCTTCGCGCACCAGATAATTCACGTCATAATCGGGATAGACATTCCAGTCGGCAGTCGACAAATCCGTGAGATCCACGCCAAAATCCAGCGGCCCCGTCCAGGTCTGCGCCACGGCATCCATGGGTTGATCGAGGCTTGCCAGGCTTGCGCCAGCTACATCGGCATCGGTCGTGAGGGCCTGATAGAGACGGGCATAGGCGCGGTCATACTGCCTCTGTTCTTTATGACTGGCGCGGCGGCCTTCGACAAAAAGTGCATCGTGCGCAGTGTCATGATCGTGCAGATGAAAGCCGAGGTCCTTTGCTGCCTGCAGATGCGGCAGGTCGTCTGGCCCTTGCAGCCAGGCGCATCCCTGATCGTAGGGTACGCCGAATGTGTCCGTTTCGGTATAGGCGCGGCCCCCGATGCGGTCAGCCGCTTCGATAACCTGGACCGTCTTGCCGCTGGCAATCAGCCGCCGCGCTGCCGCGATCCCGGACGCCCCCGCCCCGATAACGATCACATCCGGGTTTGACGTTTGCGATGATACCACCGTGGGCAGCAGGGGGGCTGTGGCCAACCCGGCCAGTATCTGGCGACGAGAGGGAGGGCTGTCAATCATAGTCCGCGGCCCGCGCCGTCGGGCGGCAAATCGAAGTGTTTCGGGAAATGGCGAGCCAGAAGCGCTTCGATCTGGGTCTTTGCCGCCTCATGCGTCAACCAGCTGGGGTAGAGGATCATATTCAGCCACAGCCCATCGCAGAGGCATTCTATCATGACAGACAGCGCTTCGGGGTCGACATCATCATAGCCGCCCTCTGCCTTGATCTGCATGCAGCATTCCTCAATCGCCTCGGTCCGCTCGTCGTCGAATTCCTCGACCATGTCGCGATACACCTGCCGGTAACTGGCCTCGCCAAAAAAAGCGAACCAGACAGAGATTTTGGTCGGGGAGCAGATATCGGGATCGAAACAGGCCGCCACGATCCCGCGCAAGCGATCCGGCGCGCTGAGCGATGCATCGCGGTGGATATTTACCCAGGCGTCGCGGATTTCTTCGGCCAGATACCGTAAGGTCGAGGTCAGCAGGTTGTCTTTTGACTGAAAATGCAGACTGACAATGCCCAGCGACAAGCCTGCCCGCCCGGTCACGGACGCCATGGTTGTGCCGGACACGCCCTTTTCGGCCAACACGTCGAGCGTGGCCTCGATCAGTTGCTGGCGGCGAACTTCTTTCGGAGCTGTGCGGCGTTGTCTGAGGTTCTCTTGCGATTGCATGGCTTCTTTCTACGTGTCGTTCATCATAATCAGGGAGTCGGCGGCCCAGGTCAGCCAGACGGGCTGGCCGATAGCGTTCGCCCGGCCATCCTGCAGTGTGGCATTCGAGGCCGAAACGGCAAGAGGCCTATCACAGCCGGGGACCTCAACATGGAAATGGCTGCGCTCCCCAAGATAGGTGGTCATTTTCAGCGCGCCCTGGACGGCCCGCTGCCCGTTTTCCGGCGCGCTGTGGTGGAGGCGCAGCTTTTCCGGGCGTACGGCAATACTGGTCCTGTCCCCTGTGCTGAGGGCGGCGCCATTGGCCGGTACGTCCAGTGTGCCCAGACCCGCCACATCAAGCGTGGCATGGCCGTTCTTGCGACCCGTCACGCGAGCTTCAAGGAAGTTCATATGGCCGATAAAGCTGGCCACCTCACGGGTGCGGGGGTGTTCATAAAGCCCGGCAGGTGTGTCCACTTGCAGCACCGCCCCGCCAGACATCACTGCAATGCGGTCTGACAGGGTAAGGGCCTCTTCTTGGTCGTGGGTGACGAAGACAAAGGTGATCCCAAGCGCCTGCTGCAGCCGTCGCAGTTCAAGCTGCATCTGTTCGCGCAGATGCTTGTCGAGCGCGCCAAGCGGTTCGTCCAGCAGCAGGACCTTGGGTTTCATGATGAGCGCGCGGGCCAGGGCGATCCGCTGGCGCTGTCCGCCTGAGAGCTGATTGGCGCGCCGCGCGCCATAGCCGTCAAGCTGCACCAGGGACAGCATCTCATCAATCATTTCCTGCCGCTGTGCCTTGGGCAGTTTTTGCTTGCGCAGCCCGTATCCGATGTTGTCGGTCACGTTCAGATGCGGAAAGATCGCATAGCTCTGAAACACCATGTTCACAGGTCGCAGGAAGGGCGGCACGCCGGTCATGTCCTCACCGTCAATCAGCACGGCACCATCGGTGACGTCCTCAAATCCCGCCAGCATCCTCAGCAGCGTTGTCTTGCCGCAGCCCGACGCACCCAGCAGCGAAAAGAACTCGCCATGTTCGATATCAAGCGAAATCTCCTTGATCGCGCGGAAGCTGCCGTAGGATTTGCCCACGGACTGGATTGAGATAATGGGGTTTGATGAAGTCATCAGGATTTCGGCGCTTCTGGAGGTCTGGGGTGGTCTTTTTCGATCAGGCCGGTCCTGCCGATCCAAAGGGCGATGAAGACCAGAACAAAGGACACCGTCAGAATGATGGAAGACAGGGCAAGGACTGACGGAAATTCGCGTGGAAACCGCAGTTGTGACCAGATGTAGATTGGCAATGTGGTCTCGGTGCTCGAGAGGAAAAACGCCATGATGAATTCGTCAAATGACACGATGAAGGTCAGCAGAAGGCTCGCGACGATCCCCGGCAGAACGATTGGAAAAGTCACGCGCCAGAAGGTCCACCAGCCGTTTTCGCCCAGATCGGCGGAGGCTTCTTCCATCGAGCCGTCCATGCCCTCAAAGCGCGGCAACAGGGTCGCGACGGAAAAGGGCATGCAAACGATCAGGTGCCCCAATGCCACGGTGTAAAGCGATAGGGGGATGCCAAGACGGCTCAGCAAGACCAACAGGGCGACACCAAAGATGATGCCCGGGATGACCAGCGGCAACATCACAAAGGCGACGACAGCGTTCTGGCCCGGTATCCGGTTGCGGGTGATGGCGCGGGCGGTCAGAACACCCAGAACGGTGGATATGACGGCGACACAGACGCCAACCCGGACCGAATTCCACATGGCGTCCCAGACCGCATCGCGGCCCATCAGGTCGACGTACCAGTTTGTGGTAAAGCCCTGCAGCGGGAAGCGCACGTAGATTGAATCGTTGAAGCTGAAGAGAGGAATGAAGAGAACAGGGACATAAAGCACCACCAGAAAGACGCAGGCGTAGATTTGCAAGGTTCGGTTGGGGCGCGTGATGTAGCTGCCAGACCTCATGCCACGACCCTCTCGGCCCGGCGGGTCAGAAAGACAAAGACCAGTGCAATCGCGGCGATCCAAAGCGTCAGGATGATCGACAGCGCCGCTCCCATCGGCCAGTTGTTGACGGCGCCGAACTGCAGCTGGATCAGGTTCCCGATCATTGCGCCATCCGGCCCCCCCAGCAGGGCAGGTGTGATGTAGTCACCAGTGGTGGGGATAAAGATCAGGAAGGTCGCGGCAATCACGCCGGGCAGCGACAGCGGCAGCGTCACACGCAGGAAACGGCGTACCGGCCCGTCACCGAGATCAGCTGCTGCTTCCAAAAGCGAGCGGTCGATTTTTTCCAGCGATACATAGAGGGGCAGGATCGCAAAAGCGGCCCAGGCATGGGCCAGCGTGATGATCACTGCTGTTTGGCTGTAGAGCAGGAACGCCAGCGGCTTTTCGATGAACCCCATGGATAAAAGCGACGCGTTAATCACGCCTTCGTAGCCGAGGATCACCCTCCACGCGAAAACCCGCAACAGATAGCTCGTCCAGAAGGGCAGGGTTATCAGGATGATCCACAGCATCTTGTTGCGGTGCACGTGGAACGCGACGTAATAGGCCATCGGATAGCAGAGCAAGACGGTCGCCACCGTTGCGATGCCCGAGACCCAGAACGAGCGCAAAAGGAACGTGCCGAAGATCGGTTCATCCACCGCGCGGGCATAGTTCAGCGTCGTCATTGTCGTGTCGAAGTCAAACCCCTGACGGGTCCAGAAACTCATCATCAGCAAGATCAGAAACGGGACCACAACCCCGACAAAGAGCACGACCAGCGCAGGCGACAGCAGAGCATAGCCGCGAAAGGCTTTGCTGCGGTGCAATGCGCCGTGGAGGCCGCCGCGGGCCCGGATGTGTCTGGCAGGCGCGGCGGTCATATCAGTCACCGGTCACGCCCGATTTGCCGGATACCGATGTGGAGGCTTACATCCGGTCCTACCATCAGATCAGAAACCCGCCTTGATCATTTCGAACGTCTCGTTCATGCGGGTTTCCCATTCCTGCGATTGCGGGATCATGAAATGCCCTGCGCTGAGGATGTCGCCCGGGTCTTTGCTCAGACCCAGACCGACCAGTGTTTGCGCATCGAATTGGTCAAAGGATTTGGCGTTGGAATGGCCATACCCATAGTCGTTGATCATAAACTTGCCGGCTTCGACACTCAGCAGGCTGTCGATAATCTCGTAGGCTTTGTCGAGGTTTGGCGCGTCCTTGTGCACCATCAGACCGCAGACCCATGTCAGCGCGCCTTCTTTTGGCCGGGCAAAGCGCACCGGGATGCCTTCGGATGCCAAGGCCACGGCAGAGCTGTTCCAGGTCATCGCCGCGGCCATCTCACCGGAGGAGAGCGCCTGCTCGAGGGTGGTTGTGTCATCGGTATAGACGCGGATCAGCGGGCGTTGTTCACGCATCGCGGCACTGATTTTCTCGAACGCCTCATCGGTGGCGATCTCCCCGAAGGGAACACCCGCCTTGATTGCGCCACACCACCACGCGTCCCCGCCCGAGGCAAGCGAGCCAAGCTGCCCGGCGTAGCGTTTGTCCCAGAGCATGTCCCAGCTTTCCTCTTCCTCAAGCTCAAAGAGGTCGGTGCGGTAGGTAATGGATGTGCCCCCCCAGTCGAAAGGCGCCAGCCAAGGCTGCCCGTCTCCGGCGTCATTGCCATCCATTGCCACCAGCTCGGGGATCACATCGCCCCAGTTCGACAGCCTTGAGGTGTCAATGGGCTGGAACATGCCAGTATCTACCCATCGCTTCAGACCCGCATTGCAAGGGTGGGCGATATCAGGTGTGAAACCGCCGCGCATCTTGGTCAGCGCTTCTTCGGTCCCGCCAAAGATTGCAAAATTTGGTAGCGCCCCGTTTGCGGCTTCGTAACTCGTGTAAAGTTCGCCGACGTCATAGCCACCCCACGTGAAAATCGTGCCCTGTTCCGTTTCTTGCGCAACGACCTGCCGGGTGCCGATCAGTGGTGTGGCGACCATGCCGACACCGGCTGACAGCAAGGTACGGTTGAACGCGCGCCGCGACAGTTTTTTGCGCCGCACAGCAGCCAGGTTGTCAGTGATATCCATTCTGTTGTCCCCATATATGGCGGCGTTGGTCCCGTTTCCTTTGCGTCCCGCGCGCTTGATCTGCAGCGTCAGGGCCTGAGAGTTTTTGCCAAATCCGCTGAATGGTTATTCATTCAGGCTTGCGCACTATGTGCTGCTACGTCAAGTATCGTCTTGTGATGCATCATATCTTTCTCTGTATCGGCACTGTCCGTTCCAACTTAAGTGTCTGAAAAAGAAATGAACTCAACCTGAAAAAGTACAGCTTTGCTGTACCCTCGGATCGTAAAGGATATCCGATCATGACCGTGTCTTTAGGCTTTATGCGAATCGAAACGGATGGCCCGACGGGGCAGGGGTTGATGGCTTGGCCTGCTATGGATCCCGCTGATTTGGCTGCGGGCACTCCGGTCCAGCACGGATATCTTTATGATGAGGTAAAGACCTTTGGGTACTCCGCCGGTGTTTGGGAATGCACCGCCTTTGAGGACCGGCCAGGCCCTTATCCTGTCGACGAATACATGTACCTGCTGGAAGGCCAGGTTGAGATGGAGATGCGCGATGGAACGAGCACCATCATAAAGGCAGGTGAGGCCTTTGTTCTGCCCAAGGGCCTCGACTGCCAGTGGAAGATGCCGACTGCCGTGCGCAAGGTTTTCATGATCCTGGATAGTGACGCGCCGGGGGATGCCGCAGGGACTTCACTTGATCGGATAACCGTCCTGCGCGGCAGTTTTGCCGCCCAATCTGGCACTGCGGTAGTGTCGGTCCGTACCACGCATTTGCAGAACCACGATAGGCGGATGTCGGTTTTTACAGAGTTCTATGCCGGGCCGCTGCAGGGCGAAGTGGTGCTCCCGGAGCGGCAGATCATTCATGTGCTCGAAGGGCAGGTGACGCTGGATGACACGGAGGGTGGCGTCTTTCGGGCAGGCGATATCGCTTACCTACAGCCCGGCCAGCTTTTGCGCAGGGCAATTGCGGCGGGAACACGATTGCTGATTGCTGAATGCTATCTGCCCCCGGTTTCAACTTGAACGGATACTCCATGTCCAATCTTAGCGATTTCCCCACCAACCCAGACGTTGTCATCGTCGGAGCCGGTGCCGCAGGCCTCGGCGCGGCGCGCAAATTGGTGAAATCTGGCCGGTCTGTGTTGGTGGTTGAGGCGGACCGCCGCGTTGGCGGGCGGGCCTGGACGCAGACAGATAGTTTCGGAAGCCCGGTCGATATGGGGTGCTCTTGGTTATCCGGTTCGAACCGCAACAAACTGGCCAAGGTCGCGCGCAGGCACGAGTTCACCCTTGTAGACCATACCGATGTGCCTACCGCGCTCTTTGTCGATGGGCGCCGTGCCACGCATGAGGAGTTGACCGCTTACGATACCACCGGAGCGATGATCGAGAAGGCAATGAATAGAGCCGGCAAGAGAGGTCTGGATGTGTCATGTGAAGATGTGATCCCCAAAGGCCTGCGCTTTGCCGGAGCGGTCAAGGCATGGATGGGACCAATGGATTACGGTGTTGATTTCAAGGATGTTTCCGCACTGGACGATTATCTCTCTGCTGATGACCAACCCAGCTGTATCGTGGCCGAAGGGCTCGGCAATGTGGTTGCTATGCTGGCGATCGGCGTGCCGATTGCCCTGGGCACCAAAGTCCGAACGATCGATTGGTCCGGTAAAGGCGTTCAGATCGAGACAAGCGCGGGAACGATTAGGGCCAAGATCTGCATCGTGACCGTTTCAACGGGCGTGCTTGCCTCAGATGCGATCCGCTTTGTTCCAGAGCTGCCCGTCGCGAAACAAGAGGCCATTCACGATCTGCCCATGGGTCTGCTTGTAAAAGTGCCCTTGCTCTTTGACGGTGCGCGGTTGGGCCTGAAGGACAATGAATGGATGAGCTATGACATCCCTGAGACGTCACCCACACGGGCGTGTTTTTTCATTACCTGGCCCTTTGGATATGACTATGTATTCGGCAACATCGGTGGGGAGTTTGGTTGGGAGCTTTCGCGCGCAGGACCCGAGGCCACTGTCGATTTCGCGCTTCAAGAGATGGTCAAACAGATCGGCAGTGACGTGCGCAAACACTTCGTGAAAGGGCTGGCGACCGAATGGGCGACGAACCCCTTGACGCTTGGCGCCTACGCAGCGTTGCGGCCGGGGTGTCACGGCGCGCGGAAAATCCTGCAAGCGCCTCTGGGAGACCGGGTGTTTTTTGCGGGCGAAGCGATGGGTGGTCGCCGCTGCGCGCTTGTCAATGGCGCGTATGAAAGTGGGCGGAGGGCTGCAAAGGAACTGTGCAAGCTGACCTGACGGTCAGCAAGAGCCATCGTTTTTCTACTTTGACGCTTGTTTTTGAAACAGCGCGTTTTCTTGTTGGGCCGCGCGCAAACCGATGAAGCAGATCCGCTTAGCCGGGTGCCCGTGCCGATCCAGTTTTCCCGTTTCGGGGATATCCTAGGTTGCCCAAGGCCGCCTGTTGCCGCAATCAATGCGGGGTCGCCCCGATGTCGTGCAAACCTCGGGACGGTCGGCCATGGAACCCGCTGAGAGCAGCGCCCTGGCCGTCGATCCGAAGCCTCCGCGCGGTATCTGACCGATCCAGGCATCAGGGTCGTTCGAATGGACGCAGAATGAGAATATGCCGCAGGTCACAGCCGGTGATTACTCCGACGCGCAACATATATTCTGAACATGTGACATGGAGAGAGGACCGATGAAAAACGAAATTAGTTTTGACGCCGAGTTAGCTCCTGAGAGCTTTCAGCATCATGTGCCACAGGACCTGAAAGACCGTATTGCACTGCGCATCGTAAAATTCATGCGCGTGTTTGCAGACAAGTTTTTTGCGGGCCGCTATGGTCACCGTGCCGTTGTGCTCGAAACAGTCGCAGCCGTGCCCGGCATGGTCGGCGGCTTGCTGCAACACCTTAAGGCGCTTCGGCATATTCGTGATGACCAAGGCTGGATCAGAGAACTGATCGAAGAAGCCGACAATGAACGGATGCACCTTATGACCTTTATCAAGATCGCTCAACCATCACGGTTTGAACGCTTCCTGATCGCGGCTACGCAGTTGGTGTTCTATAATCTGTATTTTTTCCTCTACCTGTTGGCACCACGTGTGGCCCACCGCGTTGTGGGGTATCTGGAGGAAGAGGCTGTTGTCAGCTACACGCAGTATCTGGAGCAAATTGACGCTGGGAATGTTGAAAACGTTGCCGCGCCACAGATCGCCAAGGATTACTGGAAACTGCCTGACAATGCGCGATTGCGCGAAGTGGTGATCGTGATCCGCGCGGATGAAGCCGGGCATCGCGATAAGAACCACGAGTTTGCCAACAAGATCGCCACAGGAGCACACCCCTAGCAAGAGCGCGCGGGTCTCCCTTGTCCGCCACCTGCTGTGAAATCATATCTGTTTGCATGGTTCTGGAGCCGGATTTACAGGTTGGTCAGCGGCACCAGGTCGCCCTAACCATACACGCGTCTGGCCTTTCGGCACAGCCGTGCCCCTCCCTGTCCGGCTCTTGCTCCAAGCATCAACTTTCTTAGGATCCGGAGGACGGCACGGGCTGGCAGCTGGTTGCTTGGACCTGCTGGCTGGATATCGCGGGTTTACTTGATGATATACGCAAGACCACGCCAATCGTTCGAAACCGAAAGGGCGGGCAAGTGATTGTCGTGCTCAAAGTGTTGCGATTGCGCGCTCTCTCGGGTCTGAAATCAAGCTAACCGGCAAGATTGCCCATGCTGCTGTTCCCGATGCCGCAGCAGCAGTTCTGGATGTGATCAGTGTCCCAAAACGGACTGCGTGAGGTGCGCCTGCGAGCATCTGAGGTTTTGGCGTATTCGGTCAGGAAGCCAAGGCTGCAGTGCTGTGCTTGGGGCCGGGCGCGCAAAACGCAGCCCTATTGAACCCCGATTCTGACTTTCCCGATGATCTGATTCTGATCGGGAGCGCCGTCTTCGAACGTATCGCGCGGGATTTCTTGGGAACGGCTTAACGCCTACCGGCTCTAAGGCGTTCTGTCGGGGTCACTTTGCAAACCGCTCTAAACCCTGTACGAGACTAAAAAAAACCGGCTCAGGCAGCTACCTTTATGATTGTGCTGAGGCAGACGAAACACGCTAAACAGGCGAAATACCACCTATTGTGGTGAGCCAGCGCCTGGGCCACAATTTCTCGCTTCACACCAGCCGTATCAATCGTTAGCCTTTTGGTGAACGGGTTAAGTGGGCATTTGATCGTATGAAAACAGGCGTTTGGGACACGTTCCTTGTTTCTTGGTCCCGGACGGAGATAGACGGGCTCGAAGCCGCGCCCGTCACTTCCATCGCTGTCGGTGCTGCCTGGTCATGGCGGGGGGATGTGATTGAGCTCCATGGGGTTTGCGACATTCCGCCATCGGACCGGGAGACCCGGCAGGATTTTCTGCGCAAATGTGTGGCTCAAAGAGTTCATCAACTCGTGTCAGCTGCAGTGGATACACCAGCGACAAATCCTTGCGAACGCGACAGTCATGGTGTGCCCCCCGTTGATGACGTTATTGTGCTGACCGATGGCGCGCAGCGATACACGGCGACGCTCGTCCAGATCGAAAACGGTGCGGAGCCGCTCTTGATGTTTCTCGATGAGCTCCCCCCCCGCAACACTGATTTTTGGATCGTGCACCACACCTTCGTCAACCGCGCTCAGCATGGTGACGATCCGGATCGCAGCGAAGTGGTTTGTTTTACCAAAGGCACCGGTGATGCGGCGCCACAAGGCAACGAGCTGGTGGAAGGACTTAGGTCAGTAATCTGGCGCTGATTTAGGACTGCTTTGCGCTCCCTGTCGCTTGGGTTGGACGTCGCGATACGAGCCTGATCGGCTTTTCGCCATGATGGCTCAAGCGGGAGCGAATGAGTGACGAGCAATCCTGAAAGCCAAGGGTTCCTTTGCTTGGTGGAATCTCTAAAGGGCCTGCGCGATGAAATGATTTGATGCGGCCCAAGCTCAAAAGCGACCCCCTTAGCTTGCCTTACGGCCGAGGATGGTGGCGAGGATTGCCTTGGCGTTGTCCGATGCCCACTCCGCATCCCCGCGCAGGCGGGCAATCTCGCGGCCTTCAGGATCGATCAGAACAGTGATCGGCAGCCCGAAGATGCCCATCTGGCTCGACAGCGCCTGTTTCGGATCCTGATGCCGTGGCAGGTTGTCAACTCCCACCTCCGCGAAGAACTTCTTGATCCCTTCCGGAGAATTGCGACCCGATGCAATTGTCAGCACTTCAAAGTCATCTCCGCCGAATTCCCTCTGTAACTCTGAAAAATAGGGCATTTCCTTGCGGCAGGGGGCACACCATGTGGCCCAGAAGTTGAGCAGGATGTATTTCCCCTCGTAGTCCTCCAGCGTTGCTTTGCCGCCGTCATCCTCCAGAAAAAACGCAGCAGAGGAGGTGGCCTGCGGTGTGTCATGAATGATCAGTTTTTTCATGTCGCCCTCGCGCATCAACGCGGCGGCTTCAAGGTCCGCCTGCGCGGCGGTGGCCCCCACGATTGCACCGAACGAAAGGGCCGTATACACGAGCGCTGAAACCAGTTTTTTCATTTTCCCTCCGAAGGGCTGACTAAAGATGACCGACACGCCAACGCCGAAATCCTCCAACCAGATGTGGGGCGGCCGTTTTGCCGACGGACCCGACGCGATCATGGAAGCAATTAATGCCTCCATCGGGTTCGACAAGCGTATGGCCGCACAGGATATTGCAGGCTCGCGTGCGCATGCCGCAATGCTGGGGGCGACAGGCATCTTGGAGCGTAGCGATGTTGACGCAATTCGGGAAGGGCTGCTCACGGTCTTGTCAGAGATCGAGGTGGGGACTTTTCAGTTTTCAACCGCGTTGGAAGACATCCACATGAACGTCGAGGCACGCCTGAAGGACCTGATCGGGGACCCCGCAGGCCGGTTGCACACCGGGCGCAGCCGGAACGATCAGGTGGCCACGGATTTCAAGCTGTGGGTCCGCGACCAGCTTGATGCTGCCGAAAGGGGGCTGCTGGCCCTAATGCGCGCCTTGCTCGCCCAGGCTGAGGCAGGGGCGGATTGGGTGATGCCCGGCTTTACCCATTTGCAGACCGCTCAACCCGTGACCTGGGGTCATCACATGATGGCCTATGTGGAGATGTTTGGCCGCGATCTCGGTCGCGTGCGCGATGCCCGCGTGCGCATGAACACCTCGCCCTTGGGGGCGGCGGCGCTTGCAGGCACGTCTTTTCCCATCGACCGGCATATGACCGCAGAGGCCCTCGGCTTTGATACGCCTGCCGCCAATTCGCTGGATGCCGTCAGTGACCGTGATTTCGCGCTGGAGTTCCTCGGCGCCGCGAGCATCTGTGCCATCCACCTCAGTCGTTTTGCCGAGGAACTCGTCATCTGGTCGTCCGCGCAGTTTCGGTTTGTCACCTTGTCGGACCGGTTTTCGACAGGTTCGTCCATCATGCCGCAAAAGAAAAACCCCGACGCAGCCGAGCTGATCCGGGCCAAGGTGGGGCGGATTTTTGGCGCCAATACCGCCCTGATGATGGTGATGAAGGGTCTGCCGCTGACCTATTCCAAGGACATGCAGGAGGACAAGGAACAGGTCTTTGATGCAGCAGACAATCTGATGCTGGCGCTGGCTGCGATGACGGGCATGGTCAGTGACATGACCGCCAACCGCGAGAGCCTTGCCGCGGCAGCCGGCTCCGGGTTTTCAACAGCCACGGATCTGGCGGACTGGCTGGTGCGCGTGCTCGGGCTGCCCTTCCGCGAGGCGCATCACATCACCGGCAGCCTTGTCGCCCTGGCGGAACAAAAGGGTTGTGATCTGCCGGATCTGTCCCTGGATGAGATGCAATCCGCGCATGCGGGCATCACAAATGACGTCTTTGACGTGCTGGGGGTAGAAAACTCGGTGCGCAGCCGTATATCCTACGGGGGGACGGCACCTGAAAGGGTGCGCGAACAAGTGAGCCGTTGGAAGGACCTGATCTCGTGAAACGCGCCGCCGCTTTGCTGTTGTGCCTTGCCGCCCTGACCGCCTGCGGCGTGGATGGCGAACCGATCCGTCCGACACTGGCGGGGGCGGTGACCATCGGCGATGGCGGCATCTCGCCCAGTGTCGGTGTCGGGGTCAGCCAGGGGCCGCTGTCGGTCTTTCTGGGCCTCTAGCAATGCGGTTTGCGCTGATCTGTCTTTGTGTGTTTGGCGTGGCGGCCTGCACCGGCCCGCAAAACGCAAATCTGCGGCACAGCAGCAAACCTGCTGACCCGCCTGCCGAGACCACGGGCGTCACTTTTTCCGGATATGCGCGCTACGGGATCGTAAAGGGCAACTGAGATGGGTGTGACGCGGGCGATATTTCTGGCACTGGCGGTCTGGGGTGCAATCCACCCGATGTATTACTTCATCAGTTGGTTCAACGCCAATGGCTATGACCTGATGGCGATGGTGGATGCCTGGCATGTGAATGCCGCCACCAGCGGTCTGGTCTGGGATCTGACGATTGCCGCCGTGGCGCTGACGGTCTGGATCATCGCCGAGGTCGTGCGCACCCGCCGCTGGCTTGGGCTCGTGGCGATTCCGGCGACCTTCTGCATCGGGGTCAGCTGTGGTTTGCCACTCTATCTGTTCTTGCGGATGCGGGCGGTATCAGCCACCTGAGCACCTCAGGGGTTCCGGACAGCACCGCTCCCAAAACACCTCTGCAAGGCGCTTTTTGTCAGATTGATCTTACCGGTGCTTTTGCGTAAGGCGCTGGCATGGATCATTTTCTATACCGCGACGGCGTCCTGCACGCCGAAGACGTCCCCATCCCCGAGATCGCAGCGTCGGTCGGGACGCCTTTTTATGTGTATTCCACGGCGACATTGCTGCGGCACTACCACCTTTTTAACGACGCGTTGGACGGCACCGACCATCTGGTTTGCTACGCCATGAAGGCGGCCAGCAATCAGGCGATTCTGAAGACACTGGCACAGGCGGGTGCGGGTATGGATGTGGTCTCGGGGGGGGAATACCTGCGGGCCAAGGCTGTGGGTGTGCCGGGGGACCGGATCGTTTTTTCCGGGGTTGGCAAAACAGCGGCTGAGATCCGGCTGGCACTCGAAGGTGGCATCCGCCAGTTCAACGTGGAATCCGAGCCCGAGATGGAGGTGCTCAACGCCACGGCGCTTTCCATGGGGGTGGTGGCCCCGATCACGATCCGCGTGAACCCGGATGTGGATGCCAAGACGCACGCAAAAATCGCCACTGGCAAATCCGAAAACAAGTTCGGCATTCCGATTGCCCGGACCCGTGAGGTCTATGCCATGGCGGCTGCGATGCCGGGACTCGACGTCATTGGCATTGACGTGCACATCGGCAGCCAGCTCACCGATCTTGCCCCCTTTGAGCTGGCCTACCAGAAAGTTGCGGAACTGACGGAGCTTCTGCGCGCCGAAGGTCACGATATCCGCAGGCTCGATCTGGGTGGGGGTCTCGGCATCCCTTATACCCGTGACAATCAGGCCCCGCCCCTGCCCTCGGATTATGGTGCCTTGGTCAAACGCACGCTGGGCCATCTGGGCTGCGAGATCGAGATCGAGCCGGGGCGGCTCATTGCGGGAAATGCCGGGCTGATGGTATCCGAGGTCATCTACGTCAAATCGGGTGAGGACCGCGATTTTCTCATCATCGATGGGGCGATGAATGATCTGATCCGCCCCGCCATGTATGAGGCTTATCACGATATCGTGCCGGTGGTCGAAGCGGACCCAGGTGCGGAGCAGGTTAAATTCGATATCGTCGGACCGGTTTGCGAATCTGGTGACACCTTTGCAAAAGAGCGGATGATGCCTCCCGTCGCCGCCGGAGAGCTCGTCGCCTTCCGCTCAGCCGGAGCATATGGCGCGGTAATGAGCAGCGAATACAATTCACGCCCCCTGATACCGGAGGTTTTGGTCCAAAAAGATCAATTTGCGGTTATTCGCCGACGTCCGACCTTTGACGAAATGATAAATCGCGATACCATCCCTGAGTGGCTTTGATGTTTGAAAGCATCTAGGCTGATGGCATTGGAGCATGACTTTATGGCGTCTTTTTCCCGGCACGATGTGGATCGCACCCTGAAATCGGTGCGCTGGCCGCTGCGCCTGACATGGTTGGGGATGTTTGCCGAGGCTGCTGTGCAAAGCCTTTGGCCGCTGATGACGGTCTGCCTTCTGGTGCTCGCAGCCTTGATGCTCGGCCTGCAGGACAGCCTGGTGGTAGAGGTCGTCTGGGCGCTTGTCGTAACCGCTGGCGTGGCGGGTTTTGGGGCCTTGTTCTATGCGTTCAAGGTGTTTCGCGTACCGACGCAGGCACAGGCGGTGGCGCGTCTGGATGCCAGCCTGCCTGGCCGCCCGCTGCAGGCAATGACCGACACGCAGACCATCGGGGCGCAAGACGTGGCCTCCACGGTCGTCTGGCGCGCGCACCAGGCGCGCATGGCAGAACGCGCAGCGCAGGCCGAGCCTGTGCCCGCGGATTTGCGTATTGCCTCCCGCGACCCTTATGCCTTGCGGTATATGGCCATCTTGGCTTTTGGGGTCGCGCTGCTCTTTGGCTCCATCTGGCGGGTCGGATCGGTTTCGGATATGACACCCGGTGCAGGCGGGCTTGCCACTGGTCCGGTCTGGGAAGGCTGGGCGGAGAGCCCGCGCTACACAGGTCGGCCGACAATCTACCTCAATGACATCGCCGAGGGCGAGTTGGCTGTCCCTGTCGGCAGCCTGATTACCCTGCGCATGTACGGCGAAATCGGCGCCCTGACCCTGTCGGAAACGGTGTCGGGCCGCACCGAGGTGCCTGCAGCCTCCGATCCCGCGCAGGACTTCATTGTGGTGCAGGACGGCGAAATTTCGATCAATGGCCCGGGGGGGCGGACCTGGCAGGTCGCCGTGATCCCGGATCAGCCTCCCGAGGTTGCTGTTCTGGAAGACCCCAGTGCCTCCGCGATGGGCGAGATGACGCTGCCCTTCACCGCCCGGGACGACTACGCGGTTGAGGCCGGAGAGGCAACCTTCACTCTTGATCTTGTCTCGGTGGATCGTCGCTATGGTCTGGCGATTGACCCCGAACCGCGCCCGGAACTGGTTGTACCGCTGCCGATGCCGATCTCTGGCAGCCGTGACGCCTTCGAGGAGAACCTGATTGAGGATTTCTCCGAGCACCCTTGGGCGAACCTTCCTGTGCAGGTGCGACTTTCAGCACTCGACGGGGCGGAGCAGCAGGTCGAAACCGACCCGCGTGCAATCATTCTGCCGGGGCGGCGGTTCTTTGACCCGCTGGCCGCATCTGTCATTGAGGCACGCCGCGATCTGTTGTGGTCGCGGTCCAACAGCACGCGTATCGCACAGGTATTGCGGGCGGTCTCATATCTGCCAGAGGAGTTGTTCCGCAAGCAAACCGATGCGCTGCGGTTGCGTAAACTGATCCAAAAGCTGGAAATCCACGCCAGCTACGGCATCACCGATGAAAAACAGCAAGAGCTGGCTGATGAAATGTGGGACCTTGCCCTGATCCTCGAAGAGGGCGATCTGGCCGATGCCGCAGATCGGATGCGGCGGGCACAGGAGCGGCTGAACGAAGCGATCAAGAACGGCGCATCGGATGAGGAAATCGCCGAATTGATGCGCGAATTGCGGCGGGCAACCGAAGACTACCTGCAACAGCTTTCCCGTCAGGCACAGCGCCAGCAGGAACAGGACGGCCAGCAGGGTCAGCAGGGTGACCCGCAGAATTCCATGCAAATGACCCAGGATGACCTGCAGCGCATGATGGACCGCATCCAGGAACTGATGGAACAAGGCCGCATGGCCGAGGCGCAACAGGCGCTGCAAGAGCTTCAGCAGATGATGGAGAACATGCGCGTCACCCAGGGTCAGCAGGGCCAAGGCGGGCAGAGTGCGGGAGAACAGGCCATGGAAGGGCTGTCCGAGACGCTGCGCGAGCAGCAAGGGCTGAGCGATCAGGCGTTCCGCGACCTGCAGGAACAGTTCAACCCCAATGCGCAAGCCGGAGAGAGCCAGGGCAACGAAGGCAGCAGTGGCGGTCAGGGGCGTGGTACTGAGCATGAAGGCCAAGGTCAGGGCGAGGGTCAAAACGGCGATCAACAAGGGGGACAGGCCCAGAATAACCAACAGGGTCAAGGTGGGGCACAGGGCTCTGCCGAGGGAGACATCGCAGACCGTCAGCGGGCGCTGCGCGAGGAATTGCGCCGCCAGCAGGGGAACCTGCCTGGCAGTGGAACCCCCGAGGGCGATGCTGCCCGCGATGCGCTGGACCGTGCAGGGCGCGCCATGGACGGGGCAGAGGATGCCTTGCGCCAGAACGATCTTGCCGAGGCGATAGACAATCAGGGGCAGGCCATGGAAGCGCTGCGCGAGGGGATGCGTGCCTTGGGTGAAATGATGGCGGAACAGCAGCAGAACGGCCAGCCGGGTCAGGGGATGCAGGAATCCGACCGCCGCGCTGAGAGCCGGGACCCCCTCGGGCGCGAGGCGGGTAACTCCGGTGCGCAGGGTGACGACAGCCCGCTGGCCCTGAACGACGACGCCTATGGCCGTGCGCGCGAACTGCTTGACGAGATACGACGTCGATCCGGCGAGACAGATCGTCCGGATGTTGAGCGGGATTACTTGAACCGGCTGCTTGATCGCTTCTGAAGCAGCGCGCGACTACTGGCTGGAGGAATTCGCAGCGGCATCCAGCCAGCTTAACGCGGAGGAAACCTGCGCATCCAGCCAGACCCGCCAGCCGTCGATCATTGAAACATATCCGCTCAGCATCGGCTCGGCTTGCGGTACGGCCTGCGCCAGCTGCGGCGCGTAGATGTAAATCATGACAAGGATCACCACCAGCGCGATTGTCAGGATGAATCCCCGACGGGAGCTCCGCTTTTCCTGAACCTCGATCTGACCGGTCTGCCCCGCATCTGCCCCCGGCGCGCGGTCGTTGTTGGAGCGCAGCGTGGAGTTGATCTCTTCGATGTCGGGCAGAAGATCGCCGCCCTTGGGCATCACCGAGGCAACCGCGACAGACGTCGCATCGTCTTTCTGACCTTCCGGTGCCTTGGGCTTGTTCGGCACCGGGCGCTTTCCGGCAGGTTCCGGCGCTTCCGTCAGGCCTAGATCGGGTTGGCTTTCGACACCGGTCGTTTCGTTTTTGCGTGCTTGCGCCTCAAGCTCGGCTTCGGTGCGCAGAACCTCCGCCACAGTCGGGTCCAGCTCACGTCTCGCTGGTGGTGCTGGTTCGGGCGTCTCTGGCGATGGCGGTGTTTCAGCCCCAGCCTCAGTTTCAGCCTTAGTTTCAGGCTCGACCTTGGCGTCACCCTCAGGCTCTGATGCAAGACTTTCCTCTTCAGCCTTTGCGAGGGGCTCCGCATCTTCTTCTCGCTCAGACGCTGCATCGGGATGTTTCTGGAACCAAGTCTGGCCACAGTTTGAACATTGCACATCGCGCCCGTCGCGCGGCATGACACCGTCAGGCACTTCGTATTGTGCATCACAGTTAGGACAAATCAAACGCATGTCGGATCCTGCTGCATATAACCCCAGTCGTTTTCGTTTTCCGGCACCATATGGGGAACATGTCTCTGCGAAAAGTGCTAACTGAGCATAAACTTGGCAAGTGATGCATTGAAACCAGGCCGAGGCTGGGGCACAACTGCGCGACAACGGACCAGGAGGCCACGTGATCGAGTTGGAAAATGTCGCCTACAGCTACAGTGGCGGCGCCCTTTTTTCGGACATTTCGCTCAGGCTGGCACCGGGGTCCTTTCATTTTCTCACCGGGCCGTCCGGCGCGGGGAAAACCACCTTTCTCAAGCTGTGCTATGGCGCGCTCTTGCCGACGGCGGGGCAGGTGACGATCTTTGACAAAGATCTTGCGGCCCTGACGCGAGACGATATCGCGATCCTGCGGCGGCGGATGGGGGTGGTGCATCAGGATTGCCAGTTCCTTGATCATCTGACCCTGTCCGAAAACCTTGCCCTGCCACTGATTGCTTCTGACCGCGCTGCCGAGGACGCCCAACAGGACCTTGAGGATCTGATGGCATGGGTTGATCTGACCCACCGCGCAGATGCTCTGCCGCCAGAGCTGTCGGGGGGTGAACGTCAGCGGGCAGCCCTTGCCCGGGGTGTCATCATGTCGCCGGATGTCATCATCGCGGATGAACCCACGGGGAATGTCGACTGGGAGATGTCTCAACGGCTTTTGCGGCTCCTGGTCGAATTGAACAAGATGGGAAAGACGGTCCTTGTCGCCACGCATGATCTCAGTCTGATCCGTGCCGCGAAGTCACAGGTGCAGGCTCGGGTGTTGCGGATTGCCAGCAACCGGGTGCAGCTTGCCGGGGCGGATCTTTGAAGCGCTTGGTCGGCATGAGCCTTTTGTGGCGCACGGATGGGCAAGCGGGCCGGGTGGTTCCGCCGTCGGGTTTCACGGCGCACCTGTTGGTCTTTGCCGCGGCGGCAATGGCCTTTCTTGCGGTTTTCGCCCTGGCTCTGAGCCTTGCGTCGGGTCGGCTGGCGGCGCGCTGGGGCGATGAGCTGGCGCAGTCCGCGACCATTCGGATTGTCGCGCCGCTTGAGCAGCGCGACGCGCAGACAGAGGCGGCCTTGCGCATTTTGCAGACCACGGCGGGCGTGGCTTTTGCCCGCGCGCTGGACACCGAAGAGCAACAGGCACTGCTCGCGCCGTGGTTCGGGCCGGAGCTGGATATTGAAAACCTGCCGGTTCCGCAGCTTATCGAGGTAATCGAAGAGGACACCGGATTTGACGCCGCGGGCCTGCGGTTGCGGCTGGCCGCTGAGGTGCCGGGGGCGGTTCTGGATGACCACACCCAATGGCGGGCGCCGCTTGTCGAAGCGGCGGACAGGCTCAGGCTTCTGGGCGGGATTTCCATCGTTTTGCTGGCGGTGACGATGGCTGCGGTGGTGACCTTGGCAGCCAATGCCGCGCTGGCCGCTAATGCGCAGGTTATCAAGGTTTTACGCCTTGTGGGGGCGACCGATCAATTCATTGCGCAGGCCTTTGTGCGACGGTTCACGGGGCGGGCTCTGGCGGGGGCTCTGGGCGGCACGCTGCTCGGAATGGTCGCGGTTCTGCTTTTGCCGCCAGCCTCGGATGCGGGAGGATTCCTGACCGGGCTTGGGTTTCAGGGCCTTGAATGGGCGCTGCCGCTGTTGATCCCGCTGCTGGCTGCCGTTGTTGCTTTTGGGGCGACCGGATGGTCGGCCAAACGGGTTCTGGGAGAGTTGGCATAGTGCTTCAATACCTGCGATCTGTGGTGTTCATTGGCCAGATGTACGTTGCGATGCCAATCTTCGGGTTGCTGTTTGCCCCTTGGGCGCTGTTTGATCGGCGTGGGGCATTTGCAGCCTGCAAAAGCTATTCGCGATATGTGTTCTGGACGGCGCAGTGGATGGTCGGCATCAGATGCGAAGTGCGCGGCACACCACCGACCGGCGAAGCGCTTGTCGCGGCCAAACATCAGTCTTTCCTCGATATCATGATGATTTTCACCGCCTTGCCTGCGGGCAAGTTCATCATGAAAAAGGAAATTCTGATGGCGCCGGTTATTGGGCTCTATGCGAAGAAGCTGGGTTGTGTCCCTATTGATCGTGGTAAACGGGGGGCTGCGATCGACAAGATGGTGGCGGACGTGAACGCAGGCCGGACCGCACCGGGTCAGCTTATCATCTACTCTCAGGGCACGCGGGTCGCGCCTGGGGTCAAGATGCCCTACAAGGTAGGGACCGGGATTCTGTACGATCAGCTCAGCCAGCCTTGCGTGCCCGTTGCCACAAATGTCGGCGTGCTCTGGCCCAAGCGCGGCATCCTTCGCAAGCCGGGCGTGGCTGTGGTGGAGTTTTTGCCGACCATCGCGCCAGGGATGGAACGGTCGGCTTTCATGGCCAAGCTGGAGGCGGATGTGGAAAGTACATCGGATGCATTGATGGCGGAGGCCGGGTTCGCGCATGACAAGACAGCTTGAGCGTATCGACCGCATTGAGGATCTGGAGAGGCTCTACGCCATGCCGGGGGCACCGGCTCTGCGCAAGGTCGCGACCCGTCTGACGCCGCTTTATCGCAAATGGATCATGACCTCCAAATTCTGTGTGCTCAGCACCGTCGGACCCGAAGGCACGGATGCCAGCCCGCGTGGCGATGAGGGTCCGGTGGTTCAGGAGCTGGACCCGGGCAGGCTTGCCATACCGGATTGGCGGGGAAACAACCGTTTGGATTCGCTGCGGAATATTGTCAGGGATGGGCGCGTATCGCTGATGTTTATGGTGCCGGGATCGAACAATGTCGTTCGGGTCAATGGCACGGCATGGCTTACGGTAGAGGATGAATTGCGGGCCCGTTTTGGGACAAAGGGGCGTCTGCCCGCGACGGTGATTGTCATCGACATCGCTGAGATTTACACGCAATGTGCGCGCGCTCTGATGCGGGCAGGCTTGTGGTCCGGGCAGGACGACACAGGGGCTCTCCCCACCGTGGGTCAGATCCTGGCAGAGATGACCGACGGAGAGGAAGGCGGTGCCCCTTACGACGAGGCCTGGGACGCGCGCGCGGCCAAGACCATGTGGTAAACCCCATCGCGCGGCGGTGCCGTCGCAGCCTTACATGTGGATCGGACCGTCCCCGCAGGCCAGCGCTGCTTCGCGGACCGCTTCGGAATAGGTCGGGTGTGCGTGGCAGGTCATCGCAAGGTCTTGGGCAGAGGCCCCGAATTCCATTGCGACACAGATCTCATGGATCAGATCGCCCGCCGCCGGCCCGATGATATGCGCACCGAGAATGCGGTCCGTCGATTTGTCCGCAAGGATTTTGACAAACCCATCACCCGCAAAATTCGCCTTGGCACGACCGTTCCCCATAAAGCTGAACTTTCCCACCTTATAGGCGTGGCCCGCTTCTTTCAGGGCGTCTTCTGTCAGGCCGACATTGGCAACTTCGGGGTGCGTATAGATCACACCGGGGATCACACCGTAGTTCACGTGGCCGTGCTTTCCAGCGACCTGCTCGGCTGCGGCCATACCTTCGTCTTCGGCCTTATGCGCCAGCATCGGGCCGTCGATCACGTCCCCGATGGCATAGATGCCCGGCACCGAGGTTTCCCACTTGTCATTGACCTCGATCTGGCCGCGCGACGACATCTTGAGGCCCAGAGCGTCCAGCCCCAGCCCCTGCGTATAGGGTTTACGGCCGGTCGCAACCAACACGGTATCCGCGTCCAGAATATGCTCACTGTCGTCCTGGCGCAGCTTGTAGTGCACCTTGGCTTTTGTCTTGGTGCTTTCGGTCTTTTGAACCGCCGCGCCCATGATGAATTCCAACCCCTGCTTTTTGAGGATTTTCTGGAAGGTTTTCTGGACCTCCGCGTCCATGCCGGGCGTGATGACGTCTAGAAACTCCACCACGGTGACCGCAGACCCGAGGCGCGCATAGACCGACCCGAGCTCAAGCCCGATGACGCCCGCCCCGATAACAACCATCTTTTTGGGCACTTTGCCCAGCTCCAGCGCGCCGGTGGAGGTCACAACGACCTTTTCGTCAACCTCCACACCGGGCAGCGTTGCGGGTTCGGAGCCGGACGCGATGATGATGTTCTTGGCCTCATGGACCTCCTCGCCAACCTTGACCTTCCCCGCCTCGGGGATCGATCCCCAGCCCTTGAGCCAATCCACCTTGTTCTTTTTGAACAGAAACTCGATGCCCTTGGTGTTCTGAGCGATGGTTTCTTCTTTGTAGCAGAGCATCTGCTTCCAGTCGACGGAGGGGCTTTTGCCCTTCAGCCCCATGGCGGCGAAATTGTGTTCGGCCTCGTGCAGCATATGTGACGCGTGCAGCAGGGCTTTCGACGGGATGCAGCCGATGTTCAGGCAGGTCCCGCCCAGGGTCTCGCGTCCCTCGACACAGGCCACCTTCAGCCCCAGTTGCGCGCAGCGGATCGCGCAGACATAGCCGCCCGGGCCGGAGCCGATGATGATAACGTCATAACTTGCCATGTGACTCTCCTTGATCGTCATTCGGTGGCTTGGCTTGTGCCATCCCGCGCGCATCATCCGCGCGCTTTCGGTACATTGCCAAAATACTGTTGGTCAGAGTTGCGTGCATACTCACCCGCTCAGAGAAGCGCTGCAAGCAGCATTGCGAGAGTGGCGAAAAACCCGACACCCCAGATCAGGGATCGCCAGGGGGTCAGCCCGTAAGCATAGACCGGGACATAGGCGACCCGCGCAACCAGATAGATCCAGGCGCAGGCAGTGGTGAAGGGGCCGGACTGGCCTGACAAGGTGACGACCAGCACGGCGATGGTAAAGAGAATGAGGGCCTCAAAATGGTTATTCATCGCGCGGATCAGCCGACCGGTGCGCGGCGAGACCTGATCCTGCAGGCTGCCGCCCAGGCGTTCGGGGTCACGCGGGCTGAGCGTCTTGCCTGCGCCGAGCTCAAGATTGGTCGGGATCGCCATCAGGGCGAATTGCACCGCCTGCAACAGCGCGGCCAGGGTCAGGACGGTGAGTTCGGGTGTCATAGGGCGAGCAGGTAGAGCGTGATGGTGGCCACGATGCCGACCACCCATGCCAGGCTGCGCAGCCCCGTGATCCCGAAGGCGTAGGAGGGCAGGTAGACGATGCGGGCGATCAGGAATGCCTGTGCCGCGAGCAGGGTCTGATTGGTGCTGCTGTCGGTGACAACGATCAGCAGCACCGCCGGGGCAAAGAGCACCATGGCGGTGACGGAGTTGTTGAGCGCGCGTTCGAGCCGCCCGGCGATGCCCGAGACGGTGCGCTCCTCATCGCGGCTGCCCAGCAGGTAGCCCATGCCCAGCTGCGTCAGCCCGCCCGTGGCTTGCAGGATGAGGGTCAGGATGACCAAGAGGCCGTAGAGGGCGAGGATTTGGATTTCGGTCATGTTTTTTCTCCTGGAGTTATTTGCCCGGCTTGCGTTTTATCCCAAGCCGCGACGCTTAAGTCATGGCCAGCGACCGACCCGCCCCCGTTTTGCCGAAGGCAAACCTTCGGTTTTACGGGCGGGCGCTTGGCCGCCTCCCGGTGGGCGCGCGATATCCGTTCTATGCGGCTTGAGCGTTGGGATCGCACATGGTGAAGATCAGTCATAATGGCTCGTCGCAAACGGTGCCTCCACCTAGCGCGCAGTCCACCAAGGTTTCTTCCCCATTGGGACTTCGTCTGTACCACCATCGCCAAAGCTCGTGACGGTCTAGCATTTCACCGTTGGCGCGTTGAAAGTCCTGTGCCTGCGTAACGATGTCAGTTAGGTCTGCAACGCCTTGCTCAGCAACGAATGCGATTGTCATCCGTCCGTTCGTCTGCATCAGCTTTGCAGCGCGTTCAGCCACATCATCCTCGCCTACTTGCTCGGTAGCTTTCAGCACGAAAACGCGGTTGTTGTTGTTACCTTTGAAGTAACCGATTTCTCCGAACTTATCTTCATTGCAGGCTGAAAGGCCCAGAAGTAGAACAACAAACGCTCCGGCTTTAGCCATCGACATTCCAAATCACCTCACAAATCCATCAACAACCGCCGCGGATCCTCCAGCGCTTCTTTCACCCGCACGAGGAAGGTTACCGCTCCTTTGCCGTCGACGATCCGGTGGTCATAGGACAGCGCCAGATACATCATCGGGCGGATCACGATCTCTCCGTTCACCACCATCGGGCGGTCCTGGATCTTGTGCATGCCAAGGATGCCCGATTGCGGCGGGTTCAGGATCGGAGAGCTCATCAGCGAGCCGTAGACCCCACCGTTTGAAATGGTAAACGTGCCGCCCTGCATCTCAGCCATGGACAGTTTACCGTCGCGCGCGCGCGCGCCCTTTTCGGCGATGGCTTGTTCGATGGCGTGGAAGCTCATCGCATCCGCGTCGCGGATCACCGGTACCACCAACCCCGTGGGGGTGCCTGCGGCGATGCCCATATGCACGAAGTTCTTGTAGACGATATCGGTGCCGTCGATCTCGGCATTGACCTCGGGCACCTCGCGCAGGGCGTGGCAACAGGCCTTGGTGAAGAACGACATGAACCCCAGCTTCACCCCGTGTTTCTTGAGGAACAGGTCCTTGTATTCATTGCGCAGCGCCATGACCTCGGTCATGTCCACCTCGTTGTAGGTGGTCAGCATCGCCGCCGTGTTCTGGCTGTCCTTCAGGCGCTTGGCGATGGTCTGGCGCAACCGGGTCATCTTGACCCGCTCTTCACGGCTCGCATCATCGGCAGAGACCGGGGCGCGGGCCACGACCGGGGCGGGGGCAGGTGCAGGGGCTGCGCTGGCGGCGGCGATCGCACTGGCCACATCGTCCTTCATGATGCGCCCATCGCGACCCGTGCCGGTGACGTGATCCCGGCTGATGCCTGCTTCGGCCATGGCCTTCTTGGCAGATGGCGCGTCTTCCACATCCTTGCCGCCGGCAGCGGGGGCTGGTGCCACAGCGGGCTCTGCCTTTGGGGTCGCGGCGGCGGCGTCACCCGAAGACATTACCGCCAGCGTGCCACCCGCCTGAATGGTGCTGCCTTCCGCTGCGAGGATTTCGGTGATCGTCCCGGCAGCGGGGGCGGGCACCTCGACGCTGACCTTGTCGGTTTCCAGCTCGCAAAGCATTTCGTCCTGCGCCACGCTGTCACCCACCGCTTTGAACCACGTGCTGACGGTGGCCTCGGCCACGGATTCGCCCAAGGTGGGGACCATGACGTTAACCGAAGCGCCTGACGGCTGTTCTGCCGTTTCAGGTTCGGCGGGTTTCTTCTCCGTGCTTGGGGGGGAGGCAGTTGCAGAGCCCTCTGCGCCTTCGGTGACCGTGGCCAACAGCGCATCGACGCCGACGGTGTCTCCTTCTGCGGCCACGACCTCGGCCAATGTGCCTGCAACAGGCGAGGGCACTTCGACCGTCACCTTGTCGGTTTCCAGTTCGCAGAGCATCTCGTCAACCGCCACCGTCTCGCCTGGTTTTTTGAACCATGTGGCGACGGTGGCCTCGGTCACGGATTCGCCCAAGGTGGGTACGCGTACTTCGGTGGTCATTGCTTAGTTCCCTTCAATCGTCAGCGCTTCGTTCACGAGGGCTGCTTGCTGTGCTTTGTGCTGAGAGGCCAACCCGGTGGCAGGGCTGGCGGATGTCGCGCGGCCCACATAGCGGGGGCGCGGATGTTTGGCTTTTATGCGGCCCAGAACCCATTCGATGTTGGGCTCGATAAAGGTCCAGGCCCCCTGGTTCTTGGGTTCTTCCTGACACCAGATCACTTCGGCCTGCTTGAAACGCTCCAGCTCCTTGACCGCAGACTGGGCGGGGAAGGGATAGAACTGCTCGATGCGCAGAAGGTAGATGTCGTCAATGCCGCGCTCGTCGCGTTCTTCCAGCAGGTCGTAGTAGACCTTGCCCGAACACATCACCACGCGTTTGATCTTGGCGTCGGGCACCAGTTTGGTGTCGGAAATGCCCTGCTGCGCGTCATCCCACATCAGGCGGTGAAAACTCGACCCGGTGGTGAATTCCTCCGCGTTGCTGACAGCCAGCTTGTGGCGCAGGAGCGATTTGGGCGTCATCAGGATCAGAGGTTTGCGGAAACTGCGGTGGATCTGGCGGCGCAGAATATGGAAGTAATTTGCCGGTGTCGTGCAATTGGCCACGATCCAGTTGTCCTGCCCGCACATTTGCAAGAAGCGCTCCAGCCGGGCAGAGGAGTGCTCCGGCCCCTGTCCTTCGAACCCGTGGGGCAGCAGGCAGACAAGACCTGACATGCGCAGCCATTTGCTTTCGCCCGAGGAGATGAACTGGTCGAACATGATCTGCGCGCCGTTGGCAAAATCACCGAACTGTGCCTCCCAGAGGGTCAGCGCGTTGGGTTCGGCCATCGAATACCCGTATTCGAAGCCCAGAACCGCGTATTCGCTGAGCATCGAGTCGATGGCCTCGTACTGGGCCTGACCCGACTTGATGTTGTTGAGCGGGTAGTAGCGTTCCTCGGTGTTC
Source organism: Roseobacter weihaiensis (assembly GCF_020622345.1). Taxonomy (GTDB): domain Bacteria; phylum Pseudomonadota; class Alphaproteobacteria; order Rhodobacterales; family Rhodobacteraceae; genus Roseobacter; species Roseobacter weihaiensis. The sequence continues at coordinate 219,099 of NZ_JACNMO010000005.1, read as the reverse complement.
TGGTTCACCAGACCGGAATGGCGCTGCGAAAAGGTGCCGCGCGTGCTGTCCTGTCCCGCCAGGCGCACAGGGTAGCCTTCTGTTAGCAGCGACCCGAAGGCCAGTGCCTCGGCCGTGGCCCAGTCAAAGCCTTTACCGCTGTCGAACATCTGCTTTTTCGCTTCGAAAAGGCGCCCGACGGTTTTGTGAACCGGATGACCCTCGGGCAGGATCGAGAGGGCACGGCCCACTTCTTTCATCGTGGTCTTTGAGATGGCGGTCTTTCCGCGCTGATATCTCTTTTCGGTCATCTTATCGAGATGAGACCACTTGCCGTCCAGCCAGTCCGCTTTGTTCGGGCGGTATTCCTTGCCGGCTTCGAATTCTTCGTTCATGTGGACCTGGAAGGCGGCCTTCATATCCTCGATCTCGCCTTCGGGGATCAGGCCGTCCTTGACCAGCCGTTCGGTGTAGAGGCTCAGCGTGGTTTTGTGCCCCTTGATCTTCTTATACATGATCGGGTTGGTGAACATCGGCTCGTCGCCTTCGTTGTGCCCGAACCGGCGGTAGCAGAAGATGTCAATCACCACGTCCTTGTGGAACTTCTGGCGAAACTCCGTTGCGACCTTGGCCGCATGCACGACCGCCTCCGGGTCATCGCCGTTCACATGGAAAATCGGCGCCTCGACCACCAGTGCATTGTCGGTCGGGTAGGGCGAGGAGCGGCTGAAATGCGGCGCCGTGGTAAAGCCGATCTGGTTGTTGACCACCAGATGCATGGTGCCGCCCGTCTTGTGCCCGCGTAGACCCGACAGCGCAAAACATTCGGCAACCACGCCCTGTCCGGCAAAGGCCGCATCGCCGTGCAGCAGAATGGGCATCACGGTGGTGCGGTCGGGGTCGTTGTTCTGGTCCTGTTTGGCGCGGGCCTTGCCCAGCACAACCGGGTTGACCGCTTCGAGGTGCGAGGGGTTTGCGGTCAGCGACAGGTGAACGGAATTGCCGTCAAACTCCCGGTCCGAGGACGCCCCGAGATGGTATTTCACGTCGCCTGATCCATCCACATCCTCTGGCTTGAAGCTGCCGCCCTGAAACTCGTTAAAGATCGCGCGGTAGGGTTTGGCCATCACATTGGCCAGGACCGACAGACGCCCCCGGTGCGGCATGCCGATGACCACATCCCTGACACCCAAGGCACCACCGCGTTTGATGATCTGCTCCATCGCGGGCACAAGGCTTTCGCCCCCATCCAGGCCAAAACGCTTGGTGCCCATGTATTTGACATGCAGGAACTTCTCAAAGCCTTCGGCCTCGACAAGCTTGCTCAGGATCGCCTTGCGCCCTTCGCGGGTGAACTGAACCTCTTTGCCAAGCCCCTCGATGCGCTCTTTCAGCCAGCCGGCCTCTTCGGGGTTGGAGATATGCATGTACTGCAGCGCAAAGGTGCCGCAATAGGTCCGCTTCACGATCGCCATGATCTCGCGCATGGAGGCAAGCTCGAGCCCGAGTACATTGTCGATAAAGATCGGGCGATCCATGTCTGCTTCGGCGAACCCATAGGACTTGGGGTCAAGCTCGGGGTGCGGGGTCTGGTCACGCATGCCCAAGGGGTCGAGATCCGCCACCAGATGGCCCCGGATGCGGTAGGCTCGTATCAGCATCAGCGCGCGGATACTGTCGAGCACGGCGCGCTTGATCTGCTCGTTTGAGACCTCGACACCAGTCTCAGCTGCCTTGGCCTTGATCTTGTCACCGGCGGCTTTGACCTCCGGTTCCGGAGCCCATTCGCCGGTCAGTGCGGCTGTCAGATCATCGCCCGGTTGCGGTGGCCAGTCGGTGCGCGCCCAGCTCGGGCCTTGCGCCTCGTGTTTGACCGAAACCTCATCATCTCCCATGGCCCGGAAGAATGCCTGCCACGCCTCGTCGACAGCTGAGGGATCATTGGCGTATCGCGCGTACATCTGTTCTAGGTACTCGGCATTGTGTCCCTGCATGAAGGACGAGGCGTGGAATTGGTCGTTCTGGGGATGGTCGGTCATGGGGTTACCTCATGTGGGTTGGGACCGTATTTGTTGGGGCCGGGTTGGGAGGGGCGCGTGAGCCAATAGAGCAACAGCAGCAAGGGCGCCAGAAGGATGATCGCAAGGACAAAGCTGACAATAACAGTGCTACCGTCCCTTGATCCATTGAGTTCTGAGGGGGGGTGTGTTTCCATCATGATATTCGAAACGGTTCCCATTATCATCTGGTTCACCACGAAACCTGCAGCCAACAGGCAGAACAAGCTGACGGGAATGGCAAGCAGCCACCACCCGGATTTGTTAACGTCGTGTAATCTGCGCCATCCGGATGCCAGAGCGGGGGAAAAGACCAGTAAACTGAAAGCGGCGGATAAAGCCGATGTGCCGCCCCGGGCACCGGAGGCCACGCGGATGAAGCTTTCTGCAGCCCCGATCACAAATCCGGCAAGAATGCAAAAGAGCCAGAACCACCAATACTCTGACCTGGAGGCGCGGCCCGAGAAGGTGAAATACTTTTGAAAGCAGGTTTTGACAGACTGTGTAAGCGTCATGATTGACAAGCCCCCGCCCGGCGGAATGCCAAACCCGTGTTAACACCTTGTCCTATCGCCCTGAACCCCCCCCGCAACACGTCTTCCACCGCGCCGAGATTATTGGCGCGGTGTGCATCCATCGGTTCGAGAGACGCTGCATTGTGCCCCTGTATGAACGAGGAGGCATGGAACTGGTCTTTGAGGGTGTGTTCGGTCATGAATTGTTCCTCAAAAATCCCCTGAAGCCGAAGAGCTAGCGATTTTCACGACTGAAAGCGCTAAACTGGACAAGAAGATATGCAGGAGCAGCAAAGCGTTTGGGATGAAGTTGTGGTAAAAACGTATCTAGCAGGCTGACGGAATCGGCGATTAAGATGCTAAAGTCGATAGGTGCTTTGGTATCGTCCAAATCCAATACAAAGCTCTCCATTTTCATGTATTGGCCACCCACCACCTTTACCGGTGCGGCGCTCATGTATGGCGCGGTCAGAAACTCTATAATGTCACTGCTTGCCTCATCATGCCAGAACAGGCAGTCAATGTGCGTCGGATACTCCCGATCCGAAGCAAACCCAAGATGCCATCCGCTGGCATGCTCAAAGTAGTCGATCTTTCCTGCTGCGATATCATCTCTGACTTGTTCCACAAGCCACTCCATGTCTGATACAAGTTCGCTGTGCAAAAGAGGTATCTCAGTAAGAGCGGGGTGGCCCAGCCCATCCGTATCACCCGCAGAATACAGGAGCGTATAGCCGGCGGCATAGATATTTATGTCTTGATCGTCAGGTGCCACGACAGACCAGCCAGCGAGCGCTCCCGAAAAATCATCCGGCATGACTTCTGGGTTGGAACAGACATTGGTCGCCTCTCGCAGAGCCTGAAGTTGATCAGGGCTCTGGGCGTCGGCGTGCGATAGCATGCACAGAGCGCACACTTGCGTAGCGAGAACCAGCATGCTCCGATTGATCATCTTAACCTTTCTCAATTGCTTCCTTGACGGCCTCGCCCAGCGTCGCAGGGCTGTCGGCCACCACAATGCCAGCCGCGCGCATGGCGTCGATCTTGTCCTCGGCACCACCCTTGCCGCCCGCGACAATTGCGCCTGCGTGGCCCATGCGGCGACCGGGAGGGGCCGTGCGGCCCGCGATGAAACCGGCGGTGGGCTTCCAGCGGCCCTTTTTCTTTTCATCTGCCAGGAACTGTGCCGCGTCTTCCTCGGCGGAGCCGCCGATTTCACCAATCATGATAATGCTTTGGGTCTCGTCATCGGCCAGAAACATTTCCAAAACGTCAATGTGCTCGGTGCCTTTGATCGGGTCGCCGCCAATGCCCACGGCCGAGGATTGCCCCAGCCCCAGGTCCGTGGTCTGCTTGACCGCCTCATAGGTCAGCGTGCCGGAGCGCGAGACCACGCCGCAGGAGCCGCGCTTATGGATATGGCCGGGCATGATTCCGATCTTGCAGGCGTCGGGCGTGATGACACCGGGACAGTTCGGCCCGATCAGGCGGGATTTGGAGCCTTCGAGCGCGCGCTTCACCTTCATCATGTCCAAGACAGGGATGCCTTCGGTGATGCAGACGATCAGCGCCATCTCGGCGTCGATGGCCTCCAGGATCGAGTCCGCGGCGAAGGGCGGCGGCACGTAGATCACGCTCGCGTTGGCCTCCGTTTTGGCTTTGGCCTCGTGCACCGAGTTGAACACCGGCAGGTCCAGATGCGTCTGTCCCCCTTTGCCGGGGGTCACGCCGCCGACCATCTTGGTGCCGTACGCAATGGCCTGTTCGGTGTGAAACGTGCCCTGAGAGCCGGTGAGCCCCTGACAGATCACCTTGGTATTTTCGTCGATAAGTACGGCCATTTTGCTTCCTTTGACTTACATTTGAATGGCGATGGCACTGCTGCCATCATTGAGACAATCGCCACTGTTGCCCGCGGCGGAATAGGTCACGCGTATGAGCATTTGCGGTGCGAAGATCGAAAGCCCGTCACAGGGGGCGACGGGTTGGTTTATATTGCGTTCGGGGTTGCCCAGCGTGACCATGCCGGGAAAGAGCGTTTCAGCGGTGCGCTGCCCCATATCTTCGGCGATGGCCAGTGGGACGTCGGGTGTTTGAATGTTGCAATACCCGGCCTGAAAAGTGCCGGAAATACCGGGGGCGCTGAATTCAGTAACGCCTTCATCAAGGCTCTTGCCCAGCGTAAAATCGGTGCTGGAAAACGCGTAAGGCAAGTCCAGCGGCGTACGGTAGTTGTGCAGGCACAACTCAAAGGCCAGCCTCATGTTTTGGGTGGCAACTTTCAGATTGCCTTGTGCAGCGACTTGCGAGGGCATCAGCATCACGCCAGTGATTATGAACAGGGCAGAGCACCGGATCATTGCCGTTCCTCCAAGGGGACGGTTGCCGACACGGTGAAAAGCACCTGCGGTGAGCTCATTTCAATGAGAATAAGGTCGGCACGATCGCCGAGGGCCCCTTCGAGAAGGAACTTCTTAAAGGTCTGCGAGACACTATCCACGTCGCCTTCTGCTTCTTCATTGGGATCAGAAAGGGTTATGGTACGAAACCCGCCAGCCAGACGCATGCTACCATCGGCGGGCAGAATCCGGCGCAAGGTTGTTTCCATGGCATCTGTATTGAATTGGCGATCGGGGCTGGTCCGGCCGATCTGGCAATAGACATGTGCCGATTCTACGCCGATGGCGAGTTCGATCAGGCGATACTGGCCGAGCCCCCAACGGCCCTGATAGCGCCGGAACACCCGGCCATCTGCCGATTGCTCCTGCCTGAGATATTGCAGGTTTGTCGGGGACCGGGCCATGGCAGCCGCCGGGTTTGCAAGGAACGGTGCACATGTACTGGAAAAGTCGTTCCAAAGATCCGTCAGGATCGCGTCAGGCGTCTGCGCGGCAGCCGGGGCCGCAAGGCAGAGCGATATGGCAAGCGCGCGCATGATTGGTCATCCGCTCTCAGATTTGACCATAGGCTATTGCCTGTTCGCTGTGGAATTTATCCTGCGACCCGGTCAGACTCTGAAAAATCACTTTGGTGATGTCATAGATAAATGCGGCCATTGTGTTGGCTCCTCAATTCTTTTGTAACGACGCAATGACGTAACCGTCGTTGCGAATTTGGGTTCGTATCTTCGGGCTCATTTCGGCCAAGCTCTTCCAAGAGCCTTTCAGTGGCGGTGCGCGGACCTTGGTTGCCAAACTCTGCGCTGGCTTTTCCCTCATGTTCCTTTGGCTTGACGATCATCGAGCAGGATGCGTCGGTCACCACGAAGCGCATGTCAAAGTCAGCATGTTTGAAGGAGGTCTCATTTTCCTGTGAAAACGGGAACAGCAATTTTTCTCTGGGATTTTGATCAAGACAAACATGTCGAAACACGCCAAGTGCTTGTGACGGTGGAACAGCACCGGTGCCAGTTGGTCGCGCATCGGTAAGGTTTGGTCGTACTTCACCGCACGCAACCAAGCCAAGCGTAGATGCGGCAATAATGGTGTTGCGCACAAACACGGTCCGTCAGCCCTTGACCGCTTTCACGATTTTCTGTGCGCCGTCCTTGAGGTCGTCGGCGGCAATCACATCGACGTCCGAATTGTTGATGATGTCCTTGCCCTGCTGCACATTGGTGCCTTCCAAACGCACCACCAGAGGCACTTGCAGGCCAACCTCTTTCACGGCCGCTACCACACCTTCGGCGATCACATCGCAGCGCATGATGCCGCCGAAGATGTTCACGAGGATGCCTTTGACCTGCGGATCGGAGGTGATGATCTTGAAGGCTTCGGTCACTTTTTCCTTGGTGGCCCCGCCGCCCACATCCAGAAAGTTGGCAGGCTCAGCACCGTAAAGCTTGATGATATCCATGGTGGCCATCGCCAGACCCGCACCGTTGACCATGCAGCCGATCTCACCATCAAGGGCGATGTAGTTGAGATCATACTTGGACGCCTCGAGCTCTTTGGGATCTTCCTCTGTCACGTCCCGCAATTCCGAGATATCCGCATGGCGGTAGATCGCGTTGCCGTCAAACCCCATCTTGGCATCAAGGCACTTCAGATCCCCTTCATCGGTCACGATCAGCGGGTTGATCTCGAGCATCTCCATGTCCTTGTCGACAAAGAGCTTGTAGAGCGTGCCCATCAAGGCCACGCATTGCTTGACCTGCTTGCCTTGCAGTCCCAGCGCAAAGGCGATGCGGCGCCCGTGAAAGGCCTGATAGCCCGACGCGGGATCCACGGAAAAGCTGAGGATCTTTTCGGGCGTGGAGGCGGCAACCTCTTCGATATCCATCCCGCCCTCGGTAGAGCAGACAAAGCTGATGCGGCTGGTCTGACGGTCCACCAGAAGGGCAAGGTAGAGTTCTGTTTCGATGCCCGAGCCGTCTTCGATATAGATGCGATTGACCTGCTTGCCCGCCGGGCCGGTCTGATGTGTGACCAGCGTGCGGCCCAGCATCTTCTTGGCTTCCTCCGCCGCTTCCGCCACGGATTTGGTCAGACGCACGCCGCCTTTTTCACCGGCATCGGCTTCCTTGAACGATCCCTTACCGCGCCCGCCCGCATGAATTTGCGCCTTGATCACCCACATCGGTCCGTCCAAAGCACCTGCTGCTGTTTTGGCGTCTTCGGCTTTGAGCACAACGCGACCGTCAGAGACCGGTGCGCCATAGCTGCGAAGAAGGGCTTTGGCTTGGTATTCGTGGATGTTCATTTGGACTGTCCCATGTGGCTGTGTTTGACGACTTTATAGACATGGGGTCAACCGATGTGGGAAGCAGATTTTTGCTAAAAACTGTCATATAGGCGAGAAAACTCAATTTTGTGATCACACGTTTTAAAAGTGTGATCACAAAGCTTAATCCTGTCGAAATACTTGGGAATCAGAGATTTTATCTCAGCTAGGACCAGCGATGCGGAAATGCTATCTTTGACTGTCGCGCCGCTAAACACAAAAGACCGGCCTGTGAGGACCGGCCCTTTTCATTGTCGGCAGATTTCTTACGACAGTGAGCTATCGATGCCCTTGCAGGCCTCTACCAGGCCCTTGACCGAACTGACCGAGTTATCGAACATGGACTGCTCGTCCTTGTTCATGGAAATCTCAACCACACGCTCGACCCCGCCTGCGCCAATAACGGTCGGCACGCCGACGTAAAAGCCGTTCAGCCCATAGGCGCCGTCAACATAGGCTGCGCAAGGCAAGACACGCTTTTGGTCCTTTAGGTAGCTTTCGGCCATCTCGATGGCAGAGGTTGCCGGCGCATAGAATGCAGAGCCGGTTTTCAGCAGCCCCACGATTTCTGCCCCACCGTCGCGGGTCCGTTGCACGATCGCGTCCAGCTTTTCCTGTGTTGTCCAGCCCATCTTGACCAGATCGGGCAGCGGAATCCCGGCGACAGTGGAATAGCGCACCAGCGGCACCATCGTGTCGCCGTGACCGCCGAGCACAAAGGCGGTGACGTCTTTCATCGACACGTCAAATTCTTCCGCGAGAAAGTGGCGGAACCGGGCGGAATCCAGAACACCAGCCATGCCGCAGACTTTCTCATGCGGCAGCCCGGAGAATTCACGCAAGGCCCAGACCATCGCATCCAGCGGGTTGGTGATGCATATCACAAAGGCATTCGGCGCATGGGCGGCGATGCCTTCGCCCACGGACTTCATGACTTTGAGGTTGATCCCCAGCAGATCGTCACGGCTCATACCGGGCTTGCGGGGGACACCTGCGGTCACGATGCAAACGTCGGCCCCTGCGATGTCCTCATAAGATTGGGTGCCGGAAAGCTTGGCATCGAATTTTGCGGATGGCCCGCTTTCCGCGATGTCCAGCGCCTTTCCTTCTGGCGTGCCTTCCGCAATGTCGAACAGAACGACGTCGCCCAGTTCCTTGAGGGCGGCCAAATGGGCCAGGGTGCCACCGATCTGGCCTGCGCCGATCAGCGCGATTTTGGGTCTTGCCATGAGAGAGATGCTCCGCGTTGGGTTGGAATCTCGCATGTGCTAGCGAATGAACGCGGTCAGTGCAAGTTTCCACATGCGCGGCATTAGATATCGTGCCAGGCAAGCGGATCAGTGGACAAGCCGCTTCATCACGGCCAAAAGGGCCGTCATGCTTACGCTGGATTTGTACTTTTTTCTAGTCGCCGGACCTGCGGTGATTTTCGCAGGTATCTCGAAAGGCGGTTTTGGATCGGGCGCGGCCTTTGCCTCTGCCAGCCTCTTGGCGCTTGTGGTCGAACCGGGGCTGGCATTGGGTGTCATGCTGCCGCTGCTGATGCTGATCGATGTCAGTGCCCTCAAGCCCTATTGGGGCAAATGGGACAAGCAAGCCGGGCTTTTGCTGATCCTTGGTGCTGTGCCCGGTGTTCTGCTGGGGGCCGCCCTTTACAAGGTGGCCGAACCGGATGTGTTTCGGGTTCTGATTGGTGTGATTTCAATCGGCTTCGTGCTTTGGCAGATTGCCAGCAAGCGCGGCATGATATCTGCAGCCGCACGTGCCTTGCCCGTATGGGCAGGGGGGCTTGCGGGACTGGTTGCAGGTTTTACCAGCTTTGTAAGCCACGCAGGCGGCCCACCTGCCGCAGTGTATCTATTGTCAAAAAAACTCGGCAAGACCGAATTCCAGGCCACCACGGTTCTGGTCTTTTGGGTGGTCAACATTGTCAAATTCGTACCCTACGCCTATCTCGGCATGTTCACAGTGCAAACCGGGATCGCCAATCTGGTGCTGGCCCCTTTCGCCCTTTTAGGGGCATGGCTCGGTGTAAAAGCACATCATTTGGTGCCTGAGAGACTGTTCTTCGCACTTACTTACGTGCTGCTGAGCGTGACGGGCGTGAAGTTGATCTGGGACGGGCTGACCTGAAAGCGCCCCGCACCTCAATCTGTTGACTGGCATCTTGACACTGGCCGGTTCGCCTGCACTCTACATTGATTGCCCTACTTCAAGCGTCATCTTTGCCTTTGGCGGGCAGGACTTCGGCGAGTGTTTCATATGACTGACCGGAGGCCACGAGGCATGTCAGCCCGTTTGGTGTCGTGACCGTAATTGTCCAGGTGCCGGTCTCGTCAGAGGCAAAGACCTCAACCACCGAGTTATTCGCGCCCAGACCCATGGACTGGCGCGTCTCGCCATACCCATCTGCCAGCCGATCAACGACAGCCTCACGCGGCGCGCAGTTCCGCGCGTTCTGTGCCGCAGCGTCGGTCGTCAAGCCGATGTAAAGAGCAGCGGCTGCGGTGAGCGCGCCAAGGTGCAGTACTTTCACAGTGCGATTCATTATCTGTCTGCCTCACGTCAAAGGTTGCACCCGCTGTCATCTGGCCAAGCCGGTTGCCCGACAATGACCGGGCTGCCCCGGTTCTATGAATGTCGACGCCATCGGTGTCTTTCGACGAATGCTAACCAGCGGAGCGCGCCGCCTGGGCCTTTGGTTCGATGACCGACGGTTGCAGCATCCACTGCAGGGTTGAAATATTGGTAAACGGAACGGCCGCAAACCTATCGAATTTGAAATTTGCTGCGCTGCGGCGCAAATCTGCTTGAAGTTTCTCTAAAAAAATGGCCCTTTGCGCGCAACTTTATAACGCGGCCCTTTGCGTTTGTTTTAACGCGCGCTTCAAAACGCCGCCTGCCTGTGTGGAGTACCTCCGATGATGCATCTAAACCGTCCTTTGCGATCAGTGCTTTACATCCCCGCGTCAAAGACACGTGCTTTGGAAAAAGCACGTACTCTGCCAGTGGATGCAATCATATTTGACCTTGAGGATGCCGTGGCCCCCGATGAGAAAGCGGCAGCCCGCGGGGCGCTTGCGGATGCCCTTGACGCTGGAGGCTATGGCGCGCGCCTGAAAATTGTGCGGATCAACGGATTGGACACGGAATGGGGGGGTGAAGACGCTGCTGCGGCGCGCGAGATGGGGGCTGATGCGATTCTTTTGCCCAAGGTTAACGGTGCAGACCACCTTGATGCACTTGCCGCGATAACCGGTGAGGTTCCGCTATGGGCGATGATGGAGACACCGCTCGGCATGATGAACGCCTCTGAGATCGCGGCGCATGCGTTCTGTGCAGGTCTGGTGATGGGCACCAACGATCTGGCCAAGGATATGGGGACACGGTTCCGCCCTGACCGGCTGCCGTTGCTGACCGGTTTGGGGCTCTGCCTGTTGGCCGCCAAAGCACAGGGCATCGCGATTGTGGATGGTGTCTATAACGCGTTCAAGGACCAAGAGGGGCTTGAGGCAGAATGCGCTCAGGGGCGGGATATGGGATTTGACGGCAAGACCCTGATCCACCCTGCTCAGGTGGATGTTGCGAATGCGGCCTTTTCACCAACCGGCGAAGAGATCGACCTGGCCGCGCGGCAGATCACCGCCTATGAGGCCGCCGTTGCGGCGGGGCAGGCGGTTGCTGTCGTCGACGGGCGGATCGTGGAAAATCTGCATGTTGCCACGGCACGTGAAACACTGGCAAAGGTAGAGGCCATAAGAGCCCTCAACCCGGAGTGAACACATGACCCTTCTGATTCTCGGCCTGCTGCTTTGGACGGCGGCCCATTACTTTAAGCGTGTAATGCCGGCGCAGCGTGAGGCGCTTGGCCAGCCGGGCAAAGGGATCGTCGCCTTGGTCATTGTGGCGGGACTTGTCCTGATGATCATCGGGTATCGCGGGGCGGAGTTCATCTATGTCTGGGCACCTCCGTCGTTCATGATTCATGTGAATAACACGCTGATGCTGCTGGCCCTTTGGGTCTACGGCTCAAGTGCGGCAAAAACGGCGAAGGCTTGGCCGGCCTACAAAATCCGGCACCCGCAACTGATCGGGTTTAAAATCTGGGCCGCGGCGCACCTGCTGGTCAATGGCGATCTGGCGTCGATCATTCTTTTTGGCGGGCTGCTGGCCTGGGCTGTGGGCGAGGTCATCCTCATCAACAAGGCAGAGCCCGACTGGACCCCGCCGGAAAAAGCGGGCGCGGCAACCTATGTGCGGCTTGCCGTCATTTCTCTGGTTCTTTTTGCCGGTATCGCCGGTCTTCATGCGTGGCTGGGCGTCTGGCCCTTCCCGACCTGAACAGATGGGCATGTGATGAAACTGTACCGTTTTTTGTCCGAAGAAGACACATCCGCCTTTTGCCACAAGGTCACAGAGGCGCTGAACAACGGGTGGGAGCTGTACGGTAGTCCCACGCAAACCTGGGACCATGCCGCTGGTGTGATGCGCTGCGGGCAGGCGGTCGTGAAGGAAGCTCCCGGCCACTACACGGGCGACACCAAGCTGGGAGAGCACTGATGCCGACGAAAACCAACCCGGGTCGATTTTTTGAGGACTACGGGGTCGGTCAGATTATCGACCATGCCATTCCGCGGACCGTCAAAATGGGGGAACGCGCGCTCTATCATATGCTGTACCCCGCGCGGCACGCGCTTTATTCTTCGGATCAGTTTGCGCAGGCCTGCGGTCTGCCCTTCAGCCCGCTGGATGATATGATCGCCTTTCATGTGGTCTTTGGCAAAACAGTTCCGGATGTCTCTTTGAATGCGGTTGCAAATCTGGGCTACGCCGAGGGTCGTTGGCACAGGCCGGTTTGGCCCGGCGATACGCTGCGATCACGTTCAGAGGTGATTGGTCTCAAACAGAATTCCAATGGGAAAAGCGGCGTTGTCTGGGTGCGGACCACCGGCCTGAACCAGCACGATGAGACGGTAATGGAGTATGTGCGCTGGGTCATGGTGCGCAAAAAGGACCCGGATGCCCCGGCGCCCGAGACGGTGATCCCAATCCTTGCGGAGGCGGTATCAGCCGAGCAACTGGTCATCCCACAGGGGCTCGATTTCACCGACTATGACTTCAAGCTGGCAGGTGAGCCGCACCGCCTGGGCGACTACGCCATCGGCGAGACGGTTGACCATGTCGACGGGGTCACCATCGAGGAAGCCGAGCATATGATGGCAACCCGTCTGTGGCAGAACACCGCGAAAGTGCATTTTGACACCTCGGCGCGTCCGGACGGATCACGGCTGATCTACGGGGGGCATGTGATTTCCATGGCGCGGGCCCTGTCTTTCAACGGGCTGGCCAATGCGCAGATGGTGGTGGGGCTGAACGGCGGTGCCCATGCCAATCCATGCACCGCCGGTGACACTGTCAGGGCCTGGTCAGAGGTGCTGGATAAAGCAAAGACATCAGCCCCCGGTGTTGGCGCAATCCGGTTGCGCTCGGTGGCCACCAAGGGCGAGGCTCCCTTTGTCTTGCGAGGCGAGGATGGCAGGTACCTGCCCGAGGTTCTGCTTGATCTGGATTACTGGGCGTTGATGCCAGTCTGACAGGGCCACTCGCTTGCGGCTTTCCATAGCGCGCCGCATGGGCGGGCGGCTGACTGGCGAAATCTTCAGATGCAACTTGCCGATCCTGCGCTAAGGTGAGCCCATGTTCTTGCGTGCTCTTTCCTTTTCGCTGTCCTTGACGGCGACGGCACCGCGGGCCTGCGAGCTTGCGCTCGTGCTCGCTGTTGATGTCTCCGGGTCGGTTGACCGGCAGGAATATGACCTTCAGATGCAAGGGCTTGCGGCTGCTTTGCGGGACGGCACCGTGGTGGACGCCCTGTCGGAGCAGGAAGCAATGGTCACGCTGATCCAGTGGACCGGGTCAAGCAGGCAACGCCAGACAGTGCCCTGGACACAGATCCGTACAGATGCGGATGTCGCAGCGCTCGCTCACCGCATTGAGAATGATCCCAGAGTTTGGCGGAATTACTCCACGGCGATTGGAGAAGCCCTGATCGCAGCCGAACGGAGCTTTGCGGATGTCCCGCATTGCAGGCGGCGGGTCATTGACGTCTCTGGGGATGGGATTTCCAATGAAGGTGTGGTGCCAAAGGCCCGCCATCCGTTTCTGGCCGAGACGAATGTCACGGTGAATGCACTGGCGATCGAAACCGATGATTCCGATCTGACGGGGTGGTTTTACGAGAACCTGATCCGGGGCGATGGTGCATTTGTCATGACAGCGGACGGCTTTGCCGACTACCCAGAGCAAATAAAACGAAAGCTTCAACGGGAAACGACCCGAAAACTGAGCGCTTTGCCATAATGTGATCACAGTTTTGAGGCGCGTGATCACAAGGCACCTCTTTTTTTGCGATTTTTATCGAAATCGCGCCATTTTAACGCGGCTGTAAACCTTTGAGACAGGTGACAAGTGTTAGAATAGGAGTAAAAAGAAAGTAGGGAACAAAAGGAATCTGACTATGGCTGATGTGAATCGGGGCAATCGCCCTTTGTCACCGCATCTGACAATCTACCGCCCGCAACTGACCTCCATAACCTCCATTCTGACGCGGATCACAGGCAATGCGCTGCTGATTTCATCACTTCTGGTGGTCTGGTGGTTTCTTGCGGCAGCCTCTTCACCTGAGTATTTCGCCATCGCCAATGGCGTGCTCACCAGTTGGTTCGGGGATATTGCCATGACGCTGTCACTCTGGGGCCTCTGGTATCACTCGCTTGCAGGCGTGCGTCACCTGATCTGGGATCAGGGCGTCGGCCTTGATCTCGAAACGGCCTACAAACTGGGCTACGCGGTGATTGGCGGATCTTTCCTGCTGACGCTGCTGACCATTGCCGTGATCTGAGGGGCTACCACCATGAGCTATCTGACAGACCGCAAACGCGCCTCGGGAATGGGGTCAGCCAAAACCGGCACCGAACATCACTGGTCCATGACCATTAGTTCGGGGGCCTTGCTGCTGCTGATCCCGCTTTTTGTCTTTACATTCGGCCCGATGCTGGGCGCTTCCTACGAAGAAGTGACGACCTATTTCGCCCGCCCGTTCCCGGCGGTTGTCGCGGGTCTCACCATCATCGTGACCTTCAAACATTTTGCAGGCGGTGTGCAGGCGCTGATCGAGGACTATGTTCATGGCGTAGCGCAGAAGATTGCCATCGCTGTCATGACATATCTGTCCTACGCGGCCATGGCTGTTGGGCTTTATGCCGTTGTCCGGCTAGCGCTGTAATGCATTCTGACGTGGGCAAGCGCGTCGACACCAGATCCAGGAGAAGTTTCCATGGCTGAATATGAATATGAAACACATGAATACGACGTTGTCGTCGTAGGCGCAGGCGGCGCCGGTCTACGTGCGACTCTCGGTATGGCCGAGCAGGGGCTGCGCACCGCCTGCGTCACCAAGGTGTTTCCGACGCGGTCTCACACGGTGGCAGCCCAAGGCGGGATCGCCGCGTCGCTGTCGAACATGGGTCCTGATAACTGGCAGTGGCATATGTATGACACGGTTAAGGGTTCCGACTGGCTGGGGGATACGGACGCGATGGAGTACCTCGCCCGTGAAGCGCCCAAGGCGGTTTATGAACTGGAACACTATGGCGTGCCGTTTTCGCGCACCGAAGAGGGCAAGATTTACCAGCGCCCCTTTGGCGGCCACACAACGGAATTTGGCGAAGGCCCGGCGGTTCAGCGTACCTGTGCTGCCGCGGACCGCACGGGCCACGCCATTTTGCACACGCTCTACGGCCAGTCGCTGAAAAACAACGCGGAATTCTACATCGAGTATTTCGCCATTGATCTCATCATGTCCGATGACGGGGTCTGTCAGGGTGTTCTGTGCTGGAAACTGGACGATGGCACGCTGCATCTTTTCAGCTCCAAGATGGTGGTGCTGGCAACGGGCGGCTATGGGCGGGCGTATTTTTCGGCCACCTCTGCACATACCTGCACCGGCGATGGGGGCGGCATGACGGCCCGTGCGGGTCTGCCGCTGCAGGATATGGAATTCGTGCAGTTCCACCCCACCGGCATCTACGGCGCGGGTTGCCTCATCACCGAAGGCGCGCGCGGCGAAGGCGGGTATCTGACGAACTCCGAGGGCGAGCGCTTCATGGAGCGTTATGCGCCGCAGTATAAGGACCTCGCACCGCGCGACTACGTGTCGCGCTGCATGACGATGGAGATCCGTGAAGGTCGCGGTGTCGGGGCCAATGGCGACCACATCCACCTCAACCTCAACCACTTGCCGCCGGAGACGCTGAAACTGCGCTTGCCCGGCATTTCTGAGAGTGCGCGGGTCTTTGCCGGGGTGAACCTGAACAAGGAGCCGATCCCCGTGCTGCCGACGGTGCACTATAATATGGGCGGTATCCCCACGAATTACTGGGGCGAAGTGCTTGCCCCCACTGCGGATGATCCCGACCGCGTCAGCCCCGGCCTGATGGCTGTGGGCGAGGCGGGATGCGCCTCCGTGCACGGCGCCAACCGGCTGGGGTCCAACTCGCTGATCGACCTTGTGGTCTTCGGGCGTGCGGCGGCGATCCGTGCGGGCAAGATCGTTGATCCGGACAGTGCTGTTCCGACGCCAAACCAGAAATCGGTTGAGGCCGCCCTCGACCGCTTTGACAACACCCGCTACGCCAAGGGTCACATGCCGACCGCCGAGCTGCGCCTTGAGATGCAACAGACCATGCAGAAAGACGCGGCGGTCTTCCGCGCCAATGAGACCTTGGCCGAGGGTAAGAAGGCGATGGAAGAGGTCGCGGACAAATGGTCCGATGTTGCGGTTACTGACCGCAGCCTTGTGTGGAACTCCGATCTCATGGAAACGCTGGAGCTGGCCAACCTGATCCCCAACGCAGTGGCGACCATCACCGGGGCCGAGGCGCGCAAGGAAAGCCGCGGCGCGCATGCGCATGAGGATTTCCCGGAACGGGATGACGACAACTGGCGCAAACATTCGCTGATCTGGTTCAAGGGAAACAAGGCTTCTCTGGGCTACCGGGGCGTGCACCAACAGCCGCTCACCAGCCACAATGACGGCGGGATCGACCCGAAAAAAATCGCGCCCAAGAAGAGGACGTTCTGATGCGGCGCTGGCTCCCCCTTGTGTCTGCGGCGGCGATCTGCGCGACCAGCGCGCTGGCAGCCCAGGCAGCAGAGACCCGCGCGGCTCTGAGCAACCAGGGCTTTCAGAGCGGTCAGGTCACCCGCGGGCACAGCGTGGGCGTATCGGCGCTGGCAAACTGCCCGCAGGAGCTTCGCGGGATGTACCGGGGGGACCTTTACTGTCGTAACCCGACCTATCAATTGCTCGGGCAGCGGCATCCGCTTTGCCCGCCGGGTTTCTTTGGCATGTATCGCGGTAGCTTATACTGCTTTGGACGCGGCTGACCTTGCTGATGTCAAATTTTAAGAAAGTGCCCGGTATAAGACAGACAATTCTCAGGGCTTTCCCGGCGTGGGCGGTCAAGGCCGCCGAACCGTCACGATTGACTTTAATATGTGCGAGGTGGGTTTCATGATCCGATATCTTTTGCCGGTGTGTCTGGTGCTGGGGGCCTGCACCGAAATCCAGAGCGCGACAGACAGGGCGGGTCGTGATGCGGCCAAAACGATCATTCCTGAAACACTGGCGCTCTATTTCCCGCAGGTGCCAAAGCAGCTGTTCACACCGTTCACCAATTGCGTTGTCGATAATGCCTCGGCGGCAGAGGTACAGGCCCTTGCCGCAGACGCGGTTGTGGGCGTGGATCAAGGCACCGCAGACACTGTGCGCGCCGTCCTTGCCCGCCCCTCCACCCAAGATTGTTTGCGCCAGGCCGCCCCACAAGCCGCTCTGGCGCTTTGAGATATAAAGACAGGAGACCAAGAGATGGTTCAACTGACACTCCCCAAGAACTCCCGCATGACCAAGGGCAAAACCTGGCCCAAGCCGGAAGGGGCTGCAAATCTGCGCAAGTTCTCGATCTATCGCTGGAACCCTGATGACGGGAAAAACCCGCGCGTAGATACTTATTTCGTAGACCTCGATACCTGCGGCCCGATGATACTGGACGCGCTTATCAAGATAAAGAACGAGATCGATCCGACGCTCACCTTCCGCCGCTCCTGCCGTGAGGGGATCTGTGGCTCCTGCGCGATGAACATCGACGGGATCAATACGCTGGCCTGTATTTATGGCATGGACGAGGTGAAGGGCGATGTGCGTATCTATCCGTTGCCGCATATGCCGGTAGTCAAGGACCTGATCCCGGATCTGACACATTTCTATGCGCAACACGCCTCGATCATGCCGTGGTTGGAAACCAAGACCAATCGTCCTGCCAAGGAATGGCGCCAGTCCATCGAAGACCGAAAGAAACTTGATGGGCTCTATGAATGCGTGATGTGCGCCTCCTGCTCGACCGCTTGCCCGAGCTACTGGTGGAATGGTGACCGCTACCTTGGGCCCGCCGCCCTGCTGCATGCCTATCGCTGGATCATCGACAGCCGGGATGAGGCGACGGGCGAACGTCTGGATGATCTGGAAGACCCGTTCAAGCTTTACCGCTGCCACACGATCATGAACTGCGCCAAGACCTGCCCCAAAGGGTTGAACCCCGCAGAAGCGATCGCGAACATCAAAAAGATGATGGTCGAACGCCGGGTCTGATCTTGGCGGCAGATACACTCTGGCTGGCGCTTGGCCTTGCAACGCTGGCTGGAGCCTCGATCCCGGTGGGAGCGGGGCTGGCACTACATCGTTTCAAACTGCTGCCGGAGTGGGCGAACAGCGAAGCGCGCCACGGTGTCATGGCCTTTGGTGCCGGGGCGCTTCTGGCAGCTGTTGCCTTGGTTCTCATCCCCGAAGGTACCGACAGGCTAGAGGCGATGCCTGCCTTGGGCTGGTTTTTGGCGGGCGGCATCGGCTTTGCGTGCATTGACCGGCTGATTGCAAGAACCGGCGGTCGGGCAGCGCAGTTTTTGGCGATGATGATGGATTATTTGCCCGAAGCCTTGGCCTTGGGAGCGGTTATCTCGGGGGATATCGGTGCTGCCGTGCTGGTGGCACTGCTGATCGGTCTGCAAAACCTGCCGGAAGGCTTCAATGCGATGCGCGAGATGAATGGCGCACGCCACGATGGCCGCCACACGCCGCTTTGGCTTTTTATGCTGATGGTGCCCTTGGGCCCCCTGGCGGCTTACGTTGGATTGACCCTGCCTGACACGTTTGGCCCGGCCATCGGGGCGGTGATGATGCTTTCGGCGGGCGGAATACTGTATCTGATGTTCCAGGACATTGCGCCGCAGGTCCCGCTCGAAAACACAATGCTGCCGCCCCTTGGGGCGATCCTTGGCTTTGGCCTCGGACTTGGCGGTGACTTGCTGATCTGACCCCATGCATATCGTCATCGGCCTTTTCATCGCATTTGTTGTTGTCCTGCTCTACGCCCGCCGGCACCGGGCGACGCGTAAATGCCGATGGCGGGCGGATCGCACCGGGGATCGGGGATCGCTGCGAAAGTACAGATGTGCGGCTTGCGGTGCCGAAGCCTTTACCGCGAAGAAAGGGCCGCCAAAGGACTGCAAGGCCGATTTCAGCTAGGTTCAGTTCAACCGGATCGCGGCACCGGTCCGGCGGTCAATCGACCACCGCTGCCGTTGTGTGGGGCAACAGCGCGGGTCGTTCGGGCCAAGGGTCAGGGTGGTCAGCTCCACCCGCTCGTCAAGAAACACAGCATCCGAGGGCGACATGCCAAAGAGCCCGGTCACATCGCGCTCTTTCAGCCATCCAGTCCGGTAGAGGCTGTAGAGCCCGGCGTGGATCGACACGCTTCCAGCGGAGCCGGGAATATGCACATAGATGATCCCCACTGCGCCGGTTGCTTCCGCAGGGTGGGCCGTGTCGGTCAGCCACTGGCCGCTTTCCATCGATGCGGTGGGCGACAGGTCGGTGACCAGCATGCGCGCGATCTCATCACTGTTGGTCTGTTGCGCCTGCACGTCGGGCCCGATGGCAAGCAGCAGAGCCATGCTGAAAATGCCTGTCAGTCTGATCCGCACGGTGTCTTCTCCCCTCGCGTTGGCCCAATATGGGTTTTCCTCTGGCTCTGCGTCAACGGCTCTTGTCTGCATGTTCAAAAATGCCATGCTGCGGGACAAACAAAGAGGACAATCTCGCCATGTCAGAACCCGCCGACGCCGCTGCCCGCCGCGACGTGAAACCTGTGATTTGCTATCCTGTAGAAACATTGCCGTGTCCGGATATGGCGCTCTATCAGGGCGCGCGCCGCACGGCGCAGAAAACCGGCGAGATCATCGTGCCCCCGCGGGAGGCCCGCTGCTTTTCAGTGCCTGCAGGTCATTTCTTTCGCATCGTTTCCGTCGAGGGGCCGCAGGTGGGGGATTTGAACCTGCACAATGCGCAGGATGTGACTGAACGGTTCTACTCGGGCAAAACCCGCGCGTTGCACGGCACCCATATCACAACGGGACAGCGCATGTGGTCGAGCTTTCCGACCCTGCGCCCGATGGCGACCGTGACGCAGGATACGCTGGGCTGGTACGGCATCGATGGCTATGGCGGGTCGGTGCATGATGTGATCGGGACCCGCTGCGATCCTTACACCCATGCGCTTTTGTCGGATGGGGGGCAGTATCACCACTGCTGCCATTCGAACCTGACCCGCGCGCTGGCAGATCACCTTGGCATCAGCCGGGCGGAGGCGGAGCCGCTGGTGCATGATGTGCTCAATGTTTTCATGTGTACCGGCTTCACGCGTGATACCGGGCAGTATTTCATGAAAGCAAGCCCGGTCCGGCCCGGCGATTACATCGAGTTCTTTGCCGAGATTGATCTTTTGGGTAATCTGTCGGCCTGTCCCGGCGGCGATTGCTCGACCGTGCATTCAAGCGATGAGGCGGCCTGCTACCCGTTGCTGGTGGAAATCTACGCCCCGGCTGAAGGCGCGTTGAAAGACTGGCAGCCACCGGCGGCAAATGTCTATGACCGGAGCCACGGGATCTGATCGTCAGACCTGTTGCGTGCCATTTCAGGCAAAGGCTGCCTCGAGCGCGATTTCGACCATGTCGCCGAAGGTTTTCTCGCGATCCTCTGCGGGCAGGGCTTCTCCGGTTTGCAGGTGATCGCTGACCGTCAGGATCGCCAGCGCCCGCCGTCCATGACGTGCGGCGAGCGTGTAAAGCTCGGCCGCTTCCATCTCGACGCCCAGAATGCCGTGCCGCACCATCTGCTCGTCCAGGTCGGGGCGTTCGGCATAGAACACATCCGAGGAGTAGATGCCGCCCACATGGGTGGCGGTCTCCTTTGTTTTGGCAGCCGTCACGGCGGCGGCCAACAAATCGTAATGCGCGGTCGGGGCAAAGTTCACCTCGCGGAAAATGCCTGAGGAGGGCGAGGTGATGGTGGTTGCGGACATGGCAATGATGACGTCCCGGATCGCCACATGAGGCTGCATCCCCCCACAGGAACCGATCCGGATCAGGGTCTGCGCTTTATAGATTGAGATCAGCTCATTGGCATAAATCGACAGCGAAGGCATCCCCATGCCGGAGCCTTGGATGGTGACGCGGTTGCCCTTGTAAGTGCCGGTGAAACCCAGCATCCCGCGCACTTCGTTGACCAGTTCCGCACCGTCAAGGAATGTTTCGGCGGCCCAGCGGGCGCGATAAGGATCGCCCGGCATCAGGACGGTTTCAGCAATCTGGCCGGGTTCGGCGCCGATATGGGGTGTCATGGCATGCTCCTTCTGCGCGAGGCGGGTGTCGCCGCCTCGGAACAGCATGTAAGCCAAAGACTATTCGGCAGCAACGGCCTGCGGGTCGGCCAGTGTCACGATATCCATCATGATGGTGTTGAGCTCGAAATCCTTGGGCGTGTAGACGCGGGCGACCCCCATGGCGCGCAGGCGCTCTGCATCATCCTCCGGGATGATCCCGCCCACGATCACGGGGATATGGCCGAGCCCTGCATCGCGCATCTGCGCCATCAGATCCTCGACCAGCGGGATATGGCTGCCCGACAGGATCGAGAGACCGACCACATGCGCGGCGTCCTCCAGGGCCGCACTGACGATTTCGGTCGGGGTCAGTCGGATGCCTTCGTAGGCGATGTCCATTCCGCAATCGCGGGCCCGCACGGCGATCTGTTCGGCCCCGTTCGAATGCCCGTCAAGGCCCGGCTTGCCGACAAGGAACTTCAACC
Source organism: Roseobacter weihaiensis (assembly GCF_020622345.1). Lineage (GTDB taxonomy): Bacteria > Pseudomonadota > Alphaproteobacteria > Rhodobacterales > Rhodobacteraceae > Roseobacter > Roseobacter weihaiensis. The sequence goes on along the minus strand of NZ_JACNMO010000005.1, from coordinate 197,566 downwards.
GGCGGCCCAGCTTGTCGCTAACCACATCCACAGCCTCGCGCAGCTCGTCCAGCCCTTCGGTCTTGTTGGAGCGCGCGCCGGAGACCCCGGTGGGCCCGCGGTATTCGCCGTGCACGGCCCGCATCTCTGCGGCCCATTCGCCGGTTGTGACCCCGGCCTTGGCCGCTGCAATCGAGGCAGGCATGATGTTTTTACCCTCTTTTGCCGCCGCGCGCAGATCTGCCAGCGCCTGTTTGACAGCGATGCTGTCGCGCGCGGCGCGCCATGCATCCAGGCGGGCGATCTGCTCGGCCTCGACCGCAGGGTCAACGACCATGATGCCGCCATCCCCCGTCATCAGCGGCGAGGGCTCTCCTTGCTGCCATTTGTTGACGCCGACGACCACCGTCTCGCCGGCCTCGATCCGGCCCAGACGGTCGGCGTTGCTGTCCACCAGACGCGCTTTCATATAGTCGATGGCCTCAATCGCGCCCCCCATACTGTCGAGATTGGCCAACTCCTGCCGGGCCCCGTCTTTCAAAGCTTCAACCTTGGCATCCACCGCCGGGTTGCCGTCAAAGAGGTCATCGAATTCCAGCAGATCGGTTTCATAGGCCATGATCTGTTGCATCCGCATGGACCATTGCTGGTCCCACGGACGGGGCAGGCCGAGCGCTTCGTTCCAGGCGGGCAGTTGGACCGCCCGCGCACGGGCTTTCTTGGAGAGCGTCACCGCCAGCATTTCAATGAGAATGCGGTAGACATTGTTTTCCGGCTGTTGTTCCGTCAGGCCGAGCGAGTTGACCTGAACGCCGTAGCGGAAGCGCCGGAATTTAGGGTCCTCGACGCCATATCGCTCCAGACAGATTTCGTCCCAGAGATCGACAAAGGCGCGCATCTTGCACATCTCGGTCACAAACCGAATGCCCGCGTTCACAAAAAATGAAATCCGGCCCACCAGTGCCGGGAAATCCTCCGCCGGGACGCGTGGTTTCAGCGCGTCCAGCACCGCTGTGGCAGTGGCCAGCGCAAAGGCCAGTTCCTGCTCTGGTGTGGCGCCCGCTTCTTGCAGGTGGTAAGAGCAGACGTTCATCGGGTTCCACTTGGGCACGTTTGTATAGCAGTATTCGGCCACATCCGCGATCATCTTGAGGCTCGGAGCCGGTGGGCAGATATAGGTGCCGCGGCTAAGGTATTCCTTGATGAGATCGTTCTGGACGGTGCCTTGCAGCAGGGTCACATCCGCCCCCTGTTCCTCGGCAACCGCAATATAAAGTGACAAAAGCCAGGGAGCCGTTGCATTGATGGTCATTGAGGTGTTCATCTGATCCAGCGGGATTTCATCGAACAACGTTCGCATATCGCCCAGATGGCCCACCGGCACGCCAACCTTGCCCACTTCGCCACGGCTCAGCACGTGGTCGCTGTCATATCCGGTCTGGGTCGGCAGATCGAAGGCCACCGACAGACCGGTTTGCCCCTTTGCGAGGTTTGACCGGTAAAGCGCATTGGACGCTTTCGCGGTCGAATGCCCCGCGTAGGTCCGGATGAGCCAGGGGCGGTCTTTCTGCGGCTGCGTCATTTTTGTCGTCCTGAATCAGAATGGGTAATTTTCTTACGCGCAAGCTTTCATATACGGAAGATTATATCAATGCAAATTTGCCGCGCTGCAGCAAAAACCCCGCGCTGCTAAAGCGCACGGGTCATGAAGAAACTGTGGTAGCTTAGATTGGCCTGCGCGCGCCAGTGAAGCGTCACAAGGCGGGGGCCCAAGACGAAAAAGGTTGTCCAGACCTTGGTTTCTTGAAACAAACCGGCATGACTTCGACAGTGGAATTGCCGCTTTGGTTTTTTGTGCTGATCCTGCTGTTTGCGGCGGTGACCTTTGCATCGCATTTTCTGTTTCCCTCCGTGCGGTGGTTTTTCCGGCGTCGTCTTGAACGCGCGGTGGAACGCCTGAACGAGCGGCTGACCCGGCCGATTGAGCCCTTCAAGCTGGCGCGGCGCTACGACATGATCCAGCGGCTGATCTATGATCCCGAAGTGACGCATGAAATTGTCAACTATGCCAAGGAACACAAGGTCCCGGAAAACGTCGGCTTTGAAAAGGCGCGCAGCTACGCCCGCGAGATTGTGCCGAGCTTTAGCGCCGTCACCTATTTCGGCCTTGGTATCCGCTTGGCCCGCATGCTGGTCAACTCCATCTATGAGGTTCGGACAGGCCCCGGCAATGCCGATGTGATCCGGTCCATTCCCAAGGACGCCACCATCGTGTTCATCATGAACCACAGATCAAACATGGACTACGTGTTGATCACCTATCTTGCGGCGCAGACCTCGACGCTTTCCTATGCCGTGGGGGAATGGGCGCGGGTATGGCCGCTGAGCCGTCTGATCCGCATGATGGGGGCTTACTTTATCAGGCGTCGGTCGCGGGGGGCGCTCTACCGCAAGGTGTTGGCCCGCTATGTGCAGATGGCAACTGCGGGGGGCGTCGCACAGGGTATCTTCCCAGAAGGCGGGCTGAGCCTTACAGGGCGTCTGATGCCGCCGAAGATGGGGTTGCTGTCTTACCTGATCGAGGATCATGGGATCTCAGAGCGCGATACCGTGTTTGTCCCCGTTGCCATCAATTACGACCGTGTCTTGGAGGACCGCGTCCTGATCGCAGCGGCAGAGCGCGGAGATCGTCGGTTCGGGGCGCGTATCTCGGTTGTTGTCCGGTTTATCTTGCGCAAGTTCTGGCAGGGAGTGCGGGGACGCTACATTCGTTTTGGGACTGCGGCTGTTGTCTTTGGCACGCCTCTGTCCCTGCGGGCGTTCGGGCCGGAACAACCGGTCGAGGCCCTCGCGGGCGAATTGATGTCACGCATCGAAGACGCGATGCCGGTGCTGATGGTGCCGCTGTTGGCACGGCATTTTGAAACAGCCCCGGAGTCAGCGGTGCCGGCGGCTACCCTCGTGGATCAGGTTGCACGTGATGCCCTGCATCTGGGAGCACATATGCCCAGTATGACACCGGAAGAGCTGTCGCAGGCAATTGACAAGGGACTTGAGGGAATGCGTCGCAATCGCCTGATCGAAAAGGTGGAGGGGGGCTGGCAGGTCATACCCAGCGAGCGCGCGGTCATCGCGTTTTATGCGAACTCAATCGCCCATCGGTTTGCGCAGGATCATGCGCGTGCAGAATAGTTTCTGCACTCGCTCGGTCATATAATTACAAAAACCAACCCAATAGTGTTGCAATGTTGCGCATGACGGCCTATCCAAACCTGAGAGCGTCGCGATTCTGCGGCGCGGCATGGTTTTTACTGGCTGGAGACTGCAATGGCATTGGATACGACCGTCGCGCAATACGACGCACCCGAGAAGGACCTCTATGAGGTTGGCGAGATGCCCCCTATGGGCTATGTGCCAAAACAGATGTACGCTTGGGCGATCCGGCGTGAACGTCATGGCGACCCGGATAAGGCAATGCTGCAGGAAGTTGTGGATGTGCCGGTGCTCGACAGCAACGATGTTCTGGTGCTGGTGATGGCTGCGGGTGTGAACTACAATGGCGTCTGGGCGGCTCTGGGCCAGCCGATCAGCCCCTTTGACGGTCATGGTGCGCCTTATCACATCTGCGGATCGGATGCCGCCGGGATCGTCTGGGCCGTTGGCGATAGGGTCAAGCGCTGGAAAGTCGGTGACGAAGTGGTGATCCACTGCAATCAGGATGATGGCGACGACGAGCACTGCAACGGTGGCGACCCGATGTATTCGCCCAGCCAGCGGATCTGGGGATATGAAACGCCCGATGGCTCTTTTGCACAATTCACTCGGGTTCAGAGCCAGCAGCTTATGCAGCGCCCAAAGCATCTGACATGGGAGCAGGCCGCCTGCTACACGCTGACACTGGCCACCGCGTACCGGATGCTTTTCGGCCACGAACCGCATGACCTCAAACCCGGTCAGAACGTGCTGGTCTGGGGGGCTTCGGGGGGGTTGGGCTCTTATGCGATCCAGCTTATCAACACGGCGGGCGCGAATGCGATCGGCGTGATTTCAGATGAAAGCAAACGACAGTTTGTGATGGATCTGGGCGCCAAGGGGGTGCTGAACCGCAAAGACTTCAACTGCTGGGGCCAGCTCCCGACCGTCAACACGCCCGAATATGCAGCCTGGTTCACGGAGGCGCGGAAATTCGGCAAGGCGATCTGGGACATCACCGGCAAGGGCAACAATGTCGATATGGTGTTTGAGCATCCGGGCGAGAGCACCTTTCCCGTCTCCACCTTCGTGGTGAAGAAGGGCGGCATGGTGGTGATCTGTGCCGGGACCACCGGGTTCAATCTTACGTTTGACGTGCGCTATATGTGGATGCATCAGAAACGTCTGCAGGGCAGCCATTTTGCGCATCTCAAGCAGGCCAGCGCTGCAAACCAGCTCATGCTGGAGCGCAGGCTCGATCCCTGCATGTCCGAAGTCTTTACCTGGGCAGACCTTCCTCAGGCTCATATGAAGATGCTGCACAATCAGCACAAACCCGGAAACATGGCCGTTCTTGTGCAATCTCCCAAGACAGGGCTGCGTACACTTGAGGATACGCTTGACGCGAAGAGTTAAATCTTTTCAACGATTCGTTTAACATCGCATGACCCACGGACTAAGCCTTCAGTCCGTGGGTCATTCTCGTTATGCGTGTGACGCTGTTTAGTATCAATAGCTTACAAATCCACGCATCGCTATTTCTGGGGAGGGAATATCTGCGAATTTTGCAGATAGTTAGCGCATGCTAGAGTTGTGTTAACGATTCATTAACTATTGAGAGGCGAGTCTATTATGAGAAGTGATTGGATACTGGACGTTCTGACGGACTTGAAAACATTTGCAACTGCCAATGATCTGCCTGTGCTGGCAGAACAGCTGGACGACACTGCAATCGTTGCTCTTGCCGAGATCGCCGCGCTTCACGAAAGGACGCAGAGCAACTCTCATGGCGACGAACACAGTAGTGGAGGAGGTATTAGCGGCGCTGGAGCAAGCGGACACGCTTGAAGGCATTAATGATGCGATCTATGCTCTCAAAGAGCATTTCTCTGTCGACAATATGGTATACCATTGGGTCGACAGCGCCGGCGCACAATACGGGTACGGGACATACAGGCTTGACTGGGCGGCTCGTTACCAAGAGCAAAACTATCTTCGCATAGATCCGGTCGTTATCGGGTGCTATCAACGGTTTCATCCGGTGGACTGGAAAAGACTGGACTGGTCAAGCAAGGCTGCACGCGCTTTCCAAGCCGAAGCGATAAAATACGGTGTCGGCAATCAAGGATATACGATCCCTATTCGCGGACCTAACGGACAGTTCGCCCTGTTTACGGTGAATTCGACTTGCGACGACGAAACATGGTCAAGATTTACGGAAGATAACCGGCGCGAACTGATCCTGATTGCGCATTATTTTAACCAAAAGGCGCTGGAGTTCGAGCCGAACAAAAAGCCCGAACAATCGCAATCACTCTCACCGCGTGAAATCGATGCAATGACATTGCTTGCAATAGGCTATAACCGCGCCCAAGTTGCTGAAACACTTTCCATTTCCGAGCATACGCTGCGCGTTTACATCGAAAGTGCGCGATTCAAACTAGGGGCAAACAACACGACGCACGCCGTCGCCCGCGCCCTCAGCCGGGGCCTGATTGTGGTCTGAAAAGGGCGGTGGCGGCGCTCAAAGGTTACCGGCGCGCGCGGGCCACTTGCCCGTTGTTAAACATCCTCAAGCTATTTCTTTGAGCACGAAACGCATCGCTCAAAGGAAAGAATATGATCCGTTATCTTTATGCCGACCAGCTTGAACAGCATCCGAAACTGCGGGACACAATGTTCCGCGACCGCGCGGATCAGTTCAAAACCAGGTTGGCCTGGGAGGTCGATGTCGATGCCAGCGGGTTTGAGCGCGACGAGTATGACGACCTCAATCCGCTCTATGTGATCTGGGAGATGCCGGATGGGACGCACGGCGGCTCCATGCGCTTTCTGCCAACCACCGGGCGCACGATGATCAATGAGCATTTCACCGAGATTATCGGCGGCGGGACAATCACCAGCCCACTGATCTGGGAATGTACCCGGTTCTGTCTGAACCGTGATGCGGAAAGCAAGGTTGCTGCGGCTCTGATGCTTGCGGGCGGCGAAATCATGCAGGGGTTTGGCGTGGCGCATTTTGCCGGCGTCTTTGACGCGCGGATGGTGCGTATCTATCGGCTGATCGGCTCATCCCCGGAGGTTTTGGGCAGCGAAGGCGAAGGGCGCGACAAGATCAGCGTGGGCCTGTGGGAATTCACCCCCGACGCCCAGGCGAAGGTCGCGGCAAAGGCGGGCCTGTCGCTGGCCTTGTCAAAGCTGTGGTTTGATCGTGCCTTTGGGTCGCTCATGCCATCAACTTTTGCGCAGGCCAGCTGAGCAAAGACCGATCCGATCTGGTCTCCGGTGCGGCCTGTCTGTAGGGTCGCGCCATGTCTGTCCCATCCGTGCAATATTCCGACGACCAGGCCGCCGCCTATGATGCGGTCAGCGAACTGCTGCGCGGGTCCGGCATCAATCTGGACGACCATCTTTTGATGCCGCCAAAAAGCGGCAAGACCTCCGTTCTGGCCGTCACAGGCAAGGCGGGTTCAGGCAAAACCCTGCTGTTGGCAGAGCTCTACAAAGCCCTGCAGGAGGCCGGGGTCGACGTGGTTTCGGGCGACTATGAGCCGCGCCGGAAAAAAGACCGGCGCACGCTGGCGATTCTGGCCCCGACAAACAAGGCAGCCTCCGTTCTGCGCTTGCGGGGGGTGCCCGCCACGACCATTCACCGCATTCTTTACACCCCGGTCTACGATCCGGAGTACGAACGCATCGCGGAATGGCTGGCCGGCAGTGGCGAGCGGCCCGAGATCGAAGGCTTGACCGATCTGGCCCTTGACCGCGCGGCGACCTTTTACGCCAGCAATAAATCGATCCCCGGCGCTTTGGCAGCGGCAGGTCTGCGCGGCTCGGACTTCATTACCGGATGGAAACGGCGTGAAGAGCCGCTGGACATTGGGTTTGTCGATGAATCCTCCATGTTGGATGATCGCCAGTTCGAGGATCTGCAGGAAATCTTCCCTACCTTACTGCTCTTTGGCGATCCGGCGCAGTTGGCGCCGGTCAATCAGTCCGGGACAATGGTGTTCGACAAGCTCGCTGCCCCGTGCATTCTGACGCTGAACCGGATACATAGGCAAGAGGCGGACAACCCGATCCTCGATCTCGCCCACGCGCTGTCAGACCCGGACCTGAGCTTTGAGCAATTCGAGCGGATGATCGAAGAGATCGCCCGCCGGGACGAGAGGGTGGTGTGGGGTCAGCGGGTCGAGGTTGACCTGATGGCACGCAGCCCGGTTCTGGTCTGGCGCAACGCAACACGCATTCGGCTCATCAATGCGTTCCGACAGGTGCACGGGGCCCCGGAAGACGCGCTGCTCGAAGGCGAGCCCCTGATTTGTGACGGGCTTGAACTGCCGTTGAAACACCGCAAAAAGCGCCTCGATCTGGAGGCCCGCGGGCTCATCAAGGGCGCGCAGGTCATCTATCTGGGCGAGGGGCGCAAGCCCGGCTTCAGCCGGTTGCACGTGATGGGGGCCGAAGATCCACAGGTTTCTGCCGCCTCTATCGTAAAGATTGAAAAACCCGATGAGGAAGAGCCGTTTATCCCCTTTGCCGCCCGCATGGGGGCCACTTTTCTGCACGGCGCGGCAGTGACGATCCACAAGGCTCAGGGCAGCCAATGGGACACGGTTCAGGTCTTTGCGCCCGATCTCTACGCCGCAGCCCGCATGGGCCGCTCAGAGGCCGGGCAGCCGCTGTGGAAACGTCTGGCCTATGTCGCCATCACCCGCGCGCAGGACCGTCTGATCTGGGTGGTGCGCAACCGTCTGGCCAAGCCCACGACCGGCCTGCAGGTCGATGATCTGCGCAGTGTCCCTGCCGCGCCGCTACAGCTTTCCGAGCCGCAAGAGCTCCTTTGACATCACACCGTCACGGCCTGCGGAAAACAGCTCAATGGCAGCTATCGCAGCGGCCTTGTCAGGTGCGAATAAGTCTAAAGGCTGCTGACGCACCCCAACCGGCCGCAATGGCGATGGCCAGCGACATCAGCCCGTAGATCAGCGGCTGCTCGCGTGACAGTTCGAACAGCCAACGCTCCATCCCGACCTTCTGCACGTTGATCGTGGTCTGGTAGCTTGATACGACACGACCCTCCCGCGTCAGGAAGATGCGGGTCACATAGTCCCCTTCGGTCAGTGCGGCGGGCAGGCGCACGGAGGTTCTGAATAGGGTCTGTTCCGCGACCTCCACACTGTCCTCGCGGAGCTGATAGATATCCGAGTTCCTTCGGATGCGGATGAGAGCTTCGGTAAAGCTTGTGGAATCCTGTATCTCTGCAGGGGCGCCGACGGACCGGATCGCGCGGGGCACAGAGATCTTGTGCCGCAGGTCTTCGACGTCAGTGAGCACTTCAAAGAGCGGGCCACTTGACTGCACTGCATAAAAGCTTGGTGCGGAATCCACATCGACCGCATCGGTGTTCACCCAGATGCCCAGCTTTTTCTCCTTGCGGCGCACGGTGATCGGCAGGGACGGCCCGGCAACGGTCACGATGACCTGCACCGGTTCGCCCTCGGGGATGGCGTTCTCCCGTTTGATCGCGCCAAAGATCAGGATTTCAGAGCCGTCAAAGTTTGTCGTGATCGAGATGCGATCCTTGCTCAGACCGAGCACGACCTCTTCGGCAGCGGCGGTTGAGAGGGTCAGGAAGTTCCAAAAGACCAGCGTGACGAGAGAGCGCAGGATCATCCTCAATGCCCTCCGCTCGCGCCGATGGAGTAAAGCTCCGATGGCATTAGGAGGAGATCGAGCGCCAGCTTGCCGCAGACCGCCAGCACCATGATCGCCAAAAGGATACGGAGCTGCTCGGCCTTGAGCTTGACGCCGATCCGGGTGCCGATCTGCGCGCCGATCACACCGCCGACCAGCAGCAGCACCGCCAGCACGATATCCACCGTAAAGTTCGTGGTGGCGTGCAGCAGGGTGGTAAAGGCCGTCACAAAAATGATCTGAAACAGAGAGGTGCCGACCACAACCTTGGTCGGCATGCCGAGCAGGTAGATCATCGCGGGCACCATGATGAACCCGCCGCCGACCCCCATGATGGCAGCAAGAATACCCACCATGACCCCGACGATCAGCGGTGGGATGACCGAGATATAGAGCCCCGAGACCCGGAACCGCATCTTGAACGGCAGCCCGTGAATCCAGTTGTGTTTCTTGCGCGCGGGCGGTTTGCCGGATTTGGTTTTCCGGATCGCGTTCAGGCTTTCGATGAACATCAGCCCGCCGATCACGCCCAGAAAGACCACGTAACACAGCTTGACCAGCAGATCGACCTGACCCTGCGCCTTGAGGTAGTTAAAGATCACGACCCCGACCGCAGCCCCGATCAGGCCGCCGATCAGCAGCACCGTCCCCATCCTCAAATCGACGGTCTTGCGTTTGAGATGGGCCAGCACGCCGGAGAAGGAAGAGGCCACGATCTGGTTTGCTTCGGTTGCGACTGCCACGGCGGGCGGAATGCCTATGAAAAACAACAGCGGCGTCATCAGAAAGCCGCCGCCAACCCCGAACATGCCTGACAAGATGCCGACAATCCCACCGAGGCCCAAAAGCAAAAAAGCATTAACCGACACTTCGGCGATGGGAAGGTAAATCTGCATGACCTCGTTTAGGCATAGTGCGGTTCAAAATCAACGCTTCGTGCTGCTCTGCAGCGATCAGGACTGATATAATCCGCTAAACTGGCCTTATTGCTTCAGCGCTCCTTGACGTAGGGTGTGCCGCCCGCGCGTGGCGGGATCGCTTTGCCGACGAAGCCCGCCAGAATAATCACGGTCATGATGTAGGGCAGAGCCCCCAGAAGCTGGCCCTGTACCCGGATGCCAATGACGGCCTCGATCACGTCCGGGCGCGTCTCGAGCGCGCCAAACAGCCCAAAGAGCAAGGTCGCATAGAGCGCGTACCAAGGCCGCCATTTGGCAAAGATCAGCGCGGCAAGCGCGATGAATCCGCGCCCGGCAGACATGTCCTTGACGAAGCCCGCTTGCAGTGCGGTGGACAGATAGGCCCCCGCGATCCCACAGAGCACACCGCAGATCAGCACTGCGGCGTAGCGCAGGGCGACGACCGAAACGCCTGCGGTATCGACGGCAGCGGGGTTTTCGCCCACCGCCCGCAACCGCAGGCCAAAGCGTGTGCGATATAGCACCCACCAGGTCAGCGGCACCGTCGCAAAGGCGATGTAGACCAGGATGGAGTGACCCGAGATCAGCTCCGAGTAGATCGGCCCGAGGAGCGGCACCTGCGCGAGAGCCTCCGCGAAGGGCAGCGTGATCGGCTCAAAGCGCCCGCCTCCCATCAGCGACGGGGTGCGCCCGCCCTGCTGAAACCAGTCCTGCGCGATCAGCACGGTCAGCCCGGCGGCGAGAAAGTTGATCGCCACACCCGAGATAAGCTGGTTGCCCCGAAAGGTGATCGAGGCAAGACCGTGCAGCAGGCTCAGGCTCATCGAGGCCGCGATACCGGCCAGCAGCCCCAGCCAGACCGATCCCGTCAGCGCGGCGATGGCGGCGGAAAAGAAGGCTGCCGCCAGCATCTTGCCCTCAAGTCCGATGTCAAAGATGCCCGCCCGCTCGGAAAAAAGCCCCGCCAGACAGGCCAGCAGCAGCGGGGTGGCCAGCCGCACGGTACTGTCAAGAAGCTGGATGAGGGTGAGGAAATCCATCACGCGTCCCTCCGCCGCCGCAGCATGAGAAAGATGCGTTCAAGCGGCATCCGCACCATGTTGTCGAGCGCACCGGTAAAGAGGATCACAAGCGCCTGGATCACCACGATCAGCTCGCGCGGGATCGAGGTCCAGAGCGCCAGTTCCGCCCCGCCCTGATAGAGGAACCCAAAGAGGATCGCCGCCAGAAAGACGCCAAAGGGATGGCTGCGGCCCATCAGGGCAACTGCAATGCCGATGAAACCGGCCCCTTCGACGGCATTCAGCACCAGCCGTTCCGCCTCGCCCATGACGTTGTTGATTGCCATCATGCCCGCCAGTGCGCCGGAGATCAGCATCGCGATCATCGTGATCGCAACCGGTGAGATGCCCGCATACCGCGCGGCCGGTTCGGATTTGCCGTAGCTGCGGATTTCATAGCCGAGCCAGGTCCGCCACATCAGCAGCCAGACCAGAACGCAGGCCAGGATGGCGATCAGAAAGGTGACATTCGCCGGGGCCGCGCGGGAAAACTCGATGCCGACGAGGCCCAGAATATCGTGCAAGGTCGGCAGGTGAACCGCTTCGGGGAAGCGGGCCGTTGCCGGGTCCATGCTGCCGGCCGGGCGCATCAGGTTGACGAGCACGTAATTGAGCACGGCGGCCGCAATAAAGTTGAACATGATCGTCGTGATCACGATGTGACTGCCGCGCTTGGCCTGCAAAAACGCAGGGATGGCCGCCCAGGCCGCGCCAAAGAGCCCGGCCATCACGGTTGCGGCCAGCAAGGCAATTGTCCAGTGCGGCCAGGGGATCAGCAGGCAGGCAAGCGCTACCCCAAGCCCCCCCAGCATCGCTTGCCCCTCGCCGCCGATGTTGAACAGCCCCGCGTGAAAGGCGACCGAGACAGCAAGGCCCGTGAAGAGGAAGTTCGTGGCGTAGTAAAGCGTGTAGCCCCAGCCATAGGTACTGCCGAGCGCGCCGGTGATCATCAGGTTCACCGCTGCGATCGGGTCTTCTCCGATGGCAAGGATGACCAGGGCGGACAGAAGTGCCGCCAGGATCAGCGAGATCAGCGGCACAAGGATCACCTCAGCCCATTTTGGCACCACATCCATCGCGTCAGCTCCCCACACCGGCCATCAGAAGGCCCAGTTCTTTCTCATCTGTCTCTGACGACAGGCGCTCGCCCATGATGTGCCCGTCGAACATCACCGCGACCCGGTCTGCAAGGGCCAGGATTTCTTCCAGTTCGACAGAAACCAGCAGGATCGCCTTGCCTTGGTCGCGCAGGGCCACGATTTGCTGGTGGATGAATTCGATCGCGCCGATATCAACGCCGCGTGTAGGCTGACCGACGAGCAAGAGATCGGGGTTGCGCTCGATTTCGCGGGCGAGGACGATTTTCTGCTGGTTGCCGCCGGAAAAGCTCTTGGCCGCAAGGGAAGGGTCTGGCGGACGGACGTCAAAGCGCGCCATTTTACCTTCCGTGTCGCTCCGAATGGCCGCGTTGTTCAGCAAGAGGCCGGATTTGTAAGCGTCCGAACGGTGATAGCCAAAGGCGGTGTTCTCCCAAGCGGCGAAATCCATGATAAGCCCTTCGCGCTGACGGTCTTCGGGCACATGTCCGATGCCCTGGGTGCGGCGGGAGCGGCCATCGGCACCCGTCCCCGACAGCGCGAGCGGATGACCATTCAGCATTACCTCGCCGGTGCCGTCCGCATAGCCCCCCAGCACCTCCAAAAGCTCGGATTGACCATTTCCGGCCACTCCGGCGATGCCCAGGATTTCGCCTGCCCGCACTTGCAGGTCGATCCCCTTGAGACGCTCGACCTTCTGGTCATCGACGACCCGCAGCCCCTTGATATCCAGCACCACGTCACCGGGGGTGGCGGGCTTTTTATCCACCCGCAGCAAGACTTTGCGCCCCACCATCAGCTCTGCCAACTCGGCAGGCGAGGTTTCGGAGGTCTTGACCGTCGCGGTCATCTCTCCGCGCCGCATGACGCTGACGGTGTCGGTTGCCTCCATAATCTCGCGGAGTTTATGGGTGATCAGGATGATCGTTTTACCCTCTTCACGCAGCCGTCCCAGAATGCGAAAAAGCTGATCTGCTTCCGCTGGGGTCAGCACCCCCGTGGGTTCGTCCAGGATCAGGATATCGGCCCGGCGATAGAGCGCCTTGAGGATTTCGACACGTTGCTGCATGCCGACGCCGATCTCTTCGATCAGCGCGTCCGGGTTGACGTTGAGGCCGTATTCCTCCGCCAGTTCCACGAGGCTGCGACGGGCCTTGGCGAGGGAGGGGCGCAGCAGCCCACCGTCCTCCGCGCCCAGAATGATGTTTTCCAGTACAGTAAAGTTTTCGACCAGCTTGAAGTGCTGAAAGACCATGCCAATGCCGGCAGAAATCGCCGCCTGGCTGTCGGGGATGTCCGTCTTTCGACCCGAAATGAAAATCTCGCCCTTATCGGCTTTGTAAAAGCCGTAGAGAATGGACATGAGTGTCGACTTGCCCGCCCCATTCTCGCCGATGATGCCGTGTATCGTGCCGGGCATCACGCGGATTGAAATGTCTTTGTTTGCCTGAACCGGCCCGAAGGCCTTGGAAATACCTTTGAGTTCAATAGCCGGGGCGGCAGTTTCCTGCCGCCCCGCAATGCCGTCAGCGCTCATGCCTAGAAGCTCAGTTCCGGGCAGCTGTCATCGGACATGTAATCGTGCACCGCCAACTCACCCGAGGCGATCTTTGCGGCGGCAGCATCCACATTGGCTTTCATGGTGTCGTTCACGAGGGACGCGTTGTTTTCGTCCATCGCATAGCCCACACCGCCATTGGCGATGCCCATGATCTGAAAGCCGGTTTCGAGCCCGGGTCCATCGGAAAACGCGTCAAAGACCGCATTGTCCACACGCTTGAGCATGGAGGTCAGGACTTTGCCCGGATGCAGGTAGTTCTGGTTGCTGTCCACACCGATGGAAAGGATGCCTTCATCCGCTGCGGTCTGCAGAACGCCAACGCCGGTGCCGCCGGCTGCGGCATAAACCACATCGGCCCCCTGGTTGATCTGCGCCTTGGTCAATTCAGACCCCTTCACCGGGTCGTTCCACGCGGCCGGGGTGGTGCCGGTCATGTTCGCGATGATCGTGGCATCGGGGTTGACCGCTTTCACGCCCTGGGCATAGCCGCAGGCGAATTTACGGATCAGCGGGATGTCCATCCCGCCGATAAAGCCCACGGTACCCGATTCTGACGCTTCGGCGGCCATCATGCCAACGAGATACGAGCCTTCGTGCTCGTTAAAAACAACCGAGCGGACGTTCGGAGCATCAACAACCATGTCGATGATGACAAAGCTGGTGTCGGGGTAGTCAGAGGCCACCTGACCCAGCGCATCCCCAAAGGCAAATCCGGCCATCACGATCGGGTTCGATCCTGCTTCGGCAAAGCGGCGCAGGGCCTGTTCGCGTTGTGCTTCGGATTGCAGTTCGATCTCGCGGAAGGTTTCGCCGGTTTCGTTGGCCCAACGGGTGGCGCCGTTGAAGGCCGCTTCGTTAAACGATTTGTCAAACTTCCCGCCAAGATCGAAGATCAGCGCCGGTTCGGCAAGGGCCGCGCCTGCGGAAAGGGCCATGGCCGCCGTGGCGCCAAGGATTTTATGCATGAGGGTCATTGAGGTCTCCCAGGTTTTGATTTTGGAGCGGGACACGTTTTGAGGCGCGCAGCCGCTCAGGAATAGGTCGTGGAGTTGTCATCTGTTCAAATTAGGGCCCAAGGTCCGGGCAGCGTCAACCGGTTTTTGAGGGGCAGGGGGGGATTATGCCGCTCTGACCACGGGTCAATGCGGCTTGCATGAGCACAGCATCGACAGCAGACTGATCCGGGCGCTTGTAATAGTTGTCGCGCCGTCCGGTTTCTGCGAATCCGTGCCTTGCATAAAGCGCCCGCGCGGCGTGATTATCCGCCGCCACTTCGAGAAATGCCGTCTTGGCGTGCGCCGATGCCATCCATTCTGCCATCAGCGCATCCGCGATCCCCCGACGACGGTTTTGGCAGGACACGGCAAGGGTCAAAAGCTCTGCCTCATCAGCGACGGTGCGCACAAGGGCAAAGCCGCCCGGTCGGGTGACGCAGAAGATATGAGGCGACGCCAGCAGGTCTGAGAACTCTGCCGCGCTCCAGCCACGTTCGGGGGCGAAGGCGGCCGCATGCAGTTTTGCCATTTCCGCCGGGGTCACGACAGGATCAGGGGCGGCGCGTTCCGTGCGGGTGCTGCATCCGCCGGGCGCAGATAGAGCGGGGCAGGGCGTGCGGTGGTGGTCCGGTATCTCTGGCCTGCCAAAAGAGCCAGGGCGACCGCTGTCGGGTAAGCCGGGTCGGCGCCGATGCTGCCGATCAGCGGAACATCGTAAGCGCCAAGCGATGAGAGATCGGTAATCTCTGGCGGAGATGCAGCGCCGGTTTCATCGAAAGACTGCAGGTAAACCTGGTCACGGGGCGCATTGATGGCGCAGATGCAGGCGCCGTCCATGCCGTGCCGCAAAGCATCAAACCGCGAAATGCCCACCGCCGGGATATCCAGACCAAGGGCCAAACCACGCGCGGCAGACACAGAGATGCGAATGCCGGTGAAGTTTCCAGGCCCGATGCCAACGCCGATCGCGTCGAGGTCTTGCAGCGATTTGCCGGCCTCTGCCAGAAGGCCTTCGCACAAGATGAGTAACCGTTCAGCCTGCCCCCGGGCCATGTCGTCGGTTGCCGCCGCCAGGACGGCCTCACCCTGCGTGACGGCGACGGCGCATTGTGCCGCGGACGTATCAAAGGCAAGAATGACGGGCCCCTGTGTCATGTCTCTGGATGCTCCGCCGTCTTCAAAGCGGCACGCGCACTGCTGTCATGGCGCGGCAGCTCATCCGCGATACAGAGCCACGGCAGCGCGCTGGCCGCGTGGCTGTGCATCTGAGGCATCAGGTCTGCGGCAAAGTCCAGAATGCCGACCGGTACATATGTCTGTCCCGGCAGGTAGTCGAAGGTCGCGGCAAGCGGGGAGCCGCATGTGCTGCAAAACCACCTTTTTACGCCTGCCGTGGTCTGCACCCCCGGACCCGGGTCCGGTGAAATTGTAACCTGATCGCTGTTGAACGCGGCAAAAGCGGCCACTGGCGCACCGGTGATCCTGCGGCAATCAGCACAGTGACAATAGGATACCTTTTCCGGTGGCGCAGGGAAGCTCAGCGCCACCGCGCCGCAATAGCACCGTCCGGTCAGGCCGCCTGGCTTGAGGGGCTGGGTCACATTATCAGGTGGCGACAGGGCGCACTTCGGTGACTTCCGGGATATAGTGGCGCAGCAGGTTCTCGATGCCCATTTTCAAGGTCAGCGTCGAGGACGGGCAGCCGGCACAGGCCCCTTGCATATGCAGGTAGACCACACCGCGATCAAACCCGTGGAAGGTAATATCCCCACCGTCCTGAGCCACCGCCGGTCTGACGCGGCTGTCGAGCAACTCCTTGATCTGGCTGACGATTGCACCGTCTTCGCCGGTGTGCTCTGCATGGCCGGAGTCTGGCGCGTGATCGCCGGACATAACCGGTTGACCGGACTGGAAATGCTCCATGATGGCGCCCAGAAGGGCGGGCTTGATATGATCCCAGTCGATATCATCCGATTTGGTCACGGTGACAAAATCATTGCCGAAAAAGACGCCGGTGACGCCGTCTACCGCATAGATGCGGGTGGCGAGCGGCGATTTGTCTGCCGTGTCAGCGCTTGGGAAATCAGCGGTACCCATTTCGAGCACAGTCTGCCCGGGCAAAAACTTCAGTGTCGCCGGGTTCGGCGTGGATTCGGTTTGGATAAACATCGGCATTCTCCTGAGGGTCTGTCAGATATGCGGATCATCGGAGCGCAAATCAAGGTTTGGAATCATTCTAAAGTGCTTGGAGCGCTGCTTCAACTGTTTGTTTGGGGGTAAGCCGTCGCCTTGGCGGTGGGCCGCGTCGACATGTCAGGTGATCGCCTCGAGCTTTTCCTTGCTCAGATCGCCCGGTACGATGGTAATCGGGATAGGTAAGCCGCCCGCATTCTTGGTCAATTGGGTGACAAGCGGGCCGGGGCCTTTCTTGTCGGTGCCTGCCCCAAGGACCAGGACGCCAATCTCGGGGTTTTCCCTGATCTGAGCCATAATTTCATCAAAGGGCTGGCCCTCGCGGATGACCAGATCAGGGTCGATACCCTGCCTGTCCCGCATCCATTTGGCAAATACTTCGTAGTGGACCTGAATACGTTCCCGCGCCTCTTCACGCATCACTTCGCCGACGCCGATCCAGTGGTTAAACTCATCGGGCGGGATGACGGAGAGGATTTCAACGCCGCCTCCGGTGTTGGCAGCCCGCATCGCGGCGAACCGCATGGCGTTGAGGCATTCGCGGCTGTCATCCAGAATCACCAAGAACTTGCGCATGATCGGATGCTCCCTCTTTTCGCCCGGATCATGACCTTAGTTCAAAGGGGACGCAATCTCTATCTCCAGATGTATTTTACTGGACAGACCAGTCGAACGGGCGCAGGGTCCGGTTGCACAGCAGGTGAGGGGCCGTCATGTCCATGCAGCAGTTGATCTATGCGTCCCGCCCGTTTGGTTATGACAGTTCAATTCTGGCCAATATCCTTTCAGTGGCACGGCTCAGAAACGCTCAAAACGATATCACCGGCGCGCTGATCTGTCGCCAGGACATCTATCTGCAGCTTCTTGAAGGGCCGGAGGGCCAGGTCGAGAGCACCTTTGACAAGATCAGCGAGGATGATCGGCACATCGAACTGACACTGCTGGTGCGCTGCCATGTCGAGGACCGTCTGTTCCCGCAGTGGGCCATGAAGCATGATCCGGCACGGTCGTGGATGTGGTCGCCCAAGGAAATTCAGGAGGGGGTCCAGTTCCGGGCCTCCGCACAGGCTGTGCGATCCATTTTCCTGCGATCGACGGATCCGACTGAGTTATAGGGTCTCGGACGCGGCCCAGTCCCAATACATGTCCCGCAGACGCCGGGCCACAGGGCCGATCTGATATGTACGGTCCTCGAAGGCTTGGACCGGCGTGATCTTGGACATGTTTCCGCTAAGGAAAACTTCATCCGCGTCTTCGAAATCCGCAAATGTCAGCACCTTTTCATGGATCGCAATGCCGTCGCTTTTCATGTTCGAGATATGGCGTGCCCGGGTGATGCCCGACAGAAACGTGCCGTTGGCAATCGGTGTAAAAACCTCGCCGTCCTTGACCATAAAGACGTTTGATGTGGCCGATTCCGCGACATTGCCCATCGCGTCGGCCACCAGCGCATTGCTGAACCCGCGGGCGCGGACTTCGGCAAGCATCCGGGCGTTGTTTGGGTAAAGGCACCCGGCCTTTGCATTGACCACGCTGTCTTCCAGCACCGGACGCCGAAACCGGGTCCGCCCCAGTGTTGCGGCAGCCTCCGCAGGGGCCATCGGAATTTGCTCCAGCGAAATGGCAAAACCGACCTTGTCGGGGTTGGGAACAATTGCGGTGATATCGCCTTCGATCCCCCAGTACATCGGTCGAATATAGACGGCGTCCTCCGGGCCGTAGGCTTTGAGACCGTCGGCAATCAGCTCGACCATGTCTTCGGCCGACACGGTCGGCTCCAGCATCAGCGCGCGGGCAGATCGGTTCACGCGTTTGCAATGGGCCAAGAGATCCGGCGCGCGGCCCGCAAAGTACCGTGCCCCGTCAAAGACACTGCTGCCCAGCCAGGAACCATGGTCGGCGGCGCGCATCACCATCACATCGTCGCGGTGCCATTGCCCGGCAAACCAGGTGGAGATATTCGTGCCCGTTGCCATAAGTTCATACTTTCGTGATCCCGCCGGGAAGCACCGTCGCAGCCTTGCTGCGGGAGGTCAACGCCTGTCCACCATCAGGTTGCGCGATAGACGCCCTCGGGCAGATTGAGCGCAGCAGTCAGATCTCGCCACTGTTCCGGCGACAGCCTGACCGAGACGATCTGATCGGTGCGGGCATCATACTGGTTGAGCAAAATGGCGCTTTCTGTGGCGTGAACCGTTACGTCTTCCTGCAAGGGGGCCTTGCCGTCATCGACGAGGGTGATAACGGTCGCGTCAA
The DNA here is from genome assembly GCF_020622345.1 of Roseobacter weihaiensis. Classification (GTDB taxonomy): domain Bacteria; phylum Pseudomonadota; class Alphaproteobacteria; order Rhodobacterales; family Rhodobacteraceae; genus Roseobacter; species Roseobacter weihaiensis. Next base: position 178,615 of record NZ_JACNMO010000005.1, on the reverse strand, counting down.
ATTCGTGTTCAATGGTAAACATCTTGCCAGACTACGCTGCCGGCGTGTTAATGCAAGGGTAACGAGGCTGTGCACAAAGGGTGGCGGCTTACGTGATAAACCCCTATGTAATCTGAGCGGTGCGAGACGGAAGGGAAGCCTGTTTATGTTGCAAAGACTCTTGTTGCTATGCTGTGCTCTTGTTGTGCTGGCGGGATGCGCGGTCACGACGGTCTCCGGGCCGCAAAGCGGGGCGAACACGCCTCAGGTCAGCTCGGGCCCCGGCACGTCTCAGGAAATAGCACGCAGTTTTGTACAGGTTGTGCGCACCGTCGAGCCGGTCGCAGAGCGGGAATGCCGGGCGCGGACCTCAGAAGTGAATTGCGATTTCAAGATCGTGGTGGATGATCGGCCGGACCAGCCGGCAAATGCCTTTCAGACACTGGATCGGTCCGGCAGGCCCATCATTGCCTTTACGCTCCAGCTGATCGCTGATGCCCGCAATACGGACGAGTTGGCCTTTGTCTTGGGGCATGAGGCGGCGCATCACATTGCTGGCCACATCGGACGCCAGCAACAAAACGCAGCGGCAGGAGCCGTGATCGCCGGCAGCCTCGCGGTTCTTCTGGGCGGTAGCACCGAGGCTGTGGAAGTGGCGCAGCGTCGCGGCGCGCAGGTGGGTGCGCGGACCTATTCGAAGGATTTCGAACTGGAGGCAGATGCTCTGGGTACCGTCATCACGGCACGTGCAGGCTATGATCCGGTACGTGGCGCACAGTTTTTCACCCGCATTCCCGACCCCGGCGACCGCTTCCTCGGCACGCACCCGCCCAACGCGCAGCGCATCGAAACCGTCCGGCGCGTGGCCGCGGGGCTCTGACTACGGCGTCTGATACCGCTGACGTCTCAAGTGCCACCGGTAAATCAGCGGCGCAAGGATCAGATCATAGATCCAGCAGGCCAGATGGTATACACCCGGAAGGGCCACGAGGCGTGCCAACCACCTATACCGGGGCATCTCCTGCCAAAGCGCGATGAAGGCGGGGATACCTGCCAGGAGCACGCCATCTTTCAGCACATGCAGCCGTCTGGCCGCTGTGTCCGCATCCACCCTCCAGGCGCCGAGTTTTTCCATATCGTTGAGATCGTCAAAAGCAATCGGCAGCGCCTTGTCGCGGGCATAGGCGGCGTAGTGGTCAATCTCGTAGCTGCACACCGGGCAGGAGGCGTTATAGAGCACAGAGGTCTTTTGGTCGGTATCTTGCGTCATGGTCCGAGAGATAGGACCGGATGCCGATCTGGCCATACTGGCGGACAATTCACCGCAGCCCGGCGTGTTTCATTGCCCTGCCGACCGGACGGTTGGGATCAAACCGCGGGCCTCCGCTTCAGCGGTGCTGGGCCAGTTTGCCCCAAAGGTCATATTCACCAGCCTCGTCCACATCGACCCTGACGATATCTCCGGGGCTGAGCCCTTCATGACCTTCATCGATGAAAAGATTGCCATCGATTTCGGGTGCGTCGGATTTCGTCCGGCAGGTCGCGGCATCCGCGTCGACCTCGTCGACGATCACCTCGATCCGCTGCCCGACCTTGGCGGCAAGCTTGCGCTCTGAGATGGCCTGCGCTTTGGCCATGAACCTGTCCCAGCGGTCCTGTTTGACTTCCTCCGCCACGTGATCGGGCAGCGCGTTTGACCGCGCGCCCTCCACGTTTTCATACTGAAAGCAGCCCACACGGTCCAATTGCGCGTCATCCAGCCAGTCAAGAAGCGTCTGGAACTCTTCCTCCGTCTCCCCCGGATAGCCGACAATAAACGTCGACCGCAGGGTGAGGTCCGGGCAGATCGCGCGCCAGGCTGCAATCTCGTCAAGCGTTTTCGCCGCCGCCGCCGGGCGCGCCATGCGGCGCAGGACATCCGGGTGAGCGTGCTGAAAGGGAATATCCAGATAGGGCAGAACGCCGCCCTCCGCCATCAGCGGGATCAATTGCCGGACGTGCGGATAGGGGTAGACGTAGTGCAGCCGCACCCAGACCCCCAAAGCCCCAAGGTCGCGCGCAAGATCCGTGATATGCGCCCTGTGCCCGCGGGCCTCGGCGTGTTTGATGTCGACCCCGTAGGCGGAGGTGTCCTGACTGATGACCAGCAGCTCTTTGACGCCGCTTTCGACGAGTTTTTCCGCCTCGCGGATCACCGCATGGGCCGGACGACTGGCCAGACGCCCCCGCATATCGGGAATGATGCAGAATTTACACTTGTGATTGCAGCCTTCGGAGATTTTCAGGTAGCTGAAATGGCGCGGTGTGAGGCTGATCCCCGAAGCGGGCAGCAGATCGATAAAAGGGTCCGGGCTGGGCGGGACCGCATCATGCACGGCATCGAGCACCTGTTCGTATTGATGCGGCCCGGTGACGGCCAGCACGCTGGGATGTGCCCCGGTGATGTATTCAGGGTCGGCCCCGAGGCAGCCGGTCACGATCACACGGCCGTTTTCGGCCAGCGCCTCGCCAATGGCCGAGAGGGATTCCGCCTTGGCGCTGTCCAGAAACCCGCATGTATTGACGATCACCGCATCCGCCCCGTTATACTGAGGCGAGATACCGTATCCTTCGGCGCGCAGCCGGGTCAGGATACGCTCACTGTCGACAAGTGCCTTTGGACAGCCGAGACTGACCATGCCGATGGTCGGCTGATCCGGTCGGTCAGTGGTGCTGAGGCGCGCCTTGGGTGCGAGGTCAGGTCGCAAATTGGGTGGGTTGGTGCTCATGATCTGCGCTATAGTGCAGTTCCGGGCCCCGGAAAAGGCCTGCCGTTGATGAAGAGGGTCGTCATGAAATGGATCGTTCGCCTTTTGGGCCTTGTGATTGTGCTGGCTGTCGTGCTGGTCGGCGCGCTTTTCTTTTTGCCCGCTGACCGCGTTGCGCGGATCGCCACCGAGCAGTTGAGTGCGGCGACGGGACGCGATGTGGCCATCAACGGCGAAGTTTCGCTGACGTTCTGGCCCGTGCTTGGGGTCAGTGCGGATGACCTTGAGGTGGGCAATGCCGACTGGGCAGAGCAGGGGCCCATGCTCCAGGCAGCAAATGCAGCCATCGGGATTGATGTCATGAGCCTGCTGCGCGGAAACATCCGTATCACCAACATCGAGGCCAACAGCCCGACAATCCGGCTCGAACAGCGTGCGGACGGTCGCGCCAGTTGGGAGTTTACCGATGCCGGTGGTGCTGCGCAGATCGAAACGGAAACCTCCCCTCAAACCGCGCCCGAAAGCGACACCCGAGAGATCAGCATCGAAAAGCTGAGCGTCACGGATGCCACCTTGATCTATGATGCCGAGGGCAGTGATCTTGTGTCCTTGGACGGGGTGGACCTGTTTTTGAACTGGCCCGATCCGGCCGGACCTGCAGATATCACAGCACAATTGCAACCGGCCGGCACGCCGGTCGCTGTTGAGGCTGTCGTCGACGTCTTTGCCAGCTTTATCACGGGCGAGATCAGCCCGCTGCGCGCGGTGGTCCGGGCGGACGCCGGGACCATCGACTTTGACGGGCGCGGCAGTACGACCGGTGCAGTGGCGGGGCTTTTGTCACTCCAGACCACCGATACGGATGCTTTCCTGCAGTCACTGGCCCTGCCGGGAGCGGATTTGCCGCCCAAGCTTGGGCGCAGCCTGGATCTGAGCACCGATCTGACGCTGACACCGGATCGACAGCTTTCCTTGCGGGATCTCATCCTCGATCTGGGGGGCAACCGGCTGACCGGGGCTGCGGATCTGTCGCTCAACGGGGTGCCGCAGATCAATGCGCAGCTTAATGCAGGCGCGCTCGATCTGACGCAAGGCTCGAGCCGTTCGGAGCCCAGCAGCGACGGGGGCGGCACGTCCTCTGAACCCTCTGCAAATGCGGGAGGTTGGCCCACCACGCCCATCGATGCAAGCGCTTTGTCCGCCTTCAACGGTGATATTGCGCTCAGCGCCGACAGCATTGATCTGGGCAGTTTTCAGCTTGGTCAGACCCGCGCGGTTCTGCGGAATGAAAACGCGCGGTTGGTGTTTGATCTGCGTCAGGTCGAAGCCTATGGCGGCAATGTCACGGGTGAATTTGTCGTCAACAACCGCGGCAATCTCTCAATCGGGGGGAACATGGATGTGGCGTCAGTGCAACTACAGCCCCTGCTGGCCGATGCCATCGATGTTGACCGCCTTACAGGGCAAGGGGATCTGAAGGTGTCTTTCGTCGGTTCCGGCAGATCTGTTGATGCCATCATGCGGTCTCTTGGCGGAGATGGATCGCTGAACGTCGGGCGGGGCACGATCGAGGGGATCGACCTGGACCAGCTGTTGCGCGGCGGCAATGCCAGCGGGACCACGATTTTCGATGATCTGACAGCGACCTGGACCATTGCCTCCGGTGTCTTGTCCAACAATGATCTGCTGTTTCAGTTGAAGAACTATGAGGCGTCAGGGGCTGGTGTCGTCGGGCTTGGCGCGCAGACAATCGACTATACTTTTACGCCCGTCGCCTTGCGTGCCAATTCCGGCGAAGGGCTGGCGATCCCGGTGCGCTTTACTGGCCCCTGGGCTGATATCGCCATTCGACCTGACGTTGAGGCGGCGCTTGATTTGCGACTGGATGCTGAGAAAGAGGCCTTGGAAGAGCGCGCGCGGGAAGAGATATCGGAGCGCTTGGGCGTTGGCACAACAGAGGGCCAATCCACCGAGGATGCAATCAAGGACGAGGCCAAGGACCGGCTTTTGCGCCGGTTGTTCGACTAGAATACCAAAGGCTTTTCTTTCGCCAGCCTGTCGAACGCCATCAGCGTTGAAATCAGATCGGGCATCTGATCCAGATAGATCATGTTCGGGCCGTCGGAAGGTGAGCGATCAGGCTCTTCGTGCGTCTCGATAAAGACCGCGGCGACCCCGATGGCAACCGCAGCGCGGGCCATCACCGGCGCGAATTCCCGCTGCCCGCCGGATGAGCCGCCTTTGCCACCGGGTTGCTGCACCGAATGGGTCGCATCCATCACGACGGGATAGCCGGTCTGGGCCATCTGCGGCAGCGACCGCATATCGGCTACCAGCGTGTTATAGCCAAACGACGTGCCCCGTTCGGTCAGCAGGATACGCCTGTTGCCGGTGGATTCAATCTTGGTGGTGATGTTCGGCATCTCCCAAGGGGCCAGAAACTGGCCTTTCTTGACGTTGATCGCAGCGCCGGTTGCCCCTGCCGCCAGCAGCATGTCTGTCTGGCGGCACAGAAACGCCGGGATCTGCAGAATATCGACGGCCTCAGCCGCCGGGGCGCATTGGGCTTCGTTGTGCACGTCGGTCAGCACCGGTACCCCGATGGCCTTGCCCACCGATTGCAGCGTCTTCAAACCTGCGTCGATGCCAGGCCCCCGCACGCCCGAAAGCGATGTGCGGTTGGCTTTATCAAAGGAAGCCTTGAAGACATATTGTGCGCCTGCGGCATCGCAAGCCTCTTTCATGCGGCCGGCGATCATCTGGGCGTGATCTTGGGATTCAAGCTGGCAGGGGCCAGCAATCACAGTCAAAGGTCGATCATTACCGATGACAAGATCGCCGACGGGAACATGCGTCATATCAGGAGGTCACCTGTTCTCTGAGGATTGAAGCGGTCAGCGAGACCATCAGGTACACACCGCCAAAGATCAAGAAGGCCAGCACCGTGTTCTCAAAACTGCGCGGGTAGGTGGCCTCCTCGGGCGGGACGGGTTTGACACTGGTGGTCAAATAGCGGACCTGACGGTTCGCCTCCATGCGTGTCTGTTCCATCTGCTGCAAAGCCGATTGCAACAGCATGTCCCGCGTGGCGAGGTCGGCTTGGGCCATCTGGATACGCACGCTCAATTGCGCAAGGGAATTCTCGCCGCGACTGGCGTCTGTCATGCGGGCATTCAGCTCTGCCAGTTGTGCATTCAGGCGGCGCACATCTCCCTGCGCGCCGTCCACGCGGGATTGGTTGGGGCGGGCATTGTCAAGCAACGCGGCCAGTTGTAACTCTTTTTCCAGAAGCTGGATTTCGACGTTGTTGATTTGCGCCCGCAGACTTGTGATCACCGCTTCGGGATCCAGTGTGGCTCCTTGTAGCTGAAGAGTGACAAGCGCTTCCTGGGCAATGCGCCGCTCTTCTTCAGCCTTCAGGAAGCTTGCCTCGGCTTCGGCCATCTGGTCGCCGCGTTTTTCACCACTCAGACTGTTTACCCGCTCTTCGGCGTATTGAATAAGCGCTTCACTGAACTGCGCACTGGTTTGCGGATCAGCAGCCACCACCTCCATGCGCACGATACCCTCGGTCGGGTCATATCCAACTTTGACGTTCTTTTTATAGGCTTTATAAGCTTGCTCGTTGGTCGGATCATCGGTCAGGCGCTGCACCGGGTCGATGAAATCCTGTGTGAAATGCGACTTGAACCCGACATCCGAATCCAGCCGCAACATAGCATCCTTGGACTGCAGATAGGACTGCACGGCGATGCTGTCGTGCGAGGTGGCAAATTGTGTGCCCGTCAGCAAACCACCCAATCCACCGCCGCCGCCGCCCTGTGTATCCGCTTGCAAAATCAGGAACTCGGATTTTGTGGCATACATCGGGGTGGCGACGCTGAAAAAGTACCACCCGGCGAGGAGCGTCGGCAAAAAGACAAAGAAAGACAGCCGTGCCGCCAGCATCTGAAGCCGTTTGCGGCGGCGTCGGGTAATATCCTTTTGGATTTCGGAGATTTCAAGATTGCGTCTTTCAATCGGGCTCAGTTCGGTCGATGGCAGGGTTTCCTGATCGTCCGGAACCGTTTGAGGCAGCTGTATTCTTCCCTTAGGCTCCGGCGTAGCGTCCTCGTTTGGGGGGGTGTCCTGCTTGGGCACCACCAATTCCAGCATGTTGGCGCGTTGAAACGGATCAACCCCGCTTAACCGGAGCAGACGCACCGCATCAATATCGGATTTGGGAGACAGCCCGCTCTTCTGCGCGACCCGTCGGGCCATGCGCAGTTGCCGACCGGTCAGCCCTTCGCGCCGGATCGCCTCAAGCTCTGTTGCGGCCTCCTTGGGGGCGGCCTGAGCCGCTGTGGCCTTTTTCCCCGGCACCTGTTCAGGCTCGGCCTCAGCTGCGGCTGATGGTTCCTGGGGGCTCGCTTTCTCCGCGCTCGCCTGGGTCGAGGGCCGCTTTATCCGGAATTTCCTAGCTGTCGGTTTCGTAGTCATAAAGCTGTTTCGCTTCTTCCAAAGTATCGAACATATGAAGCTGCCCGTTCATCAGAACAGCGGCTGAACGCGCGAATTTTTCAATGATTCTCGGTTGATGAGAGACGATGATAATTGTCGTTGTGCGCAGACGCTCCTGCAGGATCTGCCCGGCTTTCTGATTGAATTCGACATCTGTGGTAGAGGGCATACCCTCGTCGATCAGATAGATGTCAAAATCCAAGGCCAGCATCAAAGCAAAGGAAAACCGGGCCCGCATCCCGGCGGAGTAGGTGCCCAGCGGTTGGTCAAAATATTCGTCCAGATTACATAGCCAGCGGCAAAAGCTCTCCACGTAATCGGGATCAAGCCCGTAAAGGCGTGCGATATAGCGCGCATTCTCCACGGCGGAAATCTTGTTGACGACCCCGCCCATGAACCCAAGGGGAAAGGAGATATTGCACCCGCGCCGAATTTCGCCCTCATCGGGTTTTTCCAGCCCGGCCATCATGTTGATGAGGGTTGTTTTGCCAGTGCCATTGGGGGCGAGCACGCCAAGAGAATTGCCAAGCTCAACTTCAAAGGACACCTTGTCGAGGATCACTTTGTGCTGTGTGCCTGTCCAAAAGGACTTGGATACGTTTTCGAAGGCCAGCATGGCGTCTCCGCTGCTCAACAGACCCCGTTCTGGGGCCATTTTCTCTCTACCAGAGGTTATTTACGGATTATCTACCATATTGGGCATTATTATGTCGTAATTTAAAACAAATGTACAATGCATTGGCGAGAAGAACCGTCTTGGGCGGCAAGTTTGCGTTGCGGGGCCGAAACAGTGAACAAAACGGGCAAAATCGCTGTCCGAACATTGGTTTCGAGACAGATGCCGAAAGGCGTATGCTGCGTGAAACGACATAGCAGCGGCAAATACCTCAGGGTTTGGGGACGCTTGGCGTTGCGGGTGCTGCCATCTGCATTAGGTTTGCTCTGTGACTGAACTGACCGCCCGAATTTCCGCCTGCACGCTTTGCAAGGATCGGTTTGCCGTGACCGCGACGGCCCACGCACCGCGGCCGGTTGTTTGGTTTTCTTCAACGGCACGTATCCTGGTCGCGGGTCAGGCGCCGGGGCAAAAGGTGCATCTTTCAGGCAAGCCCTTTACGGATCCCTCGGGCGAGCGGTTGAGAGATTGGATGGCGCTGACGGCTGATCAGTTTTATGACCGCCGCCGCATCGCAATCGTGCCGATGGCGTTCTGCTTTCCAGGCTATTCCGACAGGGGTAGTGATTTGCCGCCGCCGCCTCTTTGTGCGGCGACCTGGCGGGATCAGGTTATGGACGCGTTGCCCGAGCTGCGCCTCAAAATCATCATCGGCGGCTACGCGATGAAGTACCACCTTGGCAGCAGGATGTCGGTCACCGAAGCCGTGAAGGGATGGCGACTGCGCGAGAAAGATACCTTTGTCTTGCCACACCCAAGTTGGCGCAATACGGGGTGGTTGAAAAAGAACCCGTGGTTTCAGGAGGATGTGCTGCCGCGTCTCCGATCCCGGATCAAGGATGTATTGAATGACTGATGAAACCCCGCTTGACCGGGCTCATGCCGCGATGCAGGCCGATGCCGAGAGTGACGCCGCGCGGCTTGGATTTTACGAGCGGCTGGCAGATTGCGAGCTTTTCCTGATGCTGCAGTCCGAGGTCGGGGACGGTGACGAAAACGTCACTCCTGAACTTTTCGAACTGGAGGATGCCCGCTACGTTCTGGTTTTCGACCGCGAAGAACGGCTGGCCGCCTTTTCGGGTCAAATTACGCCTTATCTTGCCCTGTCAGGCAGAACGATTGCGGCGATGCTTGCAGATCAGGGCATTGGGCTTGGCGTGAATCTGGAGGTTGCCCCATCGTCGATCCTGCTGCCGGCGGAGGCCGTGGTGTGGCTTCATCGGACGCTTGGAAATGCGCCGGATGAGGTGGAGGCCCGGATTGCCGAGGTTGCACCGCCCACCGGTTTGCCGGAGCGGTTGGTCCAGGCCATTGATACCAAGCTTGCCACGGCCATGGGACTTGCCAGTGCAGCCTATCTTGTCAGTGTGACCTACGATACCGGTACACGCGGCCATCTGCTGGGTTTTGTGGGCGCGGTGCCCGAGGCGCAGAACGCGCTGGCACAGGCCGCCGCAGAGGCGCTGACGTTTTCCGGCATAGAGGCGGGCGCGATGGATGTTGCATTTTTCCGCAGCGCGGACCCGGTTGCAGAAAAGCTTGATCGGGTCGGGTTGCGGTTTGATCTGCCGCAGCCCCAGGAGACCGTAACACAAACGCCTGCCGCGCCGGGGTCAGACCCTGCTCAGCCGCCTAAATTGAAATAATATCCGGGGTTCTGCCGGGAATTCTCACGAAACGATCACGGCATGTTGCGGATTTTCACAAGCCTGAGAGCCACGCATCAAGGGGGTGCATCGGAACCGGTACATGGATTACACCCTCAGTATCGGGGCGGACACCCCGTCGACGCATCAGCCAAATTGGAGTTTACATCATGCGCTTCCCCCTCACCCTGATCGCCGCAGCGGCCACAGCTGCCACATTCGCCACCGCATCGTTTGCAGGGGATCAATATGTCGACCCCACGGGCTTTGCCGTCTCCGGCTATGATGTGGTTGCCTATTTTGACCTCGAACAGTCACCTGTCGGCACAGCGCAGCCTGCCGCCGTCCCGGGCGACAAAGATATCACAGCTGACTTCAATGGCGCGACATTTGCCTTTTCATCAGAAGAAAACAGAGACCGCTTTGTTGCCAACCCCGAAGCTTACGCGCCGCAATACGATGGTCACTGTGCCTATGGTGTCTCCAAAGGTGGCAAAGTTCCCGCGAACCCGAACCTGTGGCGCATCGTTGACGGCAAGCTCTACCTCAACATCACCCAAAACGTCGTGGGCTTTTGGGAAGAAGACATCGAAGGCAACCTGACCCTGGCTGAAAACAACTGGGTGAACATCGAGGAGGACGCAGCCTCCGACCGCGAGATCCCGCAGTTTTCCAGCTCTGCGCCGGTGAACTGAACATGCGCCTCTACGATCCGGTAGAGGAAAGTCAAAAAACCCCGCCGCGTTTGTCGCGGCGGGGTATTGTGCTTCTGGGGGTGGCCGGTCTGGCAACCAGTGGGGCAATCGCGGCGCAATGGTTCAACATCCTTGCGGAAAATGGCGGCACGGCACTTAGCCCTCCCGATGCACATCAGGCAGCTCTGTCCGGGGCGGTGTTGCTGATCGATATCCGCAGGCCTGACGAGTGGCGCCGGACGGGTCTTGGCGAAGGGGCCGTCCCCATCGACATGCGCCGCCCTGATTTCGAAGAGGCGTTGTTGCAGCACACGCAAGGCGACCGACAGCGGCCCATTGCCCTGATCTGCGCGCGCGGTGTGCGGTCGCGCCATTTGTCCGCACGTCTGCTGGCCGCCGGCTATACCCAGATCATCGATGTGCCCGAGGGCATGCTGGGGTCCGGTGCGGGGCCGGGCTGGCTGCGGCGGGATCTGCCTTTGGTCGCGTTTGAGTAAACCGGCCACGGTACCGCCACAAATCGCCCCTTACCCGGCGGACAATCCTGCCTGATCCAGCATCGCGTTGATCCGTCGCCGCTCCCGGCGCGCCTGGGTCACGATATGCGGCTCACGCAGGGTCAGCGGGCTTTGCATGTGCAGCGCCTTGGGCAGGTACTTTGCTACCGGCAGGGCGCTGAGCGCGGAAAGCGGCACGGCGCACAGCAGGCTCGCCGCGATCGGGATGAGCCACAAAGACACCAGCCCAGAGAACAGGCCGGCAGTCAGAATGACGCCAAGCGCCGTCTCAAACCAGTGGAACCGCGAAAGATCCCTCAGCGGGTAGGCGCGGGCGGTTCTGTTTTGCGTGCGCCACCCGCTGTCGCGACCCAGAGCGCTCCGCCAGACCGCACGGGTCTGCTGCACCATCAGGATCGGCGCATAGGCAATGGACAGGGCAACCTCAACGGCGAAGGCGGACAAGAAGGCCCCGCGTCCGCCGTAAAGCCGGGTCGCCTTGGGATGTGCGGCAATGATCCCTGCGCCCACCAGTTTGGGGGTCAGCAGCATGGCATACATGATCACCAGAAAGACCGCCGAATCCACATGGCTCATCGCGGGGGGCCAGTCCGGGAACAGCGGGTTGGCCTCGTTGAAGTAGCGGATCACGTTGGTCTCGCGGTCTTTGCCCAGCAGGAACCAGATGACCAGCAGCAGGAACCACGCAGGAGACAGCAGGTAGCTGACCGCCCCGTGCAGCAGGTGGAACCGAGACACCGGGTGCAGACCTGCTGTCCCCAGAAGGCGCAGGTGTTGCAGGTTGCCCCGGCACCAGCGCTGGTCGCGCAAGACATAGTCGATCAGCGTGCCGGGGGTCTCTTCAAAACTACCGGTCAGACGGGGCATGAAACGGACCGTCCATCCGGCCCGGCGCAACAGCCCGGCCTCGACAAAATCATGGCTCAGGATCATCTCGGACTGCCCGCGCCGCCCTCGCAGATGCGGCAGCCCGGCGGAGGCTGCGAAAGCGCGCGTTCTGATGATCGCGTTGTGGCCCCAGTAGTTGCCTTCATTGCGCGACCAGTTTGCCAGACCTTCGGCCAGCAGCCAGCCGTAGGCGATGTTGGAAAACTGCTGCAGCCGGGCAAAGACCGTCTCTGCCCCGACCAGCACCGGGCAAGTCTGGATCAACCCGGCCTCCGGATCTGTGCTGAGCTCATTGGCCAGCCTGTCAATCGCGCGGCCTGTCATCAGACTGTCCGCGTCGAGCACCACCATAGCCGCATAGGCCGCACCCCATCCGGTAATCCAGTCAACAAGATTGCCGACCTTCTTGTCGGTATTCTCAAGCCGCCTGCGATAATGCACGCCCATGCCCTTTGGTGCTTGCGCGCGCAGCAGGCCAAAGGCTTCTTCTTCGCGCGCGGCAATCTCCGCATCGCGTGTATCCGAGAGAATGAAAAGCGCGTAGCTGTGGGCGCTGTCGAGCTGGGCAAGATCCCCCAACATGGCTGCGGCATTGCCAAACACCTCGCCGGTGTCTTCGTTGTAGACGGGCACCAGCAGAGCCACATCGAGCGGCGCTGGTGGGGGTTTTTCCTGATCCGGTGTGTCCGCGCGCGCCAGGAGCCCCGCGACGGCCACGCCGATGGTGCTGACCGAGAGGGTTACCCAGATAAAGGTCAGACCGACCATGCTCAGCAAGGCCCATTCAAGCCCCGACATGCCGGTTTCGGCAAACCATCCGTAAAGACCCTTGAGCAGCAAGAACGTGCCCGTCAACGCAGGTACAAAGACCGCCAGCCGCCAGAGCAGCGATGCCTCGGGTTTGGGCGATCTGCCCGGTTGCGGCTTGGGGGCGCGGCGCAAGGGTTGCGCTTGCATTTCAAGCGGGGCGCGGGCCGGCATCATCTCAAAGAGCCTCTGCGTTTTTTCGGTCATGCGCGGGTCCACCGATAGAGCCAGACCTCGGTGAGTGCAGCCCCCTCCAGACGCAGTTGCGCCCGGAATTCGATCAGCTCAGCCTCCTGCGGGTAGAAGGTGAAAGCCAGCCGCGGCCCGCCTGTTTCCGGATTGCGCTGAACCAGCCCTTGCGACATCTCGCCACTGCTGCTGCGCAGGACAATATCGAGCTGTGTCAGATCTTCGGGCACGTCCGCGCGGGCTTCGAAATCGACGATCACGACCTTGCCGCCTTCGGGCCGGTCGCCGATGGCGGTATTGAGCACACGCAGCGGCATTGACGCACGCGGGGCTGGATCGTCGGCCCAGTCCAACCGGTAGGACATCCTGTGTGAAGCCCCTGCCGGGATGGGGGCTGCGGGCCGCCAATAGCTGACGATATTGTCGTAGACTTCCAGGTCGGCGGGAATTTCCACCAAGGTGACACTGCCCGGTCCCCAGTCCTCGCCGGGGGTGACCCACAAAGCGGGCCGGTTGTGATACAGCGCTTCAAGGTCGGCAAAATCGCTAAAGGCGCGGGCGCGTTGCATCAGGCCAAACCCGCGCGGGCTGTCATCCGCGAAGGCGCTGATCTGCAGATGCTTTGGATTGGACAGCGGGCGCCAGATCACCTCGCCCGCGCCATTGTGGATCATCAGCCCGTCACTGTCGTGGACGGCTGGTCGGAAGTCCGAAAAACGCTCGCGCATTGTCTCGTCAAACAGAAACATCGACGTCAGCGGGGCGATCCCCACGTGCAGCAGTTCCTGGCGGGCGAAAATCTCTGCCTCGACCGCCATCGTCAGCGTTTCACCATGGGTGATCTTGAACCGGTAGGCGCCTGTGCAACTGGGGCTGTCGAGCAGCGCATGCAGCACGACGGACCGTGCGCCAGGCTTGGGCGTTTCCAGCCAGAAGGCGATGAAATCGGGGAATTCTTCGCCTTCGGGCTCAGCGGTGTTGAGCGCCAGGCCCCGCGCAGACAGCCCGTAGGTTTCGCCCGCGCCAATGCCGCGGAAATAGCTGGCCCCCTGAAAGACCGCGTATTCCTGAAAAATGCCGGGTTGCTGCAGTTCGGCCCTTAGGCGCAAGCCGGAATACCCCAGCGTGTCGTCAACCTCGACCTCCGGGAACTTATCCGTGCTGTCAAAGACGCCCAGATCAAACAGCAACGGCCGCGCCTGACCGTCCTGAACCACATTGATTTCCACAGGCTGCGGAAAATAGAGCCCGGGTGGGAGGAGGTCGACGCGTTGTGGCCCTTCGGTGCCCTGCCACAGGGCATTGCGGCCATCAAACCAGATTTTGCGGTATTGGTCGTAGCTGAGGTTTCGCCAGCTCTCCGGCACATAGGGGCGCGGGGTATAGTCCGTTTGGGCAAGCGCCTGGGCGCGGGTACGCACCAGCTCTGCCGTAAAGGGCGTGGCCGTACCTTGTTGCAGGCCGGGCTCGGGGGTGGCCGCGTCGGCCAGCGCCGCGGTGGGGGCTGTTGCAAGAGCGGCCAGTGATTTGAGGACATCCCGACGCAGCATCATTGCACCACCTTTTTTCGCCAGGGCTGGGTCTTGAACCACCCCACGCCGTAGGCCACACCGATCAAAATCACAAAGCCGACCAGATTGACGATGAGCTGGTTGAGCAGAGAGCCACGGCCCAGGGTATCCAGCGCTGCCCCGAGAAGCCGTGCGATGAACATCGAGGTGATGAACACCGCAAGCGATTGCTGCCCGACCTTCATGATCATGGCGAGCACACGCCGCCAAAGCTCTGCCAGAACGCCGCCCGTTTGCGGTGGCAGGATGCGGCGGCCCGCTTCGCCTACCGCGATCCAGCACAGGTAAGCCAGGGCCAGAAAATGCACATAGCGCAGGACACCAAAGTCGGTTTTGGCGATCAGAAAGCGGTACTCCGTCCGCCAAGCCCGTACTTCGGGCAGTTGGCGCGTGATGCGGTAATAGGCAAGCGGAATGACGACCAGCACGATGACCCCCGCCAGAATGACCAGAAGCTTGTGGCGCGGTGGCGCAGGCAGCCATCCTGACATGAAGGCAAAGCCCGTGAAAAACACCAGTTGCCAGCCAAAGGGGTTGAAAAACCACTCCCGCGCGGACCACGGCTCTGCCGGCAGCGCCAAAGCGTCGAACTGGGCCCCGAACCAGACGCCCGCAACCAGCAGCAAGGCCGCCAGCGGGTGGAAGCGGTGGCAGGCGATCACCAGCGGCATCATGGCCAGCACCACCAGATACATCGGCAGAATATCAAAGTAATTCGGCACATAGGTCAGGGTCAGCAGGCCAAGAAGGTTCTCTTCGGGGTTGTTGAGGAATGGATACAGATTCAACTGACCGACATAGTCCCGCTCAAACCAACCGGTGTTGTTGAGCAACAGCATCGTGCCCGCGACAGCAAAGAAGAGCCCGATATGCGCCCAATAGACCTGCCAGCACCGAAAGACCGTACGTGCGGTTCCCATCAGCAGCCCCTGGTCGCGGAACACCGCGCCAAAGGCAAGGGCCGAGGCCATGCCGGAACAGAAGACAAAGACTTCGGTCGCGTCGGAAAACCCGAAGCGCGCGGGAATCCAAAGGGTGAGCCAGTTGCCGGGCGTATGCGCAATGAGAATGATGAACATCACGATGCCCCGGAAGAAATCCAGACGCGGATCGCGGATGCGCTGG
The DNA here is from genome assembly GCF_020622345.1 of Roseobacter weihaiensis. GTDB lineage: Bacteria > Pseudomonadota > Alphaproteobacteria > Rhodobacterales > Rhodobacteraceae > Roseobacter > Roseobacter weihaiensis. The sequence continues at coordinate 163,274 of NZ_JACNMO010000005.1, read as the reverse complement.
CCCGGCGATGCCGCCTGAGCAGCAGCGGACGGGCGCGTTTGCGCCAGATTGGACGGAGCGGCAAGTGTCATGGCCGGTCTTTATGCTTTCGGTTTAAAAGTGTCATCAGCAATTTCATCGGCGGCCCGCAGTTACTGAGCAGGGATCCGCCGTGCGTCCGCTATGCTGGCCAGACGCGTTTTGGTGTAGCGATCCGCGTTGCCGGCGCGGCGCGCCAGACGGTCGTTCAGGATCGCTTCGGTCTGGGTATAACGGCCTGCGCGCAGGCCTGCGTCAATGGTCAGCCGTTCAAAGACATCGCGCTGGGCATGGCTGCCGCCGATGCTCTGCATGTCCGGGCGGGCGGCAACAAGATCGGCAAAGGCCGCATCATAACGCCCTTCGGCAAAGGCATTGAGCCCTGCGAGGGCCGCAAGTCCGGGGTGCGCATAGCGCTGTTGCATCTCGCCGTCGCGGGCAGCGTCGCGGGCAAATCGGGCCTTCATCTGCTGTTGCGCCTCGGGGCGCTGCGCGCCGGTGAGCGCCAGCATATAGTGCAGGTCCGCAAAGACCACGCAGCCATCGTCGATACGTCTTTCCGCCAGATCCGCCAGTTCCGCCCAGCGGGGTCCGACCGCGATGCCCTCAAGCTCCAGCCGGACAAGCAGCGATGTCGCGTTCGAGATATCGCGGTAGTCATCGGTTTTATCCGCACGGATCTGCGCGTCATAGAGACCCAGGGCCACATCCAGCTCCCCCCGGTCCAGATGTAGCAGCGCCTTGTGCCACCAGACGTGGTACCGGAAATTATTGCAGTGATCCCAGGCGCTTGTATGCCCTTCGATCAGATTGATCCCAAGGTCGGGGCGCGCGGTCATGTCATAGACGTGGGCGACCGCATGCAGGCCCCACGCGTCATCTTTGACCAGCTCAAGCCCGGCCCGCCCGGCAGCCTCGGCCAGATCATAGTCGCCGGTCTCTTCCAGCGTGAAGCTGTGGCACCCCAGCGCGTATCCCCGGCAGGCGTGATCGGCGTCATGCGCCCCCAGCACCCGCTCGATCGAGCTGCGCATGCCGCTGGCATCGCCCAGGATGAACCGAATGGCGTGGCTGACCTTGGCGGAGAGTGTGTCGGCGGGATGCATATCCAGCGCGCCTTCGATTGCAGCGATGGCACCCGAGGGGGTGCCTTCCAGCCAGCGGTCAAGGGCGGTGACCCATGCCTCTTCGCGGGGGGTGGCCTCGGCGTTGGCCAGCGCCAGATGCGCGGCCTGTGCAGCCTCATGCGCGGTCTGTACCAGTTCTGCGCGGCCCATCATCAGGGAAAAAAGCCCGCGCGCTGCATGACCCATCGCAAAATGAGGATGGCTTTGGAGCACAGCGCCAAGATGCGTCGGTGTCGTCGTCCCGTGGGCCAGAAAGGCCCGGACCATTCCGTTCCACTCCGCCAGAGCGTCCTGGGTCGTCAGGGAAACCGGGCTTTGACAGATATCATACATCATAATGGGCGTACCTTTTTACTGTAGCTGTCTCTTGTGTACCGCAATATCGGAGCGTGCGAAGACCTTGGGCAGTGGTTACACGCCAACGTGAAGCTATGTGTTGCAAAGCGCTGAATATTTCATAAGAACAGTTCAAATTAACCACTATTTCGGTGATTTAGGCCATTTTACGCCGCCAAAAGTTTCAGTTTTTCGGTGGCTTTATGCCGAGTTCTGCCAGAACCTCCTCGGTGTCCTGCCCGAAGCGGGGGGGCGCGCGGCGATACTGCACGGGCGTGCGCGACAATTTGAGCGGATTGGCCAGCAGCTCAACCGCGCCGCTCTCGATCCCGCTGGCTGGCACGCTCACAACCGCCCCTCTGGACGCGGCCTGATCCGAGGCAAGCGCCTCGGCCACGGTGTTGATCGGACCCACCGGCACATGGACCGCCTGAAGCATTGCAATCACCTCGGATTTGCTTTTTGTGGCCAGCGGTGCGGAGATCAGCGGGATCAGCACCTCACGGTTTTCCAGACGCGCCAGATTGGTGGTAAACCGGGCGTCCGTGGCCAGCTCGGGCAGGCTCAAGGCATCGCAAAAGCGGGCAAATTGCGCATCGTTCCCGACCGCGATCAGCACATGCCCGTCAGAGCAGACAAAGGCCTCGTAAGGCACGATGTTGGGATGGGCGTTGCCGCGTCTTCTGGGCAACTGTCCAGAGGTGAGGTAGTTCGTGCCCTCGTTGATAAGCCAGGCCATCTGCGCATCAACCAGCGACAGGTCGATGTGTTGTCCTTCGCCAGTCGCATCACGGTGGCGCAAGGCCGTCAGAATGCCGATGGTGGCATACATTCCGCACATCACATCGGCGATCCCCACACCGACCTTCACAGGTGGCCCGTCGGGGTCACCCGTCAACGACATGATGCCGCCATAGCCCTGCGCCATCAGGTCATATCCCGGCTTGTCCCGGTTCGGCCCGGTCTGACCGAAGCCCGAGATTGAGCAATACACAAGTTCCGGGTGGGCGGCACAGAGCGTCTTGTGATCGAGCCCGTATTTTTCCAGCCCGCCGGGTTTATAGTTTTCGATCACGACATCTGCGCGGGCGGCAAGCTGTTGCACGACCCGTTGGCCCTCGGCGGTCGAGATATCGATGGAAAGAGAGCGTTTGTTGCGGTTGGCGGCCATGAAATAGGCAGAGAGATCCGTGTTCTGGCCGTGCACGTCGCGCGCGTAGTTCGGCCCCCAAATGCGGGTGTCATCGCCCCCGGTTTTGGGGTTTTCAACCTTCAGAACAGTCGCGCCGAAATCGCCCAGAAGCTGGGTCGCGGTCGGCCCGGCCAGGATCCGTGTCAGATCCAGCACCACGAGGCCGCTCAGAGCGGCTGGTGCGTCAGATGCGTCCGTCATAACTGCCCCTCTCGATCACGGCCGCAATTACGGTAAAACTCTCGGCCTGCAGGGCGGTCTCCAGCGCTGCGCTGAGCTCGGCACGGCTGTGCACGGTTGTGCCTGCGCCGCCAAAGGCCCGCCCGATGGCCGCAAAATCATGTCGAGCAAAGTCCACGCCGTTGTTTTTCAGCTGGCGCGACCGCTGTTTCAGCTCAATGAGCGCAAGCGAGGCGTCTACGAAAACGACAAAAAGGGTGTTCAGACCCAATTCAGCCGCCGTAGAAAGCTCTCCGGCCACCATCAGGAACCCGGCATCCCCCGAAAAGGACACCACCGGGGTCTCGGGGCGGGCGACCTTGGCTCCCATCGCCAGCGGCACGGCACAGCCCATTGTGCAAAGGGCAGAGGACTGGATCAGCCCGCGGGGGCTGTAACACTGCCACATCTGGCTGAGCAGGATACGATGCGCGCCACTATCCGCCGTTGCAATCGTGTCGCGCGGCAAAGAGGTCCGGCAGGTGTCGATCACAGCGGCAGGCCCCCAGGTGTCATCGGCGGGAAAGGCCGCTTGCAGTGCCGCCCTGGTCTGCTGCGGCGCTTGATCGGGCCAGGTTTTTTGCGGCGTGATGCCTTCTGAAATTGCAGCGAGCGAGGCGGCGCAATCGGCCACGATATTCAGGCTCGACTGATGCATGTAGTGGTGATTTGGCTCTGCGGTGATGTCGATGATGCGCTGTTCGCGGGGGCACCATGCCTCCCGCCAACCGGTCCGCATTTCAATCGGGTCGTATCCGACGCAGAGGATCAGGTCGGCCGTTTTCAGCAGCGGCAACAGGTGCTTGTCCGCCAGTGGCGAGAGGCCTGCGGCCCCCAATGCCAGCGCGTGATCCTCGGGGATCAGGCCCTTTGCCTTGTAGGTCGTGATCACCGGGACCCCGTGGGTTTCGGCAAACCGGGTCACAACGTCGCCTGCCTCCTGGGTCATGGCATCAAGGCCCAAGACCATGAGCGGGCGCACCGAGGTGGCCAACCAGCCGCGCGCGCGGCTGAGATCGTCGCCCGCCGGGGCGGTGCGGGCGGCATCCGTGCGGGCGGGAGGCGCTTGCGCCGGCACCCGACTGTCCGCGACAGAGATCGGCACGTCAATATGAACCGGGCCTGGTCGGCCTTCGGTGGCGATGGCGACGGCCTTGTCCGCGATAACATGGGCTGCACCGGGAACCAGCGAAAAGCTCGCCTTGGTGATCGGGTGAAACACCGCCTGCTGGTCGAGCACCTGATGGGTGTAGGTCTGCGCCTCATCCGCGTCCACCGCACCTGCCAGCACGATCAGCGGCACCCGGTCCTGATGGGCGTTGGCTACCGCGTTCACCCCGTTCAGGGCACCGGGCCCGACCGTGGCCACCAGAATGCCCGGTGCTCCCGTCTGGTGGTAGACCCCTTCGGCCATGAAGGCGGCGGCATTTTCGTGCTTGGTGAGAATAAAGGTGATCCCGGCGGCCTCCAGCGCGTCGACCAGAGTCAGCACCTCGCCCCCCGGCATGCCAAAAGCATGCCTGCAGCCGGCACGATAAAGGCGCTGTGCCAGCGCATCGGCGGCGCGGATATAGGAAGAGGTGTCAGTCACAAAGGCAATCGTTTCCGGTTCTCAAGAATGCCTGCGGTCATACTTGATGCTGTGCTGCGTGCAACTCACCTTTGCGTTTTTGATGTTTCAACGTGGGCTGCTGCCAGGCCGCACCGCTTGTCAGCGGCGGCGGTCGCGCCGCGAGGACATGGGCTGGAAAGCGACCCCCACATGGGCCTCGCAATAGGGTTTTCCCTGTTGCACGGGCAAGCCGCAAAACCAGAAATCCTCGGTCGCCGGGTCGCCAACGGGCCACTTGCAGGTGCGTTCCGTCAGTTCCATCAACGACAGCCTCTTGGCCTTCTTCTCAATGGCAGAGACCTTGGCGAGCGCTTCGGGGCTGATCTCATTTGCGGAAGGCTGCGGCGGCAGAGGCTGACCTGCGGGGATGATCTGCTTGCGCGGCGGCAGCGGTTTGGGGGCAGGCTCGGCTGCTGCCTTGGCCGCGGGCTCGGCAGGTTTGGGTGTGGGTTTGGATTTGGCCTCGACCTTGGGGGCGGGTTTGGCTTTGTTCTCGGTCTTTGTCGTGGTGGTGGCGCGGTTCGACAGTCCCAGGCGGTGTACTTTGCCGATCACGGCGTTGCGGGTCACCCCGCCAAGCTCTTTTGCGATCTGGCTGGCCGACTGCCCTTCGCCCCACATTTTCTTGAGCAACTCAACCCGTTCGTCTGTCCACGACATCAACACTTCCCCAATTCAAAAGGCGGCCCGATGTTTCCAGGCCGCCAATGCATCTTTCCTTGAGCGTCTATTCTAAGCACTGGATAGGGAGATACAAGCGGGGAACTTGTAAGCGGTGCTATTTGGTGCCGGGGATTGCAAGAAAACACTTTGCTTCCTGCCTGCGCTACCGTAGAGAGGCAGGATGATGGTTTTGACACGTAATGCGATCCGACGACGTTGTCGTTGCGCCGCCTAAAGCGGTAAAACATGACGCGCATCTTGTGGTGCGCGGACCTGAACCTTCCTGAACATCTAAACATTGTTGACCTGTACCAATGGCTCATGCACGTTCTGTGCTCTTGCCTGCGATACCTTTCTTGAGGACGATCCGATGATCCCGACACTCTTGCCGACCTATGCCCGTGCCCCTCTGAGCTTCGTCAAAGGCGAAGGCTCCTGGCTCATTGAGGCAGATGGCCGACGCTTTCTTGATCTGGCGGCAGGCATCGCGGTGACAGCGCTGGGACATGCGCATCCCAAGCTGGTCAAGGCGCTCACCGATCAGGCGGAGGCGCTTTGGCATGTCTCGAACCTCTATCAGATCCCGCAGCAGCAGGCGCTTGCGGATAAGCTGACCGAACATACCTTTGCCGATACGGTGTTCTTTACCAATTCCGGCACCGAGGCCTGTGAGCTGGCCGTCAAGATGGCCCGCAAGTACTGGGACGCGCAGGGCCAGCCCGCGCGGTCAGAGATCATTGCCTTCACCGGGTCGTTTCACGGACGCTCCTCTGCGGGGATCGCGGCGGCAGGGTCGGACAAGATGACCAAGGGGTTTGGCCCTCTTCTGCCCGGCTTCACACATCTGGAGTTTGGCGATCATGACGCGCTGACGGCGGCTCTCTCCGACAATATCGCGGCCATCATCATCGAACCGGTACAGGGTGAAGGCGGCATCCGTCCGGTGCCGGACCAATGCCTCAAGGGTCTGCGCGATCTGTGTGATACCCATGGCATCCTGCTGATCTTTGATGAGGTGCAGTGCGGGGTTGCGCGCACCGGCAAGCTTTTTGCGCATGAGTGGGCAGGCGTCGCGCCGGATATCATGATGGTGGCCAAGGGCATTGGCGGTGGCTTCCCCATCGGTGCTGTGCTGGCCACCGAAGAGGCCGCCTCAGGCATGACGCTGGGCACTCATGGCTCCACCTATGGGGGCAACCCGCTGGGCTGTGCGGTGGGCTGCGCCGTTGTCGATCACGTCGCTGATCCCGCGTTTCTGGCCGAGGTCGCGCGCAAGGGCGGCCTGATGCGGCAAAAGCTTGAAGGGCTCGTGGCGTCGCACCCGGACATTTTCGAAAGCGTGCGCGGATCAGGCCTGATGCTGGGCCTCAAATGCGTGGCCCCCAACGTCGATGTCGTTCAGGCCGGGTACGACCAGAATGTACTCACCGTCCCTGCGGCGGATAACGTGGTGCGCCTGTTGCCCGCGCTGACGATCACCGATGACGAGATCGCGCAGGCGGTCGACCGTCTGGAGGCCACGGCATCGGCACTAGAGGCTGCGTGAAATTCCCAACAAGCCAGCGGGGGGCCAAGGCCCTCGAGGCGTTCCAGAAAAAGAAATATGACATGAACCATTTTCTCGACATACACCTGACGGATCCAACCCATTTGCGCGGCATTATTGATAAGGCCGTGGTGATGAAATCCGCGCGCGCCGGGCGACCGCGCGGGGCCCCGGATGACGACCAGCCTCTCAAGGACCACATGGTCGCGCTGATCTTTGAAAAACCCTCCACCCGGACGCGCGTGTCCTTTGACGTGGGCGTGCGCCAGATGGGCGGGCAGACCATGGTGCTCTCGGGCTCCGACATGCAGTTGGGCCATGGCGAGACCATCGCCGATACCGCCCGCGTGCTCAGCCGCTATGTGGATCTCATCATGATCCGCACCTTCGACGAAGCGGTGCTGACCGAGATGGCCGAATTTGCCACCGTTCCGGTGATCAACGGGCTGACGGATCGCACGCATCCCTGCCAGATCATGGCGGATGTCATGACCTTCGAGGAACATCGCGGCCCGATCAAAGGCAAAAAGGTGGTCTGGTCGGGGGACGGGAACAATGTTTGTTCCTCCTTTCTGCATGCGGCGGGTCAGTTCGGGTTTGACCTAACGTTCACCGGGCCGCCAACGCTTGACCCGGAACAGGAGTTTGTCGATCTGGCGCGCGCCAAGGGGGTTGATGTCGCCATCGAACGCGATCCCCTCAAAGCGGTGGAGGGCGCTGATCTGGTGGTCACGGACACCTGGGTGTCGATGCACGACGCGCAATCGGCCCGCGAACGGCGGCACAACCAGTTGCGGCCCTACCGGGTGGATGCGCATCTGATGTCAAAGGCCAAGCCCGAGGCGCTGTTCATGCACTGCCTGCCGGCGCACCGCGATGACGAGGCCACGTCCGAGGTCATGGACGGGCCGCATTCGGTGATCTTTGACGAGGCCGAAAACCGGCTGCACGCGCAAAAGGCGATCATGCGCTGGTGTCTCGACCGCTAAGGGCGGCTATTTGCGCGGCTTGGCGCGCAGGGTCGGATCGGCAGCGGTCGGGTCCTCGGGCCAGGGGTGTTTGGGGTAGCGCCCGCGCATATCCTTGCGCACATCCGCATAGGACGACGCCCAGAACTGCGGCAGGTCTTCGGTCACCTGCACGGGGCGTTGTGCCGGGGACAGCAGGGTGACCTGCACCGGCCTTCCAGCCACTTTGGGGTGCTGTGTGACGCCGAACATCTCCTGCAGGCGCACGGAAATGCGCGGTTGTTGGTCGGCGTAGTCAATCGGCACCTTGCGTCCCAGCGGGGTGACGAAATGGGCAGGCGCGGCGCGGTCGAGCTTCTGGATGTTGTCCCAGCCAAGACAGGCTTGCAGCGCGGGCAGGATATCGAAGCTTTTCCAGTCACCTGCTGTCTTTATCCCGGTGAGATGCGGCTGCAACCAACCCTCCAGCGTGTCCATCAGATGAGGTTCGCTCAGGTCCGGGAAATCCGGATCCGCGGCGCGCATCAGGGCGGCGCGGACCATCAGACGTCTGGCGGCGGCCGAAGAGGCGAGCCCAAGGTGCCTTATCCCCTCCAGCATCGCCTTGGCGATATCTTCTGGGGGTGCTTCCCGCCAAAGGCGGTCTTCGAGGATCAACGCGCCGAAACGCTCCTGCTGTCGGGCCTCAACCCGGTTCTCGCGGCGCGACCAGACGCAGACATCATGCCAGGCGATCTGATCGGCGAAGGTGTCGCGCAGATCCTGCATCGACAGTGCAACGGCCTGTCTGATGCGCGCCTCGCGCGGGTCCCCATCGAGGTCCGTGGCCACGATCAGCCGGGCAGCGGCCAGCGGGTCACCTTCGGGCAGCAAAGCGCCTTTGCCCCCCGAGAGCACAAAGCGCGGCGCATCGCCCGGACGGCGCAATCCGACACGGTCGGGATAGGCCAGGGCTGTGAGGATCCCGATCCGGTCGGGTCCCTCGCCCGGTGCTGCCCGCTGGAGCCTTCTGGCGTCCTCCCGTACCCGCGCCAGCGTTGGCCGGTGCAGCAGGAGCCCCTCGGTACGCTCAAATCCCGATGGATCTCGGGCTGCCGCGACCCGCAGCGTCAGGTCGCAGGACGCGCCGCGCAGGATATCCCGCTCTGCCAGCAGGGCCGCCAGCAAGGGCGCGGAGGACCCTCCCAGCGCGACCATATGGGCCAGACGCGGGTGCAGGGGCAGGGCGGCAAGGCGGCGCCCGTGATCGGTGATCCGGCCTTTGGCGTCCAGCGCGCCCAACATTTGCAGCACGGCCTGCGCGTCCCCCATCCGACCGGCATGGGGCGGGCTGAGAAAACGCATCGCTTCGGGTTGCCCGCCCCAGAGGGCGATCTCAAGCGCCAGGCCTGTCAGGTCGCCAACCTCGATCTCGGCAGGGGCAAAGGCGGGCAGGGCCCCGTCCTCCCCCTTGGTCCACAGCTTGTAGCAGGCCCCCGGTGCCACCCGGCCCGCGCGGCCCGCCCTTTGGATCGCTTCGGCGCGTGAGACGCGGGTGGTCACCAGCCGCGCCATGCCGGAGGAGGGATCGAATTCCGACCGGCGCGCGCGGCCTGCATCGATCACGATGCGAATGCCTTCGATGGTCAGTGAGGTCTCCGCGATCGAGGTGGCAAGCACGACCTTGCGGCCCGTTGTGGCAGGTGCGATTGCGGCACGTTGGTCCTTGAAATCCATTGCACCAAAGAGCGGATGCAAGGACACATCCGAGGGCAGATGCCCCTTAAGCCGCGCCTGGGTGCGGCGAATTTCGCCCTCGCCCGGTAAAAACACCAGCGCGCTGCCGTCCTCCCGGTGCAGCGCCTCAAGCGTGAGGTCGGCAACCGCGTCTTCCAGCCGCTGGCGCTTGGCCAGGGGACGGTCCAACCAATGCGTGCTGACCGGAAAACTGCGCCCTTGAGATGTCAGGATCGGTGCATCCATCAGGGCGGCGACCGGTTCTGCATCCAGCGTGGCCGACATCGCCACCAGCAGCAGATCATCGCGCAGCGCCTCAGCCACCTCAAGACAGAGCGCCAGCCCAAGATCCGCGTTCAGGGAGCGTTCGTGAAATTCATCAAAGATCACGCAGCCCACGCCGGGCAAGTCGGGACGATCCTGCAACATGCGCGTCAGGATGCCTTCTGTGATGACCTCGATCCGGGTGCTTTTGCCGGTTTTCGACTGGCCGCGTATCCGGTAACCGACCGTCCGCCCAACCTCCTCGCCCAAGGTTTGCGCCATGCGCTCAGCCGCCGCCCGTGCTGCAAGACGTCGCGGTTCCAGCATCACGATCCGCCCTTCGGTCAGCGCGCCCTCAAGAATGGCCAGCGGCACACGGGTGGTTTTGCCGGCACCCGGCGGGGCTTGCAGTACAAGGCGGCCGGCTTTACGCAACGCGGCGGTGACCTGCGGCAGGATGGCGTCGATGGGCAGGGTTTCAGACATGGCTCTGCTTAGCGGAGGACGCAGGGCGCGCCAAGCTCTGGACATTTGCGGGCGGCTGCCGGACAACCGGGGGCAGGTAGAAGGGCAGGGGACCATGGACACGGCCGATCTTGCAGCACGGGTGGCACAGGGCGAGCGACGGGCGCTGGCGCAGGCCATCACGCTGGTTGAAAGCGCGCGCGCGGATCATCGCGCGCAAGCCTGCGCCTTGTTGGAGGCGCTGCCCGCCGATCGGCAGGCGCTGCGGATCGGGCTCTCCGGCACGCCGGGGGTGGGCAAATCGACCTTTATCGAAAGCTTCGGGATGATGCTGGTGGGGCAGGGGCTGCGGGTGGCCGTTCTGGCGGTTGACCCGTCCTCCAGCCGGTCGGGCGGGTCAATTCTTGGGGACAAGACGCGGATGGACCGTCTGGCCCGCGCGCCCGGTGCTTTCATCCGGCCCTCGCCCAGTCAGACCCACCTTGGCGGGGTCACGCGCCGCTCGCGCGAGGCGGTGGCGCTCTGCGAGGCCGCCGGGTTTGACGTGATCCTGATCGAGACCGTGGGCGTCGGGCAATCCGAGACGGTGGTGGCGGAGATGTCGGATCTTTTCCTGCTGTTGCTCGCTCCCGCAGGCGGGGACGAATTGCAGGGGGTCAAACGCGGGATCATGGAAATCGCGGATATGATTCTGGTGAACAAGGCGGATGGTGATCTCAAGCCCGCCGCCACGCGGACCTGCGCGGATTACGCGGGCGCGCTGCGGCTGTTGCGCAAACGCCCGCAGGACCCGGCGGGGTTTCCCAAGGCGGTGATGGTGTCGGCGCTGCATGAGAGCGGTCTTGTGGACGTCTGGCGTGATATCGAAACACTCGTCACCTGGCGCAAGGAGCAGGGCTTCTGGGATCGGGCGCGCGCGGGTCAGGCGCGTTACTGGTTCGAGCAGGACGTTCGGCAGGCGCTTTTGGCGCAGCTTGAGACCCCGCGCGCGCGCGCGGCGCTGGCAGCATATGGCGACAAGGTGAGCGCGGGTGATCTGGCCCCTGCTGCGGCGGCAGAGGCTTTTTTGGCGCAGCTGGGCGCCTCTTCGACATCAAAGTCATGAATTCCCCTGTGGGCCGGGTTGACCGGCGGTGCGATTCCCACTAAAGCCAGCGAACGAATTTCCGGGGTGTGGCCAGCGGTCGCCCCCTTTCGTCGTTACCGGACCGCCGGAACGACCTGAGAGAAAAGGATGACCCCATGTCGCGCGTATGCGAATTGACCGGAAAAGGCCCGATGACTGGCAACAACGTCAGCCACGCCAACAACAAGACCCGTCGGCGCTTTTTGCCGAACCTGAATGACGTGACCCTGCAGTCCGAGGCGCTGGGGCGTGCGTTCAAGTTCCGCATTTCGGCAGCGGCTCTGCGTACCGTGGACCATCGCGGCGGGCTGGACAAGTTTCTTGCAAAAGCGAAGGACAGTGATCTGTCTGCAAATGCGCTCAAGGTCAAAAAGGCAATCGCCAAGACCTCCAGCACGGCTGACGCGCTGAGCTGAACATCGCAAAGACCAGGATTTGCAGCCCTGCCCGGAAACGGGTGGGGCTGCTGCGTTTCTGAGGCGTTTGCCCGTCCGAAGGGCGGGGTCGGCTCCGCGGGTCCCACATCTGGCGGCGGCCCTCTTTACCGGCAGGAAATAGACCCTTTTTTATCGCGGTTTATCGATTGCACCTCTCTTGCAGTGAGCCGTCCGGCTCCATAGCTATCAGGGGTAGCAAAAAACCCGGAGACATCATGCTTTTCCCTTCTTTGTCGCGCGGCGCATGCGCCCTTGTTCTCGTTACATTTCCGGTTTTTGCCCTCGCCGAGATTGTCGTGACAGACCCTTATGCGCGGGCATCGCGGCCCAATGCGCCGACCGGGGCCGCTTTCATGATGATCCAGAACACCGGTGAGACGGCGGATCGCCTGATCTCCGCCAGCTCTGACATCGCCGAACGCGTCGAGCTGCATACCCATATCGATCAGGGGGACGGCATCATGAAGATGGTTGAGGTCGAAGAGGGGTTCCCCATCGCGCCGGGCGAGACCCACATGATGGTGCGGGGCGGGGACCATGTGATGTTCATGGGCCTGAACGAAAGCCTGGAGCAGGGTGGCGAAGTCGTCGTCACCCTGACTTTTGAACAGGCGGGTGACGTGGTGGTGACGATCCCTGTGGACAATGAACGCCAGCCAGATCACGGTGCGATGGATCATGGTGCAACAGATCACAGCACCACAAACTGATCTCCAAGGACACGCAGCCTCAGCCGCCCAAAACCTCTGCAACCCAGGCGGGGAGCGTTTGGCTCGCAGACCCGATGCGGATATCATCAAAATCGCTGCCGACGGCTGAGGGTTCGAGGTTGAACTCTATGGTGCGCGCACCGTGCCGGCGGGCTTCAGCCACGAACCCTGCCGCCGGGTAGACGTTGCCCGATGTGCCGATGCTGGCAAAAAGGTCGGCTTGCGCCAAGTGTTCGTAGATCTCTTCCATGTCATAGGGCATTTCGCCGAACCAGACGATATCGGGCCGTGCCGCCGGTGCGGCGCATTTGGGGCAACCATCGCCGGGGCGCATCACCATATTGGCAGGCCAGCGGTGGTCGCACGCACCGCAAAGTGCCCCTGTCAGAGCGCCGTGCATGTGCATTACCCGTTTCATCCCGGCTTTTTCATGCAGATCATCCACGTTTTGCGTGACAAGCACGACCTCACCGTCAAAATCGGCCTCCAGCCGGGCGAGGGCGTGGTGGCCTGCGTTCGGCTCCGCCGCGGCGGCCTGCGCGCGGCGGGCGTTGTAGAACTCCACCACCAGCTTTGGATCACGTGCAAATCCTTCGGGGGTGGCGACATCCTCAATCCGGTGCTGGGCCCAGAGGCCACCTTCGGCCCGGAACGTACCAAGCCCGCTTTCGGCTGAAATCCCTGCGCCGGTCAGTAATACTATTTTCTGCATCGCGTGCTCCCTTTGCCTGCTGTGTGCCCGCTGAAACGGCGTCTGTCAAAGGCTCTTGGCCTCTTGCGGTTGGCTGGTAATTCCGGTCCCATGGCCGCGACACAGCAAGGGACGTCTCCATGAAAATCGCAACTGCCGCCTATCCGCTGGATTTTCTGTCCTCCTGGGCCCAGTATGAGGACAAGATCGCCGCCTGGGTGCACCGTGCCGCCCAAGAGCAGGCACAGATGCTGGTCTTTCCCGAATACGGCGCGATGGAGCTGGCAACCCTCGCCGGGGCAGAGGTCGCGGCTGATCTGGAAGCCTCTCTTTTGGCCGTCTCGGAGCGGCTTGCGGCGGCGGATGGGCTGCACATGCGGCTTGCGGCGGAGTACAATCTCCACATTCTGGCCGCCTCCGGGCCTGCCATCACAGCGTCCCGTCCGGTCAATCGCGCCCGGCTTGTTGCTCCCGGCGGTGCCGTGGGTGTTCAGGACAAGCAGATCATGACACGGTTCGAGCGTGACCCCTGGGGCGTGCAGGGCGGTGGCCCGTTGCAGGTCTTTGAGACGGTGCTGGGAAAAATCGGCATCCTGATCTGCTACGATTGTGAATTTCCCTTGTTGGGCAGAGCCTTGGCCGAATGTGATATCCTTTTGGTGCCGTCCTGCACCGAAACGCTTGCAGGCTATTGGCGGGTGCGGATCGGCGCGATGGCACGTGCGTTGGAAAACCAATGCGTCAGTGTGATGTCTTCCGTGGTCGGCGCCGCCCCATGGTCGGAAGCGGTTGATACCTCAACCGGGGCAGGGGGTCTTTTCGGCCCCCCCGACACAGGCTTCCCGGCGACCGGCGTCTTGTCCGAGGGGGTATTGAACCACCCGGGCTGGACCTTTGCCGAGGTTGATCTCGATGCGATTGCGCGGGTCCGCAAGGCCGGTGTTGTGTTAGGCCGACAGCATTGGTCCGAGCAAACAGGCCGCGATGATGTCGCGTCAATCGTTTCTTTGCGCTGAATTGCCCTTGAAAATAATTGCAAATGGGCTCATCTAAGCGGCGTCCACGAAATGTGGGCGGGTTTAAGAAGGAGAAACCATGGCCAAGGAAGATACGCTCGAATTTCCCGGTGTCGTAAAGGAACTCCTGCCTAACGCGACATTTCGGGTCGAGCTTGAAAACGGCCATGAGATTATCGCGCATACGGCAGGCAAGATGCGCAAGAACCGCATCCGCGTTCTGGCAGGCGACAAGGTGCAGGTCGAGATGACCCCCTATGATCTGACAAAGGGTCGGATCAACTACCGCTTCAAGTAACCTCTTGTTTATTCTGGGGTCTGGCTCGGAGCGCCGCAAGGAATTGCTGGCGCAGATTGGCGTTGTGCCGGATGATATCCGTGCCCCGGATATCGACGAAACACCGCTAAAGGGTGAGTTGCCACGCCCCTATTGCGCCCGGATCGCCCGTGAAAAGGCGCTGGCTGTCGAAGCCGGCCCGGATGATATCGTCTTATGTGCGGATACCACCGTGGCTTTAGGTCGCCGCATTATCGGAAAGCCCGAGGATGCGGCTGAGGCGCGCGGTTTCCTGACTGCCATGTCCGGTCGCAGGCACCGGGTGATTACATCCGTTGCACTTCGCCTGGGGGCGCAGCTCTGGCAGAAAGACGTTGTCAGTCTGGTGCGGATGAAGGGCCTGTCGAAGGAAGACCTCGACACTTATATCACCAGCGAGGACTGGCGGGGCAAGGCGGGGGGCTACGGCATTCAGGGGCCGGCTGGCGCATTGATCCCTTGGATCAGCGGATCTTACACGGGGATCGTCGGCTTGCCCTTGGCGGAAACGGCAGGGCTGTTGCAAGCGGCAGGATATAAGGGGGCACCATGAAGGGCCGTACGATTGTGCTGGACCATCTTGAAGGGCGTGAAGCGGCGGCTTTGATCGAGGATGGGGTCTTGCAGGACCTCCTGATTGCTTCAGATGCGCCAAGCCCCGGTACTGTTTATCGCGCGATCGCGGATCGGCCGATAAAGGGTCAGGGCGGCATGTTCCTCAAGACCCCCGACGGATCAGCGTTTCTGCGTCAGGTGAAGGGTATGGCACCCGGCCAAAACGTCCTGGTGCAGGTCACAGGCTATGCTGAGCCGGGCAAGGCGATCCCAGTGACACAAAAACTGTTGTTCAAGAGCCGGTTTGCCATCGTTACGCCGGACGCGCCGGGTCTGAACATCAGCCGGTCTATCCGGGAAGAGACCGAGAGAGACCGCCTGCTGGAAATCGCCCATGAGACGGCAGGGGATACAGAGGTCGGGCTGATCCTGCGCTCCAGTTGCGAAGGTGCCTCGTCTGAGGATATCGCGCAGGACATTGATGCAATGATACTGCTGGCAGAGGCCGTGACCTCGGACGGGGGCTCTGAAATGGAGGTGCTGGCGCAGGGGGACGGGCCGCATCTGCTGGCGTGGCGCGATTGGGTTGCCCCGGCAGAGGTTGTGACGCAATCAGGTTCATTTGAAACGCATGGTGTGCTGGATGCTCTGGACGACGGCCTCGGTGATGCCGTCCCGCTCGATGGGGGGGGCTATTTGTTCGTTGAACCTACCCGAGCCCTTGTCGCCGTCGACGTCAACACAGGCCGCGACACGTCGCTGGCATCAGGGATCAAGGCCAATCTTGCAGCGGCGGCGGCCCTGCCGCGTGCCTTGCGGTTGCGCGGCTTGGGTGGGCAGATCGTGCTTGATCTTGCGCCGATGCCCAAAAAAGACAGGCGCAGTTTTGAAACGGTGCTGCGTCAGGCCTTTAAACGCGATGACGTGGAAACCGCGCTTGTTGGCTGGACACCACTGGGACATTACGAGTTGCAACGCAAACGCGCGCGGATGCCCGTAGGCGAGGTGATCGGATGACTTGCCCGATGTGCGGTAAACCGACATCCAAGGCGGCGCGTCCGTTTTGTTCGAAGCGATGTGCTGACCTGGATCTTGCACGGTGGCTGAACGGGTCTTATGCGGTGCCCTCCGACGAGCCCGATGATCTTGCCGATCTCGATGAGGCGCTGGACACAGCGCGCCGCGCCGCTCGCAAAGAAAAACCTCATTAATATCAATTAATTGCCACTCTGCGAAAGGCCAAAAGAGGTACTGGCTTCCAAGCCGGAACCTGTGTGCCAGAAGTTGGCTTCAGTTGATAATCAGCGGAGAAATTGCGGGTGTTGATCGAACTGCCCCGGCTGTCAGGTCGGGTCGTAGTATCTGCGGTTCGATCACTGGGGCGTATTTGTTTTGGCCCGAAAAAATGGACTGGACAGCCTTGCCGCAACCTCCTAGAACCCGCTCACCCAGTCATGTAATTGACAACCCGTGCCCGGGTAGCTCAGGGGTAGAGCAGTGGATTGAAAATCCTCGTGTCGGTGGTTCGATTCCGCCCCCGGGCACCATTTATTTGGTAAAAATACTTATATTACAGTATCTTGAAGACATTTCGAGAAGGTGTGTCCCCCAAAGCATCCCCCAGGCGAAGTCTGTTTGACGTTCTTCGACCTAACGGTTGAGCCATAAGTGCTTTGGTCGGGACTTACGATAGTGATCGGCTCATGGTCACTATGATAGGCTGTCAGGGCGGAGAGCTGCCGTTCGCTGCACACCAGCTATTTAAGCGCCGGATAGAACAGAGCGGACGTTCAATCGCTTGGCACAACCAGTAAGCGCATGAATTCACGTGGGGTGTTATACTTCTTCGGTTTCTCCGCTAGGTTGTGAAAACTATAATTCGGGGAACTCAGCATCTTGCCCAAAATTGTCTATCTAAACATTCAAAACTTCAGATCGATAAAAGAGCTATCGTGGAAGCCCAACCACGGCATGAATTGTCTGATTGGGGGCGGTGACAGCGGCAAGACCACTGTGTTGGACGCAATTGACTACTGTCTTGGTGCGCGACGTTCAGCGCAGTTTTCCGATTACGATTTTCATAAGACCGACACCAGCGAATCAATAAGGATTTTGGTCGCACTTGGTGCGCTTGAACCGTCACTTCTCTCAATAGATGCCTATGGTGACTATTTTTGCGGCTACAACCCCGCTACGGGAAAATTTGAAGATGAACCTGGCCACGGATTAGAAACAACTTTGGTGCTCCGACTGAAAGTTGAAAAAGACCTAGAACCACAATGGTCACTTTTGTCGAAGCGGGCGAAGGCTAAGGGTATAGAGCGAAATCTGCGGTGGGAGGATCGCCAAACCTCCTCGCCTTTGCGACTGGGAGATCACCCCGACTGGCACCTCTCATGGCGACGTGGTGCGCTGTTTGAAAGGCTGACGGATGAAAAGCTAGCACTAACGGAGGGCTTGTCTGATGCCGCTCGAAAAGCCCGAGCAGACTTTGGCAGTACAGCAAACAAGGAACTGACGGACAGCCTCGATGTGGTGAAGAAGTCTGCCGATGAGTTGGGCGTACCGACGGCTGGGGCGGTACACGCGCTACTCGATGCGAACTCAGTGAAATTTGGCACGGGAGCGATTGCGCTGCATGACGCGAACAACATACCGCTTTCATCTTTGGGTACTGGATCAAAACGCCTGCTGGTGGCAGGCTTGGCAAGAAAAGTCGCAACATCCGCTAGCATCGCCTTGGTTGATGAGTTGGAAACGGGTCTGGAACCGCATCGGATACGAAGCCTGCTCAACACGCTGGGTGCGAAGGACACGTCGGCTTCCCAACAGGTTTACGCAACGACCCATTCGCCAGTTGTTCTGAGAGAGCTAAACCACACCCAGTTGACGTTGCTGCGTGTTGACAAAACCACCGGAAAACACCGGGCCCATTCCGCTTCTGAGAGTGCTCAGGGATTGCTGAGAAGTAACCCAGAGGCATTTCTAGCTAAGCGAGTAATCGTTTGCGAAGGCAAATCCGAGATAGGCTTCATAAGAGGCTTTGATCAGCATAGTTGCGGCCTTGGAAATGTTTCAATGGAAGCGCTTGGAACCGTACTAGTTGACGGAGGTGGAGCCAAGAAGGTGCTTTCTCCCGCGAATGAACTCCTCCGCCTCGGGTACAATGTATCAATTTTCATGGATAGTGACGTGCCTCTAGAGGCCGCTGATGAAGAGGCTTTTATTACTGGAGGAGGCACGGTATTCAAGTGGCCAAACCAATGTGCTCTCGAAGATGCGATTTTCCGGTGTGCCACCGGGCCGGTCATTGCGGCGTTGTTGGACTACGCCGTTTCGTTACCAAACGGTAATAAGGTCGACGCGCAGATTTGTACGGCATCAAGAAACCAATTCAATCTGGCTCAAGCAAAGAATTGGGCGGAAACAAATACGCTTCAGCCCGCAACCGCCGCCATACTGGGCCAGGCAGCGCGTAGTGCAGACGGTTGGTTCAAGCGGATTGCGCCATATGAACATGTGGCAAAGAATATTTTAGCTCCCAGTTATTCCTCGCTACATGCCGACCTGACGGGCATCACTACAGCGTTGATGAATTGGGCTTGGGGGCACAATGACCGAACCTGATCCTCTCCAGATATCAAGAGGATGCATACAGGCTCCCGCTGGATGCGGAAAAACCCACCTAATTGCGGAAAGTTTAAAGCGCTGTACAACTGAGAAACCAATCCTCGTTTTGACTCATACGAATGCGGCGGTTGCGGCGCTTCGGCAGAGGCTGGACAAGGGTGCAGTTCCTCGATCTAGCTATCGTCTCGCAACCATTGACGGGTGGGCTATGAGACTGGTCGGCATGTTTCCATTGAGAAGCGCCGCAGACCCATCCATTTTGGAGCTGTCCAGCCTAGGAACTGACTATCCAGCTATAAAGCGGGCTGCGCTCTGTCTGCTGCAAGGACGCCATATCGACAACCTTCTTGCAGCAAACTACTCTCGGCTACTAGTCGATGAATACCAAGACTGCCTGAGCGCCCAGCACCGAATAATATGTGAACTTGCGAGAGTGCTGCCGACTTGCATTTTCGGCGATGTCCTTCAAGGAATATTCGATTTTGGGGACACACAGGTAGACTGGAACGCTGAAGTGCTTCAGGATTTTCCGTTGGTAAGTGAGCTATCCACACCGTGGCGCTGGAACCTTGCCGGGGCTGGATCGTTGGGCCAATGGCTGCTGGACTTGCGACCAACACTTTTGAGCGGTGGCCAAATTGACCTCACTACGGCTCCATCAGAATTGGAATGGGTACCTATTGCAGGCGACCAAGATTTTGAAAAAATTCTTGCGGCAACTCATGGTATGTCAAAGGACATCGAGAGCTCGCTGATTATTTGCAGCAGCCGCAACCGTCAGAGGCAACAACAAATTGCTCAGTTTACAAACGGTGCGTCAGTCGTAGAGAACGCGGACCTTACGGACCTAGTTTCTTTTGCTCGACGTTTCGATTTTGCCTCTCCCAACGCCACCGCTGAATTGCTTAATGAAGCCGCAAGCGTTCTTCGCGGAATAAGCGCGACCGAAATGATGGCGAGAATTGTGTCACTCAAGGCAGGTACAAACCGGAAGCCAGCCACAGCTCAAGAAATGGCGGCGCTGAGTTTCGACGCGGAAAAGACCCCTCAAAAGGCGGCGGCTCTTTTGTCAGCTCTGAGCAATCAGTCCGGTGTGTCAGCCTTTAGAGGAGAAGTGTTTAGAAACCTTCTGAAAGCACTGCACGCATCTGCAAGCGCAAGCGACTTTGCGGACATGGTGCTCAAGGCACGAGAGGAACGGCGCTTTCATAGCCGTGCTCTCGGAAAAAAATCCGTCGGCAGCACGCTTTTGGTAAAAGGCCTAGAGGCCGATCAGGTCGTGATTGTCGATACACATGAAATGAATGCCAAAAACTTGTATGTTGCGCTCACCAGAGGGGCGAAGAGAGTAGTTGTATGCTCAGCATCTCAGTATTTGCCAGCCACATAGCACGTCAGAGAAGTAGGCTTCTTGAAAATGCTGCGCGTTGCACCAATCGCTGGTCTGGCTAAGCTGCGGCGCGGCATCCGGATGGTCGGTGGAGGTCGTCTATGGGCCGTCCGTGAAGACGGCCCATGCCTTCAGATTTCGATAGCTTCGGCGATCGCCAACGCGTCTTCAAGCTCGACGCCGAGATACCTGACAGTGCTGACCATCTTGGTGTGACCCAATAGAAGCTGGACTGCCCTGAGTTTGCCGGTCTTCTTGCAAATTTGCGTCACCTTCGTGCGCCGCATCGAATGGGTGCCGTAGGCACTGGCTTCTAGGCCAATGGATATCACCCATTCTCGCACAATCCGCGCGTACTGGCGGGTCCCGATGTGCAGCCGTTCATGAAAACGCCCGGGCGAGAGATATTCTGATCCGATCATGAGCGGCTCTCGCATCCACCGTGCCAACGATGCTCGAGTGCCTTCAGAAATTTCGAAACGCACAGGTTTCTGCGTCTTGCTCTGCAAAACCGACGCGCGTTCCTTGATTTGGCCTGACGCCATGATATCGACCACCTTCATCTTCACCAGGTCGCAGCCGCGTAGCTTGCTGTCGATCGCAAGATTGAAGAGGGCCAGATCACGATGGTTTTCGGCTAGCTCCAGTCGCACTCTGATCGCCCAAACGTGTTTTGGCTTGAGCGGCCGTTTCTGGCCGACGATCCGGCCTTTGTTCCAGGCCGGGCGCAGCGCGCGGATGGCGGGTAAGTTTGATGCTTCCATAACGGATCCTCCGATCCACCGCGCCCTCCCACATCGACAACCCGACGTTGACAAGACATCATATCACATGATGCTGCGATGCATCCGAGGTCGGCTGTGAGCCCACATTGACCGATGCTGCGTGCTGGACGTATGTCCGTTATTCTAGCCTTCAATGTCGATCCCACCGGTTTCATCACAACGCTAGAGCCCAAAGTTCTAGGCGTCTTTTATCGCGATCATTTCGATCGGTGAAATGCGCCCTGCAGCCAAATTTGCTACCATATTTGGGATTTTTTCTGCGGTGGTCTGCTGCATGAGTACATGTAAACCCAAAGGGGGTGGTCCTCCAGCGGCTGCGCTTGCCGCTTTCATTTTCTTGAAGAAATCCATTGCAAAGTCGTGACGATTGTTTTCCTCATCGACGACGAACCCGTTGGCTTCGAGTGCCATTCGATAGTCTTTGGGCGCTGCAACCCAGCTTGTTTCATGTGTTGTTGCCCAAGGAACAGGGTAGATTAGCTCTTCGTCATTACCCTTCATAATATCGTAGATACCAAACTTTGCGCCAGATTTTAGAACACGGGACACCTCAGACATCAGAACCTGCTTGTCTTCGATGTTCATACCAACATGCATCATGAATGCACCGTCAAAACTTGCATCCTCAAAAGGAAGCGAAAGTGCACTTCCTCGCCGGAGTGTTATGCGATCCGACAAGCCGACCCATTCGCAAAGCCGCTGCCCGACATCAACGTATTCAGGTGTCAGATCAATCCCAGTGATCTTCGCCCCGTAGGTCTTCGCGGTGAAACGCGCTGAACCTCCCAAACCGCAGCCGATATCGAGTATGGTTTGGGACGGCGATATCCTAAGCTGGTCCAGGAAATGAATGCTCGCTGCCCGCCCACCGATGTGAAATTCGTCTACTGGACCAAGATCCTCAACACTGGCGTTTTCAGGTTTAATACCCTGTTTTTTGAGGCCTGACTCAATCGCGGTTAGTAGGTTTCCGTGGTGATAGTGGGTGGAAATCTTATTATCGTTGTTCATGACAACCAACTTTTTTGCAAATTGTGATTTACGACCCTACCACCTTTTACCAAATCACCTAAGCCGCCATTGGCGCAGTCGCAGCGAAAGCTCGCTTTGTCCCGCATACTTCCAGTTCGCTTGCGTTGAGATCTTGCAGTCGCAGCGAATGGCTGGTTCGGCGAGCGCACTGAGACATCCTGATCGGCTGTCGAATAGCAGCAACGGGCCGTCCTTGCCGGGGGCGAGGGCTCCAAACGGGCAAAATGCTGCGACCTATCTAATGGCGGCAGAGAGCCCATACCAGACCTGTTCATTTTGCGCTGCCTGCGCTCGCAGCGCAGAAGATGCTGCGTCAATGTCAAATTCGTTGCTACCGCGCAGCGCGAAAACCAGCCATTCATGTAGTGTGCAGCATGGATCAAAGGTCGCATTCTCAGACAGCGGGACAAAACGGCAATTCGCTTTGCTTGCTCCTATGCCCGTAATTGACGTTTCGTCTGTGCTGGGACCTCCCATCCGATAGCCCATTCCGGGAGGTGTTTGGAATAGCGGCGGCTTTGGCCTTCCAGCCACAACCCGGCAACGGAGCTTCGATGTTCTTAACCAATACCCTCTGCCAAAAGATCAAAAACCACGCGAATGCGTAGATTTGTCTTAAGCTCGCGGTGGGCCACTAGCCATGTCTCAATACTGATTGGCTCAAACTCTGAATAAGGGTTTTCGAGTTCTGGACAATGCTCGCTTATTTCGGTTGGGAGAAGGCCAATGCCAAAGCCCTGCCGGACAAGTTCAAGTGCTAGGGTGGCACTCGACGTCGAAAAATTAAAATTCGCGGTGGTTAGCTTCACGCCACGTGACGCCATCAATCCAAGCCGAAGTTCTGGTTGGTCAAAACCAACAAATGTCAATTTTTCAAGATCAGCGAGCGTCTCTGGACGGCCAACCTCGTCAAGGTACTCTTTCGAAGCGAAAAGATGTGCCTTCTTGTCGTGGAGCCGTTTTGCAAACAAAGCCGCGTCATTAGGTCGACTATGACGGACTGCGATGTCCGCCTCACGCCGCCGTAGATCGCTCAACTCATTTGACGCGATGATCTCGATCTGAAGATCCGGCGCCGTTCTGCGCAACTTCTTGAGGACTGGCGGCAGCAAATACCTTGCCATCAGGTCTGTGGCCGAAATCAACACATGCCCGGTCACGGCTTGGGATTGGCCTGTTGCTGCAAGGGATATATTGTTTGCCGCATCGCCCATCGTCCGAAAATCTGCAAGCAACTTTACGCCTGACTGTGTCAGCAAAAGTGCGCGCGATGTCCGTTCAAAGAGGGTCACACCAAGAGCCTCTTCGAGGCCCGCGACCTGTCGGCTCAGCGTTGGTTGCGTCAGCCCAAGAGCGCGCGCTGCGGCAGACAGCGACCCCTCTTCAGCGGTAACGAGAAACGCCCGCGCTTGGTTCCAGTCAAAAGCTGATCGTTTCCACTCCATTATTTTCGTATACCAGATCAAGAGAGAAACGCAATTCCGTATCGATAGGCTGCGTTCTATATCTTTGCCAACGATCAAGTTTAAGCAGGTAAAAAGATATGACGCCGCCAAGAAAGAATGGCCATAACGCATCGCGCAATGCCGCGATGGAACAGGCTATCCCCATGACTTCTCGTCGTTTTGGCTCTTGGGAAGTTGTCATTAGCAGGCGTGTGCTCTCCAGCACGGACCTTGCCAGTCGCTACGACGCGGCTTCAGGCAGATGGGCGCGGACGGCGCGTCGTTTTCGATTGAATGCCGCATATTGCGAACCCCTTTTGGCATCTCGGGTTGTCATAGATCTTATGCAGGTTGAGCCTCAGGCGCGGATCCTTGATTGCGGCGTCGGAAATGGGAGCCTTTCGATTGCGCTTGCTAGCCTCATGAAGGGTCCGGCCGACTTTCATGCAATTGATACCTCTGCTGAAATGCTTATGCAGGCCAAGAGCGTGATGCAGCACGCCGGGCTGGACCCACACCTTCAACAGGCTGATGTTTTGTCATTGCCCTATGAGGATCAGTCTTTTGACGTCGTAATGGCCGCGCATGTCCTTGAACATCTGCCAGATCCGCAACGTGCCCTTGCAGAGATGGTTCGCGTTCTAAAGCCGGGTGGGATGGTGTTCCTTTGCGTGACGCGCCCCTCACTTTTTGGCGCACTCGTCCAACTTTTGTGGCGTACTTGGGCGATCACAGAACAAGAGGGGATCGCCTGGTTAAATGCATCCCAGCTTGTCGATGTCGGATACAGACCGGTCCGGCTCAGCTCCGCTGGCTTCGCAAGCACTGCCTTTTGGGCGCGGCGGCCACAATGATGACTGCAAATCGAAAGACTCCCAAACTTCGCATGGGAAAATCCGAGTGGGTCGTCCTTGTCGTAATCTTGGTCTATTCGTTCATTCCGGTCGTTGGCGGGGTGATACGTGTTCTCGAGCTTGCAGGCGGGCCGCAGATCGCACCAGAGAATCCGCGGGCATTACTTGCCCCAACACCCATCATTCTCCACATCCTTGGCAGCAGTCTGTTTTGCGTGCTCGGCGCGTTCCAGTTCTTGCCGAGTCTGCGCCGCCAACGTCCCGCAGCGCATCGCGCCATCGGTCGGGTGGGCGCGGCGGCGGGATGTGTTTCTGCGCTCACTGGCCTTTGGATGACGCATTTTTATGCTTTTCCCGAAGTGCTTCAGGGGGCTCCCCTTTATTGGGTGCGGATGTTGTTGGGCACAGCAATGATTGCACTCATTATCTGGGCGGTGATCGCAATCAAATCCCGCAACGTTTTCCAACACAGCGCGTCGTTGATGCGGGCTTATGCCATCGGTCAAGGTGCTTCGACCCAAACCGTTTTGGGTATTGCTTGGATCATTGTTGCCGGCTCCGAAGCCATGGGACCTTTGCGCGATGGGCTGATGATCTTCGCATGGGTGCTCAATCTGCTGGCCGCAGAAATCTTCATACGCGCAATGCTGAGGCCGCCAAAGTGTCGGCAAAAACATCTTTCAAAACCTTCTATCCGGCCTTCCACACCAAGAAATGAGACTTGAAATGACGTACAATATTGCCAATCCCCGTATCCTTTTGTCGGTCCTGTGGATCTTCATTATTCTGAATTTCTTTGCACGCGATATCCATGAGTTGATCCGCCCCGGCATGTTGGAACAGATGATGTCCGGCACAATTGACGGGGTCGTCGTCACGGAAGTGTTGATGCTGCTAGGGTGGCTCATGATAGAGATCCCGATCTTGATGACAATCCTCGCATTGCTGTTGCCTCATGGGATAAATCGAAAGGCGAACATTGTGGTGGGCCCTTTGACGATGACCATGATCGTGACGATGAACCTCAAGCCCGACCTCGACAACGTCTTTTTCATGGGTATTCAGTTGATCGCCCTAATCGCCATCATCGGGATCGCTTGGCAGTGGCAAGCACCTGAGCGGACAGATGTAATAACATCTTAAATGCGCGGCGCCTGACCGCTTGGTTCAATAACATTTCTAGAAAACTTACGGGCAAGAATTGTTCGAAGAACCGGAGAACAATATGCCTATGGGATTTGACCGAGCAACGGCTGTAATCTGCACAATCGCTATCCTGAACACGATGGGTCTCGGCCTCATTATGCCAGTCATGCCAGAGCTACTTGCCGGGTTTCAAGGTGGGTCAATTGCCAGAGCTGCGGCGATTGGCGGATACCTTTCATTGGTTTTTGCGGCGATGCAGTTTGTTTTCAGTCCGATCTTGGGCGCGTTGTCCGACAGATACGGCCGCCGTCCGATCTTGCTGGGCTCATTGGCACTCGCTTCGGCGGACTATCTCATGATGACAATGGCACCTTACCTTTGGGTGATTTTCCTTGGCCGAATGTTGTCCGGGGCCAGTTCGGCGACGTTTTCAGTTGCCAATGCATACTTGGCTGATCGCTCGTCCAAGGAAGACCGCACCAAGTTCTTCGGCTACGTGGGTGCGGCAGCCGGAATCGGCTTTGTCATGGGGCCATTCATCGGCGGACTATTGGGCACCTACGGACCCCGTGCTCCATTTTACGCAGCCTCGGCTTTGTCATTGTTGACTTTGGTGGGAACGATACTCTTTGTACAAGAGTCGCTGCCTGGCGAGAACAGACGGCCAATAACCTGGAAGATCATCAATCCGCTTGGTCCTTTGCTGTCACCATTGCAAGGGGTGTCGTTGGCACTGCTCGCGGTGTACTTTTTTGATGCTTTAGCAGGTTTTGCCTTTTCGGCAGTTTGGGCGTACTTCGGTGCCGCGCGATACGGATGGAACAGCACCACGATTGGTCTTTCCTTCAGTATCATTGGTATATGCTTTGTGCTGACACAGGCCGTGATTTTGGGACCGGTCGCCAAGCGAATAGGCAACCTGAATGTGGCTGCGTTGGGGCTGCTGCTTGGAATTGCAGGTTTCCTAACACTTGTTTGGCTGCAATCAGGGTTGTTCGCATTGATGCTCCTGCCAGTTTTCGCGTTCAGAGCGATTGTTGGCATTACGATTGTTGGCCAAACCTCAGCGCAAGTCGATCCTGATCGGCAGGGCGAGTTGCAAGGAAGGTTTGCAAGCCTTGGCGCTTTAGCGTCTTTGATTTCGTTCCCAATGATGACCCAACTTTTTGCCTCTCAATTGTCAAACGGGGGATCGGCAAACACTTGGCACTCCGGGGCACCATTTTTGCTGGCCGCTGGTCTGGGAGGGATAGCTTTGTTGCTACTGATTGTGACCATCAAACCGGGCCCCGCAACAACGGGCTGCCAAGCAAGTAAGAAGGCGCATTAAGGCATTGATGCCGTCCTCACGATTGCGACGATGCGCTGCACGATCACGTTGAAAATACAGGAAAGACAGAATGAGCAAATCGGAAAAGTTTTGGGACCAAGCCGCTAGCAACTATGACAACACTGAAGAGAAATTTGAGTTTATTCATAGTCGCAGCCGCGAAAACACAAAAAGATATCTGAATGATACCGACATTGTGTTGGACTACGGATGTGGAACAGGTACGACCGCCTGCGAGATTTCCGGCTTGGTCAAGAGCGTCCGCGCGATTGATATTTCAACTGCGATGATCGAAATCGCAAAGGGAAAGGCCGCAACAGCTGGCGTCGTGAACGTTGATTTCGAACAAGCTGACATCGTCGATGAGGCGTTCCAGAATGGTTCATTCGATGTGGTGTTAGCATTCAACATGCTGCACACAGTGCCTGATCCGGAAAGTGTTGTGCAAAGAACGGTTGAATTGCTGAAGCCCGGCGGGTTGTTTATTGCTGTCACACCTTGCTTGGGCGGAAAAAAGTCAACCTTGGTTTCACTGCAAATTCTGCTGGTCAGAGCGTTGTTAAAGTTGGGGGTTATCCCGATCCCCATCCGACAACTCAAGAGTGCAGATTTGGACGATCTGATGGATGATGAAAGGTTGCAGGTCATTAAGACTGAGGCAATTTTCAAGGGTGCATCTAGCTATTTTATGGTTGCAAAGAAGCTTCCCTAGTTTCGTGTCCTGACGACCAGGCCTGGAACGCAAACGAAGGTATGGATACCCTCCGAGATTGTAACTTTAAACGACCGCTTCCACGACGCAGACTGCATCCCAGCATAGAAACAGCAGCAACTGCGAAAAAATGCTGCGTCAGCAATAGCTGCAGGTGCATAAGGCCGCTCCGTCCCGCGAACTGTGAATTCGCTCACCAGTTGGTTTTGCAGTTGCCGCTAAAGATCACAATAAGGGGCCGCACCGCAGCATGCGAGCACCTGATCGAGTGACCGCTATTGGCTGTTGGAGCCGGTTGCCCTCACCACGGCAAGCAACAGCTTCGTCTTGCGGCCTGTTCTTCGCCAGACATCGCCTGGCTGATACGCGAGGCAACCCGGCAACACTGCAAAACCCTCGCGGCTGTCAGCGTTCCTCTCGCTCCAATTGCCAGCCTACTGGGTTTTCAACCCATCGGTTTACATCGGACTCCCGCCATCCTGCACCGTGGATGCTGATCCTGAGTTGGGCCGGGAAGGTGCCTTCTGCGATCTTGCGATAGATGGTGGACCGGGACAAGCCGGTTCGGTCCAGGACTGTGTTCAGGCGGATGATACGGTCTGGGTTGGACATGGGTTTAATGCCTCCTGCTGGTTGTTTCTGGGTAATTCTGAACCAATCAGCCCACGCCACGTTGACTGCGCAAGACCGTTCGGCCCATCGTCGCAGCAGGGCGTGGAATGGGCGGCAGATCGGATATGTGTCAGAGACCGAGACCGCGTCCCCGGGTGATGTCGATGCCGTGACAATAAGCCAACTCCGCACCGAGTCGGCGACCCGAGTCCATCCGGATGCCCAGCTCGGCCTTGCGGTTGGCAAGCAGAGATTCCAGTTGCGGATCGCGCTGCAGGCTCTTGGCCATCTCGCCCATCTCCGCGCGTGTCGACCGGTAATCGGACATCGTGCCCGACCGGTAGTGCGACAGGCTGGTCCGATCAAGGTGCTGCCAGCGCTCCACGAACTGCGCGGCCCGGCGCTCTGGAGAGGTGCGCAACTGCGTCTCAAGTTGAAGCGCACGGATAGCGCGGTTGGCTTGGCCCGATCCGGCCTCGCGGGCAAGGGACGGGTCCTTGGCATAGGCTGCTTCGGCATCGCGCCAGCCGTCAGGCCGGACCTCTTCGAAGGACGCGCGAGACTCGGCGAGGTCGCGCAACTGGTCAGGCGTGCCCGAGTTCCCCCTCTCCTGAGCCGTGAAGATCGCATCCACCGCGCGCGCATGGCGTTTGAGGGCTTCGGTGCGGGCTTTTCGCATTGCCGCTTCCGGGTCATACGCCACGGCTTTCTGCAGCGTATCCGCGCTGGGACGGATATCCTTTCTTGCCTCTTCCCTTCCCGGCCTCTGCGCGCCATCCGAGCCAAGCGCGCCGTCTTTGGCAGGGCGCGACCCATCAATCCTATCGCGGAGTCTCTCGGGCACCACCTTGCGCAGGACCTCGATAACACGCTCCCGGAACGTGATCCCGCGCCGCTCGGCATAAGCCAGCGCCGGATTGGTGTCGGCGTAGTCGAGCGCCATATCCTTGGCCCGGTCGCGCGACAGGGTGCGGATCAGGCGATCCTGCGAGGCGAAGTCGTCGCGACCGTAGTACAGGTTTAGTCCGTCCCGATGCCGCGACAGGGCGACATAGCTGCCATGGGCGTCGAGGCCCGGCGTCGCGAGAACATGGGTGCGGTCCACCGTCATGCCCTGGGCCTTGTGGATGGTCGCGGCATAGCCGTGGTCGAGGCGGTCGTAGTCCTTGAGGTCGAAGGCGATGGAGCGCCCATCATCGGTATGAACGGACAGGGACTGTGTGTTGGCCTCATGGATGGTCCCGAGCGTGCCGTTCTTTACGCCAAGGCCGCGGTCGTTCTGCAGGAACATCACCCGATCGCCGCTGGCAAAGAGACGGTCACCGCGCTCGACCGTCAAGGAGACGTCTTCTCCCAGATCGCCCGCCGCGCGTTTCCGCTCCCGTGCCAAATCATTCAAGGCGTACACTTCGGCGTTGGTGTGGGTCAGGATGACCCGGCTCTGATCCGGGGCCGCCTGCCGGTCGCGGTCCCAGCGGTCGATCAGGTCGGCGCGCGCCTGCTCACGTGTCTCGGCGGAATGCACCATGCCTTGTGCCTCATAGGCCTGGATCGCCGCCCCGGTTCGACCGGTCGCCAGATCGCGGGTGGCGTCACGCTGCCAGTCCGTGCGCTGGCGACGCACCTCACCGATCTCCGCGCCACCGTGACGCTCGTGGAGCGACCGGAAGGCTGCGCCCGCCTCGATGGATTGCAGCTGTTGCGGATCGCCGACCAGTACGACCTTGGCCCCCGCGTCTGCGGCATGTGACAGCACGCGTTCCAACTGCCGCGTGCCGACCATGCCCGCCTCGTCGATAACCAGCACATCGCGCGCGGTGAGGTGATCGCGGTCGTTCGCGCAACCGTGTTCCAGGCTGGCGATGGTGCGCGACGCGATGCCCGATCCACCCTCAAGACCGTCTGCCGCGATACCGGAGAGCGCCGCGCCGCGTACCCGATACCCCGCCGCCTCCCAGGCCTCTCGCGCTACGCCCAACATCGCGCTCTTTCCCGTCCCGGCATGGCCGACGACAATGCCAAGATCGCGCCCGGTGGTTACTTGCGACAGTGCATCGGCCTGCTCGCGCGATAGAACCAGACCGCGCGCTTCCGCACGCGCCAAGGCTGCTTCGCGATCCGCATCCCGCACTTCATGATGTTGCTTCTCGGCCAAGACTTTGGCGGCCCGATGCAGGCGCTGTTCGGCCTCGATCATCGTGCGGGTGGTGAAACGGTCCTCGCCGCACCCATCCTGGCCAAGCCCAACCAGATCGGGCGCGCTTCGGATTGCGTTGTTCACCGCGTTGAACTGATCGATCCCATCGCTGTGCCGATGTGCGAAGCGTGCCATGTCGCGCTGCGTGAAGGTCGATTGCTGATGGGTAATCGCGTCCAGTGCAAGCGAAGGTTCCGCGATGATACTCGCTCCGTTGTCGCGTGCGATCTCACGATGCAGTTCGGTCCGGTCGGCAGGGCTCCCTTCGCCCGCGATACGCTGCGCGGGCGCGCCGATCTGGCTTTGCGGCTCCAGCGCGATGCCTTGGTCTTCCAGACTCCTGTGATCGATGCGTGCGTCGATGTCGAGTTCAGCCAACCGCTCGTTGGCAAGCGTCGCCCAGCGTTCCCTCCAACGCCCGACCATCCCGGTGCTGTTCCAGTCGCGCACCTTTTTGCCAAACCCATCTTCATCGACGGACCGCATCGTCAGCATGACATGGGCATGGGGTTTGGGCAGGCCATCCGCACCCCTGTCCCAATGCACATTGAGATCGGCGATCATACCGCGATCCACGAACTCCGACTGCACGAAGTCGCGGGCGAGCGCGATGCCCTCTGCCTGATTCATCTCGCGCGGAATGGCGAACTCTACCTCCCTGGCCAGCTGCGCATCGCGCCTGACCTCGACCGCCTCGACGGCGTTCCAGAGCTGTTCGCGGTCAGACCAGACCTCGGGCGCGGTTTCCGGAAGCAGCACCTCGGAATGCACGACACCGCGCTTGGCCGTGAAGTCACGGGGACGGTCCAGCCGCTCGTCGCGCAACCGCGATGCTGCGCGGTAGGCAGCGGACGCCACCGCGCTGGAACCAGCTGCGCGCCCGATGACCTTCACGTGGAGATGATAGATTGCCATGATGGCGCAATCATCTACACAAGAACGCCCACGTCGGAACGACGTATAAGCGCGCCCTCCCTCAATAAAATCTCGGGATGGACCGGTGCGTCCCCAGCCGTCCTGACGACTCTCCTGCCTTCTGAAACATGCCCCGCTATCCTCGCTGCATCAACAGGTTATGGAGGCAGGAATGCGCAAACCACGGGATTATGATGCGGAACTGAAAGGACTGGAAGCGAAGGCGAAAGAGCTGAAGTCCCGCAAGGTGCAGCAGCTTGGCGAGCTGGTGATTGCCACCGGGGCCGATGCGTTCAGCGCCGACGAACTGGCGGGCGCACTGATCGTGCTGGCCGAGACCACAGACACCGGCAAAAGGGAGGCATGGGCAAAACGCGGGGCCGCGTTCTTTCAGCGCCGGTCGCGGCGATCTCAGAAAACGGCTGACCGCAACGCGAAAAGCACTCCGGCGCAACCGAGCGGCACGCAACCGGCATCAGGCGACAAAGGCGCGGCGTGATATGCGCAATTGGCAGGTCGAACGCCGCAAGCGCACACGGCATCTGATCGAACTTGGAGGCCTTCTCGTCAAGTCGCGCGTCGTGGAGCTCACCGGTGACGACCGCGCCCTGATCTACGGCGCACTGCTCTGGATAGCCGACAAACTGCAAAGCGACCAAGGCGATCATGCGCGAGAAGTTTGGGCCGAGAAGGGGAAAGGGGCGTTCGAAGACGCTCGGAAACGAGATGGGCCCTTGAGCCGGTAGTGGTCCAGAGGTCAGCGGCCAGCGACGTGTTAGGGGCATTGCCCCGTGCAAATCTTTGCCCAGCGGTCCATCAAAGGCCGCCGCTGATCGAGGAAGTCGGTCTGGCGATAGGTCCGGACGACCTTGCTGTCGGAGACGTGCGCCAAGACCATTTCTGCCACTTCATGCGGGGCGTCTGTCTCTTCGGCAAGCCATGTCCGCAGACTGGACCTGAAGCCATGCGGACGGGCCTCAAGCCCTCGGCGCTCCATCAGCCGTGCCATGGTTGCGTCACTGATGACGCCCTTGCGGACAGACGGAAATAGATACCCATCGCGCTCGTAGGGGCGGGCAAGCTCGAGAACACGTTGTGCCTCTTCGCTGAGGGGGACGCGGAAGTCCTCCGCAGCGCCCAGGCGCGCCTTCATGTTGTTCGCGGGCACGGTCCAGATATCGCCACCTATTTCTTCCAGCCGCGCAAACCGCACGGGCCGTGAGCGAAGCCCTGTAAGGATGAGCAGTCGCAGCGCGAGATGCGTGATCGTTGGCTCATCAATGGAGGCGTAGAACGCCGGGACATCCTCCCACGGCATACTCGGGATCGACGTGACCTCGTGCCGCTGCCGACCGAGGAGTTGCTTCGCCTTGGCAACCGCCTGCAAATCGACATCGAGGCCCAGAGCGGCTGCGTGATCCAGAACGATCTTGAGGCGATTGGCGGCCTTCGTGGCAGTTGCAGCCTTGGCATGCCAGATCGGGGCCAACGCGTCCCGGACATCGCTTTGGGTGATCTCGGTGACGGGCATGCGTCCAAGTTTGGGCAGCACGTGATGTTCCAACGGGCTATACCATCGTCCCGCAGTCCCGTCCCCCTTGAGATCGGCTTTGCGGCTTTCGAAGGCGTCCAATGCGACATCTTTGAGGACATGGCGGTTGCGCATGGCGTCTCGGCGTTGCTTGCGCCGATGTTCGATGGGGTCGTTGCCTTTGACGACCAAAGTCCGATATTCAGAGGCGAGCTCCCGAGCGTCCTTCAGGGAAAGAGCCTTTAAGCCACCTAGGCCCATCTCCCTACGCCGCCCGTAAAGCGTGTAGCGAAAGACCCATTGACCGCCGCCATCCTTGCGCTTGATCAGTCGCAGCCCATCGCCATCCTCATGTTTGCCGGGTGGCGCGGATTTGATGAAGAGGGCTGTTAGGTTCCCCAAGAATGTATCCCCCAAATTATCCCCCACAGGTTACGGGATTTACTGAGATGGCGCAAGAACTCCTGAGAGCGCTGTTCCAGGAAAACCTATTTATTCCAAGCGTCTAAGATACTATATGGGGCTTGCTGGGACTGGAATGCCATGCCGCCCCCGGGCACCATTTTTCCAAATTAATAACAGATACTTAGGGTGCGGAAGGCGAATAGAGCAAGGCCGTACTTATGCCTCGGGTGCACTATGGGTGCCACATACAGGATTTGAACGTTCCTACCTTGCAGCCTGTGACAACAGCTTCATATACCTTGGCCACATTGACGCTCTAGTTTTGGTTCACTCGTTCAGACCTAATTGAACTAATGGCGAAATCGAACAAGTTGGTGCCTACCTTGCACATTGTTGGGGCATCGCTAGTGTTTCCGTCTTTACTACTTGGTGTTGCTGGCACAATCTGAGCGTGTTGACCCCACACAGATTGGAAAAAATGCAGCATCCAAAAGGTTCAATTTTTTTATCCCATTCCAGCTTGGACAAGAGTTTTGTCGACAAGGTCTATAAAGAACTTGATGCCGTTGCCACTTTCTA
This sequence comes from Roseobacter weihaiensis, assembly GCF_020622345.1. Classification (GTDB taxonomy): domain Bacteria; phylum Pseudomonadota; class Alphaproteobacteria; order Rhodobacterales; family Rhodobacteraceae; genus Roseobacter; species Roseobacter weihaiensis. The sequence goes on along the minus strand of NZ_JACNMO010000005.1, from coordinate 129,734 downwards.
CGATGTCAAAACCATAGATCCGGGGACCCATTCATCGAAGAGATGAAAAGAGGGGTTGCCGACGGAGCTGTGTTTGTTCTGTTCCACTCACCCAACACAAAAGGCACTTGGGTGGAGTACGAAAAACAACTAGCTGAAGTAGCCGTTGCCTCACAGCAAAGCTCTTTCTTGGTTTGCCCAATCAGAGGGGAGACCTACCGATCATTGCCCGATTGGATGAAAGGCCGGATGACAACGACCGAAGACTACACTGTTTCGGATAGCTTTCGCCGCGTGATGAACGAACGCCAGGAACTAGATCGAGGTGGCGAAAACGGTCCTTTGTGCCGGTCCGCTCTGCCCCACGCAAAACTGCCCCTCACCGTCCATCGAGACAGGCACGCCGGATGGCTTCAGTTGATCGGCCCTGACGCAGCAAGGTGTCACCAAACACCCGGTTTTTTGTCTCCTGCGCTGCCGCCACAGTCATATTCGTGCATGATCGGTCAAAGTGACCGGGCTGGCGGCGTGACCTAAAGCAGCATCCGGCTTGGACATGCCGTTGATTTTGCGCCTCCGACAGCTGCCAGACCGATTCGGTCTGAATTAGAATCATTTTAGGACAACCCAATTGACCATTTTCTGGGCACTGATTGCCTCTGCCGTTGGGATGGATTTGCCCGCCAGGATAAATGTGAACGAAGGTACGCTTCCGTCTACATTTATGAAAGAAAGAGGATTTTTTAATTTCCGGGCTGGATTGAATAGGCTGGGGCAGACATGTCAGATATATTTTACACTTGATATGTCTAAATTAATTGACACCATGAGGGTATGGTCGGGCAACAACTGCCACGGCCAAGGGAGTAACAGGGCAAAACCTTGTTGCGATTCCGGTCGCAGTCCTCGCGCTCCGAATATGCTGCATTGGAGGAGTTTCCGTATGTCCGACGACCCAGATAAGGTATGGCCCACAGGGCTGACCCTGCACGAAGCCGAAGAAGTCCACAGCTATCTCATCGATGGGACACGTGTTTTCGGTGCTATTGCACTCATCGCTCATTTGCTGGTTGCGGCCTCGACGCCGTGGCTCGGCTAAAGGAGGACCGTCATGAATAATGCAAAGATGTGGCTTGTTGTCCCCCCCGCCGTAGGTGTTCCGCTTTTCCTCGGGGCCGTCGCGGTGGGATCATTCGCGGTCCATGTTGCCGTTCTGAGCAACACTTCCTGGGTTTCGGACTTCCTGTCGGGCGTCCCGCTTGGGACCGGTGATACGCAAGAGGCGTCCGCCATGATGGTGCCAGAGGCAGAAGCGAATACGGGACAGGCGTCCTTTGTCATCCCGAACTCTGACGGCACGCAACAGGTGCTTGTTGTTCTGCCAGACGGTACGACGACAACGGCCCTGCTGAAGATTCCAGAGGTATTGGCAAGCAGTTCTGCCTCACCGCCGCCCATTGCCAAGCAATGAAAGCGGGCCGGTCGGGGTTTCGACCGGCATTCCTTAACGGACCAAGCCTGCGGGCTTTAGGCCTGCAGGCGGCATCCAAGTCCTTTTGACGGGTGTATGATGTTCGACTATCGCGACTTTGCCTTGCGAAGACTGGCTTCGCTTGGGCCACGCTATTTGCCTTTTGCGGATGTGGCGACCGACGCGGTCCCGCTGTCGCGCCTTCTCCGCCTGTCGCTGTTTCAGGTCACTGTCGGAATGGCTGTGGTGCTCCTTGTCGGCACCTTGAACCGCGTGATGATCGTCGAACTGAACGTCCCGGCGTCGCTGGTGGCCGTAATGCTGGCGTTGCCTTTGGTTTTTGCGCCGCTGCGCGCCTTGATTGGTCACAAATCTGACGTCCATGTTTCAGCGCTCGGTTTGCGACGGGTGCCCTTTATCTGGAAGGGCACGTTGTATCAGTTCGGTGGCTTTGCGATCATGCCGTTCGCGCTGCTGGTCCTGTCCGGATACGGTGAAGCTGTGGATGCGCCGCGGTGGATCGGCCTGAGCTCTGCCGCGCTGGCATTTCTGCTGGTCGGGGCGGGGGCGCATATGGTCCAGACCGTCGGTCTGGCACTGGCGACCGATCTGGTAGATGAAGAAAGTCAACCAAATGTCGTCGGCCTGATGTACGTGATGCTCTTGGTCGGTATGGTGCTCAGCGCGCTGGTTTTTGGTGCGCTGTTGGAGAACTATTCACCAGGTCGCCTGATCCAGGTGATTCAGGGTGCGGCTGTCGTAACTGTGGCTCTCAATCTTCTTGCCATGTGGAAACAGGAGGCCAGGGACCGGGTGCGCGCGCAGCAAATGGCCAAGACCCGACCGCTGCCGTTCCGCCATGCCTGGGGAGATTTCATAAAGGGACCGGGAAAGCTGTGGCTGTTGGTTGTCATCGCACTCGGAACTTTTGGTTTTGGGGCCGCCGATGTGCTGCTGGAGCCTTATGGCGGCCAGATACTCGGCTTTTCTGTTGCTGATACCACCAAGCTCACAGCACTCTTGGCCGGCGGAACGCTGATTGGATTTGGAGTGGCATCCCGGCTGTTGGGGGCGGGCGGGTCGCCAGAGAAGCTCGGACTTTTGGGCGCCATGATCGGCATACCGGGCTTTGCGGCGATCATCGCGTCCTCGCTTGGTGGCGGGCCGCTTTGGTTTCTTGCGGGTACGGTGATTACGGGTCTCGGGGCGGGTCTGTTCGGCCACGCCATGCTGACGGCAACCATGCGGTCTGCCGCGCGGAACCAGATCGGTCTGGCCCTTGGGGCCTGGGGGGCGGTGCAGGCGACATCGGCCGGTTTGGGGGTCGCGGCTGCCGGGATTGCGCGGGATCTGATCCTCAACGCGCCATCCCAAACTAGCATTTCGGCCCATACACCCTATAATATAGTGTTCATGGTTGAAATCGTCTTTCTCATTCTCGCCTGCGGGGCGCTCTTGTATCTCTTGGTGGGCGGCAAGACAGCGCAACGGTCGCGTAAGAACAGTGTTGAAGGATCCGCAGCGCCGGATCTGCAAGCCAAACCGGTGGAGGCATCATGACAACGGTCATCACGCGATATTTCAGTGACGCGGCGCGCGCCCGCGCTGCCGAGCGAGAGCTTCGGTTCGCGAGGCTTCCGAAGAAAGTCATACGGGTCTACACGGATGCGGACGGCCTCGTCGGTGCGCTCACCACGGCCCACGTGGAACCTGCGACGGCCGAAGCATATGAGCACCGCGTTGCGAATGGCGGCGCTGTTGTATTGGTCGTTGCTGGTTACAAACCGCTTGGCGTTGCTCAGACGACGCGAGAGATCATGGCAAAGATGGGTGCGGTGAGCCTGGGCAACCTGCCTGAGGAAGTGTTCGTCCCGAATCCACCGGTCAAGAAGTCCTCTATTCTCAGCGATCATCCACGTTTTCTGACCCGCGACAGAGACCCCTCGAATACCAATTTCCATATGGCGGACTGGCCGATACCATTGATCAGCCGCCGCAAGCCATACGCGGATATGCTGTTCGAGCCTCATGCCCGGATGGCAAACTGGCCGTTCCGGCTGATCACCCGGCATAAACCACGTGACGAGTTCATATTTCCGCGTCATGCAAGGATGGCCAACATCCTGCTGCCCCTCACCATTCGACGCAAGCCGTCCGACAACTTTGCTTTCCCGCGTCATGCCCGCATGGCAAACTGGCCGTTGCCGCTGATCAGCCGCCGCAAGCCCTATGCAGGATCCCTGATTGGGCGTCATCCGCGGATGGCCAGTTGGCCGTTCCCGCATCTCATCAATGGGAAAACGGGTACCAATGCGGTGATCCCGGACGGGCCGAGGATGGCGGCATTTCCAATACCGCTTCTGAGCGCGCGCAAGCCGATTGACAAATTCGCGTTTCCGCGCCACGCAAGGATGGCAGATCTGATCCTGCCGCTGTTGAGCCGTCGAAAGCCGTTTATGGGGTCGGTGTTCCCGCGTCACGCCCGGATGGCCAATTTCCCGCTGCCGCTTCTGACCAAACGCAGCGCGAAGTCATCAGAAAGAGGCGCAGGTTTCATGCTCTCAAAGCTGTTCAAGATCCCAACAGTCATTCGGCGCTAAACCGGGCAGCGCTTTCGGCGCCGCTACGCCTCTGATAGCGGTCGTACACCCATGCCGCCTTCGCGGGGGCCTTTCTTGGCGGAATTTCTTCAACGTTTGATATACCGTTCGGCTTTCACTTGGGTCTGCAAAGTGTTCCGGGATCACCATGCCGTAAACCCAGACGAATTGGCGCATCATGGGGTTCGGCTCATAGGTGCCTTGTTCTCAACTGTACTGGTCCAGGGGCGGCCCATAGTATCTCGCCTCTGTGGGCCGCGTGTTGAGACCATTCGTAACAAATGTCCATGATGGGTTTCCTGGTCCCCCGCAGCAATCCAACATCCGTTTGGGTCAAAGGTGCTCACGGCCCATGCTCCGTCCGGCCCAGCGTCCAAGCCATGCCAGCGCGGCGAGCGCAACACCCAACAGCAGAAACGAAAACACCCGCGTCAGACCGGTCAACCCCGCCGCATCGATGAAGAATACCTTTCCCACCGCCAGAGCGATGACGGTCAGCCCCGCCCGCCGCATCGAATTCGAGTGGCGTGCCAAGGACTGATAAAACAAGCCTGCCCCGACCAGGAGGAGCGCAACGGTGTAGCTGTAAAGTTCAGGCTGGGAGATGCCTTGATCGAGGACCATACCCTCTGCGCCCTGCCAGTAGTGTCGGATCGTCGCAAAGACCCAGAACAAAATCAGGCCCGCAGCTATTGTCAGGAAACCGATTTTGGCCCGCCGGTCCAGAACATGTAGCCGTAGCGCTGTCGCCAGCAGCAAAAGGGCCGGCAAAAGATAGGCAATCGCCAGCGTATTGAAGACCGGCGGACCAAGCACCGTCCCGGACCAGTTACTGACGACCGGGTTCACGAACGTCAGGGCAACTAATGTGGCCCCAAATCCGAGAAGGCCGAAACCGACGGACAGCAAGATGCGTGCATAGCGCAGCAGTCCCCCCAGTGACAGCCGTTGGAGCTGCGCTGCCATCAGGCCAAGCCAGATCGTCGCATAAAGACCCATTGCCCAGTGTGACGCATCCTGGTTTTGAGACAAGGTGTCCAGCCAGCGAAAGAGAAGAATTGAGAGGAGCAACCCGGCCGTAGCCCAGGCGGCACTGTCCAGCATGGTTTTGGCTGTGGGCCGGGTCAGTCCGGTAATCAGGACGAACGCTGTGACAAAACCGGCCAGGGTGCCACAATGAATAAAAATGACCTCTGCAAGCGGTCCTTGCAGAGCGAAGCCTAAACCGGGATCTGCGATCACACGGTAGCCGATGGTGACAACACCCACGGTGATGAAGGCCGTCATCTGCGGTATCCGGAACGCCCGGTCCAGCGCGGCGGCGGCAACCACTGTCGCAACCAAGGCCAGCGTGAGTGCGGTCTCGGAGAACAGAATGGTGAAGGCAAATGCCAGTGCCGACAGCGCAGAGAGCACCGGCAGCGACATCCGCAGGCGATCATCCGGGCCGTCGGTTCGGGCCAACCGCTCGGCAAAGACGACCATCAGAGCGGCCAGTGATACGGCGTGCAGGGCCCAGGGGTATGCACCGATGACGGCGGCCGGTTCCCATAGGAGCTCGAGGCTGATCGCAGCCGCAGGTACTGACAGCGCCGCCGCAGCCGCCCAGATGAGACCAAAGCGAGCCTCCGAGCCGCGCGACGCCAGTGCCCGCCAGAACGCGAGAACCGAAACACCGGCTGCCATCAGAAGGAGGGCTGTCACTGCGAGCGGGAAATCCGCCTCGGGGGTATCGTCATAGTTTTCGTTGAACAAACGCCATACATCCATCCGCTCCTTGCCTTGCCACGTAAGCGCGCTGATGAGCCCGATGGCGGGCAGAAGGGCCACATCCTGAAGGGCAGGGCCCTGTCGTGTCCAAAGGATCAGCAAGGCAGCAAGCGTGGTCAGAAGCCCGGTTGCGAGCCAGAACTCGGTGACGCCTGCCATCGAGACCCAGAAAAGGCTCACCGCAGTTGCCAGCATTGCCGCGAACGCCACGCGCGCCGGAAAGTCGGGCCAGGGCGTCCCGGGTCTCCTGGCAAGCGCCTCAAGCACCATTGTGCCGTCATGATCGGGGGACAGGCGTCGGACAGGCACGAGGATCGCAAACACCACCACGGCCGTTACGAAAAGAGCGAAGGCGCCTGCGGTGCCCGGGCTGCCAAGGACAACCAGGCCTCCAGCCGCATAGGCCAAGACCAGCGTCAGCACCGTTATCCAGGCCCAGCGACGAACCGCGTCGATCCCAAGGCCAAGGATCGCGATCACGGCGAAATATCCATAGAGCCAGCTCGGGTCGTTTGAGCTGCCTCCGACAATGAAAGGTGCGATGAAGGCACCAGCGATCCCGACCGCCGCCAGAAGTGCGCCGTAGAACCAGCCCAGCACAAGCGCCACGACAGCCACCGCAACCATCCCGCTGAGCGCGGTCTCGGGGGTGATCAAATCGTACAAGAGACGCGCAGATAGAATGCCTCCAAACAGCGTGACGATCCCGGCTCCGGAAAATACAGACGGCAGGTAGGCGGTTGTTGCCTCATCGTTGTCGCCGTAGCGGCGGCGGATCACTTCGCCGACTGCGATCAGGGTTGCGCCAAAGGCAAGTGCGACCAAAACCCGGATGCGCGGTGGCAGGAGACCGTTTTCGACCCCGTATTGAACTAAAAAGATACCGGCAAGCGCCAGTGAAATGGCGGAGGCGACATAGAACCAGTTCCCGGACAACCAGGCCGCCAACTTTCGGAGGTTTTCGCGCCGCAGGACTACGGCTCGGGGCGGTTCAGCACTGCTTTCTGCCTGTTGCAATGGATCTTGCGACGCTGTGATGTTAGCCTCAGTGGTCGGTTCGATGACACCCTGCTTAGGCTGGACCCAGGGCCCAACGGTCCCTCCTGTGGGAAGAGGTTCGGGGGAAGTCATCGCATCCGGCGTTGCGGCGCCGGGTGTTAAGAAGCCTTGATCGTCCACAGGCTGTGCGCGGTCTCCGAGGCGTTCTTGCAACAACGTCAATTGCGTTTGCAGGTTTCGCAATTCGCGCTTAACGCCAAAATGCTGGACCAGTAGGTAGATGACCGCTACCGGGATCCCAAGGAATGCAAGTCCCAGAACAACAAACAACGCCTCCAACTCACGGCCCTTTCTTAAACAACTCTTTCAGTCTACGCGCATGCAATGCGGACGAAAACCCGTTGATGGCTCCAAACTCACCACAGCCATGTTAGGGTGCCTGAGGCGCTCATGAGGAGTGGTTGCATTCGATCTTTGGCTCAGGAAAACAACGGATTGATAGAGAATACGCTCACGCCACTTTGGAATTGGGCAGCCAATACAGGCCATTCGCATCAGCGAAAACGGACCTGACCGGTTGCCATATCGGACATCCGTCCACCGCGCCGCACTCTTGGCCGGATCAGCGGTTGCAATACGGGAAAGGCAACCCCGCGGTTACGCAAGTCTAACCTCCGTTCTTAGGGCGTTCAGGGCGGTGCCGATCAGTCCGCCACGCTACAGGTCAACCTGTCGGCGGAGCATCACAATTGACCTCTGGGATGCGCCTTGATTTTGGCGCGCGCGGGCGCTTGGGCGCTTCATTGGCCCACCAAATTCTGATCTTGATGGTGGGGAGTGTCGCTGTGCCTACACGCTCCGGTTACCAAGCCAAATTTCGCCGATAGTGTTACTATCCGGATTTCCAGTTGAATTTAATACGTAAATCTCGAAAAAAAGAAGCACAGGCAGAATCGTAACCACATAAAAACACCGCATTATTATTGATGAAGGTGTAAAGTTTTTACAGCCAGCACATTTTCTCCGCCGTCAGCACACACGAAGCCAGTTGATACTTGGCTCAATCAAACCCGAACAGCCTCAACAACTTTTGGTTGTCCGATAGGGAGTCCTTAAACATGCCTTCTCCGATCCAGATCAACGACCAATGGTGGGTTAACGATCAGACGTCAGACAATCCATCTGGCAAAAACAAAGACTGCGAAGCCTTCCTAGATTACGTCGGCACGCTGACCCGCGGCCTGACCCCGACGACTTGAATTTACGCCTCCGGCATCGTTAAGAAAGGATGATCTGAACATGTGCATCATGTGTGAAATGGGGTACGGCCCCGAGCAAGAAACTTCTTTTGGAAAGATCGGGTTTCAAAAGGCTGGATTTCAAGCGAACTTGGATGAAACCACAGCTCTTCAAGAGACGATGCCTGATCTGGCGGCTCTCGAAGAAGAACATGTCCCGGATCCTGTTGCCTCGGGTAGCTCTACCGAAACCCCGGACGCCGCAAACGGTCCTGAAGCGATGCTTTCGCGCGCAGAGGGCGGACCACTTCAACTGTCGGCCAACGCGCAATTCGATACCGACAACGCCAGCGAGCAATGGTGGATCAACGATCAGACGCCGGACAACCCATTCGGTAAAAGTGAGGATTACGAAGCCTATCTCAACTATCTGGGCGCCCTTCCTCGCGACCTGACGCCAGAGATCGCGGGTAAGCCGATGCGGATCAATGTCCAGGAGCTCAGTAACCATCCCGACTATCAGGAGTCTGCTATAGGCGCCCTGGAGATGTGGGCCTCTGTCGCCCCGTTTCAGTTCGAAATCGTCGACGATGCGCCATTCGATGCGGAAACGGACTGGATGCAGATTGTCAGCCCCGAATTGGGCGAGCAGAGCGACGGGAGCGCCTTTTCAAGCAACCGCTTTATCAGCGTCGGTCAACGGTTCCACGACACCGAGCCGAACTTGACCGATATCGGCGGCTATGTTTTCGACAGCTTCATTCACGAACTGGGTCATGAGTTCGGCCTGAACCATCCCGGCCTTTACAATTATAGCGGCCCCGGGGGCGTGCAGATCAACTACCTGAACAATGCGACCTGGACCTATGACCGTCAGCAATACAGCGTCATGTCCTACTTCGATGGGATCGATGTCGGCGAAGACAGCCGCTGGTCGGCCTCGACGCCGCTGATGGGGGATATCGAAGCCGTCATTCGCAGCTATTTCTCCACAGTGGACGAGGATGGGGAGCGGACCTATCAGACCATCGACCTGAATACCGATGACGACGTCTACGGGTTTAACAGCTCGAAATATGGCTATGAGCTCACGTCATCGGGCATGCAGCGCGACATCGGCTTTGTGATCCATGATACCGGCGGCACCGATACCGTCGACTTTTCCGGCTCCACCGCGGGCACGATCCTTGATCTGCGTGCCGGACAGTTCTCCAGCGTCAACGGGCACAACAACAACGTGTCGATCTTTGCCGGGCACAACGCCGATGAGACCGAGTATTACATCGAGAGCGGCATCGGCAGTCGGTATGACGACATTCTGATCGGCAATGACGGCGACAACGTTCTGGATGGCCGTGGCGGCGCTGACCGGATGGCGGGGAACGATGGCGACGACACCTATTTCGTCGATTCCGTTGACGACATCGTGCGCGAGGAAGCGGATGGCGGCAACGATACGGTCATCGTGATGTCCAGAGACCTCGACATAGGCGAAATCGCCAATGTCGAAAACATCATCTACGCCGACGGCGCGGCCGACCAGCTGGCGGCGGACCAGCCAGAAGACACGGGCGGTGAAACCGCATCCAGCGTGGGCGACAATACCCGGACCAGCATCATCTTCGGTGACGACAGCAGTGAAACGCTGGACGGCGGCAGCGGTGACGATACGATCTTCGGCATGGGCGGTGATGACATGATCATCGGCGGGCGCGACTCGCTTGCCAGCCGCGATGTCAACAACACCATCGACGTCGCAGACCTCGAAGACCAGACCGAGAGCGACGATGGCAACGACTCGCTTTACGGCGGAGATGGTAACGACATGATCCTTGGCGGTCAGGGCGATGACCTGCTCGATGGCGGTGACGGTGACGATATGATGAGCGGCCAGGCCGGTGTCGATGTCTTCCGGGGCGGTGACGGCGTCGACACGGTTGACTACAGCCGCGAGAGCCCCTTCCAGCTGCTCGTCAATCTTGAGACCAATGTCGCCAGCGGCGGTACCGCGTCGGGTGACACATTCTACGATATCGAGAATCTGATCGGGTCCGACGACCGCATCGACCGGTTCATCGGGACCTCCGCGGCAAACCACTTCTTGGGCCAGGGCGGCGGCGATGTCTTCAACGGCCGCGACGGCGATGACATATTGGATGGCGGCAATGATGGCGACATCCTCTACGGTGAAGGCGGCGACGACACGATCATCGGGGGTGCCGGGCAGGACTATCTGGATGGCGGCGAAGGCAATGATACAGTCGTCTACAGGGGCAGCTCCAGTGGCGTGACGGTAGACCTCGCCAATGGTACGGCCACGGGCGGTGATGCCGATGGACCCGTGCAGATCGTGGGCCGTGGCACGACAATCCGGCACGACATCCTCGTCGATCTCGAAAACGCCGTGGGCTCTTTCCACGATGACCGGCTGATCGGCGATGACCAGATCAACGCCCTCTCGGGCGGAGCAGGGGACGACATTCTGACCGGCGGCGGCGGCGAAGATCTGTTGAACGGCGGGGCCGGCAGTGACACGGCGGATTACTCCGATGCGACCAGCGGGGTCCGGCTCAATCTGCGCCGCGACACCTCTGAGGGTGACACCTATGTCTCGATCGAGAACCTCTCCGGATCGGGCTTTGACGACCGTCTGCAAGGCAACGCTGCCGCCAATGTGCTGACGGGGCAGGGCGGCGACGATGAGCTGCGCGGCGGTCGCGGTGATGACACGCTGCTGGGCGATTTCGCCTATCAGGGTGATGCGCTGCCGACACCGGGAATGGGCACCGGCTATGCCACGCTGGGACCGGATGCGACGAATAACTCCATCGCGACGGCCTTCGACATTTCGGATAATTTTTCTCTGGCCGAGGACCCTGACATCTTCGATTCGACCACCGTGCTTCACACGACTGTGGAAGCCACCGGGAACGGACAGGGCGGCTATTACAGTATCGATCTGGCGGCTGGAACCATCCTGTCAATCGACATTGACGGCATTGCCGATCCAAACGTGCATGACAGCTGGGTCCGGCTGCTGGACAGCAATGGCGATATCGTCACCGAAAACGATGATGGCGGTGGCGACCCCGGATCAACAAGCAATCGGGATTCAAGCACGGTTTTTGTCGTGGAGGAAACAGGCACCTATTACATCCTGCAAGGCAGCTGGACGGCGGAGTCCGAGGAAGGCGGCTGGACGGAAGCCGTGCCCGAGGGCTCGACCTATACGCTGAACGTCTCGGTGGACTTCCCCCCCGCACCCGCTGAACCGGGGGAGGCGGGTGCCGATATGCTGCGCGGTGGCAGGGGCAGCGACCTGCTCGATGGCGGGCTGGAGGCCGATACGCTCATTGGCGGAGAGGGAGAGGATTCTTTCCGGTTTTCGACAGCGCTTGGAGACGGCAATATCGACACGATCGAGGATTTCGAAGTCAGCGAGGACGTGATCCTTCTGGACAATCTCATCTTTGAAGACGTGGGCGATGAGGGCGTACTTTCGTTCGGCGCGTTTCACGGGAGTGCGACGGGGGCAAGCCGTGATGGCGATGACCGCATCATCTATGACACCGGCAATGGGGCGTTGTCCTATGACGCGGACGGCTCTGGTGAGGTTGATGCAATCCAGTTTGCGCAACTGGGTACAAATCTGGATCTTTCGGCAGACGATTTCATTATCATCTGACGCGGGACGAGAGGGGTGCTTTTCAGGCGCCTCTTCTGAAGCCATCCCCTATGCGCGGAGCTGCCACCTGAGGAGAGTAAAGAGGTGAGAGAGCTTGTGATGAAGCCCCGGATCAATCGCCGAACCCTATTCGCAACCGCAGGATTTGCGGCTGTCGTCGCGGTCGTCGGAGCAGTATCGGCGCAACCACAAGATATGCACGGCACCATCAAATTCGAAAGTGGCAAGGCGATCCCGGAAGGCCGGATCGAGATCTATCTGGAGGACTCGGCCCTGCAGGAAAAAGAACAACGTCGCCATGTGAAAACGCGGATCAAAAGCGACGGCGTTTCACAGACGATAGCGTTTTCCTTGGCGGTGCCCGCAAGCTCGACCCCTTCGCCAACGCTGCAGGTTGTTGCCCGTCTGGAGGGTGAAGACGGCTGGCTTCTGGCGCGGGGCAGTGCGCAGGTCGCAACTGGATTACCCGTCTCTATCACGCTCAACAAGGCGATGTATTGAAGGCGCCAAGTCCAATTGACACCTACGTTCGGAAACTATGGAGGATGGCTGTATCAAAGAGCTTCGGCGGAAGGAGCATCTATTGGTTTCAGCGCAATAGCTGGAGCCCATTCGCCGGTGACTATGGATTGCAAAGCGGCGCACCGTGCATTGGACAGGCCCGCAGATGGGGCGCGGGATTTTCGGCTATTCCGAATGATCGAACACCTACCCATCTGGCATCTCCGCTGGAGTGAGCGAGGAACTCGACTGCTGCCAACCGGCATTCCTGCACATCGCGGCAATTTCGGGACTTACATCGACGCGAGGCGGCGTGGAGCTGCAGCTTACCAAACATTCCCTTTTTGAGCCGCGCACGGAGGCCTGCGCAAAGCCTCAAGCAATTGTGGACACGTAACAGCGCACCCGCCAAGACTTTTGGGAACTGCGCCGGCTCCAGTCCGGCGCAGCTTGGTTTTGACTAGTTTGACACCTTGATCTTTTCGAAATCGAGGTCGTTTTCGGGCGGTGAGGTTGCGATCGACAGAACCCCGTCGCGGTGACGGAAAAGGATGTAGATCACACAAGCCAGATAGATCGCCACCACGACGGCACCGATCCACTGAATCTGCAGCCACTGGCTTTTGAACAGCAGGGTGAGACCAAAGAGAACGGCCACGTTGCCCGCGATGTACCAAAACTTGCCAAACCGCTGGGCGGTGATGTTCAGGTTGTCCGAGTAGAGCCGGATCAAGCTATCCAGAGAGTTGATGACGAACGTTACGCCGACAATCACCATTGCAATGTTCAGCAACCCGTCTGTGCTGATCTCACTCACGTAGTAGTGGTAGAGAACCGAGAACCAGATCGCCAGCGGGATCGATGGAATGACAAGCAGTGCCAGCAAAAGGTGCTGTGTTTTCAACCCACCCACAAAGCGGGAGGTGAACTGGCCAATCATGATCGACCAAGCGAACCACCAGAACAGATAAAACTCGTGATAGGCGTTGATCGGAACGACGAATTTATGGATATTCGTGAAGTACCCCCCGATATTCGACAGGGTCCCGGCCAGCCCTGTAATACCCAGATCTCCGATGGCCCACATCAGCACGATCAGCGACAGGAAGAGGAATGTTGAGCCGACACTCAGGATGCGGACAAACTTGATGTCGGTGCTTGAGTAAGCCGCAGCCAGAATGACGCAGAAGACAATCACATAGAACGTCGCGACGACCGTCTCGCCATCACCGATTTCGGGGATATAGAACGGGAGATAGACAAGGAAGAGACTTGCGGTGAATGCACAGGTGCCAATGATGACAATGTTGTTGAGAACCCGGACGAAGGGGATGTCAAAGAACTTTACACGCGGTTCGATAGCGCAGAAATAGAAGCTTGTCAGGAAGTAGAACCCCCAGATCAGAAAGCCCCAAAAGCCGAATTCAATCGCCAGTGGGTTGGTGAAGCTATATTCGGGATTTCCTGCCGTGTCGGCATAGGTTGGGAATTCACCCAATGGGAACATGATAAGACCGACATCCAGACCGGATGTGAACAGGATCGCGATAAAGGTGAACAAGGGTACGGGCGTGACGCCAATCACCGGCATGTTCCACCACTTGATCACGCAGAACACCACGAGCGCGAGCGCCAGCAGTATCCCGAAGGATATGATGAGTGTGAGTGTTGCTTCCATTGGTCTCTCCCAGTTCACGGCCCTTCTTCGTGTGAAAGGATTGCCGCCTTTGAATTATTGCACGTCACCCGGTTCTTAACAGACTGGTGCGCAAGGATACTCTTACATTATACCGGGCCGAGGGTCGGGAAGAATTTGGTGCACGGCATTTCAAGGAAACCTTGGGTCGATGGAGCAGTATTCTAGTATCGTCGCAGCGGAGTGCAATCCGATTGCTGGATGTAGCAGGGCATCCGCAATCGGTTCGAAGACCTGCTGTGCTGAACCGATGCTGGGCTTGCTGGTCGACCGCAAGGTCGCGCCGCACGTTTCTGTCTTCGACAAGGCGGCCCGATCTGGCGATACGTGGGTGAGAGCGCCCGTCGAATGGGATGCAGAGAATGACTTATGCATTTGCCCTGAAGGTCCCCGGCTGAAGCAGGCGCGCGAAACTGCTCTGACCCGAACCGTGGACCGATGAGCAAAGCCGTGTCCTGTTATGGCGTTTTGAAACAAACCGGCCAGGCCTGCCCATCCAAAGCCAAATGCTGTCTGACTACCCGATGCGCGCGAAATCACCTGTGAGGAACATGACGACGCAGCAGATTTTAGCGCCTTTCGCCACGAGAGCGCGGTTCCTGTGACCATCGTGGGGCAGACAGAGTATCCACCGGAGCCTGCAAAAGACGGTGCATGAACATGCGCCGTTCATCTTCAACAACGTTGAAAAGGACCTTGGCGATACCGGGTGGCACCTGCTGTCTCATGGTGCTGATTGTCTGTGCCGGGCAGCCCTATCAGATCGTGATCGCGCTCAGGCGATGTGCTGGATCGTTGAGAACCCTTCGAATGTGGGCGATCCTTCGTGCAGTTTGGCGGTTGCTCCCGCGTTCTTATGTGCATCGCGAAAGGCCGTGCTGCGGGTCCAGTCTCTAAAAGCGTCCTCGGACGCCCAGACGGTGTGAGAGGCGTAAAGGATAGTGCCCTTGGCCTCCGGACCCTTGAGCATATGAAACTCAACAAAGCCATCCATGTCTTTCAGGTGGCTGTCCCGCCCCAGCCAAAGCGCCTCAAACGCCTCGGCGTTCTCGGTCCGGACTGTGAACCTGTTCATTGCGATAAACATATCTGGTCTCCATTGGGTCGTTCTACATGGGTCTTCATTTGGCATCTCCCGGGCGTCGATCAAGGCTCAGAAGGTCGCAGCGAGCGTCAGGATGAAATTGCGCCCCGTCGCATTGCGTGTCGAGAGGCGCGGCTGATAGACTTTGTCAAAGACGTTTTCGATCCCAAAGCGGATTTCCGTGCCCTCCAACAGCCCTCGTTGTGGCATATAGGTCGCGCGCAGATTACTGACGCCAAAACCAGGCGCAATATCTGTGCCTTCATCATACCGTCGCTGCGCGACCAGTTCGTAACTCAGATCCAGCATGTCGCTGATCCTTTGTCCCAGCGTGATTCGGACCGAATCTGCCGGATTGAACCGGTAATCCTGCACCGTGCCGTTCAGCAATGTCTCTTCTCCATCTGAGATATGCGCGTTCAGATCGACATAGAGGCCGTTCTGCCGCGCATAGGACGCCTCCAGTTCAAAGCCATCCCGGTCAACCGCATCCACGGAATCAAGTGGATTGCCGATGGCCCGTATGGTTGTGACATTGCTGGATTCTTGCGTATAGTAGTTCAGCTTCAGCGCGAGAGCATCGCCTGTCTCAAAAACATCCTGCCCGTCGTACGCCACGCCGACCTCATAGGTTGTGGCTCGCTCGGATTGCTGGATGAGGTCGCTGCTGATATCGTCAATGATGGGCAGATTGACTGTATAGGCACCCGAGCCGAAGACGGAGATACCATTGGCAAAAGCGTACCGGAGTGAAAGTCCGCCCATCAGCGCATCATCCCCGAATTCTGCCGCGCCGTTGATCGGATCCTCCGTGATCTCCTGGGTTTCGTAGCGCAGCGCTGGCATGATGGTCCAGGCATCCCCGATCTGCATCTCGTCGACCAGAAACAGCGCAAAGACCTCTTTTTCGCCCCCGGGGGCGGCCCCGGCGCTGGCGTCCTGACGCTCGCGCAGGATGTACTCGGCCCCGGCACGCAACTCGTGCTGCACGGCTGCCATCTCAAACAGCGCCGTATTGCGGATCCGCAAGGTTGTGGTCTCATAGCGGTTGTCGGCATCAAGAAGGTTGAGGCTGAAAACCGGCAGAGACCGGTCAATTGCCTGGCTCTCTATAAGCTCATCCGAATAGGTCAGCTCCACATCGAGATTGATGAGGTCGCTGCCTGCTGGATCGTAATTGTACCGCAAGCTGGCCACTTCGTTTTCGATGAAACGGTCAACGTTGCCGAAATTGGCGAGACCGAAGGTATCGTAGGGCACGTCAAACTGCTCTTGCTCGGTATTGGAGTAGCTGAAGGTCAGGGAATGCGCCCGGGTTTCACCGAAGGTGTAGCGGCCCTTGAGGAGATAGGACGGGTCATCCAGATCCCCTGCGTCGGGGTTGATGTCGTCGCCATTGCCATCGGTGCGGACATCCAGCGTCCGGCGGGTATAATTAAAGAGAAGCTCGAGGTTTTCGTCGGGCTTCCATCCCAGGATGGTGGAACTGGTGATGCCATCGCCGTTTGAAGAGAACTCAAGGGTCTGACGCCCGCCAAAGCCAAGCCGCTCTCCAAGGATGTCGGAGGCGTTGATGGTTTCCAGGCGCACCACGCCCCCAAAGACGCCGGAGCCGTATTCAAACGACCCGATCGTGCCTCGGATGACTTCAACCTCACGGAAGAGGAAGGGGTCGGAATAGAGCTGCGTGCCGATACGATAAAGTTCTTCGCTGCCCTTTGTGGCACCATCCACCTGGATAAGTACCTTCTGGTCTGTCCCGAAGGTACCGTTGGCGCCGTATCCGCGGATGTTGATGCCGGAGCCTGCTGCAGTTGCGCCGTTGACCAGCGTGACCCCGGGAACGGAATCAATCAGTTCCGCGATCGTACCCGCCTGCCGGTCCTTGATCTCTCTTTCGTCAATGGTGGTGGTGGGAATGGCCGTGTCGGTTGCCACATCACGTTTGCTTTCGCCAAGAATGATGGTGCCGAGATAGGTCTCTTCGTCGGTTGTCTCCTGATCCTTTGACAAGGCAGGATAGGAGGCAGTGCAGAGCACCGCAGTGGTGATGCGCAGCAGGCTGCGCAAGGATAACAGATGCATTGAGGGCCCCTCGAAAGCTGGCTGATAGCTGAGCTTGCAGGGGGCTGGCCGCGGCGAAATCAGGTGGTTTAAAGCAAGTTATTCACTTGGCTCTTGCAGGATTACCTTAAACTTACTAAAATTGTCAAGAATGTCTGCAGATTCCGCAAGCCAGGTGAAACGCTTCACCAAGCCAGTTCTGATCCCGCCCTTAAAAAGAATTGGTAAGCCGTGATGACACACCTGACCCCCGAAGAGATTCGTGCGGCCCGGACCGCAGACAGCAAGACCCGCGACCGTGATCTGGCCGAGAAACTGGCGCTCACCGAAGCACAGCTCGTTGCTGCTCATATTGGCCATGGGGCGACCGCCGTTGTGCCCCATCCGGACCAGATCATGCATGCTGCCGGGAGCTTTGGTGAAACAATGGCGCTGACCCGCAACGTGGCTTGCGTGCACGAAAAGATCGGCGTCTACGCCAACTATCATCCAGGGCCGCATGCAGCGATGGTATTGACGGAAGAGATCGATCTGCGGATTTTTCCGAGCCACTGGCGCCACGCCTATATGGTCGAGAAAGAGACAGAGGCCGGGATGCGGCGCAGTTTGCAGGTTTTCGACGCAGCAGGAGACGCAGTGCACAAGGTCTTTCTGCGTGACGAGACCGCTGTCGACGCATGGGCGGACGCACCGGCAAACATTGCGCTGCCGGATCAGGAAGCCACCCTTGTGGTTGCCGCCCGAAAACCGCCGGAGGTGCCCAAATCTGACGTCAGCAAGCTGGATATTCTGCGCAAGGAATGGGTGCGGATGACCGACACCCACCAGTTCATGCGCCTGACGTCCAAACTCAAGATGAACCGGCTGGGGGCCTACCGCATCGCGGGCGCCCCCTTTGTGCGCGCAGTGCCCCCGAAAGCCGTCGATGCGATGTTGGAAGCGGTGCGGGATCAGCAGATCGAGATCATGCTCTTTGTCGGCAACCGGGGCTGTATCCAGATACACACGGGCCCAATCCGGACCCTCAAGCCCATGGGCCCCTGGCAAAACGTCATGGACCCGGGTTTTAACCTGCATTTGCGCCGGGATCGGATCGCGGAGGTTTGGGCGGTTGATAAGCCAACGCAACGCGGCCCCGCAGTCTCGGTCGAGGCATTTGATGCGCAGGGCACGCTGATTTTTCAGGTTTTTGGTCTGGGCAAGGAGGGGCGCGACAGCCGCCCCGCCTGGCGCGAAATCGTCAAAGCGCTACCCACACTTGAAGTGGAAGCTGTACAATGAGGCGGCGGCAGGTCTGGGCCGGGCGCTTGGGGTTGAGTGACCGTGTTGCCGTGATCGTGATACTGGTGCTCCTCGCGCTCGGCATCGCAACCTCCAACGCGCGCGGAGAGGCGGCGGCGATGCGCGTCGTCTCTCTGGGCGGGTCGGTTACCGAGATCGTCTTTGCCTTGGGCGAAGAGCATCGGCTGGTCGCCCGCGACACCACATCAAGCTTTCCCGAGGCAGCAACGGCTCTGCCGGATGTGGGCTACATACGCGCGTTGTCACCCGAAGGTGTGTTGAGCGCCAAGCCCGATCTCATCATTTCCGAGCAAGGCGCAGGGCCGCCTGACACACTCGATCTGCTTAGATCGGCGCAGATCCCGTTCATCGAGATGCCACAGGCCCGGACCGCGGACCAGATTGCAGAAAAGATCACTGCTGTGGGGGCCGCTCTGGGTGTCCCGGACAAGGCGGCAACGCTCGCCGCAAGAGTTTCAGCGGACCTGCAAGCGACAGCTGAAGATATCGCCGCCTCGGGTCAGCCACGTCCACGCGTCATATTCCTTCTCAGCACCCAGGGGGGGCAACTCATGGCTTCCGGTACCGATACCTCTGCGGATGCAATCATCAGTCTGGCCGGTGGGGAAAATGCCATCAGCACCTTTGATGGCTACAAATCCGTAACGGCAGAGGCGATCGCATCCGCAGCGCCGGATGTGATCCTGATGATGGACCGCGCGGGCGAGCACGCCAGCAGTGATGCAGAACTTTTCGACATGCCCGCGCTCCGCACCACACCTGCCGCGCAGGCCCAGGCTGTGGTGCGGATGAATGGTCTTTTGCTGTTGGGGTTCGGCCCGCGCACGGCAGAGGCCGTGCGCGCGTTGCACAACGCGCTCTACGCCGCGGGCTGATGCGGTGACGCTGGCCGACCAGAATGTTGCAATGGTGGTGGATCGCCGCCAACGCGCCCGGCAGCTTCACGGCATCCTGGCACTTGTTCTGGTCGCGGTGTCGATCACCAGCCTCGCCGTGGGCGCTTCCGGCACATCTCTCTGGCGCGCCCTCTGGAGCCTTGCCATGGGTGCGGGCACAACAACGACAGAGGCGGTGATCCTTTGGGAGATCCGGGCGCCGCGCACGCTGCTGGGGGCCTGTGTTGGTGCGGCGCTGGCGGTGTCCGGTGCGGTCATGCAGGGGCTTTTCCGCAATCCGCTGGCCGACCCCGGTCTTTTGGGCGTCAGCGCGGGCGCGGGCCTCGGCGCGCTCCTGGCCATTGTGGTGGGCGGTGCGCTGCCTTTCGGCATGGCCGGTGTGTTCGGTGATGCGCTGCTGCCGGTCATGGCCTTTGTGGGTGCATGGGCCTCCATGATGGTGCTCTATGCTGTTGCCACAAGGTCTGGGCGCACCTCGGTGGCCACGATGCTGCTTGCGGGGATCGCACTGGGCGCGCTGACGGGTGCTATTTCGGGCCTGTTGATCTTTCATGCTGATGATCTGCAACTGCGCGAGCTCACCTTCTGGCAGCTGGGCTCGCTCGCGGGCAGTTCCTGGGCCAAGGTCTTGATCGCCGGCCCCGTTGTCCTTTTGGCCACGCTGATCGCCACGACCCTTGCGCGCGGGCTGAACGGTCTCGCCCTTGGCGAAGCCTCGGCCCATCACATTGGCATCAATGTGCAACGCACAAAAAACATCGCGATCCTGGCCGTCAGTGCGGCCACCGGAGCTGCGGTGGCGGTCTCGGGCGGCATCGGGTTTGTGGGCATCGTGGTGCCGCATCTTCTGCGGCTGGCCACAGGACCCGATCATCACGGCCTGCTGGTCAATTCGGCCCTGCTCGGGGCAAGTCTGCTGTTGATGGCGGATATCATTTCGCGCTTTGTGGTGGCACCCGCGGAATTGCCCATCGGGATCGTGACCGCCGTGCTTGGCGCACCCTTCTTTTTGTGGATCCTCCTGCGCCGCCGCAGCGTGGTGGATTTGTGATATGATCAGGGCCAAGGGGATCACGCTGCGATATGGCGCAAAAACCATTCTTGACCGTCTGGATTTTCAGGCCCGACCGACGGCCCTGACCGCGATTGTCGGGCCCAACGGCTCTGGCAAGACAACCCTGCTCAAGGCTCTGACCGGAGAAACACCCTGCACGGGCGACGTAACGGTCGCCGGTTACGATATCGCGGTGACGCCGGCGTGGCAGTTGGCAAGCGTCCGGGCAGTGCTGCCGCAATCGACGCCGATGTCCTTTCCCTTTCAGGCCATCGAAGTGGTCCGTCTCGGGCTCGGTCAGGGTCTGTCACAGGACGCGCGTCTGCCGTACCGGGCTTTGGCGCGTGTCGGTCTGACCGGGTACGAGGCACGCTTCTACCAGGAGCTTTCCGGCGGAGAACAGCAGCGCGTTCAACTGGCGCGCGTCCTGTGTCAGGTCTGGGAGCCAATGGTGGCCGGTCAGCCCCGTTGGCTCTTTCTGGACGAGCCCGTTTCGAGCCTGGACATTGGTCATCAGTTGCAGGTCATGCGGATTGCGCGCGACTACGCAGATGCCGGAGGTGGCGTGGTCGCGGTCATGCATGATCTCAATCTCTCGGCGATGTTTGCCGATCAAGTTGTGCTGATGCGGTCCGGTCGTATCGTTGCAGACGGCCGGGTGGACCTCGTGCTCACGGATGAAAACCTCTCGGACGCTTATGACTGTCCGGTCCGCACGCGACGACCTCCGCCATCGTCCGACTGGTACCTGCTGCCGCAAGCGGCGGTTCAGCCTGATGTCGCTTGACAGGTGCGGCCGTGGCCAAAGCTGTGAGTGACGGGCAACCCCAGTCCGCAATACAAATCATAGCTTCTTTCTGAGACGATCAGGCGGCCCGGCCTCATACGTCAGCAAAACGGCATTTGCCGATGCAACCTTAATTCGGGCGAAGTGGCCGGACATCAGGGTGTGATGCTGCTGCGGGCGCCGCCAGCCACCTGAAATGCGGGCCTCACATCATTGTAATTTGACATACCGTGCTGGTATCTGACCGGCGATTGTCGTCCCTATTCGTCGCCCTGAGTGTGGGCATGCTCTACCGTTCGGGAGGTACCGCATGCGCAGCCCAATTCCGATTTCAGCCGGAGTTGATTTGCTCTTGCCTGGCGGCTTTCGGCAACCTCGTCGCGCTGCTTGGGAAGGGCCTTGCGACTGTGGCTTCGGCCTGCTGATGCAATTCGCCAAGCCGCGTTGCGGGATCGGATGATCTGCTGAGAAGGTCTACCAGACCCGCGAAAACCTTTTGAGTTCAGAGTATTGGTAGGCGCACGGAGGTAGGTATTTTCAACTTGCGGCGGAGTTGATGCGCGCTCAGCAAATAAGCTTGCAAAGAATCAATATTAATGCAAGAAGACGTGCAAGGGGTGGTGGAGTTTGCATGTCTCTTATTGAAACGATCTCGGATCAGGCAACGTCACTGACGCCCAGCGAGCGGCTGCTTGTCGAGAATGTGATTGAGAGCCCCACGGCCGCGGCGCTCGGCACAGCAGGTGAATTGGCGAGATCTGTGGGTGTCCACGAGGCGACCGCCTCGCGTCTCGCCAAGAAGCTGGGCTTCGACAGCTATGCGGCCTTCCGCGATGCGCTGCGCGATGAGTTCATCGCCACCCGCGAAACCGCGACCCGCTTTGAAAAAACCATTACAGAGAGCACTTCTGACACGATTCTCGGCAAGCTGGCGCAGGACGAGGCGCAAGCGCTCGGCCGGATCGAGGAATTCATCAGCGCTGGCCAGATTGCCAGCACGGCCCGGATCCTGATGAATGCGCAGCGGATATTTGTTTACGGCTGTGGCAACGCCGAGGTTCTGGCGCTGATGATGGTCAAGCGGTTTCGCCGCTTCGGCAAGGATGTGCAACAGCTCGATACCGACCCGCGTGGTCTGGCCGAACAGATGCTGGGCCTCCAGCGGGGCGACGTGGTTTTGAGCTTTGCGTTTCGCCGCCCCCCCCGAGGCTACGCGGCATTGATGGAGACCGCAAAGGAGACTGGTGCAGAGACCATCATGATTTCGGGCAAGTCGGGTGCGCTTCTTGTGCCGCAGCCAGACCATATCCTGGCCGCACCGCGGTCCGGCGATCGGGATGCTTTTCAGACACTGACCGTGCCGATGACGGTGTGCAATGCCATCGTCATTGCGGCCGGGTTGACCGCGAAAGATGAATCTCTGAAGAAACTCGACCGGCTGGGACAGCTGATCGAGCGGTTTGAATAACAACGATTCCAAGGGAGGATCACATGAAGCTTATGAAGGCAACGCGCCTCGCCGCAGTCTGCATTCTTGTTTCATCGGCCGCGCAGGCCGATGATCGCCTGAACGAGATGGGCCCCGAAGAACTGCTGCCGCTTGCCCAGGAAGAGGGCACGGTGACCGTCTATTCCTTCACCAGTCGGATCGGGCGGGTTGAGACGGCCTTTGAGGAAGCCTATCCCGGCATTGACCTCCAAGGCTTTGACATTTCGTCGACCGAACAGATCGCGCGGCTTCGCGCCGAGGCGCAGGCCGGGGTGGCCAATGCGGACGTGATCTATATCTCCGATACGCCGGTGGTGCTGACTGAATTGCTGGAGACCGGGATCATAGCGCCCTACGTGCCGCCCCGCGTTGCAGACCGCGTGGACCCGGAATACCGGAGCCCGCTTCTGGCGCAGCGCCTGTCGACCAAGGTGCTCATGTATAACGAAGACGCCAATCCGGACGGCGCGCCCGTCTCCAACCTCTGGCAACTGACGACTGATGAATGGCGTGGCCGCGTCGTCATGGTCGATCCGTTGCAGCGGGGCGATTACCTCGACCTGATGACCGAGATCGTGCTGCGATCTGACGACATGGCCACCGCGTATGAAGCGCAGTTCGGCGAGGCCATCGCATTGGACGGCGCGGCCAATGCAGGGGAGAAATTCATCGCGGACCTTTTTGCAAATGACGTGATCCTCGTGGGGTCCACCGATGATGTGAACGTCGCGGTGGGGGCCATCGGGCAGGACAATCCGCCGGTTGGTTTCACCAGTTATTCGGACCGCCGCGATAATGAAGACGAGGGATGGGCGTTGCAGGTTGCCAATGCGGTAGAACCCGCGCCTGGCATCATCTTCCCTGCTGTGCTGGCCTTGTCAGCCGAACCGGGCAATCCGGCGGCTGCGCGGCTCGTGATCGACTTTCTGATGGGGGATGAGAGCGAAACCGGCGGGCCTGGCCTTGCCCCTTTCTATGTCGCAGGCGACTACGTGACCCGCACCGACATCCCACCGCATCCTGACGCGGTGCCGCTGGAAGACTTTACCGCTTGGCGGATCGCCCCGGCAGAGACCGCCAAGATCCGCGCCGAAATCGGCGACCTGATCCTCACCCTGCAATAGCGGGTTTCTCCCAGTCGGTGGCAGGCGTCGTGATGCGCCTGCCAGCAGATCCTTACTCCATCGTTCGAGGGTGATTTTGATGGCGAACACAGTCATGGGTGGACAAGGACGACGTATGGTCTTTCAGCAAGGCACGATCCTCAAGACGGTGGTGCTGGCTCTGTTGATCGCGCTGATCGTGTTGCCGCTTCTGCGGACGGTGCTCTACACTTTGCAACCCGAAACGATCCAGGCGTGGTCCGACGTCTTGGCGGGGCGCCTCTCGACCAATCTGTTTTACAAGCCTTTGACCAACACCTTGCTGATCGGTCTCGTGGTGGCGACCGGTTGCGTGCTGCTGGGTGGGTTTCTTGCATGGCTGGTGGTGATGACAAACGTGCCTTTCCGTAAGACCATCGGTGTGATGGCCACGCTCCCGTTCATGATTCCGTCCTTTGCGGCTGCGCTGGCCTGGGGGTCGCTTTTCCGCAATGACCGTATTGGGGGGCAGGTGGGCTGGCTGCAAGGCATGGGGTTGGGCATTCCAGACTGGCTCGCATGGGGTATGGTACCCACGCTGATCGTGCTGACGCTACACTATTTCAGCCTCGCCTTCACGATCATCGCCGCGGCACTGGCCACCGTAAACTCCGATCTGGTCGAGGCCGCGCAAATTGCGGGTGCCAAGGGGGGGAGGATTCTGATGGGGATCATTCTGCCGGTCACGACCCCGGCACTGGTCGCAGCGGGCTCACTGTGCTTTGCCGGTGCGGTTTCGAACTTCGCCACGCCCGCCTTGCTTGGCCTGCCGGTCAGGATGCAGACGCTCTCCACACGATTGTTTGGGATGATCGAAGTGGGCCAGGTCGGGCGCGGTTATGTGATCGGCATATTGCTGGTGCTGATTTCGGGGGCGTTTCTATGGGCAGGAAACCGGATCGTTTCCGGTCGCCGGTCCTATGCGACCATCACCGGCAAGGGCGGGCGGGCCAAACGCTTTGACTTGCGGGGCGCGCGCTGGCCGCTTTGCGCCTTGGCGATGGTGATCCTGATCAGCTCCACGGTGGTGCCGGTGATCGTCCTGACCGCATCAAGCCTTGCGCCATCGGCGGCCAATCTGTTCTCTGACTGGACGTTGCATTACTGGATCGGCCAGAGTGATCCTTCCTTTGCCCAAGGCATTCCCGGCATCGCCTATAACGAGGATATCCTGCGGGCCCTGACGGTGACGCTCGGCCTTGGGCTGGCGGTGGCATTCATGGGCATGTTCTTAGGGCTTCTGGCCTCCTACACCACCGCGCGTTTCCGCGAAGGGTGGATGTCTGCCGCCATCACGCAGATCAGCTTCCTGCCGCTTCTCGTTCCGGGCATTGCGTTTGGTGCCGCCTATATCGCCTATCTGGGTGCGCCAATCGGGCCATTTCCGGCACTCTACGGCACCTTTGCACTTCTGGTGATCGCCGGGACGGCGTATCTTTTGCCTTTCTCCGTTCAGACGGGCCGTGCGGTGATCCAGCAGGTCGGCGGAGAGCTGGAGGAAAGTGCGCGCATGACAGGCGCAAGCTTTGCCCGCAGGCTTGCCGCCATCACCGTGCCGCTGGCCATTCGCGGCCTCGCAGCGGGCGGCATCCTGATCTTTGTGAAAATCATCCGCGATCTGTCGCTGGTGGTGCTTCTCTTTACGCCAACCATGCCGGTGCTGTCGGTCGTCGCCTATCGATACGCCTCGGAAGGTTTCGGACAATTTGCCAACGCGATCACGGTCGTGATCCTGTTCATCTCCATCGCCGCCACGCTGATTGCCAGTCGGCTGCAAACCAAATCCCAGCCTTGGCTGCAGAACTGAGGGATCCCATGCTGGAAATTCGCAATCTCACCAAACGCTTCGGCACATTCGAAGCTGTCAAAGACGTCTCGATCTCGGTCCCAGATGGCGCGTTTTTTGTGCTGCTTGGACCATCGGGCTGCGGCAAGACCACGCTTCTGAGGATGCTCGCAGGTCTGGAGCTGCCCACGGCCGGGCAGATCGTGTTCGACGCTCAAACCGTTTCAGATGGGGATCGCAACTGGGCCGTTGATCCGGCCAAACGCAATTCCGGACTGGTTTTCCAGTCCTACGCGCTCTGGCCGCATATGTCGGTGCGCGGCAATGTCGAATGGCCCCTGAAGGTGATGAAGATGTCGAAACCGGACCGCACTGCGCGGGTCGAGGAGGTCTTGAAGCTGCTCGACATCGGCCAGTTGGCAGACCGGTATCCCAATGAAATCTCCGGGGGGCAGCAACAGCGCGTTGCCATTGCGCGCACCATCGCGCCAAAGCCGTCGGTGTTGCTGTTCGATGAACCCCTGTCAAACCTCGATGCCAAGCTGCGGGTCGAGATGCGCACCGAACTCATGCGCCTGCACCGCGCGACAGGGGCGACGACCGTCTATGTGACGCACGATCAGATCGAGGCAATGACCATGGCCACCCATGTCGCGGTCATGGACAAAGGCCGCGTGCAGCAGTTCGGCGCGCCCACCGATCTGGTGGACCATCCTGAAACCGTCTTTGTGGCCACTTTCGTCGGCACGCCCCCCAACAACATGATCCCGGTGAACAAGAATGGCACGGGCTACAAGGTGGGCGGGCGGCATATGCCCGTAACTCCGCCCGCCGACAAGTGCATGGCGATGTATCGTGCCGAGACAATGATGTTGAGTGAGGCCGAAGGCGAGACCACTCTGCCGATGGAACTGGTAGAGACAAGCGCGATTGCCGGGCGCGTCATGGTGACCGGTCTGCGCGACGGGTTGCGTCTGACGGCCATCGTGGACACAGCGCCCGCAGCGCGCATTGGCGATACGATTCAGTTTCGCCTGCCGCCCCGACCGGACAGCTGGTTCGGCACAAATGGCGAGAGGATCGGCTGATGCGATTGCTGTTGGTGCGTCACGGACAATCGAAATGGAACGCCGCGCGGCGGCTGCAGGGCCAGGCGGACATCGGCCTCTCAGATCTGGGTGCGTCGCAGGCGGATATGCTGCGCCCGGTCATCGATGGTATTGGCCCGTGCCGGGCGGTCTCTTCTGATCTTGAACGCGTTCGCGAGACGGCACGTCGGATCGGGGCCCAGAGCCCGCGATTGACAGACGGGCTTCGGGAAATTGACGTCGGCGACTGGACCGGCTGCGCCATCGAAGAGATCCGAGCCCAGGATGAAACCGCCTACCTTGGATGGCGGGCGGGCACATCTGCACCGCCGGGCGGAGAGATCTGGGCGGATTTTGTTGAGCGGGTCACCGCGGTCATCGAGGAGGAACAGCGCGACCCGTGCCAGAACCTGCTTGTGGTCTGTCATGGCGGTGTCATCCGCGCGATCCTGCAGCGCTATGTCGGGCTTGACCCGGCGCATATCATACCAGTCGCACCCGCAAGCCTGAGCGCGTTTCGGCTGGGCAAAGGCAATCCGCCACGGCTGGAGCTGTTCAACTATCTGCCCGGCAGCTTGGATTTTGAAGCCCCTGACTGATGATCTCCTGACGGTTGCCTTGGGCTGTCAGCTGCGGCCTGCTGTTTTATGGCGCCGAGCTGGCTTGTAAACGGGAGTGCGCGGTTGGCTGGCCATCCTCGGCCTGCCCGGTCATCGTGGCCTTTGTGGTCGCTTATGCGATGCTGGTGGTCGCAATACCATGTGTCCCATCGTCTGATCCGGATGTCCCGAGAACGATGATAACATCGGCTGGCATCAAGCGACTGCTTGCGGTCCTGAACAAGGTCCTCACCGGGGGTCTTTCAGTTGCGCGAAAGCCCCGCCAGAGCGGCGGCGCTTTCGTCCGAACAGTCAGAATTCAGTTGAGCGATGACATTGTTTCAGCGACGTCTTCGGTGGTCATCTGGCCGGTGGTGACAATGCCACCATCCTCGATTTTCCAAAGCCGGAAGGGGCCGGAGATATCGCCAACTTCATCAAAGGATACAGGTCCGATCACCCCTTCATACTTGATCGCCCTCCCTTCTGCGATCAACCCAAGCGCTTTCCCGAACTCTTCCGGCCCTGCGTAAATCGGTTCTCCTTCAGGATCGACAACTTCACGGATTGCCGCGCGAATTGCATCTGCTTCCGCAACGCCCGCTTTGGCAATGGCCAGCCCGACGAGGGCGCCCGCATCATAGGAGCGGTCCGCTGCTGGCGCAGAGGGCTCGAACCCACCAGAGACTTCGGCGTAGTTCTCGTAAAAATACCGCGTCGACGGGGTCTCCGTTGTACCAGAGGAGGTGCCATACGCGCCTTCGAGAAACCGGGCGCCCACGGCGTCGATGAAATCCGGTGTGTTCAGCCCGTCATTGAAGAGGTACTTCTGGGGCCCACCTTGCGAGATCCACGTTCTTGCGATGGTGGCACCGTCAACGGGGTAAGATATCAGGTAAAGCGCGTCTGGAGTGCTGCCAAGCGCGGCGGTCACCTCGGAGGCATAGCTGGGCTGGTTTTCATTGTAAGCTGTTGTCGATTTGATGTTACCACCGAGGGCCTCGAAGGCTGCGGTGAATTCGCGCATCAGATTGACGCCGAAGTCATTGTTCACGTGGATGATCGCCAGATTGTCGAGCCCGCTGTCCCGCGCATATTTCGCCGCTGCCACGCCCTGTAGCGCGTCAGATGTGATCGTGCGAAAGAAATAGCCACCGGTTATGCCCTCACGGCCAAGCTGCGTCAGTGTCGGTGAAGAAGACGCCGGGGAGACCTGGACGACTTTGGCCGGTGCGGTGACCGATGTCACGATAGGGACAGAGACCGACGAGATGATGCCGCCAATCAACACGGGAACTTCCCTGATGTTCACCAATTGCGTGGCCTGATCGACCGCGACATTCCCCTGGCTCTGGCTGTCGCGTGTGTCTGTTACCAGCATACAGCCGTCGATCACGCCACCGGCTTCGTTGATGTCGCGAAACGCCATTTCGATGGATTTCGCACCGGCCTGGCCAAAAGCACCGGCAGGTCCCGTCAGCTCCAGCACGACGCCCACCGTGACTTCGCAAGCCATGGAGACGGTTGCCGACAGCGTGAGCACGGTTGTGAGCAACGCTTTTTTTATCGTTTTCATTAGGTCTCTCCTTGTTGATTTGATGTGTTCATCAGACCTGTTCGATCCAGGTTTCTTGTAGGTAGCGCCAGAGGACGCCATTGGGCGCGCGGGCATCGCGGCTGAAAATCGCGGTGCCGCGTCGTGAATTCGGGCCCTTGGCGGTTTCCTGATGTTCATCAAAGGTGATCAGACAAAGCGCGTCGCTGAGTTGAACCGCATGATTGATGTCGATACGGATTTCGAACTCGTTTCCGGTTGAGCCGCGTGCATCTTTCAGGGCCTGCAGCAACGGGGCGCGGTCCATAGACCCGCCGGAGGGCCAGATGATGCGAAAGTCAGGGGCGAAACTGGCGGCGCAGTCTTCCATCGCGTCCGGCGCAGCGGTGGCGCGATACCAGTCCACGAAAAATTCGTGCCGCTTGCGTATTTCTGTTTCCGCCATCGTCAAAAGATCGGCCATCAGGCGGACTCCTTGTTGAGATTGTATTTCATGATGGATCCATGACTGCCGTCGCGGTCGCGTTCGAGGGTATAGACGTCGCCCGGAATTGAGTTGGCTTGTGCAAGGACGGCCGCGATCTCTTCCCGGTCGGTTCTGGTGAGGGCCAGTTCTGCAATCTGGGCGTTTTGGGACAGGTGCGCGCGGTTACGCGCGCCCACGATGACAGCCGCAACGCCGGGACGGTCAAGCACGGCGCGGCTGGCAACCGTAGCGATGTCGGTGTCATGACGATCTGCGATGCAGCGCAGGGTCGTGAGCAGACTTTGAAACAGGTCCCACCCGCCGAATTCATCGACCATCAGCTTGTATTTGGTCAAAGAGCGGTTTTCGTGCGGCTCCTGTATCTCGGGCTGACCCAGCCAGCGGTCCGAAAGCAAACCACCCGCGACAGACCCGTAACAGATCAGTTGAATGCCTGCCTTTGCGAAGGCCGCCACCATTTTCTTCGAGGGCCTGTTGTCGAGCAAAGAATACTGGACCTGCAAAGAGACAAGGGGCACACCGGCGTCAACCATGGCCAGGCTGCGGGCGGTATCGAAATTCGTCCCGCCGATATTGCGGATCTTTCCGGCGGCTTTCAGTTCGGTCAGCCAGCTTGCAACTTGCAGGAAATCGCCGGTTTCATAGTGCCACCAGTGGAATTGCACCAGATCCAGTCGGTCTGTTTTGAGCCGGGTCAGCGAGGTGTCGATTGCAGTTTCCACGTCGCGCTTGGTCAGGTTGTCGAGGACGTCGAGGTTTGGAACGTATTTCGTATGGACTTTCAGCTCCGACAAGGCCTCAGCCCCGCGCCGGTTGCGAAAATCTGCGCGGAAGGCACCGATCATGTCTTCGACGCCGGTGTAGATATCCGCACAGTCAAAGGTGGTTATACCGGCGTCGCAGAAGGAAAACATATCTGCAATCGAGGTCGACCGGTCGATTGCCCCATGGCCACCGGCGAGCTGCCATCCTCCCTTGATGACCCGTGAGATGCGGTATCCAGGAGCCAGGTCTGTATAGATCATCAAGGCTCTCCGAGCGGGACAGCGGTCGTTTCGGACCGTTCAAAACACCGAAGTTTTGTGCGGGTGATTTTCAGGCGTGAGGGGCAATTGGGATCGGGGCAGGCGATTTCGGCATCCGTCGTCATCCAATCGGCGGGGTCGGTCATTCTTTGCTTGGCGGCGAGAAGCGGCAGCACCGAGGCAAGCGAATAGATCGAAATGCCCTGATCGGGCGGCAGGTACAGCATCTCGCCACGCAGTTCGAACCAATCCCCGACACAGGCCCCACACCAGAGTTTTGCGCCCTTCGGGGCTGTGACCTCCACGCGGAGATCCCACAACTGAAACTGACCATCAGCCATTTTGTGCATGCCCCCAAACGGTTTCGTCCGTGCGTTCCAGAATGTCGAAGGGTTGGGACAGATCATTGTGCAACGCGTCGATCAGATCTCCACGGTTGCCTTTGCGCAGGGCTTGGATGATTGCGTGATGAAACCTGGTTGCCGAGGTGTCGAGCGGTTTTGCAACAAGTCGCGAGGCGGCACGAATATAGGGTCCGGCCTGCATCCACAGGCTTTCGGCGAAGGGGATCAGAACATGCGATTCCGCACGCTCGTAGATGGTGAAATGGAAGGCATGGTTGGCGAGTGCAACCGTGTTTTCATCGCTGGCGGCCTCATATTGTGTCGTGAGATCTTCCAACTTCGCAATATCTGCGTTGGTGATGTTGTGGATCGCACAGGCGGCCAGCTCTCCTTCGATCAACTTGCGGGCACTACCGATCCGCCGCATCTGCGTGAGGTCAAGCAGGGGCACACGGACCCGCCGGTTCGGCATTGCTTCCAGCGCCCGCTCCGACACGAGCCGCGCCAGCGCTTCGCGCACGGGCATGGAGCTGACAGACAGACGCCTGGACAGCTCTGCAGGTTTAAACACCTCGCCTGCGTCAAAGCCGCCGCAAATCAGCGAATTGCGCAGCTGACCATAAACCATGTCTTGCGTGGTTTCCCGGGCAATCGGCGAGAGCCCCGCCATGCCCTGTAGATTTATTGGTGATTGGCCCAAACCGGTACTCCAAACCTCGCTTCAGTGCTCAAGAAGACTTTACGAAGCGCCATTTCTATGATTGTAGTTGATGATTGATCATTGATCAACTTATGAAAGTGTGATGGAAAATCAAAACCCTATACCAATGCTTGCTGCCGAATCTCTCGTAAAGGCTTTCGGCGGCTTGCAGGTGATACAGGGAATGTCGCTGCGGCTGGGTCGGGGGGAGCTGCTTGGGTTGATCGGACCTAACGGGGCAGGCAAGACGACCATGTTCAACCTTTTGGCGGGTACGCTGCGCCCCAGTTCCGGTGTCGTCCGGCTGGATGGAGCGGATGTCACGCCCCTGTCGCAACAGGGGCGTTTTGGGCGCGGGCTCAGCAGAAGTTTTCAAATCCCGAAACCCTTTTCTCGAATGACCGTTCTTGAAAATGTCATGACCTCTGCACAGGGGCAGGTGGGTGAGAATGTGCTTTCGGCGCTTTTCCAGCTGGGTTCCGTCGCGGCGCAGGAGCGGGCCAACGGAACGCGGGCGCGCGAATTGCTGGATTTCGTTTCACTGTCACATCTGGAAGACCAACCTGCGTCGGTACTTTCTGGTGGACAACGCAAACTGCTGGAGCTCGCACGGGTGCTGATGACGCAACCCAAGGTCATCTTGCTGGATGAGCCGGCCGCCGGGGTGAACCCGACACTGCTCGATCTGATCATCGACCGGATTGCGGAGATCAACAAGTTGGGCATCGCGGTCCTGCTGATCGAGCACAACATGGATATGATAGCGCGGCTTTGCCCAAGGGTTGTGGTCATGGCTGCAGGCCAATTGCTGGCTGAGGGCGCGCCAGAAGAGGTCACGCAACGGGCCGATGTCATAGAGGTGTATCTTGAGGGAATGCCGACATGACTGCCCTCGCTGTGAAGGGATTTCAGGCGGGCTACGATCCCGACCTGCCCATCGTAAAAGGTGTCAGCTTTGCGGTGAAGAAGGGCGAGGCTGTCACCGTTCTGGGCCCGAACGGGGCGGGCAAATCGACGCTGATAAAGGCAATCGCCGGGCAGGTGGCCTGCCTTGGCGGGCAGGTGACGCTGGGTGGTGATGATATCACAGGTGTACCCTCTTATGCTCTTGCGAAGCGGGGCCTCGGATTTGTGCCGCAAACGGAGAACATCTTTGCGCAGCTGACGATCCGCGAGAATTTGCAGATCGCCTCGGAGCTGGTCGAAAAACGCCGCCGCGCGGGGCAGATCGACAAGATGTTTGATATGTTCCCCGATCTGAAGCTGCGCCCGAACGATCTGGCAGGCACCTTGTCCGGTGGGCAGCGGCAGATGCTGGCTGCGGCCCGCGCGCTCCTGACCGATCCACCGGTTTTGATGCTGGATGAGCCTTCTGCGGGACTGTCACCCAAACTGGTCGGGCAGGTTTTTGAAACGCTGGCCCGGGTCCATGCGGCAGGTGTGACGCTGATCCTTGTGGAGCAGAATGTGCGTGCCGCGTTGGGACTGGCATCGCGTGCATTGGTTCTGGTGGATGGAGAGCTGGCGCATGACGGACCGACCGACGCTTTGCAGGACAGTACCACATTGGGCCGCCTGTTCCTTGGCAACCGCACAAGGGAGGTTGCGCGATGAGCCCGCAGGTCCTGATTGACGGGCTGATTGCTGGTGCCACGATTGGATTGGGTGCCATAGGTTTGACGCTCACCTACTCAATCCTGCGTTTTGCCAATTTCACCCATGGTGATTTTCTGGCGTGGGGTGCGTATCTTACGCTGACCGTTTCAGGTTTTCTGGGCGGTCTGCTCGCGGGTCTTGGCATCGGAGAGCCAATCGGCCCCTTTAGTTTTGGCTGGGGTCTTCCGCTCTCCCTTTTGGCCGGGGCTGGGTTGACCATTGTGCTGACATTGATCCTGGACAAGATCCTTTTTGGGCAGCTGCGCAGACGCGGTGCTGACACGATCATCATCGTGATGGCAAGTTTCGGGGCGTCGATGGCGCTGCGCTCGGTGCTGGAATTCATCTATACAGCCAATCCGCAATATCTCACCCGAGAGCTCCAGATCGCCCAACCCGTCGGGTTTGGTATGCGGGCGACGCCGGACCAACTCTTGACCATAGCGGTCACGGCGCTGCTGGTGCTGGCCCTGCATCTTGTAGTGACACGCAGCTCGACGGGTCGTTCCATGCGCGCAGTCTCGGAGAACCCCAGCCTGGCGGGGGTCTATGGTATCGACGTGCAACGCGTGATCCGTGTGACCTGGGTCATCGGTGCCGGGCTGGCCTGTGTGGCGGGTGTCATGTCGGGGCTTCTGGTGCAAATCCGACCCTATATGGGCTTTGATCTTTTGCTGCCCCTGTTTGCGGCCGCGATCCTTGGTGGCGTCGGCTCGATCCCCGGCGCCCTGCTCGGCGGGTTGATCATCGGGTTGGCCGAGGCATTCACGGTGCAAATCGTCGGGGCTGAATGGCGGGCTGGCGTTGCATTCGTGGTGCTGGTTCTTGTGCTAATCATCCGGCCAACGGGCCTCTTCGGGAGGACCGTTTAGATGGAATACCTTGCCTATGGCGCGTTCTTTCTGACACTTGCGATGACATATTCCATTATTTGCCTTGGGCTGAATGTCCAATGGGGGCAGACGGGGCTGTTCAATGTGGGCGTCGCCGCCTTTGTCGGGATCGGGGCGTATACGTCCGTTCTGCTGACCACGCCCGAGACAGCAGACAGGGTGGGTGGGTTTGACCTGCCGATCGCGGTTGGATGGATCGGCGCAGCCTTGATGAGCGGGTTGATCTCCTTTTTTGTGGGGGCGCTGACGATCCGTATGCGCTCAGACTACCTTGCGATAACGACATTCGGCATCGCCATCGCTTTGCAACTCTGTTTTCAGAACCTCGAACCATTGACCGGGGGCGTCTTCGGGGTCGGCTTCATCCCCCGGGCGTTCTCAGGCATCCAGGACGATGCGCTTCTGTTCAACTATGCTAATCTTGGGCTTGCCACGCTGTTGGTGGTCGCAATCTACGTCGTTTTGGAGCATCTGGCCCGGTCACCTTGGGGCCGTGTTCTGAGAGCGGTGCGCGAAGACGAAACGGCCGCGCAATCGCTGGGTAAAAATCCGACGTCCCTGCGGTTGCAGGCCTTTGTACTGGGCGGGGCGATCATGGGGTTGGCAGGCGCCGTTCAGGCCCATTTCATCGGGTTCGTTGCCCCAGCCAACTACCTTCCAATGATGACGTTTCAGGTCTGGGCGATGTTGATCGTCGGGGGCTCTGGCAATAACAAGGGTGCGATTTTTGGGGCAGTACTGGTCTGGGCAATCTGGGCATTGTCTGGCAGCCTGATCTCTGAATTGTTCCCGCCCGATCAACAGGCCCGCGCCGCATCGCTGCAAATCGTGATCATTGGCGTTATGCTGTGCCTGATACTGTTGTGGCGTCCACAGGGGGTGCTGCCCGAACGCCAGTCGATTTCGAAACATTTGGGACAACGCAATGAAACCTGACAGATTTGACCTCACCGGGACCCTGAACATATCCCGTATCCTGACCGGTCTCTGGCAGGTTGCAGATCAAGAACGCGACGGCAAGGCGCGAGACCTCGACGCCTCGGCAACCGCACTGCTTGACTATGCCAAGGCGGGTTTTGATACCTTTGATATGGCCGACCACTATGGCAGTGCGGAGCTGATTGCCGGCCAGATGCTGAAACAGGCCCCTGAGGCGAAAGCGTTTACCAAATGGTGTCCGGAGCCGGGACCAATGACCGCAGAGATCGTACGGGCTGGTGTACAGGAACGCCTTGACCGCCTCGGGGTCACGCGGCTTGATCTGCTTCAATTTCATTGGTGGAGTTTCGAGCACCCGGCCTGGTTGGATGCGCTCAAGGAATTGGCCGGCCTGCAAGAGAACGGGTTAATCGGTGCGATTGGCGTCACGAATTTTGATGCAGCACATCTGGAGATTGCGTTGGAAGAAGGCATTCCTCTGGTGTCCAATCAGGTGTCGTTTTCCTTGATGGATCGCCGCGCCGCGGGGTCGTTGGCAGGGCTGTGTCAGGATCGTGATGTGAAGCTTTTGGCCTATGGGACGCTTTGTGGTGGGTTCCTGACCCGCAAATGGCTGGGGCAACCACGCCCCACAGATGTACCGGATTGGAGCCGGATGAAATATCTGCGCTTCATTGACGCCGCAGGCGGGTGGGAAGCCTTTCAGGGGGTGTTACGGGCCGCGGAGGCGGTCGCGCGCAAACACGGCGCTTCGATCTCCAATGTGGCGTCTCGCTGGATTCTGGAACAGCCGCATGTGGCAGGCATCATCATAGGGGCGCGCTTGGGCGAAAATGAACACCGCGCTGACAACCTGAGGCTTTTCAGCTTTGAACTTGATACCGAAGATCACGCGCTGCTCGACACGGCCTTTGCAAACACCACGCCCATTCCGGGGGATTGTGGCGACGAATACCGCCAACCGCCCTTCCTCACTGCGAGCGGCGATTTGAGCCATCACCTGAGCCAGATTCCAAGCGTTTTGGAGGTCGAAACCGATGAAAATGGTCGAACCCGTGCCTTCTCCGGCTCAAAATGGGAGCCGATTGCCGGGTACTGCCGTGGGCTTCGCGAGGGGGATCGGATACTGATTTCCGGTACCACCGCAACGCATGGTCACGATCATGATGTGGCCCCCGGTCATGCGCAGGCGCAGGCGACCTATATTCTTGATAAGATTTCGGCGACCGTCACGGCGCTTGGGGGGAGCATGTCCGACATCGTACGCACCCGAACCTATGTCGCCGGGGATGAGGACGTGGAAGGTGCAAGCCTTGCGCATGGGCGTGCTTTCGGGGCCCATCCTCCGGCCAACACAACCTTTGTCGTGGATCGGCTAGTCGGCGATTTCCGGGTCGAGATCGAAGCCGAAGCCGTCACCAGACCTCAACAGGACCAGTAAGATGATCGAAAATGAGACGGAAATGGATGCCGCGCGCGACGTGCTGAAAAACTGGCTTGCCGCGTTCAACAGCAAGGATGTCGATACCCTGTTCTCCTACTACACTCAGGACAGCGTATATGCGAACGCCAATGCGCCCTTGATGAAGGGTCTCGACGCTGTAGAGCCCTGGTACGCAGGCTCGATCCCCGATCTCAAAGGCCGCCTGTTGTACAAGGAAGAGGCAGCGTGGCAAAGCGGCAGCCTGGCGGGGATCCTCGGGTCCTATTACTTTGAGCCCCCGGCGGAAGACGACGCAACGGGCAAGGAGGGGTCCACGGGCCGCGTTTTTCTGTTGTTCCGCAAGGAAGAGGGCGCATGGCGGTTGGCGTTCGATATGGACAATACGCCTCAGGACGTTTCACCGGATTGGTTTGAGAATGCCTAAACTGCTTGATGGGCACGACCCGCTTTGCGGCTGGTGCCATGGGGTCATCCCGATCGCCGAGCGTTTGCGCACGATCCCCCGAGGTTGAAGTCGAAGTCATCTCAGGTGGCCTGGTGACCGGTGATCGCGTTTGCCCTTACGCAGATATGCCTGCATATATCACCGGGGCTGCACCGCAATTGGTGTCGATCACAGTGCAGGCTTTGGGTGATGCGTTTTTTGAAATGAGGCGACAGCCGCAGACGCCACACAGCATTTCGGCGCCACTCAACCATGCCATATTGCAGATGAAGAGAGCCGAAAGCCCTGCGCAGGTATTTGCATTCGCTCACGCCATCCAGACCGGGCCTCTTCGGGATGGCGTGGATTTGAATGCCCCCGCTCCCTATGACGCGGCGGGCGCGGAGCCTGATCTGCCGCAACTGGATACGGACGGCATTGGGAAGTCGACCGAGCGTGATCCGCTTGTCTCGGAAAGCTGTGCACGGGCGCGGAAGCTGGAGGTACGTTCGTTCCCGACCAGCATCATCCCTGATGACGCAGGTCAGGCTATGGGCGCAGTCGCCTCCGTAAGCGAACCTGTGGCTTTTTCTGAGCAAGACGAAGCGATTGTTGGTGCGAACCGCTGAAGCTGTCCTATGTCCCCTGTTACAATATCAAAAAACGGATCGAAACCATGGCCTTCACCCTCCCCGTCAAAGTCCTTTTCCAACACTGTGATCCAGCAGGCATTGTCTTTTACCCGCGCTATTTTGAGATGATCAACCTGACGGTGGAAGAGTGGTTTGAGCAGGCAGTCGGCTATTCCTTTGCAACGATGCAAAAAGCGGGATTTGGGGTTCCGACAGCTTCGATCAAAGTGGATTTTCCTGCCCCCAGCAGATTGGGGGAGACCCTGTCATTCAAACTGGCGGTCACCAAGCTCGGCAAGACCAGCGCTCATTTGGAAATCGATGCCGGAACAGGTCGTGAGGTGCGTCTGACCGCGCGGTCGGTGATTGTTTACATCGACAAAAACACCGGGCGGCCTGTGCCATGGCCAGACGCAGTGCGTGAGAAAATTCAGAACTTTCTCGATTGAAAGCCTGGGCGCGGGGTCTCAGGGTGCCCGCAGGCCGAGCGCCACGCCCTGTCCAACACCGACACACATCGTCGCCAGCGCATGAGAAGCCCCTTTGAGGGTGAGTTCGAGAGCGGCGGACCCCACAATGCGCGCGCCACTCATGCCCAACGGGTGCCCAAGCGCAATCCCACCGCCATTGGGATTGACGGCAGGGTCTTGCGGGTCGATGCTCAGCTCTCGCAAGACTGCAACACATTGAGCAGCAAAGGCCTCGTTCAGTTCAATCACGTCAAATGTATTAGGTGAGAGACGCAAACGGTTGCAAAGCTTCTGAACGGCAGGCACCGGACCAATCCCCATCAAGCGTGGTGCCACCCCGGCCGATGCGGCCCCTGTAATTTCGGCCAGGGGCGTCAGACCGTGTGCAGTAATCGCCTCTTCCGAAGCGATCAAGAGCGCCGCAGCCCCGTCATTGACGCCCGACGCATTGCCTGCCGTGACAGTGCCGCCCTGTCGGAACGGTGTCTGCAAAGCGGCAAGTTTTTCCAGAGAGGTATCGCGCGGATGCTCGTCCTGGGACACCTCTATTGGCGCTCCTTTGCGGTGTGGAACCGTCACGGGCACGATTTCACGCGCCAATCTGCCTGCGCTTTGTGCCGCGCGGGTCTTTGTTTGACTGGAGAGCGCAAAGGCATCCTGATCCGCGCGGGTCACATCATAGGCCTCGGCGACATTTTCTGCCGTCTCGGGCATGGACTCGATGCCGTATTGCGCTTCGAGCGCCTTGTTCACGAACCGCCAGCCAATGGTCGTGTCATGGATCTCTGCATTTCGGGCAAAGGGTGTTGCCGCTTTGGGCATCACGAAGGGCGCGCGCGACATGCTTTCAACGCCGCCCGCGATCACCAGGTCGGCTTCGCCCGCGCGAATGGAGCGGGCCGCGGCGATCACCGCATCCATCCCCGAGG
Source organism: Roseobacter weihaiensis (assembly GCF_020622345.1). Lineage (GTDB taxonomy): Bacteria > Pseudomonadota > Alphaproteobacteria > Rhodobacterales > Rhodobacteraceae > Roseobacter > Roseobacter weihaiensis. The sequence continues at coordinate 91,006 of NZ_JACNMO010000005.1, read as the reverse complement.
CGCAGAGCCGGTTGACGGTGAGCGCCGGCACGCTTTCGGGTAAGCCCGCCATCAGGGTGGCCATGCGCGCCACATTGCGGTTGTCTTCACCTGCCTGGTTGGCGCAGCCCAGGATCACCTCATCCGTGACCGCCCAATCGAGATCGCTGCGCCCCTTCAACGCCCGCAAAACATCCGCTGCCAGGTCATCAGGGCGGATCAACGCAAGTGCGCCGCCGTAGCGGCCGATCGGTGTGCGGATGTAGTCACAGACAAAGGCACGTGCCATCAGGACGGCACACCGATATAGGCCGTGGCCTCGATCTCCAAAAGCGCGTCGTCTTCGACAAGTCCGGCAACAACCAGCATGGACATCGCAGGGAAATGCCGACCCAGAACACGGCGATAGACCTCGCCAACCTCGCGCTGGCGGGCCGCATATTCCTTCTTGTCGATGACGAACCAAGTGAGACGTGTGATGTCTTCGATCCGGCCGCCCGCGGCTTCGACAACAGCGACAACGTTGCGCAGGGCCTGTTCCATCTGCCCGATAAAGTCGTGGGTTTCAAAAACCTTGTCCGCGCTCCAACCGATCTGGCCACCGACATAAAGCGTGCCATCTGCCGCCAGCATGCCGTTGGCATAGCCTTTCGCGGGGGCCCAGTCATCGGGGTGAATTGTCTTCGATGTCATCGCTTGCTCCGATTTGGGGTGGACGTCTGTCTGGGAGGTGAAAGCCCGGTCCAAAACACGGGCTGCAGGGATTATCCCTCTGATTTCAGCAAAAAGCGCTGGATCTTGCCAGTTTGGGTTTTGGGCAGGCCATCGGTGAACACGATACGGCGCGGGTATTTATAGGGTGCGATGGTCGCCTTGACGTGGTCTTGCAGGCATTTGCACATCATGTCTCCCGGCTGTGCCCCGTTCGTGAGAACCACATGTGCCTCGACGATCATTCCGCGCTCCGCATCCGGTGCGCCAACAACCGCACATTCAGCAACATCCGGATGGCACAAAAGCGCCGCTTCAACTTCGGGTCCCGCAATGTTGTAGCCGGATGACAAGATCATATCATCATTGCGCGCTGCAAAATGCAGATACCCGTCCAGATCCATTGAAAACGCGTCGCCCGTGATGTTCCAGCCATCAACCACGTAGGCCGTTTGACGTCCGGCATCGCCGAGATAGCGACATCCTGTCGGACCACGCACGGCCAAGCGGCCAACTTCGCCCGGGGGCAGCTCTTGACCGTCGTCTCCGATAATCTTGGCCTCGTAGCCGCAGACCGGTCGGCCCGTACAGGCCGGTTTATGGTCGTCAAAGCGGTTGGAGATAAAGATATGAAGCATTTCGGTTGCGCCGATCCCGTCGAGCATGGGCTTTCCGGTTTTGGCCATCCATTCTTCGTAGACAGGGGCGGGAAGCGTCTCCCCGGCGGAGACTGCAGCACGCAGGGAGGACAGATCGGCCCCCTCCTCCATTGCTGCCAACATTGCGCGGTAGGCGGTCGGGGCGGTGAAGCAGATGGTCGCCTTGTATTTCTCGATGATCTCGATCATGTTCGGGGGTGACGCGGTTTCCAGCAAGGTCGCCGTGGCCCCGAAGCGCAGGGGAAAGATTGCCAATCCCCCAAGGCCGAAGGTGAAGGCAAGCGGAGGGGAGCCGACAAACACATCCCTGGACACAACATTCAGGATTTCCTTTGCGTAGCCGTCCGCGATGATAAGCAGATCCCGGTGAAAATGAGCGGTACTCTTCGGTTCCCCGGTCGTACCGGAGGTAAACCCCAATAAGGCCACGTCATCCTGCGCCGTCTGCGCGGCCTTAAACCGGACCGGCTTTTCCAACGCCAGACGGTCCAGTTCCGCATCATGATTCGATGTTCCGTCAAAGCCCACAACGGTTGTGAGGTATGCGCTGTCGTTGGCGCAGACCGTCAGCTCATCCATCAGGCGCGTATCGCAGAGGGCATGTGTGATTTCAGCCTTGTCGACGATGGCGCTCAACTCACCTGCGCGCAGCATTGGCATGGTGTTCACCACGACGGCGCCCGCTTTGGTGGCCGCCAGCCAGCAGGCGACCATGGCCGGGTTGTTGGCCGAGCGGATCAAAACGCGATTGCCGGGTTGAATGCCCAGATCGTCGACCAGAGCGTGGGCCAGCCTGTTGGTCCAGTCTGACAATTCCTTGTAGGTGCGTTGCCGCCCGTTTCCGATCAGCGCGGTGTGATCGGCAAAACCCTTGTCCACCATCGCATCCGTCAGTTCGACGGCTGCGTTCAGTTTTTCAGGATAGTCGAACCCCTCCAAAAGCAGATCAGGCCATTCATCTGTCGGGGGGAGATGGTCGCGCGCAAACGTGTCGCTATGTGCTGACGGGTAAAGCATGATTATCCTCCCAATTCACCGAGGGCCTGGCGTGCGATAATGACTTTCTGGACGTCTGAGGCGCCTTCATAGATGCGCAATGCGCGAATTTCGCGATACAGGCGTTCGACCTTTTCACCGCTGCGCACGCCATCCCCGCCGTGAAGCTGCACGGCCCGGTCGATGACCTTTTGCGCCTGATCGGTCGAGAACAGTTTGGCCATTGCCGCCTCGCGCGTGATCCGCGGAGCACCGGAATCCTTGGCCCATGCCGCGCGATAGACAAGCAAGGCACTGGCATCGATATCCAGCGCCATCTCGGCGATGTGCCCCTGCACCATTTGCAGATCAAAAAGTGGAGCCCCCTGAACCTTGCGTGTTGTTACGCGCGCCAACGATTCCTCAAGGGCGCACCGGGCAAAGCCCAACGCAGCGGCCGCAACCGTGGATCGGAACACGTCCAGCACCGACATTGCGATTTTGAAACCTGCGCCGCTGGCCCCCAGTCGGGCAGCTGCGGGAATGCGGCAGTCCTCAAAACTGAGTGTGGCAAGCGGGTGCGGTGCGATGGTTTGCAGGCGTTCGGCGATGCGCAGGCCCGGTGTCTCGGTCGGAACGACGAAGGCCGACAGCCCTTTGGCTCCCGGCGCATCGCCGGTTCGGGCAAAAACCGTGTAGACGTCTGCGATGCCGCCATTTGAAATCCAGGTTTTCGCGCCGTTCAGCACATAGCTTTCGCCATCCCGCGTGGCGGTCATTGTTGAATTCGCGACATCTGAGCCCGAGGCAGGTTCGGTCAGCGCAAAGGCGGAAATCGCCTCGCCGGCGCGGACGCGGGGCAGCCATGCGTTCTGCTGCGCCTCTGTGCCAAAAAGTGAAATGGCACCTGTCCCCAGCCCCTGCATCGCAAAGGCAAAATCCGCCAACCCGTCATGACGGGCGAGGGTTTCGCGGATCAGGCACAACGTGCGGACGTCCAGGCCAGCCTGCGACCCAGGTGCCACCGTGGCATGGTTCAGCCATCCGCCCTTGCCCAGTTCACGCACCAGCCTGCGACAGGCCTGATCCGTGTCCGAATGGTCAATGCGCAATCCCCTTGCAAAGCTTTCAAGCTCGTCTGCAAGCGCACGGTGATGGTCTTCGAAGAAGGGCCAGGACAGGAAGCTGCGATCTGCCATCAGTTGCCCTCAAACACAGGTTTTTCCTTGGCCACGAAGGCCGCATAGGCGCGTTCGAAATCCCCGGTCTGCATGCAGATCGCCTGTGCCTGCGCTTCAGCTTCGATCGCCTGTTCGATCGACATCGACCACTCCTGGGCCAGCATCGTCTTGGTCATCATATGGGCAAAATTCGGCCCCGTCACAATGCGTGTTGCCATGTCTTGTGCTGCCGCGTCCAGATCGCCTGAAGGAACCACCCGATTGTAAAAGCCCCAGGCCGCTCCTTCTTCGGCGGACATGGAGCGCCCGGTATAAAGCAGCTCTGCCGCGCGGCCTTGCCCAATGATCCGCGGCAGGATCGCGCAGGCGCCCATGTCGCATCCGGCAAGACCCACACGCGTAAAGAGAAAGGCGCATTTGGCATCCGGCGTGGCGATGCGCAAATCAGAGGCCATGGCGATGATTGCCCCTGCGCCAACACAAATGCCGTCGACCGCCGCGATTACTGGCTTGCCGCAATTGACAATTGCCTTGACCAGATCGCCCGTCATCCGGGTGAAGGTCAAAAGCTCTTTCATGTTCATTTTCGTCAGCGGCCCGATGATGTCATGCACATCGCCGCCCGAACTGAAGTTGCCGCCATTGGAGGCAAAGATCACCGCGTCCACATCCTCTGCATAGACAAGATCGCGAAACCAGTCGCGCAACTCGGCATAGCTGTCAAATGTCAGCGGGTTTTTGCGGTCCGGGCGATCCAGCTGGAGCGTCGCAATCCGGCGTTCGATCCGGCACTTGAAATGTTTGACATCCGTGCGACCTGTCACTCGCTTACCCCTTCTTCCATCTGGTCAAGACGGGCCGCAAGCTCGGCCGCTTCATCGGCGCTGAAATCGCTTAAGATAAAGTCGACCCAGGTTTCATGGGCCGCCGCCTGACGTTCGAATTCTTCTTGCCCGCGCTTTGTCAGGCGAACAAGCGTTGCACGCCTGTCGCCGGGCACCGGGACGCGCACCATCAGCCCGTCTTCGGTCAGGCGGTCGACGATCCCGGTGATATTGCCGTTTGAGACCCGCAAGACCCCCGAAAGCTGGCTCATCTTGAGCCCGTTTTCATGCCGCGCCAGCGCCGCCATGACGTCGAAACGCGGCAGTGTTGTATCAAACTCAGTGCGGAGGTTTTCACGCAATTTGGCCTCGACAGTACGGCTGGCCTTGAGAAGGCGCAGCCAGAGGCGAAGACGCTCTTTCGAGGCAGAAACGGTGCCGCGGTCGGGGTGGGGTTCGTTCTGTTTCAAATTTCCCCTCCCGAGAGGTTGAGCGTGTGACCGTTGACGGATCTGGCCGCCTCGGAGCAAAGCCAGATCACGGCACCGGCCACCTCGTCGGTTTGGATGAAGCGGCGCTGCGGGTTTCCCTTGGTCAGCGATTTGGCAGCGTCATCGGCGCTCATCCCGGTCTTTTCGACGATATTGGCGATTGAGCGGTCAAGCATGGGGGTTTCGATGAAGCCCGGACAGATGGCATTCACCGTGACGCTCAGTCCGGCAAGCTCCAACGCGAGGGCACGGGTAAGCCCGACGACGCCATGTTTTGCCGCGCAATATCCCGACGCGTAAGGATAGCCCTTTAGCCCCGCGGTGGATGCAATCGCGATCAGTCGACCGCCGCCCGCCGCTTTCATATCGGGCAGGGCGGCCTTCCAGACGTTGAAAACACCTGTCAGGTTCACATCGGTCATTGCGGTCAGATCTTCAGCGGTCATCTTTGCAAAGGGGACCGAGCGCGCGGCACCCGCATTTGCGATCACCGCAGAGACGGGCCCCTGATCCGCGCGCGCGCGGGAGAAGGCCGCGTCGACCGCGTCGGCATCGGTGACGTCACATGTTTGGTAAGGCAAACCCTGCGCCGCCAGAGGTGCCTTGCGGCGGCCCATGTTGGTGACGCGTGCTCCGGCCTCCGCCAGGGTACGGGCTGTGTCGGCACCGACCCCTGTGCCGCCACCCGTCACGATGACATGCGCGCCCTTCAGCATCATACCTGGCTCATCTCTGCTTCCCGGTCCGCCAGACGCCACGCCTGATCCCGGCCTGCTTCATAAGGTTTTGGCCACACCTCCTGACGGTCACCAAGGGCCGTTGCCGTGTGCAATGTCCAGTAGGGATCAGCCAGATGCGGACGGGCCAGACAGACCAGATCCGCACGGCCTGCCATCAGGATCGAGTTCACGTGATCGGCCTCATAGATATTGCCAACCGCCATCGTCTTGATCCCGTTTTCATTGCGGATACGGTCGGAAAAAGGCGTCTGGAACATCCGGCCATAGACCGGTTTGGCCTCGGTCGACGTCTGACCGGCGGAGACGTCGATGATATCCGCCCCGGCGGCTTCGAACATCGCTGCGATCTTGACGGCGTCTTCGGGCATCACCCCCTCATCACCGGCCCAGTCGCTGGCAGAGATGCGCACCGACATCGGCCTGTCAGCAGGCCAGGCAGCGCGCATGGCGTGAAAGACCTCGAGCGGGTAGCGCATCCGGTTGTCGAGGTTGCCGCCATAAGCATCGTCCCGGACATTCGACAAGGGCGAGATAAAGGAAGAAATCAGATAGCCGTGGGCCGCGTGCAACTCGATCATGTCAAAGCCGGCCCGCTCGGCCATCTGCGTGGCTGCCACGAATTGCGCCGTCACAACATCCATATCGGCGCGGTCCATGGCCCTGGGCGTCGCATTGTCTTTCGACCAGGGGATGTCAGATGCCGACAAAAGTGGCCAGTTACCCGCCTCAAGCGGCTGATCCATGCCCTCCCAGCCTATGCGGGTCGACCCTTTGCGACCGGAATGGCCGATCTGACAGCAGGTCTTCGCATCCGTTTCTGCATGGATGAATGCGTTCATACGCGCCCATGCAGTTTCGTGCGTCGGGTCGTAGAGGCCAGGGCATCCCGGCGTGATCCGGCCTTCGGGCGACACGCAGGTCATCTCCGTATAGATCAGCCCTGCACCACCTTTCGCGCGCTCGCCATAATGGATCAGGTGCCAATCCGTTGGTGCGCCGTCCACGGCCTTGTATTGCGCCATGGGGGAGACGACGATCCGGTTTTTCAACGACATGTCGCGCAGTTTGAACGGCGCAAACATCGGCGCACGTGCCGGGCCGTTCGATCTTTCGCCCGCTTGCTCCATGAACCAGTTTTCCGCCGACTGCAGCCAGTTCGGATCTCGCTCGCGCAGGTTTTCATGGCTGATCCGCTGCGACCGTGTAAGCATGGAATAGTTCAGCTGCACCGGGGCAAGATCGAAGTAGCGCTCAACATCTTCGAACCATTCCAGAGAGTTTCGCGCCGCCGATTGCAGGCGCAACACTTCCAGGCGGCGCTTTTCTTCGTAATTCTTGAAGGCGGTCTCCAGAACCGGCTCAGCGACGATTTCATCTGCCAGCGCAATCGCGCTTTCCAAAGCCAGCTTGGTGCCTGACCCGATCGAAAAATGCGCTGTCGCAGCCGCATCCCCTAGCAGAACGACGTTCTCATGATGCCAGGTTTCACACAGAACGCGCGGAAAACGCAGCCACGCCGAGCCGCGGATGTGGTTGGCATTGGTCATCAAGGCATGCCCATCCAAATGGTCCTTGAAGACCTCTTCACAGATCGCAATCGTCTCTTGCTGGCTCATCTCTCCGAAGCCGTAATTGTCAAATGTCTGCTGGCTGCATTCCACGATAAACGTCGCAGTCTCATCGTCGAACTGATAGGCATGTACCCAAAGCCAGCCTTTTTCGGTCTCTTCAAAAATGAAAGTAAAGGCGTCGTCAAATTTCTGATGGGTTCCCAGCCAGACAAACTGGCATTTCCGCACATCAATATCGGGTCGAAACGTGTCCTTGAACTCCTGCCGGGTGCGCGAATTCAACCCGTCGCCGGCAACAACCAGATCAAAGTCATCCATGTAGTCCGTGGCATTGCCCACCTCGGTCTCAAAGCGCAGATCAACCCCAAGTTCACGGGCCCGGTCCTGCAAAACCAGCAGAAGTTTCTTGCGCCCGATGCCGCAGAACCCATGCCCGGAAGAGACCAGCTTTTCGCCCCGATAGTGGAGCGCGATGTCATCCCAATAAGCAAAGCTGTCGCGAATATGCTTGGCGCTCACCGGATCATTCTGTTGCAGATTGTCGAGCGTTTCATCAGACAGGACGACGCCCCACCCAAATGTGTCGTCGGGCTTGTTGCGCTCAAACACAACGACCTCTGCGTCTGGCGTGCGCAGCTTTGTGGAAATCGCAAAATAGAGACCTGCAGGACCTCCCCCAAGACATGCAATGCGCATTCGATTCCCCTGATTTGCTTGGCAAATGCAGATAGTCTACGTGCTTCACTATGAAATTCAAGCATAAATAGTTTAAGCTTGAAGTAAAAGGCTTACCCACCTAGGATACCTTCATGCCAAGACCTGTCCCGGAGCTTTGCGCCATGAACACCCATGCAGATCTCACCGCGCTCTCAGACCCAAAGTGTCTGGAGCACGTTTCCGGCATTGAGGCGGAGCAATCCTCTCCGTGCTGGAGCATTCGTCGGGCGAAGAAGAGCGCATGATCCTCAAGGCCTCGCATGCTTGTTGTCAGGACCGCCTCGCCACCCGCATGATGAATGCGTACCGGCATGAGCACCTTGGTCTTGCGATCATGTCTGAGATGGGGGCTTTGGGCTTCCCGCGGTCAATCATCCGGGAAGAGTTTGGTCAGGATGACGCAAACTACGTCTCATATGGTCTCGTGGCCCGCGAGGTTGAGCGGGTGGATTCCAGATGTCGTTCTGCGATGCCAGCGCGGTCGTCCCTGGTGATGCACCCGGTCTTTGCATATGGCGCTGATGAGCAACGGCGGGAAGACCTGGCCCAGTTGGCCGGCGGCGGGCAGGTGGGCTGCTTCGACTTCACCGAACCCGATCATGGCGCTGATCCCGGATCGAGGGTCACCTGTGCCAAAAAGGTCAAGCGCGGATACGCTTTACTGGGCGCAAAGAACGGGATCACCAATTCCCCCACTACCGATGTCTTTATCGTCGGGGCGAAATCCGGCGGTCAGGACAGCAGGATCAAGGGTTGCATCCTTGAGAGGGGCACGGAAGGCCCGGCGGCGTTAGAGATTGGCGGCAAGCTCTGCTTGCGCGCCTCGACCAGCGGCGCGATCCAAATGTATGAGGTTTTCGTGCCCGAAGACAATCTGCTGCCATGTGTCAGCGGGCCGGTGGCTCCATTTGGGTGCCTGAAAGCTGCACGCTATGGCATTGCCCGGGTTGCGATGAGCACGGCGGAAACCTGTTTCCAAGCCGCACGCGATTACCTGATGGATCGCAAGCAGCTTGGCAGGCCGTGGGCGGTGAGGCCGCTGATCCAAAGGAAACTGGCCGACATGCAGACAGAGATTGCCCTTGGTCTTAAAGGCGCGTTTCAATTGGGGCGGATGTTTGATCGCCACACCGTCCCGGCGGAACGGGTCCGGCTGATGAAGCGCAACAACCGAAGGCCATCGCGGGCGCGGCGCGGGATATGCCCGGCGGCACTGACCTGTCGGTGGAATATGAGGGTATCTGCCACATGATGAAGCTTGAAGCCATGAACGCCGGTGAAGGCATGCATGATGTGCATGCGCTGATCGCCGGATACGGCACCACCGGCTTGCAGGCGTTTCAATAAATGTGCGTCACGGTCCACTCTGAAGACACCATAGCGCTGGTCGAGATCAACAATCCACCGGTGAATGCCACCTCGCAGCCGGTGCGGCAGGGGCTGATGCGTGCGATTGCGCAGGTTGAGCATGACCCTGCCATCCGCAGCGCCATTCTGATTTGCGCCGGTCGCAGCTTTGTCGCCGGGGCAGATATCCGGGAATTCGACAAACCCCCGATGGAACCCCACCTGCCCGACGTGGCGCTCGCGCTGGAGGCGGCAACAAAACCCTGGATCGCCGCGATCCACGGGGCCGCCCTGGGTGGCGGGCTCGAATTGGCGTTGAGCTGTCATTACCGGATGGCAACGGCCACGGCAAAGCTCGGGCTGCCAGAGGTTACGCTTGGATTGCTGCCCGGGGCAGGGGGCACGGTACGTCTGCCGCGTCTCATCGGCGCGCCGCAAGCCCTGAAAATGATGGCCAGCGGTAAACCTGTTGAGGCACAGGTGGCGCATGAAACAGGTCTGATCGATGCCATTGTATTGACCGACTTGCGCGCTGAAACACTAGAGTTCGCGCGTACCCATCTGACAGACCCCTTGCCTGTCGCGCTGTCCAAGCGATCTGTGCCGGATCACGACCCGGACGCGCTGGAGCAACAGATCCGCAAAATCATCGCAAAGGCGCGCGGTCAGAAGAGCCCCAAAGCGGTATGCGATGCCCTCCGAACCGCAGTCCTGTCAGACGCAACAGAGGCGTTGGCCGCCGAGCGTAGGCTGTTTCTCAAGCTCAAGAGCGATCCACAGTCCAAGGCCCTGCGCCACATTTTCTTTGCCGAACGCGCTGTCGGCAAGGATCTGACAAAACGTGCAGAACCACGCCCCATCGAGACGATTGGCGTCATTGGCGGTGGCACTATGGGGGCAGGGATTGCGGCGGCATCTCTGCTCGCTGGCTTCCGTGTTGCGCTGATTGAACGCGACGGGGGGGCTCTGACGTCCGGCATGGAACGCGTGCGGAAAACACTGGCGGGCAGCCTGCAAAGGGAACTTATCACACAATCGGATCATGACACCTTCATCGACGCGCTCAACGGCAGCACATCCTATGATGGCCTGTCCCAGTCCGATCTGATCGTCGAGGCTGTCTTCGAGGACATGGACGTCAAACGCGCCGTCTTTACCGAACTCGATAAAGTCGCAAAACCTCAGGCAGTTCTGGCCACCAACACCTCCTACCTCGATGTTGCTCAGATCGCACAGGCTGTAGAAGACCCCCCGCGTGTCATCGGGCTCCATTTCTTCTCGCCTGCACATATCATGAAGCTGCTTGAACTTGTCATTCCGCCGGGCGCGGACCCATCAGCCGTGGCGACCGGGGCGGCCTTTGGCAAGCGCTTGGGCAAGATTACCGTGCCAGCGGGTGTGTGCGACGGCTTCATCGGCAACCGGATCATGTCCGCCTATAGGCGCGAATGCGAGTACATGATCGAAGACGGCGCTTTACCGGCGCAGATCGATGAAACCATGCGCAATTTCGGCTTCCCTATGGGGATTTTCGAGATGCAGGATTTGGCCGGGCTGGACATCGCCTGGGCCATGCGCAAGCGCCGGGCACGTACCCGCCCGGCGTCGGAGCGCTATGTAGAGATCGCCGATAAGCTTTGCGAGGCGGGTCGCTTCGGGCGGAAAACCGGGCGCGGTTGGTACCTCTATGACGGTAACACAGCGCAGGTTGACCCCGAGGTCACCACGCTGATCGAAGCGGAGGCTGCGCGCAAAAACATCACGCGCTGCAGTTTCACGCAGGATGAGATCATGGACCAAATCCTGTTGATCATGCAGCGAGAGGGGCAGGCGATCCTGGATGAAGGCATCGCCGCCCGCCCCGATGACATCGATGTGGTTATGGTGAACGGTTACGGGTTCCCCCGCTGGCGGGGCGGACCGATGTTCATGAGCAAGGTGTAGGAAAATGCAGACGCGCCCGAAACGCGACTGGGACGATGCTTTTGCCAACTCGGCCCATATCGACGGGGCGGACAGGCTTCCTGCGCTCTGGCAGGAGAATGCGGTGGCCTACCGCGACAGCGGTGTGGCGATGGATGTCGACCTCTCTTATGGTGCTCACCCGCGCGAAAAGTTCGATCTGGTTTGGCCGGATAGCACACCCAAGGGGCTCGCGATTTTTGTGCATGGTGGCTACTGGATCGCGACGGATAAATCCTATTGGACCGACCTTGCCGAAGGGGCGCGGGCCAACGGCTGGGCCGTCGCACTGCCACAATACACGCTTGCGCCAGAGGCGCGAATTGCCGAGATCACGTCGCAAATCGGGGCCGCGATCTCAAAAGCTGCAACGCTCGTGAGTGGGCCTGTCCGGATCGCGGGCCATTCCGCGGGCGGGCATCTTGTGTCACGCATGGCTTGCGCCGACAGCCCGTTGTCAGAGGATGCCCAGAAGCGTCTGGATCACACGCTTTCGATCAGTGGGCTGCATGATCTGCGCCCCCTGATCTGGACCGAGATGAACAAGGATCTGCGCCTTGATGAGGCGGAAGCCCTGCGTGAAAGCCCTGCCTTGCTGCAACCCTGTCGCGACGCCAATGTAACGGTGTGGGTTGGCGGCGGTGAACGGCCCGAATTCATTCGCCAGGCAAATCTGCTCGCTTTGATGTGGGATGGGTTGGAGGCAGAGATCGCTTGCGTCGTTGACGGTGACCACAATCACTTCTCTGTTCTTGATTCCCTTAAAGACCCAGATAGCGCACTTACAAAAGTCTTTGCAGAATAATATATGATTTTCTTTTTCGTATGCGATATAGAGGATGGCATGTGAAAGAGAGACGCTGGCATGGTCAAAGCCCCTTCGAAATCAGACACCCTCTATGGGCGGATGCGCGCGGATATCCTGTCGCTGGGGCTTGCCCCCGGCTCGGCATTACGCCTGCCCGCCTTGTCAGAGCGCTACGCAATTGGCCTAACCCCATTGCGGGAATGTCTCAACCGCCTGAGCGCGGAGAAGCTTGTCGTCACAGAGCATAACAAAGGGTTCCGCGTGGCCCCGCTTTCTGCCAACGATTTGCTTGATCTTGAGCGCAGCCGCAGCGCGATCGAAGGCACCTTGTTCGTGCAGGCGGTCCGAAATGGCGATGACGGCTGGCAGGCGGGCGTGATCGGCGCTTACTACCATCTTTCACACACAGCTGTGCCATCGGTTTTGCTGTCATCCGATGATCTTGCGCTTTGGGCCACCCGCCACGATGCTTTCCATGCCTCGTTGATCAAAGCCGCAACCTCCCCCTGGATGCATCATTTCCGGACCCAGCTGAACGATCAGCTTGGACGCTATCAGCTTTTCATCCAAACCGGTTTGCGGGAACTGGCGGCCACCCATCCCGATATCGCAGCATCTGCGGCGAATGTCTTTGCGACGGCGATGGCGTTGGAGCCGCATACCGCCCTTTATGACATCGCAATGCGCCGGAACGCTGAAGACGCGCGGGCAACATTCGAGGCGCATGCCAACCTGTCAATCCAGGCCTTTGAAAAGCTCAGCGCGCTGCTCCCTGCTGAGGCAAAAGTGGTCGGGGCGTTTGGTCAGATTACGAGAGAGGTTCACCCATGAGTGCATATGATCCATCATCCGACGGGGCAAAAATGTCCTTTGCCAAGGAGATGTCCTATATCGACTATCTGTCCCTTGATCCGATCCTTGGGGCGCAGAAACGGCAATCGAACGCCCATGATGAAATGCTTTTCATCATACAGCACCAAACGTCCGAGCTCTGGATGCGATTGGCCCTGCATGAATTGTCCACCGCACGCGAAGAGCTGGTGAAGGGGAATTTCCCGCCCGCCTTCAAGATGCTGAGCCGGGTCGCGCGCATCTTTGAACAGCTCAACAATGCCTGGGACGTTCTGCGCACCATGACGCCGAGCGAATACACCGAGTTTCGCGATGATCTGGGCGCGTCATCCGGTTTTCAGTCGCATCAATATCGCCTGATCGAGTTTATACTGGGCAATCGCAACCGGGCCATGATGAAAGTCCACGAACACCGTCCCGAATTGCACCACATGTTGGGGCAAGAGCTTGAGGGCAAGTCGCTCTATCACGTCGCGCTTGACAATCTGGCGGGTCAGCTTGGGGTGGCATTCGATACCGGTATCTACCGTCTTGACCAGCCACATCAGGCCAATCAGGCGGTGATGGATGCCTGGACAACGGTCTACCAGTCCCCGCATGCGTACTGGTCGCTCTATGAACTGGCGGAAAAACTGGTCGATCTGGAAGACTACTTTCGGCGATGGCGGTTCAACCACGTGACCACGGTGGAACGGATCATCGGCTTCAAACGCGGCACAGGGGGCACCTCTGGCGTGAAATATCTGCGAAAAATGCTCGAGGTCGAGCTGTTCCCTGAACTTTGGCACCTGCGCGGTCAACTATGAAGGACGGTCTCGTGACACTCCCCCTCAAAGACAAATTCGACCTGCCCGACGGCGTGATCTATCTTGATGGCAACTCGCTTGGGCCGCTCCCCAAAGGCGTGACCGAGCGTCTTGGCAATATGGCCACGGAGGAATGGGGCCAGCACCTCATTCGCGGCTGGAATGTCGATGACTGGATGGGTCAGCCTGTCCGCGTTGGCAATCGGATCGCCCGGCTGATCGGTGCGCCGACCGGATCGGTCGTGATGGGGGACACGCTGTCACTGAAGGTGTATCAGGCACTTTCCGCGGCCCTGAAGATGCGTCCGGACCGCAAGGTGATCCTGTCTGACAGCGGCAATTTCCCCTCTGATCTTTACATGGCGCAGGGTCTGATTGCGCAGCTTGACCAAGGCCATGAGCTGCGCATTGTCGCCCCCGAAGAGGTCATGGACGGGCTGACCGACGAGATCGCCGTCGCCATGATCACGCAGGTGGATTACCGCACGGGCCGCCAGCATGATATGGCAGCACTGACGGCCAGGGCGCGGAAAGCGGGGGCTGTGATGCTTTGGGATCTGGCCCACAGCGCGGGCGCGGTGCCGGTCGATTTGGCGGGCTGCGGTTGCGAATTCGCGGTGGGGTGCACCTACAAATACCTCAACGGTGGCCCCGGCGCTCCCGCCTTCATCTATGTCCGCCCGGATATCATCGGAGATATCACCCCGGCAATGGCGGGCTGGCTCGGCCACGAGGCGCCCTTTGCGTTTGAGCCATCCTACCGGCCCGCAAAAGATATCGAGCGAATGCGGATTGGCACTCCGCCGGTGATCCAGATGACCGCCCTCGAGGAGGCGCTCAAGGTTTGGGATGGGATCGACATGGCCGATATCCGGGCCAAAAGTGTGGTGCTTTGTGAGCTCTTCATCGCAGAGGTCGAAAAGCGCTGTGCAGGATTGAGCCTGGCCAGTCCGCGCGACCCCGATACGCGCGGCTCTCAAGTCTCCTTTGCATTTGAAAACGGCTATGCCGCCATGCAGGCGCTGATCTCAGAAGGGGTGATCGGTGATTTCCGCGCACCGAACATCATGCGCTTCGGCTTCACCCCGCTCTATATCGACGAGAGTGACGTGATCGCAGCCGTGGATATTTTGCAACGCATCTTGACCGAACGGCTCTGGGACCAACCGCAATTCAAACAGAAAGGGAGGGTCACCTGACCGGGTCACACAGGTGAACAAGCTGAAAGATCATCTGCCAAGACCGCAACGAAACCTTCAGCCCGGATCATCGACAGCCGATGAAATGAAGAAGCAACAGCTCGATTTTGCTGAGTGTCGGTTCCTCTGGTGTCATACGTCAACCGTCTGCCGTTGTCAGAAAGCGGCCGATGAAAAGAGAAATCGGCAGGTTTGTTCTGCCGGGTGGAGTTCTCATCCGCCCCAAACGCATGAAGGGTTGGGGTGTTGGTGGGCAACGCCCTGCGGGCATGTCTATGCTTCGTCCGGCAGCGTTTCGCAGTGAGCTGGCATTTACTTTCAGCTACCTTTCGTTTCGTCGGATCAAGCGGATACGCAACGCCGTCCGGCCCAGCGGAGAGAGAGCAGGAGCGTCCATTCAGGATCTGACCGCGCGTCATTGACGGCAATGCTGTGCAGGGCCAGCCGGAGTTTTACACCGTTTTCGCAACGGTCAATGCCCCGTCTGGGGTGTCTGTCTGACCCGTCGCCCAAATCGTGTCTGTCTGGAGGCGGAGGGGGAAGCCTTGTACGTTCTTGAAACCACAGGCCAGAATTGCCGGGCCGGTGCTGAGCTTAAGCCCAGACGAAACAGCCTGGAAACGTAAGACAACGGGTTTTTCTGTTGCGATCTGGATGGTCACACCGCCGAAAAGTGAACCTGCGTAAACCGTCGGCCCGTCTTAAATGGCAAAAGGATTTACCGGTCAGTAAAGCCCCGGCATCGTTGTTCTGACGCGATGATGCTCTGGCTGTTGAAACTGGTGCCGTCAGGGCGCAAGACCTTGACCACCGCCACCCGCATCCAAGCCTCGATGGGATGACATCAAAGGATTGCGGTGATCGGTAAGTGAAGGAAGAAAACCTCAGCGGAGCTGAATGCCAGGGACGGGCGCTCAAAAGGGAACGGGTCAGGCAGAGTGTCATTGGTTCGTTTGTTAGCCGGATTGAGGTCGTGCGTGCCCGGCTGCAATCGCCTACCTTCTTGTTAAACTAACCGTAGACGGCGCTGCTTTCGCCGCTTTATTCAACTCACGTGTCTCTGCATGAGATATTGCTCTTTCGATTGTCGTTCTGGCGCGCATCGCTTTGGCCCCGGAATCGGGTCTTGTCAGCACGCCAATCGAAACTCCGATTTCGTTTGTGATGCCACCTTCGTTCTCAAACCGCGTGTCTCTCATCAGGTTTTGGATTTCGGCTTCAGCGCTGACCAGCGGGCCAAGGTTCTCGGCCCCGAAAGCAAGAATAAATATCCCGTCTCCGGCATAAGTGGTCATCGGCTCATGGGACCCGAAGACCTCGACAACCGCTTTGGCGGTTTTGTTCAATAAAGAGACGACGCTGGAGCGCGACGTACGCGCCCCTATCGTTTCAAACTGATCGATCTTGAGCGCGAGCAAGCTGGCCCGGTCAAGATCCTTGAGTAATAGCCGTTCGACGTAGTTTTCCATCGCAACGTACCCAACAAAACCCGCAATGCCGTCAAAGTGAACGGTGGCTGCCAGATCGATCGTGTCCCGGCCCGTCGAGCCGCGCAAAAGGCCAACTGTTGTCGTATCAGGCCCCACGGTCTGATTGCGGGCTCCGATGCATTCATGAGCCTTCCGGAGCCGATCACAGAATTCGCCAACGTCAAAGGGTTTGGTCAAGTAATCCGTAGCGCCCGCTTTGAAAGCCTGGCTAAGATATTCGATGTCCCTCATGGCGGTCAGCATGAGGATTGGCGTCTGCGCATAATGGGGCATCCTGCGGATACGGGTGCAGAGCTCGATGCCATGCATGCCGGGCATGCAGATGTCCAACAGTAAACAATCGAATGCCACGGGTGATTGCGCGATGACCGCAAGCGCCTGTGCTCCCGATGACACTGTTGTAACATCC
This sequence comes from Roseobacter weihaiensis, assembly GCF_020622345.1. Lineage (GTDB taxonomy): Bacteria > Pseudomonadota > Alphaproteobacteria > Rhodobacterales > Rhodobacteraceae > Roseobacter > Roseobacter weihaiensis. The sequence continues at coordinate 74,285 of NZ_JACNMO010000005.1, read as the reverse complement.
GGGAAATCGGCCTTTTCCGCGATCATCGGGATCAATTCCAGCAGTGACGGATCGTCATCAACCGCAAGTATCCTCATCGCTACCGGGCGGTGCTGTTCGCGCGGGCGCGGACGGTTCATTCCAGCTCCGACCGATGGCCCATGTGAGGGCGCATCCGTTTGCTCGATCATGGCTTCTGGTGAAGAACTGCCGGATATGCGGCCACGGACGTAGAATATGACGGCCCCTATGATCATGGCAAGCGAACCGACGCCGCTGTAGAGGAGAAGCGCCAGCCACAGCGGTGCACCCAGCAACCATGCAATGGCTAACGCCAGCAGTCCCACAACCATGCCGATAATCACATATCCCAAGGTCATTTTCGCTCTCACCTCGCCGCACACCCAGATCATATAAGCACCCAGAACAAAAACACCAAAAATAGTGCAATCTATGAGTGCATATTCTTTAAATTTTTATATTTAAATCAGTGCTTTAAAAGATTTTTAGTTGCCGCTGACAACAGCCGGACAAGTTGCCTTGGCGATAATGCCCGCTGCCCGTAGGTTGACCCGTTTGGGTTGCATCCCAGCTGATATGAGCCTCGATTTCACGCCTGCGCAACCCTCAAACGGCTTTTTGCGGCGAACCAACCGGGGGTTGAAGCCGATTGCGGCCATTTTACCAGTTTTTGCGAACGCTCCTGCGTTGCCGATCACCTTGGGATGCTCGCGGGCTGAGCTGGCACTCAACCCGGTCATGTGATTGCCACCATTGATCCTGCAGGGGCATGGGTCGGAACGCGTTCCGGTCCCGGCAGCAAGGTTGGCTGAACCGGTCCCATCGGCCTGGGGTCGGTCAAAAGACTAGAAGTCATGTCATCGAACCTTTTACAAAGATCGGCCCCGCGAAAGAGCAACGTCATGACCTTGTGTTTTGTTCCCAGGGCAGGTGCCATTTCTTTGCGTTGCCGTGGTTGCTTGATTGTGCGACAAGTTCGACAACGTGTTGGCTGCGGGGTTTGCACCGCAGTATTTTCCAGGTTCTGACCTGCAACGCCGCGTATTTCGCTGGATGTTCTTTCCATAATAAGTTGTATTTACCGGAAATTACATGACCAAGGGTTAGCCGCATGAAGACATTGGCTGTAGATGACGACCACTCTATCCGGGAGCTTTTACCGATGATTTTGGCCGAGGCCGGTATCATGGACGTTACCGTTGCCGAGTCAGCCGACCATGCACTGGATCTGATCGCGGCACAAACGGAGCCGTTCGAGTGCTTCCTTTTGGACATTCAAATGCCCGGAGCCAGCGGCATAGAGCTGTGTGCCGCTGTTCGCCAAATGCCGGCCTATCGAAAAACGCCGATCATCATGTTGACCGCGATGACCGAAAAATCATATGTGGATGGCGCTTTTGTGGCGGGTGCCACGGACTACATCACAAAGCCTTTCGACATCTTTGAAGTTTCGGTGAGGATCGGAATGGCGAACCGGCTTGCCGCGGAACAAAGGCGTGTCCGAGAGCTGACTTCGGACGCGGTTGTGCCTAACGCAGTCACAGATGCCGATCCGCCAGCGGGATTTTCTGATCGACTGGAGATCGAAGGTGTAAAGGGCCTTGTGATCTGGCCCGTTTTTGAAAACTATCTGGGCCAGTTGTCACGGGCGGGTTTGCAATCCTCGACGTTTTTCGCGGTGCATGTTCTGGGGGGAGAAAGAATATACAGTCAAAGCACGCCCAGCGAATTTGAGTTCGCGATCCGGCATGTTGCCGATGCGATCGCGATGTCGTCGATGTCGGGTGCCGTTGTGATGTGTTACGTGGGAAACGGGAATTTCCTCTGCAGCTCGAACGCTGCAGCCCTTCAATCGACGGCGTCGCTCGAATGGGATATTCAGGGTGTGGTTGATGAAAAAGAGCTGTGCAAAGACGACGGTACACCCTTTGATCTAGAGGTGGCAGTGGGTGCCGCACTGCAGCCGCTGCTTAGTCAGCCGGTCAATCTGAACGCATTGAAAGAGCAGGCCCTAAGACGCGCAATGGTACGTGTCCGAGAAAAAATGCCGTATCAAGAGGTCTGAATTTCAGGCTTAGCTTTCAGAGGCGACAACGCCTTTGCTCGGCAGGGGGGTGCTCAATCGGCGAGGGGGAGCTTGACCCAGAACTCCGAGCCTTCCGGCTGCTCTGCGCAAAGACCGATTGTTCCGCCCATCTGCTCAACCAGTTGTTTCGTGATACTCAGACCGAGGCCGGTGCCCGTGCGCTGACGGGTACTGGATGGGGCGACTTGGATAAATGGCTGGAATATCGTCTCACGAAACGCTGCCGGAACACCGATACCCTGATCCACGACGGCAATTCGAACGTGACTGGCATTTGTTGTCACATCGACCCGAACATGGCCGCCTTTATGGGAGAACTTTATCGCATTGGACAGAAGATTGGCCAGAATCTGTTGCAAACGGTTCGGGTCCGCTTTGCATGGTACAAATCTCTCCGGGTCGTCCAGACTTGTTACGATTCCGAACTGCTCGGCCATCGGTCGAACAGCCTCTATCGACCTTTTGGCCATCTGCATGGCATCGACCTGCATTGCAGTGAGCGACATCTTGTCTGATGCCAGTTTTTCGAAATCTAGAATGTCATCCAGCAGCTTTCGCAGACGGTCGCTGTTTTCATGCGTGATCGAGATCAGTTTCTGAATCTTGGCCGGCAGGGCCTCGAATGAGGCGGGATCAATCAACGCAAGCGCTGAGGAGATCGATGTCACCGGTGTGCGCAGTTCATGGCTGACCGTCGCCACGAATTCCCGCTCCATCCGTTCCAGGCGCCGCCGCTCCGAGATATCCAGAATCTGGGAAATGAAATGCAGCGGGGCACCGTTTGCATCCCGCACCAAAGCAACGCTGAGGTTGCCCCATACGATCTCTCCATCGCGCCGCAAGTATCTTTTGTCGATCGAGTAGGTCATTTCCTTGCCGTCCAGCAGGCGCTGAACCTGTTCGATGTCGGGCTCAAGGTCGGCGGGATGTGTGACCGTCTGAAAATCTATGTTCAGCAATTCCTCTTCGGAGTAGCCCAGAAACCGGCACATCGCCGGGTTAACCGCCAACCACCGGCCATCGGTTGCGACAAGCGCCTGTCCGATCGGTGCATTCTCCAGCGCCGTTCGAAACTGATGTTCGCTGCGTCGCAATGCATCTTCAGCGGTTTTCTGGCGTGTGATCTCGGTCTGTACCCCAATCAGTTTCGTCGCCATGCCGTTTTTATCGCGCGCGTCGGCAATCGCATCGGATCGCATCCAGGACCAATCTGATCCGTCAGATCTTCGCACCCGGTACTCTGTCAGGGAACGTTCAGTGCGGCCACAGATGCACTCTTGATCCGCAAACTCGACCCTCGGCAGATCCTCGGGATGGACACGGCTGCGCCACTCGGCCTGAGTATCGATCTCGGCATCGGGTGGAACGCCCATTATCTCCCGCCAGGCCCCTGAAGTCTGAGAGCTGCCGGTTAGCAGATCAACTTCGAAAATGCCGACCTTCGCCCCTGAGATTGCATATTCCATGCGACGATGTTCGGCTTTGGCCAATCGTTCAGCTTCCAGCTCATCTGCGACATCGCGCAGGGCCATGGTATAGCGAAAGCCGTCCTCGGCCATGCTCTCTGGCATGATCCGCGCTTCGAGGGCCAAAGATCGCCCTGAGCTGTGAACCCCGTAAAGCGGCCGTATCACCTGCTCGGAACCCTCGGACAAAGCCTGGCTGTTGTCACCGTCCAGAGCCCAATCAGGAAGCAGATCGCAGATGTTCATCTTGCAAAACGCTGTCGTAGAAAGTCCGAAAATCCGTGTGGTGGCACGATTGGAAAAGATAATCTTCCCATCTTCACCGACGACAAGCAGCGCAATACCGATCTTGTTGGGCAGGTCCTGCAGTGGGCTCATAATATCATACCGTCCAGTTCAACCTTGAAATAAAATTCGGAAAAGGCAGGAAGTGCCGCTGCCCCCTGATTGTCAACACAGGACGGCGCAGACAGCAAGAGGTCCGAATGTCAATCGCGTGGCAATCCTTGCCGAGGTCCCCCAATGCTGATCATCAGGTTTGGTCTTGCCGCTGGTACGGTGTCCGAATATCGCCTCCGGAAATTGCACCATGTCTGGAATGCTTCGCCCAGCAGGCCAATGTCATGGGCTTACGCTTCTCAAGGAACGCGCTATGCAAGTGGGTGGCGCTTCAATCGGAGAGGCAGAGTAACTCAGATTTGTAGCAAAAGAGCGACTGTCTAATCAGCTTTCCAGACAAAATCAGGTTGCTCGAGGATGTTTCAGCGGTCTTGGATGTCGGGAAATCCGGAGGCTTTGGTCTGGGTTGCAGCGTCGCTCATCCTGGACCCAAAGCCCCCTCGGATGCGCCGCCGCATCGAGTCACGCATGGTCTGAACTCCAGCCGCGAAAAACCCTTGGTCGACCTTCGCCCCACTCGGAAACTGACTTCATCCCTTCCCCGAACCGGGCCTTCACGGAAGAGAAGGCAATCGCGGCCGACGCAGCCTATCCATCTATCACGAGGGTTTGTCAGAAGCTCTGTCCGCGCTGTCAGATCCTCAGGCCAAAAGGTTTGCGCGCGCCCCGGTCGTCGGCGGAAATGTCGCGGTCCTTCGGCGGTTGGCCGACGATATCCGCAATCTGGGTCGGCGATAAACCGGCCCGTTGGGGGATCTGGACAGCCGTGATGCGCCGGATGAGGTTGCGCGGAGGATGGCCCCGGTGATTTGGAGCTCAGCGTTGCGACCGGAGGGCGTCTTTCCACTTTTAAATAGGCCATGCTGTCACGCAGACGCCTATGCGTTTCGCGACTTCACCTATCGCCAATTCGCCCGCCGACGTCAGTGCGCCCAACCTCTTGACCTCAACTTAGCTTGAGGCGGTATCAACAACCAACGTCAAGTCCCAGAAAGGATTCGTTTGTGACAGAGATCGCGGCACAGGATGATCCAAATACCGGACAGCGGGGCGCCTTCGCACGGTTCGGCGCGGCGGTCGGTCTTGCAAATCTTGGTGACGGGATCGCTGTTATTGCCTGGGCTTGGACCGCCTCGCTTCTGACCCGCGACCCGCTCTGGATCGCAATGCTGCCTGCGGCGTTGCGCGTCCCTTGGGTTCTGTTCGCTTTGCCCTCGGGCCTGCTGGCAGACCACACGGATCGCAGGCGTCTGATTGTGTTCTGCGACCTTGTCCGCACCTTCGCCTATGGCGTGGCGGGGGGGCGCGATGGTGTTGAGCCTGCCGCTTATGGAGCCGTCCTTGGAAGGCGTTGGCCATGTTTCCCTTTATGGTAGCTTGCTATGTCTTGGCTTCGTTATCGGCTGTGCGGAGGTTGCACGGGACAACGCGGCACAGTCGATGCTTCCCAGCATTGTTCCGTCAGGCAACCTGGAGCGCGCGAATGGGCTTCTGGGCAGCATCGAGACCGCCGGAAACAGTATGGCTGGCCCTGCAATCGGGGCCTTTCTTGTCGCGGTTTTTATCCCCTTGCCCTTCCTCATGGTTGCTGTGGCGTTGTTGTTCGCCGCCCTTCTGACGGGATCCCTGATCGGAGATTTCAAACCGCACGCGCAGAAACCGCGCGCTTGGCGGGCCGATTTGGCCGAGGGGTTCCGCTTTGTGGCACGGCACTCAATGCTCCGCGTTCTGGTTCTTATCACGGGCTTTTGGAATTTCTTTGCCGAAATGGCCGTTATTGCGCTCGTACTGCATATTCAGGAGAACCTCAGTGCAGGGGCGACGACCTACGGGCTGATCCTCGCGGTCGGAGCCATCGGCGGTGTCGTTGGTGGCGTAATCGTCGCGCCCCTGCTGAAGGTTTTCAAGACCGGTGTGCTGGCCCAATGGATGAACCTGGCCTGCGCGCCGATGTTCCTGTTGATCGCCTTCGCGCCGGGGCCGATCATCGTCGCTGTTGCAATGTTTTTCTTCTATCTCAGCGGTATCGTCTGGAACACGCTTTCCATTTCATATCGCCAGCGAAATGTACCGGACGCGATCATGGGACGGGTCAACAGCGTTTACCGGCCCTTTGCCTGGGGGATGATGCCTCTTGGTCTGGTGGCTTCTGGGGCCATCGTGAACCTTGCGCAGCGCTCATTCGGACGCGAAACTGCACTGACGGTGCCTTTTCTTGTTGCGGCAGGCGGGGTCTTTGTCCTGGCGATCCTTTCATGGCGTCCGCTTGGTAGAGGCTTCAAGTGATCGAAGCCAGATCGCGGGAGCGGGTCGTGATGTCGATCACAGCAATCCGCACCCAACCGCGGGAAGCGGGCTGGCGGATCGATGAGGTCAGGTTCTTGAGCAAGTTACAGGGGGCACTGCAACCTTGGCAGAACGAGATGGTTTCCCACCCGGAATTGGAGGTGTCGCTGCGGAGAGTTGTTGTCCGCGTGGCTGATGCCGAACGAGATACAGAGAAGGTCAGCAAGATTGAGAACGGTCAAATTGACAAAGGGCTATTGGGCGCAAGAGGCGAAATCGCCTTGGTCAATTGACTGTTCGTGGGGCCGAACCGTTGCCTGTCAGCTGTCAGCTCTGAAGGGCCGCCGAAATCCGTCGGAGATGTCTTCTGGTAACGATCAGCTTCCTGCCGCAACGTAAAAATTTCTTAGTATAAAAGTCAGGATTGCAGTCACGATAAACTTTTGGTAGCCCTTGACCAAGGTGTAAAGCGGCCGGGATTGTCATCTCGGACATATGCAACACTGTGACCAAGCCGTCGACGTTCGTTCGTTCAGCCAGGTAGCCCGGCCTTCTGTAGCTTACGGAGCGATCATGCAACGCGCTTTTCGATATCTATTTGCCCTGCTTGTGTCTTTCATCGGTGGCTTCGCCCCCGCGAACGAGCCGAGTTCATCCGGTAATATCAGCATAGAGCTGAACGCCGCCGACCCGCATGAGAACGGCTGCACGCTGACGTTCCTGATCACCAATGGATTTGCCCAAGCCATGGACCGCGTGATCTATGAGACGGTTCTGTTTGACCGAAGCGGTCAGGTCGATCGGCTGACCTTGTTCGACTTTGGCGCGCTCCCCTCGGAACGCCCCCGCGTGCGCCAGTTTGCCGTTCCGGATTTGACCTGTGACGAGCTGGGTCGGGTTCTCTTCAATGGTGCAAGCACATGCGAAGGCGACGGCCTGCCGCCTTCCGCCTGCGACGCGGGCTTTACCCCCAGTTCACGTATAGAGGTCGAGGTGATCGGATAATGGATACGTCTTTCATCTCCCTTCTCGATCCACTGCGTGAGATTGCCCGAACGGGTGGCCCCGTTGTCATCATTCTGATGGGGGTCGCAGTGCTGACCCTTGCGGTGATCCTATACAAGGTCTGGCAGTTTGCGGTTGCAGGTGTCGGGCGACACAAAGCCCTGTCCGAGGCGATTGACGCCTGGGACGCACAGGATCGCAGCGCCGCGCGCGCGGCGCTTGAGCGATCAACCAGCTATCTTGCGCCCGTTGTAAACATGGCGATGTCGGGCTCTGCCGTGACATTTGACCGCCTGCAATCCGAGACCGAGGCCCGTTTTGCAAAACTGGAGCGTGGCTTTCGAATGCTGGATTCAGTGGCGCAGCTTGCCCCGCTGCTGGGCCTCTTTGGCACTGTGCTGGGTATGATCGCGGCCTTTCAGGCGCTGCAGGACGCCGGCGCGCAGGTCGATCCTTCCATCCTCGCAGGGGGGATCTGGGTCGCGCTTCTGACCACGGCGGCCGGGCTGGTTGTTGCCATGCCAACCGCCCTGGCATTGAGTTGGCTGGAAAGCCGGATGGAGGCCGAACGCGTGCTGGCAGACAAAGCCATTCTCACCATCCTGTCCCCTCTGGGTGGTGCGCAGCCGGCAGACGCCGAGATGGTTCCGGCGCATGGCTAGGCCAGTGGGCAGACGGCGGCGGCTGTCGATGACGTCCCTAATCGACGTCATTTTCCTGTTGTTGCTGTTTTTCATGTTGACCTCGACGTTTTCCCAATTTGCAGAAGTGGAATTGTCAGCCGCGAGTTCCGGTGCCGTGGCCCCCTCCGGCACACCACCGCTTTTCCTGCAACTGGGTCAGGATACGGTGCGCGTTAACGGCGACCAGATCGCCCTGGACACTTTGCCGACCTCTGCGCTGGCCGAGGCGCCGGACGGCACCGTCTTGCTCGTCAGCCTGGCAGAAGATGTTGATGCGCAACGCCTTACAGACCTGCTGGTGGCGCTCCGCAGGCTGCCCGCGCTCCGCGTCAGCGTTCTGGGGGTTTGAGATGGTGCGCAGGCAGGCCCCCGCAAAATCACAGCGTGAACCAACCATTGCGCTGATCAACATCGTTTTCTTGATGCTGGTCTTTTTCATGGTGGCTGGCACCCTGTCACACCCTCTCGACCGGACGCTTTCGCTGGTCAAGACAACTGAACTGGAGGGACGCGCCCCACCCGATACCCTGGTGATCCATGCCGATGGAAGGTTGGCCTTTCGCGGTACAGATCAACCGGATATCCAGCGCTTCTTCGACAGTCTGGCGGAGGACGACCGTCAGACTATCCGACTTGTGCCGGACCGGGATCTGCCGGCACAGACATTGGTCACCCTGACCCGCGATTTGCGCGCGGCAGGGGCAGAACGTATTATAATCGTTACCGAAAGGAGCTTGCGATGATTGCAAGCTCACCTCTGGCCAAAGCCATATCCATCCTTCTGGCCGCTGCCCTGCTTGTCGGGGTGTCCAACTTCAGGGCCGCAGAGGAGCCTGTTTTGATGGCGGGCGCAGGTGAAGCTCCCGAGGCCCGTGTCGGGTCAAGCTTTGCAGACATGGTCGCCGGGACAATGACCGCCGAAACCGTGCAGGACATTGCTGACCCCGTGCAGCCGGACCGCACAGCGCCGGCAGCGGAAGCGCCGCAGCAAACGCCATCTGTTCAACCTCCCATCACCTCCCGCCTGGCGCCCCAGCCGGACGCCCTACCGCAGACAACGGCCCAGGCCACGCCAACGCCTGTACCGCCGTCGCTCTCAGACGATCCAGTTGTTGCAGCACTGCCCCCCCCAACGCCGGTTGCCCCGGAACAACCTCTCCGGCCAAACGCACCACGGGCATCGGAAACTCCCACCGAAGCCCCACCCGCCAGTGCGCCCGAAACACTACCTTCCACCGACCCCGAGGACAATCTGCCGCGGGTATCTGCCCGCCCGAGGCAACGCGATCCGGCACTTGCAGCGCAAGCGCGGGAACGGCAGGCTGAAGCCGCCCAGAGACAGGCTGAAGCCGTGCAGTCCGCTCGCGGCAATGCGCAGGTCAACAATACCCAGGGCGCAGCAGATGGTGCCAGCACCCAGCAAGCGACAACCCAAGGCAATAGCGGTCAGCAAGCCTCACAAAGCGGCAATGCCGCCGCCAGCAATTACCCCGGCGAGATCATGCGGCGCATCTCGCGTGTCTCGAAACCCCGGGTCAACAGCCGCGGCGTGACAACCGTTGCCTTCTCGATCTCGGGCAACGGCGGTCTGGCCAGTGTCTCCGTGGCGCGGACATCCGGGTCCAGCGCGCTTGATGATGCGGCCCTGCGCGTCATTCAAAAGGCCGCGCCCTTTCCGCCACCCCCCTTGGGCGCGCAACGGCAGTTCGCGATCAGGATCAGAGGTCGCTAAGGGGCGCAATCGGCAGGCCGGGTAATGCTACAGCCGACATCGCGCGACATGTGGAACGCGGGGTTGCAGGATACGTTGTAACTGACGCCGCTTTGCGGGCAGGGGTGGGAGGTTTACCTGGATACCCCAATGCGTGCCCGCAGCGCCGCCCCCCAAACTCTCAACCTTGCCAGCCAGCGGCGATAGGCGGCGGGTGATATGGCCACGACCACCCATCCGAAGGCGGATAGACCGCCCATCCACAAAAACAGGCTCGCCGCCTCGCCCAAGACCGCCAGTATCCCGCCCGGGGCCAATGCGATGAACCACACCCACCTTGCGGATATGCGGGGCACGACAGGTGCCAACCCGGACGACCTGCGTCGCTTTGGATCATGGCGCGCAAGCCATGCAACGGCCCCGAGGCTGATAACGAGCGCGATGACCGTCATACGAAGCCGTCAAAAGTATCGCTGAACATAAAGCCCAACGGTGCGCGGCTCTCCGATACGCTCCAGCGTTGTCCCATTGCTTGTGGAGCGAGATGTCGCATATTCCTCGTCAAATATATTCCGCGCATACAGCCCCAAAAGCCAGTCGTCGAAGGCATAGGTCAGCTGCGCATTCACCAGCCAACGATCATCGCTGCGCTGTGCGGCTGTGTTCTCCACATCGAAAAAACTGCCGTCGGTGTAGGAGGCATCGATCCCAAGCGACAGGCCGTTGTCCCAGCTGTAACGCCCGCCAAGTGCAAGGGTCACTTCTGGCGAAAAAGGAAAGGAATTGCCTTTCAGCTGTACACCATCGTTGACGAAATCAACGAATTCCGTTTTGGCATAGGCAGCAGAACCATAGAGGGCGAGCCTCTCGCTCACCTCGCCTTCGAGGGACAATTCACCGCCCCACATGCGCGATTCGCCCGCATTCACCACCTCGAAATCCGGCTGTCCGCTGGGCACAAACCCGATGAACCGGCTCACTTGCTGATCCTCCCAGTCGGCATAAAACACGTTGGCCCCAACCAACAGCCGGTCCTCGTAAAAGCTCCCGCGGTAGGCCAGTTCGTAGTTGGTTGTGAATTCCGGGTCGAAGTTCGACAGTTCCCCCGCGATATTCACACTCGACCCCCCCGAGCGATAGCCGCGTTGGATCGTGAAACTCACCGCCTGGTTTTCAGTGAATTCGTAGGTCGCTCCGATCTTGGGCAGGAAGGCGTCAAAGGAGGTCTCGCCCTGTGCGGCGGAATTGGTAAAGGGAGCTGGCAGGGGGAGCGAATACGTCGTGATCTGATCAAAGGCAAATTCCTCGTAGTCATAGCGCGCGCCAACGGTGAACGACAAACCGTTCAGAATATCGTCTGCCCGAATGTCGGCCTCGCCAAAGATCGCGATGTTGGTGACGTCTGTGGCGAAATCGGTGAAACGATCCACGAAAACCCCGTTGGCACTGCCAGGTGTTCCGCCGAGGGAAAAGCCCGTGTCCACAATGAAGTTGGCTGGGCGCTTCTCCTTGATCTCACTATAGAACAACCCCAACACGCCGGTGACCCCGCTGGTCTCAAACCGCAGCCGCACATCCTGTTCGAAAACTTCTGTATCGACCCGCCGCTCGAAGGAACCCAGGAAAATCGGGGTATCGTCTCCGTCCTCGGAACGGACATAGTCCTGCGTGTAATAGCTTGTCTCGGTCTCCAGCGTCAGCCTGTCCGAGATCCCCCACTCCGTGCGCAGCCCCCAGATATCATGCCGCGACCCTTCGCGTGTCGGCAGATCAAGCGTGACAACCTCCCCACTGGGTGACGAGGTGCGATTGATGGTATCCTCACCACCGAAATTATCGGTTCGGCTGAAGGAGAACGTCGCGCTGAAGTTATTGACCGGTTCCCAAAGCAGCTTGGCGCGATAGGTGTCGGTTTCCTCCGGATTGGCATCTTCATTGCGTGTGGCGTTAAAGACATAGCCGTCACTTCGGATCCTTTCCGCGGAAAAGCGGAGTGCCACAGTGTCCGACAGCGGCGTGTTTGCAACAAGGGCAATGCGGCTGAAATCACGCGACCCGATCTCGGACCGCAGCCGGTACTCCTGTTCGAAAACCGGGTCTTTTGATCGCAAGACAATCGCACCTGCCAGCGCATTGCGACCCTGCTGCGTGGATTGCGGGCCGCGCAGAATCTCTACCTGGTCGAGGTCCCAGGTGGAAAAGGGGCCAAAAAATGTGGCTTGATTGCCGGGCAAGGCAACGCCATCGACCTGTGTCGAGACGAGCTTACCCGCCCCGCCGCCGCCCACGCCGCTTTGGTCTATGCCACGAATGACAAAGCCCCGTTCGCCAAAACTGGAGGATACACCGGGCGTTCGTTCGATCACGTCCTTTAGGTTCGTCTCTCCACGTTCTTCGAGATCTTCACCGGTTTCGATGGCAGCGGAGGTCGGGCTGTCCTGCAGTGTCCGGTCCTGCAATTCGCCCTGCAGAACCAGTGTGCCCAGGTCAAAAGGAACGGCTGTCTCTTGGCCGTGGGCAACCGTCGCAGCCCACATCGAAGCACTTCCCACTACAATGGATCGGATCATGTTTACCCCACCGGATCGCTATTTTTGTGATCGCCTGCCCTGGCGGGGATACCACTTGATCCGGCTAGAGTGCGCTGGAATCAACAACCATATTTTGCCGGTTGGCACAATACCTTATTAAAAAAGTCGCCTATGGTCTCGCAATTCATCACCGGCTGTTCTATTCTTGCAACCAGTGCAAGCCATGCGCAGACCGCGCCGCCAGCCGAAATCTCAGAATGATGGATATTGCTGTGCTTTCGCGCCTTTCAACTCCTGTGGTGGCCCGCAGATTTGCCTCGGCCATCGATGGGCATCAGACACTCTGGCGTTGGATCTTTGCCGGCCCCGCAGCGCTCGTGCTGGCGCTTCTGGCCATGGCCAGCTTGCCCTTCGCGCTTCCGGCGGGGCGCGGAGGGGTCAACCACCTCGTGTTGCCTGTGGTTCTTTTTCCCGTGCTCTGGACCGCCTTCGTGATCCTCCCTGTTGCAACAAGGAACCTGCCGCGCATCGCCGCCCTCTACCTTGGGCTGGCCTTCTTTTTCCTCCTCTTGATCGTGGGAGCTTTCCTGAGATGAGTCTGACCGCTGCCGCAACAAAACGTCTTGTCGCCTTACATGGTTGGTCCGCGACAACCCTTGCGATCCTGCTTTACGTCGTCATGCTGACCGGCACGATCGTGGTTCTTGACAATGAGATCACGGCCTGGTCGGAGGGGCGCGCGGACCGTACGGGGGCCTTTGACGGCCCTGTCAATCGTCATGTGGAGCGACTGGCGGCCCAAGTCCCGCCCGAACTGCACGACACGGTCTTTGTCCGCACCTGGACCGGCGGCGATCTGAGCGTTTTCTTTGGGGCGCCGCGTGCCCATCCGGACGGCGGCAACCAGCTTTTCGGACGTCACTACGTGCTCGCGCCGGGGTCTGGCACGATCCATGAAGCGGGCATGGGCTTTTTGGACGACATTTTCAGTCAACGACCCGAGACCGCCCTGTCGCAGTTTCTTGTCGATCTGCATGTGCGCCTGCATGTGCCGGGTCGTCTGGGTCTCTATCTGACGGGTTTGCTGGGCGTGGCGATGCTGGTTGCAGCACTCACGGGCATCCTGATCCATAAACATATCATCCGCGATCTTTTCACCACCGAAAGACCGGGCGGGCGCATGGTGTCGTTCCGCGACAGGCATACGCTGGCAGGTGTGTGGTCCTTGCCGTTTGCCATCCTGTTGTCGTTTACCGGTGCCTTTCTCAGCTTTGCCGTGTCGCTTGGCCTGCCAGTTGTGGCGCTTGTGGCCTTCGGCGGGGATCAGGAACGGGCGTTCGACACCGTGTTGGGAGGCACCACGATGATCGAGGATTCCAAACCCGTTCCAACAACGGATCTGACACTGCTGATTGCAGATGCCCGGACACGCGCGGGCAGTGACGTTGGCGCGATCGAAATCCACCACTACGGACGGGCTGACGCGATCATCGAAACCTTCCATGGGGCCGCGCCGGGCGCCCTGAGGGGATCGACACTCGAATATGCGGGGGCGACCGGTGCCTTTCTGGGGCGCGTTGATCTGGTTGGATCCGCGCCTTCCAGCGGATCACTCCTCGCAGAGCTGATGACACCGCTGCATTTCGGTAATTTCGGCGGGCTTGCCTCGCGGCTGGTTTGGGTCGCCTTGGGCGCTGCGATGACCTACACGATTATTTCGGGTATGCAGCTCTGGCTGCGCCGCCGCGCGGACGATCCGATATGGCGCGCAGGAGAGCATGTCCTGGTCACTGTTGCCTGGGGGCTGCCCCTTGCAATTGTGGTGTGCGCTTATGGGTTTTTCACGGGCTATCTCTTTGGAGCTCCCTTTGCCTGGACGACAAATGCCTTTCTGGCCGGATGTGCTGCGGTGATCCTTTTGGCCTGGTTGTTCCGCCATATTCCGATGGCGCGTATGAATGAGTTTTACGCCACCGCGCTTGGCATTGGGATTTTGCTGCTGCCGCTTTATCGGCTGCAGACCGGCGGGCTTTCCTGGGGCGAAGCCATGGTGAGTGGCGGCACAGATGTTTTGCTGATCGATATGGTATGCCTGACAACGGCTGCAGCATGCCTGACGCCCGCTTTGCGCCGCCTGCGCAGGCGAGGCTCTTTGGCGGTTGGCGAGTAGCTGGGCGAAGATCAGGCACCCGGCGCTTGCAAGTGCCGCAGAGTAATAAACCTGCCGAGTGTACGCGGTTCGATACCCAAAGCGTCACAAGGAGCTCACGTGCCACGGCGCCATCGGTGGCCAAGGTTACGTCCAGGCTGGGCTGCTGATTTGGTGCGATACCTGGGTTTGCTTTCGCCAAGGCGGAGGTCATTGAAATCTGGAGCGAAAGGCCGCTTGCCAGGGCAGCCCAAGCCGAAGGGCGCTCGTCCTCCAACCGCCGACTTTGTTGTGAGCGAGAGTGCTCCATAGGCAGCCTTGCAGTACTTTGCGGACACGGGCGCAAGAGATGGTACATCTTCTTTAAGCTCGAATTCTTTAACCCCATCAGCACAGCAGAAACCTCTGGCGCTTGCCAAAAAACGATTCCGGATCAAGGATAAGAGTGATCGAAGTTGGGGAGGAGATGTGAGTATGTGCCAGATTTTTGCAGGACAGGACCCCGATGATTACGAACCAGTGACCCGCCGGTTGCGCCTGAATGGGCAAAGTACCAGTATTCGCCTGGAACGGAATTTTTGGGAAATCATCGATGAAATAGCCGTGCAGGAGGGCATGACAACGCCCGCTTTCATTTCGAAACTTCACTTGGAAGTCCTTGAACTTAGAGGTGAAGCCGCGAATTTCACGTCACTTCTACGCTGCGCCTGTCTGATCCGGCAGGAACATATCCTGGCGGAAGGCACCAAGATCGCTGCTGAATAAAGTGGCTTTGTAGTAACGCACTACTACCTACGAGCTGAATTGCTCCGGCATTCTTGTCCCAAAGGCTGAAACCAGCGGTTTGGGAGGACCATATGGCCAAAGCAATTCACGCCATGATTCGCGTTCTGGACGAGAAACGCTCCGCCGCGTTCTACGAGGGGGCCTTCGGGCTGCAGATCGCCGAGCGCCTCGATTTTGAAAGCTTTACGCTTGTCTACCTCAGCAATGCTGAGAACAGCTTCGAGCTTGAGCTGACCGTTAACAAAAGTCAAACCGAGCCATACGATTTGGGCAACGGCTACGGTCATCTCGCGTTTTGCGTCGATGACGTGGTCGCCGAGCACAAGCGGTTTGAAGCGGCGGGGTACGCGCCGCGCAAACTGGTGGATTTCGCCCCTGACGGCGAAGTCATTGCCCGCTTTTTCTTTGTTCAGGACCCCGACGGTTACGAGATCGAGGTTCTGCAGAAGGCCGGGCGCTACCACTGAAGTCTATGGATCACGGGAGGAGATCACTCAGATGACCAACACAAATGCAACCTTAACACGGCGACAGCTTCTGTCGCGCAGTGCGGCAGCCGGTGCGGCCTTTGTCGTGGGAACGGGCTATGTTGCCTCGACCTCAGCGGCCTGGGCGATGGAGGTGCAGCACCTTCAACCGACAACGATGGCAACCCTGATCCAGATGGCCCGCGATATTTATCCGCATGACCACGTGGCAGACGAATTCTACGCTGCGGCCGTCAAAGGCTATGACAGCGAAGAGAATGCCGAAACCGTCGAGGCGGGCATCGCAGCCTTGAACGCCGCCGCCGAGGGTAAAGGCTACGCCAGCTACATCGATGTGGGCTGGGAACGCGACCGCGTCGACATACTGCGCAGTATGGAAAACAGCGCGTTTTTCCAGGCCGTCCGGGGCGGGCTTGTCACCGGGCTCTATAACCAGAAAGCCGTCTGGCCGCTTTTTGGTTACGAGGGAGAGAGCTATTCCCAGGGCGGCTATCTCAACCATGGTTTTGACGACATCAACTGGGTTTGAGGGGGATCACGAAGATGAGTGCACCATTTGATCTGAACGACGACAGCGTTGTCGTCATCATCGGAACCGGCGCGGGCGGCGGGGTTCTGGCAAACGAACTGGCCCAGAAGGGCGTCAGCGTCGTCGCCCTGGAAGCGGGCGGGCGGTATCTGCCCGAGGACTATGTCAATGACGAGTGGGAAAGCTTCGGCCAGCTGGCATGGCTCGACGCGCGGACCACCTCGGGCGACTGGCGTGTGGCCAAGGATTTCAGCGGCTTGCCCGCCTGGATCGTGAAGGCCGTGGGCGGCACCACGACCCATTGGGCGGGGGCGTCCCTGCGCTTCCAGGATCACGAGTGGAAGGCCAGAACGACCTATGGCGATGTGCAGGGCGCAAACCTGCTGGACTGGCCCATCGATCCACGTGAGATGGATGATTACTACACCAAGGCCGAGGACAAGCTGGGCGTGACCCGCACCGGCGGTCGCGAAGGTCTGCCGGGATGCAACAACTACAAAGTCTTCGAAGCGGGAGCCAAGGCGCTCGGCTACAAGGACGTGCATACCGGTCGGATGGCGATCAATTCCGCCGAACGGGATGGAGAGCAAGCCTGCCAGCAGACTGGGTTCTGCTTTCAGGGGTGCAAATGGGGCGCGAAATGGTCCGCCGCCTATCGCGACATTCCCGCAGGCGAAGCCACGGGCAACCTCGAAGTGCGCTCAAGGGCCCATGTCCTCAAGATCGAGCATGATGAGGGTGGCAAGGTCACCGGCGTGCTTTATGCCGACGCCGATGGCAATCAGCAGATGCAGAAGGCGCGGATTATCTGTGTGGCGGGAAACTCCATCGAAAGCCCGCGGCTGCTGTTGAACTCGGAGTCATCGATGTATCCCGACGGTCTGGCCAACAGCTCGGGCCAGGTGGGGCGCAACTACATGCGTCACATGACGGGATCGGTCTACGCGATCTTCGACAAGCCGGTGAAGATGTGGCGGGGCACGACCATGGCGGGGATCATCCAGGACGAAGCCCGCCACGACCCGTCCCGCGGCTTTGTGGGGGGCTATGAGCTGGAGACCCTCGCACTTGGGTTGCCGTTCATGGCGGCCTTTCTTGACCCCGGTGCCTGGGGGCGTGAATTCACCACCGCGCTGGATGGCTACGAAAACATGGCCGGCATGTGGATCGTGGGCGAAGACATGCCGCAGGAAACCAACCGAATCACGCTCAACCATGATGTCAAAGACCAATACGGCCTGCCTGCGCCGAATGTGCATTTCGATGACCACCCCAACGACATTGCGATGCGCAACCATGCCTATAAGCAGGGCGCAGCGGTCTATGAGGCCGTTGGCGCGACACGTGTCTTCCCGACGCCACCCTATCCGTCGACACATAACCTCGGCACCAACCGGATGTCGGAGAACCCGCGTGACGGTGTGGTCAACAGCCATGGTCAAACCCATGATATTGCCAACCTGTTCATCTCCGACGGATCGCAGTTCACCACCGGGGCGGCAGAGAACCCCACGCTGACGATTGTCGCTCTGGCCATTCGCCAGGCTGACCATATCGCGGCAGAAATGGGCAGAGGCAACCTGTAAGACCACATCCGACTGGTGGAAAAAAGCCAAAGGGCAGGCTTTGCCCTTTGGCGCGGCGCGAGAAATCCAAGCCCTCTGTCACAAGACATGTGCCGTTTCTGACGTACCTGCAAACCACCATAAAGAAGGGGCCGGTCACAACGCGGTCAGCGCTGCGGCGTGCCCCAGGATTTTACCGCTGTTCACGGGCCGGTTTCAGCCCCTCATGCGTCTGGTGCAACGCGCGAAGCCTCCGGCGGCTTCCTAATCCGCCAAAGCAAGGACGCGCTTGGTGCCTACATCCCGGCGAAAACTGCGAAGACCCGCCCCAATGTGATGACCTGCACCAGAAGGCCCGCGACGACCTGGGCGGTAAACTGGCCTGCAAAGACCAGCGTGGCCAAGACACCCGCGGCCCGGTCGCGCGCGGCCTTGGGCACTTTGCCCATCAGCCCGTTGTTCTGATGGGGCATCACCAAACCAAGGCCAAGCCCAGCAGTCATCGCCGCGATGGCAAGGCCCGAGGCGGCTGTCCGCCAACTGCCGGGTGTGGTCGCTTGTGATTGAGAAACGCCATCCATTTTCTGCCCCGGGCCTTGGTCTTTGATCTGCTTCTCATTCACCAGATGATCCTCATTGCGCAGATGTCGTGCCATCTAACGCACACCGGAAACGCAGGCTGTCAATTGAGTTTTGCAGCCCTCCGGTTGGGTCGACATGACCTGGAGATTGTCTTGACAAGGTCTCCTTTGCATTGCGGCCGCCCCCCCAAAATAATTTTGAACCGTGGTTGGCGTCGGCGCGACCAATGGATGTCTCGCCGGCTGCACGGGCACAAACCTGAGGCTTAGACAACAGGAGCAGGCTCGGGACAGGTGGCGGTGAACATAAAGACGAAAATGATATTTGAATGGAGAATCCAATGCCTAGCTTCAACTTATTTAATCTGTTTTTCGGTGGCCTCCAGATCGGTGGCTCGAACCGCGACGAGCTTATTGTCGGTACGTTCGGCGATGACGAGATCGCTGGCAACGGGGGGGACGACCTGATCTTTGGCCTTTTTGGCGATGACAAAATCACAGGAGGTCTTGGCGATGATGTGATCTTTGGCGGGTCCGGTCATGACACCTTGGAAGGTGGCGACGGCGACGATTACCTCTCCGGGGGTTCCGGAAATGACCGGGTTGTCGGCAATAGGGGGGATGACCAAATGTTCGGGGGTCGTGGCGACGACCTGTTGGTCTGGAACAACGGCGATGGCTCGGACCTGATGAATGGCGGCAGCGGCTATGACAAGGCGCAGGTGAATTTCGACACCGATCTTGTCAACGACGATCTGCAGAACAAGGACGTGGCCGAATTTTCTGTGACAGAGGAGGGCGTACAGTTTGCCCGGATCGAAGTGAATGACCAGACCGAGCGTGGCCTGTTCCAGCTCGACATTCGTGAAACCGAAGCTTTGGAGACGAATTTTGGCGGTGGGGACGACAAGGCGGTGATCGTGGGCACGGTGCTGGACGAGATCACGCTCGACCTTGATGGCGGTGACGGCATCGACACGCTGGATCTGTCGCAGGCGGCCGAGGCGGTTGCCGTCAATCTGAAGGCTGGCACGCT
Organism: Roseobacter weihaiensis; assembly: GCF_020622345.1. GTDB lineage: Bacteria > Pseudomonadota > Alphaproteobacteria > Rhodobacterales > Rhodobacteraceae > Roseobacter > Roseobacter weihaiensis. The sequence continues at coordinate 54,984 of NZ_JACNMO010000005.1, read as the reverse complement.
GGGGAATTCGGCGGTTGAGAATTTTGAAAATGTTATCGGCACCGCGTTCGACGACAAAATCACCGGCGACAAGCAGGACAACGTCATTTCAGGCCTCGGCGGTGTCGACAAGATCTTTGGTCGTGGGGGGGATGACACCCTTGTCGGCAACAAGGGCGACGATTTCATCTATGGCGGTCGCGGCGACGACATCCTTGTCTGGAACAATGGCGACGGATCGGACCTGATGAATGGCGGCAAGGGAGACGATCTGGTTCAGGTCAATTTCGACACGGATTTGGTGAACGACGATCTGCAGAACAGGGATGTTGCTGAATTCTCGATGACCGACAAAGGTGTGCAGTTTGCCCGGATCGAAGTGAACGACCAGACCGAGCGTGGTCTCTTCCAGCTTGACATCCGCAAAACGGAGACCCTGGAGACGAATTTCGGGGGCGGCGATGATACGGCCGTGATCGTGGACACAGTATTGGACGAGATCGTCCTCGATCTGGACGGTGGCGATGGCGTGGACACGCTGGATCTGTCGCAGGCCGCGGAGGCGGTCGCCGTCAATCTGAAAGCTGGCACGCTGGGCAATTCGACGGCTGAGAATTTCGAAAACGTCACCGGCACCGCGTTTGACGACACGATCAGCGGCAACGATCAGGACAACGTCATTCGCGGCGGTGCGGGGAATGACGTGATGCGCGGCGGTGAAGGGGCGGATACCTTCGTGTTCTTCGAGGAAGACAATGGCATCGATATCATCCTCGATTTCGAGATCGGCGTAGACCAGTTGCAGTTCGTCACAACAGATCCTGACGTCACCACCGAAAACCTGCTCGCAAACCTGACCCAGGTCGGAGACGACGTGGAACTGGCCCTAAACAACAAGGTGATCACATTCGAAGATACTGTGGTCACAGACTTTATCGCCGACGATTTCATGATTGCCTAGGTAAGCGTACCATCGGTGGTGTGCGGCCCCGTTGGCTTGAAGTGGACGGGGTCTCGCTATTCTCGGCACTGCGCAGAGTGTTGCGCTACCACGGATGGAGCGCAGTGCCGCATAGTGATTGAACCAGGCAGCCGCAGCATCACGATGCGCAAACGGCGCGCCCTCTGTCAAAAACCGGCTGTGCGTCAGATTGAGATGTTCTGCCGTGTCAACCGGTTATGAGGGTATGGTCGTAAAGCGGCATGCTTGCGGCACTCCACATCCTGATCGGGTGAGAGGCACAGGAAAACGCTGGGTGCCTTCCGCCTTCGACCAGGCCGTTGCGCTTAAGAGTTGTGTCCAGCGGTGTCCAATGGCACTTCTTGTTGAAACATGTGGTGGGACCGGCGAGCCGAAAATACGATGGACGACAAGGATCTCATTTCAAGTATTGCCGCAGGCGACAAAGGTGCCATGCGAGATCTGTACAACCGATACAATGACGCCGTCTATGGGTTCGCAGTTGCCCGCTGCAGGAACGAAGAGCTTGCATCGGATTGTGTGCATGACACGATGCTCGATGTCTGGCGTACCGCATCGCGCTTTTCGGGGCGCTCGAGCGTGAAGACCTGGCTCTTCGCGATTGCGCGCAACAAATTGGTCGATGCGCTGCGCAAACGCGGCAGGCTGTCCTTCGTGGACGAGGTGCCCGAAAGCGCAGATACCGCCCCGGACCCGGAGGCGGCGGTGATCGCGGCATCAGAAAAGCAACGGCTTCATCGGTGTTTGAATGGGTTGAAAGATGTGCAGCAATCAGCCATCCGTCTCGCCTTTCTGGAAGATCTCACCTACCCGGAGATTGCTGAAATCGAGGCCGTGCCGGTCGGGACGATCAAGACCCGCATCTTTCATGCCAAACAGGCCTTGATGCGGTGTCTCACGGCGGGGATGCGCCGCTAGATCATTGCTCCAGAACGATCTCTACCAAATCGGTCCGGGCGCTCAACGCTTCCATGGCCTCTCGTTGCGACGCCTGATCGGGGAAGGACACACGGACCACTCCGAGCGCACTCGGCCCGTCGGAGATTGTCCCACCCAAGGCTGCGAGCAATGTACCGATTTCGCCGATTGTTGCGCTCTCGACAAACTTGACCTGAAGGATGAAAGCCGGCGCGCGCTCGCTTGATGTGCGAAATCCCTCTGACACGCTGCCGGTGCGTGGCACGATGGTGAACTGCCAGGCGGCAACCGCAATGCAAGCGACAGCCGCATATCGCAAGACCTGCATCCAGGGGCGGCGGTTTTCATTGGCCGGCTGAGGCACGGGATCAATACTGGCAGCCAGTCTGGCCCACACGGCATCGCTGTTTTGGTGCTTTGGCGCCGCCGCCAAGTCTGCGCGGACCGACCGCATCAGGTCGACTTCGGCGGAAAGCGATGCATCCTGTGTCATGGAGGCCTCGAACTGTGCGCGATCCTCGGGGGCAAGCCGATTTTGCAGATAGTTGAGAATTGCGTCATCCCGATCCATGTCATCGCACCCGTTGTGTTGCAGTGTTCAAGGCTTTGTCGCACAGTCTTGCGACAGGGTTCAAAAATTGTTTGTCTCGGGATGTATTTTTTCCCTTTTTTTGAACCCGTACCGAGCTCCGAACGACAAAGGGTTTGAAACAAGGCGTGCCGGTGCGCCACCCGACACAAAGAAAGATAAAGCATGTTCCACGCCATACAGTTCGGTCGTCTGGTCGCCGCTGTCAGTCTTTTTCTGATGCTGCTCGGCTGCGCGGCGTTGCGTCATGGCCCGGGGATCGTTGAACCGGACGCCGTCGGGCCGCGCAAAGTCATCGCGCTTGTCCCCGATGCGCAGGCCACCGCTGACATGCGTGCCGCGGCTGTTTCCGATGGCTATCAGGTGCTCGACGTGACCCGTTTGCGCGGACTTGAGCTTACGATGCTCACGTTCCGGATGCCTGCCGGTGTCACGGGGCCGGAGGCGATTGCCGCGCTTGAAGCGGCGGTGCCGAGTGCCACGGTGGGCATCAACCACGCCTACCGTCTCCAGCAAACGGCGCGCACCGCGCAGACACTGGATTATGCCAACGAGATGATGCGCTGGCGCAAAAATGGATGCCGTGCGCGAGGGCCTGTGGGGGTGATCGATACCGGGATCGACACCTCCGCCCCTGCGCTGGCCGGGGTGAAGGTAATCACGCGTTCATTCTTCGATGGTCAGGCGGTGCCAGCCGCTCATGGTACGGACGTTGCCGCTGTTCTCGCCAACCCCGACCGCCTGACAGGGGTCATGATCTACGGGGCGAATGTCTTTGGGCAACAAGATGCTCTCGGACTGAAGGCGGGTGCGGATTCCCTCGTGCGGGCGCTCGACTGGCTGGCGCAGGAAGAGGTGCGTTTCGTCAATCTCGCGCTCGCCGGGCCATACAATAAACTGCTCGACCTCGCCGTTGAACGGGCTGTGGCGCGTGGTCTGATCCTGGTGGCGGCTGTCGGTAACGAGGGTCCGGATGTTGATCCCCTTTATCCCGCCGGTTTCGACGGGGTGATCGCTGTGACTGCGGTAGACGCCGAGCGGCGCATCTACCGCAATGCTGTGCGCGGTCCGCATGTGGATATCGCGGCTCCTGGTGTGGACGTGCTGGTGCCATCCGGCCGCAGCGCGCGTTTCGTAACGGGCACATCGATTGCAACCCCCTTTGTCACCGCCCGATTGGTGGCCGACCCTTCCCTTGTCGCGGCACGCAGTGTCGCCGACGTGCGCAATCGTCTTTCGGCGACCAGCGAAGAACTTGGGCCCGCGGGGCGCGATCCGATGTTCGGTTACGGGCTTGCCCTTGCCGAAGATATCTGTGGCGAGTGACTTTTGCGTCCGTTCCTGCCTTGTGCCACGGGACCCGCTGACATCGTGTACCCCGCTTGGGAGCACGTTACGGAGTTGGCTGTTTCGATGGCACTGTTGTTTGATCCGCGGACGCAGTTTGCCGGTGAACGCCATCGCATCACAAACACTTTGGACCGGCTGTTGATGCCATCATTGCAGGGTCATCACCCCTTGCTCTTTCGGAAAGAGGGCGGCGCTATCGGCTCGCCCGATGATGAGGTCAGGATGCCCTTGAGGCCGCTTTCGCACAATATCTCAGCTCTCTGGGCATCACGGCTTCGCGCGATGGCAGTTTCGATGCAAGCCGCCCGGCGGCCGAAAGCTCTTCACGCAGATGGGTTGAGGTCAGCGTGCGGTGTTCAAAGCCTCATTTAGGACATCCTGATCCCCGATATGATTTGCCAAGATCAGGATCAGCCGCGCGTTGAAGGCGTCACTCTCCTCGTCGGACAACCCCTCATGAGCGGCGATCAGATCGGCGTAGAAATCGTCTGGCGTCGTGATATTGGGTGACAAGATCAGAGCGGTCATCGATTAGTCCTTTCCACAAATCTTGAGCAGGGCAGCGCTTACCTTGGTTGGATCAAAGGATGGCCAGCGGGCTGCAACGTGCTGATCCGGGCGGATCAGATAGACTGCAGAGGCCGCAGTGCCGAGATATCGCTCTGACAACGCGCCGCTTGGGTCGTCATCTGTACTGATCGTCACATGACGCAGGGGAATGCCATCGACCTCGGGCAGATCTGACATCTCGGCGTTGATCGACAGTAAAACAAATTCATCCCCCAAAGATTGCAGCAGAAACCCATCCTTCACCGGGGCGTCCTTGCAGGGGCTGCCCACGCGCGATTGCGCAGGGCCGCCCGGCAGTTCATCAGGCCCATTGAGCGGAGAGGTGTCGTAAACACAGGGCACCGACAAGCGCCCTGAATTCACCAGCGGGCGTGCAAAGGCGTGACGCTCGGCCAGTTTCAGAACCGCGTTGCGGAAAGTGTGGCTGATCTCGGATTTTGGCGTGATAAAGTCAGTGGACCGGGTCGAGTTGAGGATATTTTCGTCCGCGCCGTAAATGCGTTCGTCGTCATAGCTGTCGAGCAGCGTTGCCGGGGCCTGGCCCTTGATGACCATACCCAGTTTCCAGCCAAGGTTGTCGACGTCCTGCATCCCCGAATTGGCCCCGCGCGCCCCGAACGGTGACACCTGATGGGCCGCGTCCCCGGCAAAGATCACGCGGTTGTGGCGGAACTTCTCCAGCCGCCGGCATTGGAACGTGTAGATTGACGACCAGACCATGTCGTATTCCACGTCATCGCCAAACATCGCATCGAGCCGCTTGCGGATATTCTCTTCTTTCATCTCTTCGGCGCGGTCGGCGTCCCAACCGATCTGAAAATCCACGCGCCAGACATCGTCCGGTTGTCGGTGCAGCAGGGTCGACGCCCCCGATTTGAAATGAGGTTCAAACCAGAACCAGCGTTCGGTCGGAAACTCATCGGATTTCATCCTGATGTCCGCGATCAGGAAGCTGTCCTGAAAGACGCGTCCGTCGAACTCCAGCCCCATCATCTCGCGCAGAGGTGAGCTGGCTCCGTCACAACCAATCACCCAGTCCGCCTCCAGGGTGTAAGGTCCATCGGGTGTGGTGACGGTCAAAACGGTGCAATCGGTGTGGGTTTCGATGGAATCCAGCCGATTTTTACCGCGAACCTCAACCGGCGCGCCTTTGGCTTGTTCGGCCTGGATCTGTTCGAAGATGAACTTCTCGAAATAGGGTTGCTGCAGGTTGATGAAGGCGGGGTTAGCATGGCCTTCCTCTGGCAGAAGGTTGAATTCGAACACCTGCCGGTCGTCTTGGAACACCTTGCCCACATTCCAGATAACCCCTTTTTCCAGCATGGGGCCACTACATCCATAGCGTTCGGCAATCTCAAGCGTGCGCTTTGCAAAGCAGATCGCACGGCTGCCCATCCCGATCCCCTCATGGTCGTCCAGAACAACGACCGGAACCCCTTGGCGGCCAAGATCAAGAGCCATTGCCAACCCGATCGGCCCGCCACCAACCACGACAACGGGGTGGCGCGCAGGGGTTTCAGCCGTCTGGTCGGGACTTTGCTGATAAGGGTAGAGCTTGAATGCGAGCGCGTATCTGTCTTGGACCATGAGATCACCTGAATGGGGAAGGGGGGTCTTTGCCGGGCTAACCCTGAAGCTGCTCCCACATTTCGAGGTCACGCTTATCCGTCCAGATCCGAGGCGTGGTGATGCCACGGGCTTCGTCATAAGCGCGCGAGACGTTGAAGGGCAGGCAATGCTCGTAGATGGCATAATCTGCGAATTTTGGATCGCAGGCCGCGCGCACCGCGTCCCATGCTTCTTTCAATGATCCACCGCGTGCTGCCACACGGGCGGCGGGCCGGTAGGTGCTGTTGACAAAATCGCGCGTACTCTCGATTGCGCGTTCCACGGCGTCTTTTCCGATCAATGCCGCCCCGCGCCCGGGCGCAATGGCATCCACGTCGTAGGCCTTGATCGCGTCAAGCGTTGGCCCCCAATCGGCAAAATACCCGTCGCCGCAATAGCAGGCAGAGTGGTCTTCGACGATGTCCCCGGTGAACATCACGTTTTGATCGGGCACGTGGATCACCGCATCACCGGCCGTATGCGCGCGGCCGATATGCTTGATGTCAACGCGGCGGTTGCCCAGGTAGACGGTCATGCTGTCGCTGAAAGTCGCCGTGGGCCATGTGAGGCCGGGAATGCTTTCGTGACCTTCAAACAGACGCGGAAACCTCTGGAATTCGCTGTCCCAGTCTTCCTGTCCGCGCTCTACCACCATTGCGCGGGCGGCGTCGGACATGATGACGTTTTCCGCGCCAAAGGCGGAGGCACCCAGCACCCGCACGGCGTGGTAATGGGTCAGCACGACGTGGCTGATCGGCTTGTCTGTGACGCCGCGCACCCGCTCGATGACCTTCTCGGCCAGCCTTGGGGTGGCCTGCGCCTCGACAACCATGACGCTTTCATCGCCGATGATGACACCTGAATTGGGGTCGCCCTCGGCAGTGAAGGCATAAAGCCCCGCACCAACCTCATCAAAGGTGATTTTCTTTTCAGTCATGTCGCCTTGGGATGCGAATGCTTTGGCCATTTCAGTTTCCTTTGTAAAATCGTCGACGCCGGTCAGCGGCGAGAGCTAGCGTGCATAAGGGTCTGGGAGAGCCGGCAGAACGGTCCCATTGCAGGGCCCGAACCCAATGATGTACCCGTCGCCCCGCGCGTGCCCGGTCAGGGCCAATGTGTCACCGTCTTCTATGAAGCTGCGGGTTTCACCGGTCTCAAGCGTGAAGGGTTCCTTGCCGCCCCAGCTCAGCTCCAGCAGTGATCCCCGTTCGCCCTTCTCCGGGCCGGAGATCGTCCCGGAGCCCAAGAGATCACCGACGGTCATCGGGCTGCCTGCGGTGGTGTGATGGGCAAGCTGCTGGGCCGCTGAGTAATACATCTGCGTGTAGTTTGTCCGGGCAATAGTGCTGGTCTGGCCGGTCTCCGGGGTCAGGGTCACGGCAAGATCGATGTCATAGAGCATCGGCCCGCAATCCTTCAGGTGATCGAGCAATTCGACCTGCCGCTCCGGCGCGTCGTGCCGGAAGGGTTCAAGGGCTGCGGCGGTCACGATCCAAGGGCTGATCGTGGTGGCCGTGGCCTTTGACTGAAACGGGCCAAGCGGCTGGTATTCCCAGGCCTGAATGTCGCGTGCGGACCAGTCGTTCAGCAGTACGTAGCCAAAGATGTTGTCAAAGGCCTCTTGCACCGTGATCGGGCCGTTGCTGGCGGTGCCGACGATGGCCCCCATCTCAAGCTCGATGTCAAACCGGGCGGAGGGGGCGAAGCGAGGCTTGTCGTCAGTCGGGCCTTTGATCTGGCCCCAGGGGCGGCGGACATGCGTGCCCGATACTACCACCGAAGACGCGCGCCCGTTGTAGCCGATCGGAACGTGCAGCCAATTGGGTGGAAGCGCGTTTTCGGCGCCTCGGAACATGGTGCCGACATTGGAGGCGTGGTGCAGGCCTGCATAAAAATCCGTGTATTCAGGCACATGCAGGGGCATATGCAGGACAGCATCCGCGGCGGCCACAAGATGGGGTTCGACATCGGTTTGCGCGTTGGACCCTTCGGCCAGCAGTGCGGTCAGCTTGTCACGCAGATCAGCCCAAGCCAAGCGGCCGAGCGCCATGAAGCCGTTCCAGACAGGCTGAGCGAAGACCGGTGCATCCGAAACGGCGATCAGGCCCGCAGCCTCGACGGCGCGCAGATCAAGGATCATATCGCCAATCGCCACGCCGCAACGCGGATCGTCATCGCCAAGCGAGAACACCCCGCAAGGCAGATTGTTGAGGGGGAAGGGCGTCGTTTCCGCATTTGCCGAGGCAACCCAGGAACGGATCAATGACATTTGTGTGGTCCTTTATGCGACTACTTCTTGCCGGGGGTGCCGTCGAATTTCTTTTCGATGTCGTCCCAGCAGTCGATGTAGTCGTCCTGAAGCGGGGCCTCCTGCACGGCAAAGGTCGTCAGATGCTGTGGAAATCGGGTCTCGAACATGAACGACATGGTGTTGTCCAGCTTGTCCGGCCCCAGATTTGCATTCGAGGCTTTCTCGAACGCTTCTTTGTCCGGCCCGTGCGGCAGCATCATGTTATGGAGGCTGATCCCTCCGGGTACAAATCCCTGCGGTTTGGCGTCGTACTGACCATATATATTGCCCATCAATTCGGACATGATGTTCTTGTGATACCAGGGTGGGCGGAATGTGTCCTCCATCACCATCCAGCGCTCGCGGAACAGCACAAAATCGATATTCGCTGTTCCAGGTTGCCCGGACGGGGCGGTCAGAACCGTGAAAATAGACGGATCAGGGTGATCAAACAGGATTGCGCCGACCGGACAATAGGTGCGCAGGTCATATTTGACGGGGCAGTAGTTGCCATGCCAGGCAACCACGTCGAGCGGTGAGTGCCCGATCCTCGTTTGGTGAAACTGTCCACACCACTTGATTGTCACCCGAGAAGAGGTTTCCCGGTCTTCGAAAGCGGCGACGGGCGTCTTGAAATCGCGCCGATTGGCCATGCAGTTGGCGCCGATCGGGCCGCGCCCTGGCAATTCAAACTTCTGCCCGTAGTTTTCACAGACGAAGCCGCGCGCGGGGCCTTCTATGATCTCGACACGGTAGACGAGGCCGCGCGGGATGATGGCGATCTCTTTTGGTTCCAGCTCGATCACGCCAAGCTCTGTACAGATGCGCAGCACGCCTTCCTGTGGTACGATCAGCAATTCGGAATCGGCGGAGAAGAAATAGTCGTCCACCATGGATTCCGTGGCCAGATAGACATGGGTGGCCATGCCGACCTGCGTGTTCACGTCCCCCGCCGTGGTCATGGTGCGCATGCCTGTCACAAAGGTGAGTTTTTCGTCGGAATGCGGGATGGGATCCCAGCGGTATTGACCCAAGCTTGTGACGTCCGCGTGCAAATTGGGCGCGGATTTCCAAAAGGGCATGTCGATCTTTTCATAGCGGTGGCTGTGTTTGACCGATGGCCGAATGCGATAGCACCACGTACGCTCGTTCTGATGGCTGGGCGCGGTGAAGGCAGTGCCGGACAACTGCTCACCATAAAGCCCGTAGTTGCACTTTTGCGGGCTGTTCATGCCTTGCGGCAGAGCGCCCGGCAGGGCCTCCGTTTCGAAATCATTTCCGAAGCCGGGCATATAGCCTTGCTTGGTTCCTGTATTTTCGGGTGCCAACGTGAGGCGGGAAGGTGAGGCCTGTTCGTTCATATGGTGCTCCCAAAATTGCCGGATAATAAGCTTGCATGACAGTATTTGTTGCATTTGCAACGAGGTCAAGAAATTTATTGCATTTGCAACGAGTGTGGGCCCATAGTGCGGCCAATGAAAGGTCCGCTGATGGCGAAAACACTTCCCTCGTTCGATCTCGAATCTTATCTGCCCTATCGTCTCACGGTGATCGCAGCAGAGCTCAGCGCCGGTCTGGCCAAGCAATACCTGGCGCGGTTTAGCATCTCGATCGCGGAATGGCGGGTTTTGGTGAACGTTGGCTACACCAAAGGTCTGTCGGTCCGTGACATTGAAAAGCGCGTCGGCCTTGAGAAATCCAAGGTCAGCCGTGCGGCAACGAAACTCGAAACAAAGGGCTATCTCGCCAAGCAGGTGGATAGCGACGACAGGCGGCTGCTCAAGCTGACGCTAACGGATGCAGGCGTTCAATTGCTCCATGAGCTGATCCCGATTGCAGAAAACTATCAGGCGGGACTACTCCAAAAACTGGATCATCAAGCGGATGCGTTGCATGCGGCATTGGATAAACTCATGGAAAAGCCAAAATGACCCGACTCAATGACTATGGAGATCTTCGGCCAGCTACCGTGTTCGGATAGCCCGTGGTCTCGCGAAGGAGACCTGGGACACTGAAGTCGTTGATCTGCTGGAGGCGAGCCACAGGTCAAACGCCCACCTCACCCGAAATCCGCAAAGCCTTGTTCCTGTGCTCGAGTTGGACGGTCATATCCTCACACAATCGCTTGCCATGATCGAATATTTTGATGAGACCCGCGCGCCTGCGCTGTGTCATGTGTCTCTCTGAGTGCTCAGCGATCACCACGTTCAATGCCTCAAGCTCGCGACCGCGATAACCGAACAAAGCCTTTATGCTGGAGTGCTGTCATCTTTTGCCGTCTCAAGAGGAAAGCGACCGCCTTGTGATTGCCAAGGGTTTGAGGTTGCTGGCGCACAACACCGCAAGGTTGGTATTTTGCTGGCCGGTCGGGATCGAACTTAAAGTCCAAAAAAACCGATAGACCTAAATCGATAAACTAATTGTTATGACATTGTGTGTTTTAGCTGTCCCAAGCGATGAGAGGGATAGCATGTCAAAAAGAATCCTTGTTCCAAGTACTGCGGACTTTGAAACGGCAAAGGCCGTACATCAGAAACTGCATGAAGAAACTGAGAAGCTTAGCAAATCAGCTTCCTGCACCATTGATTTCGATGCAGCGGACCCATCTTTGCTGTCGATCCAACTGGCGGCAAGCTGCATCGCGACGCTGGCCGATGCTGGCTGCACATACAAGCTGACGGGCCATGCGGCAAACGTCATGGGTTCTGAGCAGGTGGTGTTGAGATGAGCAAAACTGTTCTAACCGTTGATGACAGTGATTCAATTCTGAAAAGTATCGCTTTCACGCTTGAGCCCGAAGGCTACACCGTGGTGACGGCCGAAAACGGGCAAGTCGGGCATCAAAAGGTGCAGGGCCAGCGCTTTGATCTGATTATCACGGATTTGAATATGCCAGTTATGAACGGGTTTGAGTTCATCCGCGCCACGCGCGGCGAGGCAAACGGGCAGGGTGTGCCGATCGTGATGCTGACGACCGAATCCAAGCCCGAAGCCAAGGCGGAGGGTAAGGCGGCAGGGGCCACCGGCTGGCTGAACAAGCCCTTCGATCCGGCCAAGTTGATTGGCGTTGTCCAGAAACTCATCCGTTAGGACAGATCATGACAAATCCTGCTATTGAAGCCTTCGTCCAAGAAGCAAATGACATTCTGGAAACCCTTGAAGACCAGCTGTTAGAGCTGGAGGGCAGTAGCGACCCCGCGCAGGTCGATGCGGTGTTTCGTGCGCTGCACACCATCAAGGGGTCGGGCTCAATGTTCGGCTTCACTCGACTGTCGCAGTTCACCCACCATTTTGAAACAGCCTTTGATCTGATCCGAGAGGGTAAGCTGGCGATTGACGGAAAGCTGATTGACCTGTCGCTCAAAGCGCGCGACACCATGCGCCGTTTTGTAGATCTGGGGGGGGACAACGCTGAGGCGGATCAGTTGTCCGAGGCTGCTGAGGTGAAGAATCTCGTGGCGGCGCTCCAATCGCTGACGAATGTGACAAGCGCACCGGAGACGACAGAGGAGGGGGCGTCACAGGCTGGTGCCGCATCAGAAATTGCGGTTTTTGATATCTGGTTCAAACCTGCCGCGGATGATTTGCGCAATGGGTTACGTCCTGACTTGCTGCTGGGCGAACTGGAAGACTTAGGCGACGTCACCCATCGCCTTGATCTGACCGCAGTGCCATCTTTGGAAAAACTTGAGCCGTTGCAGTGCTATGCAGCCTGGGCAGTGACCCTCACAGGGGCGACAACCGAAGAAGCGATCAAGGATGTATTCATCTTTGCCGACGATTCTGAGCTTGAGATTACCAAACATGAGCCGCCGGTTGCTGCATCCGAGCCTGAGTTGACGACCAAAACCGTTGCAGCGGACAAGGGCAAGTCAAACAAGACTACGGCCCCCATCCGCGTGGATTCGGGCCGCCTGGATGAGGTGATGGACCGTCTGGGGGAGTTGGTTATCGCGCAAGCGCGCCTCAATCAGGTGACCACACGGTTGGCTGACCCGATGCTGGAAGCCGTAACTGAAGATATTGAACGTCTGCTTACGGGACTGCGCGACACGACCCTGTCGATCCGCATGATGCCGATTGAGACGGTCTTTGGCAAGTTCCGGCGCGTGGTCCGAGACCTGTCAGCGGAGCTGAACAAGGACATCAAGCTGGTCACCAAAGGTGGTGAGACAGAGATCGACAAGAACGTCATCGACAAGCTTAGCGAGCCTTTGGTGCACATGATCCGCAATGCAATTGATCACGGGGTTGAGACGCGCGAAGGCCGGATAGAGGCGAATAAGCCCGAGCATGGAACGGTCATTTTGTCAGCCAATCAAGAGGGCGGTGAGGTGCTCATTTCGTTGGAGGATGACGGTCGTGGGCTGAATACCGAAGCGATCCGCGCACGCGCGATCGAACGGGGATTGTTGGACGCAAATGCAACACCGACCGAACAGGAATTGCATCAGTTCATCTTTGCGCCTGGTTTTTCGACCGCTAAAGAACTGACTTCCATTTCGGGGCGCGGTGTGGGCATGGATGCGGTCAAGACCACTGTGGATTCCCTGCGCGGCAATTTCAAAGTGCACTCGCAGCCGGGACAGGGCACCAAGGTGACGCTGCACCTGCCGGTCAGCCTTGCCATTATCGACGGCATGTTGGTGCGGCTGGGTAGCGATGTCTTTGTGATCCCGTTGTCTGCAGTGCAGGAATGCGTTGAACTTGATACGCTTGAGACAAACCGTGAAAGTGGCCGCAGCATGTTGCGTATCCGCGAAACGCTGGTGCCGTTCCTCGATCTGGTGGATGTCTTCAATTATCCCGAAAGCAAAGACACCCGCCGCCGTGTGGTGATTGTCCGGGCGGGCAATGCGCCCCTGGGGCTCATCGTCGATGATATTCTGGGCCAGAACCAGACCGTGATCAAAGCATTGAGCGTCTATCATCGCGACGTCGAAGGCTTTGCCGGTGCAACTATCCTTGGTGATGGCACTGTGGCGTTGATCATTGACACCGCGATCATGATCCGCCGCGCCTTGCAACAAGCAAAAGCGCAGGAAGCACCTAGCAAATACGTCGCAGCAGGAGGTCATTGAGATGACATTGGACACGCTTGACACGCCTAAGGGCCAGACGGAAACGCCAATTTCAAACATGTTGCTCTTTAAGCTGTCGGGAGAAATGTTCGGCATCGCCGTTGTCTGCGTCAATGAAATCCTTGATCCGATAAAGATGACGCAGGTGCCCAACGCATCCGAATTTGTGCCGGCTGTGATCAATGTACGCGGGTCTATCGTACCTTTGATCGATGTGCGCAAACGCTTGTTAATGCCGCCGCAACGCCCATCGCCTGACATTCGTTTCGTCGTTCTGGAACTGATGATTGAGGACACGCTGACCAAAGTGGCTATTGCTGCTGATGAGGTGTCTCAGGTCATCGATACGGCGGCGCTAAATTTAGAGAGAATACCGGAGCTTGGCGCGCGTTGGCCGCGCGACTTTGTGAACGGTGTCATACGACACGGCGACAACCTCGTGGTGATTTTGAATTCTGAAAACCTGTTCCGGCCCGATCCGGCTAACGAAAAATCCGTCTGAAGGAGACAGACAATGCGCGTAACGATCAAAACAAAACTGGCAAGCGCCTTTGGCGCAATCCTCCTGCTGCTGTGCGGGTTGGTATATATATCTGTCGATGCCATGGGCGAGACGAATGCTACCGTTGATACCCTTGTCAACGAATCCGGTGTATCCTTGAAGTTGGCAACAGCCTTGCAAGAACCGATGACGGATGCCTTGTCATCCTTGCGCGGCGTCGTGCTGGCTGAAACGGATGAAAATCAGGACCGGCAGTACCAGAATTACGAAAGGGCGATCGAGGAGATCAAGCGGATCGAGCAAGAGATGCTGCCGCTGCTTGGCCCAGAGGAATTGCGCGAGCTGGAGGAATTTCAAGCGGCCTTTGCAGAATACACGTCGCTGGCGGATGATGTTTATGCCTTCGCGCAAGAGAATTCTATGATTAAAGCGCGCGATATTGCCTTTGCTGAGCTTAGTCCAAACGGCGTTGAAATGGACGAGTTGGTCGACGCGTTGTCCGACGTTGCGGTGCAGATTACGGCAATTGATGAGGACCGGTTCAACGACTACGTTCTGGATTTCTCCGATGAGGTGAGCGAGATGGAAATCGCATTGCTGTCGTCCATCCTGGCCAGCGATGATACCGTCCTCGCGGCCTTGGAAGAAGAAGCACGCTCCTCTGAAGCGGCGGCGGAAGTCGCGCTGAACGGTATGGAAAAGGAGCTGGGCGTATACGGTCGTGCTGAACTCGCCGCTGTGAAAGCGAATTGGGAAGAGTATCGCGCGATTTTTGAGCGCAGCCTTGCGCTTGGCATCGCACAGACAAATTCCAAAGCGGAGAATTTGCTCAACGGTGCTATGCGTGATCTGCGGCTTGTTGCGACGACGGCGGCTGACGAGGTGGTTGCACTTTTGGAAAGCAATATGACCGCCGACAGCAACCGTGCTACGGCAAACTATAACACCAACCGATCTGTTCTGCTGACGGTTGCAGCTATCGCGCTTATCATCGGTATTGGTGCGGCGACCTGGATTTCCATGTCCGTCAGCCGGGGTCTGAACCGCGCGGTCGATGTGGCACGGCAGGTGGCGATAGGGGATCTAAGTGTGGATGCTTCAAGCAATGCGCGTGATGAGATTGGTGATTTGTTGAACGCCATGAATGAGATGACGAGCAATCTGAATGTCATGGCTGATGTTGCGACGCAGATCGCCGAAGGGAATCTGACGGTCGATGCCAAGCGTCAAAGTGACCGTGATACCTTCGGCATTGCCTTTGAAGCCATGCTGAAGAAATTGCGCGAGGTAGTGCACAACGCCAATTCTGCTTCCGAGGGGGTAGCCGGTGGTGCCTCTGCTATGAGCGGTGCGGCCGCAAGCCTGAGTTCTGGTGCCACTGAACAGGCCGCAGCGGCACAGGAAGCGAGTGCCGCCATGGAGGAGATGGTTTCAAACATCCGTCAAAGCGCAGACAATGCCAGCCAGACAGAAAAGATCGCGACCCAATCCGCCGAGGAAGCCGCAAAGAGCGGTCAGGCCGTGGATGACGCTGTGCAGGCCATGAAAACCATCGCCGAGAAAATCAACATCATTCAGGAAATCGCGCGTCAAACAGACTTGCTCGCCTTGAATGCGGCGGTCGAAGCAGCGCGTGCGGGTCAACATGGTAAGGGCTTCGCGGTTGTGGCCTCCGAGGTGCGCAAACTGGCGGAACGCAGCCAGCAGGCGGCTCAGGAGATCAGCGAAGTATCGACAACGACTGTAGATATCAGCACGAAAGCGGGTGAGATGCTTCAACAGTTGGTACCTTCCATTCGACGCACATCTAATTTAGTCCAGGAAATCTCTGCAGCAACCAGAGAGCAGAACACCGGCGCAGAGCAAATCAATCAGGCGATACGTGAGCTGGACAATGTGATCCAGCAGAATGCGGCGACGTCCACACAAGCAGCATCTGTCTCCGAACAGCTAGCCGGCCAGTCAGATGAGCTGCAATCAGTGATCAGCTTCTTCCGTTTGGAAGAAGGCGGCGCACATCCTGGTGACCAACCGTCGATAAAACCGACGAAGGCTGCTCCGCCTGCTGCCTCGGTACCTAAGGCGAACACGCCGACGTCGCAATTGCCAGGTGCGGTGCCAAATGGCCAAGTGCATCCCAAAGCGAACGGGCATGCCAACGACCAAGGGAATGGCGTTGATCTTGATCTCAGCTCGGACAGTGCTTTCGAGCCTTATTAAGCAAGACTTCAAGCTGGAGAAGCAAGATGGCTGAATTAATGATGGGAGACGATGTTGGCGACGAGGGTATCCTCGCCGCCAAAGCTCTCCAAACCTACATGACGTTCCAACTGAGCGATCAGTTTTTCGCGGTAGATGTGCGTAATGTGCGCGAGGTGCTGGACATCCAGACGATATCAAAATTGCCGAACGCGCCGCCAGACGTGATCGGAATGATCGACGTTCGTGGTGAAGGGATCGCGATCCTCGATATCGCAAGTCGCCTTGGCATGGGTTTGAAAGATGCAGAAACCGCGCGCATGATCGTATTTGAGTTGTCGCATAACAACGAAAGTGTTCCAATTGGGGTGGTGGCTGACCGTGTGCTGGACGTTGTCGATATTCATGACAGCGATGTTGAGGCAGCGCCGCCTACAATGACCAGCTGGTCTACTGATACAATATCCGGCGTAGCACGGTTGGGACAGGATGTCGTCATCATCCTAAGTCTGAGCGAGATTTTCCAGACCTCTTCGACGGATTTCGACGCTTTCTCTTTCTCCACCAACAGACCTAACGTTTAGGCCAAGCTCTTGAAACAGGACCATCCAATTAGCGAATTCGCGCGCGCGATGCAAAGCGTGCCCCTGCGCCCCGCTGACGCCTCAGAGATCGCCGCGATCGCCAAGAAACATTCTGGTATAACGTCAGGTGAAAATCAGCCCGAATTTTTACGAACGCGCCTATCGAAACGGCTTTTAGCACTGGGATTGCACAGCTACACTGATTACGTGTCCTATCTCAAAGGCCCCAATGGCAGGGCCGAGGCAATTCTCTTGGTTGAGGCCCTGGCGACCCACACCACCAGCTTTTTTCGGGAACCTGCGCATTTCGACTGGCTTAACGACACAGGATTGCCTGCCTTGACGCAAGGGGAAAGAAGGCGCGCTAACCTCGCAGTCTGGAGCGCTGCAGCCTCAACCGGGGCGGAGCTTTGGAGCTGTGGTATGGTGATCGAAGAATACCTACGCACCTCCGGGATTAATGTGAACTATCAGCTTTTTGGCACGGATGTCTCGCGCGCCGTGCTCTCACAGGGGGCCCTTGCGGTGTTTTCCGAAAGAGAGATCGCAAACATCCCGGAAGAGTTACGTAAAAACTATCTGCTAAGGTCCAAAAAGGTCGTTCGGGAAGGCAAGCCTGTTTACCGGATTGTTCCAAAGCTTCGCCAGAAGGCCAAGCTAGCCTACGCTAATCTGTTGGACCCTGACAGCACCGAACTGTCGACACCGATGGATATCGTTTTTTTGCGTAACGTCTTGATCTATTTCACACCTGAGGACCAAAAAAAGGTTGTTCAAGGCGTGGTTAGAAGGATGCGGCCGGGGGGTTATCTGTTCGTAGCTCACACCGAAACCGTGCGCGGATTGGTAGACGGCCTGTTTTCAGTGGGCAACTCAATCTATCAATATGAGGCACCTGATGGCTGAAAAACCGATCCGCGTTCTCGTCATTGATGACAGTGCTGTTGTTCGGCAGGTGTTGTCAGACATCATCAACAGCGATCCGCGTATGGAGGTCATGGCGACGGCCAATGACCCTCTTGTGGCCGCCGAACGGATCAGAAAAGAGCGGCCTGATGTGATTACGTTGGACGTGGAAATGCCGCGTATGGACGGGATCACATTTCTGCGCCGTCTGATGTCACAACATCCCATTCCGGTGGTCATCTGTTCCTCTTTGGTCTCGGACGGGTCTGAAACGCTGGCAAACGCGCTCGAAGCAGGTGTCGTGGATATTGTTTGCAAGCCACAGGTCGACGTCAAAGGCTTTTTGGAAGAATCCGCCATACGTGTTCGGGATGCGATCTACGCCGCATCAAAGGCGCGTCTGCATCTGTTGCGTGGCGCTACGCCAGCCAAGAAAATGACCGCAGATGCCGTGATCGCCAAGCGAGCGCCGCTGGCCAAATCATTGGCGCGGACAACTGAAATGGTGGTCGCCATTGCCGCCTCCACGGGCGGTACGGAAGCCTTGCGTGTCGTGCTCGAAGCCCTCCCGGGGGATTGCCCGCCGATTGTGATTGTCCAACATATGCCTGCTGGGTTTACCAATGCCTTTGCTGCGCGGTTGGACGGTTTGTGTGCCATCACAGTGCGCGAGGCGCGCGATAATGACCGCCTGCTGCGTGGGCACGCGCTGATCGCGCCGGGGGAGCGGCATTTGCTGCTCAACCGGAGTGGTGCGAATTACATGGTGCAGGTGCGCGATGGCCCCTTGGTGTCGCGTCACAAACCTTCTGCGGATGTGCTCTTTCGGTCGGTGTCTCGCTATGCTGGGTCAAATGCACTGGGTGTGATCATGACTGGCATGGGGGATGATGGGTCACGGGGGCTCAAGGAAATGCGCGATGCAGGGGCCCGCACGATCGGGCAGAATGAGGCGACAAGCGTTGTCTACGGCATGCCGAAAGAAGCGATGGCCGCCGGCGCGGTCGAAGAAGAAGTGCCGCTCAACCGCATCGCGCCTAGCATTTTGCGGATGTCCCAGCGGCAGGGAGCATAGCATGGCTGAAGCTGCAAAAAAACCACATGTAGACGACGCATCAAAGCATCTGGTTTCTGAACTGAAGGAATTGCGCTCTCAAAGCACAGAGGTTTTTCTTGAGATTCTCAGTGTGCTTGACGGTGTGCGCACCAGCGCGACGGATTTGTCGGCGCAGATAAATGCCGTTGCTGATGCCTGTCGGGCGACGACACGCGTGAACGAAGTCTCTGGGATGATTGATAAACAAATCAAAGAGCTCAGAGATATTCTTCAACAAACCCATCAGGATATTGATGCAAAACAGGTAAAGCAGGACCTGTTGAATCTAATTGCCCAGCTGCCCATAATCTTGCAGAACTCCGGCACATTTCGATATGTCGGCACGCTCACTCAGACCACTGCTGCGACGCAACGTATGGACAATATGACATCGCATGCGGACTTGCTCGAAGAGATTGCCGAAAAACTCAAAGCAGGGTCCCAACGTGCAGGGGCGCAGATCAAGACAGCAGTGTCAGCGGTAGAAGCCGTTGATGCGTCAGTGTCGGCAGCCTTTGAGGTCATTACTGATCTGGGTGACAATGTGGAGGCAAATACCCAAGACAAGACGGAAGCACAAAACATTCGTCGCGCGTATCAAGACACCATATCGCTTACGGAAACCTTGGTTGCGGGGAATCGGCGTGATTTGGGAGCGCTGATCGGGCTCATGCAGTTCTCCGACGCCTTTGCACAGCGTTTGGAACACGTTTGGGTTATGCTCGAAGAGCCAGAGACATCACAATTTGGCGGTACGCAGATTGCCAAGGCCCAGCTTGCAGCGATGATCACAGACGCACAGGAGGTGCGCGCAGCGGTCACGGACGCGCTCAACAGATTTGTTGCAACTTGTGACAGTGCTTTGAATGATCTTTCAGCAGGATTGAGCGGGGAGACAAAAACAGAAATCTTGGCACAGATGGACAAGTTGCAATCCGCTGAGCGGTTGGGCGGCAGTATCGCAAAGACCATGCGCACGTCCGAACAGCAAATCACCGGAGCGTCGAAATCAATGACTGCGGTTGGGGAGGGGCTTGATGAATTCCGCGAACTGGTCGCTTTGATGACGGGGTCTTCCTACAATGTTGCGATCAGGGCGTCGAACTTCGGGGATCGTCAGAACCCATTTGCTTTCTTGGCGAAGATTGTCGCGGATTGTTCTGCTGAAACAGGGCGGACGATCCTGAAGATGTCTGAAACGCTCGATGGACAAAGAGAGAAACTTCAGGAAAAGGTCTTTGCCGATTTGAAGTTGGGAATTGACGAATTCACGACCGCGTTAGAGGAATGTAAGGCCATCCACGTTCAGGTCAGCGCGGTGGATCACCATCTTGAGACGGCAAGTGAGGCAGCGCAAAGCCTAACAGCAGATATCGCTTCTGCTTTGGATATCCTTGTGCGGATGACACCGATTGAACAAGCGCTAGAAGACATTCTTGTGCGGTTGAACACAAATGAAGTGCAAGAGCCCAGAGATGAGGTTTGCCACGCAATCTATGCGATCTACACAATGGAACGGGAGCGTGACATTCATGCGGAGAGTTTTAGCGTGCCGGCAGAGGAATCGGGTCAAGCAGGTGCGCTGGATGATGACGATTTCGAAGAGTTTTAGGCGCAACGTGTTATGGAGTTTTGTTGCAGAAGAGATCCGGGCTCCTTAGAAATAGGATATTGTGACATAGCGGATTTGCGCGATTGCTGACGTGGTTCAATTATTTTGATACAAGTAAGATAGATAGAATTCTCCAATACAAACAGTTTCTATTCAGCTTTGAAAAGGGATCTCATACGTCAGTATTCTGACTTCATCCATAGCCTTCGTTGGGCTTTGGAAGTTCTTTCCTTGGGGGTTCAATTCTGTTGATTTCTGGTGGCTTCGGAATTTGCGGCTCGGCCTCTTTGGCTTCGGTAACGAGACCCATATTTTTTTCGAAACGGCTTCTCTTCATCGTCTGTCTCCTCAGTTGGAGAACAGGCTAAACAAGAATACATCGACGATTTGATTGTCGTCTACGAGTTGAATAACGTATCGCTGTCTCGTGAAGTATACGTCGATGCCTACTTCGCCTCAGCGGAAAAGTACCGGTTGCTCAGGGCGGACCTCGAAAGCCCAGACAAAGCAGCAATTGCATACCGTGACTTGTCCGCACAGCCATTCGGCGACGCGTTCTCGAATTCAAGGAATTTCGAGAAGAGAAAGTTTTTGCAATGGCAACCGATGCTGGCGTTCCTAAACCGGATAGAGAAGGGTTTGTTGCATATGTCAAATTGCAACTCGCTGGCCTTCATGAGTGCAACGTCATACGCTATCGTCTCAATTTCGATGATCTCAACCACGCAATTATAAAGTGAAAACGTGTGTTGTGCTGCTCTTTTGAAGAAAGCATTTTTAGTTCATGCTGTTTCCCTTGTCCGTTTTCAGATAATTTGAGCCCTTGCCATCCGATCTGCCTTGCTCTTTCGTGTCACGGGGTCCCGTCTCATCTTCGATCCTTGAAGTCTACGATGAGCCAGCTCCGTTATGCAATGCGCCCAACGGTCCCAATGGGGATGACGTCAGACACACCGATCCTGCCGAACAAATGAACAATAGTGCTCACGACCTGCTTGCATCGCTTCAAGCCCGCACGACGCAGCGGATGACATGGTCCGGGGCTACGGGGGTGAGTTCTGGGCGGGCGCCCTGGCACCGCTTTTCGGCCAGCGGGCAGCGCGTGACGAAGGGACATCCTTTCGGCGGGTCGAGCGGGCTGGGCAGGTCGCCTTGTAGAACGATGCGCTTGCGCGTGTTCCGCAAAGCCGGATCCGGGAGTGGAATGGCAGAGATCAGCGTTTCGGTATAGGGGTGTGCCGGGTTTGCGAAAACCGCGCCGGCGGGACCTTGTTCGACCACGATGCCAAGGTACATAATCGCCACACGGTCCGCGATATGACGCACCACAGACAGGTCATGCGCGATGAAGAGATAGCTCAGCCCCAACTCTCGTTGCAGACGCATCAGCAGGTTCAGGATCTGGCTCTGGATCGACACGTCCAGTGCCGACACTGGTTCGTCGCAAATCATGAGCTTGGGATTGAGCGCGAGCGCCCGCGCGATGACAACGCGTTGGCGCTGGCCCCCGGACAGGGCTCCGGGGCGGCGGTCGCGCTGATCGGGATTGAGCCCGACCAGCGCCATCAACTCGTCCACCCGCGCGATGATATCGCGTTTCGCATGGCCGTGAATGACAAGCGGTTCGGCTATCGACTGCGGTCAAGGGCGGCTCGAGGCGTTCATGGCGCTTCAGCAGGATGCCATCCCGGCCATCATCATCGACGCCGATGAGAGCGACTGCCTCGTCATGAGCCTCGTGGAGAACTGTGCGCGCCGCCAGCACAACCCGATCGACCTGATGCGCGAGATCGGCAACCTGCGCAAACGCGGCTACAACGACCGCCAGATCGCCAACAAGATCGGCGTCACACCAGACTATGTCGGAATGATTGCGGGGCTTCTGGAGCGCGGCGAAGAACGGCTGGTCTCGGCCGTGGAAACTGGCCTTCTGCCGCTGAACCTCGCCATCGACATTTCAAAAACAGATGCCGAGGGCGGGCAACGCGCTCTGATGGACGCCTATACCCAGAAAAAGCTGCGCGGTAAGAAGCTGGCCGCCGTGCGCCGTCTCATCCAGCAGCGCGATGCACAGGGTCCGCACCTTCATCGAAACCGATATGGCAGAAGCGACGGCGCCAAGCGGCCCCTGACCAGCGACGCGCTTGTGTGTGCCTATCAACAGGAAGCGGAGCGCGAGAAGGTGCTGATCAAGAAGGCCGAACTGACGCAGGGCCGCCTGATGTTTGTTGTTGAGGCGTTTCGCGCGCTGCGCGACGATGACCACTTCCTGACGCTGTTGCGCGCGGAGGGGCTGGACACCCTTCCCACCTATCTCGGGCAATCGCTGGATGTGGGAGCAGGCGAATGAGCCGGGGCAAGCGTAAAACGCCCGACGCGGTGGCGCTCGGATTTGAGAGCGATTGCGTCACTGTGCCAGTAGAAGCCGTCCTGCCGGTGCGCGCCCTCAGCGCATCCGTCAAATCCAGCCGCAAGTATCGCCAAATCACCGCGTCCATCAAAGAGGTTGGCCTGGTCGAACCGCCGGTCGTCACGCGATCCACGGGTGAGGAAGACACCTACATGCTGCTGGATGGGCATATCCGGATCGAGGTGCTGAAGGATCTCGGCATCGAACGGGTCGAATGTCTGATCTCCACTGACGACGAGGCCTTCACTTACAACATCCATGGGGTGGCGGTGATCCCGCCGAGAATGGTGGCGATCATCGCTCCCCCGCTTCCAATCATCGAGGCGAGCATAGATCGTAACCGCAATGCCAACGAGCGCCACGGCGATGAAGACCCAGCGAAGTGTGTCGAGATATGGCACCAGTGGCAGGACGGCGGACTGAGTCTCGGCCAGGACGCTCTGTGCGACCTCCACGCCCGCTGCACCCAGTGTCGCCACACCGGCTGCCCCGCCGCCCTTCAGCGGCGGTACGATCCTGCACGAAATCATAGGACCACACATGATTGGGACGTTCGGGCCGCAGACGCACGCACGACCCGTTGTTCAGCCAGAGCCGCCCGCGCGCCATTGTGCTCGAACCAATGGCGCATCAATCGCGCGCTCTTCTGCTTTTGCGGGACTTTCAGCTCTTCACGTCGCCAGATACGCTCCACGCGCTTATGGTTCACATGCCAGCCCGCATTGTTCAGCAGACCGGTGACCATCCGATATCCATAGCGCCCGTAGGAATGCCTGCAGGTGCCTCATCGAAGACCGTACGTCAGCCATGGTTGCGGGCTTCAGCGGATCAAGCCCCAGCGGGTTGCCCGGCCTCCTGTCTTCAAGGTACTGCTCCAAGGCCTCAGCCAGCGGTAGCTTTCCCTTCAGGACCACATCAGCAAAGCGTTTCGCCTCCTTGCCAAAGCCAGCGCGTTCCGCCTTCTCAAGCTTATCAGTGAGCACGTAGTCGATGCTGTCAGGGTCTTTCGCTTCCTCTCGCATCTGACGCCACTCAGCCGCGCTCTCTGGGGACAGGTCGATGATCCTCCCGACACTCCTCCTACCCCGTTGCGCCAGTGCGTCAGCCTCAAGCTGCCGTATTTGCCCCAACCTGATGTCCCTCAAGCGCACGGCTTCAGCGTGGCTACGGGTATTCAGCCCTAGCTTGATCTCCCTCCCGAATGGTTTTCCTGTCCACGGGTTTCCTGTCCCGACCAACACCTCCGGTGCTATCAGGCGCATTGTATAGCCTTTGCCACGCGGCTTCGTGAGGTGCCGCATGTCAAGCTCGCTGACGCATGGGCCTGAGGGAGATGCTCTCGTGTGGTCCATCATGTACCACATCCAATTTCACCCTTATTGGTCAATGGCTTAGTGTGAGTGGCGGAGGAGGTGGGATTCAAGTGCAAAAACCAGGGAAGCTATTTATGTCGTTTATTGATATACTTACAACTCTTCCTCTCATGTCGCGCAAAACATATACGCGGGATCAAACAAGCTCAATTCTTTAGTCTGAAGGAGGCACTATCGCTGCTTACTTCGCTGTACAACTAGGGCTGCTTTCGCTATCCTCCGATCATGTCTCGGTCATGGGTCCACCCTTCCTCTTCCAGAGCGCCCAGAACCTTCTGCCAGAGTGGGCCGGGCTGTGCGCCTATGGGAAGCGAACTGTTCGCTTCGAATGGTTGGGGCAATACCACTTCAATGGCGTTGAGGAGATCCAAGACCATGCCACGCGGTGGCTGTGGACATGCAATTATGAAAGGCCAAACATGGGGATCGGTGGCGTGACACCGGTACAGACATTGAAAGCAGCTTAGATTTTGCTGACGCGTCCCTCTGCAAATGGGAGGAGGACCACCCGGCCAGAAAGAATTGAAATCGATCACGTCCAGCCAAAGGAATAGTAATCGGTAAAGTATCGCGCAAGAGATGAGCCTTTATTGCATTGTTTCGCCGATACTCTTACAGCAATGGATGATCCAATAACGGGGCGAGTCCATGTCTGTGATTGACGAAATCAAAAAGCTTGAAGCAGAAAAACAAAAACTACTCAGCACGGCCAAGGCCGAAGCAATGCGCGCGGCAAATACGGCAATCGCTGATCTCAAAGTGCTCGGGTTCGAGTATCATCTGGCAGAAGGTCCAAAGCCCAAGATGAAGCGCGCCGCGCCCAAGACGAAAGCAACACGGAAGCGTCGTCCTGGGACACGCAACGACGTTTTGAAAGTTGTTGCCGCGTCCGAAAACGGTCTTGTGCGCAAGGAGATCTTTGCGGCAATGCATGCAACGGATAAACCCGCACAAATCGCGATTGCCAATGCGCTGGCTGCTCTGAAAAAATCGGGTCAGCTGACGGCGGAAGGACGGGTCTACAAAGCCGTTTGATCCGCCGGGACGTAGTCGATTCTGGTCAGAACAGCCGCGTGATCCACCGTGTCATTGATCTGAATCAAGGCCGGATGGCTGGGCAATGGCGATAAGCTGGTTATCGCCAATAGAGCATGCAGATCGATGCGAGCTGAGTACGGGAGTTGACCAATCAGTGGGTGAAGCGTGTATCGATGCAAGTTTTGAGCCACCCCTGCATCGCGGCTTTCCCGACAGCGTCGAAACGTCGAGGTTGACCACGGCGCAGACCGAAAACGCACACCGCGAGCAGGTGCGCAGTTTGACCCGGAGTGTGCATGAGAAGAACCTGTTTGGCGACATCCCTTTCTCGGACACGAAGTTCGACAGGGCTTTTGACAAAACGCTGATGGCCCCGGAGCGGCACCTTGGGCTGGTCGTCTCGCTGGATGGCCGTTTGCTGGGCTGCTGCTATTGCTCGCTTGGCGGGTACTTCATCGGCGAGGGCGCACAGATTGTCTCGGTCAATACGATCTGCGTGGAACCCGAGGTTTCGGGTGGGCTGTTTGTGAGACGAGAGGCAAACATGGCTGATTCAATTGGATCTAAACTGACCCGTCCAGCGTCTGATACACCACAATTGACTATGCCTCTTTTATTCAGATTTCGCCGAAATCTTAAGGCGATACTAGTTCTTTTCTGGATTTTATCGTTGCTCAGCTTATTGAGCCCAAGCAATCTAGCTGCAGAAATTAACAACTCCCGTGATATCTTTCAAAATTCAAATGTCTGTTCCTCCTATCGATCATTTTTGGCGAAAGAAGATCATGATGATAGTGTGATTTGTGATGCCTTCACAGAACTATTGCTAAGCAACAGTGAACTTGGAGTATCGCAGTTTTTGAGAGCAGTTATCAGCGATTTTGAACCCACATCTGCCATATCCTTTCTTGCAAAGGGTCAGCTGGCGCTTGTACGCGGACTCCCAGCGGAAGCGTTTATCTGGTGGGATATCGCTGATCGGGAGCTTTTCCATGATCTTGCTTCTTCTCACGACTTTGAAAGGGCCATTACATATTCGGCATTGTTAAGTGGTCTCAAAGTTTCAATTATAAAGAGCTGGTGCGCCGCAGAGACAGCCGCTTGTAGTGAGTTGCGGCCCTACACCAGTTTAATCGAGACACTAGGCCCTGTGGCAGAAGGGTTGGATAATTATCGATCAGACTTCCTGTTATTATGCCTCATAAAAACAGACAGTTACCGCATTCCAATACGGGAGGTGTTGTCAAGCGAGGCTTACCTTGCGTGTGTTGAAAATCCATAAGGAGCACATCTTGACAGGTCGACAAAAAACCAACTTCAAACTTAGTCCGCATCAGAAGGAATTTGCTCGAGGGTTAGGGTCTCACAAGCCGAGTTTAGATCCATTTGGTTCTGTTGATGCACAACCTCCGGCCGCTGGTGTAGCAAGCATGGCGAGAGGGTATGTATCGGCCTTCGATAGCGTTTTAGGAAAAGCGGGAGAGGAAGCTGCTCACAAGATAGGTGGACTAGCAGACAGGCTAGTAGCGAATGATCTGCAAAGACAATACGAAAATGTCCCTGCAAACAGAATTGTTGAGATTGTCAGTAGATATGTGGACGAAAGATATAAGATCGGTGACTTACAATCTCTTTTAGGGATTACTGTTCATTTGCCGTCATCCCCAGTGGATGATCCGACAGCCTATCCCGATTTGCATCGTGACTTATTAAAAGAAAACCTTGCTCGTGGCGGAGGGCTTCCAGACTATCAGGACGTTGATCGAGGGAGCAATAAAAAAACGATTCAATAAGTCCTGCGCCTGAGCCAGATGCAAGCGCCTGGAACGATGATCAGATACGTACGCCTAATGGATACTTGGGAATAGAGCGTACTGTTCACTCAGTGCACGATTTCGAGAGAGCGTATCACGAGAGTGCTGAGTATCAGGAAGAAGGCTATGTAACCACCGCATCCTATGGAACTTACGTTGACGTCGGAAATGATAGGCGGCGAGACAACGATGTTTATTATGATACGACCGGTACTGTCCCGAAAGTGCGTTATGATCATGCGGTACTGGCCGATTTTAAGATAAACCCGGTCTCTAGCGTTTTTTGGCCTGCGTATCCTGGTGGGTTCCAAGTAGGGGGACCGGTGCTCAACTTTCTCGCTACGAACTCGCCAAGCGCACGGCATTCCTACAGCATTAGTGAAGTGCTCTGCCCCCTGAAAACTGGATCGTTTGAAGCTGGAGTTTTCCGCTAGATTTCCCAGGCTGGAAGAGGAGCGGAATCGCATGAAGGCATCGAAATTTACGGAGGCGCAAAAGGCCTTCATCCTGAAGCAGGGCGAGCAAGGAACGCCGGTCGCGGAGATCTGCCGCAAGGCCGGTATCAGCCAGGCGACGTACTTCAACTGGAAAAAGAAGTACGGCGGTCTGCTGCCGGACGAGATGCGTCGACTGAAGGCGCTGGGGGACGAGAATACACCGAAGAACAGGTTTTGGTGAAATACGTCGTAAACAACCAGCTCGACAGAGCATCCCTCGCGGCTGAATTGATGAACTCACCTGAAGCCACTACGCGCTACGGTGTTTTAACAAACGCTGAATTTGTGACTCAGTTCTACCTGAACACCTTTGGTCGTGCGCCGGGGCTTGCAGAGCTGGACAATCATCTGCAAACACTCACGAGTGACACCTCAACTCGCATTAATATGCTTCTTGAAATCTCTGAGTCCGTTGAGCATCTGGTCGTGGGTAATACCCACATGTCGACGAATAACTTCGACGTTATCATGAACCCGGCGGAGTACTAACGTAGTCTGGACAAGGCCTATGTTGAAGCGCTGGTGAAAGATCTTATTGATGTCATGTACGATCGTGACGCGACCGTGCGTGAGTTAGAGTATTACTCCGGATTATTGCTTGAGGGTACGGATAATCCGGATGATCTGGCGACCAAAATGCTGGGGTTGGATGGTGCGATCCAAGGGGTGTCATCGGCACCCCTAACAGGGTTGACAGGTGCCGCGCTTGTTGAGCAGGCTTTCCTGAATACTTTCGGTCGCGACCCAACGCCAGCAGAGTCGTCAACTTTGGAAGCGAACCTCTCGTCAGGTCGGATCACCATCGCCCAGTTTGTTGTCGCGCTGGCTCAAAGCACCGAAAAACTGGCCGCCGGAAATGCGCATGAGACAAACCCAGCGCCAGCGTTGACACACCAAATTGGAACGGACGCCATCGAAATCACATCCGGTGGTGTGGGCCAAGATAAGCTGCAAGGAATGGGGGGCAACGACACGCTGAGCGGTGGCAAAGGCGATGACTCACTCACCGGTGGGCTAGGAGCTGATGAGTTTGTATTTTCCGACGGAGATGGCATGGACTTCATTGCAGGCTTCGAAACAAGCACCGATATTATTGTATTCGACGTACAAGACTTGGTGTTTGCCGATCTCATTCTTTCCGAATCTGATGGTGGTACCATCTTAAACTATGGATCTGGGTCAATCACGCTGGAAGATATCTCACTCCCCTCGCTGGATGAGGAAGATTTTTCGTTCTCATGAGGTTTTTTTAAGGTGATTTTCCGGCTTGTCAAAAAGCACAGCCCCCTGACATTGGCGCAGTTGTATCGAATACCTCTCTCGAGATATGAAGTTGTGGACCAAAGGCATCCTCATCCTGACAGGTCAGATCTGTCAGGTCATACTGAAGTTCGACCTCTTGCCTCCGTCCTCAACCAGAAGCGTTTCAACAAATGCATCCGCGGCCTGGGACGTGAAGCAGATATCAAGGTAGTCTGCGGCAGTGCAGGCTGGCCGGACGCTTACGTTCAACCATGCGGGATACCGACAAACCGCTGCCGTAAGACCCTGATGAACTAAGGCAGTTCACAGCACTTTTGCCGGCCGAAGTGAAGCCTCAGATCGTCCTGATCGAGAAGCTGCGCCACCAGTTGGTAGGTCATCGCAATCACAGGTTTGGATCGTCATCAGAGAGTATCGAGCAGCTTCAACTGGCACTGGAGACGAGCGAGATTGCGGTTGCCAAGATGACGGCAAAGCGGCGACTTCCCGACGAGGAACCCAAAGACAAGCCAAAGCGCCGTCCGATCCCCGATCCCATCCCGCGCATGGCAGGCGAACTGACGATGGGCAAAGATGATTGCGCCCAGTGTGGCGTGGCGTTACGCCGCTTGGCCGAGGATGTGCAGGAATGAATTGTTGAGCATAGCCTGAATGCGCAACATGACGACCGCGTTCAAATTCCTGAGTAATCATCGAAGCCACACGGTCATACTGACGAAATGGTCACTGATTGCCTTGGTTCCTACAAGGCTTCATTCAATAAACCTGCTCGTTCTGCAAAACTGAAACGAGTTTTGATCGGTTTTGACGAGTCGGTCTTCAAGTTGACAATACCAGAAAAAAGTCTTTTAGGGATTAAGGAGGTTGAAATACGTCCATGACGCTACTGAATTTTAGAAAGTTTGGAAGGGTGCATCATGGCTATTGATTTTATTGGAGTTGGAGCGGCTCGTAGCGGCACATCGTGGCTTCACGAAGCTCTGCGGGCTCACCCGGATGTATTTGTACCCACGCAAAAGGAACTGCATCATTTTGACAAAGACAGTAAATATGCGCGGGGCAAAGAAATCTACGAGAACAATTTTCCAAAGGGAAAAGAGAAAACTCGGGGTGAAATAACCCCAAGATATATGCTCTATAGAAAAAGTCTCGAACGTATTCACGAATACTACAGCGACATCAAGATTTTTGCGGTTCTGAGAGATCTAACGTACCGCGCGATTTCGCAGTACGAGTTCTTTACGAAATCCAGAGGGAAGGAAAACATTCCCAACGTGCACGCAGCTTTTCAGTCATCATTTGTGGAAGATTACATTCAGAAATCACTCTATGCCGATCAGATTGAAAACATTCTAAGTATATTTCCCGAAAAGAACGTTTTGTTTCTGTCGTTCGAGCGCATCTGTTCTTGGGATAAGTGATATCGAGTTCCCTGTCAGTTCAGTCGTGAATAGCTCTAACGGGATCGATATCGTCAAAAACCCGGCTTTCATTCGCAAACAAACTGAAACAGAAGCACCCTTCCTGCGCAAATACAAAGATCCTTTCAGAATAATTGACGGAGAAGAGCATTGGGCAATTCCCAATCTTTCGCACGGTGCGAAACAGGCGATAAGAGTTTATTCAAGGTCTGCAAACGTGCGTTGGGCCACAAAACGCTTGCTGTCGCCGTTTCTAAAGCAGCAATGCGATAGCCACCCCATTGGGGAAACTGACAAGAAACAGATATACTTTGAGCATTTTGCTAAAGACCGACAGCGTTGTGATGAGCTTGTATACGAGATTTCCTGTGAGTGGTTTTCAGGATAGTTTGCCCGGCGATGAGGACAAAAACTTACGCCCCGGTTTTGTAAGATTTACGGACCTTGAGTAATGGCGTGTTCTTCATTTTGGTCAAGCGGGATTTTGTCTAACTGCTGGTGCCTCCATCGCGGTGCGGTCCGGCCTTAGCCGCGGCGGTAAGTGGCCATGACCTGGATGAGCGCTTCGCGTTCGGCCTCGTCGCGGCTCATGCCGGCGTCGAACTGCAGGATCGCTGCGCGTTCCTCGAAAGCATCACGTGCGATGGAATCCAGCGCCATGAACTTTGCGACCAGCGACTTCTGCGACAGATTGGAATTCGCTCTGTTTTGTAGCGGGTTAGCTGTCGCATGTGGTGATGTCGCTGGGGACTTTGTCGCAGGCTCCTGGCTCGGCTGCGACGGCGGGCATGGCGCGTCGGTGGCAACGTTGTAGGTGAAGAGTTTATACATCCGATACAACCCTCCAGGTTTGGGCGGCCTTCTTGCCGCTTATCTGCGCGGCGGGGACGCGCACGATCCAATGATGGCGCTCGAGGATGTTCAGCAGCTTCTCCACCGTCTTCGTGTCTCGGATTGAGGCGGGTCCAAAGCGGACGATCTTGCGTTTGTCGAAGGGCTCATGCGGCATCTTCTCCAGCAACCAGACCCGCAAGCGCTCTGCCATCTGCAGAGACGGGTCGACTCGGCCGACATCGAGCGCGCGCTGTGCCTCTGCCAGATACCAGGCCATGAGCCGGATGGCGTCCAGCATCACTGCCGCGGTCACACCCCGTGTCGTGGGGTCTGCCAACACCGAGAACACGCCGGCGATGCGCGCGGCCTGCTCCGCCGCCTTTGAGGCAACGCCGGTGATATGGGCCAGATCGCCGTCTTTGCCTTGTTCACGCTCGACTTCATTAGCAAAAGCAACAAGCATCGACCGCGCCTCTGGCGAGAGTTCCAAGGTCGGTGGAGACAACTCCCGCGGATTGCCGTTGGTACGGGGCGGCTGTGAGAGCAAGCCGGTGATCATGGCATGGAAGGCGGCCAGCGTCTCCTTCGCTGCCGCGCGCCTTTGCACCTCGTCTGGTCCTTCCGATATGAACCGCTGTCCGATCCGGCTTTGCGGTTGAGCGATCAGACAGCGCGACAACAATCCCTGATCCCGAAAGGTGTCATTGGCAAAAACGCTCTCCGCCACACCGGTCTGCAACATCAGATGAAGGCATCCGCGGCGATGCCGGAAGGTGGTCAGCGCGTCATCCGCGCGTGTCCGGTTCAGGGGTGCCCCATCCCAGATCTTAGACAAGCCTGCGGATGTCTTGAGCTGGTTCTCCTTGCACATGGCGTGCCCGCCGAAGATCTGTCCACCTTCATCGGAAAAGATGCCCACCGAGGGGTCGCCGTCCTCGAAGTGATGCAGCAAGCCCTCGTAGGTCACATCCGACAGAACCTTGCGCGGGATGATCGGCGCCACAGGCGCTTGCGGTGCATCGGTTTCGATCACGTTGCCGTCACCGCCGCTGCGGGCTTTCACCTGTTTCCGGTGCCGGTTCTCAAACACTTCAAGGTCGAACTCGTAGGTCTTCCGGCGGTGAAGATAGGCGGTGAACTGCTCTTCTTCCCAGTGTTGAACCGGTGCCATGGCCAGCTTGTCGCAGGACGATTTGCGTTCGCCAGAAGGTGCGAAAGTGAGGAAGAAGAGACTGAGCGGGGCCTTTCCGGCCAGCGTCTCCACATCTGCGAGCGATTGCGTGGCGAGAGACGAGACAGCGAGCAGAGATTGTGCGCCGATCTCGACAGGCGCTTGCGTCAGATCCGCCAACGCCTGTGTCGGTGCGCGAAGCGGTCCAAGATGTGCAAGAGGAAGTGGAACCCCTTCCGGGCGAGATCGCAACAAGGGCTCCGGGGCGGTGAGTGTATGATCTGCGGGACAGTCTTTGGCCAAAACGTTTGAAACCTCCGTTTTTGAAATAGCTCTCTCATGACCTGAATGTTTACATTCAAGCCTGTACGCCATTCTGTCCGGCGCCGTTAAGAGAGCCTGCGCACGCCGTCTCGGTTCAACTTTGATCCGAGCCGGTGCGCTTGTTTGCGTGATTTGCGTCTGTTCGAGGGTGAGTACCTCTGTCCGGACAGAACCAATTTGGGTTAAAGAATTGGTTATCCCCGCGCGCTGTTCCTGCCCAAAGCGCAACACCTCCCGGGCATAACCTATTGAAAGATATGAAGGTGGCTCTCAGGTGGCGGGAGACACCAGGCCAAAAAAGGGGTGATTTCGTTAATCGTCAGCAAGATAAATCACAGGGCGATCTCGGCCAAAGCCTGATGCCGCAAAGCCAACCCACCGCCTGACCCGTAGACAGGCCGCTTGTACTTGTGGCCGAGGATGTCTGCCCGCACCCGATCATCGATCCCGGCGGTGAGCAGCGCGTCTTCAACGTAGTGCCGCAGGCTGTAGGCGGTGTGCGCGGGCGTTTCTTTCAAGCCGTTGGTCTCGAGGTATTTGTTGACCAGGTTCGACCAGGATGTCGCCTTGTGCCAGTATCTCTGGATTCCGCCGCGCGCCACAATCCGTTGGGCAGCTGCCAGTGAGACGCCCAGCAGGGGAACCTCGCGCGCCGTATGGCGCTGCTTGAGCTCACGCCCGTGTGGGGCCACGCGCAAGAAAGGAATGGGGTCGTCGAGGCAGAAGTCTTCCAGCGGGCAGGAGAGGCACTTCTGAGGGCCATAGCCCTGTGTTGATCAGCATCAGGAACGCATCTCTGGCCTCGGCATTGAGACCGTCCAGCGCACCAAGTGCCAGCAGACGCGTCTCAACCCATTCGCGGGAGAACGGAGGTCGCGGGATCTCTGGGTCAATGGCGCGGTCAAACCGGAGCTTCGCGAAGGGGTTCTCGAGATCAGCATGGCCTTTCAACTCGCACCACTCCCGAATGATCTGCGACAGATGCCCAAAGTCCTTGTTCGCCGTCTCTGCGCGGGTCTCTCCCGCCTCGATCCGCGCCGCCCACCAGGCCCGAAAGGCCAGCGCGTCCTCCCGCGTAATCCGATTAATGCCGCCCGTTGCGCGCCTTGGAACAGCCTTTTCGAAGTTGGACACGGCACGCTCTCTTGGCAGACGCCACAGATGCCGCTGGCGCTCGGATTTGCGGATATGCTTCGTCTTGGTGAGGGCGATGAACTCCTGCAGCACCTCTCGTAGAGGCGGCAAGGCCACCTCCACGCCGCCGAGGATCGCCTTGGCCATCTCGGGTGGCGTCGGCTGCGCCTCTGTGCCCGCCGCCGCCATCAACCGGGGCAGGTTCTCCTCAAAAGAGCGCCGTAGCAAGACATCGCTCGGCACATAGTCAAAGCCGCGGCTTTCTGCTGTTCTCTTGGCGGCGGCAAACTTCTCATGCGCCAGCGCCTCTTCGCCCAGCTCCAGCAGATGCCACTCTGCGCGTTTCAGCTCCTCCAGCTCAAAGGCTTTGCGCTTTGCCACGCTGAAATCGGCCGTCCGCAGCGCTTGGCGCACCTGCCGCACCGGTTGCCCGGTCTTGCCTAAAAGCTTCCCAAAGAGATGCTTGGGCACGTTCATCACGAAGTAATACCGCCCCCGATCCAACGTCAGACCCATACAAAACCCTCCATCACCAAACCCGCCACTATGCGGAAATCCATGCGGGATTTTATGAGGGAAACGGCCCCTACAGCGCGTAAACGCACCGTGCGGACATTGAAAACATTGGGTTTTTCAGAGATTGGATAGTTCATACCATCAGCTTAGTGGCGGAGGAGGTGGGATTCGAACCCACGGTACGCTTTCACGCACGCCGGTTTTCAAGACCGGTGCATTCGACCACTCTGCCACTCCTCCGGTTAGACCGTCCTAGTGTGTGACAAGCGATTCTGAAACCTCGAAAAATCTCTACGCTACGCTGGGGAATATTGCCGATCTTTGCCGTTTCGTCTTCCCACGCAGATCATCGCAAGCTACACTTGCGTCAAGACCCTGTTCCAAACGGGGCTGCGAGGTGTGCTGCTCAGGCAGCCAACAGGCAAGGACAGCGACAATGAGCAAACTCCCTTTTGCCTCTTATGGTCAGGTTGAGAGATTTAAATTGACCGCCGGATTAATTGGTATTCTGCTGTTGACGGGTTGCGATGATACAGGCTCTTTCGATATCCAAAACATCTTCACCCCCAGGCAGGGGGCTGAAACGGCCGCGACGGTCGAGACCGACGCCGAGGGTGAGTTCATTGAACAGGATGTCGAAGCGCCGGAGGTTTTCTCGGCTACCGAACCCGGATTGTGGGATGGCAGGCCATCGCTCGGCGGGGTCTGGGTGGCACATCCGGACGTGACCGAACCAGAACGCGTCCTCATCCGCAATCAATCAAATGGCCAATTCGTGGTGGGGGCTCTCTTTCGGCGCGAACGCGAAATACCGGGGCCGCGGCTACAAATCTCATCGGATGCCGCGCAGTCCCTGGGTGTTCTGGCGGGCGCGCCTGTTGATCTCGACGTCATAGCCCTGCGCAAGGAGCGGATTGCTGTGACACCACCGGAACCGGACGTTATCGAGACGGCTGACGAGGCCATTGATGCCCCGGAAGTGATTGCGGAAAGCACCCTTGATCCGATTGAAGCTGCAGGTGCCGCAATAGATGCCGCAGAACCAACGACGGCCGCAGCGCCGGCTCCGGCCGTCCAGTCGACATTGCCGGTTTCGACACTGCAAAAACCCTTTATCCAAGTGGGCATTTTCAGCGTCGAGGATAACGCGGACCGTGTTGCGACCCAGATAAGAAGCGCTGGCATGGTCCCAACGGTGCAGGCGCAGAATTCCAGCGGCAAGGACTTCTGGCGGGTTCTCGTCGGGCCCGCCACGACTTCGGGGGAACGCCGCCAGCTGCTTGACCAGATCAAGGGCGAAGGGTTCTCGGATGCCTACGCCGTGACCAATTGAGCCAATGAGGAGATTGAACGTGATCCGTTTTGCCGTCGCCATCTTCGCCATGATCTTTTCGACCGCCAGCGCCTCGGCCTTTGAAACCAAAGCCGCCGCTGCTTTTGTGATGGATCAGACAACCGGCACCGTGCTGCTCAACAAAGAGGCCGACACCCCGCTGCCGCCTGCCTCGATGTCCAAGCTGATGACCCTGTATATGGCCTTCGATGCGGTGCGCCGCGGCAAAACCGAAGGCGGGTTGGACATGAACGAAGAGCTTCCGGTGTCGGAGCATGCCCAGTCCTACGGCGGCTCCAGCATGTTCCTTCGCTCTGGCGAGACCGTGCGGGTTGAAGACCTGATCCGCGGAATTGTCGTCTTGTCGGGCAATGACGCCTGTGTGGTGATCGCCGAAGCGCTGTCGCCGGATGGGACCGAATACGGCTTTGCGCGGCTGATGACCCAGCGGGCGCAACAGATGGGCATGACAAACTCGACCTTTACCAATGCAAGCGGATGGCCCCAGCCCGGTCACCTGATGTCGATGCGCGATCTGGCCTTGCTGGCAGACCGGCTCATCACCGATTTTCCAGAGTTCTATCCTCTTTTTGCGGAAACCGAATTCGAATTCGACAACCGGGTGCCCAGCAACCGGCTGAACCGCAATCCGGTTCTGACCATGGGCATCGGGGCGGATGGTCTCAAAACAGGCCATACGCAGGAGGCAGGCTACGGGCTGGTCGGATCGGCGAAACAGGGGGACCGCCGGGTGATCTTCGTAATTACCGGTCTTGATACTGTGGCGGCGCGCGCGCAGGAATCTCAAGCTATCGTCAATTGGGCATTTCGTCAGTTTTCCATGCGCGAAGTTGC
The DNA here is from genome assembly GCF_020622345.1 of Roseobacter weihaiensis. Lineage (GTDB taxonomy): Bacteria > Pseudomonadota > Alphaproteobacteria > Rhodobacterales > Rhodobacteraceae > Roseobacter > Roseobacter weihaiensis. Next base: position 18,735 of record NZ_JACNMO010000005.1, on the reverse strand, counting down.
AACAGAAGGCCAGCAGTTCGCACAGGCCGACGTCTGGATGGGCAGCGTCCCGACCGTCGGGCTCGTCGCGCCTGAAGATCTCAGTGTCCTGATGCCAGCGCTGGCCGGTCAACAGGTCGAGGCCGAGGTCGTCTATACCGGCCCGGTCGAGGCGCCGATTGCGCAGGGCGATCCCCTGGCCGAGCTTGTCTTTACGCCCGAAGGGCTGCCCGAAGTTCGGCTCCCGCTCGTCGCGGACCGGGATGTGGCAAGCGGTGGCTTTCTCAGTCGGATGACGACGGCGGCCATGATCCTGATGACGAAGCTGATCCAGGGGCCTGAGGCGCAATCGTGACACCGTCGCCGCGCGACACTGGATTGTTCATTACCTTTGAAGGCATCGACGGATCAGGCAAATCAACGCAATCCAACAGGCTTGCGGCACACTTGCGCGCCCAAGGCTACGACGTGGTGGAAACACGCGAGCCTGGCGGCTCCGCCGGGGCCGAGGAAATCCGCGCGCTGGTGCTGCAGGGGGACCCTGACCGCTGGTCTGCCGAAACCGAAATCCTGCTCTTTACCGCCGCGCGCCGGGACCATCTGGAGCGGTTGATCGCGCCCGCGCTCGCGGCAGGCAAGATCGTGATCTGCGACCGCTTTGCGGATAGCACCCGGATGTATCAGGGGCTGTCCCGTGGTGATCTGCGCGATGTTGTCGACCAATTGCACAGGTTAATGATCGGACGGGAGCCGGATCTCACTGTTCTGATCGACATGGACCCGGCGGTGGGGCTCGCCCGCGCCTTGTCGCGCCAGACTGCGGACGAGCGCTTTGAAGCCTTTGGCGAAGATTTGCAGACCCGCATGCGCGCAGGCTTTCTGAAGCTGGCGGAGGAGTTTCCCGACCGCTTCCGAGTGGTCGATGGTGCGCAAGCCCCTGATGCCGTGGCAAAAGACATCCGGCAGCTTGTTGAGGCCGCCCTACCATGACCGCGCCTGACCAGATCGACGGTGCGCCTCATCCGCGCGATACCCTTGAAATATTTGGTCAATCCGTCGCCGAGGCCGGGTTTCTGGAGGCCTATGCGACCGGACGTCTGCACCACGGCTGGTTGCTGACCGGGCCGCGCGGTATTGGTAAGGCAACTCTCGCGTGGTCCATCGCGCGTTTCCTGCTGGCCACCCCGTCGCTGGATGGAGACGGGCTCTTTGGCGCTCCCGTAGCGCCGTCGTCCTTGCATATCGATCCCGAACACCCTGTAGCGCGCCGGATCGCGGCAGGCTCCGAACCCGGCCTGAAATCGATCACCCGCACGGAAAATGAAAAAACCGGACGCTTGCGGGATGTGATCTCGGTCGAGGATATCCGTGGCCTGACCGGGTTTTTCCAGATGTCCGCCGCTGATGGCGGGCGGCGGGTTGTCATCGTGGATGCTGCGGACGACATGAACCCCCAAGCGGCCAACGCCCTGCTTAAAATGCTTGAGGAGCCACCGGATCGCGCGACACTACTGCTTGTCAACCATCAGCCGTCAAGACTTTTGCCGACCATCCGGTCGCGCTGCCGCGTGTTGCGTCTCAAACCGCTTGGTGCCGACGATATGGCGCGTGCCTTGACGCAGGCCGGGACCGACACCGCTGCCCAAACGGCCGCCTTGTCGGAACTCTCAGGCGGTTCGGTCGGAGCTGCCCTGCGGCTGTCGGCGCTGGAGGGTCTGAAACTCTATGCCGAGCTGGTCGCGCTAGTAGGAGGGCTGCCGCAATTTGACCGAAGCCGGGCTGTCAAACTGGCAGAAGCCGCCGCCGCACGCGGGGCAGAAGCCAAGCGGGACCTGCTGTTTGAGCTCTTGGACCTTTTGCTTGCGCGTCTTGCGCGCACAGGGGCCAGCGGTGTTGTGCCCGATGTCGAGGCCGCCCCGCGTGAGGCGGAAACGCTGGCGCGGCTGGCGCCGCACCCGGCAGCGGGACGCGCCTGGGCCGAGATCGCCCAGGAGACAGGTGCGCGCAGCCAACATGGCCGCGCGGTGAACCTTGACCCTGCCGCCTTGGTCCTAGATACCCTCATTAAGATCGGTCAGGCCCGCGCCGCTTGACACAGGGTCGGCCAGTAAGACGTCGGACAGGCATGAGCACAGAACCGCATATCACAGACAGCCACTGCCACCTCGACTTCCCGGACTTTGACGGACGGCTCGACGAGGTTGTCGCCACCGCCCGAGCGGCGGGAGTCATGCGCATGGTCACGATTTGCACCAAGCTGAAAAACGAACCCGCCGTGCGCGCGATTGCCGAGGCGCATGCGCCGATCTATTATGCTGCGGGGACCCACCCGATGAGTGCGGCAACCGAACCCATGGCCACCGTGGACGGCCTTGTCGCACTGGCGCAGCACCCGAAATTTGTGGGGATCGGGGAAACCGGGCTCGACTATCATTACACAGCCGAAAGCGCCGAGGTGCAGAAAACTTCCCTCCGGGTGCATATCGATGCTGCCCGCGAGACAGGTCTGCCGGTGATCATACATGCCCGCGACGCTGATGAGGACATGGCCGCGATCCTGAGGGACGCGTATCGACAAGGCCCGTATACTTGTGTGATGCACTGCTTTTCGTCGTCCGCGGGGCTTGCGCGGGCGGCGCTTGATCTGGGGTTTTACCTTTCGATGTCGGGGATCACGGCTTTCCCCAAATCGCAGGCTCTGCGGGAGATCTTTGCGGCAGCACCGGTGGACCGGGTTCTCGTTGAGACAGACGCGCCCTATCTCGCCCCGCCGCCGCATCGCGGCAAGCGGAACCAACCTGCCTTTACCGCCTATACCGCCCGGCGCGCGGCAGAGACCTTTGGCATGGAATACGAAGCCTTTGCCGCGCAGACAGAGGCGAATTTTGACCGCCTGTTCTCCAAGGCGGCGCAGCCCGCCCCGGCGTCATAATGGCAGATTTGCACTTTACCATCCTGGGCTGTGGATCGTCAGGCGGCGTGCCGCGACTGGGCGGGCATTGGGGGGATTGCGACCCGGTAAACCCCAAAAACCGTCGCCGCCGATGTTCCTTGCTGGTGGAGCGGCAGGGCCCCGGCGGCACAACAACCGTGCTGATCGACACCTCCCCGGATGTGCGCGAACAGCTGCTGGACGCGGATGTGGGACGGCTGGACGCCGTGATCTATACCCATAGCCACGCCGATCACGTGCATGGCATCGACGACCTGCGCATGATCGTTTTCAACATGCGCGCCCGCCTGCCGGTCTGGGCCGACGCGCCGACCCGCGATGCGCTCATGCAGCGTTTCGGCTATGTCTTTATTCAACCCAAAGGCTCAACCTATCCCCCGATCCTGGAGATGAACCTGATTGACGGCGACGTGACCATCGAAGGCGCGGGCGGCCCGATCACCTTTTGTCCCTTTGACGTGCCCCACGGTGGCATGGACGCGCTGGGGTTCCGCATAGGCGATCTGGCCTACCTGCCGGATGTGGCCCAAATCCCGGAGGCTGTCTGGCCCAAGCTTGAAGGGTTGGACTGCTGGATCGTTGATGCGCTCCGGCGCGACCCTCACCCAACCCACTCCCATCTTTCCCAGACGCTGGAGTGGATTGAACGGGCAGGACCCAAACGGGCTGTGCTGACGAATATGCACATCGATCTTGACTATGAAACTGTTCTTGCTGAAACCCCCGATCATGTCCAACCGGCCTATGACGGGCTGCGCGTAAGCCTCGCCGCCCCCTAAGATCCGGTACAAAAGGCCCCCATGCAAACCCTTCTTGAGGTCATCCTCCCGGTCTTTCTGGTCATCGGCTTCGGTTATGTCGCGGTCTGGAAAGAGCTGTTTCCGGTCTCCGGCATCGACGGGGTGATGCGGTTTACCCAAGGGTTTGCGATCCCCTGTCTGCTCTTCAAGGCGATTGCGGAAATCGATCTGCAGAACTCCTTTGACCCGCGGTTGCTCTCAAGCTTCTATGCGGGGGCTACCTTGTGTTTCTTTGCCGGGATGTTCGGCGCGCGGGCGTTTTTCAAGCGCGATTGGGAAGATTGCGTGGCCATCGGCTTTTGCTGTCTGTTTTCCAATTCGGTGCTGCTGGGGCTGCCCATTACCGAACGGGCTTACGGGCCGGAGGCGCTGACCGGCAACTTTGCGATTGTCGCCCTGCATTCGCCTTTCTGCTATGGGCTTGGCATCACCGTGATGGAGATTACCCGCAATCGCGGCAAGTCACCGCTCGTGATGGCGCGCGGCGTGGCCAGCGCGATGTTCCGCAATGCGTTGGTGATCGGCATCGCGCTTGGATTTTTCGTCAACCTGACGGGCCTGCCAATCCCAACGGTTGTTGATGATGCGCTCTCGCTCATCATCCGCGCGGCTCTGCCGGCGGCGCTCTTTGCGCTAGGCGGCGTTCTTTTCCAGTACCGCCCCGAAGGTGACCTGCGCGCCATTACGATGGTCTGCGCAATTACTCTCGTTCTGCACCCCGCGCTGATGTGGCTCTTTGGCAAAAACCTCTCCGTCCCGGATGAGGCCTTCCGTTCCGGTGTGCTTACGGCCGCCATGGCACCCGGTTTCAACGCCTATATCTTTGCCAATATGTACGGGCGGGCGCGCCGGGTGGCCGCCTCCTCCGTCCTGCTGGCGACCCTGGGGTCGATCCTGACGGTCTGGGTCTGGCTTGTGCTGCTGGAAGGCATCTGAACGGCGGGAACGGGCTGCCCAGGCTTTCTCAGCGACCAAACAGTTGCCCCGGCGCAGCAGCAGGCGGCGCAAGCCCCGCAAGCCGCATCATATGCCAGGCCAGCACCTGATTGCTGGCCAGAACCGGCTTGCCCAGCAGGGCCTCGAGCGGCGCAATGCTCTCAAGGGTCCGCAGATTGGTGCAGGACAGAAACAGCGCATCCACCTCCGCGTCTGCCATCAGATATTTCGCCGCCGACATGATCGAGGCGGCCTCAATGCGGACCACCGATGCCTCCTCTGCGACATTGAAACTGCCGAAGACAGGTGTGGAAATATCTGCCTTTGCCAGGGCGATGCTCAGCCGCTCGGACACCTGCGCGATATAGGGCGACAGCAGAGCAACGCGGGAGAGCCCCAGGTACCGACATGCGGCGATCAGGCTGCTGAGCGGTTCTGTGATGTGATGCGCGGGCGCCCCGGTGCGGATCTTGTCGGCCACGGCACCGGGGCCGATCTGCGCGCTGGCAGAGGTGCAGCCATATCCGATCACATCGAATGTCAGACCTGCCGGGAACAGCTTTGCTGACGCCGTCAGATGATCCTCCATCGCGGCGAGGGACCCGGATGTCACCTCCCTTGCGGAGGGCACACGGCTGACCATCAGTTCGCAATCGGGTGGTAGCAGACGGCGCAGGTCGCCTTCCACGGTCTCATCAGACTGCAGGGCGATCAAACCCAACCGAGGGGCGGTGATCTCAGCCAACCTGTAGGGGAACGGCCTCGCGTTCATCCCTCAAGCACCCGCATCTCGGGGCCACAGGGTGTCGAAAGCCACGCGGCACCGTTCTCGCGGATCACGATGTTCTCCTCATGCACGGCGTGATCCGCGACAAGGCCGAGCCCGGCATGCGCAAGAACGATCTGATTGCGGAAATCTATCATGCCTCAGTGACGGGCGCAGACGAATACTGGGGCGATTATCCCGCGATTGTGCCGATGGCCCCGTCAGGTATTGATGCCACAGCCCCGCACCTGACCTGGGACGACAGCCCCCTGCGCCGGGGGGAAAGCACATTTTTCGAGATCGCAGGGGCCCATAAGCGCTATCAATGCCCGCAGTCCCGCACGCTGTTTTTCGGCAAACCACCCCAAAGGTATCTGGACGCTGAAAAGGCCGTGTTGGAGGCGGTGGAGGCTGGTCTGGAGCGGGCAAGACCCGGCAATCGGTGCGAAGACATTGCGCTTGCCTTCAATGCCACCCTGAACCGGCTGGGCTTTGAAAAAGACAGCCGCTGCGGTTACGCGATTGGCCTCTCTTACCCGCCCGATTGGGGCGAGCGTACGATGTCGTTTCGCACAGGCGACAAGACCCTGCTGGTCCCCGGCATGACATTTCATTTTATGCCAGCGCTCTGGCTCGATGACGGCGGATTGGAGATTACGGAACCCATCGTTATCACCGGAAGTGGCGCCAGCTGTCTGTGCAAAACGCCGCGCGCTCTGGTCGTCAAGGATTAGCGCGCTGCGGGACACCCCGATCACCGCAACCGTGGATTTCAGCTGTGACGACAGGCAATCTGGCCATCTGCGCCTGCCTTATAGCCACAACGACAGCCCATGGGAGCCGATCCTGATCCCGATCTGTATGATCCGAAACGCCGACGGTTCCTGCGCGCTTTTCACCGGTGGCAATCATGGCGATGAATAGGAAGGCCCGATGGCGCTGCACCGGCTTGGGCGTGCGCTGACACCTGCGAAAATTAGGGGCACCAGGCTGTTGCGCCCGTCGATCAGGGGAATATGAACCGCGCCTTTCCCGGTCCGCCGGATGGGGCGCCGGCGCAAAAGATCGCGGATTGTCTTCAGCGCGTTCTGCTGCCCATGGCCGATATCGTGTTCGATTTTTTTTCGGGGGGCCGCACGCCGGATTTCCGCCCTTTGAAGGGTTTCATAGACTTGAGGACAAGGCGCAGGAGGCGCGTTGTCGGGCTGCCCAGCATGCCTTAAGCGCGCCCTGCAGCATCGAGATGCGAGAGATTGAAGCCTTGGGCATGTACGATCATCTGCCCAGCCCAAGGGCCGCATTATGACAATCGCTAATTTCAGAGCCGTGGTTTGCCTTTCGGTTTTAGGGATTTGACAGCTCTCATAAAGGAGAATGCCACCAGTCACGGCACCCGCAATAGGACAAGGAGCATGGCATGACGTGGTTCCATGAAAGACGGGCCGGTTTCGCGCTCTATTTTGCCAGCAAGAGATCACAAGGGGGCTGCCGGATCAGCCCCGCCGAGAACCCCCCAAGAATGTAGCGCCCCGTATTTGAGCGTGTATGCGCGCCAATGGCCAGCAAATCATAGCGTTCCTTGGCCATGAGATCGTGCAGCGCATCCTGTGCGGACGCCTCGACAAATATCGGTTCAGGCAGGTGATCGGGAAGACCACAGACCGCCTTCCACGTGGCATAGTCCCGCTCAGCCTCCTTGCGGAAAGAGACTTGATGCGCGTGAAAAAGATCCACCTTCGCCTTTGGGGCGATTACCTGTATTTTATGCAGCGCAGATGCACAGACCGGCGACAGATCGACACCCCCCAGAACACGGGCGTAGTCATGATCCGCCTCTTCGGAGACAAGAAGAACCGGCAGGTTGCTGGAGCGGATGAGGTGCTCCATCGTGGTTTCCTTGATATGATCGAGGAAGACGCGCCGACGATGCAACCCGACGATCAGCAAATCCGCGCTGGCCGTCTGTGCAGTGCCGTTGATCTCTTCAATCGTGTCGCCAATGACCACTTTGATCTCGTGATCAATCTGCCGTCCTTTTGCGTCCTCAGCAACATCATCCGCCAGGCTCTTGACAGCTTCTTTCTGTATCTGAGTTGCCAGCGCAGCCGGTATGGCTGCATCCACCACATGCAACACCGTGAGCCGCGCCTCCAACCCTGCCGCCAGATTGACACCACGCCGAACCGCCTGTCGCGACCGCTCAGATAAATCACTTGCCACGATGATGCTTTTCACCGTCATGTCTCCCCCCGTTCAGTGCATTCTTGACCTCTTTCCCATGTGGGGAGATGTTGGACCCACACAAGATGTCGCTGCCCCTCTTTGGGATGATTTTTCCATCGAAGGAACATGCCGGTGACGGGCGGTACCCGGTGTAGGTATCGCGCGAATGTCGGCACTGAGCCGTGCAAGCTCTGTGGCAGCATATGCCGCGATGCACCATGAAGCTGCCATGAGCCCAACTGCACGAAATCTTGCTTGGGTGCCCCATACTGCCGCTCTTTCTGGGTGCTCTGACAGGCGCGCAGTATCAACCGAACGAGAGTACTTCGCCGGTATATACCCTCAATCGCTGACACCTTAGCTCGTTTCTGCTCAACGCCTGCGCCAGATTCCAAAAACACGATTTTACTGCTGGATGCTCTCCAGATAAACCAGCAAGCCAGCCAGTTCCCTGGGTGTCGGTGTAAGCACACCTTCAATTTCCACCGGAACAAGGTCTTCGGCCATCTCTCCACCAAACTGGGGCATGACACGCGCAAGATGGCTGTTTTGAGGATCACCGTAGATGTAACTCAACGCACGCGCTGCGGGGAACGTCCCGCCGTTTGCTTTGCTTAGTGTCGTTAGATCCGTTGCTGCAACGGTCAGACGGCTTGCGGCCGGACCATTGCCTTGGCCATCGGTGCCGTGGCAAGATGCGCAATTCTCGGCAAAAAATGCGGCACCGTCAGCCCGCGTGGGCATGGCCTGATCTTGCCCAGCCAGGTCCGTGCAGGACGCCAGCCCCGAAAGAGCAACCCCAAAACCAAAAACTGCCAAAATAGTCCTGTACATATTCGCCTCTCTTTTTTCAGTTGCTGTGAGAATTTCCTCTGCACACGCAATAACAACCATCTGGTGGTTCCCGGCAAGCGGGGAAGCCGTTCGCCCCGCAATTCAAATCACATGCCGGGATACATCCTTTGGTGAAGGACCGTGCGGGCACTCATGAACCGAAAGGTCGATGCAATCGACCGACCGGCGGCGACCGTGCGGGTCCGAGTTCAGACAGGAAAATTCTCCTCTTCTTCCTCCATACTGTCATTGAGCCAGTCTTCTGCAGCCTTGGCAGCCGAAAGCGAAAAGCTCTTGACCTCAAGTGACGGGATCAAAGCGCCTTCGATATCTGCGGCAGTTCGGAGCCACGCGGTATCTGAGAGCACTGCACATTTGTCAAATTTGCCTATTAAGCTGAACAGCTTTGGCATCTGCTGGAACTCGACGGCCAGCGCGCCCATGGTCGGCATCTCGAAGTCTAGAATCCTGTAGAGCATCTTTCCGTGGGTGATCCCTTCCGATTTCTCAAGCAATTCATCGAGCGCGGCCCGCATTGCTTCTGCATCAAGCACACCCGAGAGTTCGAGGTCTAAACGGTTTGCTCCCGGTTTCGAGATCTTCAACATTTTCAGATTCCTTATCTCCTTGCGCATAGAATGGGCGATCTGGTTGTCGATGGTGTTGATGCAAATCAAAAGCCCTCCTTTGACCTGTTCAGACTGAGCTGGTTTGAGGGCCGCAAAGCTGCAAATCGGCGGGGCACCGCGCAGACCCGCGCCGAGATCACACAGAGCAGTTTTCTACGTGGCTGCTAGGTCAGACCATGGCAATCGAGTGGTAGGACGAGAAGCCCAGGGGCCAGGTCATAGAACACCTGCGCACCTTGTGGGACACCGTGGACGGATTGTCGCCATCGCCAAGGATCAAATCAAGATCTGTCGGCCTTCACATGCAAATCGGTGGTCAGGACGTCGAGGCAAGGGATATGATTGTTTCCGTTGCGCCCTCTGAGCGGTCTCAGAGATGTCACAGATATCTGCCAAAACCGCCTTTGGCAGACACACCACAGATTTAGCACCATTTTTCAACTTCGGCGTTCAATTGTCGTTTCTTAACGAAACATTAATCAGAATTCTGCAGCCTATTGGTTTGACGATATCATAGCCGGTTTTGCCTGTAGGAGGTCACAAATGAACCGTTGGTTTACTTCTGGAGCGACAATCCTTGGTAAAAGGCAAAAAGCGGCCCCGCAGGTTTCGCGCCGTATTTTGAAAAACCCTCCAAGCGGGTTTTCGGAGGATGCACTGCGTGGCCTTGCGGATCTGGACGCAAGGGTCCCACCACCCGGCATCGAGACACGGCCGGCTTTTGCACCGTCTTACAGACAGACAAGCAAACTTTCCAAAACTGCAGCCGCCGGTGGCGGTTTGCTGATGGATGGCGAAGGCAACCGCGTACCCCATTACTGGGGTCATCGCAAACGTCTGAGAACGCGCTTCATGGATGGCGGACACAAGTCCATGCCGGAATATGAGTTGTTGGAGCTTGTACTGTTCAACGCTATTCCCCGTATCGATGTAAAACCACTGGCAAAGAGGTTGCTGAGTACGTTCGGTGATCTGAATGGAGTTGTTGCGGCATCTCGGCATCGTGTTTTGCAAGTGGAGGGAGCGGACGAGAAAGTATACTTGCAGCTCAAGATTGCAGAAGCTTTTGCGCAGCGGATGGGTCAGGCAAAAGTTCTGAAACGAGAGGTCATGTCGTCTTGGGATCACCTCATTACATACTGCAGAACCTCTATGGCGCATCGCGAAACCGAACAGTTTCGCATCCTGTTCTTGGATAGGAAGAACATCGTCATTGCAGATGAAGAACAGTCACAGGGCACGGTAGACCACGTTCCTGTTTATCCGCGCGAAGTGGCCAAACGGGCACTTGAGTTGAATGCGAGCGCGATCATCCTGATACACAATCATCCCTCCGGTGATCCCTCTCCCAGTTCGCAAGACATCGCAATGACGGACAGTGTTGCATCTGCTTGCGCCGCGATCGGCGTCACCATCCATGATCATGTGATTATCGGTAAGCAGACGGAGTTTTCTTTCAAAGCCGAAGGCATGTTTGCATGCGGCTGACGGTTGGTGCCGAAGGGTCAGGCCGCTGCAACTGCCAAAAACGGAAAGCTGGGCGACACAGCAGCGGTCGTGTTGGCATTTGCGGGAACCAACCCCTCCGCTGAATTGCAGCCGATCATAATTCAAGGCGGAATTAGGGTTTTTCACAGCGATAGACCGGAGGGTCGCCCGAGGCTCATCAGGCGCTGGCAGCGGGACGATCCTGGTGGCTGATCACCAAGCTTGTCGTTTTAAGCCTGCCACAGTGCGACGGTCAAACACCTGCTCAGACCGGGCATGGCCACGGCGGAGATATCCCCCCTTGCACCCATGGTCCGGGTCCCAGGCGCAAATCCAGCCACCAACAATTACCCCAGGCTTTCTTTCGCCGCCACGCTCTGCAAAACTCACCTCATGACAAATCATCCAAAACTTGCTGCTCTGGCTGTCGTGATACGGGCGGACCAAGTGCTTCTCGTCAAGCGCCGAAATGAACCGGATGCCGGTCGCTGGGGTTTTCCGGGCGGCCATGTGGACCTTGGCGAAACCGCGATGGAGGCCGCCGTGCGTGAGCTCTACGAAGAGACCGGTGTGACAGGCCAGCCGCGTCGCTATCTGACGAACGTAGATGTGATCGAGCGCGACGATGAGGGGGCCGTTCGGTTCCATTTCCTGCTTGCGGCGGTTCTTTGTGAATACCATGTGGGCGAACCTGTCGCCCGGGATGATGTCAGCGATGCGCGATGGTGGCCGGTTGCCGACGTCTTGTCGGGCAAAATCGAATGCAGCCAGCATGTCGATGATATCGTGGAAAAGCAGTATTCTGCCTGAAAGGGCCATTGCCGCAATAGCAGGTTGTCCCGCAAGGTGTGAGCTGGTGCACCGTCGAACGCTGCGCGGTGCATGACGGGCCGCAAGGCGAAATCTGCGCGGCGGTTTTTGGCAGATTGACGAAGGACCGGATTGGGCCGGGTACTCGCTGGTTCATCACCTCTGCAGGCTCAATGATTGACGCCATCTGACGCCCACAGAGGTGTGGATGGGTCAATGAAGCCTTGAAGCGGGCGTTTTGTGGTTGTCTTACCTGCGAGGGCACTGCGTTGACTTTGCCATCGTTGCATTGACTTCTTACCAATGGTGTCAGTGGTGGCGCGACGAGACATCAGTTGAACGTGGGCCAAAGCATGAAAGCTGTCACCGGTATTCATCCATAGGGGCTCTTTGCGATCCAACCAGAGCAAACAGCTTGACGAGGAAAGCGAGCCCAAAGAAGTAGGCTGCGGCACATACGACGGGGCGCGTCCTGGATTTTTGAAATGTCAGGGGGTCTCCCAGGAAATATATCCGGGCACTCGATTTTACTGGCTCAAGGCGAGTTGACCAAAGTGGTCGGCCAGACGGCGGGTTCCATATATATATGGCTCGCGTTCATACCCACGGCGCCCAGGACAACTTGTGCGGGGCAGGTGACCCTGCGCGGCGCCGCCTTTGGCGAGATCCCAAAGCGGCATGGTGAAGATGAACCAGCTTTTGCAAAGCCTAGGGGCGACTCAACCGTTCTAAAAGTCCAATTCTGGAACGGGCTGATAGAAATAGCCGGGCTTTAACATCGTGGCCTGAAGGTCTTTCATGTGCCAGATCTCCGAAAGGTTCGATGAAAGAGGCGGCGCAAGCCAGGGCCAATGGCCCGCCACGATCCGATCTTGTTTTCTTTCCCGGGCTCTGAATTTGCAAAAGCTTTCTGACAACGTGTGATGATCGAAGATGCGCACGCCCGCCTGAGAGAACGAGTGCAGAACAGCCCGGTTCAGCTCAACCATCGCCTGATCTTGCCACAAGGGATTTTCGGCCCCCTGATTGAGCCCAAGCGCGCGGGCAATCGGCCCCAACTGATTGTAGTGGCGTGGGTCACCAAGGTTAAAGCTGCCAATTTCCGTCCCCATATAGATGCCGCTGCTGGGGGCTGCGGTGTAAACACCTCCGCCCATGTCGAGCGCCATGCCGGAGACGGCGGGCAGCGCAAACCACTTCAATCCAAGTTCACCCACCGCGGCGGCGTCAGGATGTTCTATAGGCACCTCAAGAACGGCCTGGGGAGGCCAGGGGAAAAGGCGTATCGGTCTGTCGCCAATCCTGACCATGAGGGGCAATACGTCAAACCGCGTGCCCTGACCCCGCCAACCAAGCCGCTGAGCCAGTTTCGTCAGGTTCACGTTACGTGGATCACCGATTACTGAACCGTCAGCCTGAAGGTAGCCAGCATAAAGGATCAACTGCGCGTTGAGAATGCGAATCAATGGCGGCCCAAGTCCAAAGACCGTGATCATCGGCTTGATATCGCCACCATTGGTCGATGCATTTAGATGAGCGAGCAGGTTCTCAAAGACTTCGTCTTCGGTCTTTGCATCGCGCGCATCGCGCACCTCAAGCCCGGGCCAGAACATGCGTCCGATGCATCTTGCTGCATTTCGCCAAGCAACACGCGCACCCCATTTCAACTCTTCAGCCGTGTGGGTTACAGTCCCTGACCGCGCCAGTTCGCGCGTCAATTCTGCAATTCTTCGATGAGCGTCCGCGCCGGTTTCTTCGGCCATTTGCAGCAGAAACGCACGCATTTCTTCCGGACGATCTCCTGACTTTAACGAAAAGCTGTCGGTTTTAACAGGACACGATGATGGGATCAGCTTGTAGGTCTGCAAGTCTTATTCCTTAAATCAATTCTGGGTAAATACTCTGTTTGTTGCCCATCTTGTTGTCCGATATCTGGCAAGCCGGTTGCGAGCCGCGCGCAAAACCATGGGTTCGGCGTCTGCGGTGACTTTTATTATCCCTGGACGGTTCGGTATCTTGTTCCGTGAGCCGCATCGCAAAGCCTGCGATGCGCCCGGAAAATACCCTCGTCCATCAATATCAGAAGGGGGCTTCCTCGATTTCTGGGCGGTCGAACCCTGTCGTTTTGTAAAGACCGTTGCCAGGCATTCTAGACCGGGGATGTTAGCTGTGTGATTGATCTTTGGGTGGACAGGGTCAAGGTCAGCCTGACCAGGTGTCCAGAACCGTTGACCCCTGAAGGTCGTCTCGACACCCGGCGCCGCAAGCGGTTACGGGGGCAGTAGAAATATCAACGTCCATGTCGGTGTCGAAACTCTTCATAGTGACTCCTCCTGTGATCAAAGCTTCCAGAGGTTTCTAGTTCAGCCTGTTGGCATGCCACCTCAGGAACACTCGAACGCACTTAATATTTGGTCTATGGATATTTAGTCTGTGGTCGCCAAAGCTGACAAACGAGAAAAATTTGCGGACTATTATAATAATTTTCTAGTATCAGCTTGGCATCGCATCTGACTGGAGCGTTTGACCTGCTATGCCTGTGCCCAAATTCCTCCGACGCCCCCAACATCGGCGAAGGCCGCAAAGGAACCTATACGCAGCAATGCTGCAAGATTCATAGATGCCGGCTCAAGGGACGCGCCTCGGTCCTTGAAAAATCTGTTTTCATGATGTGAATGCGTCGCCCAGCAGGGCTTGCCGTCCGGTTTTTATCGCGGCGCAGCGCGAGGCCATGTCCGGATGCCGCGAGCGGAACAGATGACCACCAACAGAGAGACGTTACCTGACTGTGCGACTGAGCACCAAGATCACTTGGTCAGAAAAGTCAGTACCTCCGCGATACACTTCTGTGGCGCTTCAAGATGGGGCCAGTGACCAACATTTGGCAGCATCACAACCTTCGATCCCTTACCCATGACACCGTGCGCCTGAGCAAACGCCGACCTGCGGACCGCTGGTTCATCACTGCCGTAAATGACGAGACAGGGCGTGGAAAGAGGCGCTGTCAGAAGATCATCTGACGGTTCGGCTTTTCCCAAACGATAGTAGTCTATCGCCGCACGCGACCGGCTTTTGGGTTCCAGGGCCGTCAGAACAGTCTCGATGTGATCCGTCGGCACATGCCAGCTCGGGCTCCAAAGACTGTATAGCCTTTTTATCTCGTTGAAGCCATTTCGCCTGACCCACCAATCTGAAAAGCCACCCAAACCCAGATAGAGATTGTGCGGACGCGCCCATCTTTCCAGCAGCCCGCGTGGGCCAACAGCCAAAGGTGGAATTGCAAGCGCCACCAGCTTGGAGACGCGCTCCGGATACATGGCCGCAAAAGCATAGACCGCTGATGCCCCCCAGTCATGCCCGATCAATACGGCCTTATCTCTTTCAAGGTGGTCCAAAAGATCAGCGATATCCCGTGCAAGTCGATCTATGGAATAATTCGCGTCGCTTGCAACATCGGAAGGCGCATAGCCGCGCAGCGCCAGATTAATGACCTGAAAGCCCGCAGCCTCAAGATCAGCTGTCATCGCGTCCCACGTCCGATATGTGTCGGGGAAGCCATGGAGGGTCAAGATCACGGGGCCGTGGCCGACTGCGCGATACCGCAAGGTAAGCCCGTCCGAAGAGGCGAATTCATTCATTTGATTGTACATGACAAGATACCACTAAATCATGGCCCGCCGAGATGCCCACTTCGCCGCGCAAACCAGCCGTTCTGAAAAACTTGATGTGGGTCGCTCTATCCGCAAGCCGGCCATGGCGCATTACCGAATGCTACCCAGAAAAGACGGTCTATGGTAGTGAAAAACACGTCGCTTGGCGGAGGGAAAGAGGTCAGATTTTGGAAGGGTCGTGGCAGGGCCTCGATGGTGGCACTATCGTCATCGCGCTCTGTGAATTCGTCCAAACCGTGATTTTGCGAGTGCGGTGAAGATCCGGCATGGAGAGCCGTAGAGCAGCATTACAGGGTGACTCTGGATGTCTCCCTTGGATCGGGGTGTAGACAAGATTCGAGATTTCCTCTTGACCTTGAGCTACTCCAGCCCGGTATCTCGTTCGATGTCAGAAGGGAAGCTATCATGCGCATTTCAGAGGCCGCCTCTCGGTCAGGGCTCAAGGTCGATACGATCCGCTACTACGAAGCAGAGGGGCTCGTGCCGAATGTTGGTCGCGGGGCAGATGGACAACGGCGCTTTTCACCTGAGAATATAGACTGGCTGACGTTGCTTTATTGGCTCCGCGAGACCGGGATGCCGATGAAGGTCATGCAGGAATTCGCGGCTCTCTATGCCCAAGGCGAGGAGACAATCCAAGCGCGCAAGGATATCTTGCTCGATCACTCGGACTTGCTCGCCAAACGCCGCGACGATCTTGACCGATGCGCGGACATCCTCACCAGAAAGCTTGAGATTTACGAGGAGTATTTGCGTTGAAGATCATTCTTGTTGGTGCATCGGGCGATGTCGGGGAGGCGGCATATGCCGAGCTGTCAAAGCGCCATGAAATCATTCGTGCTGGCAGACATACCGGCGACGTGGTGGTTGATATCGGCGACAAATGCGCCATCGATGCGATGTATGACGAGGTTTGCACATTCGATGCCGTCATTTCAGCCGCTGGCAATGTTCATTTTTCACCGCTTTCGGATCACACCGAGGCGACATTCAGGATTGGCCTGGAGAACAAAGCTATGGGGCAGATAAACTTGGTTCTCTCGGGATTGGGCCGCATCTCGGACGGGGGGTCGTTCACATTGACAACTGGCGTGCTCAACCGCGATCCTGTCATTTCAGGAACCAGCGCTGCCACGGCAAACGGGGCTTTGGAGGGCTTTGTCACCGGCGCAGCGATTGAGCTGCCAAGAGGCATTCGGATCAATGCTGTCAGCCCCGGCCTGCTCCGGGTGTCCGCGGACCGGTATGGCGCTTTCTTTCCCGGGCACGAGCGCGTGGCTTCGGAGAAGGTCGGACGCGCCTTTGCAAAATGCGTCGATGGAGCCCTCACCGGACAGGTGGTGGTGGTCGCATGAGGCGGGGGTCAAGAAGTTTGCATACTTAATCGAACCATCCTTCAACTACCTGAATGAACTGGGTCTTTTCACAGGATGCGATGTTGAACTTGCACGCTATGTCCTGCGCCAGCTTGGTGTCGGGGATGTCGAATTTGTAGAGACGGAGTTTGCAGACCTCCAGCCTGGGCTTGCCCGCAGGGACCGGCAGATGACCACTGGACTCTTTGCGACCGCCGCCCGGCAAAGGGTCGCATTGTTCAGTCGACCGATCTGGGCCTTGCCTGATGGTCTGTTGGTCCGGTCAGCGGATGTCAGCCGCATCCGTGGGTATGGAAGCATATCCGATTACCGAAACGAAAACCGACCGTGTCTTACTCTTCGAATAAAAATGCTCAGCGCCAGTTTGAATCAAGCGAAATGGCCTTCATGGACGGGAACCAAAGCGATCTTTGGGGTGCGAAAACCAAAGAAGTCTCGACTTAGACTGTGTCGCCCAGCTCAAGACTTTTGGCGCGCAAATAAGCGATCTTCGTCGGCACATCAAAGCGAATGGAAGCCGCTTGGGACCGCCCTTGACACCAGGAATCTATAAACGCTTGTGTCGGCATAAGAAAAGCCATTCCGAACGCCTTCGCCTCTTCTAGTGCTTCATTTGAGTCTGGTTCATATAGAGCCTGGATCCCGCAGCCTGGGTGCGCTTTGCGCGTTTCGCCCACGTGTATTGCCCAGTGCCCAAGTGCTGTTGCGATAATAAAGCGGTCATCACGTTTGCGTCCTGTGCGAGGCAGCCAGATAACCGGCCGCTCTTCCAGCGGTATTTCCAGCATTATTTCATTTGGGCGATGAGAGTATTCGATATCTACGCCAGCAGTCTTGCAAACTTCATCCAACGATTTTCCGCTTCTGTAACCCCACTCGTGCGCATACCGGTCCGCCAGAACTTCAATTTCCAGACGCGTCTGGTGCGCTGCATCTGGCTCGACGTAGGGGTAGGAAAGACGTCTCGCAGGCATGTTACAAACCTTTTCATCAAATTCTGCGGCCGCTGTTAAGCCCAAAAGATTACTATATTGATAATCTTTGGCAAATCTGCAGACCCGTGGGCGCACCATAAGGGCTCTCAGCCGCCTTCGGATGCAAAGCAGCATCCAACAAGTAGGTTCATTTATCCAAGATGAGGATGGCCCAAAGCATGGGTAATTGCGCTGACCCTGAACTAAGGTCGAGCTCCCGTTAGGATCACAGGAAATCTGTGAGCAAGGGAGAAAGATGATGGAATATTTTGCCGGACTGGATGTGGCGCTGCGGTCGTGCATATTGTGCATTGTGGATGCCAGATCCGATCCAGCTCGCGGGCGACACGTGCGCCACCGATGGGTGTGTCATCCCGTTATCTCCGCGGATGCGGCGCGGCAAACAGCTTTAAGATTTGCGCTGGAGTGGGGCAGGGAGGCCGGTAAGAAAATCCAGATCGGTGCGCCGACATTGCAGGCTGCACGATGCCTATCTTGCCCGCCCGAAACTGCGGTCGCAGGCGCATAAGATTGGTATGCGGCAGCAGTTCGATCTGCATCTGAAGGACTGGCTCCGTCTCCCGCTTGATGAGATCTCAAAGTCTATGGTCGCTGATCGACATCGCGCGATGGCCAGTACGCCGTCCGGGGCAAATCATGTGCTTAAGTACTTCCGCACTGTCTGGAACTATGCGCGCCGGGTGCATGACTTGCCGGAAAGCCCGACCATGGCAATCGAATGGTATGACGAAAAACCAAAGGTTCACATCATTGAAGACTTGCGCACATGGCGAGACACCGTCGACGTACTGCAAAACCCGATCCACAAGGTGTTCTGCCACAGCTGGTTGATCGTAGTTGTTTTGTCTTTGAACTCCTTGGCAGCCTTCAAGACGATGAACGCCGGGCTGGTGATCAGATCATGCGCCTTGAGCGTGTGATAGACGGTGGCTTCCGAGACAAAGTAGCGTTCTTGATCCGTGAACGTCACCGCCAGCTCGCGCGGTGACAGTTCTGTCTCCTGCAAGGCGAAGTCGACAACCTTGCGCTTCACCTCATCAGGAACGCGGTTCCAAACGTGCTTCGGCTTGGGGCGCTGATCCTGCAACCCAGCCTCACCCCGCTGCAAATACCGATCATACCAGCGATAGAACGTCGTCCGGGGGATACCCAGTTTTGCCAATGTCCGACGGGCAGATAGATGGCTTTCCTCGACCAGCCGGATGATCTCAAGCTTTTCTGATGCAGGGTACCTCATTCGTGGTCGCCCCCACCGTCGAACATGCTTTTTTTGAG
>NZ_JACNMO010000061.1 GCF_020622345.1 Roseobacter weihaiensis | reverse complement strand
TCTCATCAGCTCGATCAGATGTTCGGCTGTCGGACCATATGAACCGGATATCCAGTTCTTGGCCGTTCGTTCACTTGCGCCGGTCCACCGCATTGTTGCTTTTGCCGCCTGCCCCGCACCGCCGAGTTCTTGAGACAGCGCCGCGCTGATCGCCTGCCGGTATTCTGACGCAGAAACGCGCTCTTCGCGTTCTCGATGAAACGAGTTGCCCTTTTTATGCAACATGTTTCCGCCCCTCTCTCGTTAAGGTTGAGAAAGGAATCGCAGAGGATTTCTGCAGGTTTGCGAATTTGAATGATGGAGGGCCGCAACATTGAGTTGGCCAGAGAATGATTGTGAAGAGGATAATCGCCGCAAAGCAGCGCAATACGTGCGTATGTCGACCGAGCATCAGCGCTACTCGACAGAAAACCAGGCGGATGCGATCCAACGATATGCTGATGAGCGCGGCTATCAGATCATCAAGACATACTCTGATGCTGGGAAAAGCGGTTTGCGCATTCAAGGCCGCGCTGGCCTTACGCAGTTGATCGACGACATTGAGAGCGGTCACGCCGACTTCAAGACCGTTTTGGTCTATGACGTCAGCCGTTGGGGTCGTTTCCAGGACGCCGACGAAAGCGCCTACTACGAGTATGCCTGCAAGCGCGCGGGCATTTCAGTCGAATACTGCGCCGAGCAATTCGAAAACGATGGCAGTACGATGTCAACTGTCGTCAAAGGCCTGAAGCGTGCGATGGCTGGTGAATACAGCAGAGAGCTGTCGCAGAAGGTTTTCGCGGGTCAATGCCGGCTGATTGAACTGGGTTACCGGCAAGGCGGCGCACCCGGATTTGGCCTGAGACGGATGCTGATTGATGAAGCGGGCAACGCGAAAGGCGTCCTGTCCCGCGGTGAACATAAGAGCATTCAAACCGATCGCGTCACCCTAGTACCGGGGCCTGATGATGAGATCGCCGTTGTAAACCAGATCTTCCAGAGTTTTGTCCACGACTGTCAAGCCGAGGTTGAAATCGCCGCGGACCTCAATGCGCGCGGGATCAAAACCGATCTGGACCGAAGTTGGGCGCCAGCCGTCGTGCGCCAAATCCTGACCAACGAAAAGTACATCGGCAACAACATCTGGAACCGCAACTCATTCAAACTGAAGAAGCGCCACGTCCGCAATGACCCCAGCAACTGGGTGCGCGCCGTTGGCGCTTTTGACGCCATTGTCAGCACGGAGCTCTTTGAGGCTGCGCGTGCCATTATCGGGGCACGTTCTCAGCGGATGTCTGACGAGGAAATGCTTGAAGGTCTGAAAGAGACGCTTGAACAACACGGATTTCTTTCGGGATTTGTCATCAATGAAGCACCGGCCCTACCGTCAAGTGGTGCTTATCAAAGTCGGTTCGGCAGCCTACTGCGGGCCTATAGTCTTGTCGGTTTCAAACCGGACCGAGATTATCGCTACATTGAAATCAACAAACGCCTGCGTGGCGTGCATGCCGAACTCATCCGGGACACCATTTCCGGCGTTGAGGCTGTTGGTGGACTTGCTGATCGCGATCCACAAACAGACCTCATTACCATCAACGAAGAGTTCACTGTTTCCATCGTCATCGCACGCTGCATGCAAACCGGCGCTGGTGCGTTTCGATGGAACATTCGCCTCGATACCAGGCTCTTGCCAGATATGACAATCGTGGTTCGGATGGGGCAAATGAATGAATTGCTGCTAGATTACTATTTGCTGCCGACCTTCGACATGACGCAATCCAAGTTGCGCCTGTCAGAGAACAATGGTCTCTCGCTTGACGCATTCCGTTTCGACGACCTGTCACGTTTCTTCGCAATGACGGCACGCGCACCGCTTCTGGAGGTCGCTTGATGAGCAAGACCGACCTCAGACGGACAGTGCTTGTCCCGATTGACGCAATCACCGTCGTAAATCCGAGGGTCCGCAATCAAAAAGTTTTCGAAGAAATAAAGGCCAACATTGCCGAACTTGGGTTGAAACGGCCGATCACAGTTGCTGCTCGTGAACCAGAGAGTGGAGGAGAACCAAGCTACGAGTTGGTGTGTGGCCAGGGGCGCTTAGAGGCCTTCAAAACCCTCGGCCAATCCGAGATACCAGCGATCATTATCAACGCCAGTAGTGAAGATTGCCTGGTGATGAGCTTGGTCGAGAATCTTGCCCGCCGCCAGCACCATTCGCTTGATTTGCTGAGAGACATTCGGCGGCTCAAAGAGGACGGTTACTCGGAACGGGAGATCGCGGCGAAAACACAGCTTTCCATCAAATATGTTCATGGTGTCATCAAGCTGTTGGACAACCACGAACATCGCCTGTTGCGCGCGGTTGAAAGTGGAAAGATTCCGGTCAGTGTCGCCGTCGACATCGCTGATGCTGACGACGTCGGCGTACAAACAGTTCTCAGGCAGGCTTATGAGAAGAAGCTGCTCCGGGGTGGTCGACTGTTGGCAGCGAAGCGCCTCGTTGAAGCCCGCCAAAAGCACGGTAAGGGACAGGCGTCATCCGATGGCAGTTCACGAAAGAGCCTGTCGGTTGAAAGTCTACTGAAGACTTATGAGAACGATGTCGAAAAGAAGAAGATGCTCTTGCGCAAGGCACATGCCACGCGCAGCGAAATGCTCTTTCTCGTGCAATCGCTCAAGGCGCTGATGGCAGATGAGAACTTCGTCACACTGTTGCGTGCCGAAGGACTGGCCAGCCTGCCGAAGACAATTGCTGATCGGCTTTCGCATGCCGAAAGTGTGCCGACATGACCACAACCTCAGTCGAAAAAGAGGTCGTTGCTGCCTTTGAGCGAGAACTGCTGACCGTCCGTTTCGAACAGATCGCGCCGCTTTACATTGTCAGCCCACAAAAGAAGGCGAGCACCAAGTACAAGCAGATCGTCACGTCCATTCACGAAATCGGTCTTGTCGAACCCATCGTCGTCTTGCCGGACCGGCATGAACCGGGTCAATACACATTGCTTGACGGTCATCTACGATTGGAGGTTCTGAGAGATCATGGGCATACCGAGACACAATGCTTGATCTCGACCGACGACGAAGCCTTCACATACAACAAGCGGATCAATCGCCTCGCCACCATTCAAGAGCATAAAATGATCCTCCGTGCGCTGTCATTGGGGGTGCCGGAAGAGCGGCTGGCCAATGCGCTGAACGTGAATATCAAGACGATCAAGGAAAAACGCCGCTTGCTTGACGGCATCTGCGACGAGGCCGCAGAGTTTCTGAAAGACAAGCAGGTTGCCCTGACCAGCTTTCAAATTCTCAAGAAGATGAAACCCCTGCGCCAGATTGAGGCCGCGCAACTCATGGTCGCAATGAACAAATTCACCATCAATTATGCGCGCTCTCTTCTGGCAGCGACACCGGAAAACCTACTGTTGTCCGCAGCAACGCCGAAGAAAATCAAAGGGATTTCACGCGAGCAACTCGAGTTGATGGAACGCGAGTCGGCCAATCTGGAACGCGAAGTACGCCTTGTCGAAGACAGCTACGGGGCCGACCATCTCGAGCTGGTGTTGGCGCGTGGATACATCTCAAAACTGATGAGCAGTGAGCGGGTCACGCGGTATCTGTCTCTGCATCATGAAGAGTTCCTGCCCGCATTTGAAAAGATCACTGAAACGGAGGCCTTCGCGTCCTGACCGCCTTTCATTGGTCGTGACGATTTGGGGACCCGGACCCTTGAAGCGCGGGGACCGCAGGAGACGCCGCAAGACGGGGCGGA
>NZ_JACNMO010000060.1 GCF_020622345.1 Roseobacter weihaiensis | reverse complement strand
TCCTCAGCGAAACATCTAATCCCACATAATAGTTCATGTCGTTCTCCTTAAATTGCAGTAATCTACTGCAACTCTATCAAGAACCTCACCCCACTATCTGGTCAGCCCGATTACCCATGCTTCGTCCGCACAGCCGCCGTTGCGATATTCTCATCGACGCCGTTTTCCAGCTACCCGGCCAGGGACGGCAGAAACAGCACGATGCCCGGAAAGGCCACCAGCAGCGCGATGGTGATGCCATCCGCGACAAAGAACGGGGTGACGCCCTTGAACACATCCTGCACCGTCAGATCATCGCGCACGCCAGCCACCACAAAGCAGTTGAGGCCGATGGGCGGCGTGATCAGACAGAACTCCGCCATTTTGACCACCAGAATGCCGAACCAGATCGCGCACATCGGCCCCGACATGCCAAAGGCGCTGTCTGCGGCACTGACGTATTCGCCGCCATTGAGCGCCATGACCGCCGGGTAGACCACCGGCAGCGTCAGGAGCAGCATGCCGATGGCATCCATGAACATCCCCAGCACCGCATAGGCCAGCAGGATGCAGATCAGGATCAGCATCGGCGACATCTCAAGCCCGGTGATCCAGTCGGCAAAGGCCTCGGGCAGCTCGGCAAACCCCAGAAAGCGCACATAGATCAGCACCCCCCAGATGATCGAAAAGATCATCACCGTCAGCTTGGCGGTATCCAGCAGCGCGGTCTTGAGCTGCGGCCAGCGCATGCCGCGATAAAGCGCCATGACAAAGATGATGAACGCCCCGATGGCCCCGCCTTCGGTGGGTGTTCCCCAGGCATCGCCAAAGGGGTTGTAGACAAAGAAGATGATGATGATCACCACCGCAAAGATCGGCAAGGCGGGCGGCAGCGCCTCGAACCTTTCGCGCCAGCTGAACCCGCCCACCGGGGGGCCCACCGTCTTGAAGATCACGGCGATGCCGATGATCAGCGTGGCATAGACGAAGGCCGAGAACATGCCGGGCAGAAAGCCCGCGAGCAGCAGCTTGCCCACGTCCTGCTCCACGATGATCGCATAGATGACCAGAATGGCGGACGGCGGGATCAGCGAGGCCAGCGTGCCCCCTGCCGCCACAACGCCCGCGGCGAATTGCTTGTTGTAGCCGATCTTGAGCATCTCGGGGATGGCGATACGGGCAAAGACCGCCGCGGTCGCGACGGAGGCCCCCGAGACGGCGGCAAACCCCGCCGTGGCAAAAACGGTGGAGACCGCAAGCCCGCCCGGCACCCAGGCGATCCAGCGTTTGGCGGCCACGAAAAGCGCCGTGGTCAGCTTGGCGTGATAAGCCAGATAGCCGATCATGATGAACACCGGAATGAGGCTCAGCACCTGTGCGGACACCTTGGAATGCGGGGTGAGGCCCGCGATCTTGACGCTGATCTCGACCGCGCGCCAGAACTGATCGGGATCATAGCCAAACCCGTTCCAGCGCAGCCAGACCAGCCCCACAAACCCGGCGAGACCGGCGGCAAAGGCCACCCGCATGCCCAGAACCACAAGGACCAGCAGCCCGCCGCTGACCCAAAGACCGATTTCAATAGGTTCCATCAGTCTGCGCCCTCCAGCGCTTCGGCCTCAAGCCGGGCCTGCTCGGCCACGGACAGGTTGAGCGGCACCGCAACAGGGCTTTCCAGCCCCAGAACCAAGGCACGCCCATAGCCCCAGGCCTGCAACAGCAGACGCAGCGTCAGCACTGCGAAGGCCACCGGCACCACCAGTTTCGACGGCCAGAGCGGGATGCCAACGTCGATGGAGCTGTCCCGGCTGCACAAGGGCCGCGTGCAGTCAAAAGAGCGGGAGAAATGCTCCCACGCGCCCCAGGTGAGCGCCACGATCAAAAGCAGGATCAGCAACACGGATACCAGTTCGAAAAACCACAAGACACGGCCTCTGAGGGCGCTGACCAGCATATCCATCCGCACATGGGTTCCGTCCCGCTGCACGTAGGAAATGCCCATGATGGCGATGATCGGCATCATCGCCTCGATGTAATCCACATACCCCGCCATCGGCGCGGCGAAAAACTTGCGCCCGGTGACGGAATAGACCGCCAGAAACATCAGTGAAAAAATCGCCAGACCGCTCAGCAGTGCGCACAAGCGTTCGATGGGTAAGAGTGCCCGGTCCAGACGGCTCAGCAGACTGGAATCTTCGAGCACCGCGGCTGATCCTGCCATGGCCCTGCCCTTTGGTCATCTTTTGGTGTTGAAAATGGGGCCGCCCCGCAGAGGGGACGGCCGCGGGATTTTAGCTGCCGCCCTTGGCCTCTGCCAATGTGTTGACAACGAGGTCATAAAGCTCCTGCCCGGGCAGGCCCTGGCCTTCCATCTCTGCGATCCAGGCCTCGTGGATCGGCGCACCGGCCTTGGCCTGGAACTCTTCGATCACCTCGGGTGCGATGTCGACCTTCTCCACCCCCTTTTCGGCCAATACGGCATCCCAGCGTTGCAGCAGTTCCGCATAGTTCACCAGATAGTGGTCGATGGCTTCCGCGACCGAGGCGTCCAGTGCCGCACGATGCGCGTCGGACAGGGCGTCATAGGCGTCGATATTCACCACCACAGGGCAATTGACCGTGCCGGGATTGAGGTTCGCCGTCCACCAGTCGGCCTGGTTGATCGTGCCAAAGCTCAGATGCGCATGCTGTGCGAAAGCGACCGTATCCACAACCCCGCCTTCCATGGCCTGATAGGCTTCAGTGGCCGTAACGGAAGTCGGCACGGCGCCGACCGTCTTGAAGGCTTCGCCCAGCCCCCCGGTGGCCCGCACGCGCATGCCTTCGAATTCGGCAAGCTCATCACGCGGCTCGCCGGTGCCGACGATGTTGTACTGCGGCATCGGGGAGGTCATCAGCAGTTTGGCATTCCATTGCGCCATCTCTTCGGTCGCCGCCGGGTGCGCGTAAACTGCGTTGGCCACGGCGACTTCCTGTTCCAGGTTTTCAACCCCGAGGAAGGGCAGTTCCAGCACCGTGATCACGCGGTTCTTGTCCGGGTGATACCCCGCACAGAACTGCGCCATCTCAAAGGCGCCGATCGAGATCCCATCAAGGTTTTCGCGGTTCTTGGACAGGCCGCCATAGCTGACGTTCATGGTAAATTCGCCGCCGGTCTTATCCGCCACCAACTCGGCCAGCTTTTCAACGTGCTCAGTGAAGGCACGGCGTTTGCCCCAGACCGAAACGTTCCATTCGGTTGCGGCGGCTTCCGAGACGAAGGCAAAGCTGATTGCGCCGGCAACGGCGACGCTAAGGTATGTATTCATCATGTATCTCCCGTGTTGCCCGCTTCACACAAGAGCGGGCTTGATGCAAAGCTACCCAAGGGCAGCGGCGGTGCCAAGCCCTCATTCAGGGGGGAGGCTGCGGCTGACTGCGATGTCGCTCACCGGGTGTTGATTCTGAGCCGCTCCGGCGGTGCCAAACTCAGCCCGGGTGCAGCTTTCAGGGCATGAAGGAAAGGGTGTCCGCAGCTTGAAGCGGCGCAAATCAGAATCTTAAGAAAACCCCTTATACCGCTGATATTAAGTGAGAAAAAAACCCTTTCGACCTGCCGCCGCTCAAGGCATTCTGCCACGACGTCTCGCGTTTGACCGAAACCCTTTTATTGGCGCAGCTTATTCTCTTGTTTTCGACAGCCCGTCTGTTCCAAGCTGGAACAGTGCGCGCACCCCCCGGCAATCAGGGATGCCGGTCACGTGAAAACCAGGCCGCAAGGCAATGACAGGACAAAAGAGGGAGGAGCCTCCATGCCCGACACCGCAAAAACCAGCAGCAGAACCTACCCGCCATCTGCCGAAATGGCAGCAAACGCCCACGTTAATGCGCATCAGTATGAGGAGATGTACGCCACCTCGCTGACGGATTCTGAGGGTTTTTGGGGTGCGCAGGGGGATCGTGTGGCGTGGATGCGGCGGTTCACGCAGGTGAAGGACGTGGA
>NZ_JACNMO010000059.1 GCF_020622345.1 Roseobacter weihaiensis | reverse complement strand
AAAGCTCACTGCTCAATTTGAAGCGCGAGACAAAGCGGGGCGCTCCACGTCCATTCCGACACATGCGTGCAGCGGCCCAACCGAACCGGGCCTACAATGACTGCGAAGAGAAGCGTGACCCGGATGAAGGACAGCGATCCCTATAGGACGGAAATGACACAATGAAATGAACTTGACCCAAACGCCCGATTAGAGAAGTACCAATTCGCTGCGGCTGCGCGAATATCCGGTTCAATAAGCAACAGTCGCTTTCCTTCATCTTTCCAACGTGGTATCGACAATCATGGCTTTGACAATGAAGCACACGCACCTGACGGCCCATTTCGTATGGGGTCGGGAGGCGTGCGCGGCATAGGCCGATAAACCTCCAAACGACCCTGCCTTATGGAGCGGGGTCATCGCTCCTTCGGCTGACTGAGGAGCAGACACATGACGGAACCCCAGAACTCAGACATAAGCAACAGCGCCGCTCGACGGCCGAAATATGACGTTCCCAGCGGCGTCATCATCCGGGCGGTTGAACCCGAAGATGCCACCGGCGTTACTGCCCTTGCGAACTTGCCCGGATATCGTTGGGGGACAATGCGGTTGCCCTATCAGAGTGTAAGCGCCACAAGGGAAAAGATGTGGACCGGGGGCACTGGGCTTGTTGGTCTGGTCGCGGTGCAGGAAGATAAGATTGTCGGCATGGCCACGCTCAGGCGTTTCGAGGGTCGGCGTTCGCACGTTGGGACTATCGGCATGGGCATACATGACGCATACGTCGGGAAGGGCATCGGAACGGCGTTGCTATCAGCGTTGGTAGACGTTGCGGATGATTGGTGGGCGCTGCGACGCGTGGAATTGACCGTCAATGCGGATAACACTCGGGCAATCAATTTGTATAAACGAATGGGGTTTGAGCAAGAAGGCCTACTTCGCGACTATGCGCTGCGTGGAGGCGTTTTTGTTGATGCCATTAGTATGGCGCGATTGAGGGGATCGGCCATCCATACATAGTGCAGCATCGGTCAATCTGGGCTCACTTCCCGGTTTCGCCGCTCTTGGCATGAACGGCGGTTGCCAAAATGCTAACGACGAGGTGCCGGATCAAGCGGTGAAAAGTCAAGAGATTGGCCGTTTTGGTGAACAGCCGGTCTCACGACGCCCTGGCCGGGCTGCGTGCTGCGGTGGCATTCGGCGGCTGAGAGCCCAACCTATAAATTCGATTTTCTCGCCGCGTGCGCTCGCAGCGCGGAAATCGCTGCACGTGCTCACATCATGACGCCGCGCGGCGGCAGAGATACCGGCCATTCGCCGCAAGCGCAAAATCTTACCACGGTCGAATACACAGTCTGCGGACTTTGCGAGCCTTCGCTGCGTGCGCCCCAATGGCTGCTTTAGAAACTCCGCCAAAGCAAAGCCAGAGCCGAGCATGTCGCTAGCCCAAGCGCCCAAGGCCGGATCGCGCCACGTTCAAACCGAACCGCCAGCGGTTTTGACACCCAAAGCGCGATTGGCACAAGGGGCGCGAGAGTGGCGGCAAATGCGACTTGTGCAAGTGTGAGAACCCCGGCAAT
Organism: Roseobacter weihaiensis; assembly: GCF_020622345.1. Lineage (GTDB taxonomy): Bacteria > Pseudomonadota > Alphaproteobacteria > Rhodobacterales > Rhodobacteraceae > Roseobacter > Roseobacter weihaiensis. Next base: position 3,169 of record NZ_JACNMO010000059.1, on the reverse strand, counting down.
CGAAAGCGCGATGATCGCAACAAGCGTTCCGAATCCGTAGAATGCGTTTTGTGTTGCCGCCGACCTGCGCGTTTCAACTTTGGAGTACAGTATGGCCATCGGGGGTGCGCCGATGCCTGTCAGGGTTCCCATAATGCCACCCACGGCACCCGCAACAAACAAGGAGCCGGTGGTGATCGGAAACGAAAGCCCGAGTAGCGTTAGCACAACAGCGAACAGAACAATGAATCCCACGATGATTGCGAGCGCGTCCGTGCCGACAACAGCCGTGGCAATGTAGGCGGCGATGCCTGCCCCCAGAATACGCCCGGCAAAGCCGGGTGGCAGGTCTTTCCACTGTACCGAGCCGCGCGTGTTCAGCATAGCGCCTGACCCAATCACAAACCCGACGAGAAGCACCGTCCCCGGCACCCATTCTGGCGCAACAAGTGCCATGACGGGGGCCGCAAACATGCCGTATCCCGCGCCTGATAGTCGTTGAACAAGGGTGCCAAAGAAGACCGTGACCGCACAGATCACCCACGGTCCAAATTCGGGTAGGAGTGTTTCAGGCATTCTTGTGGGTCTCTCTTAGATTGGGTTCTTCGTCAGTGACGTCAGGCAAGCCCTCGCAATTGGGCGTCTTTCAAGTTGTACGGAACGGATCACACAACGAAAAATATGACTGGCATCACAGCTCCTATGGCGACAATGACACCGCGCAGAATGTCCATCCGCGTCATTTGGCGCACAAACCATGATGTGACATATGCCCCGCATATATTGGCGAGGGCCATGGGAATGGCTGCCTCCCACGCAATGAGGTCTGCGGTCATGAATGTGGCAACGGATAGTGTGGATAGAATGGACGCGAGCAGGTTCCTTAGCCCATTCATCCCATGAATGTTGCGGTAGCCCTGTAGCGCAAGTGCGGCGAGCATGATGATGCCCAGCCCGCCGTTGAAATAGCCCCCGTATGTTGTGACCAACACAAGCACGGTGACGGCCATTGCTGTTGAGCGCGTGCCGATGGTGCCGCCCTCAGATAGCTTTTGAAGGTGGGGAGCAAATGCAAACAAGAACGTCGCCGTCAGCAAAAGCCATGGGACAAGCGCCAGAAACGCATCAGGCGACGTCACGATAAGAAGGACTGCACCTAATACGCCGCCGAATGCCGCTATCATGATGATCGTTCCAAGTCGCAGGACGCCTTCGGCGCGAATATCGCGGCGATAGGCCCAAACACTTGCAATGTAGCCCGGCACGGCCATCGTTGTTGCCGTCGCATTTGCGACAACCGGCGGTATCCCAATCCATATCAGAACAGGCAGCGTGACGAAGGTTCCACCGCCCGCAATGGCGTTCAATGCACCACACAGAAACCCGGCAGCAACGATGACAACTAGCTCGACCACATCAATTCCTTCGATCCCTTTCGAAAGCCTCTATCAGCCTGTTACATTGGTCTCAAAATTGGTCTGGATTTGTCATGCAGTATACAAAAGCGGCAACAGCGCTCGCCAAACTTAGGGAATTTGTGAGGACCGGCGAGTTGGCCGTCGGTGACAGGTTACCGCCTGAACGGGTCTTGGCGCAGCAGTTCTCATGCAGCCGTGAGACCTTGCGGCGTGCGATCCTTGTTTTGGAGCAAGAGAACGAGATTTGGCGTCATGTGGGCCAAGGGACATTCTATGGCCCAAGGCCCGCCACAGCACTGCTGAGGGAAAGCCTAACGGTTCAGGCCACATCCGTTCAGGAGTTGGTACAGGCGCGATACCTGATCGAGCCAGTGGTGGCAGCGGAAGCCGCCCGCAGAGCGACCGCGCTTGATATTGCAAAGTTGAACGAGTGTATCGCGGTAGGGCGTGACGGCCCAGACAGGTTCGAATGTCAGAAAGCAGATGACATCTTTCACCAGACCATCGCGACGGTCGCAAGAAATCCGTTCCTGTCTTCGATCCTGACTTTTCTTTCAGAAGCGAGGCGTCGATCGTCATGGCAGTCACAATGGGATCGCACGTATCGGCACATTGGCATCAAAGAGTTCAAGGGGCAGCACAGTGACCAACATCAGCGCATCGTTGATGCAATTGAACGCCAAGACCCCAAAGCAGCAGAGGCTGAAATGCGCATCCATCTAGAAGCTATAATCGAGGCCCTTCAACTTGCGCCAGGATCACCGCAGTTCTCTAACTCAGGTTAGCGGTCGTTCATGCATCGTGCAGCATCAGGTAGATTGGGCTCACTGCCGACCTGCGGAATTGCGGCAGCAGGGTTGCAAAAAATTGGAAGATCCTCGGATGTCAGCGGTCCATCCAACTTCGCCCCCTGCTACCGCCTCTGGCAACTTTTGGCTGCCTTACAGTTCTATTCTGAAAGACACCGCTGCACTTTTGGCAGCACAAGGCCGCCGCCCTTTGCTGCAGTGGGATGAACCGCTTATCGGTTTCAAAGCATTCCGCACAAATGTACTCCGGCGTCTCATTGATCTTCAGATCCTTAAGTATCTTGAGCACAACGCCTCCTTCGGGAAATGTGTGGAATGTGTACTTGGCGCGGCGATCTGCAATTTCGTCTTGCTCTTCCGCACTGCGCTTGATCTCGAGAAGTTTCTCGCGTGCGTCTTGAAGTGCCTCTCGGTGACCAATGTTCTCATCCCGCAAATCTTGAACCAGTTCTCTCAACGCGGTCACATCAATGTCCTTCTCGCCGGAACCGCGCCCAAGCATACCCTGTATCGACTTGATGGTTTCCGCACCCGCTTTGACGGTCTTGAGGCCAGTGTCTGTGGCGCCGATCGCAGCGAGAATAGTGGCAAGTTCAATCATATTGATTCCCTTTCAAAATGCACTGACCGCATCCTAGCTCTGGAAGCTCGTTCCGAAACCCGGACTAATGCTTCTTTGCGGTTCATTTCGGTCTGTTGCAGTTCAGTAGGGCGCGTTCCGTGACCGCCCCCGTCTCACAATTCGAATGGGAAGCGCAGAGGCGCGCTGCGATGGACGCCGTTCTAAACCTCGCGCCGGCGGAAATCAGAGCGGTTCAGGACAATGACCTTGCAAGGTTCTCTATCTGCGGCTTCGATTTCAAGGACGGATTTAGGTCGCATCGGGCTCATGGTTCTCTCCGGGGTCGAACGTGCCGCCCCATAATGGCGTCGGTGACGGGATGCCTTCTAGAAGTCCGCTGC
>NZ_JACNMO010000058.1 GCF_020622345.1 Roseobacter weihaiensis | reverse complement strand
CGCAGACCTCAAAGATGGTCTTCGCCAAGTCCAAACCAATACGCACAATTTCCATGATATGTCTCCTTGCTTTGCAAAGGCGCAATCGTCGCCGCTTGAGGGCGGCGGGGTCCATACCATTGGCTCCTGCATAGCAAGAGATTTCTGTGATTGCGACGGTCTGTCAGTACAGTCGTGTGTCCGGCCTGTTTGCGCGGTTTTGACCGCTGGCCCTGATGGGTTCCGCAAACCAAGTTCCTATCAGCTTTACGGGCTATTATGCCCGCGCCATTCGGCGGAGTGTCTCGGTTTTGGCGGCAGACTTATGCACCATCATCTCGCGGGTCTTGCTAACTCGATGTTACTTTCTTCTCAGGGTACAACGCGGGGGCTGTAGGGTTCGTTGCGGGTGAGCACTGCCCAGACGATCCGGGCTGTCTTGTTGGCCATGGCTACGGTTGCAACACGCGCGGGTTTGCGTTCGAGCAAATACGTCAGCCATTTACCGGCACGTTCGGGGTGTGACCTTGTTTGTCGGACCAATGATGTCATGCCGACGACGAGCAACGAGCGTAAATACTGGTCGCCCATCTTGGTTATCCGTCCCAACTTCTCCTTGCCGCCGCTGGACTTGTTCGCTGGCGTCAGGCCCAGCCAGGCGGCGAACTCCCGGCCATTACGGAACTGGTGCCCGTCGCCGATGCTGGCGATGATTGCAGAGGCCGTCACCGCGCCAACGCCAGGGATTGTACGCAGAAGACGAACGCGCGCGTCCTCTTTAGCGACTTGTTTTACACGATCTTCGTACCAGCGAACTCGTTTATGCAGGGCCATGAGCTGCTCGCATAGATTGTGGATTACTTCATTGGCTATGTCAGGTAGATCAAGAACCTCACCCAGCGTTATGTCTTCAGCAAACCCCATCACCCGGGCGAGACCACGTGGGATATAGATGCCAAACTCGGCAACCAGACCACGCAGATTGTTGATGAGTTGCGTTCTCTGGCGCACCAGAAGATCGCGCGCCCGATGCAGCGACAGCAGGGACTGCTGCTCAACTGTTTTGATCGCAACAAAGCGCATGGTCGGACGGGTCACGGCTTCGCAGATAGCCTCAGCATCAATTGCGTCTGACTTGCCGCGTTTGACGTATGGCTTCACGTACATCGGGGGGATCAGCCGAACCTCGTGGCCCAAGGCCGTCAACTCTCGGGCCCAATGATGGGCGCTGCTGCAAGACTCCATGCCGATCAGGCAGGGCTCCAACTTCGCAAAGAACGGCAGAAACTGCGCCCGTCTCAGGGGCTTGTTGAACAACACATCGTCGTTCTCTGCGATACCATGAATTTGGAAAACGTTCTTGGCCAGGTCAACGCCAATTGTGGTAACTTGCATGGGGTGGCTCCTCTCAAAGCAGATTTAGACACCTGCATTATGGCGCATTGCGACGCCGGTCGAAGCAGGAGCCATCCACCCCATCAGGTTTGGAGAAGCTGCACTGCGGCGCCACATGGGGCGACCAAGGTCCGCTCAGGGCCGACCTTCTCAATACCGGCTCAGATCGTCCAAGGTTTCACTTCGGAACGGGAGAAGGCGAGCAATGCCCGCGCCATCCAGTGGGGCGCGGGCATTTTAAGTCTTGTTGCAGTTGAAAGCTCAATTGGACTAAGCCGCCAACCCTTCCGGTTTCTTTCCTGCTGCCAGATGGGCGATGAACCAAGCTGGCTTGCGACCCATGCCAGACCAGGTTTGTTTCGGATTGTCCGGGTTCTTGTACTTGGCCTTCGAAACCACATTCGACTTCGTGGCCAGCTTTGGAGCAGCCTTCATCGCCGGTTTGCTTGCTGATTTCGCTACCGACTTGGAGACGGTCTTTGGTGCAACTGTTCGTTTCGACTTGGTTGTCGTTTTAGCCGCTGCTTTGGGAGCAGCTTTGCGTGTCACCTTCTTCGGCGTTTTTGGGAGCTTCGCGCTGTGCAGACGAGCTATTTCGGCGAAGTCCACCCCGTGCTTTTTTGCGACGGCTTCCATCTGCGCAAGCGCTTCTTGGCGGATCAGCTCCTGTCTCCGTTTCTCGATCTTCGCGCTCAACTTGTCTAACTCAGATGCACTCATTTCGCTGACATCTGCTGCCATGGCTTATTCCTTCTTTGCTACTTGACGGCGCTGCAATATCAACAAGGGATGATTAAAATCTTAAGGGTTAATCAACGCAAATGACCACTGCCCTCTATTCACACGCAGATAGCTATGCACATGTCACGCCTCCAGGACATCCAGAGCGTGTCGAAAGGCTGGAAGCGATCGCAGCCGCTTTGTCTGATGATCGGTTTTCAGCCCTCGATCGACGCGAAGCCCCGATGGCAGATCCCGCAGAACTGCTGCGCTGCCATCCAGAGGGGTATGTGGCCAGGATCAAAGCTGCCATCCCTGCTGAGGGAAGCCGTGCGCTGGACGCCGACACGCATGTCTCCCCAGGCTCATGGACCGCAGCGCTTCGGGCTGTCGGTGCTATCAGCGCGGCCGTAGATGCGGTGCTTGATGATGAGATCGCGAACGCCTTTTGCGCCACCCGGCCACCGGGCCATCATGCCGAAGCCGAAAAATCCATGGGCTTTTGCCTCTTTGGAAATGCGGCAATCGCTGCCAAACGCGCGCTTGATCAACATGGATTGTCCCGAGTTGCGGTTGTCGACTTCGACGTGCATCACGGCAACGGCACTCAGGATTTGCTCTGGGACGAAGCGCGCACGCTCTTCGTTGGCAGTCACCAGATACCACTGTGGCCCGGCACCGGCGATCGCGATGAGACCGGCGCTCATGGCAACGTGATGAACCTGCCGCTCAGTCCCGGCACCGGTGGCCCTGGTTTCCGAAAAGCCTGGGAGACGCACGGGTTGCCCGCGCTCGATACGTTTTCACCTGAGCTGATCGTGATATCGGCCGGGTTTGACGCCCATGAGGACGACCCATTGGCACAGCTTGCTCTGCAGGAGAAGGATTTCGTCTGGATTACCGAAGCGCTTTGTGATCTCGCGGACGCGCATGCGAAAGGGCGCGTCATTTCAACACTTGAAGGCGGCTACGATCTGAATGCTCTCGCGGCAAGTGCCGCTGCGCATGTCGAGGTTTTGATGAAGCGTGGCCGATAAACGTATAATGCTGTTTATTTCCTGCGCGTGCCAAAGGCGTCGCGAACGGTAGGAAATACGGTACGCGGAGCATTGAGTTTGCCGCCTTGGATTGGCTCAAAGATCACTGCCCAGAAGTGACCGCAGAGTGGACCCCTTCTCAACTGTCTTTGATCGCTACAAAGCTCATGGTCTGAAGGGTTGCGGCTTCACAAGTCGCTTTGACATCAATCGCATCCGACTTGCCCAAGCTGATGTATGGCTTTTCGCACGTAGTTGGGATCAATCGCGCACAATGCCCTAACAACAGCCAACATTTACCATGATTCTACGACGGCGTTGCACCAACTTCCTTAATGCGAGACGTTAACAGAATGTTAACGAATGCTCCGTTGGGGGAACAGATATGCAGACTAAGTCTCCTGTGGAAGGCCACGCCGACGTTGAGGCATGGGTCCAGAAGATGATTGCCGAGAACGGTTATGCTCAGATCTCACGACATGATCCGTCTTCCGGACTGCCGGGTTTTGCCTTTACCATCGGCCTTGAACACTCACGAAACGTCCCGGAGCTGATCTGCCTGGGCGTTGCGCCGGATATCGCAGCGCAACTGTTCTCGATCTGCATCGAGGGTCATGACGCGGGCCTCTGTGACCTAACTGCGAGCAACCAAAGCGTTTCTGGGTTGGTAGACGGCTACAGCTTACGCTTTCGTCGCGTGAGCCCTGCAATGGTGTTGAAAGCCAATCAGGTTCGCCCCAATCGTCTTGCAGATATCTCGGACATGTTGCAACTCTTGCTGCCCGACAATGACGGTTTTTTTCCTGGAGATGCAGAGTGCGACCCAGGAATTGCCGCCTCGCAGGATACCGATTGGCTGCTGGCGTCATCAAACGGATTGAGCTGAGGTTTTTCGACCATGCGTCGCCACCTGCAGCATGCGCAAACCGGGGAAACTCCTGGTGCGGTACCATATCCTTGGTTTGGTTGAGCTGTACTGGTCAAATTTACAGCGTGAGCCATTCTTCTGGTACAATACTCATGCAGAAATACCGAGTGACCAAAAAAGTCAGCTGCAAGCACAAGATTGGTTCCTTCCGCAACGTGTGAGTTCAAACAACCGTGAATCTCGTGTTCGCAGCGAATGTCTCCTCTGACGGGCTGCACCGCAGCATCGCGAAGGTGGGTCGAAGGTCCGGATTGGGCCGGCCGTGACGAGGGTCAAGGCGGTGATTTGGCAGATGCTGCGACGCATCCGAGGTCGGCAGAGAGCCTATTTTGTTGAAGAAGTCGGAGTTGCTTTGGGCCTAGTCGTTTGATTCACTTTCATTTGTAAGATGAGGAGGGATTTGAGGATGATGGGTGTTCAGGAAGCTCCAGCTCGGTTGTTTTACGACTTTGATCTTGAGGCGCACGTCCCTGCGGACCATCTTCTGCGCGAGATTGATCGGTTTCTGGATGTTTGCACTATCCGCCAGCAACTCGCACCGCATTATAGCCATCTGGGCCGTCCTTCGATTGACCCGGAGCTGATCGTGCGGATGTTGGTGATCGGCTATGTTCTGGGCATCCGATCTGAGAGACGTCTGTGTGATGAAGTCCATCTGAACCTGGCTTATCGGTGGTTCTGTCGTCTTGGCATTGATGGCAAAGTGCCGGATCACAGCACCTTCTCAAAAT
>NZ_JACNMO010000057.1 GCF_020622345.1 Roseobacter weihaiensis | reverse complement strand
AAGCGGAAATCCATCGGGGCTCGCGGTGACGATATATCGGGCCGCTCACAGAAGCCGGATATACGTCAGCAATCGTGATCCTGAACCAGACCAACCAAAACCGTTGCAATAAGGCGGGGTCCATATACAGCACACAGCGCACCTTCAGCCGACGCAACGGTTTGGCAAGTTTACGCCTGCGGTGTTTTGGAAATCCCAAAAGCGGCTTGAGAGAATCTCAACCGCATTCTAGACCTAAAGCCCTGCAGTTTCAGCTTTTCGCCGACTAATGCGCTGAGTGTGTGCAGGCCAAGTATCTGTAAAATCAGTAAATATCGTATAAAATCAAAACTCCTGATTAAGGGAATCCAAAAATGAGCAGTACTCTCTCCAAGCGGACGTTTGGGGGCTTGAAGGCGTGTCTTTTTGCCATGTCGGGCCTTGTTCTTTCGGCATCTGTCGCTGTTGCAAATCCGGTCGATGTGTCCCGGGCTGTGGAAGCAGCTGGTGTCGATGTCGGGACCTCGACCATCGTTGTCCGGCGCTTGTCGGACGGTCAGGTGTGGATCAGCAATGCAGAGCGGTCGACCGAGCGTTTTGCGCCTGCGTCCTCGTCGAAAATTCCGCACACGCTGATCGCGTTGGAAACTGGTATGGCCGGGCCTGATACACTGTTCGAATGGGACGGCGAGAATCGCGTCTTTGACGGCTGGAACCGGGACCATACTCTGACCTCGGCGTTTAGAAGTTCGGTTGTATGGGTGTACCAGGAGGTAGCGCGGCGCGTTGGCTTGACTGGCATGACCGAGTGGCTGAACCGTTTTGGATATGGCAATGCCGATACCGGAACAGAGGACACGCTGACCAGCTATTGGCTGGACGATACGCTGCAGATCACCGCGCTGGAGCAGACGGCGTTCCTGGAGCGGTTGGCGCAGCGTGAGCTGCCGCTATCAGAGGCGACCTATGCCGCCGCCGACACGATCATGCAGTCAGATGCAGGTGATGTCTGGACCATGTACAGCAAGACCGGCTGGCGCTTCAGCAGGACCGACATGGATGTCGGCTGGTATGTCGGCTGGGTACGGTGCCGCGATGACACGTATGTCTTTGCGCTGAACATGGACATGCCCGACCAATCTTACCTCGCGCTGCGGCAATCGACGTCGAGGGCCGTTCTGGACGCCGTTGGCGCATTCGATTGTCAATGATCGGTTACAACATGGCCCGGCGCGTTCTGCGCGCCGGTGCAGTGGCTGGTGTCGCATTTGCGTGGCTTGCAGGCGCTTTGTGGGCGGACGAGACGCGCCGTATCGCTTTCAGCTTTGATGATGCACCACGGGCTGACGGGCCGCTTCTGAGTGGTACGGAACGGGCCGAAACGCTTGTTTCCGGCATGGTGCGGGCGGGTATTGACGGGGCGGCGTTCTTTGTTCTGACGCAGTCGATTGATCAGCAAAGGGACGGGGCCGCGCGGCTGCGGGCCTATGTGGAAGCGGGCCATGTGCTGGCGAACCACACACATACCCATCCCTGGCTGCGAGACACTGATCCCGCCGCCTATCTTGCGGACATCGACAGGGCGACGGAGATGCTCGACGGGTTTGACAATGTCGTGCCCTATTTCCGTTATCCGTACCTGGATGAGGGCGACACGCGCGACAAGCGGTTGGCCGTGGTCGCGGGGCTGGAGGCCCGGGGTTTGCAGAATGCCTATGTCACCGTCGACACTTATGACTGGTACATGCAGGCCCTTGTGAACGAGGCGGTGGAGGCCGGTCATCCGCTGGATATGGACCGGCTGCGCGACACCTATGTCGAGGTGCTGGTCGAGACGGTTGAGTTCTACGATGCGCTGGCCGTGGAAACGCTGGGGCGGCATCCGGATCATGTGCTGCTCCTGCATGAGAACGATCTGGCGGCGTTGTTTGTCGAGAATCTGGCGCGGGTGCTGCGCGAGGACGGGTGGGACATTATCCCGGCCGCAGAAGCCTACACTGATGCGATTGCAGAGACCCGGCCCGACACGCAGTTCAACGGTCAGGGGCGCGTTGCTGCCATCGCCCATGCGGGCGGTGCGTCGCCGAGGAAGCTGGTGTCCCCCTGGGAGGACGAAGCCAATTTGATGGCCAGGTTTGTGGCGAATGGATTGCTGCCTGAGGAAGGATCTTCACAATGACGAGCAAGTATTGCGCACGCGCTTTGGTCGCCGCTCTTCTGGGCGCGATGGGCCACGCGGTTTGGGCGGAACAAGTGACGCTGACGACCGACCTCGCATCGTTCGAGATAGATACCGACACGCTGGAGATGTCGGGCGCGCCGCACGGAGCGGCAATGGCGCCGCTTGCGCACCCTGCTTTGGCTGAGAATACGCAAGGGCTGTCCGGCGACGAGGTCAGTGCCGCATGGCGGCTGGAGACCGATGGCGGGCGATTATTCGTCACCGCGCGTGCGGCCGGTCGCAGCGTGGCTGTCGAAATCACATCGGATCATCCGACGCGCCTGCCGTGGCCACATGTGCCCGCGCAGACCGCTGACGAATGGGCGTTGCCCGTGCTGAGTGAAGGGCGTCTATCTGAGGCGGGAAATGCGGACTGGCGCCGTTTTCTGATCGACGTTCTGGATGGAGGGGATGCCCTAGTGCAGTTATCGCTGCCATTCTGGACCCGTCTACACGACAGTGGCTCCGTCACCTGGCGGATGGATACGCCCTGGGATGTGCGCCTGTCGTTTGAGGACAGTGACGGTTGTCTGAGCGTCGGCGTCGTTCAGAGCTTTACGCCGCTGAACCTAGATCAGCCCTATCGAGTGACCGTCGATCTGGGACCGCGTGACCCGGTGATTGGCGCGCATCTGTATCGCGCGCATCTGGAAGAGACCGGGGCATTTCGTGCGCTGAGCGAGAAAGCCGAGGCGAGGCCGGATATCGGTCTGTTGGCCGGGGCGCCGCATATCTACCTGTGGTCGGACGGGCTGTTGGCGCCATCGGATGTTACTGCTTGGCGCCGCTTTGTCCGGCAATTTGCGCGGAACCGTGAAACACCCGGCTCGCTGTCGGCGGACCTGCGGGGCGCGGTGCCCGGGGATTTTCGGGCCGATGTCGAGGCCGCGATCCAGGAAGCGGAGGGGGCGGATGGTTTCGTGTCCCACTACAGCCGGACCCAATTCATCCGCGCGCTCAATGCCGCCCTGCCGCTTGCGCGACCGTTCGAGGGGGAAACGCTGCTGCCCGGCGGGCATGACCCGGCCAGGGAACAGGCGCATCTGTTGGAGTTACGTGCGGCACTTTACGCCGAGTTCGAGGACAGTCTTGCGCCACCGGAGAGCTGGGGTGGCGGGATGGGCCTGCGGGTTCTGGATGCCTTAACAGAGGCTGAGATTACGCGCGCCTGGCTTGGCATCGAGAACTGGCGCCACGCGCTTGGCCATCCCGAGGCCATGGCAGAGGCCCGGTCGCGCGGGTATCTTTTTGGCCCCTATGACAGCTATGCAAGCGCGCACCCCGAAGATGCGGAACCGACCTGGGCCACGGCGCAGATGGGTCAAGCGATTTTCGACGATGCGCAGATCATCAATGCCGATGGGACGGTACGGTCCGGATTTCTGGGCATGGGGGTCTATGTGAACCCTCGCACCGTGGCAGATTATGCCATGGCGCGTATTGGGGCGGTGGCGGACACGCTGGGGGCCAACAGCTATTTCGCTGATGTTGATGCGACAGGGCTGTTGATTGAGGACTATGCCGAGGGTCGGCAGACCAGCAAACGCGCGGCGTTCGACGCGTTGACGCAGCGTCTGGCTTTCATAGCAGAGGACAGGCAGCTTGTTCTGGGGTCCGAAGTGGGGGTTGCCGTCTTCGCCCCTCATATCGACTTTGCCCACGGGATCACGACGCCCGCCTATGACTGGATGGACCCGCGTATGCGGATAGAACCGGACCCTGCCTATCACGTTGGTAACTACTGGCCGCCGGAGGTGCCGGACCGGTTTTTCGAACCCACCCTGCCCCCGCCTGACATTGCCGAAGTCGTGTTCAACCCGGCCTATCGCATCCCGCTCTACCAGATTGCACTGGGTGACAGCTTGGTCACGACGCATCACTGGCACTTTGGCACCCTCAAACCCAAGGGGCGGCGCCGACATAACGAGTTGATCGGACTGCTTTATGCAGTGCCACCGCTCTATCACCTCAATGCCGGTGTTCTGAATCGTGATCTTCCCGCGATTACGCAGTACATGGCCGATTTTGCCCCGCTGCATCGGCGCATGATGATGGAGCAGATGACCGGTTTTGCGTTTCTGTCTAGTGACCGTCTGCTGCACCAGACGGAGTTCGGGGATGAGACGATGATTGTGTCGAACTTTGCCGAAGAGGTGCGCGCCTTGCCCGATGGTCGGGAGATCCCCGGAGGGTCAGTCATGCTCCAGACGCAGGGGATTGAACCAGTAACAATTGGCACAGAAAGAGATGCAGCCCAGTACACAACGGAGTAGTAAACATATTCTGAACGGCACAGGGTGTCACAGTGGAGTGGAAAAGTCTGAGATAATAGATCATTGGCAATATAGTTTCGCTGTGTTTGCAGTGGAACCAAGAACGAAAGTTCGGATTAGGATCGAAACGGAATTTGGTTGGAGTTGGAGGCCGCACGTCGCCTCTTTGAGGAAGAACTCAAGGGCGTATCCATGGCAGACTTGGCTAATCGCGTAACGATTTAGGTTCACGCCTCCGCCTGGGCCGGTGACACTCAAAACACTTTATTTTCGTAAAAGACGGCCCAAATCATGGGTAATTGTGCTGACCCTGAACTAAGGTCGAGCTCCCGTTAGGATCACAGGAAATCTGTGAGCAAGGGGGAAAGATGATGGAATATTTTGCCGGACTGGATGTGGCGCTGAGGTCGTGCGTATTGTGCATTGTGGATGCCAGAGGTGCCGTCGCCTTGGAGCGCGAGCTGGCATGCGATGTCGGCGAAATCACCAAGTGTTTGGCAAGCTTCCCGCATCCGATCACTCGGATTGGGTTCGAGGCGGGCA
>NZ_JACNMO010000056.1 GCF_020622345.1 Roseobacter weihaiensis | reverse complement strand
GGGCCGTCCTTATCGAGTGGTCGCGGCTCAAGGATTCATATCCTGCACATGCTCAGATAGTCGCAAGGAGCCCAGTGTTCCAAATGCTGCGCAGTATATCAAAGGCCGCTCGGCGATGGAATACGAGAGCATTGCTAAGCCGAAAAGGCTATCCATCGGCCAGACAGTAGCACGCCGCACCAGGCGAAAACTGAGACAACAGCAATGATCCTTTGGCCCTTCTCAAGCCTGTAAAACAGAAAGGCGTTTGCAGCCGCCAGCGCCAGAAGCCCAAACTTCCAGTAGATCGCCGGGTTTTCGGCGTAACGCGTTGCCTGGACCGACAAAAGCAAAAAGCCGGTGAATGCTGCACCGGCGAAGGCGAAAACTGCGATGCGAGACATCCGCGAGACTTGATCGTCGGCTGCACCGATCTTCAGAACGCGAACATCGGCCATAAGAACTGGGACGATGACGAAAGCGAAGGCCAATATATGCAGCGCCGAGATCATTGGATAGATTGGTCCGCCTACCCAATCCGCGAGTGTCGAGGTCTCAAGTGCTGCCAACACGGACGTCAGTTCGAACATCCGGCTTCTTCGGTTTGCATGCGTCCTCGGCGTACGACGGCTTCGCCGTCTGGTAACTTGATCCATTGACCGCGCAATTGATGCGGCGGGCGGCAGTTCTGGAATACGATTGTCGCGATGCGGTTACCCGTCGCGATACGTCCCTCCAGCCCGAAGAACAAGCGGACCGGCGGGTATTCCACATCGATGATCCGGCCCCGGTCTTCCTCGCGCACCTCGACGATGTCAGCAAACTCTTCGCCCTGGGGAAGTTCGGTTGGTCTGCGCAAATCGTCATCAACTTGCATCTCAATCAGGGGATGCGGACGGCGGAAACTGGCAGATCGCACGATACCCTCGACGTAAATCGGACGGGCGTCATCGTAGCGTCCAGTGAACCCATGATGTGCAAGTGCTGAACGCGGCGCGAACAACGTGAAGGCGGCGCAGCCTGTCAGCAGGGCAAGGGTTTGACGTCGGGATTGCATGAATGAAACTCCTCAAAACAGGCACGCGCCCTGATTGGAGGCGCGTGCTGTGACGTTTAGCGCGCAATCACCATCGAGTGTGCGCCACGGGCGACCGGCACAGAGTGTTCCGTCTTGATCAGCTGCGTGTTGCCGGGATCAAGCGGATCGGTCTGGATGCGCCAGAAGTCGATGCTTGAACCCTCGACCCGATCATCGAAATGGTCAAAGTTCGCCACCGCCAAGTAGTTGCCGGAGTTGTCGAACACTGCGGCCTCAGGAAGAATGCCGTCATAGTTGAAGGTGCCGATTTCGGTCAGATCGCCGGTTACCTGATCAAGCGCGGCCAGCGTCACGGAGGAATACCAGGTGATGCGGTCGTCGTTGTAGGGCAGGTAGCTGCGTTCGAGATTGGTTGTGGCCACCCAGCGGCCATCCGGCGACACGGCAAGGCCTTCGGGAGAGACACCTGTCATCACCCGGTCAATCAGCGCGTGGCGTGCTGTTCCATCCTCGCTGACTTCCGCGTTCATTCGCACCGTCAAAAGCTGACCGCGCGGTGCCTCAATCCAGATGCCCGCGATGTCCGGCCCCCAATACAGCGCGTTAGTCACAGCGTGGGTGCCATCGGGCGTGAACAGCACGCGGTATGGCGCGCGATCAATGTCGACCGTGTTGCCGAACGGAGTGACGTTCAGGTCGTCGCCCACACGGGCAAACTGCATTGTATTGGCAAACTGGTTGATCCAGACGATCACGTTTTCCGTCGGATGCCAGTCGATATCCATGATGTTGTCTTCGCCGAGGGCATACCCCGCGATCGTCGGCGAAACCGGGTCGCTCAGATTGCCATCTTCGGCGATGCGAAACAGTTGCATGGGTGTCTCTGCGCCAGACCCGCCTTCGATGGAGTAGCTGACCGCGAGGATATCGCCCGCTGCGTTGACACTCGCGGAGAGGGGCCGCGCGCCGATCTCAAGAGTTTGCAGGATCTCGGGCGACGCAGGGTCTTCCAGGCTGACCACCGTCAATGTCGTGCCGATGGACATATCGCCAAACTGATGGGCCTCATCGTTGTTTGGGCGCGGCGTGAACGTCTCGACCACGAAAGCGAAGCGGCCGTCGGGTGTGATCTCGACGGCGTTTGGCGGTCCCGCAACCGAGTTCGACGCGAAAACCTCTGCTGCCATCCAATCGCGCGGGTCACCATCTAGCGAGATAACGGCCAGCGTGTCCGTGCCCTCTCGGGGCCCGAGCATGCCGTTGACATAGGCCGAGGACAGCATGTCCGCATCTTGGACCGAAACCAGATAGCGGCCTTCGAAATCAAGTTGGCCACGGGCGTCCCGCGATCCGGCCTCTTGCGCAAAGGCGGGGGCCACAAGGGCCGTGGAAAGAGCAAGTGTTGTAAGCAAGGTCTTCACCTTGATCTCCTATGTCGATGTTGCATCCGCTTGATCTGCGTTGATCACGACATAAGGTTGTTCAATCTTCTCAACTTACGATGCCGTCGTTCGATAAGTTTGATAAACAAAGGTTATCAAAGATGTTTGGCCTAACCGACTACGAAAGCGTGATCGCCATCGCGGAAGAGGCGCATTTCGGGCGCGCTGCCCGTCGTCTGAATGTGACGCAGCCAGCGCTTTCCTCGCGTCTTCGGCGGATTGAAGAGGAGCTTGGCGTTCGGCTGTTTGACCGGGATCGCGGCGGGGTGAGTGTCACTCCGGCGGGCGAGCAGTTTGTTGAAGGCGCAGAGCGGGTCATCACTGCTGCCGAGGAAACGGCACAATCCGCGCGGAATGCCCAGGCAGGCCTCGGCCAAACGCTTCGCATCGGCATGACGCAGGTTGCTGCCTACCAGATCGTCATCCCAACCTTGGTCAACTTCCGGCAACACCATCCTCACGCGCGGGTAAAGCTCCACGAGGGCACGACTGCAGGCCTCGAAAAGCGCTTGGAGCAAGGCATGATTGACGTGGCGTTCCTGCATCCACCCCTGCACGCGCCAGGACTGTCCGAGACGTATCTGCTTTCCACGCCCATGGCCCTGTTCGACGGTGACCCGGATCCCATGTCGCGCAAACCCATGGTGGCGTATCCGCGTGCGGAAGCCCCGGTTTTGATGGGCGCACTTGCGCGGCAATCGAACGAAGGGAACGGAGAGTATCCCGCCGCGGAAGCGGACACCATGCTCGGCGCAATCATCTTGTCGCGCGCGGGCTTCGGGCCTTTTGCGGCAACAGCAGACTACCCGACGCCTTTCGAGAAAACAGAGCATTGTCTCAGCTCAACTGACACGGGCTTGACGCTCGATACTTCTATCGCCCGCCGCCTACTCGATAGGCGACCAATGGTCGAAACCCTCATCAAGTCAGCCGCAAGCGCAGTTGAGTAGCGGCTTTGCTGCCAGCCAACGGTCGACACAGACAGAAGCGAATGGACAGATCTGAGTAACCCGGACTTTGCGGTTGCAGCGAACGTCGGCTATGCGGGCTGCGAGTGCAGCATCGAAGTTGGGTGACGAACGTCTCCTAAGGGCCGGGCGTTTTGGACAGTATGCACAGGCGACGGCGCTATCGGAACGACGTTAGCGTCCGCGGCCTGGCTTCAGTCAGCATATCGTCGATCGCACTCCGTCGGGTCTGGCGGTCCAGCGTGTAATTGTTCCGTCTGAATTCGGCCCCCTCGAGAAGCGCTTTCACATACCCCGACACGGTGTCAGCGGCCATGATCAGTGTCGAGTCCAGCGTGTGGACGTATTTGCTTGTGACCGAGCCCTTAGCGTGGCCGATAAGTGCGGCGATGGTGATTTCGGTGAAGCCGAGGTCATTGGCGATGCTGGCAAAGCTGTGCCGCAGGACATGCGGTGTGACGTCCCACAGCGGTGTGTCGGCGAAGAGCTTCTTCCAATTCTGGGGAAAGTTCCCGACGGCGTTGTCCTCACCCTGGCCGGGAAAGACATAGGTTCCCTCGCGCTTCAGGCGCGCGGCCTCAAGATAGTCGACGACTGGCAGGCCAACGGGCCGCACGGATGCACCTTCCTTGCTGTCCTTCAGGCGCAGGCAACTCCCTTCAATGTCGACCTCGCTCCACCGCAGGCTGATAATCTCGCCTCGTCGACAACCGGTCAAGGCAATGAGACTAAGGATCTCGGCGTGGATGCCATAGTGGCTGTCATGTTGCACTTCTTTCAGAAGGCGACCCAGCGTCCGATACTCAGCTTCACTCAATCGACGGTCTCGCACCTTGTATCTCGGCTTCTTGAGACCGTGCGTCGGGTTTTGGTCGATGATCCCCGCTTCGATCGCGTAGGTGAAGATGCCGCCGAGGAGACCCATTGTGCGGATCGCGGTGCCAGGACCGCCCGTGACGATTGCTTTGCCACGCAACTTCTTCGTCTTCATCACGACACGCGTTTTACCGGCGATGATGTCCTTCATGAGATTGTTCATATCCGGCTTGGTGATGTCCTTGATCCTCCGTGTGCCGAGCAACGGGATGATGTGCCGACGAATGCGACCGATGTCCGTTTCGATCGTTTTGGGCTTCTTCGGTCGTCCGCCTTTGCCGAGGATGAGGCCAGCCTCCATGTCAGCGATATATTGTTCACAAAGTTGTCTGACGGTGACGGCGTGCCTTTCCTCCTCTCTTTCGGTCGCAGGATCTTCTCCTTGCGCAATCTGCCCAAGCAAGGCCTTCGCTTCCCGCCGTGCAGTCTCCGGCGTCCAAATGCCGTGTAGCCCGATCGTATATCGCCGCGAGCGACCTTTAGCTCTATACTGCAGGAGGTAACTTCGTTTGCCGGAGGGATAGACACGAAGACCGAAACACGGCAATTCGTCGTCCCATACGACATGGCCTTTGCTTCTTGGTGTTACGGACTCTACAAATCGTTTCGTCAGTTTGCTCATGCTCCGGTCCTTCGAAGACCCCATTTCACGCAAGCGACACGCAAGTGAGCGGGCGGAAATCAAGGCGTATTGTCGGATAGAGACTTCGGAGTACGGGTTGTGAAAATCAATGTATTTCAGGTAGTTATCGTGCTCTGGCGTGCTCTATCGTGCAATTCGGAAAGGCCATTTGACCAGCTCCGAAG
>NZ_JACNMO010000055.1 GCF_020622345.1 Roseobacter weihaiensis | reverse complement strand
AAGGCTGGCATCAGCTGTCGGTGTGTCGCGCTTGTGCAGCGGTTTCGCGGCGGATCGCGGAAACCACGAGGTCGTCTTCGCCGAACGAAAGCTGCATTGCCTTTTGGATTGGCGCTGCGGTCAGGAAAGCCCCGTTGCTGCGCGCGGCAGCGATCATGACGAACTCAACGTTCTCCGGCTGTTCGATGCGATGCGTCATGAGCCATTGCACCACCGGATCTGCCAAAGCGTCGATCCGTGTTTCATCGAGCCCTTGGCGAGCAGCGCGGTCACGCCAGACAGCGAGAAGCCGATTGGCGCGTGGCGCTTCGATCTGGTCTTTTGACAGCGTAACCATGCGTTATTTCTAAACGAGCTTTCGAAGCTTTTCAATGAGCCGGGAGTGCATGCGAAGCTCAGGTCAAGTGCTGCGCGGTTATCCGCGATTACATTCATAGCCCAAAAACGCTTCCCACTTCTTTGCACCATTTTCCAATGGCGGAAAGGCGCGAAAAGAACCGCGGGTGAAAGCCAGCCCACTCAGACAAAGTTGCATCCGATTTAAGGAACAACACGATATTGACCCAGAACGGCTCATCGCTGACAACGCCTATGCCCAGCCAGGCGTTGGCGGTCTTTTGCCCGACGCGGCCCGCCCTTATTTAAGAGGGGCAGTTTGGTCATGTTAAGGAAAGATTGAACTAAGAGGCTGTGAGCGTGCAGTTGATGCATGACTATTCACAAATGAAATTGGAGGACAAAACGATGAGCATAGTAGGACTAGGAAGTGATGCGGCTTCTGATCTTCAAACCCGTGAGCCAGCAGGAACGACCGAAGAGGCGGCGTTCATATCAGCCTTCAAACCGGATATCGGCGATGCGGAGCTAATTATTTCGAAAGAAGGCTTTGCGACGCTTTACAATAGTCAGGAAACCGAACAGGCCGGAGGTATTAATGGGGTGGGAGGCTTCAATTTGAGGCTTGCAAACGACACCCCAGGCCATTCGGATGACCAATTTGTATCCGTCGAACCAGATGGTGAAGGTGGCTATTTGATTCAGGGTTCAGACGAAGCCCTGGAGCGGGCGCAGGAGATTATCAGCGGCAAAGCCGGTGGGGTTAAAAGCAACGACAAGACTATTGACGACGTCAAAGAAAACCAGTCTGCCGCATCTTCCAACCTCCAAAAGGACTCCAGTACGTTCCGCGACCTTATTTTTGGCTTTGAACAGGATTTCGGACAAGCTGTTTCGGACACCCTCCCAATGACAGATAGATGACCTGGGCTACCTGCCGTTCAGCACATCAGGCGGCGTACTAAAGACCGATTTTTCAGCGGCATTGCAGGCACAAAGAATGTGCCCGTCCGGTAGAGCCGCCCGGTGGCGTTTAAACAAGTGCTGTTATGCTGCTTGAGCAGCATATCTGCGATTACATTCATAGCCCAAAAACGCTTCCCACTTCTTTGCACCATTTTCCAATGGCGGAAACCGCTTACCATTTGAAACCACGTATAAAATCCCATTCTGGGAAGTCTGAAACAAACCGGGAAGCCGACTTCCCACTTCCGGCGCTGGTTTTCAGGCCAATTCGCCCCCTAATGCGCATCGGAATTGCGATTTAGGCCTTATTTAAATGGGGTTTAGGCGCATGAACGGGGTTTGAAAATATCTATATCGCAAAATAGGGTTTATGGCCGCTACGGGTCGGTTTTGAGGCCTACTGAAAGACTTGCGGGATTTGGTCCATTTTTCCGGCGCACCTATCAAAAGCCCTTTTTTCTATGGCTCTATCCGGGCACTTCCGCTTTCATGGGCTGTCTTCCGGTTACTGCAATAATCAGTGTCCCATAACAGCGGGACAACGATTTCTGCAGTGAATGACAAAGATTTCTGCAGCAAACGATTTTTTTAGAACAAGGCTTAAAGTCTCGTTCAAGCGACAGCCAATCCCCGCGCTTGCCGCCTCCAAGTGCCGGTCGTGAAAATAGACATGGAGCCAGCGAACGTAGCCGCGATTACCCCCAGATGTCTCAGTCTCGCGTGGTATGACGCATACGGCACCAGGACTACCTGTAGAATTAGCCTGTCGTGACGCGTCACAATAACGGTCGTCCGCGCCAAGTCGGTCCCCGCACCGCACGAAGTTCCCGCCACGAAGATAGATGCCGATCGTGTGATGGTCCGGGCAGCGGTAGGAGACCGCTCCGCTCCCACGTCACTCCTAAAGGGCTAAACCGATACCAGTAGGGATGATGACGGATCGAAGGAGGGTTGCCACTTGAGAAAGCACAGCATGGACGCCATATTCCGCCATCATGTTTCTCTCCTCAATCAATATGACTGGATCGTACCATATTCGGCCTGATCATGCAAAAATAGAGCACATCAGGGTGGTATGAGTATGGAGATATCAACTAAGGAAACCCCGATGCACATAGATTTGTCTCACACCTTCGAGGACGGCATGCCGGGTTTCACGATGCGCACCCCGGAGGGCCGCGAGGAGCGGTTCACCGCATCGGTGAAACCATTCTTGACCCATGTGCGGAGTCTGCACCGTTCTACGAAGGACAGGCGTCCTTCGAATTAACCGAAATAACGTTCCAGACCTCCATAGGCACTTATCTCGACGCACCCACACATCGATTCGAGGAGCGTCGAGACATCGCGGAGCTGCGCTTGGACGAGGTTGTCCTGGACGCCGTGGTGGTCCGCATCTCTACTGCCAAGGCAGGCGAAGCAGTGACGCTTAACAGCTTCACACTACCGAGCGACAAGCGTGGAAAGGCGGTGCTTTTCCACTTCGGCTGGGATCGGCATTGGGGAACGGATCAGTCTGAGACTTACCCATTCCTTGGCCGGGACGTGATCGACGCGATTGTTGAGGCTGGAGCGAAGTTGGTCGGCATGGATACGTTCAATGCGGATGACCGAAGCGATCCGGCCCGACCAGCGCATACGGAATTCCTGTCACGCAACATCCTGATTGTAGAAAACCTGACAAATCTCGGCGACCTGCCAGACAAACCTTTTCGCTTTTTTGCGGTGCCGATCAAGGCAAAGGGTGCAGCCGCGATGACAATCCGAGCGTTTGCGGAAACCCCTGGCGGGGGCATTGGTCGGGCAAACGAATGAAATTGTCACCGTTGGCAGGCACCATGCTTTATGCGCGCACCGTTGGGTTGCTTGCGTTGCTCTGGTGTCCAGCCCCATTTCTATGGGCCACTTTTGCGCAGGGTTTCTGGGATGGGCGGGCGCATGTTTAGGGCCTGATGTGGTCGAACACGATTGTACTGTCTGAGCCATGTATTGATGACGATCTGTGCCTGTTTGGTGGTGTGGAACCATTCGGCGTTCAGGACTTCTCGGCGCAGTGTGCCGTTGAAGCGCTCATTGTACCCATTCTCCCAGGGTGATCCTGGATAGATCTGGATCGGTTTGATCCCGACCTTTCTCAGCCAGTCTTGTAGTGCTGTTGCGATGAACTCTGAGCCGTCGCCCATTGGGCTCGAACCAATGGCGCCTTCAACGGGCAACTCCGAACGAATGTATTCGGGCTTCCCGCGACGCAAAAGCAGTGGGTAAAGCGCATCCAGCACATCTGCGCTGTTCATCTTTGGTTTGACCGCGACACACAGCGCCTCACGGGTATATTCATCCAGCGCCGTGAGCATCTTGTAGGGCCGCCCGTTGCTCAGTTTGTCGTGCACAAAATCGACGCTCCAGATGTGATTGGGATGTTGCGGCCGCAGCCGGATGATTGAGCTGTCCTTGTGGTAAAGCCGCCTGCGTTTCTTGTGCCGCCTTGGAAGTTGCAGGCCTTCTTCGCGCCACAGGCGTTCGATCTTCTTGTGATTGACCACTGCCCGGCAGGCGATTTGTGGAACAAATCTGCCGAGAGGGGGCCAGCCTTCAACGCGCAGTAGTTCCGCAACCTTACGATAGCCGTAGCGGCCATATTGGTTGGCCAATCGGATCATTGCCAGGCGCAACACCTCATCGTCCGTGGAAACTGCCTTGTATTGCAACGTGCTTCGAGCCACGCCCAGAACCCGACATGTGCGCCGTTCGGAGGTTGCCAGCTTTTGTCGGCTGTGCACCACGGCCTGACGAAGCTGGTCTGTCGTCTCCCTCTCAGTGATTGCTGCGCATTCACCTGCCGGTCAGCGGGACCTTCGGCTTTAAGTAATCAAGGCTTTCTTTGAGGGTCAGCTTATCCAGCTCAAGCTCTGCCACGATCATCTTGAGCCGATCATTCTCTTTCTGCAGCGCCTTCAGATTGGCCATCTCGGATCGCCCCCTCTCGGCAGATTTGTTCCACAAATCGCCTGCCGGGCAATGCATGCCACCAAACCGTTTGCGCCATGTGTAATAGGTCGCATCACTGACACCTGCGGTTCTGCAGGCCGTCGCTACATCTGAGCCAGACGACAGGCTCAGTTCAATCTCACGCAAGAGCCGAAGAATATCTTCATCCGAATACCGTTTCTGCGCCATAAACCCCGCCTCCAAAACTCAGCCAACTTTGGCAAAGTTTTACGGGGGCAAGACAACTTTGGCGATCGCTGGTTGATACTGGAGAAGTCCAATCAGGTGCGCTGGCACCCGGGAATGATGCTGCCTGAGTCTAGGCTCGACACCCACTTTGTGAAAGATTTGATCTCCCTAATAAACCCGAAAAGCCAATTTAGCTTTCTCAATTATCTGTGCGTACACTCAAAAGTCGAAGACTTTCTTAATTGCGGAAATACAAGCCCCTTCCGCACCGATTTTGATCGCTATGTTCAGTGGGTCGCCGTAGGCTTGCATGATCGCATTCGCACCTCGACTGAAGTGATCTCTATCGATCTCGACAGCACCGGCCTCTATCTTATCAAAGCCGTAAACCCGGATGGCGAAGAGACAGTATATTGAGCTAAGAATGCGGTTGTGGGCGTCGGGTTCAAGCCGAAAGCCATTTGTGGCCTCGATTTATCCCATCCTTGCGTCATCCGTTCCAGCGAGTTTATGGACAAGATTGAAAAGACTTCGGACTTCGTCAAAGACGGGAGCGTCCTTTGTCTGACGTCAGCGCTTATGGGGCCATTTAGGGTGATTTGCTAAGGGAGTGTTTCTGGCTCATCGTCACCACTGAGGAGTGGACGATGAGAAAGACAACGAAGAGCCCTGGCGAGCAGATCGTCAA
>NZ_JACNMO010000054.1 GCF_020622345.1 Roseobacter weihaiensis | reverse complement strand
CGTCTTTGCGCCATGCCTGCCGCATGATTGCGGCATGGCGCGCCGACTACAATCACAACCGGCCTCACTCCAGCCTCGCTGGCATGACGCCACACGAATATGCTAACCGGTCAAAGGAAGACCAAAACCTGAACAGAGCTAACTTAAATTAGCGGACTCAAAGGGGAGCAGGTCAGAAGCTTTGTCGTTGCCATCCTGGCTTACTTTTCGGGTGCCTATGAAGGCTACTTACAGACCCAAATTGCCAACAAACTTGATGGTACATTCGCAGGCAGCTACTGGTGTGAACTACCGTACGGTAGCAGCGACCAGGTACCAGCCGATCATGTTGATAGGTTCGGTGTCTTCATCCTTGACGTCCGCACCACGGTCAAAGATGAAAACATACAAGCAGAAGGGACTTATACAGCCCTCCGTGGTCCGACACCTTGGGTAAGAGATTTCAACGCGACTAAGCTGGTGCGGGTGTGTTGCGTTCGAGGTGCGGTGCTATGAGTCGAGCCTAGTCCAGTTAAAAGGCCTTAGAATTCATCAAATTCTGGGACATTGCCAAGCCTTACAAGGAAACTTGGTGATCCGACTTCGCCGCTGTTCGGGTCTTCGCTGACCGTGTAGGCATCGGCACCCGCGCACGTTTCAGATCGGGCTTCTCTTTCTGCTCTGTTTTGCGCTTCCGACGCTGTCGAGTGCTCAAATTGCTTGTCAATTTTCAGGGTTACTGGACCATCCCGCTCTACTGTCTTCTCAACATATGTCTGGCAGATGTAGTGAACCTTTGCTGCGCTCTTGTCTGAATCTGTCATAGATGCTTCCTCGGAAAGAATGGGAACGGTTGCGAAGGTCGGGAGAGACGTGAGGCGGAAACGTATTTGTTTGCTTCTCGCACAAGCAGATTATGAATTGCCGGGTTTGGTGGCAAACCGAAAACAGGGGACCAGTGGTGGTATCATCCCCTTGTGACGGCTTTGGATACATCTTTTTTCTTCTTTGCAGGGGGCGCGTCGGTAGGCGTGTTCGCTTCCCTCTCGAGCCGAGCAGTGCGAAGCCGCGCGATCTTAACTTGTCGTTGCTGTGCTTCTTCGTCGATTATTTCCCTGACGACACGCGTTGTCTTGTCCATCGCCGTCTCCGGTTGGGGATCAAGTGCTTTAAACAGGGTTGTTTTCGTCAGCTTGGCCAATGGTCAATCTCCTTTGAGCGGCTTCATATTCGTATGGTTGATCCAGGCAGTTCAAACCGATGCCAGATCTTTGCTTGTGCCTTGGATGTCTCGCGACCGCATTGAGGATCGGTCATGGAGCAGTCTTGTGTCGATATCAGGTGCAGCCATTGCCTGCATCAACGCTTTGTAATTCATCTGAAATCTCAATTCGGCTCCGACCGGTAACGGTGATCGGTTTGTGCAAATGACGAGATGGTCGCTTGTCGCGTCGACAAACGTATGTCCAGAAGGCATCGAAAGTCCCGAAACATCTGTGTCCTGATACCCAATCGCGAGCAGCAGACGCGTGGTGTGCCCACTGTTTGGCACAAGGTGAAGTCTTACCAGAGCCGGGTCGCCAAAGTTGGCGGGTGGAAATACCGGCTCTGTATCGGTTTCAATAACCTCCGCGACAAGTGTGAATGCATCTGTATAGAGGCCGCCGATCTGATCTCCTGTAACCGGATCAACGCCCAGAAGTATGGCCTCTCCCAGCCTCAGATCGTTGATGCGACCCTTCGATTGTCGCCCGAGCGCCCAGGGCAAACTCGCAGAGCCACCACCAGATACCGTTTTGAGGAAAGTGCCACAAACCCCTTCGGTCTCTGTCGCCAGATCGCAGAGAGCCGCCATTTTGCTGGCGTTGGGGGGTATTCCACTGAGGCAGGCAAAGTTTGACCCGATACCCTTCAACGCAACACCGGGCAACCTCATGACGTACTGTGCAATTGTGGCCAAGTTCTCTGGTAGTATTCCTTCACGCAGATCGCCCATCTCGACCATCAGGATGATATCATGAACCGTGTTTTTCCGGATTGCGGCAGCAGCTAAGGCCGCGATGACGACTATCTCGGTGTTGTAGCTCGTGTCACAGATTTGAACGACCTGTTCGGCTTGGCTCAGCATGGGTGTTCGGATCAAAGTGATCGGGCATGTCAAACCGGCTGTGCGCAACCTCTGCACATTGCTGAGACGCGCATCGGCGAGACCCAAAGCGCCACCGCATAGCATGGCCTCGGCCACGTTGGGATTTCCGCAACTGGCTTTGGTCACGCCAGTGACATTAATTCCACGTTTTTCTAGCCGCTTAACAACTGTCTGAGTGTTGTGGCGAACCTTGCTCAGATCCACCTCTATGCGAGGTGTGCTCATATTGCATCCACAGGTACTTCCTGGCGCAGACCGGGATACGCTGCAACGACCATGGCAAGCAAACGCGCTGCCGGTCGGCTCAGAGCGTCGGTCACAGGCAGGCCGAGCTCTTGCGATTCCGCAGCGATAGTGTCCGTAATTTCGTCTTCGGACATCCCTTCATGATTGAGCGTGACCCCGATGACCTTCGTATCGGCAAACGCTTCTATAAGGGCAATCTCACTTGACGGGGTGGGCATCGGCATATTGGGAAAATCGCAGCGATGGGCGCGTTTGGGCGCGTGCTGAAGGATGACCGCATCGGGTTGGCTGCCCCGCAGGATAAAAGCGGAGGTGCAAAAGGCCGGGTGGCTTAGCGCGCCCTGACCCTCGATCAGGATCACGTCAGGCCGTTCACCGTCCGAGGCGGCAACAATCGCGCCCTCAAGCTCGCCACAGCAGAACTGCGGCGGCACGGCGTCCATTGCCACACCGTATTTTGCGCCCTGCATCAAACCCGTCTGACCCGTGCCAACAAGCACCGTTTTGATGCCCTTTGCGTTCAGCGCACGTGCCAAAACGGTCGCTGTTGTCCGCTTGCCAATGGCACAATCGGTCCCAAGGACTGCGATACGAAGGGCTTTGACATCAGCTACACTGCCATCGAATAACCGCATGTCCTTACTCGGCTTAGGCTTGCGAATGTCGCGAATGGTGACATCCCGTTGGGAAGCGGCGACAGCGATTTCAGGGTCATCGCTCAAATATTCATGTAAACCACTGACGATGTTCATACCAAGTGTTATGGCGTCCAGAACGACGCTCCGGTCAGCCGGTGAGAGTCTCCCCGTCGAGGGTGCCATCCCGTAGATGAGCGTATCGGGGACCAACGCCTCATGGACGAGAGCGGCATTCAGGTCCTTGAAGACCGGTATGTGGTTCATCGCATCGTCAAGAACCAGCCCGCTGTCCTGCCCACCGTGGACACTGTCGATGACGGATAGGATCCGATAGGCTTCTGAATGACGCACGAGGCCGTTTGCAGTTTTGCCATCAATTTTTGCGAAATTGCCCTCGCAATAAACAATGGCACTGGGGGGGATGACCGGCTGCGCTACGGTATTGGATTGAATGCTTTCGTTTTGAGCTGATGGGGACGCTTGCGCGCCGCTGACATTCCGCTGGATGGTATCCACTGTCTTTAGGTTGGGTTCCATGTTTAGGGTCCTTTGGGATGACCGGCACAAAAGGCATCACTGCCATCGGTGCCGCAATTTGAAGCTGAACCGGTCGTGGTCCGGCGCGGTGCGCGTTCAGTTGTCGAGCACGCACAAGTCTTTTGATTTTCGGAAGTTCTTGTTGCATTCCCAACGGTTTCCGGACCTGTTAAGATGGGCATTCGCGGGGATGTCTATTACGTCGCAGCTCGTATCAGAGGCTGCATATCCTCGCTCGCACTTCCATCCGTTGCCGTAGGTCGCGTCATCGAAGTAGGCATTCGCAGGGATCACAACGGCCTTGCACAGACCATTCTGTTCAAAAAAGCCCCGTTCACATATCCAGGGCTGGCCGTACCTTGATGTATTCAGGTAAGCGTTGAGCGGGACGGTAATGGCGGTACATTCGTCTCCATCCGCCCGAAAGCCACGCTCGCAGGCCCATGCGGACCCATGAGACCTATCCGCCAGATAGGCGTTTGAGGGCAGCACAATCTCTTGACATATATCGTCGATTTTGAGAAATCCGCGTAGGCAATGCCAACGTTCGCCTGAGGGATCCAGAAATCCACCATCGGGGACAATCACTGCAACACAGGTTGTTTCATCGCTCTTGCGAAAGCCATGAACACATTCCCATCCGGGGCCATATGTGCGGTTGGTTTTATACGCATTTTCCGGCACAGTAACCGCTGCGCAGGCATTGTCATTAAGCCTATACCCGATGTTGCACTCCCACCCCCCACCATAGCTCTTTGCGCTGGCATTTTCAGGCATAGATTGGGCAAATGCAGGCATTGCAAACAGGAACAGAGCGCAGATCGAGCCGAAAAACAGCGCCATAATCATTTGAATTTCTGGCGATATACGTGTCCCGCAGATTGTTTGGGGCAGCTGCTGCATCATGTCTGAGTTATGATCCATCCAGCTCAAGCCCCGCGAGACAGGCATCTGCGAGGCTGCGACTTGGCGTTTCGGAGCCCGGTTGCGTCGCCCAGCCGGTATCCATCAGAGCCTTGCGGCGGCTAAAGCCGGAGGCTTCCTGAAGGATCGCCAGTTTTTCCGCGCGTTCTGGGTCAACCGCGGACATGTTCAGACAGACCGGCACCATCGCCAGTGCCACTTCTTCGCTTGCAAGGCTCTGTGCCATCTCTTGCGCATTGCCGCTGGTTGTCCAGCCACCCCAGGTAAAGCCGAGGATAGAGACCGCAATCGCACCACCAAAAGCACCGTAGATGCCGGGTTTCGTCCATTCTGGAAAAGTCATTTTTGATCCTTTGACGGAGAAAGCGCCGCCTCACTGTTTTTGTGTCTTTTTTCGCAGCTTTGATCTTGTGCCAGGGCCATTTCCAAGTCGCGATGATCGATACGGCGCAATTCGGCCCCACCAGTGGGCCACCTGATCAACAGATGCGTTGCGGTCCTCCGGTAGGCCATAAAGCTGAGGCTTTGCATAACTTCATCTTCTGCAAAGAGTTCATAGCTGCCCGGAGGCAATTCATCTGTGTATCCGGCCACCAAAAACGGATGAGCAAACGTCACAAATGATGTGGTCGTGCGCGATAACATCGGCAAACTTCCCAAACATCAAATCCCTTTCAGAGGACGTGACAGCTGAATTTTAATGGTGGAAGATTGTAGTCCGCTCCGGCAGAGCGATGCGCCTAGACCGCAGAAAACCACAACTCTCGTGATCTATACATAGTCTCTTGGCGTCTGAATTACAACGTCAGGGGGCATAGCTTCGTTTTTAAGGCCATCAATACCGTTGAAAGCAGCGAGGGTTAGAAACCCTTCACCTTCTGGACCGGCAAAACCTTCGCCAGTTATGTCAAATTTTTGGTATGCGACCCAGAAGCCGACCTTCGCTGCATTCCAGAAAATCTGCAAGATGGGCTCGCTGCGGACATCCGACAATTCTGGTCAGATGACTAGTGCCAGCCCGAAGGAGACATTCGGATCAGGCGCAGTGGCTGCTTCGCCGCGAGCGCGAAAGAAACCCGCCGATGTCCCGAAGCCCGACATTCGGAGAAGCTTTTCGAGCATTGGTGATGGCGCGGTCCGCCCGAAGGTTCGCGCTGAGCAAAAGCAGACATGGCGTATCTGCTGAGCGCTCGGCTTCAAGGGCATTGAGAACGGCTAATGTCGATCTCAGAAACCTTGAGCTGAAGGAGAGACGACCATGAAAAACTACATTGGTTTAGACGTATCGCAGACC
>NZ_JACNMO010000053.1 GCF_020622345.1 Roseobacter weihaiensis | reverse complement strand
GGCCGAGAGTGCGGGGCGGTCGCGTAGCGATCAAATGATCCGGGGGATCATTTGAAGGCCCAAACGAAGGCCTTGGATGAAGCAGGCCAATGAGATCCTTCGAAAGGCATCGGCATATTTTGCCCCCGCTCTCATCGCCGCAAGCGGCGACTGCCGCGCAGCGAGACGGAGCTCGACCGCCGGTCCAGGACATGATTGCCTTTATCGAGGAGCACCGCGACGCCATCGGGGTTGAGCCGATCTGCAAACACCTGCCGATTGCCCCATCCACGTTCTACGATCACCTGGCCAAACCAGCGAACCCTGACTTGCTGTCGGATCGGGCAAAGCGGGACAAGGCGTTGCGGCCAGAGATCGAGCGGGTTTGGGAAAGTTCCAGCAAAATGCCTTCATCGGAGCATTCAACGGCAGCCTGCGTGATGAACTGCTCAACGAGGAGATGTTCGACAGCTTGGATGACGCCTGCCGCAAGCTGGCGCTCTGGCGATACGACTACAAAAACGTCAGACCCCATTCATCGCTCGGCAACCAAACACCAGCTGAGGCGCGCCGGCGCTTGAGCAATCTGAAGGCCCCGCGCCCGACGCGCTTGCCCGAACCAACGACCAAGGATATGAAAAACAAACCCGCAAACTCTCGTTATGAATGAGGGAGCATCGTGGGGCAGGTCACATCGCAATCCTTTAGTTTGAAATGATCATGAAAAAGAGGCCGGAAAGAAGAACCCCAAAACCCGTAGTGCACGCGGCTACGAACTTTGTTCAGGCTTTAGGCCAGTCGTCATCATCGGTTCCAGCTTGAGTTTGTGATGTTGGTCGATGACCGAAATAGCTAGTGAAGAGATCAAAAAATGCATGGGGTTGTTTTACTGTTGCGATAAGAGTCATCTTCACCACAGGAAGCGGTGATCCCCCCCAAAAAAACGAAATGTCAAAAGGCTAAACCGCAAGCCTGCCAAATACAGCAGTGCAACATAGGGGATACAAGAGAGGAATGAGAGTAAGATGAAGCCGATGAATTCTCCGTATTCAATTTCTGACCTGTCTTTCTTGGTAATGACCAAATGGCGCTTTTCGATTTCCAGACACTTCAGATTCCTTTCCAGATAAAAAATGTATGGTACAAACCAAAGAGTGTTGCAGGAGCGCCGAGGACGCACCAAGTCGACATAAAGAGTTCCAAG
Organism: Roseobacter weihaiensis; assembly: GCF_020622345.1. Taxonomy (GTDB): domain Bacteria; phylum Pseudomonadota; class Alphaproteobacteria; order Rhodobacterales; family Rhodobacteraceae; genus Roseobacter; species Roseobacter weihaiensis. The sequence continues at coordinate 7,213 of NZ_JACNMO010000053.1, read as the reverse complement.
AAACGGTCATCGACTGGCTCAAACAGATGAAGAGCGACGGCAGCAGTCAGGGCCAATAGTCCGCCAAAAAACGGAATTGCTCCCAGCATTTGTTTTCCAAAATTATAAGGGTGCCGTCGCCACCTCGCCGGCGGCAAGCCGCCTCTCTGCTGCATTTCACGACGATATGGCAACCATATCTGGCGTATATATAGATCATAGAGGTAGCAAAGAAGCCCGACCGTGATGCACAAAACCACCCAGGCCTCAATTGGTGAATTGGCTGGGGGTTGCGCCAAAAACAAATAACCACATAGTGAAAGGTGAATTGCGGAATAAAGCGTGGTCCAGAAAAAGTACGAGCACTTGCTTGCATACACTCACTACTTTCGGCATCTGATCGCAGTAACATTCAGCACCTAGTTTCATAACTAGTCGGCACCCGTTGAATTGGGCCTCGGCACCATAGCATGGTACTTCAATTGCCAATGCGGTCTCAACGCTGCAGCCATACACTCAAACCAAACCGGGTTTCGCCAACCGTTTCTTGCAAAAGGGTCTACGACAATACCGCTAGAGAAACGACAGTGACAAAAAAAATGTCGTTTGCCCAGTTTCAGGTTCTGGCAACAGGCAGTGCCTACAGCTGCCATCGACCTCTCGGGTTTAAAGGCCGGTCTAAGGATAATCACTCAAGCGGCAGCGCCTCATCTTCCGACAGCTTTGCCCATCGTGTCAGGAGAGGGTTGACGACCGGCGTTGAGCTTCGACCAAGCGTCTACGGCATGACTAATGTATCCGTCCGGTTTCCCCGCTCTTACAGCTGATGGAGAGTGTTGTTAGTGCCCATTATCGGTAGTGGACATCAAACACATGGGCTATGCACGGATTGTGGCCTGACGCTAGTATGCTCACAACAAACCATGGTCGATCTACTTGGAAGGCCTACGCCTGATGCTAAAGGAAAACGAAAGAGCTCCTCACATTCGAAAACTCGCACTGTCACCCCCAACCAAGGGCGCGAAATGCTTGTGTGTGTTTTTCGTTAGCCTACTTGTGAAGGCCGTCAAAATTCGCTCCACTATTACAATCGTCACAATGCTGCTTATGCCTAATACAGGCCACTCAGAAACTTGTCAGGATGCAGCCGATGCTTTCCTACCCGGTGGCGATTGGGGGATGGTGCGCAAGCAAGGCTTCGTCGAAGCCTATTGCGACATTCCACGTGTTGCTGAAGAGGAGCGGCGAACGAGAGAAGCGCAGCTGCGTTTCGAAGAACGCTACGGCAACTATGAACAATCAGTTGAACTCCTTGCTGAAGTAGAAAACGCTATCGTATACCTGATGCACGATTACGCAACCTACTCTCGGAATCTTGAAGTCTGTCGCATTGACGAGAGTGGTAGCACCGCTTCGATAACCGTAGGCGAATGCGATGCCTCATTACGAAATTTCCTATTCTCCCTTTCCGTACATCGAGACAGCCTTGAAAGGCTCCTCGACAAGGTAAGGAGTAGCCAGCTAGCTGACGAGACTAAAGCCGATCTATGGTATGAAATTGTTGAGATCATAGAGCTTCTTGAGCGGATATGATGTTAACCAATCTTCTTCTTCGCCGACTTCCATTCGGAACGCTGGTTTTATTGATTGTAAGCAGTGCGCTTTCTGCTCAAGAGGAAAGTGGTTCAGGTAATCCTGATATCCCGATAGAGCTTGGAGAGCCGAAAATTGATCCTTTAGATGAAGGGTCTCCAGCAGTAGGTGGTGGCACCGACCGGTCAGAACTTGATGACTACATCTATCGACCCACAACAACGCCAGAATTATTCGATGAAGAGGCCAGAGCGATACCTGCGCCCATCGAGATAGTTCCACTGGTGCGACAATCTGATTTGCCGAGCTTTGGCGACATATTGGCGGAAAGGTCAGCTGCACGCGAGGAGGAAAGACAGCGGCGCTTCGAAGAACATATGGCAACGAATAACTTCGTCTTTGTCGAAGTGCCAATCATGCTGATGATGATGGCAGATGATTTTAGAGACGCGTGGTATTTGGAGCAACGTATTCTACAACAGTCCTTTTCTTATGATACTTTGGAGCTTGATATGCGTGAAAATCGACTAATTTCCGAGTTACAGAGCACTCTGACGGACAGCGCTGAGACCTTGGGGACCGGAACAGAAAGAAATGGCAGAGTAACAACGGCCTGGGTTCCGAATGCCGTTTATCAAGCAGGCAACTATTTACAGCATATTGATGTACGCCTGCGCAGTATTACGGGTACCGGTTGTAACGCAACTGTCTCGGTGCGGACGCGATCTGAAGGATATTACGCACCACCAGGTGGTCAGTACGGAGAATGGGAAACGATTGAAGTTGGATTCATGGGGCCAGTATCATTTAGCGTTGATGTTTCTGCTGTAGGTGATTGCCAGCTCGCGGGTGAAGTGAGGTTTTTTGATTAGCGATTTGCGCCGTACGCGTGTGACTCATTGAATAGTTCTTTCAGCCGCTCCTGCCCGAAAGCTTACCTTCGACTTACAAAACCCAACCGCCGCTAAATCCGCATCTGGTAAGTTAGTGTGAGATGCGGCAAAGGTTTGGACTAGGTCTCCAACGACTCCGTGCCGGACCCCAACCTATACGCTCTTGATAGAATTACTGCCTCATTCGCTGAGGTTGAGGTGCGCGCTGCGTTGGGGAAGTCCAGCGCCGAAGAGCATGACTAAAGGTCCTCGAACTTGGCGTCGCGACGACGTAGCGACTCTCCACGTAGCTTGATGTGGTGCCGATCACGCGACAAACGGTCAAGCACAGCATCGGCGATCACAGGGTTATCAATAAACGAGTGCCAGTCGTTGTAGGGTCGCTGTCCGACGATGATTGTCGAGAGAGTTCCCGCACGATCCTCAATGATATCGAACAGAATTGATTTCTCGGCTTCGTTCATCGCTACTTTCCCAAAATCATCGAGGATCAAGAGCTTATACTTTGCCAGCTTTTCACGTTCTCGCAGGTAAACGCCGTCTTCAAGCGTCATCGTGAGACTATAGAGCAGGTCGGAGACCTTAAAGTAGCGGGACTTATGTCCTGCGCGAATGGCGGCTGTGGCAATGCAGGCAGCAATCCAACTCTTTCCAGTGCCGGTCTCACCGCTGATCAGGATGTTCCATGCATGTGGAATCCAACTGCATTTGAGCAATTCGCTCATAACTGCGGGCTTAAGACCACGTTTCTCTGTATTGATCAGCTCTTCGGGCGCTGCCCGAACCGGCAGCTTTGCTTCATTCAGCATGCGAGTGAGTCTGTTTGATGCGCGACGCTCTTTCTCCGCAATGAGTAGTGATGCGACCCTCTCAGCGAAGGCCATCTCGGTGAAGAGCGCATCCCCGGCTTGGCGGTCCAACGTATCGGCGAAGCCAGAAAGTGATAGTTCGCGCGCAAGCGCGACGAGGTGTTCATACTGCATCGTTATCACCCTCCGCATAGTAATCTGCGCCGCGAATGTTCTCGGTGGGTCTGCTGGGCGGCGATGGCTGATGCCGCTTCGGTTTTAACGGACCACGGGCGAGAACTTGTCGCAACGTGTCGGGGTCGATCTGATTTCGCTGGATAGCCTCACCACAGGCTGCATCAATGGTGTTCTTGCCATGGACTGACGCCGTCTCAAGCAGCCGTTTTAGCATATTGTATGTCGCCCTTGGGTTGCCATTTTTGTCCAGATGCAAAGCAATAAATCGTCCAAGGTTCGGACTATATCTGGCCCCCTGCTCAACCAAGTTGGCCGGGTTCTGACGCCACATTGCGCGATGGTTCTTTGGCATATGGGAAGGGTCGATAATGGGTCCATCGTCATCTGGTGTAGTGATCCGGCGGGCATGAACGGCCACAAGAGATGAGTCGTGGTATATTTCAACCGTGGCAGCGGTTAGCTTGATGCTTACAGGTTCGCCAATAAGACCAACGGGTACGCTATAGTCCCGGCCGTCAATGTGCACACGGTAGTGACGTTGCACTTTGATGCCTACTTTCCACACACCATAATCATAGGCTGTTTCTGGCAAGGCCCGAAGGCAACGCGCTTCACGAGCTTCAAACCGAACAGCACGGGATGTCTTCCAACGTCGCATCACCTTTTGGTTGAGGCGGTCCAGCGCCATCTGTAGCATTTCGTTCAATTCACCAATGGACCGCGGTTGCCGATCACGCAAAATACGCTGAAGATATCGTTGCGATAGTTTTACAATACCTTCTACGGCACCTTTGTCTCTTGCCTCACCGCCACGAGCCGGGTCAGGGGAGATGGAATAGTGATCTAAGAACGCTTGGAACTCAGGATTTATCTTTGCTTCTCGCCGTGGCCCCCGAGCGACATCAATTGCGGCTTTGAAATTGTCGAGGATGATGCGTTTTGCCGTGCCGTCCAGCTTTTGAAAGATGCGGATAAGGCCATAGATAGAGTCAGAGCGACGCTGACTTGGTATGATCCAACCAGCGCAATATTGACTGAAAGGAAAGTGGAGTAGTAGTAACGTGCACCTTATCTGTGTGCCACCTACACTGGTATAGCTAGGCTGGAAGCCCGCGAAGTCGATCTGCATCACTTCGCCCGGACGGTAGTCATGACGGTATTCCGGCGCATGCCGTTTCAAAAGCTTAGAAAGCTTTTTTGTAAAATGCGAATAACTCATATGCCGTTTTCCGTCACCGGGAATAGGCAGCTTCAAGTAGTAATCCTCGTAGTAGTCCAAAATATGATCACCAGTATGCAGAAGGTGCTGAACGGTCGCGTCCCAATCGGGCTGCAAGCATCTCGTCCGGCGAGGACCGGATGAGAAAAGAACATCGCGCAATTGCGCATCTGTCCTATTTGATATGCGCTCCAAGGTAAGTTCGTGTGCTTTGGCGCGGCGGCGCATTCTCCGCACTGTATCTCGGTGCTTGTTGAACAAGCGCCCAATCTCGGTGTGATTCATTGACTCGTCGAGCAGGTGTTCGGCTAGCCTTCTGATGTCTGATTTCATGTTATCCTCGTCGATGTCGCGCGACCCACAAGGCGCACGTGTTGGTCCGGCGAAGATGCCGGTCCTTGACATGACGACTGCTATCGAGGCATGATTTGTCGAGGTGACCAACCTGACAAGAACAACCAAGAGAGCCGTCGATATTTCGGCGGTTTTCTTATTTGGCGCTCATTGCGTGTACCTCTCGGGCCACAGGGTTTCAGGTTTGGTGTTTAGCGCAGAGGCGATTGCATGCTCGACATTGAGCGAGCGTGCTCCGGCGAGTACAGACGAAACGGTGGAGGGCTTCAGGCCTAGATCTCGTCCGATTTGGCTCAGTGACGTGCCGCGACTTCTTAGTTGAGCTTTTATCAACTCCCGCTTGCTGACGCTCGTCTCATCCATAATCAAACCGCCGACCTAAAGGTTGCTAGTAATGTCCTTAGTAGCCGTGGGGCCGAATTTTTTCAACCGCCCTCGCTTCGAGATTGCCCTTTAAGCATCTGATATGTTTAATCTTTATTTGGGATTAGACCGATAAGGCCAACCCTGGTGGGGCATAAGGTATAGTCGCAGGTATGCAAATTAACATGGTATATCTGGCTAATCTCGGTATCGCGCGGCGGGCAATGTTGCTTTCCGTTGGCTTGTAACGACGCTCGAAGTCCGCCCTGAAGTAAAGCTAGTTGGCTGGAAGACCAATCCCAACAAGGTGTCCTATACTCGGTTCATTTTTCTGAACGAACGAAGGGGATACTGCCAGTCTGTCAGCCGACACGGCCTGTGATGAACCTGATTCGGCACCGGACTCGCTCGACACTGTCAGCTTTGTTTGTGTTTGGTGGGAATTTCGCGCGTAAGGCTGGTGGCAGTCAGGCCAAGCAGATGCACCTTTATAACAAGCATTTCGTCATGCGTTTTGCGTATCTCTTCACGCATTTCGGCAAGCTCGTCGCGGATCGATTTCATGTTTTCCAGAAGCAGTTCGTTTGCAACGTTTTCAGCCATATCTCAGCCCCTCAGATGTCCACGTTGCGCTCGACATCCCGCCAGTGCTTGTTCTCGTGCAGTGTCTTCGCGCGCTGCGCGATGTCCCGGATTGTAATCGGTACGTAGCCCCAGACATCGGTGCCGACGTTGATCGCGTTCCTTGAGCCCATCCACTGGTTGTGGACATGCCCGAAGAGGTGGAGCGCGCCGCGTCTGGCTCGGTTCCAGGTGATCATCGGGTAATGGCAAAGGACTGCGTTGGGACCGCTTGCATCGGCCACTTCGGCCATGTGCGAGACGCTAGTCCAGGGAAGCCGCTGGGTGGCTTCACCATCGTGATTGCCGATGACTAGGTGTCGTTCCTTTCCCGGTAGGCGAGTGAAAATGTTGGTGAGCCATTTCGCGTCCTTCGCCCGGGGTCCGAATGCGAAATCGCCGACTACCCAAAGCGTGTCCTCTGGTCCGACCCTAGCTGCCAGATTTGCAAGCAGCATCGCGTCCATGTGCGAGGCGGATTCGAACGGACGGTTGCAATGCTTGATGATGCTGTCGTGACCGAAGTGTAAGTCGGCCGTGTACCAGATGGTCATGTTCGTCTCAGATGTGCACATACTTGCCTGATTTTGCAGGCCGGTTTCTTGGATCGGCGCTCAGGTCCTTTTGGCAGGGGCTGCCTCTCTGGAGAGGAAGCGGTCGATTCCGTCTCTCAGTGCCGCAGCGCGTGCCCGGTAGCTCTTAGACCAAACCGCTATTCCAGCATAGACACAGGCGATCAGGATCAGTGCGTAAACCTCGAAACCGGTTGTTGAGAAGGCATGATCCCCAAGACCAATGGCGTTGAGGAGGGTCGCCCATACGAACGCGCCAGGAAGTGCAAGCAAAACGCTGAGGCCAAAGGTGCTGATTAGTGTCGAAACTATGGACGTGCTTATGGTTAACTCGTCGCTGTCGTGAACCACACCGGTGGTGAAATTGGCGAAGGCCACGGGCCTGTTAGAACTTGGCCGCGATATCACAGCTACATCATGCGCCGGCTGCGCGGCCTCGAAGATGTCGCCTTGAAACCGGTGCTCCTTACCGTGCTCGTCACGGAGCCACAATTCTGGCGTCGCATTGATCCGTCCGTAGCCGGTTTGCCGATCTACCCGGACAGACTGCATCTTATCTCTGGCGGTCGTGACCGTGCCGCGAACTAATAGCAAATGAGCACGAGTGCCATTCATGTCCCTATCAGTCCGAGA
>NZ_JACNMO010000052.1 GCF_020622345.1 Roseobacter weihaiensis | reverse complement strand
AAGCGGAAATCCATCGGGGCTCGCGGTGACGATATATCGGGCCGCTCACAGAAGCCGGATATACGTCAGCAATCGTGATCCTGAACCAGACCAACCAAAACCGTTGCAATAAGGCGGGGTCCATATATTTCCACACACGACATTCGTGCAGAGAGAATTTCAGCGGATCGCGCTTGCGAAAGTCCTGGAGGCCTTCCGGCAACGGCCATCCGTTTTCGAGAAAAAGTTGCTTTGAGATGCCGGTCAGACGCCTCTTATAGAAAGAGATGTTGATCGCCTTCATGTCTTCGGAGTCGATCCGCGACCATACAGCATGCGCATGGCGTCGGCCCGCCTTCTCGTGGAAGACAATCGCACGGGGCTGGTCTTTTAAGCCAAGCCCCGCTTCGATGCGCTCTATTGCCTTTTCGAAGATTTCGACAGGCACATCCGCGTATTCAGGTGGATTCAAGCTGAGGGAGAACAGGTGATTGACGCACCGCGTCCCCATGGAGATGGCCTCAGCTTCCAGAAGCGCACAGTGCAGTTCGTCAGAGACGAAACCGCGCAAATCATGCAGCTCGACGTGGTCGTTGTCGCGCATATTCAGGAGATGGCGCGCAAGCTCCTTCGCGTTTTCGCCGGGCGATACGATGATTTTGCCAACAAGGGCGCGGATATCATCGCTTGCCTCCCGTCTGGTGTCATCGTCGGCCAACGCGTCGAGCAGCCCATCGATCCGTTTGCGGTATTCATCTGCCATAGTCGGGTGCAGCAAAGTGGGCGGTTCTTCCGAGTTCTGAAGGCTGCGAACGAGCTCTGCCTTACGTTCTTCGAGGACCTGCATCTTTTCTTTCATCGAAGGCGCGTAGAACCCATCCATGACGGCTTGGATCATTTTCTCAATCTGGGCTTCTACTTTCTTCAGTTCTGCGCGCTTGGCTATCAGATCGCCCGACGCCTCCATGCGGAGCCGATTGATCTCCCGTATATACTCGTCACAGAATTCCTTGAAGAGTTCCGGTGCCATCAACTGGCCGCGCAGAAGCGCAAGGTTGTCGACTTCGCCTTGCAGGAGACAGAACTATCTGCCCGAGGGGCCCAATCCGCCATGGTCGAGCGGTCCAGATCGATCCCCTCACGGGCATAGATTTGGCTTTGGCTATACAAAGGAAGATGATCAGCGTACTTGCTGACCAGCACATGCGCCAACCTAGGTCCGTTTCAGAGAGCTTTTGAAGGCTGATCGCCTTGTCTTTTGAGGCCCCCACAGCCCCTATCCCAACATTCAGGAACCCGTGATCACTCAACAGGGCCGCAGCGTCTTTATCCTCATATAAGCGCCACTCGCTGTCGCCCCACACAAGAACTTCACTTGGGACATACAAACTTAGTTCTTGCTGCAATTCACTAGACAGGCCTTCCAGAACCCCAGCCACTACTCTTTTGGCACCTTATACCAAAACCTTAATGACCATCAGCTGAGGCTGTATTTTAGAAGGAGGTCGTAGTCTGTCATGTCACCCTTCTTAACAGCTTCAAAATCTTCTTTCGTAAAAGGGTGGCGTTTGATTCCACCGGTTAGTTCGCCCGACAGATACTCATAGATATACTGATCTTCGTCCCTTTCGATACTCCAGGTAGGACCGAGAATTCTGTTTTCTTCGATCACAGTCTTTCTGGGCTTCGCCTTGATTTTATTTCCAAGTTTCATGTTCCTAATCCATAATTATGGGTGTGAAATCCACACCATTGAAGTCCATTACCGCTTCCGGCATGCCGCCAGAGGTATATCCTCCCGGCAACCAAAATTCATTCGCACCGCCTTCATTTCCAGAAGGAACGCGCAAACCACTGAAGTCATCGGCGTCAGCGTGAGAAGGCGGCAGATGCCTCGCGTAAAAGACTGTGGGCGCGCTTGTTTGGGTAGGCGTCTGTTTATCACAGACCTGGCAGGCGATAGCCGTGGTAGGAACTCATTTTCAAAAAATATCAAGCCTAACACTCTTAACACCTTTGGAAAGCTCTGAAGGTGATGGCTCAATTGCAGGCGAAAGGGCCGAAAAGAACTCACTTACGGAGGCGGAGACCCCAGTCAGAGCGGTAGGACTACCTTCTCCCTCAGCGCACTCATGGTGCCAGAACAGCACTTCACCAGAGTCAGGAACCCAGACGAATGCGTTGTCCAGGCCATCATCTGCAATTGGAACGGCGCGTCCAAAAATACGCCCATTCAAGCGATTGAAATTATCAATGATACCGTCTGGCCCCGTGTTTAGGCCAAATATTGTAAAGACTGTTTGCCGACCACTTGCCGAAACAATTGGATTCGGCACAACGGGCTTTATGTCCACCCTTTCAGCAAAGCCGATAGCGCTGCCATTTTCAGGAAGAACATCGAGCAATGCACGCGGTAACTTGGTACCTATCTGGCCTTCAACAAAATCGAGTGTCAAAGGCGCTTCATCGTTCTTGAGTGGTCGCGTCATGAGGCGGGTATCTGGTTGTAAGGCCATGTTAGAAGTTCATCCTCATGTCAGATGCAGAACCGATGTGTGGAATGTTTTTATGTAGCTTGGTTGGGATAAGTTGGATGACAGTATCACTATGATGATGTGGTGTCAGCCCAACCTGTTTAAGATATTCTTTCGCAGCATTATTTGATGGTAAATTACCAGCCTGGCGCACCTGTTCATACACTCTTGTAAAGTCCGTATCGCTCCCATCAAGCACATTTGGTTCGAACTCTAGCTCACCCTTGGACCACTGACTGAAATCAGGTCGCCCGTTTTTGAAAGGCACCCCCTCATCGCCAAGAACGCTTTTGGCATCAGGATTATCGGGATACCACGTTCCGTTTCCGGGCTCTCCCTCCCACCGACCATTTGATCGAGGTAGGCGGGTGCGCGGATTACTTTCTGGCGGCGCAACTTTCTCCTGCTTCACCACATGCGGATCGGCGTTCTTCGTGCTCTTGCGCTGGATGCGGCTCATGCCGACGCGCAATGGCGGCAACAAGCGACCGCCCTGTTGGAAGATAAAAGGCCAAAAGGTTTTTGGGCGCGGATCACAGGGAAATAAGAATGAGGTTGCTTACGGCTCGGGGCCAAATAGTACGCTAACAGACAGTCGACATTGCCTTCCGTGGGAGAGGCCCAACCTTGGAAAGGTTAGGTTAGCGAAAACGGATTGGATCAAGCATCTGCAATGAAATTTGCCATTTTGCCAAACGCTCGATCTATGGTTTCAATGTCAAGCTGTCCTGTCGAAGTATGTATCTCGGCACCAATCCTTGAATTTAATTCTGTAGTCGATAGAGAGCCTTCGGATGGTAAAATGCGTCGAGCGGAATGTAACACATCTAGTAGATGTTTCCGATCTTCTGGTCCCTGATAATGTGGCGCAAGATCTACGTTCACTAGTCCCACTGCTATGTTCTGCAATCCTTCGATCCAAGTCTTGGCAGCTCTAACATCCCTAAGGTTTGATGAATTCTCCATCACAGAGATCATGGCCCTGAAGCACAATTCAATCTCAAGATGATGGAACGCTCTGGCCTGCCCATCAATGCTGATCATCTCGTGCGCCATTGCTACTCCAATATCACGATATTCGTTGGCATTGCGTCAAAGTCCTCAAGTCCCTCGGTGATACGCTCAGTTAGTCGACTGCGCTGAGCATCAGACAGACCAAGCGTATCAACAACGATGTCGCGTGCAACTGTATTGGTCTTTGCACCTTTGACGACAGAATCTGCTAAGCCATCCACCATACTGTCATTGATGGGTAGAATTTCGCCGGTATCTTTGCGAGCGAGCGGCCCTTTCAGGCTTATCGGGGTGTCGCCATCGTAGAAATCAACGCCTTCAGTAGCAGAAGATCCGAGCGGATTGCCAGTCGTCTGTTCATAACGAGCGCCACCAACGCCCTCACGCAAATCAGTTACATTGCCTTGCTCATGATTGACGCCGAGTTCGCGAATGCGTTCATCAGAAAGGTCCGAGCGATCCGGCGCTTTTCGCGTTTCAATCGTAGCACCTCCAGATAACCGCCTCGGCGGCGCAACTTTCTCCTGCTTCACCACATGCGGATCGGCGTTCTTCGTGCTCTTGCGCTGCACCCGACTCATGCCGACACGCAGGGTATCGATGATCTGCTTTTGCAGGTAGGCGGCGGCTTCTCGGAGCTTGCCGGGGGCGGCTAGAATATCCGAGACCTCGCAGACGATGGCCTTGGTCGCGGTAAGTAATCAGCTCAACGCGTTACATTAAGCTACCTTGTACTTGCCGTCCTCAGTCTTCGCGATGAAGCCTGCTTCTTCCAAATTGTTCAAGTAAGTCATCAAGGTATAACCTTCGTGAAACTCATGCCTTGGAATCCGAAGCCGTCTTTCCATTGCATACCAGCCCATCGGCCCACGCTCGGCGAGCATTTTGATGATCTCATCACAAACGGGGTCTTTTTGAACCATTTTTACAACCCCCACGTGTCTGGATGGTACAACACCGAATTCCCATCCGCGTCTAGGGTCTGTTGCGGTAGGCCTTAGTCTGTCAAAACTGCGGTGACTTCATTTAGAAGAAACTCTCCAAACGAGTCGGCTTCTTTGGTAGCATTTTTCATGTCACCATCAGCAGGAACTAGATAAACCGGGGCCTCTCCATCTGCCGCAATCTGTCCGCATTCAATACAAAATTCAGGTCCATATCCCGAACTCATGATGCGTACCATCGTTTGCGAGATTTGACCCCGCTCTCTTGCAACGCTGGTTTGAAAGAAAACGCCAGACCCACCTTTGGTTTGAACACCGGATTTTCCGATTCCATAAATCGTTTGCCCAGGGAACATCAGTATTCCGAACTCCTGTAGCATCAACCTGTATGAAGCGGGGAGCGTGACGTTCAGAAGACCCTCAAGGGAATTGATGTCTTCTTCAGTCGCTGGGAACCGAAGAGGCCCAAGCGCGTCGGCTTCCTCCAGCTTCAAAACCGCCTGTTGATAAAGATCAATACCCAATGTTTTTACTCTCAAAAGTCATTTGCACGTTCTCTCCAGTATTGTCGTTTCCAGGTATTGAAAGGGCCTCGATTCATACTTGGCGGCGCACTGGCGTAAGGTCGGCGAACTCCATCTGGTCCAAGCCAAGTCTTATCATACTGATTAGTGTACATATGCAACGCTCGATCATTTTCAGAATGGAATTCTCCAGCAACCTCAGCCATCACGCTAGGCTCATCTTGCGTCATATGGTGAAGGTTTATCTTTTCGCCATCGGGACCGAAGGGAGCATCGCCGTTTTCCATTAGTTGCCGGTTCGTGAGGCCGGTATCAGGATCAACATAATTTGGATCGATTAAGTCGTCGCGCTGATAGACTTTTCGACCAGCCACCTGTTTCGATGTCCATCTTCGCGGGGGGCCATCAGGCAAACGCTCTGGTGGCTCCACCACTTCCTGTTTGACGACATGCGGCTCAGCGTTTTTGGTCGCCTTCCGCTGGATGCGGGTCATGCCAGCTGCGATGGTGGAGAGCAACTTTTGTTGCAGGTCGGTCGCCGCTTCGCGCAGCCTTTGCGGGGCGATAGCGCGGAAGGCCGCGACGTTTAGCAGGGCCTCGTCGACCAACCGGTTCCACCTGCCGCTGAGCCAGCCTTTGGACTCGGTCATGTATTGGATAACGCGCGCCATCATCGTGGCGAGCTGCGACAAGGCTGCGTTCAGATGCGATCCCGTCAGATTGTTGGCGAAGTCTCGCAGCCAGCGGTGAGCATTACCCTTCCCAAAAAAGTTGAACACACCATAGAGCGCGCGCAACGCGCCTATGTCGCCAAACTTCTTGAACACCAGTTTCAAGAGGCCCTTGGCCAAGGAGCCAAGCGTAGGAACCAAGCCGATCAGAGTGATGACCAGTAGAATCCAGTTCCACTTTTCATCGTATTCCTTCTTCCAGATCAGCTTGTAGAGGATGTGAATAATGTCCTGCGCATCCGCGAGCTGGTCGATACCGGGGATCATCGTCAGGATCATGCGACCAATGATTTCACTGGTCGAAGGATTTTCCTCAAAGTCGCCCTTTAGAACATCCCAGACCCAATCCGCGCCTTCGGTAATATTGCCCCACAGGCGCGACCAGAAACCTGGCTCACGTTCTTGAACGGGTTGCAGCGCCTCCGGGTCCTCGTAAGGCTCTCCTTCGGGATCATCGTGGAAATAGAACTCGACCTGCGTGTGTTCATCGGGCAGCGGCACATGGGCGTCCCCGTTGTCGTCGGTCTTGCCCTCGGCGATGATGTCACCGGTGGGCGAGCCATCTGCAGTGACGGTCTGCACCACGTAATTGGCGCCCGCAACACCGGTGCCGTCTTCGTATTCGTAGCGGATCTTGATCCAGTTGCCGATGCACAGCTCACAGATATTGTCGATCGGATCAGAGCCTTGTGCCGCCGCAGCATCGGTCGCGGCCTCGAAAGCACGTGGATCCTGCGGGTGTCCCATCAGGCCAGAGCCTCAGCATAGATGCCTCTGATCTGCGCCGCGAGACGCGCAGGAGCTGCCTCGGAGCGGACAGCCTCCGCCAGGCGTTGGTATTGCGGATCGCTGAGCCACTGTGTTCCATGCGCAAGGGCACAGGCTGTGTAGACAAGCTGTCGTGGCCCTTCATCACGCAAGTTGTCCGGAACCGTCTGAGACAGCCAACCAAGCAGGCGCTCATTGTCCGGGGTCGAGAACATCTGCCAGTGGCCAGGGAGAAGATGCTGGAGGGCGTTGACCTCGGGTCTACGACCCGCGCCGACAAGCTCCACCAATCGCTCGGAAAAGGCCAGCAAGCTGTCACCAGCCCACAACCCGCGTAGCCAGGCCTTGGTCTCGCCCATCAGGGCAGTAGCGCGACGGCCTGGCGGAACATCAACCGACATCGAGGCCGTCACATACCCCCGGAACCGTGGATCCTGCCAGAACTTGTGCCCCAAAGAGGTAGCCACATGGCACAATCGGGTCACATCGACCTGACTGCGGATGTGTTGTCGCTGTGCCCAGGCAGCAATGGTCTGCACCATCGGCATCAGGGTCTCAGCCGAAGCACCGAAAGCCGTATAGTAAGCCTCATAGGTCTCGAACAAGTCCCGGGCAGCCGCACGGTACCAATTGTCCTGCTCCATCGCCTCAAAGGCGGCAAATTGTTCTGAAGACAGTGTAAAAACCAAAAGACTGAACCAGACCTGTATCCAATGTTTTTGTATCTATCAAAGTGACATGAAAATACCAGTAAAAGTTGAAAGTTTGCCAAAACTCATACGTTTGTGTCACCGGCGCAAACGACGGATACTGGTGAAAAATTCGGACCTCTACGAACGTCGTTCGGCTCGGTCTACTAACCTTTGCTCATTCGCCGAACCCTGCATCTGACCTCAACGCACATAGGTTAAGTGGCTTGCTCGGACGAATGATGGCGCGGTGACGATCTTGTTTTACAGTAACCTGACCGGCATCTTCATATCCGGAGCTTTCATGGCTCCCGGCTTTGTGTGGCCGACACCGTCGCAATCGAACGCCCTCTTGCTGATTGGATTGATGGCGATCCTCGGCCAGGCCTGCATCATCCGCGCCGCGAAAATGTCTGACGCCAACTTCATCGCACCGTTCTTCTATGTCTCGCTCTTCTACGCGGCTCTGATCGGATACACCGTCTTCGGCGAGAAAATTTCGCTCGCAGTTGGGATCGGTTGCTCCATTATTCTGATGAGCGCTTTCATTTTGATCAGGATCCGAACTGGACCGGGTCTATAAGTTGGCACTGACGACCTACTGCCCCTCCATGGCGGTGCCATGCGCTCAGATGAATTTTGTACTTCGGACCTAACCGCGAGCAAGCCTAGCCTCAAATTGCGCGACCCAATGGAGTCGGCTCGCATCGTCGGAGCCGACGTTCATGCAATCTGCCGCATCCGTCAGATTGGGTTATCCTGACACCTTCGCCGTATGATCTACGAACTACTGTACTGGGAAGGAGTGCCGTTCGCTGCACTGCGCACGGACTGGTAAGGTGTGGGACGAAGCTGATTTCCGCTGCGGCTGCGCTAAAGTCCGCTACTTCTTGAGGTAATAGATCAGATCGCAGAATTGTCGTGACCCTCTCTCGGCAACGTGGTTACAAGTAGTGCAGCGGCAGCAGCGACGAACGCGATACAAATATACACCTGTTGCAATGACCCGCTCAGTTCCGGGATGTATCCGCTAAACAGATTTCCCAAAGCTGTTCCGAGGCCAAGGCAAATGTTGGCTCCAGCAAAGACGGAAGTTGCCTGTTCTTCGGCAACGGTCTTGGTGATGTATGCAGGAATCAACCCGTAAAGGGAAGCTGAGTCGGGACGATATAGAAGAGCGTCATGGCGGCCAGCGCGATGAGATAGAGTCCGCCTAGACGCATCCAAGGCATTTTTTTGATATCGCTACTCCCTCCGTCGGTACCCTTATCGGGTGCGGATCAGCGTCGCGACGTACCTCGCGGGCAAGGTGACGGACAAAACCCATGATGGGCAGGCTGTTTTGATAACGGAATGACCTAAGGCGAGTTTTCTCCTTTCCTTTAGAATGCCTTCGCTGCGACCGAAGTAGACATCGGCGGGTGTCAGATTGCCGAGGCTTTCGTGATAGCGGCGGTGATTGTAGTGGTCGACGAAGTCGTCAATCGCCTGTTCG